>NZ_JSEO01000014.1 GCF_001624705.1 Marinomonas sp. SBI8L
AAGTCTCTAGCGAGTGCCCACACAAATTATCTGATTAACTATTTTAAAGAGCGTCTGACTTATCTGTGTAAGATAGTGAGTTACTTGGTAACTTGTCGGTGTAGTCTTGTTTGCTACCCCGTGTCAGCGAGGGCGTATATTAATGACTGGTAGATTTAGTGCAAGTGTTTTTTGCATTAATTTTCATTTTTTTAAAATCTATGCGAAGAAGCAATGGAATCACTAAAAATGGCGTAAACCAAATAGCTATCTCTGAGTCTGCTTTAATCTGCCACCATAAGTGAGCCAAGGTCGCTAATGCCGCTATGTAAACCATCTTATGTAATGGTTTCCAGCGTTTACCTAGTTTTCTCACCATAGCTTTAGGACTGGTAATCGCTAATGCCGCTAGTATCACAAACGCCAGTACACCAATATAGATATATGGACGCTTTAATAAGTCTTCTTGAATCCAACTTAAATTAAAGCCAGCATGCAGAACTAAATAAGCGAGTAGGTGAACTAAAGCATACCAAAAAGCGGCTAAACCGATAAAGCGACGGTATCGATTTATCATTCTTAAGCTTTTGAACTTTTTAGTTAAAGGCGTAACACTCAGGCTCATGCAAATAAAGACACTTGCCCAAATACCACTTAAGGTCATAAAAGGTTCGGCAGGGTCTGGAAAGTAGCGCCCACTTAAAAGCGAATACACTAACCAAATAAATGGAGCACAAAACACCACTAATACGTATGGTTTCTCTTTTCTGTCCCACATAAGCCTTACCTCTTTCTTTTGACCAATATTAATTAATAGTTCTTAACTAGGCTCATGCCTCTATACAGGTCAGCAACTTCTTCTTGGTAACCATTGAACATTTGCGTATCGATAACGTTAGGGAAAAGTAATCCTCCCGGTAAACGTCTTTCTTGTTTCTGTGTCCATCTTGGATGATCAACGCCAGGATTCACATTGGCATAAAAACCGTACTCTTGTGGTGCAAGCAGGTTCCATGTGGTTTCAGGCATAGTTTCAACAAAACGTATTTTGACAATTGATTTAATACTTTTGAAACCATACTTCCATGGCACAACTAAACGAATTGGTGCACCATTTTGATTAGGGAGCACACTGCCATACATACCAACACTTAAAAACGCCAAATCATTCATAGCTTCATCTATGCGTAAACCTTCTCTATACGGCCATTTTATATTGCCGCCATTTTGCCCTGGGAACTGGGAAGGGTCATATAAGGTTTCGAAGTAAACATATTTAGCTTTTGAGTTGGGCTTGAACTTTTTAAGCACATCACCAAGCGAAATTCCTACCCAAGGAATCACCATGGACCAAGCTTCAACACAACGCAGTCTATAAATACGTTCTTCTAGTTGATGCTCTTTAATAATATCTTCAAGTGCAAAAGTACCGACGATATCGGCTTCACCCTCGACTGTGATATTCCAAGGATCAGGCTTAAAGTTTTCAGCTCGTTTTGCTGGATCACCTTTACCATAGCCAAATTCGTAGAAGTTATTATAGGTAGTTGCAACATCAAAAGGTGCTACCTTTTCCCCAGCACCAAAGCTGGTTTCTTTAATGTTATTAAAGTATGGCGCTAAAGAGGTGGGAGGCGTAATCAAGTTACCTTCTTGTAAGCCTGCCAATACATTTGATGTGCCAGATAACGCAGCAATTGATAATGCTGAATTACGCATAAATTGACGGCGATTTAAATAAACAGCTTGATCTGTAACTTGATGCTCACTAACGTCGGATGCTTTCTTAATTTTTATCAACATGGTCATTCCTCATAATCTCTATGTGTTGACCTGTGTTTTTCTTATGGGTTCAATTTTCTTTACATTTTATTGACACTTTACCCCCTAGCTTACCTTGCTCATAAATATCAAAGCCAAAAAAAGCCTGCATATAGCAGGCTTTTCAAAGTTTAAATAGGTTTAAGCAAAGCGACGCATAATTGAACCAATCACGCCCGAAGCGCCATAAAGTAGAAAGGCACTTGCCAAAATTAAAGATGGCTCCATAGCGACAAGCACAAGAACAAAGACTACAGCCACCAACTTAATAAAAGACACCTTACCTTTCATATCTAAGTCTTTGAAACTGCGATACTTAATATTGCTCACCATTAATAAACCAACAGCTGGAACAAGCAGGAGCATCAAATAAACAAGGCTTTCAGCTGCTATACCTTGGCTATTAGCCGCCCAGATAACACCAGCAATGATTGCTGCTGCAGCAGGACTCGGCAAACCAGTAAAATAACGCTTTTCCTCAACCCCCAGCATGGTATTAAACCGGGCTAATCTTAATGCAGCACCAACGGCATAAATAAATGCAGCGACCCAACCTAGTTTACCAAGAGGAGCTAATACCCAAGTAAAAGAGATCAAAGCAGGGGCAACACCAAAAGAGACCATATCAGAGAGAGAGTCGTATTCAGCACCAAAAGCACTTTGAGTTCCCGTCATACGAGCAACACGACCATCAAGTCCATCAAGAATCATGGCAACAAAAATCGCCACAGCAGCATGAGTAAAGTCGCCATTCATTGCTGCGATAATGGCATAAAAGCCTGCAAATAATGCAGAGGTAGTAAACAGATTAGGTAATAAGTACACCCCTTTATGAGGTGGCTTTATTTCTGTTTTTTCGCTTTCAATGCCATTCGACTCTGGTTTATCGTTTTTCTTCTCAAGGGGCATTTCAGTCACTTTGCTCATGCACTCTCTCTGTTAATTATGAATATTCTTATAGTTGCGCAAAGGCTTTTTTGGCAGCAGCAATTGTAAACTCAATATCTTCATCAGTATGAGCTTGAGAAATAAAGCCAGCTTCAAATGCCGCTGGAGCAAAATACACCCCTTCTTGTAGCATCAAGTGGAAAAACTTTTTAAATTTCTCTGCATCACAAGCCTGCATTTCTGCAAATGAAGTAATGCGGTCTGCATCAGTAAAGAAGAAACCAAACATGCCACCAACACTCACTGAATGAAAGGGTACACCAGCCTCATCCGCAGCAGCTTTTAAACCCTGCATCAATTTTTCAGATTTTGCAGTTAGCGTCTCATGAAAGCCAGGCTCACTAATTAGGTTAAGGGCAGTTAAACCCGCCGTCATGGCAATAGGGTTACCAGAAAGTGTACCCGCTTGATAAACCGCACCGAGTGGAGCGATATGCTCCATAATATCGCGACGACCACCAAATGCACCCACTGGCATGCCTGCACCAATCACTTTACCTAGGGTTGTAAGGTCAGGTTTGATATTGAATTTTTCTTGCGCGCCACCCAAGGCAACACGGAAACCCGTCATTACTTCATCAAAAATCAGTACAGCACCAGATTCATCACATACTTCGCGTAAGGTTTCTAAGAAACCTTCAATCGGGGGAATACAGTTCATGTTACCAGCGACAGGCTCAACAATGATGCAAGCAACTTGGTCACCAATTTCTGCAAAGCATTGTTTTACACTTTCAATATCATTGTATTGTAGTGTTACTGTGTGTTGAGCAAGGTCTGCGGGAACACCAGGAGAGTTTGGAATACCAAGCGTTAATGCACCAGAACCAGCTTTTACCAATAAAGAGTCAGAATGACCATGGTAACAGCCTTCGAATTTCACAATTTTATCGCGTTTAGTAAAACCACGCGCTAGACGAATCGCGCTCATGGTTGCTTCTGTACCAGAGCTAACCATACGAACCATGTCCATAGAAGGTACTAGTTCGCACACTTTCTCTGCCATATCGATTTCGATTTCAGTTGGTGCACCAAAACTTAAACCTAAATCCATTTGCTCACGAATCGCATCTAAAACATCAGGGTGAGAATGACCAATAATCATTGGCCCCCAGGAACCTACATAATCAACGTATCTTTGATCATCTTCATCATAAACATATGCGCCCTGCCCTTTTTGGAAAAAAACAGGTGTTCCACCGACACCATTAAAGGCTCGAACTGGTGAGTTTACACCACCAGGGATACGCTTTTGGGCTCTTTGATACAAATCTTCAGATCGGCTCATAACTCTATACTCAAACTTTAAAAACAAAAAAGGAAAATTAGAAAGGTTTAACGATTACCAAGATGGCTATGGCAATCAGAATAACAACTGGCAATTCGTTGAACCAACGAAAGAAAACATGACTACGTGTATTCGCGTCATTGGCAAACTTCTTCAATAAACGGCCACAAGCATGGTGATAACCTAGTAAAACAAACACTAAAGTCAATTTGGCGTGAAACCAGCCTGATTTCATATAATACTCTGGGCTAAAACTAACTAACCAAATACCCAAGGCGATGGTGACCACAGCCGCTGGAGTCATAATGCCACGATACAGCTTGCGCCCCATTACTTTAAATCTTTCATTACTAATCGTATCTTTAGCATCAGCGTGATACACAAAAATACGCGGTAAATAAAACAACCCTGCAAACCAAGAAACCATAGCAACTAAATGAAACGCTTTAACCCATAACAT
Source organism: Marinomonas sp. SBI8L (assembly GCF_001624705.1). GTDB lineage: Bacteria > Pseudomonadota > Gammaproteobacteria > Pseudomonadales > Marinomonadaceae > Marinomonas. The sequence goes on from NZ_JSEO01000014.1 coordinate 4,497, forward strand.
AATTCGAATTCCTATATAAAATTCAATTTTAGCAATCTTGTAACAAGTTGAACTTGGGCGTTACCGCCGTCAAAGCAGTAACAGAGGTTCAAGCAAAATAAACGGCAGGCATTCTAGCATATTTATTTTTTCGGTATTACTCCAGAAAATACAACCTAAAGTGGGATAAATCACTAACTTATTCTTTTGTGCTTTTCACATCACCATTATGGTCAACTCTCACCCTTGCCTTAGAATGCAGGCCTAAGCTAGTAAGCCTTTCTATAAAAATCGAATCTTGCTTAAACGCGACTCTTGTTATCACACATGATGATGCAATGACTAACATGGCTGGCAGTAGAATTTCTGGAGTATGAGTCATTTCTACTATCGCAATAAGCCCTGTTAAAGGCGCTTGGAAGCTGGTTGACATCATGGCTGCCATGCCAAGCAAGGCAAACAATGAAATTAACTCAAGGCTTGCTTCACCAGAAAAAGCCCAAACAGCCACCTGAATTCCAGCCAATCCACCCATAACAAAAGTTGGCCCTATCATGCCACCAGGAATTCCTAAACCGATTGAGAAGGCGGTCAATAAAACTTTGGTCAGCAAAACTAACAGCAAGACATTTGTTAGCGATCCACCAGCCAAGAGTTTTTCAACTGAGTCATAACCGGCACCCAGTACCTCAGGAATGAAAGCTGCACATAATGCAGTAGCCACGCCCACGAGTGAAAAACGCCAAACTAGCGACCAATGATTGACTTTCCAAAGCAGTTGCTGCGTTCTAAAAAACAAACCAGCCAATAGAGCAACTACCAAAGATAGAGCAGCCAAGGCAGTAATACTCTCTGTATTAATCACTAAAACAGCAACACGATCGAAACTAAAAAGAGTAATCGGCCCTAGAAGTGCATGACTGACTGCCATTGAAAAGACGGAGGATAAAATGACAGGGAGAATAATGGCTATTCGGTATTCTAAAAAAATGACCTCAAGCGCAAAAAGAACACCTGCTAAAGGCGTTTGAAATGCTGCTGAAATTGCACCGGCAATACCACAGGCAACCAGTACTTCAATATGACTTTGAGATAAACCCAAACGTAACGCAATACGGCTACCAAAGGTGGCCCCGATATGAACAGCGGGCCCTTCTTTACCGATAGATAAGCCTCCCATCAAACCAATGCCCGCGGTTATAAACTGAATAACCCCATTCATAATAGGTAAATGGCCTTTATGGTAATTGAGTCGCTCAATGACATAAGGCACACCCACTTTCTGCCATTTTTTAGGCAAATAAAACATAATCAGAATTAATAAAAAGCAAGAGACTAAAGGAAAGAGTACACGCAATAATAATGGTAAATCTTCGAAGCCTTCATTATCTCCTCCCATAAAAAGATGGGCGGGTAGATCTAAAAGCCAATGCAATAGCACCATAGATAAGGCACAGGCTATCCCTACAATAACCCCTACAGAAGAGAGTAAAAGCAGAGCGTCAGAAGAATTAAGTCGCTGTTGCAGCAAATCTTTTAATTTAAAGCGGTACAGTTGGCTCTCCTTACTTTTAAGATTTGTAAAAATCGGGCACTATTCAACCAGTAAATCAACACAGGCGCAAATGTGTTAACGCGTTTCAATCAAGTATTAAGATAACGGGACTCAACAGTGTATAAAATCGGCATAGTAGGCGGCACAGGTTATACCGGTGCAGAATTATTAAGACTTTTAGCAAATCACCCAGAGGTTGAGGTGAAAGCCATCACCTCTCGAAGTGAAGAAGGCAAACTAGTTGCTGATATTTACCCAAGCCTACGAGGACATTATGACCTTAAATTCACCACTCCTAGTGTAGACGAATTAGCTGAGTGCGATCTTGTCTTTTTTGCCACTCCTCATGGTGTTGCCATGGACCAAGTACCTGCATTACTAGAGAAAGGCGTTAAAGTTGTAGATCTTGGGGCTGACTTTAGAATTAAAGATACAGTGGAATGGTCTAAATGGTATGGCATGGAACATAGAACACCTGACTATGTTGCTGAAGCTGTTTACGGTTTACCTGAAATAAACCGTGAAGCAATCAAAGGGGCTCGTTTAGTTGCTAACCCTGGCTGCTACCCTACTGCGACACAACTTGGCTTAATTCCTCTGCTTGAAGCAGGTGTTATTGACCCAAGTGATCTTATTGCCGATGCAAAATCAGCAGTAAGTGGTGCTGGTCGTGGTGCGAATGTTGGCACACTGCTTTGCGAAGCGGGCGAAAACTTTAAAGCTTATGGGGTTGCTGGTCACAGACATTTACCTGAAATCAAGCAAGGTCTTCAAGCTTATACAGATAAGCAAGTGGGTTTAACATTTGTCCCACACTTACTGCCTATGATTCGTGGTATTCATTCAACCATGTATGCCACATTACTCGATACAGACATTGACCTTCAAAAACTATTTGAAGAAAGATATCAAGATGAATTCTTTGTTGATGTGATGCCTGAAGGCAGCTTACCAGAAACACGTAGTACTAAAGGTGCTAACTTTTGTCGTATTGCGGTTTATCGCCCACAAGGTGGAAACAAGGTAGTCGTGCTTTCAGTTATTGATAACCTTGTTAAAGGGGCATCTGGTCAGGCGATCCAAAACATGAACATCATGTTAGGCCTAGATGAAAATGCTGGATTGACTGCTTTAGGCATGATTCCCTAGGGAGCTTGCAATTAAGTCAGCACTTGATCGAATCCATCTTTAAGGATTGGATTGAAAAATGCCCGTATAGCAAAAGCGATACGGGCATTTTTATAATCTTGTCATTGCACACTATTCTTAGTGTTAGCGTTGGAGCCGGTCAACCAACACTGTATGAGTAACAATTCGTTGGACATTTGGCCAAGCATCCATCATTTCACGAATCTCACTCAAGCGCGTCATATTTGCAGCTTCAGCAAAAACAATCAGATCGACATCACCACTAATACTATGGGCCTGCTTAATTTCTGGAATATCTTGCATCAAACCTGCAATCACTTCACAGCATAAGGGGCTAAAGGTAACAGAGAAATAGGCTGCGACTTGTGTTGCAGCATCTTGATTAAGCTTGGCATGATAACCCGTGATGGTTTGGCTTTCTTCTAAACGCTTAATTCTATCCGTCACAGCCGAACGAGACAGACTCACCTGACGAGCAATATCCGAAATAGATAATCTGGCGTCTTCTACCAAGAGAGAAAGAATTTTTTGGTCAAAACTGTCTAACTTCACTCATAATCCTTGTTGCCATCGCATTTTCTTGGAGCTAAGCAGTTTGACGGCATTACCGTCACTTTAACGGCGAAATAACCTATTTTGCTAGCTGTATACTTAATCAAATCATTCTATCCTGTCTCAATTGAATCACACATCAATTTATTTTGAATTCACCCACAATTTTTGCGATTGACATTAAAGAGAAGAAACATGAGCACAAACACCAAAGGGATAGGTCCATTACAAGGCATTGCCATGACAGTGACGACGTTTGTTGGCACAGGTCTGATGGTACTCCCCGCATTATCTGTCAACATAGCTCACGAACAAACCGCTTACAGCTGGATTTTTACAGCGCTCATCATTATGCCAATTGCCATTATTTTTGCTTTGCTAGGAGCAAGACTTCCCCATGCAGGTGGCGCATCACATTATATTGGTCAGGCTTTTAGTAAACCTTTACAAGATGCGGTGGGTTGGTTGTTCTTATCTATTTTAATCGTTGGCCCTGCGGTTGCGATAAAGATCACAGCTAATTACCTCGCTGCCTTCTTAGGTTTTGATCAAAGCATGTTTATTTACCTCTATATTCTGATCTTTATCTTATTTTTAGGCTTTGGCCTTGCTGGTATTCAAACCTCAGCCAAAACACAAACCGCCATAGTTGTTCTTATGCTTGTGGCTATTGTATGGCTTGCCATAAGAGGAGATATTCTAAATGCAGTCCAGCTCACTCAAGCGCCAGTAACGGACACTCAATGGCAACAAACCTTTAGCGCTATCAGTGTGGTTTTTTGGTGCTTTCTTGGTATTGAAGTAATGGCCCACTTGGGTGGTGAGTTTAAAAACCCTGCTAGGGATTTCCCTATTGCTATGATTGTCGGCATTAGTGTTGTGATTGTTTGTTACCTAACCGTCGTTTTCCTTATTTTTGCCTACGCAAGCTATGGTGACGAACAAACTAACAATCAATCTATTGCGGTTTTAGTTTCAAGTATCGCCGGTGAGAGTGCCAGTCGCTGGGTATCCTTTGGCGCCTTTGTCATCTCCTTTGCGAATGTCAGTATCTATCTACTTGGCTTTGGCCGTATGGTACAAGCCATGTCAGAGAACAAAGCATTACCTGCTTATTTAGGCAAACTTAACCGCTTCGGTTCTCCTGGCAATGCCATCATTATTGTTAACCTTGTCTGTGCAGGTTCACTCATTTTAGGAGAAACCTTCAATCTAAAAATGGAGTGGCTCATTGAAATGACAAATGGCTCATTCCTAACCGTTTATACATTGGCGTCTTTAGCGGCATGGCACCTTCTAAAAGGCAAAGTAAGATATCTTGCAATACCGGCATTGATGGCTTGCACCTTTATTGCCTTACAAATTGGTGAAAGCATGCTATTCGCCTTTGTGATGCTTGGTTCTGCCTATCTTTTCTCACTCTTGAAAGCTAATAAAACTGCAATTGCTTAAAAACCATTAATTTAAGTAATTGAGCCTGCTAAGCTCAAAATTTAAGTCTAAGATTACTGAGCGCTAAGATTAATTTTCTGTATAATCCAGAAAATTAATCTTTTTAGCATGCCATTCAGTTTTCATTGAAGAATGGCTAATTTCGATTTTAGGAGAATTCTCATGCCTTTATTAGACAGCTTTCGCGTCGACCACACTCGCATGCATGCCCCTGCAGTTCGCGTAGCAAAATCCATGGCGACACCTAGCGGCGACACAATTACCGTTTTTGATTTAAGATTTTGCATTCCTAATAAAGAAATATTATCTGAAACAGGCATACATACATTAGAGCATTTATTTGCTGGTTTTATGCGTGATCACCTAAACGGTAACTCTGTTGAGATTATTGATATTTCACCTATGGGTTGTCGTACTGGTTTTTACATGAGCTTAATTGGCGAACCAACAGAAGAAAAAGTGGCGAACTCTTGGAAAGCGGCGATGGAAGATGTTGTAAATGTTGCTGCAAAAGAAGATATCCCTGAGTTAAATGAGTATCAGTGCGGCACTTTTGAAATGCACTCACTTAAAGAAGCGCAGGATATTGCAAAAATGATTCTTGAGCGTGACGTGGCTGTAAACAGCAACCAAGAACTTTACTTAAGTGAAGAGTTCCTTGCTGAACATAGCTAATTGCTAAATTAGCCTATAAAAGCCCTGATTATAAACAGGGCTTTTATATTTTATTTGTCTCTGAATCCCATAAAGGCAAGCCTAGCTTTAATCCTTAATTAGAAAGCATCCTCTTCTAGTAAAGCAGCATCTGCTTGTAAAACATCCTGTGATTTTGTAGAACTAACCCAAATTGCGATTCCTGTTTTCTCTTGCCCTAACACAGGTGGTTTATCTAGCTTAATCTGCCAACGCTTACCTTGACTGATAAGACTAAAATTATCTAATACAACATAGTCATGATTAAGTCGCCTATTTCTGTTCTCGCCCGCTTTGACCTGAGTTGTAATCCCCATACCTAAATACGCAACATTAAGCAGATAAGGCCCATCAATATCAGGGTGCCCTGAATATTCAGCTTCTAAAAAACCTTGAGTTAATTTAGCCGATAACTGTCCTGCATCACCGTGATTTTGAGGTATATCTCGTTCTCCTCTAAACCATTCTCGCCATTCTTTATTATTCACTACAAAACCTGGGGTATAAACTTGGCTTGTATTCCCCTCTCTTACATGTCTTCTTTGTCTACTACTATATTCAGGACGGGAAAAACGATCTTCCCAACCAATGTAATTCCAATAGTCCACATGGTAAGCAAGAGGAAATGCTTTTTCGAAAGGGTCTTCTTCAGTCGCAAGACTAGATAAAAAGCGATCTGCAGGAGGACAAGAACTACATCCTTCAGAAGTAAAAAGTTCTACCACGGTTGGCGCGTTTGAATCTGTTACAAACACTTGTGAATGTGCGGTTTGAGCTGAAAGTAAACCAAATAAAAACGGAATTGTATAAAAGAGCCTCATATCATCATGCCTTTTCATATGGATAAGTGCACCCTAACAGCACAAGCCTACGCTGATAGAAATATGCGATATAGCTAATATGAGGTAGAAAATCTAATTTAGTTCACTTGTTGATGAATTCAAGTTATGGCAAATAAAACAAAAAGTTTGAAACAGAAGAGTAAAGAGAGGAGCGGCTCACATAATTTTTTATGCGAGTCGCGAATTTTAAATCATGATTCGTAGAATTTAACGTGAGGCGCTGGCAAGTACTGCACTCGCAGCCACAAACACTGCTCCCATAGAACGGTTTAAACGTATGGCACCCTTTGAGCTTTTGATGAAACGCTTAATTTGGTTACCTGCTATCGCATAAATATATGAGCCGATAAATTCAGTCACAATAAAAGTAAAGCCCATGATAAAGAACTGAATCATAACGGGTTTATCAAGATTTAACATTTGAGGAAAAACCGCCGTAAATATCAGAATGGCTTTCGGGTTGCTAATAGCAACAATAAACTCCTGACGAATTAATCCTGAATAAGGCACTTTTCTAGTATGAGTAACTTCACCTGAATCAACCCCTTGAGCAGCATTACGCCAAGTTTTAATACCCATATAAAGTAGGTAGCAAACACCCGCCCACTTCACTATGTTGAACAAAAGACTAGATGAAACAATAACAGCACCCAGACCTAGAGCAGAAACCAGCATCAAAATAGCAAAGGCAAAATTTCGGCCAATAGTGCCAACCAAAGCTGCCACGGGGCCCTGATTAATACCATTAGACATAGCCATAAAGTTATTAGGACCAGGTCCTAGAGATAACAAAAGAAATATTGGCGCTATCGTTAGCCAGTCAACAAATGCCATGCTGTTTCCTACTGAGTTTTCAACATAAATTAAAACGAATTATGAGTGGTTAATTTTCAAGCAATTATCAATTAAATACTTCCTAGCCACAAGAAATTAATCAAACTTTTGAATCGAAAGTTTGCTTGCAAATTTACGCTGTTTTTTAAAGTTTTAAGCCGTTAAATGATTGGTAATCGTCTGGTGAAAAACTTTCCTCTGGCGCAAACTTCTCCACAAGTTAAGACATCAAAACCTTTGCTCAATATCAGATAAGCAAAGGGCACGTTAAAGAGTGAGGATTTATGAGCATTGCACACATCATGTTATGGTTAACCGCGATTATTTGGGGAGTGGGATTTGTTGCACAAAGTGCAGGCATGAACTCACTTGAGCCACATAGTTTTAATGCTGCTCGTTTTATTCTAGCTGCTATATCATTGATTCCTTTATTGTTTATTTTCCCGAGCAAGCAAAGCTATCAAGTTCGTACACTTGTATTAGGCGGAATAGTTGGCGGGATATTTATGTTTACTGGCTTCACTTTCCAGCAAACGGGTTTGCTTTACACCACAGCAGGTAATGCTGGATTTATCACCAGCGTCTATATCGTTCTTGTCCCAATCATAGGCATGGCCTTTGGACAAAAAACCGCACGTAATACTTGGATTGGCATCACCTTCGCTATTGTTGGCTTATATAGCCTAACCATAGGCCCTAATCTAACGATTAATTATGGTGACGCACTTGAACTAGCAGGCTCCTTTTTCTGGGCATCCCATGTATTGGTGATAGGTTATTTATCGAAGCGTATACCCGCAATTCCTTTTGCAATTACTCAATTTTGTGTAGCCGCCGTTTTGGCTATTGCTGCCGCCTTTATTTGGGAAACGCCGAAACTTGAAAACTTCTATCTAGCTTGGGTGCCAATTGCCTATGCAGGGATAGCCGCGTCAGGTATTGCTTGTACATTACAAATACTTGGGCAGAAAAAAGTATCACCGAGTGCAAGTGCCCTTATCTTATCAACCGAAGCTGTCTTTGCAGTCATTGCCGGATGGTTATTTATGGATGAAGTTTTGAGTTTTGATGCCTATGTTGGCTGTGGTTTGATTCTTATCGGTATGTTGATTAGCCAATGGCCGACTAAGGAAGGTAAAGAAAAAGAAAGAGTCAATGCAGAAACAACGGCTTCAACTTAGTCAGTTTAGTATTCAACCCAAGTTAATGATTCCCATGCGTTAAGCATTACCCTTTTGGCCCAGTTCAAACTACTGGGCCTTTTTTTATCCAATAATTTATTAGTCTCAGCCTTCTAACTCGTTATTAAAAAGGTTCAGTTGCCTTGGCAGCTCTCTTTTTATAGGAGTCGAGAGTATCATCATGGTATGAGTATCACTTAAATCAATTAATCGATTTAATAAATCATCTAAAGCAGACATAGAGGCGACGCCCACCTTAAGAATAAAAGCATAAGGCCCTGTTAGGTTCTGACTTTCAATTACTTCATTCAGAGTACTGACCAAGACTTTAAACTCTTTCTCTTTGGCATGATGCACTTCACAGCCAATCAAGGCTGTAATGGGAATCCCCATTTTCTCTAAATTGAGTGTTGGTCGGTAACCTGTAATTACTCCAGACTCCTCTAATTTTCGAATACGTTCAGCCACCGCAGGCGCGGATAAGTGAACTCTTTTCCCTAATTCTGAAAATGACATTCTGGCATTTTCAGTTAAAGCAAAAATCAGCTTTTGATTAATTTTGTCCATTTTTGATAAACCTATGAGGCAAACCTTTGTCATTAGATATGTTGCAATAAATGATATATATTTTTGCTATTATTGCATTTTATACATAAAAACAAACTGCATTTATAGCTTGTTAAATTTAAGGCCTGCTCTATGGATACCAAATCATTGCAACTCTTTTCTCACTTGGCCCAAACTCTACATTTTGGCCGGACCAGTGAAGCGTTTCATATGAGCCCATCCACCTTAAGCCGACACATTAAGCAAATTGAAAATGAAATAGGCCATGTTTTGTTTAATCGAGACAATCGCTCTGTTCAACTAACCATTGAGGGCGAAAGGTTTAACCAATATGCCTTAGAAAGCCTTTCTCAATGGCGTAATTTTAGACGTTCTCTCACCACAAGCGGAGAGCAATTGGTGGGAGAAATTAGCCTTTATTGCTCTGTAACCGCAAGCTATAGTTTTTTGTATGATATTTTGAGTGAGTTTCGTGGTCTGCACCCAAAGATAGAAATGAAACTGCATACTGGTGACCCAGCTCCAGCCCTTGCTCGCGTCATGGAAGGACATGAAGATATCGCCATAGCGGCAAGGCCAAACAATCTACCAAGCAGTATGGCGTTTAAACGTATTGCCATTTCCCCTCTGGTTTTTATTGCTCCTAATGATGTTAATGCCGCACAATCGCTTGGGGTTTCTATGTCAGCCGATAGCAAGATTAACTGGAATCAAGTACCTATGATTTTATCTGAAGAAGGTATTTCACGCTCACGTGTGGACCAGTGGTTTCGACAACGTAATGCAAAACCTAAAATCTATGCACAGGTATCAGGTAATGAAGCCATTGTTAGTATGGTGTCCTTAGGCTTTGGAATAGGTGTGGTACCAAAAATAGTAATCGACAATAGCCCTTTGATCGACAAGGTAAGCATTATGGATCTTCAACCAGAACTAGAGGCTTATGATGTTGGCCTATTTACGCTAAAAAAGAATCTTGCGACACCAATTATTAAGGCTTTCTGGCAACAAATTAACCGCTAAGAGGCAAGGCTTTCATCATCAAGAATATTGTAATTAAAGCGTGATGAAAGTTGATGGAACTCTTTATGAAGCAGTAATAAAGGTTTTTTCTTTTCCATATCATTAATACGGCTAATTAAGAAGCCAGCCATGGATACATACTGAGATAGTTGGCGTGCTAGCTCTTGCTGAAAGATAAAGTATTCCCTCACCTCTGGTGCCGCTTCCAACAGTTGCATTTCTTCCACATGAGACATCCAACGCGCAAGAGATTCCGTCAGCAAACCTGTACTGGATACAATAAATAAAACCTGTTCAGCTTTTTGTCTAAACCTTAAAGGCAGATTTTTAGAGCTAATTGCAAGTTGTGCTTCTACTTTTTCAAAAAGCTCCAACCATTCATTTAATACCACATGATTTATTAAAATTTTTCGCAAATTCTCTAATAAGCTTTTTTCATCGGTAATGACATGCTTTAAATCTGCGGAGCAGATCGCCTCTATGATGACTTTTGAGTAACGTGGAAAATAATGGGGAGAGTAAAGCTTAAGAATTGGAATGAAGTCCAATGGACCCACATTAAAAGAGAACTTATCACTCATTCCTACCTGTAAAAACCTGCTTAACCAAACAATTTGGTCTTCATTAGCAACCTCAAGCATGTCTTCTTTTTTCATTAAACCTAGGCTAGTAGGAAACACCTTCATATTCGTAATGGATCTGACTATCGTAATTGGCAAACCGTTAATTTTGCCAAGCACCTGGCTCGTTAATGAGAGAATAGAATCATTAGACCCACCTTTACTGATAAACAGACGGCCAATATCTTGAAATAGACAAGCGGTAAAAACAGCCCGCTTTGTCATTTGGCTGTCTTGCTTTGCTCTGGCTATCATCCATGCACCCCAAGCTAGGGTTAGGGACTTTTTCATTTTGCCTGGGTAAAGCTGGGCATAAACCGTAATGAGTTGAACGAGAGTTGGATATTGCGTAAAAAAACCACACATATCAGTGAGGTCTTCTTCGTTATGAAGCTTTAGATGCAGCTCTTTCAATAAATCATTTTCGTTAATGACATTGAGAGTCTGTTGTAGAATTTCATTTCGAGCTAGCGAGTTCTGCATTTTAATGCTGAACTCCAAAGGCTGCTCTAGCACATGCTGACGAATTCTAGCCAATCGCGCAGATGTTAACTCAGTATCAGCTTTGACTAATACTGCCCCTTCCTTGTTTAAAATATCTTTAGAAGCTAATGCGCTGTTCTTAGGTTCAATTGATTCCAGTTGAACCGCATACTCCTTAGACATCTGATCAGCCAGCTCCATATCACTCCTTTAAGTCCTTTTAACCCTTTTGATAAATATGGCCTAATTAGCAAGATAACATGATATCTCTATAAAATGCATTTATAGAATAGTTGAATATTAAAAAAATGAGGAAAAAAAAAGCCACATAAATGTGACTTTTTTGTAACTCTATTCAGTTTTATTTTGAGCCAATCAAGAAAATTGAATGGCTCAAAATATAAAGTACTAAATACTCAGTACTTTCTCTCCGCGTGCGATACCGGAAACACCCGTTCTCACAACTTCTAGCAGATGAACAGCACCTAGTGACTGTAAAAAGCCATCTAGTTTGTCTGATTCACCCACAATTTGAATTGTGTAAATAGACGGTGTCATATCAACTATGTTGCCACGGAAAATATCAACTGTACGCTTAATCTCAGCGCGTTGTGCACCTGTCGCACGCACTTTAACCAACATCAATTCACGCTCGATGTGCTGCCCTTCAGTAAGGTCAACTAGCTTAACGACATCGATCAGCTTATTAAGCTGTTTTGTAATCTGCTCAACCACTTGGTCTGAACCAAAAGTTGTCAAAGTTAAACGCGACAAGGTCGGATCATCAGTAGCAGCTACGTTTAGAGATTCGATATTAAAGTTTCTTTGAGAAAATAAGCCAACTACACGCGACAAGGCACCTGGTTCGTTTTCCATCAATACAGAGATAATGTGTCGCATATTAGGTACGCTCCGTCTTGCTCAATAACATATCACGCATGGAACCACGAGGTACCTGCATTGGATAAACATGCTCTTCAGGGTCAACATAACAGTTGATAAATACCAACTGATCCTTCATGGCAAAAGCTTCAGCCATTTTTTCGTCAAGTTCGTCTTTTGTATTAATCTCAACGTACTGATGACGATAGGCTTTCAATAAAGCTTCAAAGTCAGGTAAAGACTCAAGGTATGAACTAGAGTGGCGACCTTCATAGTTCATATCTTGCCATTGGCGTACCATGCCAAGATAACCATTATTCAAACATAAGATTTTAACGGGCAAACCGTATTGCAAGCAGGTAGACAGCTCTTGAATATTCATTTGAATACTGCCTTCACCTGTTACACATACTACTTCTTCATCTGGGAAGTTTAGTTTGATACCCATAGCCGCAGGTAAACCAAAGCCCATGGTGCCTAGACCGCCTGAGTTAACCCAGCGATTTGGTTTATCGAACTTGTAGTATTGTGCAGCAAACATCTGGTGCTGACCTACATCGGAAGCAACAAATGCATCCCCTTTAGTCGCTCTCCAACATGCTTCAACCGCAGCCTGTGGCTTGATTTTTTCACTCGAAGTATCGTATTTACCACCGTGAACCTTGCGCCATTCTTCAATCTGCTTCCACCAGCCATCTAACACACTTGCATCCGCTTTCTTAGAAGACTCAACAAGACCTAACATTTCGGTTAGTACTTGTCTTACTGGACCAACAATAGGTACATCAGCACGAATGGTTTTAGAAATAGCAGCAGGATCAATATCGATATGAATGATCTTAGCGCCAGGACAGAATTTATCAGGGTCATTTGTTACCCTGTCATCGAAACGTGCCCCCACAGCAAGAATCAAATCACTATGGTGCATAGTCATATTCGCTTCATAGCTACCATGCATACCTAACATACCCACAGATTGACGATCCGTTGCTGGGTAGCCACCTAGGCCCATTAGTGTATTAGTTACAGGGAAGTTTAACGTTTTACCCAATTTAACCAGTAGATCAGATGCGCCACCTAAAATAACACCACCACCGGCGTAAATGATTGGGCGTTTCGCCGCAAGCATTAAATCAACCGCTTTCTTAATCTGGCCACTATGGCCTTTTGTTGGTGGCACGTAAGAACGTAGAGAAACCGTTTCAGGGTATTTATATTCAAACTTTTCGTTTGGTACTGTCATATCTTTCGGGATATCAACGACAACAGGACCAGGACGACCAGAAGACGCAATGTAATACGCTTTTTTCAGGATTTCTGGAATTTCTGACGCATGTTTCACAGAGAAACTGTGTTTTACAATTGGACGACTTACACCAACCATATCAGTTTCTTGGAATGCATCTTCACCAATCAGGTAACTCATTACCTGACCACAGATCACAACCATTGGAATTGAATCCATATAAGCCGTTGCAATACCTGTAATGGTATTTGTTGCACCAGGACCAGATGTTACAAGTACTGTACCCGCTTTACCGGTTGCACGAGCATAACCATCTGCCATGTGTGTTGCAGCTTGTTCATGACGAACAAGTACGTGTTTGACGTCATTTTGGCGATGCAATGCGTCATAGATATGCAAGGCTGCCCCGCCTGGATATCCATAAATATACTCTACGCCCTCATCTTTAAGAAAGCGGGCGATCATTTCACCACCGGATAATAATTCCACCTTTTTACCCTCTATTATTCGTTTTACTGCTAGATTTTTATGGCACATATTGTACCCATATATCTTAGTCAGATAAATATTGATTAAACGAAGTTTGCAAAGCTTATGCAGAAACCCTAAAAAAGGTGCATTCAAACGCAAAAAATCGCAGTAATAACACTGCCCGCGTTTTTCGCGAGGAGAAATGTAAAGTTGTAACTTAAATCACTTCACATTTTTGTGTGCATTCATATGTCTATGCATATGATTGGGATAGGCTGTTGGCCTAAATAAGATTTTTAGCTGGGATGTTTGCTAAAAAGATACCTTATTCTGCCTATTTATTCCCCAAGCTGTCAAGCAACATTTATGAAGAAGCTTGCCCTTCATCCCGCTTCGTGGTGTCATAGGCTGATTTGAACAGTAGGAGTTTTAAAACAATGGCAAGTGAACTAAATCAACAACGAATTATTGATGAATTTTTACGCTGTTTTAGAAAAATGATCATGGAGCCAGAACTAGCAGGAGAGCTGGTTCGCATTGCGAAAGAACATATTAATGAGCCAGATGCATACGAGCGTATCTCTCAAGAAGTTTCTAGCCAAACAACGTTAAAAATTACAGATGAACACACAGATGCAGACCGCATGTTTATCAACTTATTAATCGATGTCGTAAAAGGCGATTCTAACCTTTATTAGCCTGGTTACTTCTTTTAAAGGCATAACAAGTGTTTATGCCTTTAAAAAGTACCTCCCTTAAAAGTCTTATCTCTTTGTCATCATTAAAAAACGATCTAAGAATGTCTCAAACTAGCGCATTAAGTGCCGCTGAATTAAACGAACTCGTCCTTAAAATTAAAGACTGGGCGATAGAATTTGGTTTTGCTGAAGCAAAAATAACGGGCACAGATTACAGCCAGCATAAAGATGACTACCAAGCATGGATTGACGCGGGCTACAACGCCAGTATGGATTATCTTGCTAACCATGGTGACATGCGCTTTTATCCAGAACAGCTGCATCCAGGCACGCAATGTATTATTGCTTTACGCATGCACTACCTGCCCCAATCGGTTGAAACTGTTAAGCGCTTACAAACCAAGAGTAAAGCTTATATTGCTCGTTATGCTCTTGGCCGTGATTATCACAAGCTAATACGTAAACGCTTAACTCAGCTTGCTAAAAAGATTCAAGAAGAAGTAGGTGATCATGGTTATCGTGCCTTTGTTGATAGCGCACCCGTTCTAGAAAGACAAATTGCTGAAAATGCTGGCTTAGGTTGGACAGGTAAAAACACGCTCTTACTCACTCCTAAAGCGGGTAGCTGGTTTTTATTAGGTGAGATTTTTACTAACCTCCCACTACCAGTTGATAAGCCAACGCCAAAAAGGCATTGTGGCAGCTGCACTGCTTGCCTTGATCTTTGCCCTACCGATGCCTTTGTCGAACCTTGGGTTTTAGATGCTAATAAATGTATTTCCTACCTCACCATAGAACATGATGGACCGATACCTGTTGAACTTAGGTCGAAAATGGGTAACCGAATTTTTGGCTGTGATGACTGTCAGCTAGTTTGCCCTTGGACAAAGTTTGCTAAATACACTGAAGAGCAAGACTTTCAACCTCGCCACCAGCTTGATAAAGAAGAGTTGGTTACACTCTTTTTGTGGCAAGAAGATGAGTTTCTGAAAAAAACAGAAGGCTCACCTATACGCCGAACAGGCTATGAGAACTGGCTCAGAAATATCGCCATTGCACTTGGTAACGCTCCCTATAGCGAAGATGTAATTGACGCCTTGAAAAGCAGAGAAGATGACAGCTCTGAGTTAGTAAAAGAACATGTTAACTGGGCCTTAGCTCAACATGCCCTTAAACCTAAGCTCATTTAACACCATTCATTACTTTGAATAGCGAATTAAGCCTTCTTGTACCGTAGATGCAACCAGCTCCCCTTTTCGATTAAATATCTGACCTCTAACAAAGCCCCTTGCACCACCAGCACAAGGACTATCAGCCACGTAAAGTAACCAGTCATCTAATTTAAAAGGACGATGAAACCAGATAGCATGATCAAGACTCGCGATATTCAAATAACGATTACCGATTGAGATACCATGTGGGGTTAAGGCTGTTTCTAAAAAACCATAGTCGCTTGTATAAGCCAACATAGATTGATGAATCAGTTGGTTATCAGGCAAAGGTGCCACACTTTTAATCCACATATGGCGCTTAGCTATGCCATGCCTTGGCCTAAATGGGTTTTGATTTTCTACAACCCGACATTCTATCGGCCTATCAGCAATAAACAGATCTCTAATCTTATCTGGAATTTCGCTAGCATGAGCACGGTATAAATCCAGTTCAGATTGGAAGTGCTCAGGCCCTGGCACATTTGGCATGACATCTTGGTGCTCAAAGCCGTCCTCTTCCTGATGGAATGAGATAGACATGTTAAGGATTTGTTTCCCAAACTGACTTGCCACCACTCGACGCATACTAAAGCTGCCACCATCACGAATGACTTCTACTTCGTAGTTAATTGGATGTGATGCATCACCAGGACGTAAAAAGTAAGCATGTAGTGAATGGGGTTGGCGATTCTCTACTGTTTGTGTGGCAGCGGACAAACCTTGTCCTATGACCTGACCACCAAAAACTTTAGGAAAGCCCAGATCCTTGCTGCGGCCAATAAAATGGGTTTCATCTTGTTGCTCTAATTTAAGAACATCAATCAAATCATTTACGACATTTTGCAACTTTCTTAAACTCCCATTCAGTTAATTATAAAACTCTTATATAGATTAATAACTTGAATTTAATCATACGCTTAAAGCTTATGTCATAAATCAAATTAATAGCAAATTAGTCACATAATATGAAAATTATTTATTCTGTTAACTTTGCTTATTGCGCTTTTTTTTGGTTCTATGGACTTGCTAACTCTGTGAGGTATTTTTTTGTCTGAGTCATCCCTAGTCGATCCATTTGGAAGACGCATAGATTATCTTCGTATTTCTGTCACCGACCGCTGTGACTTTCGCTGCACTTATTGCATGGACGAAGATGTCACTTTCATGCCTAAAGAACACATTTTGTCTTTAGAAGAGATCGTCACTACTGCGCGTACTTTCATAAAAATGGGGACGAAACGCATCCGAATTACCGGAGGTGAACCACTTGTCAGAAAAAACATTTTATGGGCTCTTGAACAAATTGCCAATACCCCAGGCTTAGAAGAGTTAACCATCACAACAAATGGCTCTATGTTAAAAAAATTGGGCCAATCGCTTTATGATGTCGGTGTATCTCGATTAAATGTCAGTCTAGATACACTCATAGAAGAAGAATTTAACCGTCTAACGCGTCGCAACAAGTTTAAGCAAGTCGTTGAGGGGATAGAAACCATTGCGGCTCTTCCTTTTAATCGCTGCAAAATTAATAGCGTCATTATGAAAAACCAAAATGACGATCAAATTTTGCCTTTGGCCAAATTTGCCCTTGCTCATAATATGGACATTAGTTACATAGAAGAGATGCCACTGGGCGCTATCACTGCACATGATAGAGCTGAGTCTTATATGTCTAGTGATGATGTTATCGAACTATTAAGTAACCATTATCAACTAAGCAAAAGCTCGGCCACAACACCAGGGCCGACCCAATACTATAAAGTTGAAGGCGAGCAAGGACGAATTGGAGTCATCTCTCCCCATAGCCATAATTTCTGCTCTAGTTGTAACCGTATACGCATGACAGTAGAAGGCCGCTTGCTATTATGTCTTGGCAATGAGCACTCTCTTGATTTAAAACCTTATATACGCGCAACAAATCAAGATAAACTGACCTTAGAAGATGCCATTATCAAAGCCTTGGCACTTAAACCCGAACAGCACTATTTTAATCTAGAAGAAGAACCACAAATTTTACGCTTTATGAGCGCTACTGGTGGTTAATTAAGAAGGCAAACAATGAGCAAGACAGCTAAACCTTTTCGTCCCTTAAATATTAATGTACTTACCGTTTCAGATACTCGATCCATTGCTGAAGACACTTCAGGTGATGCCCTTATTGCAGGTCTAACAGAAGCAGGCCACAACCTAGTAGAAAGAAAGCTCGTAAAAGATGACATTTATGACATGAGAGCAGCTGTGTCTAACTGGATTGCAGATAAAGAGATTAATGTTGTCCTTATTACTGGCGGCACAGGTTTTCATTCAAGAGACAGTACTCCAGAAGCGTTAAAACCACTTTTTGATATGCATGTTGAAGGCTTTGGTGAACTCTTCAGACAAGTTTCTTTTGACGAGATCGGCACTTCAACAATTCAATCAAGAGCAGCAGCGGGTATTGCTAACCGTACCTTAGTATTTTGTCTTCCTGGTTCGACAGGAGCATGTAAAACAGCTTGGTATAAGATTATAGAATCTCAACTAAATGCAACAACTCGTCCCTGTAACTTTGTTGAGATGTTACTAGGTAAGTAAAACCTAGTTTTAAATAAATTAACAAGCATATGAAGAAGTGCACTTTTTATTCAGTGCACTCTTTCACACACCATCTCAAAAACGTAAAGTCTAATCACTTGTTCCAGCTAAATATTCATTAAGGCCAATCATGTCTAAGTCGCCATTAATCTCTTTCACGGATGCTCTCAATACGATTCAAGCAAACTCCAAATGCTTGGTATCCAACCAGACAATCGAACTTAATCAAGCTCTAGGCAAGGTTTTGGCACAGGATATTATTGCTGAACTTGATATACCACCGGCATCAAACAGTGCAATGGATGGATACGTCATGCGCTTTGAGGATTGGCAAAAAAACAAGGTGTTTGCCATTAGTCAACGCATTCCAGCAGGCCAAGCAGCAACAGAGTTAGCGCCAGGTACAGTCGCTCGCATTTTTACAGGAGCGGAAATCCCCACTAATGCTGACTTGGTTATTATGCAAGAAAATGCGACCCAGCAAGATGAGGGAGTAAGCTTTAGGCAAACACCTAAACAACATGACAATATTCGCCCACAAGGCCAAGATATTACTAAAGGTGATTTGGTTTTAAGTAAAGGAACTCGCCTTGAAGCTCAACATTTGGGCATGATAGCAAGCCTTGGTATCAAGCAGGTAAATGTATTCAGCGAATTAAGCGTTGGCGTTTTAACCACAGGTGATGAACTTGTTGAACCAGGAACACCTCTTGCTCAAGGCCAGATTTACAATAGTAATGGCCCTATGCTCAAGGCATTAGTGGAAAAGCTAGGTTATCAAGTCACAAGCTATCAACATGCTCCTGACAATCATGAAGAAACAGAAGCCATTTTGGCAAAAATGGCACCTGAATGTGACATTATTTTATCCTCTGGTGGTGTATCGGTTGGCGAAGAAGATCACGTTAAAAATGTGATTCAGGCTAATGGAGAGCTACTTCTTTGGAAAATTGCAATAAAACCAGGAAAACCTTTAGTTCATGGGAAAGTATTTGATACACCTTTTATCGGCTTGCCAGGTAACCCTAGCTCTACTTTAGTGACTTTCCACTGGTTTGCGACGATAGCATTAGCGGTAAGTTCAGGTTTAACAGTGAACCCTGTACAAGGTTTTGAAATAGCGTCTGGGTTTAGTCGCCAAAACGTCATTAGTCGTGATGAGTTTTTAAGAGTGTCGATAGTTAATGGCAAAGCTGTTGCTCACTCTCAACAAAGCTCTGGAGCACTTAGTGCTGCTTGCCATAGCCATGGTTATTTCCACATACCTGCCGGTGAAAAAATCGAAGAAAACAAACGTTTTATCTTTTACCCTTTCTCTAGCTTTTAATTCCTGATTTTTTGAATAAGCTCGGTTTATGAACTAGATTATAGAAACATTCTAGCGATATTAAACTGAGTTATTCTAAGTTTTGGGGAGTACGCATGCGCAATCTTGAATGGGAAGATTCGTTATATCAACACCAGCATCAGATGATAAAACGTCTAGATACTTACCGTAAGCAGCCTTCAAGTAAAGAATTAACAAGCGACGATAAGATGGTGATTGAGCATTCGTTTCAACTCCTGGTAGCGTCCATGTTAGATCTAGCCAAATACGTACTTAAACATCATTACAAAACCAAAGTATATGAGCGACACGAAGTACTTAAAGCCTTACTAGAACATAATGATGTCACCTTTGAACAAGGTGAACAAATGAGAATACTGATTGAGATTCGTGAAAATATTTTATTTGATTACTTAGACGAGAATTTTAATATTCTAAGACAAGCAATGGAGTTAAGACGCTATAGCTTAGTAGAAGTACTAACAAAAGAGTGGACAACGAGACTTAAAAATATTGATGCTCAACTAAAGCTAAATGCTGGCTAATATCTATGGCGCTCAATAAAAGCTCATTAATCATTGCACTTAAAACTTAGACATATCAGCAAGAGTAATTATGCAAAAACACTCAAAATAGCTCTTGCTGATATATAAGCTCTTATCTAGCCCATTTCATTCACAAACGCATTACGGATAATACCGCGCAACCATTGATGACCTAGATCAAACTGGTATCTATCATGCCAAATCATAGAGTAATCAAAAGTACGAGTTTCAAATGGTAGATCGTAAATTTTAAGATCTGGTGAGGTTGCTAAAATATCTGTCGCGAATAAACGCGGCACAGTCAGCAAGAGATTACTACTAGATACCACTCTCACAGCGGGTACAAAGTTTGGAAGCACAATAGCGACATGCCTTTGATGACCCATCTTGTCTAATACTCTATCCACTGCTGCTCTTTCTTTTTTACCTAATACCACTTGAGCATGGTGTAGATTCAAGTATTTCTCCAAAGTCAGCTCACCTTGAAGCCCTGGGTGATCGGCTCTAGCAATACAGACCATTTCATCTGTGTCTAATCGCACTGCTCGAATACTGCTAGGTGGCTCTTTTGAAATAACAGCAACAGCGACATCAATATCATTCACATCCAACTCAAAAGACGTGCCTTCATGCCAATGTTTTACATCTAACACCGCATTAGGTGCCTGCTGTCTAAAACTATCTAAAATTTTAGGCAATACAGTTAAAGCACCGAAGTCTGTAGTAGATAAAACAAAACGACGTTGTGAAGAGGCAGGATTAAACTGAGGAGGCTGAACTAAACTTTCTAGTCCCTTCAGCATATCAACCAAGTAAGGCGCTAAATTTTCTGTACGAGCCGTTGGCGATAAGCCATGGGAAGTACGAACAAATAAGGGGTCATTAAATACTTCTCTAAGTCTAGCAAGAGAGCGACTGACCGCTGGTTGACTTACGTTTAACTTCTGCGCCGCCTTAGTAACGTTCAGCTCATCAATTAAAACTTGCAGAATATAAAGCAAGTTTAAGTCAATTTCTGATAATTTTATTTCTTGCAAAGAAATAACCCCCAATTATAAATTCTTGTAAAAATTGTTATTTATAGCATATCAAAACTGCATGATATGCCAATCAAATTAATTAAATGAATAAAAATTAAGCAGATATTTGCCTAATTTCTGCAGATGTCATACCTAATAAATACAATATGCTATCCAAACCTAGTTGATTAACAGGGTGCGGAGCTTGCTCTCTCACTAAAGGCTTAGCATGCAATGCGACACCAAGGTTCGCCGTATTCAGCATAAGCAGATCGTTAGCACCATCTCCACAAGCGATCGTTTGAGATTGGCTGTAACCTGTTTCTTGTAAAATGCTTTCTAATAAATGCTTCTTGCGACTGCCATCTACTATTGGTCCTAGATGTTTACCTGTTAATTTATCGTCTTCTATTTCTAAAACATTGGCATGTACTTCACTGAAATCGAGAGCACGTTGTATTTTGTCTGCAAAGAAAGTAAATCCACCAGAAAGAATCGCGGTGTGCCAATCAAAGTGATTTAGCACTTTCATCAGCTTATCGATACCTTCCATATATTCAATACGAGCAAACACACCATCCATGACATCACTGCTCAAACCGTCAAGCAAAGATAATCGCTTAACAAAACTTTCTGTAAAATCTATTTCACCACGCATAGCACTCGCAGTAATAGCAGCAATCTCTTCACCAATTCCTGCCTCAACTGCCAGTTCATCCATCACTTCAGCTTTAATTAAAGTTGAGTCCATATCAAATACAGCTAAACCTGGTCGACTAATATCCACAGATTGGCTTTGATAAACATGGTCAATATGACTCTCATCAGAGAAACTTAATAACTGAGCTCTCACCATAGCCTCTTGCTCTTTAGTAAAAGGGCTATTCAGGTTCCATCTCTGCACTGCAACAGGGTCACTTGAATCAGTTAAATACTGATGACTTACATCTTTATTATATTCAGCTAACCAAGACTCTAATTGATCCATTGTCTTTTGATCAATGGCACCCAATAACGTAATACTTGCAGACATAGTTTTTCCTCAAACGACATTAGTTCAACTATATCAAATACCTGCCCAATCAAATACTCTAGATGATGAATCATCATACAAAATACACATTTTAAGTCTAAAATAGCTACTAAAGACGACAAAAGACTGAGTAAAGTAATAACAAAAACATCACAGGGAAGCCCTAGCTGCCACATGATGAAAAAAGGCTAACTGATTAACAAATATGCAAATTAAAGAAAACTAATCTCAGCCGATAGCATATAAACACCCTGACATTTAGACGCCTTTGGAATATTGACAGAATAATGGATATCAAAGCAAAAGCTCGCAATCTCAGCACGACTCTTGAACAGAGAATAAGTGCCTCAATAGTCACTTTAATGACTTTTCTCAGCTTAATTTTGATCTCACTTACCATTTTTTGGGCGACTATTACTAACACGCTTGAAGGTTATTTAACCCAACAAACCGAAGTGCTGGGTAGCAGCTTAGCAACGCAAGCAGCCTTTAATGCAACCCAATCAATTTTAACCAATGATCTATTAAGCTTAAATGTACTGCTCACGAGGCTTGTCGTTGACGAAAATATTTTAAGTGCGCGAGTATTTAATAAAAAAGACGAGCTACTTGCTGAAGCTTCGAGTGATAACAGTAGCCATTTAAATGATAGTGATATTAGCCTTAGTGAAAACAAAAGAGTATTTAGCTCTAGTGTTAAATTTAGACAAGAAGTCGTAGGGCACGTCATTATTACGCTTGATAAAACGCCTACTCAGAACATTCTTTCTAGACTAAATTCTTTGCTTATTAGCGTTAGTATATTTATTACAGCGATTGCACTTTTCATTGTCTTTTTTATGACCAAAAAGCTCTTCGCCCCTATCACAAATGTGAGTGAAGCATTAGAAGCCCTTCTTAAAGGCCATACCGATGCACACCTCAACAAGGGGCTTTATAAGGAAGCAAACACATTATTAGGCTTACTTGCTAAAGTGCAGTCCCTTGAATGGCTGCCTAGCGCACAAGGCGACAAGAAAACCCAAACAGATACAAATATACAAATCTTAGAAGCAGAAACAGGGATAGATAAAGAGGATCAGTTTGAGTTTAATTTCGAGCAAATTTTTGAAGAAGATAAACAAAGAAGCTGCATTCTTTATATTGAATTAACCAATATGTCTCAGTGGCAAGAAGAGTTTACCCCTATTCAAATCGCGAACCTTTTCACCCCTGTTTATCGGGCTATGTTTCAAGCTAGTGAAGCCTATTGCGGGCAAGTTCATCAATATCAAGAAAACGCGACTTTAATTCTATTTAGTGCAAGTGAATGTGAAGATCAGCTTTATTTAAATGCTATTTGCACTGCAAAGTTATTTACTAACTTATTAGAAAAACTCTTACAGTCAGATATTTATACCGACACTCCTAGCATTGAATATAAGATAGTGATTGATGATGGTATTAAAAATCTCGCCCAACGTATGGAACAGGCAGATAACATACCGATGGAATTTGAAGAGCTATTTAGAGAAATAAAACAATTGAGCGATGAGATCGAAGTAAAAACAACTGCAATTAGTGAAGCCATTTTCGTTTTACCTGAAATTCAGAATAAAGTCTTTACAGGGTTACCGGAGATACACACGGATGAAAAAGGGAATGAAAAGCTAAGCTACTCGATTAAAGGCATGTCAGATAAACTGCTAAGTAAAATCCAAACTAAGTTTGAACAAATCAGTGAATAATAAAGAACCTACCAATAAGTCGCCTCTTCTCAGTCTGTTCTTTTAAGTTAATGGGGAAAAGTATCACTCAAGGGGTTACTTTTTCTGAAATGCCATTTAGGTATGCTTCAAAGAGCCGAAGGAGGTGGTCTAAAGCCCTATCTTTACATTGAAGAGCTTATCAATAGAATCACTATTAAGTTGCACGCCTCACCATAAATCTAGCGACTTTTATCCACATGCTGAGGCGGTAAGACTTATTCGCAGCTTCCTTAATCTATCGACAAAATTCAGGCAGAAAAAAACCAACTGTAATACAGTTGGTTTTTGTTTATCGTTTGTCTTTTAATTAGTCATTCAAATGCATAACATCATCCAAAGACAAACCTTGTTTCTCCATCATTAACTTAAGCTTCCTTAAAGCTTCAACCTGAATCTGACGAACACGTTCACGTGTTAGGCCTATCTCAGCACCGACATCTTCTAGAGTGCTTGGCTCATAGCCACGCAGACCAAATCGGCGTGCAATTACTTCTCTTTGTTTTTCATTTAAATCATTAAGCCAGTGGTCAATATTGTGAACCACATCACTAAATTGTCTTTCGTCTTCTGGTCCAGCGTGGTTTTCATCTGCAATAATTTCAACCAAGCTTTTATCTGTATCCATACCACCGACAGGGGAATCGATCGAGCTGATACGTTCATTCAAGCTCAGCATCTTTTGCACGTCTTCCACAGGACGATCAAGCAATTCAGCTATATCTTCTGCACTTGGCTCATGGTCGAGCTTTTGCGTTAGCTCACGCGCAGCTCTTAGGTAAACATTCAGTTCTTTTACGACATGAATAGGTAATCGAATTGTTCTAGTTTGATTCATAATGGCACGTTCGATTGTTTGTCGAATCCACCATGTTGCATAAGTTGAGAAACGAAAACCTCTTTCTGGGTCAAACTTCTCAACCGCTCTGATAAGGCCTAAGTTGCCCTCTTCGATCAAATCTAGTAGTGATAGGCCACGATTAAGGTAGCGACGTGAAATCTTCACCACCAGCCTCAGGTTACTTTCTATCATCCTTTTACGTGATGACTCATCACCTTTTAAAGACTTACGCGCATAATAAACTTCTTCTTCCGCGCTTAATAAAGGAGAAAAACCAATTTCACTTAAATACATCTGAGTAACATCAAGATTTTTACCAACATCCTCATTGGCATATCTTGCAGTAACTGCTGATTCAAACTCTTCGTTAGTATCAACATCATCTAGATTAAGACCATTCTCAATATCATTACCTGACGATAATGCTACATCCTCTGCTTTTACGATTTCTACAGCTTTCATGTTCCCTCCAAATACCCAATGAGTTGTTATTATTTGGGTAATACTTTTAATGGGTTTATTGGCTGACCGTCTTTCCTAACCTCAAAGTGCAATAATGATGTTTGTGATCCCTTTCCTCCGATGATTGCAAGTTTTTGACCGGCTTTAACAGATTGTTGCTCTTTCACTAAAATTTCTTGGTTATAAGCATAAGCGCTTAGGTATTCATCACTATGTTTTACAATAACAAGATTACCGTAACCAATTAATCCATTCCCTGCGTAAACAACAATACCATCAGAAGCAGAAACCACCTTGCCATTTTTTTTGCCTTTGATATCTATACCTTTACTACTAACACCCTTGTTTGAAAACCCCTTAATTACATCTCCCGACACAGGCCATACCCAATTTAGGGCTTTTTTGGACTTAGTTTTAGTATTAGATGGTGTTTTTGCTATTTGGTTCTTATTACTTACAGTGGTTTGCTTTTTATTACTTTTGACCACCTTTGTCGGGGTTGTTTTCGCTTTTTGGCTATTTGCAGTACTTTTCTTAACCGTTTGTTTAACCGTTTTAACCTTGTTTGATAAACGAATTTTCTGTTTTGGATAAATTACATAAGGTGCAGGAATCTTATTTAGAGCAGCAAGCTCTTTATAATTAAGGCCGTACTTAAATGCGATAGAAAATAAAGTGTCGCCTGACTTTACGCGATAGTAGCCGCTTACAGTTTTTTGTTTTCCAAAGGAAAGGTCAGGCGTCCAGTTTGATTTTTTTGAATTTGAAGCTCCAGAAAAGTTCAAAGGGTCACTGGCACAGCCGTAAAGCATCATGCCAGCTAAGCTAACAGCAATTAAATCAATTAACTTTATTATTCTCTTCTTACTTGTCATTAGAAATTATATTAGAGCTCACTTTTGAAAGATGAATTAACGTTTCGTATCTATATCATTCGTATCATTAAGTAAAAAAATGTTATTTATCGCCTTAATTATAAAAATACCAAGCAATACAAAGCACAAGGGATAAACTAAATCAGATGACATTTGATAATCATTAATATTCCAAGGCATCACATACATGACATTTTCGGGCACATCTTTACCATCAATATTGGTCCACTGACCTATATTTTTCCATGGCCAGATTTTTAACAATGATCCCAACATAACGCCAATTAAAAATGAAATAGTTATCTCTCTAAAATAAGTCATCAAATACTTAAGTAATTTAGAAAATGTCAGTAATCCTAATAAAGCCCCAGAGGCAAACAAAGCTAAAACACTTAATTCTAAGTTTTTTATTGCCAATAACACTGGTCCATACATACCTAACATTAATAGAATAAAGCTACCTGATATACCCGGTAATAACATGGCACAAATAGCAATCATGCCAGAGAGAATAATCATTAAAGGTGTGACATTGATATTCGTGGGTGATAACAAAGACACTAGCAGGCCAAAACAGCAACCCAGTAAAATCATTATCAAATGCTTAATTTGCAGTTTAGGTAAATCTTTTGACAATAATGCAGCAGACGCAAGAATAAGACCAAGGAAGAAACTTGCTAAATATCTAGGGTAAAACTCTAAGGCAAAAGAAATAGCCCCAGACAAGGCAATCAAGCTAGTTAGAATACCTACTCCTAAGACAAGTAAGAAGCTTGTGTCAAAATGTTTCCAAAGCCCCTTAATGTCTCCCTTGAAAAGCAATTGTATGCTTTCCTTATTAACGCCACTAAGTGCTGAGATCAAACGTTCATAAACCCCTAATATAAACGCAATAGTGCCACCAGAAACACCAGGGACAATATCTGCAGCCCCCATAAAAATGCCACTAAAGTAAATCTTTACCCATTTATTCATCTTCTAAACCTTCTAACAGAGGAACAAAGTGAGCTTTTTCATCATCCAAACGCTTCCACTTAGCTCCCTCTTTTAGCCAACAAGCGACACATGAAACAGTATCTTCAATTGGCATAATTAAAATTCCACCCTCTTTTAAGTTCTCTAACAAGGCAGTAGGCACCTTATTAACCATGGCTGTCACAATAATGGCATCTAACGCAACACTATTTGGCCAGCCTTTATTCGCATCACCATATAGATATTCAACATTATTAATATTTAGCTGAGTTAACCTTTGCTTAGCAATTTCGTGCAAAGCTTGTTTTCGCTCTATGGTATGCACTTTATTAAAAAAGTGAGCAAGCAAGGCTGTTTGATAACCAGACCCTGTCCCAACCTCTAACACTCTCCCTAAACGCGCATACTGCAGTAACCATTGCGTCATTCTGGCAACAGTAAAAGGCTGGCTAATTGTTTGATTATGGCCAATAGGTAAAGGCGTAGAAGAATAAGCAAGATGAGAAAAAGCAGGCTCAACAAAAATATGGCGTGGTAACTCAGCCATTTTTGCTAATAAAGCTTCATTTTCTATCCCTTGCCTTCTTAAATCGCTAATCATGCTTGAAGCACGACTCTCAGAGGTTCTTACTAAACTTTTTAAACTATTCATTTTCATCTAAAGGCGTGTCTAACCAAGTAGAGATAGAAGTCATGGCATTGTAACATGTCATATCTGTATGCAAGGGAGTGATAGAAACGTAACCCTGATTAATCGCATGAAAATCTGTTCCTTCTTTTTCATCATGAGGTTCAGATAAAGCACCAATCCAATAACTTGATATGCCTTTGGGATGTTGAGCGGATATGGCTGGTTGAGCAGATTTACGATAGCCTAATCGTGTTACTTTAAAACCTTTGATTTGTTCAAACTCAACGTCAGGTACATTGACATTCAAAATGCTGCCTTTGGGCAAAGACACACTCAGCTCATTTAAAGCATCTTGATCTGCAATCAAATTCATAATGACTTTTGCAGCTGTATCAAAATGTCTATTTCCAACTAATGATACTGCGATAGCGAAGCACCCAACATGACGAGCCTCCATAGCCGCTGCGACAGTACCGGAATAAATGACGTCATCGCCTAAATTCGGACCATGATTAATACCAGAAACAACGAAATCAAATCTACCATCGATAACTTCTGAAATAGCCAAATTAACACAATCAGACGGTGTACCATCAACACTGTACTGCCCTTGTGCTACTTGTTTAGGCTGAAGAGTTCGCGTCAAGGTTAAAGAGTTACTTGCCCCACTGCGGTTACGATCAGGCGCGACTAAAACAGTCTCATATTTACTGGATAAAAATTGATTTAGAGTTTGGATACCTTTCGCATCCACTCCATCATCATTCGCTATTAGTATTCTCATTGGCACTCAAATTAGATACATCGGTAAAGTCGATTAATTCACGTAAAACGCTCGTCGCAAAACAACCTTTAGGCAGGCTAAATTGCACAATCAGTTGATCGTTAAGCAATTCCCAGACCATGTTTTCAGGAATGACTCGAGTCGCTCTTTGCTCACGACCTAAAGAAAGACGATTTAGCTGCTCTAATAAAACATCATCTTCTTTCCAAGATTGTTCCATTGAGTGTGCTCTTAACAAACTAGTATCAGCAAGTGCACCATTATTAGCTAAAGGTAGCTGAGGATGTAAATCTAATTGATGCAAACGTCTTAACAAATTAGCATTGAGTTCATCTACCTTAAAAGAAGACTGTGTTCCTTGTAACTGAACTCTATCGTCAATAAACACTTGCCCCCATAAACCAGAAGCAACTTGGTCACTTAACGCTTGATTAAAAAACCAAGAACGTATTGCAGAAAGCCAAAATGATTCAGTCTTGGTTAAACGTTTTTTTGGTGATGGCTCTTTTGCTAACCAACGACTTCCTTGGGCTAGGTTATTACCGTTAATACCAAATCGCTGCGGTCCAAAATAATTAGGCACGCCTTCAAGTGCGACAAGTGCAAGACGATCAGCTAGATCATCTAAATTTCCAGCTAAATTCCTTATTCTAAGAACAAAGCGATTTGTCTTATGAACGCCAACTTTAAGTTTGCGAGGGTGCTTCACCATCTGAACCAGCTTAATACTCTCTTCTGGTGCAAGCTCTTCACCGATAGCCTGCATTAAACCAGCACCATCTAAGGTTTTATTTAGCACATGTAAACAAAACCATTGGCGTGTTACCGCATGCCTATCTTTTACTCCACTATAGGTGACCTTATTAACAGCAATATCAGCATGCCTTGCGATAAGGCGCGCTAAGAACTCTGTATTGACGCCCTGCTTTTCAATGAAAAGGTAGAGATGCTCACCCTTGCCTTCAGGCTCAAAGCCCAGCTCTTCTTCAACATAAAAGTCTTGGGCACTTGTTTTTAAATCACCTGTAACCTGTGGTTTAGACCATGCATATCGCCAATCAGTATTCATTCTACAACCTTGTCATTCAAGCGCTATCTAGTAGGCTTAGTAAATCTATTTATTCAGCAGCGATAAGCAAAGCAACAGAGGCCACTGCAATACCTTCCTTACGCCCAGTAAAGCCGAGTTTCTCTGTCGTCGTTGCTTTGACATTGACACAATCAATATCAAGCCCTAAATCCTGAGCGATGTTGTTTCTCATAGGATCAATATGAGGAGCCATTTTGGGCGCTTGAGCCATGATGGTAATATCTAAATTACCTAGTTTATAGCCTTTCTTAAGTACTTCTTGATAGGCCTTTTTTAGTAAAACTCGGCTATCTGCTCCGGCAAAATCAGGATTAGTATCGGGAAAATGTTTGCCGATATCACCGAGCGCTGCCGCCCCTAAAATAGCATCGGTTAAAGCATGAAGAACGACATCTCCATCAGAATGAGCTATCAGCCCTTGTTGGTAAGGAATACGAACCCCACCTAAAATTATTTCATCACCTTCACCAAATTTATGGACATCAAAGCCATGGCCAATACGAAATGGCAGCATAAATAATTCACCTTATTCATTCGTTCAATTAATGGTTATCAAGTAAAGGAAGTAAGGCTTGGGCCATTACTAAATCGATGGGTAGAGTAACTTTAAAGTTACTTGCTTTACCTTCTACCAAATCAGGATATTGTCCTACCGACTCAAGCGCAGAGCTTTCATCAGTAATCATTAAATTTTGTTTTTTAGCTTTGATTAAGGCTGCAAAAAGTGCATCTGCTTTAAATTTTTGCGGTGTTTGCGCATGCCAAATGAACTGCCTATCTAGACTCGTTTGCACATGCGTTTGATGCTTAGATGCCTGCTTTGATTGCTTGATTGTATCTTTTGCAGGCATAGCTAACAGGGCGCCCACTGGATTGTTATTCGCCAATAAGTCATCGATTTCAGACAGTGAAATTAACGGCCTAGCAGCATCGTGAACTAAAACAAATTCATCTTTTATAGTATGTTTGTCCATAATAAAAGATAAGCCATTTAACACGGTATCACTGCGCTCTTTGCCGCCAATATAACGGTGAACACGTTTATCATTAGCCCAAATTGAATCTAGCCAATAAGCATCATTCACACTTAGACCAACAGCAATATTATTTATTTTTTCATGACTAAGTAAACGCTTGATAGTTTGATCTATTAAATATTGGCCATCTAGCGTTAAGTATTGCTTTGGGACGTTAGCCTGCATTCGAGCACCGACGCCCGCCGCAGGTAAAATAACCCAATAGGAATCTGTCATTGGTCTACCATCCTATAAAAGGTTTCACCTTCTTTAATATATTGCAGCTCGGTACGAATCTTTTCTTCAACTGCATCTTGTCCATTTCTAAGGTTCGACAACTGTGCTCGCAAAGCTGCATTGCGCTGAGCGAGTCTATCGTTGGTCAGCTCCTGAAACTCAACCTGTTTGCTTAGCTCTTCCTGACGTTTATGACCTTGCTCACCATATACAAGTTGGTAAGTAAGGTAGATCGCCATAAGTGCGAACAATAGGGACACTAATCGTTGCATTGAAATGATCATTCCTGAAAAAGAGCTCCTACTATAAATCACGTCCAATATTGGGTAAAACAAAAAAAGGGAGAACCTAGGTTCTCCCTTTTTTACTTAACCTAGTTTGTTAGATTAAGCTTGACCTTTGATCTCTGAAAGACCGTTATAAGGTGCTTTACCACCTAATTGCTCTTCAATACGAAGCAATTGATTGTACTTAGCAACACGGTCAGAACGACATAGAGAGCCTGTCTTAATTTGGCCAGCCGCTGTACCTACTGCCAAATCTGCAATTGTTGCATCTTCAGTTTCACCAGAACGGTGAGAAATTACAGCAGTATAACCTGCCGCTTTAGCCATTTTGATAGCTTCCAGCGTTTCAGTCAAAGAACCGATTTGGTTAAATTTGATCAAGATAGAGTTAGCAATACCTTCATCAATACCACGTTTCAGAATCTTAGTATTGGTTACGAATAAATCGTCACCTACTAGTTGAATCTTATCGCCTAGAATCTTAGTTTGGTAAGCAAAACCTTCCCAATCAGACTCATTCAAACCATCTTCAATTGATACGATTGGATACTGTTCACAAAGATCAGCTAGGTAGTCAGAGAAACCTTCTGAAGAGAATACTTTACCTTCACCTTTCAGATTGTATTGGCCATCTTCAAAGAATTCTGATGCAGCACAGTCCATTGCTAGAGTAATGTCTTTACCTAACTCGTAACCGGCATTGGCAACAGCTTCTTTAATTACAGCCAGGGCTTCTGCATTTGATGCTAGGTTTGGTGCGAAGCCACCTTCATCACCAACCGCAGTATTAAGACCACGATCGCTCAATACTTTTTTCAAGGCATGAAAGATTTCAGCACCGTAACGCAATGCTTCACGGAAGTTAGGTGCGCCAACAGGCTGAACCATAAACTCTTGGATATCTACATTGTTATCAGCATGCTCTCCACCATTGATGATGTTCATCATAGGAACAGGCATAGAGAATTGACCCGCTGTACCATTGATTTCAGCAATATGCTCATACAAAGGCATTTTCTTAGCGGCTGCTGCAGCTTTAGCTGCGGCAAGCGATACTGCTAGAATAGCATTCGCACCAAAAGTAGATTTATTTTCTGTGCCATCTAGGTCGATCATAATTTGATCTAGTTCAGCTTGGTTTTCCGCATCTTTACCTAGTAAAGCTTCACGAATTGGACCATTTACAGCTGCAACTGCTTTTAATACACCTTTACCTAGGTAACGACTCTTATCACCATCACGTAGTTCAAGTGCTTCACGAGAACCAGTAGAAGCACCAGATGGAGCACAAGCAGAACCAACAGAAGCATCAGCCAAGATTACGTCAGCTTCAACTGTTGGATTACCTCGAGAATCAAGAACTTCTCTCGCCTTAATATCAATGATCTGAGTCATAACAAACCTTTTATCAATAAAATGAAAAAACTACGCCCCCTAAGGCGCAGCACTTATTTCTCTTTACCAGCGTATTTTAGAGCGGCGTGTACGAACGCACTAAATAGGCCATGACCATAGCGTGGCGTGGAAGTGAACTCTGGATGGAACTGACAAGCAACAAACCATGGGTGATCTGCTATCTCAATCATTTCTACTAGAGAGTTATCTTCTGAACGACCTGAAATTGTCAGTCCAGCTTCTTCCAATGCAGTCAAATAGTAGTTATTGACTTCATAACGGTGACGGTGACGTTCACTAATAACAGGTTGACCATAAGCGGTGTGCGCTTTTGAACCATCAAGCAAGTTACAGTTTTGTGCACCAAGACGCATAGTGCCACCTAGGTCTGATTCCTCTGACCGTATTTCTTTGGAACCTTCTGAATCAGTCCATTCTGTAATAAGACCGACTACTGGGTTCTCTGTTTTTAAGTTGAACTCTGTACTATGGGCACCGTTTAGTTTTGCAACATTTCGCGCAAACTCAATAACAGCAACCTGCATACCTAGACAGATACCTAGATAAGGAATTTTATTCTCACGAGCATACTGAGCAGTTAAAATTTTACCCTCAACACCACGCTCACCAAAACCACCTGGCACTAAGATAGCATCCATTGATTTTAGAACTTCAGTGCCTTCATTCTCGATAGTTTCAGAGTCGATATAATGTAGCTTCACTTTAGTTTGTGCGTGAATACCAGCATGATCCATGGCTTCAATCAGAGACTTATAAGCATCTAGAAGCTCCATGTATTTACCAACCATGGCAATATTAACTTGTTTCTCTGGATTAAGTTTGGCTTGTGCCACCTTATTCCAGATAGCAAGATCAGGAATACCGCAGTCTAGACTAAAGCGATCAACAATTAGGCTATCTAAACCTTGATTATTCAGGTGCTGTGGAATGCTATAAATCGTATCAGCATCAGGAAGAGAGATAACAGCTCTTTCATCTACGTTAGTGAAAAGAGAGATCTTCTTACGCTCAGGTGCTTCAATAGACACTTCAGAGCGACATAGTAGAATATCAGGTTGAATACCAATAGAGCGTAACTCTTTAACTGAGTGCTGTGTTGGCTTCGTTTTAGTTTCACCAGCAGTGCGAATATAAGGCACTAATGTAAGGTGCATAAACAAAGCACGATGAGAGCCTAGCTCTACTTTCAGTTGACGTACCGCTTCAAGGAAAGGTTGTGATTCAATATCACCTACTGTGCCACCAATTTCTACTAGAGCAACATCAGAACCTTCTGCACCAGTAATTACACGGCGTTTAATTTCATCAGTAATGTGTGGAATCACTTGTACAGTACCGCCAAGGTAATCACCACGGCGTTCTTTTTTCAGTACACTTTGATAGATTCTACCTGATGTAAAGTTATTGCGTTTGCCCATTTTGGTTGAGATAAAACGCTCATAGTGACCAAGATCTAAATCGGTCTCAGCACCATCTTCGGTAACAAAAACTTCACCATGTTGGAAAGGGCTCATGGTACCTGGATCAACGTTGATGTAAGGATCCAGTTTAAGCATAGTGACTTTAAGGCCGCGCGATTCAAGGATCGCTGCTAGAGAGGCTGCTGCCAATCCTTTACCAAGAGAAGAAACTACGCCGCCTGTGACGAAAATGTATCGAGTCGCCATTTATGAAAAGCCCGCCTTTATAGATGAAAAATAGAGTTGATGACATGTTGAGCCATGCCTTCTGACGGGTCGAAATAATACCATTTGATGACTTATCACTCAATCGATAAATCCAGAATAGGACTTAAATAGAGATAAATTCCCTTGAGGCTAAGAGATTTAAGAAAATGGATTTTTAAAAGTTAAATTTTTGGCCAAGTCAGCAGCGTTTTCGGTTGCCATTTAATATCTATACGAGTTTGAAAGCTCGGCTTAACCCAAATATTTGCAATAGCAACAAGTTCACCTTTGTAAAATAGATAAGGTAAGTGCTCACGCCACCATACTGGGATTTTTTCATCGTTAAACCATTTTTTTAATTTACGAGAATGACCATTAGTTAATAACAAATCACAGGATTCTGGTTTAACAGCCAAACAAAAATCATCATAGTCTAAAGCTTGCTTATCATTGATAGATAAATGATAGAAATCATACTCTCGCTCTACAGGCGTAGCCAAACTTATCCCAAAATTCTGATCAATTAAATTTGCTGGCAGCACATACAAACGCCCTTGAAAGCGCATTAGACGCGCCTGTTTATGTTTAAAACAAGGCTGTTTATCTTGCTGGCTAAAAAAGCTCGTATCAAGCGCTAGAACTTGAGCCTGGGTCAAACTTAGCGAAAATAACTCAAGATATTGACGTAACCAAAAGGTTCGCTCTTTTTGAGTAAGTACAGCAAGCTCTCCTAGGTATAAGCTTCCATCAATCGCTTGCCACTTAGCTAGCTTTTCTTGGCTCAAATTCGACAACATTTGATAATCAAAAGCTAATCGCCTGGCGGCTTGCTCAATTCTAAGCTCTGCTTCTTTTTCAAAAGTCTGCAGTGCTGGAATGATACGGTGACGAATATGGTTACGACTATAAATTTCATCCCGATTGGACTCATCCTCAACCCAATCTAGAACATTTTGTTTTGCATATTCAATCAAACTGTTTTTATCAAAAGGCAATAATGGTCGATAAAGATAGCCGTCTGACAAAGTACGCGTTTCAGGCATACCCGCTAAGCCTTTGCCACCGGTCCCCCTTAACAAACGAAACATTAATGTTTCTGCCTGGTCACCGGCATGATGCGCTAATAAAAGATAAGCACCTTCACTCAAATGCCTAGCAAAAACATCGTATCGAGCAACCCTAGCGGCTTCTTCAATTGAATGCTTTT
The DNA here is from genome assembly GCF_001624705.1 of Marinomonas sp. SBI8L. GTDB lineage: Bacteria > Pseudomonadota > Gammaproteobacteria > Pseudomonadales > Marinomonadaceae > Marinomonas. The sequence continues at coordinate 39,666 of NZ_JSEO01000014.1, forward strand.
GCGTATTTAATTCAACCTTGAGACCTTGAAATGCCACTTGATATTTATGACATAGAGCGTCACAAAAGCTAAGCCAATCATCAGCATTTTCACTTAAACCATGGTGTATATGAATGGCTTTTAAACGCTCAGAAAGCCCTAACTCAACCAATAAATGCAATAAAACAACAGAATCAACACCACCACTTAAACCAATCAGAATAGGTTTATCACTTCCTTTCAAATAGTTCTGAAAAGAGCCTTCTAAACTCATTTCGAATGTTTCTTTGAAAAGTTGCATTAGCACCACTCTATTGGTTAAGGTTTAAATATAAAAAAGCCTCCATTAGGAGGCTTTTTAGCATCAGCATTCACGCTCTGAACTATTAAATATTATAGTCCGTAAGACATCAATCTTTGGTAGCGACGCTCTAATAACTCATCAGTTGTTAATGCATTCATACGATCTAGCGCTTCAAGTACATTCTCTTTATAGCTTTGCGCTGTTTGTTCATGATGTACATGTGCACCGCCCATAGGTTCAGCGATAATTTTATCAACTAAACCAAGCTCTTGCAGACGGTCCGCTGTAATACCCATAGCCTTTGCAGCATCAGAAGCACGGTCAGCACTTTTCCATAGGATAGACGCACAACCTTCTGGAGAAATTACCGAGTAGGTACCGTATTGCATCATCATCAATTCATCGCATACACCGATTGCTAACGCACCACCAGAACCACCTTCGCCAATAACTGTTGCGATAATAGGCGTTTTCAGTCGAGACATAACAGCTAGATTGTAAGCAATCGCTTCACTTTGACCACGCTCTTCAGCACCGATACCTGGGTATGCCCCAGGGGTGTCAATTAAAGTCACAATTGGCATATTAAAACGTTCAGCTGTTTGCATCAAACGTAGCGCCTTACGATAACCTTCAGGTGCAGGCATACCAAAGTTACGTAGTACCTTTTCTTTTACTTCACGTCCTTTTTGATGGCCGATAACCATAACGGGTTTACCATCTAAACGCGCTACACCACCAACAATGGCACGATCATCAGCATAATGACGGTCACCATGCATTTCTTCAAAATCGGTAAAAGCGTGCTCGATATAATCCAAGGTATAAGGACGTTTTGGGTGACGTGCAAGTTGAGATACTTCCCATGCACCTAGATTACTAAACAGTGACTGAGTTAGGGTAATCTTTTTCTCTTCTAAACGACTGATTTCGTCGCTGATATTAAGTTGATTATCATTACCAACCAAGCGTAACTCTTCAATTTTTTGCTCAAGTTCAGCAATTGGTTGTTCAAAAGGTAAATAGTTTAAATTCATTATTTAATCACTGCTGTTTAGTTGCCATCGAGAGAATGCTCTTTTTATACGATTTCTCTAAAGAAATCAGAGTCATTCCAATCACTACTTGTCTAATACCATTAAATTGCACCAATAATATCAACAAGTTTTCTGTCTTATAATTCTAAAATGCCGCTAATTATACACGAGCTGAACGTTTTGTTGACCGTATTGTTTTTTAAGATCGTACATTAATTGGTCATCAGGCATAATTTTCCAACTTTGACCCAAACAAATGTCTCCTTCTGCATGATCTGTTGCAAAACTTACTACCACATCACAACCATCTCCTCGATAAGGTTGCAAGAACTGAGATAAAGTTTGTATATCCATACTCGACACTGTATCAGACTGCCAATCAATCCTTAAAGCTTGAACATATCTTATTCGTGCTTGAGCAATATCCATTACTTTACGAGCAATGACCTTTTGGCCACCTCGGAACTCATCGTTACTGATTTCCCCCTCAACAACGACAACTTGATCCTTTTGAATGACATCTTTAAATTCTTCATAACTATCAGGAAAGACTGTCACTTCAATACGTGCAGACCTATCATCCAAAGTCACAAATGCGATATTGCCGCCTTTCTTACTCTTGGTGATACGCATTTCAACGATAAGACCCGCCATAATTTGCGAATCACCTCGTTTTGGCTGTAAATCAACAATACGTGAGCGGGCAAAGCGTCGAATTTCTTTTTCATAATCATCAATTGGATGACCCGTTACATACAAGCCAAGCGTATCTTTTTCACCGTCTAGTCGTTGACGAGACGGCCATTCATGTTGAATCCCTATTTCGTCATAAGCCCCTTCCGTAGATTCTTCGACAGCAACACCGAAAAGGTCCATCATGCCGGCATCTTCATCTTTGGCAATTCTATCAGCACGCTTTAGGGCTTCATCGATTGAGGCAAATAAGGTTGCGCGATTTGGGCCAATTTGATCAAGCGCACCTGATCGAATCAGGGCTTCCATCACTCGTTTATTTACTTTTTTACCGATCCGCTTACAGAAGTCAAAAATATGCTCAAAAGGTCCATCTTCACGAGCCTGAGTAATTGCTTCAATGGGGCCTTCACCCACACCTTTAATCGCACCTAAACCATAGACAATAGATCCAGCGCTATTTACAGTAAACTTGTATACAGACTCATTAACATTTGGCAACTCAAGTTGAAGCTTCATAGCACGACATTCTTCAATGAAGATAACTATCTTATCTGTGTTTTGCATATCGGCAGATAATACCGCCGCCATAAAGGGTGCTGGATAATGATGTTTCAACCATGCTGTCTGATAAGAAACTAAGGCATATGCAGCAGAGTGAGATTTGTTAAAGCCATAACCTGCGAATTTCTCCATCAAGTCGAAGATGTTACCTGACAAATCATCACTGATATCGTACTTACCCGCACCTTCCATAAAGAGTAAGCGCTGTTCTGCCATTACTTCAGGCTTTTTCTTACCCATAGCACGACGTAATAAATCGGCACCACCCAAGCTAAATCGCGCCAACACCTGAGCAATTTGCATAACCTGCTCTTGGTACAAAATAATACCGTAAGTTGGTTCTAGCACTGGGATTAGGTCATCATGCTGATAATCAGGATGAGGGAAAGCAAGCTCTGAACGCCCATGCTTACGGTTGATGAAGTCATCTACCATGCCCGACCCTAAAGGACCAGGACGATAAAGCGCTACCAGAGCGACAATATCCTCAAAACGCGAAGGCAATAGCTTTTTAATTAGCTCCTTCATGCCTCGCGACTCTAACTGGAAAACGGCCGTCGTCTCAGCTCTTTGAAGCATGTCATAAGTTGGTTTATCTTCTAAATCAATAAGAGAGATATCAAGCGCAGGCTTGCCTTCTCGGGCTTGAATATCATTGATATTCTTCATCGCCCAATCAACAACCGTCAGTGTTTTTAGACCTAGGAAGTCAAACTTTACAAGGCCAGCTTCTTCTACATCATTTTTATCATACTGAGTAACTAAACCTGAACCATCTTCTTCACAATAAAGTGGTGAAAAATCAGTTAATTTTGTTGGCGCTATTACCACGCCCCCTGCGTGCTTACCAAAGTTTCTAACAACACCTTCTAACGAAAGTGCCATTTCCATCACTTCGCCCGCTTCCTCATCACCATCAATAAATTCCTTTAGCATTGGCTCTTCTTCAAGGGCTTTGTTCAAAGTCATGCCAATTTCAAAAGGGATCAGTTTTGAAAGTTTGTCACCCAGGCTATAGGGCTTACCTTGTACCCGTGCAACATCTCGAACCACAGCTTTAGCCGCCATAGCACCAAACGTAATAATCTGGGATACCGCATCACGACCATATGTTCTTGCTACATAGTCGATCACCTTATCTCGGTTATCCATACAAAAGTCGATATCAAAATCGGGCATGGATACACGTTCAGGGTTAAGGAATCGTTCGAATAGTAAGTCGTATTCCAGTGGGTCCAAGTCAGTGATTTTGAGTGCATAAGCAACAAGTGAACCCGCACCAGAACCTCGTCCAGGGCCAACAGGGATATCGTTATCTTTAGCCCATTGGATAAAGTCCATTACGATTAAGAAATATCCTGGGAACCCCATTTGATTAATAATATTGAGCTCGAACTCTAGTCTATCCCAATATTCTTGCTTTTTATTAGCGATACGATCGCCATACTTATTGACTAGAAAGTCAAAACGCTCTTCTAGACCTTTAAAGGAAAGCTCACTAAAGAAAACATCCATTGTCATGCCTTCAGGCACAGGGAAATCTGGCAAAAAATACTCGCCCAACAGAACATCTACATTACAACGTTTTGCTATCTCAACCGTATTTTCTAACGCTTCAGGAATATCTTCAAATAAGGCTTCCATTTCATCGGCTGATTTAAGGTATTGCTCTTCTGAGTATCGCTTTTTCCGTCTTGGGTCATCTATGGTGACACCATCATGTATGCAAACACGCGCTTCGTGGGAATCAAAGTCTTCACGCTTAAGAAAACGCACATCATTTGTTGCAACGACAGGACAACCTAACTCTTGAGCTAAGGGAATAACAGCATGAATATACTCTTCTTCGCCCACTCGACTAGTTCTTTGAAGCTCTACATAAAAGCGATTAGGAAAAATTTGCATCCAACGTTCAAGTTGATGCTTAGCATGAGTAGTTTTTTGTAGTGTCAGATACTGTCCAATATCGCCATATTGAGCACCTGAGATAAGAATGACATCTTCTGCATGCTCTTCAACCCAGGCTCGCTGAACTATCGGACGCCCTTCAAACTGACCAAGCTGATATCCTTTCGATATTACTTCGATGATATTCTTGTAACCCTTGTTTGTCATAGCAAGCATGGTCAACCTATGGTTTTCTTCTAACTCACCATCCGCTTCTATAACAACATCAGCACCACAAATGGGCTTAATACCACTCCCCATTGTGCCCTTATAAAAACGCACAAAGCCACAAAGGTTATTTTCATCTGTCATTGCAACAGCAGGCATACCTAAATCAGCAGTCGCACCTAATAAACCTTTAATCTTTACTAGACCATCAACTAAAGAGAATTCTGTATGTAATTTAAGATGTACGAAGGATGTCGACACGTGTAAACCTTTAAGCTAACTTTTCAATAATACGTTTAACAGGGCCAAAACTCTGTCTATGAATAGGGGTCACACCTAATGTTTCTAATGCTTCTAGGTGTTGTGCTGTTGGATATCCCTTATGTTTCTCTAGGCCATAACCTGGATATCGTTCCGCCAAAGCACTTATTTCATTATCACGCTCTACCTTAGCTAAAATAGATGCAGCTGAAATTGCCTCAACTCTATCATCCCCTTTTATGACAGCTTCTGCCGTGCAAGGTAAATCTTTGGGGATACGATTACCATCTATCAAGGCATGCTCTGGAGCAATAGGTAAACCTGAAATAGCTCGCTGCATCGCCAGCATACTAGCGTGAAGAATATTTATTTCGTCAATTTCAGCCACGCTAGCTCTGGCAATACAAAATGCGAGTGCCTTCTCTTTAATTTCATCAAACAAAGCAACACGCTTTTTTTCTGACAATTTCTTAGAATCAGCCAAACCTTCTATAGGATTATTAGGATCAAGTATCACAGCTGCTGCGACAACATCCCCAGCAAGAGGCCCTCGGCCAGCTTCGTCAGAGCCCGCGAATAAAACTCCGGTATATTGCTCACTAACGAAAGGCTCTAATACGGGCTTAGCTTTCTTTTTTTTATCTACCAACTTGCCAGGCCTCTATATTTGCTTTTGATTTACTAACGCGACGACTGCTTCTGCAGCTTGCTGACCCGCGTTTAATTTAAGCTCTCTATGTAGACGCTCAAATGTTTGTGCTATTTCGGTATCTGGCGAGAAGTTTTGCCAACTTTCAATTAAGCTTTTTGCTAAATTTTCAGGGCTTGCTTTATCTTGTATCAACTCAGGTACTAATGCCTTTTTAGCCAATAGATTAGGCAGCGATACATAAGGAACTTTAATCATTCTTGACATGATGGCATAAGTCAATTTAGTAAATCGGTATGCTACTACCATTGGACGTTTAACTAACATAGCTTCCAGAGCAGCAGTACCTGAGGCAAGTAGAACTGCATTAGCTGCAACCATACACTCTCTAGAATGGCCGTCAGTTACCACTATCGAAGGTAATAAGTCAGCCTTTAGATCATCACTTAGGATCAAGGCCGCAATTGTTTCTTCAATTTGAGCACGTCTTTGTTCATTCACTGCAGGAATCAGAAATTGAGCATGAGGAATTTGTTTTTTAATAATGGCCATAGTTTTAGCAAACACAGGCATTAAGCGACTAACTTCCCCTCCTCTTGAACCTGGCAAAACAGCAAAGATGGCATTCTCTTCTAACTCAAGCTTTAACTCGGCGCGTGCTTTGGCTTGATCAACAAGCAAAGGAATTTCATCAGCAAGCGAGTGCCCAACACATTTAATTGGAATCTTATGCTCATGATAGATATCTGTCTCAAAAGGAAATAGAGCTAGCATAAGATCAACGGATTCTTTTATTTTAAAAATGCGTTTTTGACGCCATGCCCAGACAGAGGGACTAACATAGTGAATACTAGTAATACCCTTTTGCTTTAACTTTTTTTCAAGAGGTAAGTTAAAATCAGGGGAGTCTATTCCAATAAAGGCGGTCGGAGGGTTTTCAACACACAGGTTAAATAGCATTTTACGAATAGAAAGAAGTTCTCTCAGCCTACCCAACACCTCAACTAGCCCCATCACAGATAATCTATCCATAGGAACTAAAGAAGTGAAGCCTTGTGCTTGCATTAAAGGACCACCAATACCACTAAAACTTGCATCTGGATCGAGTTGTTTTAAATGAGAAATTAAGCTCGCACCTAAAATATCCCCTGATGCTTCACCCGCAACCAAAACGTAATGATTTGACACTTATTTTCCTCATAGAGCTAATTAACAAAAAACCCCAGAAGTGTCTGGGGTTTTTACTAGCTTCAAGCATATCAATAACGGATGCTATCGAATAATACCGCGCTTAGAGCGTTTTATCGAAGCTAAAAACATGGCAACTTCGTCATATTCTAATGCTAGGCCCTGCTCAAGCTCTTTCACTGCATCTTCTAACTTACTGCCTTTTAGATAGATGCACTTATAGGCAGACCTTAGCGCTTTAATAACTTCTTTAGACATACCTCTGCGGCGCATACCTTCAAAGTTCATCCCGTGAGCTTTAGCTGGATTACCTGAGACCATGACATAGTTTGGAATGTCTTTGGTTACCATAGATCCCATTCCACACATACTAAAAGATGCTACCTGACAAAATTGGTGTATGCCTGTATAGCCCCCCAAAATAATAGAGTCACCAATAACAACATGCCCAGCTAAAGCGACATAATTTGCCAGTATATTATTGTCACCAACAATACAGTCGTGACCAACATGTGTGCTGGCCATAAACAAATTACCATTACCTATTTGAGTAATACCATTATCCTGAATCGTGCCCCTATGTATTGTGGCATTTTCACGAATAATATTATTATCACCAATCACAAGCTTAGTGGGTTCACCTTGATATTTTTTATCTTGGTTTGCTTCACCGACTGAGGCAAATTGATAAATTTCATTACCTTCACCAATCGTCGTGTGGCCATTAATAACGGCATGGGATTTAACAACAGTCCCTGCTCCAATTTTGACATTTGCACCAATCACAGAAAAAGGCCCAATTTCGACACTTGAGTCGATTTCGGCATTAGGGTCAACAATGGCTGATGCATGAATCGTCACTAGAGTTTCCTATCTGCACATAAAATAGTTGCGGAACAAGCAAGTTCGCCATCTACTGTTGCTTTACAGGCAAATTTCCAAATACCACGACGTTCAGTAATAATTTCAGCTTCTAGCTGCACTCTATCACCAGGTACAACAGGACGCTTAAAGCGAGTATTATCGGCACCTACGAAATAATAGATAGAACCATCTTCTGGTGTCTTATCCATTGTTTTAAAGCCTAAAACACCTGCTGCTTGTGCCATTGCTTCTATAATTAGAACACCTGGCATAACCGGATGATCAGGAAAATGACCATTAAAAAACGGTTCGTTCACTGTGACATTTTTATATGCCACAATTGATTCACCCAACTTAATATCAACAACACGATCCACTAACAAAAAAGGGTATCTGTGTGGGAGATATCGGCGAATCTCATTTACATCCATCATCTACTATCGACCTTATATTTTCTTCTTACTTAAGTTTATGTTCTAACTTGGCTATCTGCTTAGCCATATCATCAATTCTTCGCAACCTAGCGGCTGATTTACGCCATTTATCCGTTGCCTCTAACCCAGTACCTGAAGAGTAAGAGCCCGCTTTATGGATAGACTTACTCACCAAACTCATGGCAGTCACATGAACATCATCAACAATTGTTAAATGCCCAATAATGCCGACACCACCAGAAATAGTACAACGTTGACCTATATGAGTACTGCCAGCAATCGCAGAGCAACCCGCAATTGCGCTATTATCACCAATAATTACGTTATGAGCAATTTGAACTTGGTTATCAATGATAACACCATTACCAACTTTAGTATTCTCTAGAGCACCACGATCAATTGTGGTATTTGCACCCACTTCTACCTTATTACCTATAGTAACGGCAGCAAGCTGCATAATTTTAACCCAGCCTTCTGAGCTAGGTGCAAAACCAAATCCATCAGCACCAATTACACATCCACTGTGCAATAAACAGTCCTGACCTATTTCAACATCATAATAAAGAGTAACATTGGCTGCTATTCGCGTATTTTCACCAATCTCAACTCGTGCTCCAACGACAGAGTTTGGTCCAATCTCAACATTATCAGCAAGAACTGCACCTTCTTCAATTACCACATTTGCAGCAATTTTGACATTTTTACCTAAGCTTGCACTTGCATCTATACTTGCCGAAGGATGAATGTTGGCTAAAGGCTTGGGTCTATTATCAAAAAGGTGAGTTAGCTTAGCAAAAGCAAGATAAGGGTTACTGACAACGACAGCATTTTTTAAGCCTTGGGATAACGCCTTATCACGAATTAATACAGCACCGGCTTGAGTATTAGCAAGTTGCCCCTGATATTTAGGGTTTGCTAAAAAACTTAACGCCTGAGCATCCGCATGCTCAAGCGTTCCTAACTTCTCAATCATATAAGACGAATCGCCGATAACATCACCATCAACATGGTTTGCTATTTGCGCTAAACTAAAAGCCATTAATTACTCTCATCAAGACGTTTCGTTAATTCATTAGTGATATCTATGCTGGGCCCTGCATATAAACTCAATTGGCGATTAATTACTAAGTCAATTTTCTTTTCTTGAATAATAAGCTTTAAAATGGCTTCCGCATTCGGTGTTAGTTTTGCCAGCAATTCTTTTTCAAGCTTTTGCGCTTGGCGTTGCATATTAGTCGCAGCACCTCTTAACTCAGCGTCTCTTTTAGCTAACACTTCACGTCTTTGTTTAAATGTTTCTGGATCTAGAGTTAATTCATCTCGCTTTAAATTAGCAACTTTTTCATCCAACTCAGTTTTTGCTGCGTTTAATTGCTGCTCCATTTTAGCCACTTTTTCTCTTGGCTCTTTTGCTGCTTCCTGACCTATTTTACTTTGCAAAACAGCGACACGGAAATCAAGTGTTACTACATTGGTCGCAAAAGCAGACAGAGAAAACAAAGAGAAAATGGCAAAAACAATCGAGTATTTCATTATGAGTCCTTATTAAAATGTAGTCCCTAGCTGAAATTGAAAAGCATCCATATCATCACCAGTTTTAGCATTTAACGCTCTTGCTAAGTTAAATGATAATGGTGCAATAGGTGTTACCCAAGTCCAACTAAAACCAGCACTAAAGCGAATTTCGGCAAGATCTACACCTTCATTACAACCTGTATTACCACTATAACAGTTATCAGTAAAAACGTTACCTGCATCTATAAAAAAGGCAGTACGTACAGATTTATGATCTTCAACCATAGGCATTGGAAAAATAAATTCAGCAGTACCTGTTATAGAAATATTCCCACCTAAAGCATCAGGTGTTTCAGATGAAGTACTTGGATAAGAGTTCAAAGGCCCGAGAGATGAGCTATCAAAGCCCCTTACAGAATAAACCCCACCTGCATAATAGTTCTCATAAAAGGGGAGTTGCTCAGAATCACCATAGCCAAACCCATAACCTAACTTACCTTTTAATCTTAGCAACCATAAATTTGAGCCATTAAGATTCCAGTACCTCTGAGAGTTCAAATCTAACTTACCATATTCTTGATCGCTAATAGGCGTCGCTAAACTTAAACTCAAACGTGTTGAGTACCCTTGTGTTGGCAACATACCGCCCACTAGGTCACTATCACTCCAAGTAATACTACCAATAACATCATCAAAATTATTGCCATGTTGATTAACATAATCACTGGTTTCATTTGATGGGTCTGTCCCCAGTCTTACTTTAGTTTCCTTAGCAGTTACACCAAAAGTTAACCTTTGGGTATCTGAAATGGGGTAACCAAATCTTACCGTTGCCCCTAAACTATCAAGACTATAATCTTCAACCTCATCATCTTCATCATAATCTGTGGTTTTATAAAACACATCAAAACCACGGCTAATGCCATCAACAGTAAAGAATGGATTATCATAAGATAAAGTGTAAGCTTTTTTAGTATCAGAAGTACTAATATTAAAAGAGGCCTTGTTACCCGTACCTAGAAAGTTACGTTTGGAAATACCAAAACCAAGCTGCATACCATCCCCTTCAGAGTAACCAATACTCGCTTGGATGCTGCCAGATGGTTGCTCCTCTACAGAGATATCAATATCAACTTGGTCACTGCTTCCCTTAACAGGAATAGTTCTTAAAGAAACCTCACCAAAATAACCTAATCGTTCAATACGTCTTTTCGATTGCTGAATACTTGAGTGGTTAGCTAAACTTCCTTCGAATTGCACCATTTGACGACGCAATACTTCATCTCTGGTTTCTGAATTACCCGAAAAGTTAATTCGTCTAACATAAACCTTAGGCCCAGGTGTCACGTGATAAATTAACTTAACTTTATCACCCTCCAATTTTTCAGGAATAATATTTACTTTGGTAAACAAATATCCATGATCACCTAATAATGCTGACACGGCTTCCAGGTCTTTTGTTGCTCTAGCTCTAGAAAAAACATCACCTTCTTCTTGGGTTATTTTTTCAAATATTTCAGACTCTTCTAAAACTAGCTCACCATTCAATGCAACTTCATCAATAAAATATTGAGGCCCTTCCTCGATATTAATAACAATATAAACATCTTGTTTGTCTTGGGATAAGCTTACTTGACTAGAGACAATTTCAAAATCTAGGAAGCCACGATCCAAATAATAGCTTTTCAAATTATCTAAGTCTGCCTGGATTTTAGGCTTAGCGTATTCATCACCTGAACCAAATGGATTAAAAAAGCCAGTTTCCATTGACAGGAAGTCTTTAGTAATCTCTTCTTCAGTAAAAAATTGATTACCAATTACATTTAAATGCACAATTTTAGCGGTTTCACCTTCGTCAATATTGATGGTGACACCCACTCTATTTCTTGGCATCTCTTCAGTAATCACTTCCACATCAGCATTATAGCGTCCAAGCGCATAATATTGGCGCTGTAACTCTTGCTGAATTTGATTCAAGGTATCTGGCTTATAAAACTCTCCCACCTCTAACGAAGAACGCGTTAAACCCTTTTCTAGATCTTCTGTTGGTATCAAGTCATTCCCTTCAATGACAAGCAAACCAATAGAAGGCCTCTCTAATACTTCAAAAGTCAGTACACCCTGATCTTCGTAGACCTGAATATCGCTAAAAAAGCCGGATGTAAATAAGGTCTGGATAGCATCATGAACAGATTCATACTGATACTCTACACCCTCTTCATAACCTATCATTTCAAATGCCCTTGCATCAGGCACTTGTAACAAACCATTTATTTGGACTTGAGAAACACTTTTAGAAATCGCCGGTAAACTCAAACACATTAGACATAAGGTAAAAACAAACTTCACTCACAACCTCTCTACAAACGGGCGATATCATTAAAAATAGCGACCAACATCAAAGCGAATAACATAGAAGCTCCGATACGATAAGCTAGATATTGAACTTTTTCTGAGACTGGCTTTCTACGCACGGCCTCAACAAAATAAAACAGCAAATGACCACCGTCCAATACAGGAATAGGTAGCAAGTTAAGTACTCCAAGACTAATACTCAAGTAAGCCATAAACTGTAAAAATGATTGCAAGCCAGACTCAGCAGATGCACTTGCAACCTTAGCAATAGTAATTGGGCCAGATAAGTTATCAATTGAGATCAATCCCTTAATCATCTTATAAATAGATAACAAGGTTAAATTGATCATTTGACCAGAGCGATCGACCCCATAAGCAATTGACTCAAAAAAACCATACTGAGTTTCTTTATACCAAGATGCGTCCAACACAACTGGCTTTACCATCAAACCGACATAACCTGTCGCCACTCCCTCTACATCCCTTGAGTTTGGCGTTAGCATAAGGTTTATTTCTTGATTATCTCGCAGCAAAGTGACTGACAAAGCCTGCAACGGGCTCTTTTGCACTATATTGACAAATTCTTGCCAGTCCTCAATTAAATTATCATCAACCTTAACGACCCTATCATTCTCTTTAAGCCCGGCTAATTCAGCTGCGCCATCAGATAAGACTTTATCGACGATTGCAGGCATTTGAGGTCGCTTAGGAGTTAATCCTAACTCATTGATAAGTCCTGCTGGCTCTGAATCTGACAACCAAGCTTGCAACTGGAAATCAGACTCAACTTCAGTCGAACTTCCCTTGGGAATATATCTAAAGGAATAACTACCTGTTTGCCCAATTAAATTTGCAAGTGCAAGATTCACCTGTTGCCAAGATGCGACGTTATCACCGTTTATCCAAGTAATTTCATCACCAGCCTGCAAACTTGATTGAGCAATAATTGAATCTGCTTTTATCCCACCAACTATTGGCGTAACCGTTTGAATCCCCTGAAGCGCAACTACTGCATAAAGAATAATTGCCAACAAAAAGTTAGCTAAGGGCCCTGCTGCAACAATAGCAATACGTTGCCAAACCGTTTTATTGTTAAATGCCTCATGTTTTTGCGTATCAGGTACATCACCTTCTCGCTCATCCAACATTCTGACGTATCCACCAAGAGGAATAAGCGCCAAAGTGAATTCAGTGCCGAGGCGATTTACCCATTTAAAAATTGGCTTACCAAAACCAACTGAAAACCTAAGCACCTTCACACCACAAGCACGCGCTACTATATAGTGACCGAACTCATGGAAGGTTATAAGCACACCTAAAGCAACAATAATGGACAGTACACTCTGAATCACAAAAACGCCTTAGAATTAATAACATCATTTGCTTTTTGACGCGCCACTTTATCAGCATCAAATACAGCTTCCAAATCTGTGACAGGGAAAACAGCAGTTTGTTCAAGCACTTCGGTATTTATTTTGGCAATATCCAAAAAACCAATACGTTTGTTCAAAAAAGCATCTACTGCTATTTCGTTTGCTGCATTCAAACTAGCCATCGCAGTGCCACCTATATACCAAGCATCAGCAGCAAGTCTCAGATTAGGAAATTTATCTAAATCAGGTTTTGAAAAGTCTAGCTGGGCAATTTCAAACAAATTTAACGGCTCAACTCGGGTTGTAATTCGCTCAGGCCAGGTCATGCCATAAGCAATAGGCACCTTCATATCAGGGTTACCCATTTGAGCAATGACAGATCCATCATCATAAGAAACCATTGAGTGAATAATACTTTGAGGATGAATTACCACCTCAATATCATCAGGCTCCACATCAAATAACCAGCAAGCCTCAATGAGCTCCAACCCCTTATTCATCATACTAGCGGAATCAACAGAGATTTTACGCCCCATAGACCAATTTGGATGCTTACATGCCTGCTCAGGCGTCACAGATAGCATTTCTTCATTACTGAAGTTTCTAAATGGGCCGCCTGACGCTGTTAATAAAATCTTATCAACTGATCTTTTTATCGCACCAGACTCATTTTGAGGAAGACACTGATAGATTGCATTATGCTCGCTATCAATCGGCATTAAAGTGACATTATGCTTAGCAACTTCATCCATAAAAAGCTTGCCAGCAGTGACAAGAGATTCTTTATTCGCCAACAAAACTCGCTTACCTGCACGAATAGCAGATAAAGTAGAAGTTAAGCCAGCAAAACCAACAATAGCAGCAACAACCTGATCCACATTAGATTCAGATGCAATTTCAGTCATAGCTTCAGCACTACAATCAAACTGAATAGGTAAATTGGGGCAGGCATGAGCAACAGCATCTCGCGCCTTTTCAGAACCCATAACAACGCGTTCAGGTTGAAATTCATGACAAATTTCAACCATACGCTCAACACTTTCATTTGCTGCAGCCGAAATTAGTTTAAACTTATCAGGATGCTGAGAAATTAAATCGAGCGTACTTGAGCCAATCGAACCAGTCGCACCCAAGAGACAAATATTTTGCATTAGAGCCATCCCACGTTCATCATGAGCAATACAAAAATAGGTGCTGCAGAAGTAACGCTATCTATTCGGTCCATTACACCACCATGACCAGGTATAAGACTACTTGAGTCTTTCAAACCTTCGTGCCTTTTAAACAGGCTTTCCGTTAAATCACCCAACACAGAGACAGCTACTGTTACTAAACCTACGGCAGACAAAATAAGAGTTTGAGCCAAAGCAAGCTCCTGGTAAGAGGCAAAGACAAAAAGCCCTACTTGAGTTACAACAAGGCCACCAATTACACCTTCCCAAGATTTCCCTGGACTTACATGTCGCGCTAATTTTCGCTTACCAAGCAATCGCCCAGTGAAATAAGCACCAGTATCTGCTCCCCAAATAAGTGCCATAAGCAAAATCAAGTAAGTAATAAACTGATCACCCTGTTTTATTACTGCCAACGCACACCAAGTTGTTAGCAAAATACTTAAACCAAATGACAACCTTAAGAAGCGCCCCTTCCAAGCCTTCATTTCAGGGTAAGCAATAACCCAGTAGAGTGCGAAGCACCAAAGTACAGGCGTAATCCACAACATAGCCCGTTGCAGATCAAAAATAGCAACACCATAAGATAAGGTTGCAACCATACCAGCAAAAGCAATACGTGTTTGTTGCCGAGTAATACCTGAAAGCCTTGCCCATTCCCAAGCAGCTACAACTAGCACAGCACCAGTGAAAAGCATAAAACCGATTTTATTAAAGGTAATAACAACATAGACAAACACAATTGCCATAACAATGGCACTAAGCACTCTAGGTAAAAGCATAATTATCGACCGCCATAACGTCTTTGGCGCTGCTGATAAAGATCAATCGCATACTGAAAATCGTCAGCATTAAAATCAGGCCAAAGAACAGGTAAAAAAACAAACTCCGAATAGGCTGCCTGCCATAACAAGAAGTTACTAATACGCTCCTCACCCGAGGTTCGTATAATAAGGTCTGGGTCAGGAAGATCTGAAAGGTAAAGTTGATCTGAAATCGCATTTTCATCTATTTGTTCAATAGACAAATCACCCTCAATCACTTTTTTACAAAGTTGACGCGCTGCTTGAGTGATATCACCACGCCCACCGTAATTTGCAGCAATAACTAATTGCATCCCTTCATTAGTTTGAGTTTGTTGCTCTGTGTAGGCAATTTGCGCTCGTAAACTAGCACTAAAACCTGACACATCACCCATCACCCTAAGTCGAATATTGTGCTCATGCATGCGCTTTAACTCTTTTTTCAAAGAGCGCATAAACAACATCATAAGAGCATCAACTTCTGCTTTAGGCCGTTTCCAATTTTCGCTAGAAAAGGCAAATAACGTTAGCACCTTTACACCAGTCTTTGCAGAAGCCTCTACAATACGGCGCACAGCCGTAGCACCAGCCTTATGGCCAGCAAGACTTGGTAAAAACTTTCGTTTAGCCCAGCGATTGTTACCATCCATAATTATGGCAATATGGGCAGGAATATTTTCTGCCACTTCCATAGAATGGCTAAGTTCGTCGTTTGACGATCCAGACATACGCAAAACCTTATTTTAAAGAAAAACACTTAAAGGAGCCCTAAGGGCTCCATTAAGTTTTTTAGATTGCCATTAGGTCTTTTTCTTTTTTAGCCAAGCGATCTTCCACTTCAGCAACATACTTATCAGTCAGTTTTTGCACCAAGTCTTGTGCACGACGCTCTTCATCTTCAGAGATTTCTTTCTCTTTTACCAAAGACTTAAAGTTAGCATTCGCATCACGACGGATATTTCGGATAGACACACGCGCACTCTCAGCTTCTGCTTTTGCTTGCTTAAAGTAGTTTTTACGAGTCTCTTCAGTCAAAGCTGGCATAGGAATACGAATCAGACCACCAGTAGTAGAAGGATTTAAGCCTAAATCTGACTTCATGATTGCTTTTTCGATTTCAGGCACTAAGTTTTTCTCCCATGGAGAAATACCCAAAGTACGAGCATCTTCTACAGTAATATTTGCAACCTGGCTAAGAGGTGTATCTGAGCCATAATAATCAACACGAACTGAATCTAAAATACTTGGGTGAGCACGACCAGTACGGATCTTTTTAAATGCTGTCTCTACCGCAGTGATAGATTTTCCCATACGCTCTTCAGAGTCTAACAAAATTTCATCAATCATAACTTTCTCACTTAATTAGTGTGCCTTCATTGCTACCCACAATTACATTAATGAGTGCGCCTGGCTTATTCATATTAAATACACGTATTGGCATATGGTGATCGCGAGTCAAGCATATTGCAGTTAAGTCCATGACTCCTAATTGTTTTTCCAATACTTCGTCATAGTTTAATGTATCATATTTAACAGCATCTGGATCTTTCATTGGATCAGCAGAATAAACACCATCTACTTTAGTCGCTTTTAGAACGACATCAGCATCAATTTCAATACCACGTAAACATGCAGCAGAGTCTGTCGTGAAGAATGGGTTACCTGTGCCTGCAGAGAAAATCAGCACATCACCTTCTTTCATCAAACGCATAGCACGTCGACGATCATAAGGCTCAACTATCCCTGTCATAGTAATTGCAGACATAACACGTGTTGTAATATTTGCTCTTTCGAGTGCATCACGCATTGCCAAGGCATTCATAACCGTTGCTAGCATACCCATATGGTCACCAGTCACACGATCCATCCCAGCTTCACTTAACGCTTGTCCACGAAATAAGTTACCACCACCAATAACAATACCAACTTCAACACCTATACCACGTAATTGGCCAATCTCAAGCGCAATTCTATTCAATACTTTAGGGTCGATACCAAACTTTTCGTCCCCCATTAAAGCTTCACCACTTAGCTTTAACAAAATTCTTTTATAATTGGCGTTTTTTTCAATCGGCATACTCAATCTCCGGTAATGGCATTGTTAATATTCAGGCAAAAAAATCAGCCTGATATAAAATATTCACCTTTGTAAGATGTATATTTATAAAAAAGGGCAGTCTAGCTGCCCTTTTTATGAAGTCGATCAGCTAGGATTAACCTTTAAGCTGAGCCGCAACTTCTGCAGCAAAATCAACTTCTTCAACTTCAATACCTTCACCTACTTCAAGGCGAACGAAAGAAGTGATAGTTGCGCCAGCATCTTTAGCCAATTGACCCACTTTAACATCTGGGTTTTTAACGAAAGGCTGTTCAACTAGGCTGTTTTCAGCCAAGAATTTCTTCATACGACCAACAATCATTTTATCAACGATTTCAGCTGGTTTGCCTGCCATATCTGGCTGAGCACGGATAATTTCTTCTTCTTTTGCTAGAACATCAGCAGGCATATCTTCACCGCGTACAACGCGTGGAGCAACAGCTGCAACGTGCATAGCAACATCTTTAGCTAGTTCATCAGAACCATTTTCCAGCTGAGTCAATACAGCAATTTGACCGTTACCGTGTAGATAACCGCTTACCAAGCCACCTTCAACTACAACAGCACGACGAGGCGCGATGTTTTCACCGATCTTCTGAACAAGCACTTCACGCAACTCGCCAATTTCACCAGCTAAAAGCGCTTCCATGTTTGTTTCTTTTGTTTCAAAAACAACATCAGCCACTTTCTCAGCGAAAGCACCAAAACTATCATCACGAGTCGCGAAGTCAGTTTCAGCATTAACTTCAACCAAGATGCCGTAAGAGTTATCAGGCGCAACGCGCATAACCAAACGACCTTCAGCGGCAGTACGACCAGCTTTTTTAGCTGCCTTCATGCCACTTGTTTTACGCAATTCTTCAATTGCTAGCTCAATATCGCCACCAGCAGCTGTCAGTGCTTTTTTGCACTCCATCATGCCAAGAGCGGTACGCTCACGTAATTCTTTTACCATTGCCGCAGTTACTGCTGCCATTTGTAAATCCTCTTAATACGAATTTAAAATTTAAAAAAGGGGGCATTTAGGCCCCCCTTTCAAAATTAGGAAAGCCCTAATTAGTTAGCTTCAGTTGCTTCGCTAACTTCAACAAACTCATCTGCAGATCCTGCAGCCGCACCGCGACCTTCAAGAACAGCATCAGCGAATGCAGTTACATACAACTGAACAGCGCGGATAGCGTCATCGTTAGCTGGGATTACATAATCAATGCCATCTGGGTTACTGTTAGTATCAACAACACCGATTACTGGGATACCTAGCTTGTTAGCTTCTTTAATTGCGATGCGTTCGTGATCAACATCAACAACAAAAAGGATATCAGGAAGACCACCCATATCCTTGATACCACCGATAGAAAGCTCAAGTTTTTCAAGCTCACGTGTGCGCATCAAAGCTTCTTTCTTAGTGATTTTTTCAAAAGTACCGTCGCCCATTTGAGTTTCAAGGTCACGTAGACGCTTGATAGAAGCACGGATAGTTTTGTAGTTGGTCAACATACCACCTAACCAACGGTGATTAACGTAAGGCATAGAAGAACGTTGAGCCTGTTCTTTCATTGTCTTAGACGCTGCACGCTTAGTACCAACGAACAAAACTTTGTTTTTGTTCTCTGCCATTTTCTTAACTAGCTCAAGCGCTTCGTTAAGAGCAGGTACAGTGTGCTCAAGGTTGATGATATGAATCTTGTTACGAGCACCAAAAATGAAAGGTTTCATTTTTGGGTTCCAGTAACGAGTTTGGTGACCGAAGTGAGAGCCGACTTGTAAAAGGTCGCGCATAGAAACTGTAGGCATAATAATATCCTTGTTTGGGTTGTTTATCACTTACCAACCTACTACTCCAGCCAGACAAGGTTTAAAGCAACCATTGGCACCCCAGAAGCGGCAGTTAATTGTGGTAAGGTCGTTAAGGTTTATTTAATTAAACTTGAATCAAAAGCAATTAAGATTCAAGCGGCGTGTTTATACCACAATTACAACACAATCAAAAGAAGATATTAGCTATGACCGTTTTTTCTTCTGTTTTTAGTCAGTAAAAAGAGGGAATATCCATGCCGTCTCATGTAGAATAGCAGGCATCTTAAATCAGACATCATTTTCTATCATGAGCAACGAAATTTTAAACCAAATTAAAGAACTCACAAAGAATGGCCGAGTTGATGTGCCAAAATGGACCCCTAAAACTGCAGCAACTCGATTTACTGACATTGCAGACATTGAAGGAATGCGCACTGCTGGCCGTTTAGCCGCTGAAGTATTAGAGATGCTACTCCCTTATGTTGTGCCAGGCGTCACTACTGACCAACTAGACATTATTGCCCACAATTACATAGTTTCAGAGCAAGGTGCCATCCCAGCCCCACTTAACTATCACGGCTTCCCGAACTCTATTTGCACATCAGTAAATGATGTTATTTGTCACGGCATCCCAAATGCTAAAGCCTTAAAAAAAGGTGATGCGGTCAACATAGATATCACAGTAATTAAAGATGGTTACTATGGTGACACTAGCCGCATGTTCTTTGCTGGCGAACCTGCTCAACACCTAGTACGTTTATGCAAAGTCACTCAAGAGTGCCTTTACTTGGCAATAAAAATGGTGAAACCTGGGGTTCGAATTGGTGACCTTGGCGCAGCGATTGCGGCACATGCGCACAAACACAACTACTCAGTTGTTGAAGAGTATTGTGGCCACGGTCTTGGCACAACGTTCCACGGCGAGCCACAAGTTGCTCATTACGGCACAGCGGGGACAGGTGCCGTTATCGAAGAAGGCATGACTTTTACCATAGAGCCTATGATCAATGCAGGTAAAAAGCAGGTTAAACACTCTGGCCAAGATAATTGGATTGCCAAAACAAAAGACGGTCGCTTATCAGCCCAGTACGAACATTCTCTTCTAGTAACCGCAGACGGCGTTGAAATTTTAACAAAACGCGCTGAAGAAGACTTTAGTTAACTCCATGTCATAACCCATACCAAACAAAATCCAAAGAGGACCAAGATGGACAGCCCTGCACATATAGACTTACCCACTCTCACAGAAAAAGAGCAACAAGAACTAAGTCAAGCAAGCTGTCCCGTCTCAAGATACAAAGAGATTATTGAGACCAAGAGCGAAGCGCTAAATCAACTTTTCCTCCAACAACTCCCCATTGAATGGCTAGTAAAAGGTCGCGCAAATCTAATTGACCAAGTACTTGCCACTGCTTGGCAGTCAAAAGGGTTAGATAAAGAGAAAGATATTTGCCTAGTTGCTGTTGGCGGCTACGGCCGTGGTGAGTTACATCCAAAGTCTGATGTCGACCTACTCATTCTTATTGATCAAGTTGATGAGCCACTAAAACTTAAACTAGAGGCCTTCATCACTTTTTTGTGGGACATTAATTTAGACGTGGGCCACAGTGTTCGCACCCATGATGAATGCATAAAGCTGGCTCAAGACGATATCACCATCATCACCAACCTAATTGAATCACGACACCTAGCTGGCGAACCAGATCTACTAGCTAACGTACAGCTTGCTATTGATGTTGAACACATGTGGGATGGCCACTCTTTTTACCAAGCAAAAATCAAAGAACAAGAACAGAGACACGAGAAATACCAAAACACTGCCTATAACTTAGAACCCAACCTAAAAGAGTGTCCTGGTGGGTTAAGAGATATGCAAGTTATTGACTGGGTTGCCAAACGTCACCTACACACACATAGACTAAGCGCCCTCATTAATAAATCCTTTTTATCTGAGGATGAGTACCACAGACTAAAAGAAGCTGTCTCCCATTTATGGCGTATTCGTTGGGCCCTACATATAGAGACCAACCGTAAAGAAGACAGATTATTGTTTGACCATCAACGTAGTCTAGCAGGCACCTTCGGCTTTATTGGCGACGACCTTAAACGTAACGTCGAACACTTTATGCAAGGCTATTATCAAAGTGTTGCCGCCATCCAGCAATTAAATGATTTACTACTACAGCACTTCGAAGAGTCTTTCTTATATCCAGACCAAAGCAATATCACTGAAATCATTAATGAAAGATTCCAAGTTCATAATGGACAACTAGATATTCGTGATCAGGATGTTTTTCGCAAAACCCCCTCCGCTATTCTTGAAGTCTATGTTGTTTTAGGCAGCAGAGAAGACATCAAAGGCTTACGCGCAAATACAATGCGAGCACTACAAAACAGCCTAGACCTAATTGATGATGAGTTCAGATACGACAAACATAATACTGAGCTCTTTATGGACATTATTTCTAGCCCATATGGCATGACTAGCTTGCTTCGCTCAATGAAACACATTGGCGTGTTGGGGCGTTACCTCCCTGAATTTGAAGCAATCATAGGTCAAATGCAGCATGATTTATTCCACGTTTATACCGTCGATGCCCATACCCTACAACTCGTGGAAAACCTGCGCAGACTTTGGTTACCTGAGTACAAACAAAAATTTCCAATTTCATCTCAAACAATTCGCCACCTACCTAAGGTAGAGTTAATTTACATAGCAGGCTTATATCACGACATAGCCAAAGGCCGAGGCGGAGACCACTCTGAATTAGGCTGCCAAGATGCTAGAGCCTTTTGTGAGAGACACAGCTTATCTAAGCACGATACGGAGCTCATTGTCTGGCTTGTTAGAAATCACCTACTCATGTCTGTTACTGCTCAACGTAAGGATATATCAGATCCCGAAGTAATCTGGGAATTCGCTCGCATAGTTAAGGATCAAGAACACCTAGACCACCTTTTCATTCTGACTGTGGCAGACATTAATGCAACCAACCCAGCTATGTGGAATAGCTGGCGCGCATCATTAATGCGCCAACTCTATTTAGAAACAAAACGTGCCTTAAGACGCGGACTAGACTCTCCAATTGATGCAGAAATGCTGATTGATGAGCATAAACAAAGAGCGTTAGAAGTATTGATTGAGCGCCGTGTTGATATTTGCGAAGCAGAAAAAATTTGGGAAACCATAGATGATGAATACTTTATTCGCTCCAGTGGTGATGAAATTGCTTGGAATACAGAAGCGATTTTAAATCACAAAAGCGATAAACCTCTAGTTGCAATCAAGTCACTCGGTGGCCGAAATTTCTCTGGAGCAAACCGTATTTTTGTCTACACCCCCTGTAGCGATCATCTATTTGCCGTTACGGCAGCGACATTAGAGCAACTAGGCCTCACCATTCTTGATGCAAAAATCAATATCACCACCCACAACTACAGCTTAGATAGTCTAGTTGTCATGGATGATAATGATAGCAACACTAATTGGAATCTTGATATTAATAAAATCAAACTAATTCAAGACACCTTAATTGAACAACTCGAATCCCCCTCTTTGTACGAAAGCTTAATTCAAAGATACACACCAAGAATTCTTAAAATATTCAATAATGCTGCCAGAGTAAGCTTAGAGAACAACCCCGAAGACATTTGGTCTGCCATGGATGTCATCGCTCCAGACCGTCCTGGCTTATTAGCCATGATAGGTCAATTTTTCATGACTAAAAACATCATGCTTCATAAAGCCAAAATCGCCACACTAGGTGAACGAGTGGAAGACACTTTTTACATCACAGAGAAAAATGGTGAGCCAATTTTAGAAGAAGCTCGCATTAAACAACTTTGCCAACAACTCGAAGAAAAAATCGACTTATTTTCACAAGCCAATTAGCGAGGAAGAAATGAATCCATCCATTAATGAATTACACCCGTACCCGTTTGAAAAGCTCGCTAAGCTTTTAGCCGATATAACACCGAATAAAGACCTTGAGCTAATCAAGCTAACCATAGGTGAACCACAACATCCCGCACCACAATTTGTATTGGACACCCTAGCTCAAAACTTAGATAAGGTTAGTAAGTATCCAGGCACTAAAGGAACCCCAGAACTGAGACAAAGCATTGCTAACTGGGCAAGTAAACGCTTTCAACTAAGTCAACTAGATCCTGATACTCAAGTTTTACCCGTAACAGGTACACGTGAAGCACTTTTTGCCATCACTCAAACTCTCGTAGACTCAACCAAGCCTAATGCAACAGTGATTAGCCCAAACCCCTTTTATCAAATCTATGAAGGTGCAACGATTTTAGCAGGCGCAAAACTACACTTTTTAGCCGGTAATCCAGAGCAAAATTATAAAATTGATTACACAGATATAAGTGATGAGGTTTGGCAAGACACTCAAATCTTATTTACTTGTTCTCCGAACAACCCTAATGGCTATGTCACAACACTAAAAGACTATGAGTTCCTCCTTAAAAAGTCAGCTGAGTTTGATTTCACCATTATTGCTGATGAATGCTATTCAGAAATCTATTTCGATGAAAATACAAAGCCAACAGGCCTATTAGAAGCCTGCCAGAGATTGGATAATCAAGAGTATAAAAACTGCCTCGTTTTCCACTCTTTATCTAAGCGCTCAAACTTACCTGGATTACGCTCTGGCTTTGTTGCTGGAGATGCCGACATTCTCGCCAGTTTTTTACTTTATCGAACCTACCATGGCTGTGCGATGGCATTGCAAACCCAAATAGCCTCTATTAGCGCTTGGAACGACGAGGAGCACGTATTAGAAAACCGCAATCTCTATCGTGAGAAGTTTGAACAGGTACTAGAAATCCTGACGCCTGTCATGAAGGTAAGCAAACCTGACGCTGGCTTTTACCTATGGCCACAACTCGATATAGACGATGAAGTTTTCTGCCAAAAACTTTATCAAGAAGAAGCGGTATTAGTATTGCCTGGCCGTTACCTTGCTCGAGAAGTGGAAGGTATTAATCCTGCTAAGAACCATGTACGCATGGCCCTTGTTGCTACTACACAGGATTGTGTTGAAGCGGCATCTCGCATCAAGCGCTTCATGTTAAAGCACACAAAATAAGTAAAATATTTTATCGATAAACGCCTGTATTTTTATCATTTCAACAAAGCCAAATTAAATTGAAACTGATACCATACTGGCATTCACTTTTACAGGTTAAGCTGAAAACAACTTAGCCTGAACTAACTTTATATTTATCGCGTTGGAGTTAATTAATGAGCAGTCAATTTTTCGCATTAGGTTTAGGCATAGGCACACAAAACACAGAAGGTGAGTGGTTAGAAGTTTTTTACTCAAACCCTATCATCAACCCTGAAAAAGCCGTTATTGATGCGATCCTTGAAAGCACTAGCTATACAGAAGGCAATGACACTATTGTACTTGATGAAAGCGATCTTAACCGCCTTCACATGAGTCTACTGAAAGCTGGCAACATTGAACAAGCTGAGCTTGCATCACGCCTAAAAGCATCAACTCAACCTGTCATTCTTTGCCTACTAAGCAAAGATGAAGCACCAAGCAACCCAGCTGAAGTTTACTTAAAGCTTCAACTAATCTCTCATCGTGTAATTAAGCCCCACAGCACAAACTTAACAGGCATGTTCGGTCTATTAATTAATACAGCTTGGACAAGCGACGGTCCTATCGACGTTAGAGAACTAGCAGATCGTCAACTAAGCGCTCGTATGGAAGGCCGTACAATCGAAGTATTTAGTGTTGATAAGTTCCCTAAAATGGCTAACTTTGTTGTGCCATCAGGCATTCGTATTGGTAATGCTGCTCGTATTCGCCTTGGTGCACATCTTGGTGAAGGCACAACGGTAATGCATGAAGGATTCTGCAACTTTAATGCAGGTACTTTAGGTAACTCTATGATCGAAGGCCGTATCTCTGCTGGCGTTGTAATTGGAGAAGGTTCAGACCTAGGTGCTGGTTGCTCCACTATGGGTACACTATCTGGCGGCGGCGAGATCATTATCGGTGTCGGTGAAAAATGCCTAGTTGGTGCGAATGCGGGTATCGGTATCGGTCTTGGCGATCGCTGCACAGTAGAAGCAGGTCTGTACATCACTGCTGGACAGAAAGTTCTCGTTCGTGATGAAAACCGTAACGTAGTCGCTACAGTTAAAGCTCGTGAACTATCTGGCAAATCTGACCTTCTATTCATTCGCAACTCAGAAACAGGTGCGGTTGAATGTCGTACCAATAAATCTGCTGTCAGCTTGAACGAAGAGCTTCACGCTAACAACTAAGCATTATCTAGCGCGATCAAATATGGTCGCGCTTTTATTGAATAATAAGGCAGACAATGACAAGCATTTACGGCATAAAAAATTGCGACACCATGAAAAAAGCCATGACCTGGTTAACTCAAAATGAGATTGAATTTAACTTTCATGACTATCGTAAAGACGGGCTAGAAAAGGAATTTATCAGCCAATGGATAGCAGAATTTGGGTGGGAAAAGATCATCAATAAACGCGGAACAACATGGCGAGCATTAGATGAAGGCACAAAAAACAATATGAATGATGCTCAAGCTATAGAAGCAGTTTTAGCTCAACCCGCTATGATAAAACGCCCTTTATTAATTCATAACAATAAAGCAACTTTAGGCTTTAAAGCTGCTGAATACGAAACAATATTTAATTAACCGTTTATCTTCAAGGAAGAATCACTGGTGCATAGGCGCAGCGATAAACGTTATTTAAGTAAGCTGTATAAGCACCCTGCCCGCAAACATTAACAACCGGCGCAGTACCATTACCCGCTTCATCAGACATAATTAATGGTACATATTGGTTACTTGTTCTTGCATAACCTGTTTCATATGTTTGCACACCACAGGCGGTCAATAAAAATAGGCTAGATAAAATTAATAGATTTTTCATAAAAAGGCCTCGTAATTCGAGCTGTATCCTAGCAAACATACTTAAAAGTAACAAAAACTTCGACCTAAGGTAAAGAAAAGACCACTATGACTAACTTGTCCTCCACTTTAGAACTTGCATTTGACCTCATATCTCGCCCTTCTGTAACACCAGAAGATGCAGGCTGCCAAGATGTCATGATTCAACGCTTAGAAAAACTTGGCTTCGAAATAGAAAAGATGCCATTTGGCGAAGTGAAAAACTTTTATGCTAAGCGAGGAAGCTCGGGCCCAAATCTTTGCTTTGCAGGTCATACTGATGTTGTACCGACAGGCCCTGAGTCAGAATGGATCAACCCTCCTTTTGAGCCAAAAATCATTGATGGAAAACTCTATGGCCGTGGTGCAGCAGACATGAAAGGTAGTCTAGCGTCCATGGTAGTTGCTGTCGAAGAGTTTGTTAACGCCAACCCAGATCACCAAGGACAAATTTCTTTTTTAATTACAAGCGATGAAGAAGGTCCATTTGTAGACGGAACCACACGTGTAGTGGATGCCCTTATCGAGCGCAAAGAGAAAGTTGACTGGTGCATTGTTGGTGAGCCATCCAGTACAAACCAACTGGGTGATATAATCAAAAATGGTCGTCGTGGCTCATTTAGTGGCAACCTAACCATTTATGGTAAACAAGGGCATGTGGCTTACCCACACCTAGCCCAAAACCCAATACATATCGCAGCACCTGTTATCGCAGAACTTTCAGAAACACATTGGGACGAAGGTAATGACTACTTCCCACCTACCAGCTTCCAAGTTTCCAATATCAATTCTGGAACCGGCGCAACCAATGTGGTACCAGGCACATTAAACACTCAATTCAATTTACGTTTTTCATCTGAGTTAGACTTTGACAAGATAAAAACTCGTATTCTAGCGATTCTCGAAAAGCACGGTGTCAAATACGACATTGAGTGGACCTATAACGGCCTACCTTTCCTTACTCGCCCTGGAGAACTAGTCGATGCCATTGTTAAATCTGTTGAAGATAGCGTGAACATTACACCTGAACTTTCTACATCAGGTGGCACATCAGACGGTAGGTTTATCGCACAAATGGGAACACAGGTGGTTGAACTTGGCCCTATCAATGCGACCATACATCAGATCAATGAATGTGTTGAGGCAGAGAGCTTAAACCAGCTGACGAATATTTATCGAAAAACCTTGGAAAATCTTTTCCTATAGTTTAATTTGCCAGCCATGAGCCAAAGAAAAACCTTCCTCAAGTTTAGAAGGCAAGTTCATCAACTTGCCTTACGTTTAGGAAATAACCCTAAACTTGCTTTTGCACGCCTTTTACAAGGTATATTAGTGTTTTTATTCGGAGCCTTAATACTCATTATTTCCGATAGAGTACTAGCAAATTCACTTCAACAAGAGATGATAGCACTCCTCGGTGTTATCATAGCGGGCATTGGCATAATCATGGCGCTTTTTGGCTACCTATCGATGAGCTTACTTCGCCTATACCATATGATTAATAACAAGGATCATTAAGCACAATGCAGCCAGATATTGAAATTTACCTGCTTTCTTGCAACAAGGACAAAATTTTTGAGTGGTTGCAGACTCACTTTGAAATCATTGACCAAAAAGCCTTAAATAAAAACTTAATAAGTCTTAATGCTTCAATTAATGGTGCTGAGTTTGAAATTCAAATACTCGAAGAAGCTGCTGGAAAACGCTTCACTTCGGTTTGGTTGAATTCAGACAAAACACCTTGGAAAGATGATGTAGAATGCGCTAAAGCGGCTTACCAAGCTCTAAACTGCGAAATTAGATGTAATATTGGCAGCTGGAGCGAAGTGGAGGAGCAAGATCCTGATCAATGGTGGCATATAAACCAATATGAAGAAGGCCCATTTATTTGGCGCTAATTTTTTATTAAAGCTAGGGCATGACCCCGCTTTTAACTAACGGCTACACAACTAGTCCGGTAAAGAAATATAGAGAGAAAAAACATGCAAATTACCCTGCTTAAAGGCAAACTTCACATGGCTTGCGTTACTCAAGCCGAACTCTGGTATGACGGTTCATGCGCTATCGATAGCGACCTTGTCAAACTAGCAGGTCTTCGTGAGTTTGAAAAAATTGATATCTATAACGTAAGCAATGGTGAGCGTTTCCATACTTATGTTATTTTAGCCGAAGCAGGCTCTGGCACTATCTCGATGAACGGTGCTGCCGCTCGCCGTGTGCAAGTTGGCGATAGAATCATTATTGCCGCTTATGCTGATATGGACGAGAAAGAAGCAGATGAGTTTGAACCTAAACTAGTCTATTTAAACGAAGATAACAGCGTTGAGCGCAGCACTAACACCATTCCGGTACAAGTGGCATAACACGTAAATCTTTATAAAAAAACGTCAAGCGAATTTTCGTTTGGCGTTTTTTTATAGCCCACCCCCAAGGAGAAAACCTTGCTTTCTCAATTTGAACCCGCCTTTGCCGCTTTCATTCAAGCAGAAATGCAAACTGACTTAGCCCATGATTATCAACACGTTTTAAGAGTCGTTAAAAATGCGTCTAAACTTTGTCAGCAAGAAGGTGCAATCGAAGCTGTCGTATTACCTGCAGCATGGCTACACGATTGTTTATCTCTACCTAAAGATCATCCGCAAAGGGCTCAAGCATCACAACTTGCAGCAGACAAAGCCATTAGCTTTCTAACCAGCATTCAATACCCAGCAGAACATTATCAAGCGATACACCATGCCATTTGCTGTCATAGCTATAGCGCTAACATCACACCATCCACACTAGAAGCAAAAATAGTTCAGGACGCAGATAGACTCGATGCATTAGGTGCTATCGGCATAGCAAGATGCTTACAAGTTAGCAGTCAAATAAAGCGCCCACTTTATGCACCTGATGATCCATTCTGCAACACAAGAGAAATCGATGATAAAACCTTCACTCTTGATCATTTTTATCAAAAGCTTTTAAAAATAAAAAATACAATGCACTGTCAATCCGCGAGAAAAGAAGCCGATAAACGCAGTGAATATATGCAAGGCTTTTTGGAACAACTACAGAGTGAGATCAGCTACTAACAAATGATGAACCAATAGAGATCTGATAAAGTAAATTTCAGGCACAAAAAAACCAGCCCATTGGGCTGGCTTTTTTTGCTTCAGATGAGCCTATAAAACAGCAAGTGCTGCATCATAGTTTGGCTCATCAGCTGTCTCAGCAACTTGTTCAGTATGAATTACTTCACCTTGCTCATTGATAACAACAAGCGCACGAGAAGTCAGACCCACTAAAGGCCCCGTCTTAAAATCGACGCCGTAATCATCACCAAAGCTTGAGCGGAAGCTAGATCCTGTATCAACATTATCAATCCCTTCAGCACCACAAAAACGAGCAGCAGCAAAAGGTAAATCAGCAGAAACACATAATACTGTCACATCTTTTAAAGACGCTGCCGCTTCATTAAATTTACGCACTGATGTTGCGCAAGTTGGCGTATCAATTGAAGGAAATATATTCAACACCAATTTCTGGCCTTGATAGTCAGCTAAAGTAACAACAGACAAGTCTGTTTTAACCAATTCAAAATCAGGCGCTTTTGACGATACTTCAGGCAATTGCCCAACAGTTTCAAATGGATTTCCCTTTAGAGTAACACTTGCCATAACACTATCCTTTAAAAGTTAATTAACCGTTACGTAAAATAGATACGTTCTCAGCTTGCTTACCTTTTTCGCCTTCAGTCACATAAAAACGAACTTGTTGGCCTTCAATTAGGAAGCGGCGACCACGGCCACGGATAGCACGGTAATGAACAAAAACGTCCTCACCATTATTACGAGTTAAGAAACCAAAACCTTTTGAAGAGTTAAACCATTTAACAGTCCCTTCTTCACGGTCATCATCCTCTTCCTCTTCTTCTGACGAAGAATTAGTAGAGGCTTTAGACTCGCCACCCAAAACGGCACCTAGATAAGATGCAACAAAAACAAAAGCAAAATACACAAGGAAGTTAGTACCTAGATCTTCCTGTAAAACGGCAGCCATTAGCAATGGCATAACTAAAGCAATAATGATACTTGCCACAAAAGCACGTAATGAAAATACAGAAGGAGTGGCAGATGTCGTGCTGCTACTTACTTCATTATCTTGGTTGTCATTCATAAAATTTCTCTTTTAACAGTGAAATGAAAAACCCACTTTATCCGGCATTATCGAGGCCAGCATTGGTGGTAAAATAAAAAAATATAACTTGCTATACAAAGCACCCATGATTGCCATTTAGATTCCACGCATAACCCCCTATAATAGCGGGACTCGCTTTTGGTACAAAAATAGAAATGCTGCCTAAAAGAATCGACAATTTATTGTTAAAACTTTTATCAACACGGCAAACTCAAGAGCTTAACGTCATAAGATTAACATACAGATGGTACGAATGAACACTACAGAAATCAACGAGCGCATCAATGACTTAGAATTCAAAGTACTGTATCAGGAAGATACGATAGAAAGCTTAAATCAGGTGGTTTCTCAGCAACAAAAAGATCTACTCATGTTACAAGAAAAAGTACAGCTTTTGGGGCGCCTGCTTGAGTCATACCGCAGCCAACAAGGCATAAACTCTGAGAACGAAATACCGCCACACTACTAGTCTTCAATAAAGTTAAAACGCATTATTTTCACTTGAATCAAGTGATTTTAAAACATAGATATCAAAGCGCCCAGATTTCCCATCTAGTTGATAGGTTGGCT
Organism: Marinomonas sp. SBI8L; assembly: GCF_001624705.1. Classification (GTDB taxonomy): domain Bacteria; phylum Pseudomonadota; class Gammaproteobacteria; order Pseudomonadales; family Marinomonadaceae; genus Marinomonas. The sequence continues at coordinate 70,567 of NZ_JSEO01000014.1, forward strand.
TTTTCAAATCTAGGTAGGGAGCACCTTTCGGACGCTTAACAACAACACGGTACTTAGCCTTCTCCAAGGCTAAGGGCAAAAGCGCATCAGCATCCTCATCATGACCAATAAGATCTCTAAAAAATGCCATTTCCTTTTTGGCTGCTGCAGATTTTTCCGTATGTGGATACATAGGATCTAAATAGACAACATCTACAGACTCGCCTATGTAATCAGCTAAAGTAGAAGGGGCAAGCCTCATACGTGCCATAATATCAGCAACCTCTTCATGATAACGGGCAGCATTCAAACCTGACTCAAGTAAAGCTCTAACAAAAGGAACACGTTCAAATAAGGTCACTTTACAGCCAAGTGTAGCCAACACAAATGCATCTCGCCCAAGCCCTGCCGTCGCATCAAATACACTAATATCTGCCCGCTTATTTAAACCCACAGCTTTAGCGATATCTTGCCCTTTACCTCCACCAAATTTACGCCTGTGTGCAACAGCACCACTCGTAAAATCAACTTTTACAGGAGCAGGAGCCCCTTTACCGGTTCTTGCAATTGAAACATGGTCAGAAACAAGTAAAAGATAATCATACTGATTAACAAATTTAAGCGGTGTTTTAACAGAGAAAAAATCAAGTTCAAGAGATTTAGCTAAGGTTTTAGCAGCCTCATTGTAAAAAGGCTCTAGCGCACTTACAGCAAGAGATTGAGTCATGAAGAGTTACAATATAAATAAAAGATTAAGCGAAAGTATCAACGCCAATAAGGTAGTTTTTCGGATTGTCTGCAGCCATAGATTGTGTAGCCTGATAGCTTGCTATCGCTTCCTGTACCGCTCTATCTAAACCTTCAACACGACTAAATTTGGCGCCCTGACTCTGCCGGGCATGCTCAAAGCTAGACACTGGGCTTGCAGGTAATGAAAACTGAGGGGCGCTAACAGGTTCAGCAACAGCAGGTAACGTCGGCTTAACTTTAGAGCGACCTGCATCCGAAACAACTGGAAAACGCGTATTTATTTGCATAACAAGCGCGACCTCAAGATTATAAGAAAATGACTATCCAGCATATACCAAGGCAAGTAGTACGCCTCCCAATATTAGACGATATATTAAGAAGGGTGTAAAACCAATAGTATTTAGCCACTTCAAAAAGAAGTAAATACAAAAGTAAGCACTTAATGCAGATAAGATCACACCAGAAAAAAGCGAGCCCCATTCTACATAAACATCCGTTGTTAATAGCTGAACCAGCTTATAACCACCAGCTAGCACAATTAAAGGAATAGAAAGTAAAAATGAGAAACGTGCTGACGATTCGCGATTAAAGCCAAACGCCCTTGCTGCTGTCATAGTAATACCCGAACGTGATGTACCTGGAATCAAGGCAATCGCCTGAGCAATACCTATCATCAAACTAGTGCGCCAGGTTAGCTGGTATTCACTTTTTTCATTAGAACCAAACCTATCTGCTAACCAAAGTAAAATACCAAAACCTATAGTGGCATAAGCTATCACTTCAACAGATCTGAGATTCGCTTCAATAAAGTCATTAAAAACTAATCCAGCTAAACCAGCAGGTATAGTGCCTATGATTAAACACCAACCTAGCTTACTTTGTTCAGTTGAGCCCTTTCCCATCAAAGATGAAAACCAGCCCCCTACCACTTGAACAATATCGCGATAGAAATAAGTCACAACAGCAATCAAGGTGCCGACATGAACAGCGACATCAAAGGCTAAACCTTGATCAGGCCAATTAAGCACCTGTGCAGGTAAGATAAGGTGAGCAGAGCTCGAAATAGGTAAAAATTCAGTTAGCCCTTGAATAAGGGCTAAGAAGAGTATTTGATACCAAAACATTAAACTATCGTTTCCCTACTTTAAGCGGCTGCTTTTCCCATGATATTTCATCCCTAAGATAAGTTGGTACAGCTTCGTGAGCTGCTACCGTCTCGCCTTTATGCCAAGCTATTTCAGCCAAGCGAACAATACAAGATGCCTTTGGCGCGGCGTCTTCTAAAATATGCTTAGCCTGACTAGGCAATAAATTGGATAGTGTTTCTTGATAGCACCAACCAGACCCTATACCTTGATAAGCCTTCTCAAAACCAGATAGCTGATCAGGTTTAATTACAGTTTCTTCAAAGCTGGTTTTCACAACAAGCGAACCATCACTCTCAGAAAACTCATAACCACCAAGATACACTTCTCCCATACGAGCATCCAAAGCAGCTAACCAATGATTATCACCTGTTTGCTGAAACCCATCTAAAGCCAAAGCGGCTAAGGTCGAAACAGGAATAACAGGTAAATCAGCGCCGTAAGCTAAACCTTGAACCACACCAGCAGCGATTCTTAGTCCAGTAAATGAACCTGGACCTCTAGCAAATGCGATGGCATCAAGATCAGATAAACTCAATTGTGCTTGAGTTAGCATCTGATCGACCATGGGAAGAATTAATTCATTATGTTTACGAGGTGCGAGACGAAAATCATCCATCAGCACACCATCTACCAGCAATGCCACAGAGCATGCTGGTGTCGAAGTATCTAACGCTAAAATAGCAGTCATTTGTATTACGCTTTTAGGGCCGCCAATAAAGTTTGTTTGATCTCATTCAGATCACCCACACCGTTTACTTTCACATATTCAGGCGCATTATCAGCCCCTGTTTTAGCCCAATCATTGTAGTAGTTAACTAATGGTGCTGTTTGATCATGGTAAACACCTAAGCGGTTACGCACAGTCTCTTCTGTATCATCAGCACGTTGAACCAAGTCTTCACCTGTTTCATCATCTTTACCTTCCACTTTAGGTGGATTGTAAACAGTGTGATAAACACGGCCAGAACCTGGGTGCACACGACGACCACTTAGACGCTGGATAATTTCTTCATCCGCAACATCAATTTCAACAACATAATCGATATCAACGCCAGCATCTTTTAATGCATCAGCCTGAGGAATTGTACGTGGGAAACCGTCAAACAAAGCGCCATTATTACAATCAGCAGCAGTTAGACGCTCTTTTACAAGGCCAATAATAATATCGTCAGATACCAAAGCCCCAGCATCGATAACAGCCTTAGCTTTAAGACCTAGTTCTGTACCTTCTTTAATGGCCGCGCGCAGCATATCACCAGTAGAAATTTGAGGAATAGAAAAAGCTTCAGTAATAAATTGCGCTTGCGTACCCTTACCTGCGCCTGGAGCGCCCAATAGAATAACTCGCATAACAATCTCCTATATATAATTTTAAAAAATAAAAACTGGTCTGACTTTTGTCGGTCTTACAGGCAGAGCATCACCTAGCTCAAATTGATACCTAGCCATTTACAAGTCATAAAAAATAAAACGGTCGCCAAGGATACCCAAGCAAGCATTGAATATGCAAATTAACTGACAAATATTCGTTATTAGGATCTGAATTGATCGCTTTTAAACAATTTTTTGGCAATTTTACCTGACTATACCTTGCTGAGAGTGAAAAACCTGTCCAAGGTTTTCACTCTTGAAGGCTAAGGCTTCATTTAACCCGTATTCTGCATGCCACTTGCGATACCCGCCATGGTTATCATAAGCGCTTTACTCACTTTTTTGTTATCAGACGTTTGTCTACTACGGTAGAGTAATTCTGCTTGCAGGTAATGTAACGGATCTATGTAAGGGTTACGAACATCAATTGACTGACGTATGGTTTGATTATCCTCTATCAAACGCTCTTGCTCTTTCAGCTCAATAATCAGTGAACTTACTTTTTGCAGCTTATTACGCAATAAACGCCCTAATGGTTTTAGCTCTTCAGGCACAAGACGTTTTTCATAATATTCGGCTATTTCAGGCTCTGCCTTAGCAAGTACCATATCTAACATATCAAGATAAGCGGAGAAGAAAGGCCACTCTTCTCGCATCTGTCTTAATTTCTCTAAGTGTCCCGAATCAACCGCTTGCTGCAACGCACTTTCAGCACCTAGCCAAGCAGGTAACATCAAGCGTATTTGCATCCAAGCAAAAATCCAAGGAATGGCACGTAAACTTTCGACGCCACCATCACTTTTACGACGAGCAGGTCGAGAACCTAATGGCAACTCTGCCAATTCCTGCTCTGGTGTAATAGCTCTAAAGTAAGGCACGAAGTCTTCATGGCCTCGAACTATGCTGCGATATTGATTCATACCTATCTCAGCCATTTCATCCATAACAGCGCGCCATTCTTCTTTTGGCGCCTCTGCAGGCATCAATGTCGCTTCCAACACAGCAGAGCAATAAAGCTCTAAAGACCGTACTGCGATATCTGGAATACCAAATTTAAAGCGAATCATCTCACCTTGCTCTGTCACTCGAATAGAACCATTCACAGAACCTGGAGGTTGAGACAAAATAGCAACATGCGCAGGACCACCACCACGACCAACTGTACCACCACGACCATGGAACAAAGTCAGGCGCACACCATGCTTATGACACAAATCTGTTAGCGCTTCTTGAGCTCGATACTGCCCCCAAGTTGCCGCAATTTGTCCTGCATCTTTCGCAGAATCAGAGTAACCAATCATGACTTCTTGCTGGCCATCAATATAAGCCTTATACCAAGGCATAGAGAAAAGTTGCTCAATTGTCGGCTGGGCATTATCAAGGTCTGCGAGTGTTTCAAATAAAGGTACAATACGCATTTTCTGGACGACGCCACTCTCTTGCAATAAAAGAGCAACGGCCAAAACATCAGAAGGCGCGCTAGCCATAGAGATCACATAAGAGCCAAATGAACTGGCATCACCATCCGCTATCATGGCAAAAGTATCTAAGACTTCTTTAACTTCAGGCGTTGTCACCCAATCACGGGGCAACAATGGGCGCTTAGAGTTTAATTCAGTTAACAAAAATGCTTGGCGTGATGCTTCATCCCATTCGGCATAATCACCAACACCATAAAAACGAGTAATCGCAGATAGTGCATCAATATGACGCGATGCATCTTGCCTTACATCCAGTTTAACTAGACTCAAACCAAAAGTGGCTGCACAACGAATCAAATCTAGCAGGCGACCATTAGCAATTACCTTCATGCCACAATCAATCAAAGATTGGTGGCAAAGCACCAGATCATCATGTAATTGTTTACTATCTAAAAGAATATTTTCACGACTCGCAGGTTCACCTTTAATACAAGCTTGAGCCCAGTCGCGAGTTGCGATCATTTTATTTTCAAGGTTTCGTAGAATTTCACGATAAGGCTGAGTGCTTTCGCCAACTCTATCTCTTAAAGCCTGATTACATTCGGACATAGAGAACTCAGAACGCAGGACATTTAAATCTTTTATATAAAGATCTGCCGCCATCCAGCGAGCCAGCAAGCTCACTTCTTTCGTCACCTTAGCTGTCACATTAGGATTACCGTCTCTATCACCGCCCATCCAAGTCGCAAACTTAACAGGCGCCAAATCCATAGGCATTAAAGCCCCATCTAAGTGACGGCTAAATTGTTGCTCTAATTGACGATAAAAGCGTGGAATTGCTTGCCACAAAGATTGCTCAATAACAGCAAAGCCCCATTTAGCTTCATCAACTGGCGTCGGTCTTTGATCACGGATTTCATCCGTATGCCAAGCCTGCGTAATAATTTCACTTAAGCGACGTACATGAATATCTTCTTCAAGCGGAAGAATATTATCTTTATCTAGCGCTTCAAGTTCAGAGGAAATGTTGTCATATTTTTGAATAAGGGAACGACGTACTACTTCTGTTGGGTGTGCGGTTAAAACAAGCTCTATGGACTGCTCTTTCAAGGTTGAAAGAATACTTTCCTGACTGTGACCATTATCATGCAGTCGAGTAAGCAAGTCACCAACTGGGTTTTGGTATACACCTAAGCTCTCATTTGTGCGACGTCTATGCACCCTATGATATTGCTCAGCAATATTTGATAGATTAAGGAATTGGTTAAAAGCACGAGCAACAGGTACTATCTCATCATCGTTCAACGCCTCAAGCGCTGCAATCAAAGGGGCTGAATCGCCTGCCTGTCGACCTTCTTTAGATAGTCTGCGAATATCTTCAACTTGATTAAGTAAGTCTTCCCCTAAATGATTAATCATGGTTTCCCCAAGACAATCACCTAAAAGTCTCACATTTTCGCGTAACGAAGCCTGTCGATCACTCACTTAATAATCTCCCATCCATCTATGTTGCGTACATAGCATTAAAAATTTGCTTGAATTGAATGTATCTGCAACAAAATATTCATCTTGATCAATGCTGTTTTTCGATCAATTTATTGGCTTTTATAAGCCTTCTGATTTGGCCTGATCCCAGTATTTATCGAGCTCAGCTAAGCCACAATCATCTAATTTTTTGCCTTGTTCTTGCAGCAAGCTTTCAATTCTAGCAAATCGACGACAAAATTTCTGGTTTGTTAAGCTAACAGCTTGTTCTGGATCTTGTTTAACATGTCTAGCAAGGTTTGCCATGACAAACAACAAGTCCCCGAGCTCTTCTTGAATATGACCATTATCGCGCTCTTCAATGGCTTCTTCTAGCTCATCCAGTTCTTCTCGAATTTTTGCAAAAACAGGCTTAACATCTGGCCAATCAAAACCAACTTTAGCTGCTTTTTTTTGCAGTTTTACTGCCCTTTGCATAGGAGGCATCTTTGCGGGGATAGAGTCAAGCAGACCCGTTTTCGTATCCTGCGGTTTTAACGCTTTTTCTTGCTGTTTGATCACTTGCCATTGTTCAGCAATTTCAGCATCCGTTAAACTACTTTGAGTGCCAAAACTTGAAAGCTGGCCATCAGGAAAGACATGAGGATGTCGACGTAACATTTTACTGGTAATGCCAGCGACAACATCATCAAAGTTAAAGGCTTCTTTCTCATTTGCTATCTGAGCATGGAAAACAACCTGAAATAACAAATCGCCCAACTCTTCTTTTAAATGAGCCAAGTCTTTAGACTCTATCGCATCAACAACTTCATAGGCCTCTTCTGTTAAATAAGGGACAAGGCTGTCATGGGTTTGCTTTAAGTCCCAAGGGCAACCCTTTTCAGGAGCCCTAAGGTTTGCCATTAAGGTTAATAAATCATCTAGTTTATGACTCACTTCTCTCGCTCACGATAAACGTTCAAAACATTAGGTAGCTGATTAATACGATGCAATAACTTACTTAATATATCTAGCTCACCTACTTCAATCGTAAAACGAATCAAGGCGGTATTACTTTCTTTCGTTGAGATCGTATTCATGGATAGAAGATTCACCTTTTCATTAGCGAGAAGGTTAGTAATGTCCCTAAGCAGGCCAGTTCTATCATAAGCTTCTATCTGAATGTTGACAGGATAGAGGTTACCAGACTCTTCGCCCCAGCTCACTTCAACCACACGCTCCGGCTCATCAACTTGTAACTGCACCATGTTAATACAATCTTGGCGATGAACGGATACACCTCTACCTTGCGTAATAAAGCCTAAAATCTCATCACCCGGAATCGGCGTACAGCATTTCGCCATACTAGTGAGCAGCTTACCTACGCCACGAATATGAACATCACTTTGATCCGCATCATGCTGACTTTTACGCAAACGTGGTGGGTGCTCTTTATCACCATCCAAACCATAAACATCTTCAATACGACGAAGAATACGCGCTATCTGGATATCACCTGCGCCTATACCAACATAAAACTCTTCCTTGCTAGCATACTTGCACTTTTCAGCTATGAGTTGTAAGTCGATATTGGCTTCATCTATCCCAAGACGCTTAAAGTTTTGTTCTATGATCTGACGACCAGCTTGAATATTTTTATCTTTATCCTGTTTTTTAAACCAGTTTTGGATATTTGCTCTAGCTCGGTTTGTTTTCACATACCCTAAACTATTGTGTAGCCAATCACGGCTCGGACCACCTTCTTTCGTGGTTAATATCTCGACTTTGTCACCGGTTTTAAGTGGTGTGACCAAAGAAATAATACGGCCATTTACCTTGGCACCACGACAACGGTGGCCTATTTCCGTGTGTACACGATAAGCAAAATCTACCGCGGTAGAGTTTGTCGGTAAATCCACCACATGGCCATCTGGTGTAAAGAGATAAATCCTATCTTGTTCGATATCACTTCGAACTTGCTCAGACAGAGATTCAAGATCCCCTTGAACCTCATGAAAATCTAAGATGGTTCTTAACCAAGAAAGCTTTTCTTCGTACGAGCTACTATTCGAGCTTAAATCTGTACCTTTATATTTCCAGTGGGCGCACACACCAAGTTCAGCATCTTCATGCATTTTATGAGTACGAATTTGAATCTCGACAGCACGCCCATTCGGCCCAATAACCGCCGTATGCAATGACTGGTAACCGTTAGATTTTGGGTTACTGATATAATCATCAAATTCATGGGGAATCGGCTTCCAGAGAGTGTGAACTGTACCTAATACACCATAACAATCCATGGTTTTATCAACCAAAATACGCACGGCACGAACATCATAAACTTCATCAAAACCAATATTTTTACGCTTCATTTTGCGCCAAATACTATAGATGTGCTTTGCTCGTCCCATTAAATCCGCATGGATATTAATTTTTTGCAATTCCACATCTAAAGTGGAGATCACTTCATCTATATATTCTTGGCGAGCAATACGCTTTTCATCTAGCCAGGTTGCAACGCGCTTATACTCGGTTGGATATAGGTAACGGAAAGATAAGTCTTCCAACTCCCATTTGATATAACCTATGCCTAGTCTGTGTGCTAAAGGTGCATAAACACTTTGCACTTCCAAAGCCACAGCCTCACGCCTTGCGCCATCTTGATGTTTTGCTTCTTTAATTGCACATGCTCTTTCTGCTAGCTTCACCAACACAACACGCACATCATCAATGATAGACACCAGCATTTTTCGTAAAGATTCAAGCTGGTTATCACTATTACCTAGCACTTCAGCCTTTGTATCTGCGGAAAGGTTTTTTGATACCTCTCCCATGCGAATTACCCCTTCAATAATAGAGGCAACTTTACGACCAAACATGTCAGCCACTTTTTCTATGGCCAACTGATCTTCACGTACAGCTCGATACATGGCTGCTGCAAGTAAAGAGTCTTGATCTGCTCGAAAACCGGAAAGGATTTCGACCATTTCTAAACCCGCTTTAAAAGTACTTGCTTGAGGCCCCCAATAGGAGTCTTTACCCATTGCAACTTCCGCTTGACGTGATAATTCACATGCCATCCGTAATGGGACACGTGCTGAAACATCAATATTGTCGCCTAACTGCGCCATCCACAGATCAATATCCACAGACCCATCGGCTTGGGTTGGATGATCCTTACGCACTGTTACCATGTGTTCACCTTTTGCTTAGTGCTTCTTTTGTAACAACATCATGGTTTCAACATGAGCCGTCTGAGGAAACATTTCCATCATACTCACACGCTTCACTTTATAACCATGCTCTACAAGAAATTCTGCATCCCGTGCTAACGTTGCCGCGTCACAAGACACGTATAAAATAGTGTCTATTTTAAGTTTGAGTAAACTTGGTAAAAACTCAAACGCACCCGCTCTTGGCGGATCTAACAAAGCCTTTGTAAAGCCTTTTTTCAATTCACTGTGAGTCACTTTTTGAGTCAAGTCTGCACCAATAAAGGTCACATTCTCTAGCCCATTCAAACTCGCATTGCGCTCGCCATTTAGCACCATTTGCGGCTGAACTTCCACCCCAACAACCTTTGCTGCGGTTTTAGCCATTGGCAAGGAGAAGTTTCCTGCCCCGCAAAATAAATCCAAAACCTTATCTTGATCATTAAGATCTAACCACTGCAAAGCTTGGGCCACCATCTTATCATTCATAGGTTTATTCACTTGAATGAAGTCTTGTGGGTGGTAATGAATAGATAAACCTTCCAAGGTATATTGGCGTAATGATTCTTCATCACACTTAACTTTATCTAGGGACGGCGCTTGCAAATACAAGTCCCATCCATAGGAGCCTGCTCTTTCAGTCCACAAAGCCAGATCATTTACGGTTAAGTCAGCCGTTAATCGTAATAAAACAGAACAGCCTAAGTCATCTTCAAGTAGCTCAATATGACCAATAGCACTCGGCTTTTCACTTTGTGCAAGAGTCTGCCTTAAGCTAGGCATAATCGCCTGCAACTTTTCAGTCATCACAACACAGGTATCAAGGTTAACTATATCGGCAGAGGCTTTACCCCTAAACCCCATATTAACGCTACCATCTTTATTTGTTTTAACCGCCAGTCTGGCACGACGGCGATAAGCGAGAGGAGCATCAGTCAACTGCTCCATTTCACCCGTAAAATTAAGCTTACGAAGCTGCCCAGTTAACCATACTTGTTTTGCCGCAACTTGCTGAGAGTAAGACAAATGCATAAAGCAGCAGCCACCACACTGATCAAAGTGCAGGCATGTAGGCATTACCCTGTCTTCTGATGCTTGCTGAATTCGAGTCAATTTGGCTTCGTCATAACGACGATTAGATTTAAAAACTCGAGCGCTGACCTCTTCTCCAGGTAGCGCACCTGCAATGAAGGTAACCTTACCGTCAGACTTAGCAATACCTCTAGCATCATGAGTAAGACGATCTATGTGAAAAACGAGTTCAGGTCCCAGTTTAGCGGGGGAAGCGCTAGGTCTTCTTTGTTGACGAGTACGATGCTTCAAAAATTGGGCTCATTTGTATTTATTAACAACGGCGGCAATTTTACCCAAAAGCCAAGCTATCAGCTAGCTAACTTAGTGGAGATAAAGAGAAGAATTTATAAAATATCAGAGGTTTCAATGCAGTAAGCCAAAGTGATGAAACCATTTGTTATATTTTAGGGTAGAAAAACAATTTAACTTGCTCTCCACCCCAAAAGAATTAATGTCTCATAACCTAGGCGTCTAAATCTTATACCGGATTAAACACACCTGTAGATAAGTAACGATCACCACGATCACAGATGATGACCACTATCGTTGCGTTATTTACTTGCTCAGACAACTTAAGAGCGGCAGAAACAGCACCACCAGAAGAAACACCGCAGAAGACACCTTCTTTAGTTGCCAGATCACGCATCACATTTTCTGCGTCAATTTGCGCAACATCAATAATTCTATCCACACGAGTTTCGTCAAAAATACTTGGTAAGTATTCCTTAGGCCATCGTCTGATCCCCGGAATACTGGAACCTTCTTGTGGTTGTAAACCAATAATTTCAACAGCATCACTTTGAGACTTAAGGTATTTAGACACCCCCATAATGGTACCCGTAGTTCCCATAGCACTCACAAAGTGAGTAATTTCACCTTGAGTTTGCTGCCAAATTTCAGGTCCAGTTGAACTTACATGAGCATCAGGGTTATCAGGATTAGCAAATTGGTTTAATAGTTTACCTTGCCCTTTCTCTTGCATAGAGATGGCAAGATCTCTAGCCCCTTCCATACCTTCTTCTTTAGTAACAAGATGAAGTACAGCCCCATAAGCAGACATAGCAGACTTACGCTCTTCACTCATATTATCAGGCATTACGAGATGCATCTGATAACCCTTGATTGCCGCAACCATAGCCAAAGCAATACCAGTATTACCACTGGTCGCTTCTATCAAACTATCGCCAGGCTTAATATCTCCCCTTAGCTCGGCTTGAGCTATCATATTGAGAGCAGGCCTATCTTTTACAGAACCCGCTGGATTTTGACCTTCTAGCTTAAGTAGGACCTGATTCGTACTATTAGGATTTATCCTTTGAAGCTTGACCAAAGGGGTTTGACCTATTAAAGACTCGATAGTTAGATAGTTATTCATAAAAACTTCATTGACATTAATTACGTAGAACGTGAAACTTACTTTAATTCTATGATTTTATAAATCACTTATTTACACTATTGCAAGACAAAAGCGTTATATCGTTAGCGCGAAATAAAACCGGAGAAGCATCACATGCGCGAGAAGCTCAAGTTTGGACTACTCATTTCAACCCTAACCTTAGCGGGTTGTGACATGTTTGGCGGCCCTGCTGCAGACATCCCTGATGATGAATTACGTACTAAATGGCGTGAGTGTAAAACAATCAGTAATCCATCACGTACCAAGGTAATGGCATGTGAAAACTACACACGCGAATGTGATCGTCGTAAGAGAAACGGAAATTTCGCCTGCTACTAACCATTTGCTAAACCTAGCAGGTTTATAAGGTATATGACTGGCAATGAATTCAAATTTTTCTTTAAGAGTTAAAACTTTTTTTGCGATTTTTTTGCCAGTTTCCTTCCTAAGTTTGGTTATTTCACTGATTTTCATCTATGAAAGAAAAGTAGATTACCAACAACAAAACCAAAGCCAAATCGAATTTATCGCACAGCAATTTGCCATTGCCTACGAAAATGCGGCTCCTCACATAGACAACAATTTCTTACAGAAACAACTTAAAGCCAGTATTTTAAGTCCTAATATTATCTCAGCTAGAGTTTATAACGCGCAAAAAAAGCTCGTTAATGAAATAGGCAATAAGAGTACATTTACCGACCCTGAGACGCTTTTTACCAATCAAGCAGAACAGAAGTTCTCTCAATATTCCGCGCTTTCCATTACCCCCTTGTTAAGCCTTAAAACCTCATTAGAAAGTGAAGGTTTAGGACCAATTGAAAGTAATGACAAAACGCTCACAGGCTGGCTAGTCCTTGAATCCAATACGGCGGATTTCACTCTTAAAAAGTACCGATTATTCAGCTTTATGGCGATAACCCTCATTGCCTTCACCACTCTTTTTGCATTAATCGCTATAAAAATCGCCAATAAGATAGCCAACCCAGTCAACAATCTTAATCGTGTGGTTGAAAAAATCAGCTAAGGCCAGTTCAACGCCATCAAACAACTCAAACTGCCTAGAGACTATTTAGCGACAACCAAGGGTCTTGCAGAAATCAATGAGCGTCTAGAAAACAGTCAAGAAGAAATGCTAAAAAGCATAGAACAAGCAACAGAAGACATGCGCCGCAATATGGACAGTATGGAAGAGAAAAGTGCGCAGTTACATATTGCTAACCGGGAAACGAGCGAGTCAAACCGTTTAAAAACACAGTTTTTGGCTAACATGAGCCACGAGGTAAGAACCCCGCTTAATGCAATATTAGGCTATACCCAGCTATTACAGAAAGACAAACTCGACAATCAGCAGCGCCTCTATATTAATACCATAGAACAATCGACTAACAGCCTACTTGCAATCATAGGCGACATTCTCGACTTCTCTAAAATTGAAGCTGGGAAGCTGAGCCTTGAGCACTCAGAAGTGAATATTCGTGAACTCATTGATGATGTCTACCAAATACTCAGTGCCAACCTCTTAACACATAAAAAATCGGTAGACTTGATTCCAGAAGTCGCAAAAGAAGTTCCCGAATGGCTGATAGGCGACGCCATTCGAATTCGTCAAATTCTAACCAACTTAATTGGTAATGCCATCAAGTTTACTCACAATGGTTTTGTCCGCACTAAGGTAACCCTTGAGCAACAAAGAAACGGCCAACCCACCCTTTTAATTCAAGTGATAGACAGTGGCATAGGTATTCCCGAAAACAAGCTAAACAGCCTCTTTAAAGCCTTCTCTCAAGTAAACACATCAACCACAAGACAATTTGGAGGTACAGGCTTAGGTTTAGTCATCACTAAAAAACTAGTAGAACAGATGGGTGGTGAAATAGAAGTAAATAGTGAATCTGGTGTTGGCTCTAACTTCCGTTTCCGCATTAACCTGCAAAACTCAAATCGTGAAGACCAGCCACAAGAAGCCATCCATAAGAACATACTTATCTTTGAGCCTTCCAAGGGCTACCGTCATTACTTAGAAAGCTACCTAACTAGCATTCAGATTAACCCTATTTTCTGTACCACTCTAGAACACCTGATTCGTCGTTTAAATTCACGTCAAGATGAAGAAGAAATCGATGCAGTGTTGTTAAGTGTGAGCGGTGAAGATAAAGATATAGCTCAAAGCTATGAGTTGGCTGTTTATGCAAGTGAAAGCTGTAAAATACCTTGCATTTTAATGACTCAGTTACCGGGCAAAATCAACCAACACCCAGAGCTACAAAGACTCGCTTGCGATGTGTTACTCAAACCCATTAGCCATAAACAACTTTATAAGAGTCTTACATCACTTGACCAGCAACCTCTAGAGGAAACGATTAACAGCACACCAAATACAATTCCATTTAATGGTCTTAAAGTATTGGCTGTTGATGACAACCAAATCAACCTGCAACTTGTTAGCCACTGGCTCACTCCAAACAATATCGAAGTCAGCCTAGCTCACTCAGGTCAAGCAGCACTCGATTTATGCGCGAGGGAAAATTTCGACCTTATTCTTATGGATATTCAAATGCCTGAAATGGATGGCATGGAAACCACTAAACGTCTGCGTGAACATAAGAATACAACCCTAACACCTATCATTGCCCTAACTGCACACGCGCTCAATTCAGAGAAACAAGAAATCTTAAATTCAGGCATGAATGCCTATCTCACTAAGCCTGTAAACGAAAGCAAGCTGATAGAAGTTATTCAGGAATGGTGCTTCAGCCACCCCTCTGAAATAGAATCAGATAGAAGCTTAGAAGGTATTTTCGACTTGGAGAAGTCACTTTCTATTGTGAACGATCAAGTCCCTATTGCTAGAGATATGTTTAACATGCTGGCTGACTCGCTTGAGTCCGAGAAGAAGCTAATCAACCATCACTTTAAACAAGAAGAGCTAAAGAAATTAATCCAAGTCGTACATAGACTACACGGTGCATCTAAATACTGTGGCACCCCTAGCTTAACCAAGCATGCTGGTTTCTTAGAAAGCCATTTAAAAGAGCTAGGTTTAGAGGAAGTGGAAGAAGTATTACTCGACTTTATTCACGCTATTGATCAAGTACTTGAGGTAAGAAACCTCATCAAATGGCCTCAAGAATAACAAAGGCTTGAGCATAGTCTTTTTCATCACTAATACTTAAATGCCATTTAACCGGTTGATCCATCATCTGATTACCGTGAGGCTCTACATTAACAATTGGCTTTCCCATCTCATCATTACTGACTTCAATATGCTGAAAACTTAGGCCTCTACCAATACCAGTGCCTAAGGCTTTTGCAACCGCTTCTTTAGCAGCAAAACGTTTTGCGACATAAGCCGCGGCAACCTCTTCGTTATTAATACTATGGTATTTATCCATTTCACTCTGAGTAAGCAAACGCTTTAAAAAGCGCTCACCAATACGCGCGACAGAATCACGGATTCTACCTATTTCAACGATATCGGTACCAATTCCAAGAATCATAAACTATTTATTCCAATACTATTTCTATCACTAACTAAAAAACTACTGAGTTTTATCAGAGCGGAAAACAGGCACTGTATAATGACGCTCACCATGAAACTGATAGTCAGGTAACAAACGCCTAGCCACCACTTCTTTTCCTTCCAGCAAATGATCTAACCAAATTCTATGTAAGGTTTTGGCTAACCTAACAACATCCGCTTTCCCCCATAAACCTTCTGAGTAATCTAATGCCATCTGCCCACTAATAAATAAATCAGGTAGCTGCTTTGGTTTATCACCATAATAAGGTCGCAAACCAAACCTTACATCAAAGCGATACATTGCATTTGGGTCTAATACATTCCCCGTTGCCGTCATAGCCAAGTTAATACTGCTTCCTATCTCTTCAAACAAAGCGTGTTCAAAACGTCGCAACAAGGGTGCTACGGGTGCATTAGAATGTAAACTAAGAATCAGCCACTGGTAGAGCTCAAAAAAGACAGATAAAGGTAAATTTGTAGGTAAAAGCTTGAGCAAGATCTCATGCACATACATACCAGCAAAAAGACGAAGCCCCTCTAAATTTGAGGCAGGCTCTGAAGATTCAAGCACATATACCGTCTTTAGCTCAGTTCGACCTTTTAGCAAGACCTGATAACGCAAAAAAGGCCCAGGAATAACCCGAGCCTCTTTTTTTGGCAGTCGAAAAACTGCCCTTACCAGACCTGATTCAAGTGTTAACAAATCCAACAGGATTTTATTATCCTGAAAAGGCCTAGTATGTATTACATAAGCCGAAATTAGCGTATCTTTGTTATCTTGCATAACAAGACCTAATTATTGGTCCTGATAACCAAGACTTGCTAGCGCACGCTCATCATCAGACCAACCTGCTCTGACTTTAATCCACAAATTAAGCATCACTTTAGCTTGGAACATGCTCTCCATATCAACACGAGCTTCCTTACCAATTAGCTTAATTTTTTCACCCTTGTCACCAATAATAATGCGCTTTTGACCGTTACGCTCAACTAAGATCAAAGCACTAATATGTAAGGTTTCACCTTCATAGCTAAACTCTTCAATCTGAACAGCCACTTCATAAGGCACTTCCTGCCCTAATTGACGGGTAATTTTCTCACGCACAATCTCAGAGGCTAAAAAGCGAGAACTACGGTCAGTAATCTGATCTTCAGGATAGAATTGTCCGCCTTCTGGCATCATACCTTCTACTAATCGCTCTAATCTATCTAGGTTTTTCCCCCTAAGAGCAGAGATAGGAACAATTTGAGCAAAGTTCATCAACTCAGATAACTTAGCCAAAGTAGGTAGCAAGTTATCTTTTTCCTCTAGCTTATCAACCTTATTTACAACCAATACAACAGGGCAACGAGCAAGCTTAACCTTCTCTAATACAGACTGATCTTCTTGAGTCCAACGCTCAGCATCAATCACAAATAAAATAGCATCAACATCGGCTAATGCAGACGACGCCGTTTTATTCATGAAACGGTTAATCGCTTTTGCTTCACCTAAATGCATACCAGGCGTATCGACATAAATAGTTTGCACATGCCCCTGGCTTTTTACACCCAAAATTTGCTGGCGAGTAGTCTGAGGCTTACGTGATGTAATACTCAGTTTTTGACCTAATACATGGTTCAATAAGGTCGATTTACCCACATTAGGTCGACCTACAATCGCCACATAACCACAGTGAGTGATATCTAACTCTGGCTCGTCATAGTCCTCTGTGGACTCTCCAGCAGCCATTTGGCTAAAGTCAAAGTTATCTAGATCAATACCACCATCATCTTCAATAGCAGGATTCTCAATATTATCCTGATCTTCTGGTAAATCGTCTTTAGGCATTTTCTTGCTCCAACATAGCTAAGGCTTGTGTTGCTGCTTTTTGCTCTGCAATTCGACGACTGTTTCCTTTACCTTCAATCGGATCAGCAAATAACTCTATTACACAATGTACATAAAAGGTTTGATCATGGGGCTCACCCAAAACCTCAATCACTTCGTACTGAGGTAAAGCATGCTTGCGTGCTTGTAAATATTCTTGCAAACGGGTTTTCGCATCCTTAGTAACAACTTTTAAAGAGGTGGCATTCAAACGTGACTCATACCAGCTCAAAATACGCTCGCTGCAAGAGTCCATACCTGCATCTAAAAATATAGCACCGATAATACCTTCAACCGCATCTTCTAAAATAGAATCACGACGAAAGCCACCACTTTTTAATTCACCGGCACCTAGTTTAAGGTAATCACCCAATTTAAATTCACGGGCAATTTCAGCCAGAGTTTCACCTTTAACTAAAGAAGCACGTAAGCGACTCAGCTCACCTTCTTTTGCCTTAGGAAAACGATGAAATAAGTCTTCGGCAATGACATAGTTCAAAATGGAGTCACCTAGAAACTCTAGCCTTTCATTATTTTTACCACCAAAACTACGGTGAGTAAGCGCCAGCTCTAGTAACCCTAGGTCAGCAAAAAAGTAACCCAACTGCCGACACAATTTTTGATAAGAGGAACTCAAAATATCTCCAAACTACTATTCAATCGAACCATTATTTTTAAAATTAGGTACGCTTAAGAATTTATTCCAATGCATCCAAATATAAAAGGCACGGCCCTTCATATACTCTTCTGGTACAAAGCCCCAAACACGGCTATCAGAACTATTATCACGATTGTCCCCAACAGCAAAATAATGCCCTTCAGGTACAACCCAATCACCCTTTAGGTTAATTGCACGCATTGTTTTATAAATTTCGTGTTCAACACCCAATAAGTCTTCTTTAAACTGAGTAACAGGAATACCTTGATTCTTTTCAGAAGGTGATAAATCAGCCTGAAACTCTTCACCTATCAACTTACCATTAATGGTCAAACGCTTATCATGATAACTAATCGTATCACCTGGCAAACCAATTAAGCGTTTAATATAGTTAACACTTGGATCTTTCGGATATTTAAAAACAATCACATCACCACGTTTCGGCTCAGTTGTTGCTATGAGCTGAGTATTAGTAACTGGTAAACGTATCCCGTAATCAAACTTATTCACCAAGATAAAGTCACCCACTTCTAGCGTCGGTAACATTGAACCTGATGGAATTTGGAAAGGCTCTACAACAAAAGAGCGTAAACCAAAAATCACAGCAACAATGACAAAATAAGACTTAATTTCAGTTACCCACTTAGGAGTACCCGCCATACTGTCTTTCACTTCTTTTGGTATTGCAGAGCATGCTTCTGGAGATAAATCATTTAGCGCAGCAACACGCTTTGGATAAAAGGCAACTCTATCGTATACCCAAACAACAGCAGTCAAAACAAAGGCTGCCGCTAGGATAATCTCAAAATCAAACGCCATAAATTGTCCTTAATATAAACCCCATTCATTGGCTGAACAGGGTCTATTTCATTTTTTAGTTAGCAATTAGCTCGCTGTTTTTAAGTATCTTTTAGCTATCCACTTTTAAAACAGCTAAGAATGCAGATTGAGGTACTTCAACATTACCTACCTGCTTCATACGCTTTTTACCTTCTTTCTGCTTCTGTAGAAGTTTCTTCTTACGACTCACATCACCACCGTAACATTTCGCCGTTACGTTTTTACGTAAGGCTTTTACTGTCGTACGAGAAATTACTTTAGCGCCTAATGCCGCCTGAATTGCCACATCAAACATTTGACGAGGAATCAACTCTTTCATTTTTTCACACAGAATACGGCCTTTATACAAGACATTATCCTTATGCATGATAAGCGCAAGCGCATCGACACGGTCGCCATTAATAAGGACATCAAGACGCACTAAAGGTGCCGCACTATAATGACTAAAACTGAAATCGAGGGAAGCAAAACCACGACTACATGACTTAAGTCGGTCAAAGAAGTCCAAAACAACTTCATTCATAGGGAGTTCGTAGTTCAAAGAAACTTGATTACCCACATAAAGCATATCTTTCTGAATACCACGTTTTTCAACACATAAGGTAATCACGTTACCTAGGTATTCTTGCGGCACTAAAATATTCGCTTCAACCATAGGTTCACGCATTTCGCGGATATTACCTGGATCAGGCATCTTAGATGGGCTATCTATCATGATAACCTCACCATTGTTAAGCTCGACTTCAAACACTACGGTTGGCGCTGTAGTAATCAGATCCATGTCGTATTCACGTTCAAGACGCTCTTGAATAATTTCCATGTGCAGCATACCTAAGAAACCACAGCGGAAACCAAACCCTAGGGCGTCAGATGTTTCTGGCTCGAAGAACAAAGAAGCATCATTCAGAGTAAGCTTGTTCAAAGCTTCACGAAAATCTTCATAATCATCAGAGCTTACAGGAAAAAGACCTGCATAAACCTGAGGTTTTACCTTCTTAAAACCATCAAGCTGAGGGATATCTTTCGTTGCCAAATGTGTAATGGTATCACCCACAGGGGCACCGTGAATGTCTTTAATACCAGAGACAACATAGCCTACTTCACCTGCACGCAAAATGCCGGTTTCAGTACGTTTAGGAGTAAAGATACCCACCATGTCCACTGGGTAAGATTGGCCTGTAGACTTGATCACAATCTTATCTTTTTTCTTAATGGTACCTTCTTTAACACGTACCAAAGAAACAACACCTAGATAGTTATCAAACCAAGAATCAATAATTAGTGCTTGTAGAGGGCCATCAACATCACCTTCTGGTGGTGGCACTTCACCAATCAGGCGCTCAAGCACGTCATTAACACCCATGCCTGTTTTCGCTGAACAGGTAACAGAACCATGGGCATCAATCCCAATGATATCTTCGATTTCATCACACACACGCTCAGGTTCAGCCTGTGGCAAATCAATTTTGTTCAGTACAGGCATTACTTCTAGGCCTTGCTCTAGCGCTGTATAACAGTTAGCAACAGATTGAGCTTCTACACCTTGAGCAGCATCAACGACTAACAAAGCCCCTTCACAGGCTGCCAAAGAACGAGACACCTCATAAGAGAAATCAACGTGTCCAGGCGTATCGATAAAGTTTAACTGATAGGTTTCACCATCTTGCGCCTTGTAATCCAAGGTCACACTTTGTGATTTGATCGTGATACCACGCTCACGTTCAATATCCATGGAATCAAGTACTTGAGCTTCCATTTCTCGCTCACTCAAACCACCACAGTTTTGAATAAAACGGTCAGCAAGCGTAGATTTACCATGGTCGATATGGGCGATAATAGAAAAGTTACGTATATGTTTTAACTGTTTAGAAGACACTTATTTCTCACACTTAATAAAGCGATACACAAAGAGCAGGTGTTGATAAGTCATTTAATACAAATCAGTGACAAGCTTAAAAAACTTATCGACACCTTCTCCGGATAGAATTTTGAAGCATTCTACCCAATTTAGCCCCAGGACTCCATTTTATTTGCAGCTTCTAAGGCCTTTAATTTCCTAGCTTTTACATCCTTAAAGTAAAAAACCACGGCTTAACAAGAGACTAGAAAAATTAGAGGAAAATTTGATCGCAAAGAGAAAGGAAACCAAGTGATACAACAAGGTAGGATAACCCAAGCCCTAATGATAAGAGCTTGAGCAAAACCAGCCAGTCACGCTAAGACTAGGAATACATATGAAGAAGCCAACCATAACAGGAACAAAAAGTTAACGTAGAGCAATTTACGTCTTCAACCTACTATGACAGACAAATCTAGCCTCCCTCATTTAATACATTTTAAAAACATGAAGTCTATCAATTATTAAAAGTAATAATACAAAATAACAAAGCCGACTCTTAGATAAATCACAATCAACTTTTCATTCAAAATCACCATATATGGTGACTCATTGATTGCAGCATTAGCCCTACAATCAAGTAAAAGCAAGTTCACCTAAAATCAACAAGTTATTTCTCTTTAAAACACTTAAAAGAAGAATAGTAAGCAACATGAAGAGCCTTTTCAAAAACAGAATAGATTTTCTAAATAATATATCAATTAATCAAAACACCAATATTATTTCGTAATCAAGAAACAATACTTGGTTTCAATATCAATTTTTAAATTAAAAACATGGACTAACATGCTCAATTATAAAGACACCATATCGTCAACTACAGTTTTCAATTTAATTGAATCAAGCACCTCACTTTCAATAATCAACCCTAGAAAAATACAACTTGATAAAAACTTTTTCCTAAACCCTGAAAAAAGAGTAAGCGAAAGTATTCTAATCAATCTTTGGAAAAATTTAGAAGAAAACTCTAACATGACTAATTATGCAGCCTTATTGGGTGAGTATATTCCAACAACTACACGCTGCTTAGTTACAAGCCTAGCTTCTCAATGCGGAACATTGTCAGAGGCTCTTGAGAGTTATACAAAATATATAGACTGGATAAACCCTTCTCTTAAATGCACTTTAAGCTATGACAGAAATTACACTTATATCTATTTCTCATTAAATAAAAGCAAAGGCTATCCAAATTCAGCCATAATCAAGAGCATGAGTAATGTAATTCATTGGGCCAGAAAATCATCAAACTCTAACATTGAGCTCAATACTGTCACTTTCGACTTTATTGCACCACCTTTCAGTGATTTATTAAGACAAACCTTTGGTAAAAATATAAAGTTTTCAAAAAAATTCAATATGATAAAAATTGAATCCAGTGCATTAGATAAAAAACTTTCAAACCATAACCCAAACATCAAACAATTAATAGAAAAAAGCATAATTGAAAGAAAGGCTGATTACATAAAAGACTTTGAAAAAAAACAAATCATTAATAAAGAGTTCATATTAAAAATCATCGAAAACTTATTATCTGAAAACAAAGCTAATATTGAATACGTTTGTATTAAGCTATCAATCAGTCGTCAAACACTCTATAGAAGATTAAAAAAAGAAAATACTCATTTTAAAGAACTTATCAATATGGTCAGAAAGAAGAGATCAAAAGAGCTTTTAGATCTAAACAATTTAACTACAACAGACATTAGTGAGCGGCTTGGTTACAAAGAAATTAGTAGTTTTTATTCAGCCTTTAAAGTCTGGTATGGCATAACAGTTAAAGAATATAAAGCTAATCTAAGATCAAGCTATTAACTTGCTTTTAAGTATCTATAAATTAATCTAACAATTAAACGTTAAGTTGAGGCTTGCCTTGGATTACGATTTGCTTTTAATAAAATTATGGCCAGAATAGCAAAAAAGGCCTCTATAGATAACGCAAATAAGATGCCTTCACTTGGCATACCATCTATGGCGATGCCGAATGTGCGAAATAAAGAAAAAGCACAAAAAATGAGACATGCTAAGATTAAAGATACTGACTCAAGCGCTTGTCTAAAGGCTCCAAAAAAGACAAAAGCCCCTACTAAAAATAGAGAACCACCCATTCCTCTAATTTCACTCAAGCTATCGGGACTAAAGTCATCATGTGTAAAAAACTGTCTTAAGTAATCCACTGGAACAAATCCTATATAGGACCCAACAGTCAATAAAGTTATACCAGCAAAGAATAGATAGAGTTTTGTTTTATTCAAAGTCATGAGAACACTCCTAAAGTTAAAAATCACTCAATTTACATTCAGGCTAGGTATGCTCTTTAAGCAATCTAGACTCAAGTAAAAAGCGTTAACCTAGTTTGTGTCCAAAATGTCAAATGATGAATCTCAGATAGCACTTGAATTATCTCAGATCGTTCATTAATTTAACTAGCATGAAAACAGAGCAATATAATGAAATACTCCATTACCTAAAGTTAGAAAGCATCTACTACAGTCGATCAGCTTTAGGGGAGCATGATTGGGCGATTAATATTCCTGAATATCCTGATGCGAGCATATTTCATGTAGTCGTAACAGGCTTATGCGACGTAAAAATTAGAGGAAATCAACTAAAACTTGAGGCCGGTGATGTTGTCTTTTTTCCTAAAGCCCAAGGACATAAAATTTCATCCTAAGATACTGCTACCGCGGTTGAATTAGATGCTTTACCGATAAAAAAGATAAGCGACTTGTATGAAACACTTGAGCTAGGTGACCAGAATACAAATAAAACTATTATGCTTTGCGGCGTAGTCAAAATCAGCCACCCTTCCGGGTCTATGCTATTAAACGAAATGCCTAATGTTATCCATATAAATAAAGAGCAAAGCCTCTTTAATAGTATGATAGAAGGAGTTGTCGAATTAATATTTCAAGAAGCAGAAAGTAATTTTCTTGGTGGAGAATCTATTATCACTCGGCTCATAGACATACTTATAATCCAATCCATCAGACAATGGATAAAAACCTCAGCAGAGCATCACGGCCCTTGGCTTAAAGCACTTCAAGACCCTAAAATTGGCAAAGCTCTTTATTACCTGCATCACTCTCCAGAAAAGCCTTGGACAATAGCAACATTAGGAAAAGCCGTCGGCATGTCGAGAACCGCTTTTTCATTACGTTTTACCGAATTAGTGGGGATAGCACCAATCGGTTACTTAACGTCATGGAGAATGAATTTAGCAGAATTACGTATACAAAACGGAGAGAGGGTTAATTTAGATTTTATTGAAAGCCTTGGATACCGTTCTGAGTCTTCATTCAGGCGAGCCTTTAAAAAATAAAAGGCGTCACCCTAACAGAATCATCACATCAAAAATGAAACCTAATATACAAGGAGCTCTCTTCTTTATTGAGTTACCTGTGGATAGCTATCCGGCTTATCCACTTTGTTTTGCGCATTTATTATCCAGATAACTATTTATTCACAGTATTAGCTGAACAAAATACTCGATAAGCGAACACACTTAGGGTTACCC
Organism: Marinomonas sp. SBI8L; assembly: GCF_001624705.1. Lineage (GTDB taxonomy): Bacteria > Pseudomonadota > Gammaproteobacteria > Pseudomonadales > Marinomonadaceae > Marinomonas. The sequence continues at coordinate 94,684 of NZ_JSEO01000014.1, forward strand.
ACAACACAGATTCAACAATACTTAATACAAAGGTGATTAAGACATGCTCTAAACCAATTAAAGAAAAGAAATTTTCGATTAGCCAGGTTGGTAACCAAGTAATCAGAAACAAAATAGCGCCACCGAGTAGTATCCCCCACTCTTTGTCTTTAGTGGCATGCCAGCTTGCTTCTAATGAAGAAAAAGGTGACTGCTTATTGAGTACACAATAAAACTCAGAAAATGCTAAACGCGCCATAATATAGAGCCCAGGGAAAATAAACATAAAGAGCCCTCCCATGAGCGCTAAACTAATTATCACTGACAGCAAAAAGAGTGGTCGCCAATACATGACACCAACGCCATAACATTGTCCTCGTGTTAGAGGTTCGCCCGAAATCACAGACGCCATATAGGCAATTAACGCCCCTTGATAAAGCGGGTAAACCACCAACCCAAGAATAGTCGTAAACCAAAAGAGCTGATTTGGATCTTCACTATAGACACCTGCCAAAACATAAAGCAGATTAAGAGGAATAATACAGGGTAAGATGATACGAGAAATAGGGCCTAAATGATGTACAAAAAACTTCAGACTATCTTTTACTAATGACGATGTTTCGTCCATTTTGACCTCTAAAACATGATAAAAAAGTGAACGTTAGGCTTAAACTTTAATCCCACCAAAGAAAAGTTGAGAGAAATAGAAAGTTTCCCCCCCTTATCCGAGCAGACAAGGAAGAGACACCAAAAAGGTTTTTACAGGCTTATAAACTAATGCCTTTTTGCTGCAGAATACGTTCAACTGTATCAACAGTTGCTTGAGTATGGCTGTCGATCTCAAGGTTAACTCTATCGCCTACTTCTAATAAACCAAAAGTAGTGAGTCTTAAGGTTTCAGGAATAAGAGAGATCTCAATCCAGTCTTCGCCAATATCACAAATCGTCAAGCTAGAGCCATTTAAGCCTACATAACCTTTATCAAATAGGTATCTCATGGCATCAACTGTGGCGCTGTCGTCACTCAAACCAGCCTGCTTTTTAACAACAAAACGGATACGGTAGCTGTCATCTTGAGTACGCACCTGCATTACCTCAATGGCACACATGATATGACCAGACATAACATGCCCGCCCACTTCATCACCCATTTTAGCGGCACGTTCAAAGTTCACTTTGTCGGAGGCATTAATCGCGCCTAAATTTGTTAACGCAAGTGTAGTATCAATCACATCAAAACTGACTTTGTCATTATCCACTTCAGATACAGTCAGACATACACCGTTTATCGCGACACTGGCACCCAGTTGCTGCTTATCCATTGAGTTCTCTGGAAACTGGATCACCAAACGCTTATTTGTGCCCATCTCTTGACAGCTTTCAACCTGAGCCATACCCTGAACAATACCTGTAAACATGCACACACCTACCTAATATAATTTGAAGACGGATAAAGAACATTTAAGCGTTTTTAAATGATGAAAAAGCGTACAATTTTTAAAAAAATCTATGCTGGCGCTCAACACTGAAGAAGATTTGAACATACCCACCAGAGTGCCCGTATTTATTGGGCTAGCGTAAGTTATCACAAAGACACTAATAGGGTTATCCACAGCTTGCGGGGATAACGAAATCAACCAACACCAAACTTTTGTTAGATAAAATTATGATTCATCACTTTATTCGGTTTAAAACTGCGCTTATCTTTTTACTCTTTTTCCAAGCATCTTATAGTTATTCATCAGCAAATCAAACCCTTAAAGCACCATTTATGTGGCAAATCAAAACCGATAAAACCCAGCTTTATTTAGCCGGTTCTATCCATGCCTTAAATTCAGACTTTTACCCATTGACACCAGCCTATATCCAAGCCTTTGACTCAGTTGATCAACTTGCCGTCGAATACAATATCCTAGATTTAAGTCCAGAAAAGGCACAAGAGCAGATTTCACAATTTACTTGGCTGAATCATGACGAGTCCATTGAGTCAGCTTTTAGCCAACAAGAGATAGAAGCATTAAAGCCTTTTGCAGAGCGTAAAGGCATGAATATAGACACCTTGCTTAGGCTCAGACCTTGGCTCATTATCGAGGCCCTAAGCAGTTTTCAATTCTCCCAGACAGATTTCCAAGCTGATTTGGGTGTCGATATGTTTTTTCTCAAACGTGCAAATCAACAAGGTAAAAACATCTTAGAGCTAGAAACCTTACAAGAACAAATCAATGCCATTAACGGTGCTGAACTTTCTGCTCAAACCGCAGCAATATCATTAGCCCTTTCCCAGCTTGATAAAGGCCAAGAACAACTCACAGAAATGGCAAATTATTGGCAAAGTGCTGATGCCGATGCTTTATATGAGTACAGCCAGCTAGACCTTATTGAACAACCGAATATAGCGCCTCTCATGTCACACCTTTTATATAAGAGAAACCAGAAAATGGCGGAGAGGATTCAAGGCTATCTTGAACAAGGTGGCAGCTACTTTGTTATGGTGGGAGCTCTACACCTAAGTGGTCCACAGAGTGTGCAATCCTATCTTGAAGATATGGGCTATCAAGCCACCAAAGTTACCCCGTAGAGCAATTTCAAAAGCATCTTTTAGAGAGTCAACACACATTACAGGCACAAAAAAACGACAAGTAAATTGTCGTTTTTTTAGTCTTTTATCAAAAGGCCTTAACAGACGTTAAGTTAAGATTCGGCCTTCAGTTTTTCTATCATAGCTTGGGTGACTAAAGTAATACCATCTTCATTTCGATAAAAACGACGGCTATCTTCTTCAGCATCCTCACCAATAATAGTACCTTCTGGCAGCTTACATTCAGAGTCTAGAACAACTTTATTAAGACGGCAGTGACGGCCAATATCACAGTTAGGTAAAACCACAGAACGGCTCACAGTCGAATATGAATTCACCCTAACATTGTTAAATAAAATACACTTATCTACTGTTGCACCCGAGACAATACAGCCAGCTGACACTACAGAATTTAACGCCGTACCAATACGCTCTTCATAATTATAGTTAAACTTGGCAGCCGGTCTTTGATAGTGAGCAGTACGGATAGGCCAGGAATCATCATATAAATCCAACTCTGGTACCAACTTGGTTAAATCCATATTGGACTCCCAATAGGCAGTCAAGGTCCCGACATCTCGCCAATAAGCACTATCCGGGTAGCTTGGGTTTGGGATACTACTGTGGCTAAAGTGATGCGCCTTTATCTTGCATGAATCAATAAAAAGAGGGATCAAATCCTTACCAAAGTCATGGCTTGAGTTGGTATCACTGGCATCCAGCTCTAACTTCTCGATCATAAACTTGGTATTAAAAATATAGATACCCATGCTAGCTAAAGACACATCAGGCTTACCTGGCATAGTTGGTGGATTGGCAGGTTTTTCCTCAAAGGCAATGATGTTGTCTTCATCATCTATATGCATCACACCAAACTGATCAGCTTCACTTACAGGCACTTCAATACAAGCAACAGAGACATCCGCTTTAGAATCGATATGATCTTTAAGCATCTTGCTGTAATCCTGCTTATACACATGATCACCCGCCAAAATCAGCACATATTCGCTATCTAGCCCTTTAATCATTTTCAGATTCTGATACACAGCATCCGCGGTACCACGATACCAGTCTTCGCCGGTTTGTTGCTGCGCCGGCCAAAGTTCAATAAATTCATTAAAATCTGAACGTAAAAAGTTCCAGCCCCTTTGCACATGCTGATTAAGCGTATGTGAGCGGTATTGAGTTAACACGGCCATCTTACGAATGCCGGAGTTGATACAGTTGGAGAGAGGAAAATCAATAATCTTATACTTTCCCGCAATAGGTACAGCAGGTTTCGAACGGTAATCAGTTAAATCTTTTAGTCTAGAGCCTCGTCCTCCTGCAAGAACAAGCGCTAAGGTTTTCATGCGTGCGGTATTTAAATCCATATTCCACCTTTTTATTATTTAACTTTATCTATTCATTTTCTGTCGATCAATTCGATCAAGTAATGCAATCATCCCTACTTTGATGTGATAAGTTAGTTCGTCTACTCATTACTGAGTAACCCCCCTTCACTCCTTACCTTATCCCAATACAATAATTTATATTAACCCAATGTTTTAATTGCGTATTAACTTAATCATCTTAATATCGTATTTTATATAACGGCCCTCAACTCCACTTACTAAATAAGACTCTCTATGATGAAAGTACTCTTTGCAGCTTCTGAAATTCACCCACTAATCAAAACGGGCGGCCTTGCAGATGTTGCTGGTGCATTACCAGTATCACTAAGACAAGCAGGACAAGATGTCCGCCTTATCATGCCAGCTTACCAAGGCATATTAGAGAAACTGGCGCCAGTACAAGCCAAAACCAATCTGGGTGACCCCTTTGGCATTGGCGACATCATATTGTTAGAAACCCTTATTCCGGCAAGCGATACGCCCATTTGGCTAGTACAATGCCAAAGCCTATTTGAACGCAGCGGTAGCCCCTACCTAGATCAATACAGCAAAGACTATGCCGATAATCATATTCGCTTTGCTGTTTTCTCTTGGGTCACCGCATTACTCGCCAGCCAAGGCAATCTTTTAGGTTGGCAAGCCGACATACTTCACCTTAATGATTGGCAAACAGGCCTAGCAGCCGCTTATCTTAAAAGTTGGAAAACCCAACATATTCCCATTGTCAGCACAGTTCATAACCTTAGGTACAATGGCAGTTTCCCTATGTCTTTATACCCAGATGTGCGTCTTTCAAACGAACTTCTCGACCTACATGGTCTAGAGTTCTACGGCCAGTTCTCAACCCTTAAAGCCGCGCTGGTCTACAGTGACGCTATCACTACAGTCAGCCCCACCTATGCCAACGAGATACTCACACCAGAATATGGTGATGGCCTAGACGGCACATTAAGAGCCCACCAGCACAAGCTACACGGCATCTTAAATGGCGTTGACTACAATGAGTGGTCGCCTGAGATTGATAACAATATTGCACAGAAATATGACATTAATAATCTCGATTTAAAGGATGAAAACAAAAAGGCATTGTTGATCGAAAACGGTTTATCACCTGACCTCAGCAAGCCTATTTTTGGGGTTGTCAGCCGCTTAACAGAACAAAAGGGTCTCGATCTAGTACTCGAAGCCATACCTTCTGTGATCAAAAATGGTGCGCGTTTAATTCTATTAGGTTCTGGAGACCCTAATTTAGAGCAAGCCTTTTTACAGCTTGAAAAGGATTATCCAGAACAGGTTGCAGTGCGTATTGGTTATGACGAAGCCTACTCACATAAACTACAAGCGGGTGTGGATTGCTTATTAATTCCATCTCGTTTTGAACCTTGTGGACTTACTCAGTTATACGCCCTTAAGTACGGCACCTTACCTTTGGTAAGAAAGACAGGCGGGTTAGCAGATACAGTATTTGAGACTGGCGATGCAGCCAATGGATTTGTCTTTGAAAGAGCGGATACACAAAGCTTAATAGACACACTTCATAGGGCGATGGATTGCTTTAACCACAGCCAAGCTTGGCGTCAGCGCCAAATCAATGGCATGAAGTACGACTTTAGCTGGCAAAAAACCACAGATACTTGGCTTAACCTTTATCAATCTTTACTAGATTAAGCTGCTGCATTAAACATGCAGAGCGATAAAAAAAGCTAAAAAACAAAACTAAAGCACTATGTATTATGAAAGCCTCAAACCAGCTTACATAATAGTGCCATAAAAAAGGAAGGCATTTGCCTTCCTTTTTTTACTATTTTAATAACCACTGAGCACTGCCCTTCAACTTTATCTGTTCGAAAAAGCCTTCTTGCGTCAGATTACTCATAATGCCAGCTAGCTCTTCCCTTAGTGCCTGACTATTACAGGGCGAGTTTTGTGAGAAGGCTAAATATAACCCTTCACTGCTTACCGCTGGCTTTTGAATCTGGAAAGGAAGGTAATTCCAAATCTGCTGAATATAAGCTTCACCGGGCAACTCTTCGTACAATACATAATCCACTCGTTTACCTAACAGCATTTTAAAAGCTTGCTCAATACTGGCAACCGTAGCGATATTAAGGTGTTCAGCTGCGTAAGAATCAAACGCCTGACCAAAACTATTATTGATCACAGTAGCGCCTAATTTACCTTCTAAACTGTGTTGATTTTGGTAATCAAATGGGGCCGATGCATTCGTCCAAACCACACTCTGAGTCTCAAGAAATGCAGGTTCTATATAATCCATGTATTGGCTTCTAGGCTGGGTATAAAACACTCCTGCCATGAGATCAATGCGACCACTCTTAACTTCCCTTTGGGCTCGTGACCAAGGGCCTGTATGTTTCAGCTCAATTTTCTTCCCTAAACGCTGACTAATCTCATTAATAATCAAACTATTAGTCCCTAATAGTTGATTCGTTTCTAGGTTTTTACGCCATAGAAACGGAGGGTATTCTGAATTACCGGTCGCGGTTAAATAGTCACACCTATCACCTGGTGCCGCCTCCGATAAAGTATGGAATCCCACCATTACAAAGATAGATAAAAATTTATTTTTTTCGCGAATAAAGGACATAACGCCTAGTATCTTAAAATTAATGAATTAGATTTCAGTTAGTTAATGACTAAGTCATAAACTAACATACAAAAGTATAGAGGGCTGTGCCCAACATAGAAAATAAAAAGTAAATTTGACGGGAACCTTTAAACAACTTCTGCCTCAAAAGCTTAAATTACAGGAGGAATTATGAAAAATAGACACACAACTGACTCAAAACTGACACTATTACCAAAGCTGATGCTTTTCGTTTTAACCCTAGTTTTTACCGCTGGAGTTAACGCAAAAAAACTTAACCTTGATAAAGATCAACTGGCCCTAGAGGGCTATGATCCAGTGAGCTATTTCTCAGAAGAACCTATGAAGGGTTACCCTGCCTTACAAATCCGTCATAATCAGGTGCTGTATTACTTTGAGAATGAAGAAAACCGCCTAGCATTTAGTGAAAATCCAGAAAAGTATGTACCGGCTTACGGCGGTTGGTGCGCATGGGCTATGTTAGATGGCGATAAAGTAGAAGTTGATCCCCTTAGCTACAAAATCATTAATGGTAAAAACCACCTTTACTACAATGGTTTCTGGGGTGACACATTAGCCAAGTGGAATAAAAAAGCAGGTAAAGACGGTGAGCAATCACTGATTGATGTTGCGGATAAAGAGTGGGCTGAAATCGACTAATCACCTTTCAAGTCAAATTGATTAGTGCAAGATGAGGCTGCAGGAGACGGCGGCCCCATCTTGCAAATTGAATACGAGATAACCTTTTACTTAAAGAATCTAAAAAGGCCAGATACAGAAGTTTTTATCTTCTGGTGCCGTCCCTTCTAAAAAGGACAGAGTGACCTTGTCATCACACCTGTCCGCCGCTAACTTAAACTCATTACGACTCACCTGAAAATACTCACTGCCATGAGGTAAAACTTCCTCTAGAGAGGTAGGGTTTAATCGTTTCATCATTTCAATCCAAACCTTTTGCGCACCAGAGCTGCCGGTAATCGATAATGGATGATTATCATCAGCACCTAACCAAATGGTAGTGGAATAGTCAGCAGTAATACCCTGATACCAACTGTCCCTTTGCTGGTTTGTTGTGCCTGTTTTAGCGGCAAAGACTAAGTTAGGTAAGGCTGCTTGCGCCGCTCTTGTGGTACCAATCTGAGCACTCAACTTCATACCATCTCGTAAAGTGGCAAGCGCCGCTTTAGAGTATGGCACACGCGTATCTTGGCTAAACTCTTTAAGTACTCCACCTTCGCTCGTTAATACAGAGGCAACGATGCCTAATTGACTAGACTCACCCGCCGAAGCGATAGGTTGATACAATCTTGCCACTTCAAATGGAGATAGCTCTAAAGCCCCCAATGCCACCGCAGGGAACATGGTAAATTCTCGCTCCACACCAAGGCGACGCAAAGCATCACCCACTTCTTCAAAGCCTATTCGATAAGCAAGATCAAGTGTCGCTAGGTTATAGGATTTAGCCAGAGCCTGATACATGGGCACATTGCCATGATATTTATGATCAAAGTTCTCCGGCTCCCAAAGCTCTCCCCCCACTTCAAAGCGGGTTTCATCATCTTCTAATAAAGTCAGCCAGGTAAACGACTGATTAGCTAATGCCTCTAAATAAATTGGCGGTTTAACCAATGAACCAATTGGGCGAACAGCCGCTAATGCTCGATTAAAGCCAGTGTAACGACCGTCACTAGACCCTAAAATCGCCTTAACTTGGCCATTGTGAGCATCGGTTACTACTATGGCACCTTGTAGGTCTTTCAACCCTTTTTTAGCACGCTTTAAGCTTTTTACCTGAGAGGTCATACTTTCAAGTACAGCCTGCTGTACTCGCGTATCTAACCCTGTGTAAATTTTTAAACTCTGGGTGGCAAGCGTCTTCTTATCAAAGTCTCTAGATAACTGAAAAGCCACTAGATCTAAGAAGTCACCGTATAAGCTACGGGTTCCCGCTTGAGTGCGTGTTTTTAAGGCCTTAGACAAGCTCACTTTATATTGAGCCTCTGTAATAAAATCTTGCTGATACAGAAGGTTAAGCACGACATCACGGCGTTCTTTCGCTCGTTTAGGATGGCGTTTAGGGTTATATAAAGAAGGCCCTTTTACTGTGCCAACCAAGGTCGCCATCTCATCTATACTCAACTCTTTTAACGGCCTTGCGAAAAAGTGTTGGCTAGCGGCAGCAAACCCATGAATTGCCTTATTACCATGTTGCGCTAGATAAACCTCATTCACATAAGCGGTCAGAATTTCTTGCTTACTAAAACGATATTCCATCAAGAGCGCCATAATCACTTCTCGGATTTTACGGCTATAACTTCGTTCAGAGCTTAAGTACATATTCTTAATAAGCTGCTGAGTCAGGGTGCTGCCCCCTTGTCGACGCGAACCCGCTTGTAGGTTGACCCAAAACGCCCTAGCAATACCAGTAAAGGAAATCCCTATGTGCTCATAAAAGTCCCTGTCTTCCACCGCGAGTAAGGTATCAATGAGATGCTTAGGAATCTCATCATAAGTCAGTAGAATGCGGCTCTCACTGTTACCACCGTACAAATGGCCAATTAATTGCGGCTCTAAAATGGCTGAACTGACTTTTCTGCCCGCCACAGTTTTGATCTCTAGATGCCCATCTGGAAAAGAGAATATACGTCGCTGAGCTGGGTAATCTCCAGTGTGATCAGAGAAAGACCTTAAGTGAGCACTTACTTTTGTTAAGCTTCTTGCTGCCCAGCCTATCTCTTGGCTGTTACGTCCAAAGCGATAACCCGCTTGTTGCAAGCTTTTCTCTAAGTCCTGTTTACGCCACTGATCACCAGAACGTAGCAAGGTAGGCGCACTGTAAACTTCCGCCGGCACTTGCCATTTTTGCCCTTCAAAATGCTGTACTAGCTCTTTATCTAACCACCATACCCAAACAGAAAGAGGAATGGCTGCGATTAACCCCAGCACAAAACAGATAACAAAGAGTCGTTTTATAAACCTTTTAAACCAAGATTGTTTGATAGGCTTTTTGCCCCTAGGTCGAGACGTTTTACGGCTCGTTTTCCTAGCGTTGGAGTAAGCGGTCGAGGTTTTTTTCGGCTTATTAGATGAAGCAGAAGGCTTTTTCGTAGGGCGATTTACAGGGCGTGTTTTACTCATGGGCAAGAGTATAAAGACAGCTTATTTAGGGTGCAATCAAGCAAGCTTATTTTCCTTAATTCTGACAGAAGATTCTTGTCATTGACTCTCATACACACCCATTTTAGACTCACCTCATAGGCTCATTGCCAGAAAAATAAGAGAACAAAAATATGATGATCATAGACCTAATCGATGAACTCGATATCATCGAAGGTATTCACCAAAGAGTACCCAACCTAGATAAGAAAGACCCTGCTGATATGAGCGAGCTACTACAAAGCGCAGCACAAACGGCAAATGAAGAGGAATGGGCAGCACTTAATTTATGGCTAGGTGAAGTTTGCCAAGACATCACCCTGCTTTTACCTGAGATCAAACAAGCCCTTTGTAGCCAATGGCAAGGTGAAAGAGCACTAACAGATGAACTTGCCAGCAAACTATCAAGCTAGCCATGCCGTCTACACCTCTCTGCTTTGTCAGTGAACTGCCAGAAAAAACAGCTAAATCATATAAGTTTGATGATCTCAGCTGTTTTATCATCAAGTATGAAGGTCAGGTTTATGCTTACTTAAACGCTTGTCCTCACAGAAATATAGAACTTGAGTGGCAAGAAAATGACTTCTTTGACCACAACAAAGACTACCTTCAATGTGCTACTCATGGGGCTTTATTCTTGCCCCATAATGGCTATTGCATTACCGGACCTTGTAGCCAAGCCTCATTAACGCCCCTAACAATTCTCATCATTGACGACAGAATTCATATTAAGTATTAATTTCCTCCAAAAGTTATTGATAATCATTATCAACAAGTTTATGCTAGGTTTTCGATTACGGTCGATGCACTTAATAACAGATTTATATTTTAAGCCTCTGTATCTCTGGTCAAATTATTAAGTGCAAATGATGGAGCAACAAGGAAGCTGTGAATAAACCTCTCTATTAACTGCCTCTAATAGATGGAAACTTCATAGCTTTCTATATTCCCCCTTGTGTTGCTCCATCATGCGTTTTACTTCTTAAAGGTCCAAGTACCAATATGACTACTCTTATTTCCTGATTGAAAAAAGGAAATGCAATCACTCAATATTGCCCCTTCTGCAATGGACGACTAATGTTAATAGACTAAATGATGTCGAAGTGGAATTTACTCATTTACAAGGGACAGCCAAACAGACACAAGGAGTGTTACCTATGCATCTTGGAATCAATAAAAAATCACACATAATCAACCAAGTTACCTTGGTACGTTTGATCCAACTTTGCGTCGTCGTCATTGCCATTGGCACTCCACTGATTGAAAGTCACTTTATCCATCCTGCCTTTATCAAGCTCATAGTACAAAACACAGAAAATGAAGCTAACCGTGCAGCAACGCGTATGAAAAGGGTTGTTATTCAAGATATTAAAAATGGCCATCTCACCGTGTCACCAGACACGATTAATTATTTAAAGGAAGCCGAACAAGATTACCTACTTTGGAAAAGCAAGGTATTTAGCCATGATGGTGAAGTTCTCTACTCATCCCAAGATAAAGACATAGGCACAATAAATGAAAAGGGTTATTTCCATAATCAGGTCGCCAAAGGTGAAATTTTTACCAAACTCGTTAAAAAGAATGGAAGCTCACTCGATGGAGAAGTCACAACACTCGATGTTGTCGAAACCTATATTCCGCTCATGGTAGAAGGTCAATTTATTGGCGCATTCGAACTCTATTACGATATAAGTGCCCGCATAGAAGCCATGGATGCTCACATGGAGTGGGTCGATAAAATGCTGCTACTCTTATCAGGTGTCGCCATTATTACTGCCTTTGTCATTGGTATCGGCTATAAAAAAGTACAACAGATCAGAGAAGAGTATGAACTAGAGCTGATAGAAATGGCCACTAAAGATAAGCTTACCAACATTTATAACCGCCGCAGCTTCGAAGCCAGATTAGTTCAAGATATTAAGCAGTATGAAAAGTTTCAAACGGAATTGAGCGTCATCCTTTTTGATGTGGACCACTTTAAGTTTGTGAACGATACCTATGGCCATCAAGCGGGAGATAACGTGCTCACGTTGTTGGCCGAGATTACCCAGAAAACTATACGCTCCAATGACATAGTTGCCCGTTATGGTGGTGAAGAGTTTGTCATACTTCTGCCCAATACAGGAAAGAATGGCAGTCAGGTCATTGCAGAGAAATTACGCTTAGCCATAGAAGAAGCCGCGTTTGATACCCAGTCCCACAAAATACAAATTACTGTAAGTCTAGGAGTTGCTTGTATCTCAGATATTGCTCATCCAAACCTGGATAATCTGGTCAAAAGTGCTGATGATGCACTCTATTTCGCTAAGCATAATGGCCGTAACCAAGTGTCTTACATGCAAACATCATCTAATAAATATTCAGACGATGAAGAAGAGATGGATTTAAGTTCAGCGCCGGTACTGGATAGATAAACGCCTATTTATCAGTAATAAAGAAATGAAAGAAAGGGGAAGAAATCATTAAGATTTCTTCCCCTTTTTTGTTTGCTTAAAACTCGTAATCGAATACCAGAATATCAGCAATCATAGGCACAAACATCGCTTTAAAAGCCTCATGTTTAGTATGAGGAAGGTAGGCATCCCTCGCCTTAACATCTGTAAATGTTATTAAAACAGCATGGGTATAACCTTTATCTAACCCTTCTGGGCTGGTATTAGCACCAAACTCAACCCCTTCGATACCAGAAATATCTGCTTTCAGTTGATAAAAGGCCTGCTCTAGCTGGCTCAAATCCTGTTCACTTGTTTCAGGAGTAAACTTAACCAATAAAATATGTCTTACCATTGTCATTCCTCCATTTACCTCAATTGATCCAATGTCCAATCAAGCTTGAATAAAGGCCCACCATACACTTAAAAACAATAAGATGGCGAGTATTTGGTTTAAACGAATTTGCTGCTGCTCACTATTAAGGTGACGGTTAGCCAACTTACCAAGATAAGCCCAAACACAAATACAGGGTACAGCAATTGAGGCAAATAAAACGGCTAACACCACATAATGGATCAGCTCACTCAAACCTTGGCTAGGAAACAAGCTAGCAACAGTCACAGACATCATCCAGCTCTTAGGGTTAACAAACTGCAAGCCACAGCCCTGTAACCAAGTCAGACCTTGTTTGTCATCTAGACCCGTTCCATCAGCCGAAATAGACTTAAGCTTAAATAGCTTAAACGCCATAAGACTTAGCCAACTGGCGCCAACAAAACCTAATAAAGGCTTCACAAAAGAGTAATCAAATAAAAATTGAGTTAGCCCCATGGCCGTAAAAAACAGAATCACCCCAGTGCCAATCGAAGCCCCAAGAATGAAAGGCATCACACGTAAGATTCCCAGCTTGCCACCATAACTTAGAGCAATCACATTGGTTGGCCCTGGAGTAATCGAAGCCACAAAGGAAAATAAAGAAAAACTCACGTATAAACTCAACATAGAAACACCTGACACTTGGGTAATTTGAATATCTAAAGAACCTGCGATTAAGTTGCGCTCCTCGTCATAAATCTAGCGGCTTTTATTCACACGCTGAGGCGGGAGGACTTATTCGCAGGTTCCCTAGTATCAGCTGCCCAAGCCTTAAAGTCTGGAAGCTTTGTGCATAAGCAGAATATTTATAAAAATAGATAAGCAGCTGTTTTTTAAAGAATATTTAAAAGGCTAAAAAAGCATTAGAGAGGTCAAAAAAACTTAGATTTGAGTTCTAAGAATTTGTTTTTGATAGGCACTAGGAGTTAAGCGATAAGCACGACGAAACCAGCGGCCTAAATGGCTCTGGTCGGCAAAACATAAGTCACTCGCCACACTGATAGGTGAAATACCTTGAGACAACAAGGTTCTAGCTTTTGCCAGCCTTAATTGAATCAAATAAGCATGAGGCGCTAGCCCAAAAGCAGCTTTAAAACGCCGAGTCAGACGAAACCTGTCTGTACCTAGCTCTAGGGCCAAGCCTTCAAGGTTAATGTCTTGATGTATGTTTTGTCTTAAGTACTCTCTTGTCCTTAAAGCCAATTCACAAGGGTTACCAAAAGATAAAGGCAAATCACGATCTGCTTTTTTACGCCAGCTCAAATGCTTACTGGCGTGCGCTAGCATTTGGTCTAAGCAGGCTTCTCGAATAATCTCAGGCTCTTGATAATGCAAAGCACTAAAAGCCGCAGAAATACTGGCCGTCAGCTGTTTGTCCTGCATCAAATTTTGAGCCGTATTAAACTCAAAGTTGTCAGGCAAATCATGAAATAAAGAGGCGAGATTATCGTGTAACCAAGCCACAGGAAGGTAAAGCTGGCGATAGGTAAAGCCTCCTTCTAATGGCGCATTACCATCATGTATTTCACCAGGCTCTAATAAAAAGCTCCCGCCTTCTAACGAGGTGCACATCTGTTTACGGCAATTAAACTGCTGTACACCTTGCTCAGTAAAGCCAATCAGATAAGTATCATGCCAATGGGGGTCATAAGCATGTCCTTTAAAATGAGCGCGAAAGGTTTCTATCCCTGTGCGCTTATCCTGTTCTAATTGTACCCAACTGTCTGCCTGTGACATTTACCTAACTCTCTAAAACCTGCATAACTAAAAAGACCATTACAAATAAGAAGGTATGACTATCTTCAAAATATTGCTAGAAGATTTGTGCAAACCTATTCAGTTTAGAGGGTTCTCAGCATCTCAATATGAGGGATATCATCTTCATCGTAGGGCTCAGACACCACCTCAAAACCAAAGTCTTCATAAAACTTTTGCAGATAAAGTTGAGCAGAAATACGAATCGGGCTTTTTGGCGCTTCTTTATCTAAAAACTCAAGCGCACCTTGAATCAAAGCTTTTCCTAACCCCATGCCTCGGGCAGCTTCCGTGGTAAGCACACGACCAATAGAGATTTCATCATATTTACAGCCAGCATAAGTAATACGTAGATAAGCTAAAATTTTATCGGTTTTCTCATCACTGGTATAAAGGTGCCAAGACACATTATCCAAACTATCCACATCTTGATAAGGGCAGTTTTGCTCTACCACAAAGACTTCTTGTCTTACCCTTAAAATCTCATAAAGATCAGCGATTTTTAACTGTTCAAACCGCTTAACCTGCCACTCAATCATGACTTATGCTCCTTCTTAAAAGCGTTTAATATCTCGATTAGGCCTAATCTAACAGGTTAGTATTTGCTTTAAAATCAATTTATTTAACGCAAAAAAAAGCCACTCATTCTTTACTCAAGAACAAATGGCTTTTAAACAAAAGAAAGCGTTAATCAGTGACTTCCCAAATCGCATCTAACAAGCGCTGAGTTTTAAACGCATTGTCGGCAAACTGATCTAACGCTGCCACATCCTGCTCTTTTACCAAGGCAACAAAGCGCTCTATCATAATCACATCAGCGGCTTTTTCTGCAGGCGTTTCAATAAAGTTAAAATCCTTACGACTCGCCATATGAGTACGATGCGTAAAGCCAGTTTTTACATCTGCTTCTTGGAAAACAAAACTGTTATGCCAGTCCAAGACAAAATCATCCATAGCGATCATGCCACTTGTTCCTATTAGGTTCAGGTCCATAATCCCCGTGCCTGAGGTATAACCAAAATCAAAGGTTGCGCTCTCACCAGAATCAAACCCTATCACCCCAGACATACGCTTTATTGCACCGGTTTCTTCATCACGTTCCGCCACAGATGCCGCTTTATTCAAACTCCCTTTTGGTTGTAGATATTCAACGACGGCTCGCATGGCATACCAACCCATATCACCAAGCGCCCCCATCGGCTCTAACTCTTGGTCGTAACGAATATCACCTTTATCTTCAATTGGAAAATAGAAAGCAGAGTGCAAAGACTTAGGTTGGCCAACCATAGCTGGAATGGCTTCACGAATGGCTTCTGTACGAGGATGATGTACAAAGTGGGTTGCATCCATAAGCACCACACCCGCTGTTTTAGCGGCTTCTATCATGCGTTTAACAGCAGCATTTGCAGGTAATGGTTTTTCCACTAATACATGTTTACCCGCTGCAATCGCAGCAAAAACAATGGCTTCTTTTGTAGCCGTTGGTGTTGCCACATACACCACATCTAATTCAGGAATTTTAAGAAGGTTATCCACACCTTCTACCGCAATCGCCGTTTTGCGGTCAGAAACAAAAGATACCGCCTTAGATAAAGTACGGCTAGAAACAGCTAGCAGGCTTGCGCTTTCAACCGCCTCAATGGCATTAGCCACCACATTTGCAATATTGCCTGTTCCTATGACACCAAATTTAATATCGTCCATTTTATCCCTTTCCTTTTTGGAGCTTTAAGGATCTCATCATTAAGACCTAATTCGCCGTCCACTCTATAAAAACGCCAAGCAAGTTACTACTGAACAAGCCTCATAAAAAAGGCGCATTCATAGGAACAAAGAATCAAGACAAGGTATCAGAAAGCAAAAGCAGGATAAAAAATAGAGGCAAGCCCCGTAAACACTCACTTATACGGGGCATAAATATTCATAAAAACTAATATGGAGAGAGGCTAAAATCCTCAAAAAAACTTATAAAATTAAACAAAAGAAATCTCAGAAAAGTGAGGGTTAGGCTCACAAGCCGACATACTAACCACATTGTCTAACACCACAAAGCGCTTTTCATCACCTTGTTTTAAACACAAACAAGATTGGCGCTCATCATTATAAGCTGTGTCTAATGCTTGCCCTTGAAGCACCTCACCTGTCGCTAAAACAAGCTCAACCCGATAGCGATAAACGCATACCAGTTCAATATAATCATGTTGATCGCAAGACATCATAGGGTTAGCTCCTTCATTCACTCTTTATTAATTAGGTATCCTTCGTTGCAAGCAGCTCGCATAAGTCGAACCTTCTAACAGGCTTTGCTCCCCTTAATCGAATATACAAGCGGGACTTGCTGGCCTTTAAATAGCATTTGATAGCCTTTACCCGCAACAAGTTCCAAGCCTTCAAAACAATTATAAGGGCTATAAGGAAATTCATTTAGTGACTCAATCTGAATCCCAGCCTTAATAAGAGCATTCACAACCTCACTTAAAGGGTGAGGCCAAGTCATCATGATAGAGGTTTCACCATCGCAATTTTCGGTATAAGTACCCTCTTCTTCCACATCGGCATGGTGCTGTTCAAAGTAATTGTAACCAGAGAGCAGATCATTAAAGCTATGAAACTCTACCAGGTTAAACTGACCACCAGGCTTTAATGCCGCGCTGATTGTTTGCGCCCATTTATCCAGATCAGGCAACCAACACAGCACACCATAAGAGGTAAAAACATGATCAAACTGAATTTGGTTTTCTTCACCAAAGGTATAAATATCTTGTGCAATAAAATGCGCCTCTTGCCCTATGGTTTCTGCAAGTTGTCTTGCCTGAGTAATGGCTTCAGTCGAAAGGTCAACACCTGTTACCTTAGCTCCCATTCGCGCCCAAGATAAAGTGTCTTGGCCAAAATGGCATTGTAGGTGCAAAAGGCTTTTGCCCTTTACCTCGCCCACCTCAGCCAATTCAATTTCATTAAGAGACGATTTACCCTCAACAAAGGCTTCTACGTCATAAAATTTCGAGCCCAC
Organism: Marinomonas sp. SBI8L; assembly: GCF_001624705.1. Taxonomy (GTDB): domain Bacteria; phylum Pseudomonadota; class Gammaproteobacteria; order Pseudomonadales; family Marinomonadaceae; genus Marinomonas. The sequence goes on from NZ_JSEO01000014.1 coordinate 111,972, forward strand.
ATGCACTTTAGCGCGCTTATCCCAAGCGGCTTTATTTACTTCGATATAATCCACCAATTTCGTCCTTTATGCTTTTTCTAACCCATTATTAAGGAACCTAGTTAACCAACTCTCTCACCAGATGTATTCACCACTTAATGTGAAAAAACTAATGCGTTTTTAAAGCCATGCTGATTTCAGACACAGATACGTCATCAATACGATATTTATCTTCAACCTCACCTAAAATCTGAAATCCAGCATGCAAATAAAGCCGTTTCGCCGCCTCATTATTCGACAACACATTTAGATCTAACCAACTGATCTGCGCCTGATCACGACAATAGGCAATACAGTGTTCAATCAAAATACGGCCCAAACCCTGTCGTCGATAATGGCTATCAACGCCCATTCCTAACAGTACCCTATGCTGGCAATACTCATCCTCATAAGGGCGAATATCCACATGCCCCATAATTGCACCAGTGTCATTCTTCATTAGCCATAACAAGCGCCAACCGGGCTCACCTACAAGCGTCGCAACACCTTGCATAAACCTTTGTCTGGTTGGCACACTAACTATCGAATCATCACGGGATACAGGCTGAAACAAAGGCGAACCTCCGCACCCGTTCTCTGCTAATTGCAGAGTCAGATAAGTAAAAAAGTCCGGCATATCAGGCTTAGTCGCAACGTCTATCTTCATGGTTAAAACGCTTTTCATCCTTATTAAGCTTGTTTCATTTTTTGAGCACCTTCGCCTCTTACTCAGTCGGCTAACTCAGGCTCTTTTGCATAAAAGGCTTTGTAAGCCTTCACACCTGTATCCGTTAAATAATGCTGAATATTCTCAAACAGGTCATATAACTCAGCCCCATACTTGGCCACAAAGGCTTCGCTCGTTAATAAAAGCTCTAGCTCATTTGCCAGTGTTAGCTCGCAAAAAGCGCTAGCCTGTTCATCATCTAAGATAAAACATTCACCCGTAAACCTGTTCTTAAACGCCATAGGGGCTTTGCCCACGCTTCGTTCAAACACATAATCCCTATCGCAGCTGCAATAGAGATAAACCAAGGCCTCAGCCTCTTTCCCTATGACTTCTGCTATCTTGGCTCTTTGGGATAAAGAAACCATGGTTTCATCAAAACCAACCGTGCCATACGCCGCATGAAAAAGCCCAGCATCACACACATAATCTGCGGCACCCCACGCCTTTAACATGTTGAAGGTACCTGTTAAATGCGAAATCAAAGAACCATTTAGATGATCAAACTCACCAGCACCTAACGCCTCAAGCGCCTTAAACCTCACATCGTTCGTATCCATACATCAATCTCCTTATATATGTTTAATTACAGCCTTGAGCGAAAAACAGCCCTTAGCCTAAAAAGCAGGCCTGAGCCTAAAAACAGCCCAAAGAAAAAAGCTAAATCAAATAAAACTATCCAATGCATGAGTTTATCTATAGCAACAGTAAATGCTAATATACGGCCCATCAATAATATAGCTAGTTTAAAAAATCAAAATGCCACTCTCAATTCCCTTAACACAAACACAAAGAGTTTTTCTAGGCCGTCTCAATAGTGGGTACACACTTACTAAAGATGCAAACAACAAATATTGTTTTGCACATAAAGACAGACCAGAAGAAAAAAAGAAAATCGTCTACTACGAAAAGACCGTCGCCGCCCTCATTAAAAAAGGTCTACTCAGCGAAAACCTAGAACTGACAGACCTTTACCATGAGAAAATGGCAAAGCTGTATATTTGGAAAAGCGATAGACCAAAAGAAGATTAGACTCTCAAAAAATGAGAATTAATACGAAAGCCTTACAAAACTCTCATTAACATCTTGTCCTTATTAGGGTTTAATCCGCCTTTTTAATCGCAAGGATGCGGCCAAGATGTACCATAGAATTGCCCCAACGGAATCCGTGCTTCTTAATGAAGCCACTCAAATCGAAGCCGACTTCTCTTCTTTCAACGAAGAGAATTGGCAAGCTATCACCCCCACAAATCTTTCCCCAGAACAGGTAAAACAAAAACTAACAGATGGTGAAGTCGTCGCCTTAGCGGACACTCCAAATGTACCGCTTTTTTGCTTTATAAAAGGGGACATTGAAGTCAATCCTCTGGCAATTTCCCAAGCAAACCAAGACCTCATCAGACGTCTTAATGCTAGGTTCGACGCCAAAGGCAGTGGCGCCTCTTTTAGCGCTCAATCAGCACAATCAAATGGTAACTTACATCCTCCCGCCCCCATGGAAGAAAAGGCCCCAGAACCTATTGTTAAAGACCCAGAGCCAGAAGTCAGCAAACCTAAAATTCCAGCGTCTTTTGGTCAGCCACCTGCTCCTATCATTTTAGAAGTGGTTTATGACGATAAAGAAAAAACGCCTGTTGGTGATGTCCCCTACAAACTTGTCTTTGATGATCCTAAACAAACCGTATTAACAGGTTCGCTTAATCCTATGGGTTGGGCGTGTGTGGAAGACTGCCCAAACGCCAAAGCCAGCATAAGTTTTGGAGAAGCCGTCGATAACCAAGCAGAGCTGGATAGCCTTTATGCCGAATTAGAGACTGCACTTGATAATACCATTAACAAAGTCGCTGATTACACGCTAGAGAAATTAAACGACATCGAAATCAGTGCAATCACAGAGACCTCAAATCAACAACTAAATGATTACCTTGCTGAGCTTAGCAACACACTTGAGGATGTGGATATGCTCAGCTTTTACGGCAATACGATAGATAAAGCCAAAAACGCAGCAAGTGATGTCACTGACGCCCTTAAAGAGTTTCTCCCTCAAGATACAGCAGACTTAGACGAAACGGCCCTCAGTCCAATTCAAGACGCCCTTTGCACTGCGGTTATCGATGGTGACATTGATGCACTGGAGTCAGCATTAGCTGGTTGGAAGCCTAGGGATGAGATCAGGCTGAAAGCAGAATCAAAAGCCATGGAAAAACAGATTCTCATCATTAACGATCAACAAAGCCGCAATATACTCACAACCAGTTGCCAGCGCTTTGTTAAGGCCATGACACCCGAAAAGCTTATCGACTTAGCTGTATATCTCTCTGTTAAAACCACCGAAGACGCCAGCCTCAATAGCGTCTCAAACCTAATGGGAATACTCTCAGGTAAAATCAGCCTAGCCATTACCCGCCAAGTGCTATTGTCCGCAACCACAGACACTAAAACTGAATGGTATAAAGACATTTCTCAAGCCCTTAGCAACTTGGTTAAACCACTGAAAACCCTCAGACCTTTTGATGCTGAATATAGCCATAAAAAAGTCATCGAGATCCCCTTAGCTAAAGCCGACATCCAACCATCGGACTGGGCTAAAAAGACAGAAAATGAAAAGATAAAAACCATCACAGACAAACCTGATGACAGCATCCTAGATGATGAAATGGACAAAAAATGGCTGATCGTACCAAAGGGACAATTGACCTTTGATGTGGAAGGGAATGACAACGACTCAAGTGTAAGTTTTAGTCGAACTGTCCACCTTCCTGTTCGAGGTAAAGCATCCACCTCAGAAGTAGTTGCTGGTGCATCAGGTATTACCATAGGTAGAGGCTTAGATGTCGGTTCTAGGTCGACTAAAGAGGTCCAAGGCTATTTTGATAAAGTAGCTGAACATTGTAGACCTGTTGCACCTGAACTTATCACGTTTTTGAAAGACTCAGTGGGGATGAAGGGAGCCAGTAATAAAACAGGCGAAAAATTAGAAGGCGATGCTAAAACTGCCCATATTCAAAAAGCACAAGAAAACGATAAGGCGCTAATTAAGTACGTTAAAGACTTTAAAGACAGCATTAAAGATAAGTCTAAAATCACCCTGACCCGTAAGCAGCAGTATTATCTTTTCCTTGCTATTTATGATTATTATGAAGGTGAAGCTAAACGTTTAAGTACCAAACCAGACGTTTGTAGAGACTACCTAAATGATAACAAGATCGACTGGGATGCTCTGCCTCAGAACGTAAAAGATGTGTTAGTCGATTTAACTTACCGAGGCGATTACACAGGGACTAAAGATGCAAGAGGTAATTCCAGAAAAGTTATAGTACCTGCTGTATACAAAGACCAAAAAGATGATCTTAAAGGGGAAAAATCTGGATTTAGCAAAGTTATGAAAAACGAAGACTTTTGGACATCAACCTTTGGAGTAGATGGCAATAGGTATACAAAACGAATGGAGTATTTAAAATGAGGTTTTTTGTATTAATTTTAGCTTTATTAATACCTTTCTATGCAGTAGCAATAGAAATTAAAGACGTTAGATTTTACCAAACAGATAATATTGTGCCAAATGGAAGAACTCCTCACTACTCAGTATATATAAAGAATGACAATCCTTGTATTTTCGTTGATGACCTAAGAAAAAATCGAACTACTGAGTATTGTGATATTGAAGGAACTGATTATAACTTTAAAAATGACTTTCCAAGTATTTATCCCATTAATCTAAGGCTTTCGGGGGCATCATTATATTTTATTGTTGCAGCACCTTGGGACGAGCAAAAGTGTGAGATTTTCTTTCCCGAGAACAGCATTACTTGTGAATCCACAGGAAGAAACTAAACACTCTCATTGTTTGAAGCATTGAAGGAATACATGCGAACTTCGTCTAGTGTAAACCAGCCCAACCTTTTATAAAAAGTTTGGGCTTTATGACTTCCTTGAGACTTAAGTGTGATGCAAAAGTCCCCAAGGCAGAACAAGAAATAACCCGTAAGATGCAGCACCACATTTTTAATCTAGTCTATGCAACCTACGTCGATGACGCCAAAAGACTGACCACCAAACCAGATGTTTGTAGAGATTATCTAAATGATAACAAGATTGATTGGGATGCTTTGCCTCAAAAAGTAAAAGATGTGTTAGTCGATTTAACTTACAGAGGTGATTACACAGGCACTAAAGATAAGAGAGGTAATACTCGAAAAGTCATAGTCCCTGCGGTGTATAGAGATCAGATTAATAACCTAAGAGATGATAAATCAGAATTTTATGTTGTTCTAAAAAATGAAAAACTTTGGAAAATAGATTTTCAAGTAGATGGAAATCGATTTACTAAAAGACAGGAGATTTTTGAATGAAAGCAGTTTTAGTCATATCACTTTTAATTATGTCACTAACATCAGTAGCTAATGAAATAACACAGTATAAGTACTATCAAACAGACAATATTGTTCCAAACGGAAGAGAACCTCATTATGCTGTCTACATTATCAATAAAGAGCCTTGTATCTTTGTAAAAGATTTTAGAGAAGACGAAGTTGAAGAGTATTGTAAGCTTGATGATAGTGAACTCGATTTAAAAATAAATTCCCCTACTATATACCCTATTGACCTTAGATTATCCTCTAAAACTCTTTATTTTACTGTTGCAGCTCCTTGGAATGAACAGAAATGTGAGATTTTTTTCCCGAGAAAAAGCATCACGTGTGAATCAACAGGAAGATAAACTAAACACTCTCATTATTTGAAGAATTAAAGGAATACATGCGGATTTCGTCTCGTGCAAACCAGCCCAACTTTTCATAAAAAGCTTGGGCTTTTTTTCTAAATGAGAGACGCAATAAAAGCATCATCGAGCACATAATAGCTAAAGTGTATCAACATGGCTTTGAGTAAGTTTGAAATTAAACAATGTGAACAACTTATCAACCGCTTTCTCGAAGAAAACCGCCCATCAGCGCACATAAAAAATGAAGTCGACATAAGCTGTAAACTCAACAATCAGACTGTCGAAGTACTCGAACTTCGCCCTCACTTTAAAGATAAAGACATCATCATAGAGCAGCCAATCGCGAAGGCGACTTACATAAAGAGCAAAAAGATTTGGCACATCTACTGGCAAGGCAGCAACTTAACATGGAGACGTTACGAGCCTTGCCCAAAGGTTTCATTATTAGAAGATTTTTTCACCCTCATAAAAGAAGACAAACACGCCTGCTTTTTTGGTTAAAAATCGATTCAGATTAAAGCCTATCAAGCAAATAGATTAAATTGAAGCAAGTCGCTTCATAGCTTACAGCTAAAACAAAATATGCCACACTGCACCACATATTATTACAGCTTTTATATTTAGGATACTTAACATGCTCGTTTTAAACTGCACCAAAGCAGCGGCGGATTTTTTTACCGTTAAGCGTAATGGTCAAAAGATTTCACCAATAGAAGCTCCCACAACATCCATGACTGACCCAGCATCTTCGGATACAAGAGAGATAAATGTTCCTAACAGCGTTTGGCAAATTCACGTCATAAACGTCCAACGCAAAAAAGTATTGATTGCCATGCATCTAGACACCCGATATGCCATAGTGTTTGCAGATATAAAAAAAGGCGATTGGGCTGGATTTTCGAATCAATTGATTAATCGCCTCTTTGGTAATATGTACCTCTTTGGTGAAAGCTTCAGTCTCTGCGATGAAACTAGCATGAGTCAAATATTTGACCGCTTCGTCGAAATACATCGTAGACCTGTTTATTACCAGCAAGGTAATCGCAGTGTACAAGCCCATATGAATGATGTGGCGTTTCACTTTGAGAACTTCGCGCATGAAGTCGGCTGCTTACCAAAAGATGATGATGAAGCATCAAGTTTTGATGACTGGGTAAATAGCAGGATTCGCTCTACTAAAGAGAAAAAGGAGCACTTTTACCCAGATGAAGAAATGTTCATTCATTGGATGCAAAATTACAGCAAATTAGATAACAACGAAGACGAAATAGCGCGCCAGTTATTTCAAACCCTACGCCAAGAAATTCTCAAAGCGCAATTACAAGATGCAGACGATACAGACCCAGAAGGTTTTCCGCACGAGATCCAAAATGAGCTAAGCAACATCATAGATTTCAACCAAACGAAAAATAATTTAAACAAGTCATAATCAATTAGCAAATAAGCACTGACCAGACCGAAAAAGGAAGTCGTCTACTACGAAAAACCGTCGCCGCCCTCATTAAATAAGGCCTACTCAGCGAAAACCTAGAACTGACAGACCTTTACCATGAAAAAATGGCAAAGCTGTATATTTGGAAAAGCGATAGACCCAAAGAAGATCAAGACTAACCTAGTGTTAGCACGAAAAAGCCCCTGAGATGGGGCTTTTTTGGTTTCATTTCAAGTAACCTAGATTACCCTTTATCTAAAATCACATTAGCAAAGACCATAGGGCTTTTAAAGCGATGAGTATAAGGTCTCTTAATCGTTACAACTTCCTCAGCTTTTAGCTCAAAAGGCATCTCATCGACATAATATCGTTTAGCAATATAACCACTTTTACCGCCTGCAACGGCAGAAGCACCTTGATTTCTGTATAAGGTCACTCGAAGGTTCCCAGCTTGCAAATCTGTAGATTCATTTACAAGCTTAACCAATATGTGGCATGTTGTACCTTCACATACCAGCTTCTGATCAAGTGCTTTTACAGGTTTACCATCATAAAGGGAGTAGAAAACAATAAGTACAAAACCGACCAAACTACCTAGCTTGAAAACAGCTTTGAAAAACTTTGAAAGAATTCTAGTAGCTCTTATTTGTGCATCCCGCTTATTTCTATTCATATAACTATCTTATTAGTTAATAAATCACTTTAGCTGCAATAACAAACACCCTAAACTACCAACACAGCAGTAAATATATGTTAAGAAAGCTAACAAAAAAAGTTCTTAAGCTAGCTGTTTTAGAGCGCAAACCAATATAATCACAGTTACTTCAAACACTCACTTTAAAGCTTTAATCTTATTTGAATTTACCAGTAAATCACCTTGTTAAGAATCTAATAACGTACAAACCATATAAATATTAAATTTATACATCAATCAGTTATAAGAACCATTCTGAAATGCTACATTCTTTATACAAGTTCAGTTTTAAAAAATACAAGAGGTTACAAATTATAATAAGGAGTAACCAAGGGAACCATAAATTTCAAATGGAATTAATTAAATGACGTCAGCAAATGCTCAGCAGCTAGAAGCAATAAATCATACCAAAGGCCCATTATTGATCATCGCTGGCCCAGGCTCTGGTAAGACCTTCACCTTGGTCGAGCGAATTATAAATCTAATTCAAAACCAAGGTGTAGAGCCTGAGGCTCTATTTGTTGTGACCTTTACCGACAAAGCAGCACAAGAGCTTACAACAAGAATATCGAATCGCTTGTTAGAATTGAGTATTGATTTCAATATCAACGAAATGTTTCTAGGTACCTTCCACTCCATTTGTTTAAGAATCATCGAAGATTATCGGGAGTACACTCGCCTCAAGCGTAGCTTTGTACTGATGGATCAATTCGATCAACAATACTTCTTGTACCAAAACCTTCGTGAATTTCGTGAAATAGAAAATAGTGATCAAATTTTAGGCAGCGAAAGAATGCCGATGTGGGCTAAATCTGAAAGCTTACTCCAATGGATAAATAAAGTTACTGAAGAAGCGATTGATCACCAAAGGTTAATCGACTCTAACGATACTGCTCTAATAGCGTTAGGTGAGTGCTATGACCTTTATCAGCGTAAGCTCGATAAGCATAACGCTATAGACTTCTCAACAATTCAGCTTGAAGCCTTAAACCTGTTACGTAATAACCCTGTAGTTCTTGAATCACTGAAAGGTAGAATTCAGTACCTAATGGTCGATGAGTATCAGGATACTAATACCATTCAAGAGATGATCCTTATGCTCTTGATGGGAGATGACCAAAACCTCTGTGTGGTGGGCGATGACGACCAAGCCTTATATCGTTTTCGCGGTGCAACTATTCGTAATATTTTACAGTTCTCTGATAACTTCAAGAGCAATAAATGCAAGCAAATAGCGCTGGTCACAAACTACCGTTCTCACCCAGATATCATTCGTTTCTATAATCGATGGATGAGTGATCAGGTCTGGGAAGTAAACAACCAACACTATCGTTATACCAAGCAGATTAAGCCCAGAGAAGAAGAATTTGAAGCCGGCCCTACAGTTGTAACTGCAATATCAGGAGTCGGTGATGAATGGGCTGACGAGGTCTATGCGTTACTCACTAATCTTAAATCTGAAGGAAAGTTGACTGATTGGAATCAGGTAGCTTTCCTATTTAGGTCCGTAAAAAGCGATAAGGTAAAACTCCTTGCTCAAGGATTAGAAGAAAGAGGAGTCTCGGTATATTCACCAAGAGCCAACTTATTTTTTGAACGAGAAGAAATACGTCTAATACTGGGTGCATTTATGTTGGTATTCCCACAGTTTCGCTCTATTCGCGCACCTAAGGAAGGGGTCGAATTGGCGATATGGAACTACTACGATCAACAGTGTCTCCAGCCCTTCATGAAAGAGGTTGCTAAGCCCGAGCATAGCGATCTATTAGCATGGTGCCAAACCTCCGCTAGGAGTCACTTAGGTCTAAATAAGAATGCTGATTATGCCTTTAGTGGTTTGTTCTATGAACTACTACAGTTTTCCCTATTTGCTAATTACCTCGATACAGAGGAGGGCAATCCTAGAGCTCAACGTAACCTAGCGACTATGTCGCAATTACTAGCTAAGTTTGAATACTTACACCATATCAGTGTATTAAGTCCAAAATATCTAGAAGGTAATCTTCGAAGCTTATTCAACCAGTTCTTTAAGTTTTTAAAAGATGGTGGTATCGACGAATATGAAGATACCTCAGAATACGCACCATCTGGCCACGTATCATTCTTAACTATTCACCAATCTAAGGGACTAGAATTCCCCATAGTAATGGTAGGCTCACTAGGCTCATCGCCTCGTAAGCAATACAAAGACCTCGATGAAGTGCTTGAGCAGGGTTACCTAAACCGTGAGTCATTTGAACCGCTGGAGTCTACTAAGTTCTTTGATTTCTGGCGCTTATACTACACAGCCTTTTCAAGAGCTCAAAATTTGTTGGTACTTACTGATCAGGAGATACAGGGAACTGGCAGAACTCCATCGAAACATTTTACTCTGTATGTTGATGAGTTGCCTGCATGGCGAGACTATAAGAGTGCCATTAATCAATTGAATCTTGATACAGTGAAAGATGTTAATATCAAGAATGAATATGCCTTTACATCTCATATCACCTTGTTTGAAACCTGTGCTGAGCAATATCGCTTCTTTAAAGACCTAGAGTTCCAACCTATTAAAGCAAGCCCAATGCTTTTTGGTACACTGGTTCATGAGACCTTAGAGGATATTCATAAGGCAGCTTTACGCAATAAAGAGCACCTAATAACAAAAGAGAATATCGAAGAGTGGCTTCACGATAACTACCGTAACCTAGCAAATAGAGAGCGGATATATCTAGGTGATTCAGCCTTAGGAGCAGCGTTAAAGCATGTTATGCGCTACGTAGATCGTAGACAAGGCAATTGGTCAAACATCAAAGAGTGCGAAGTCGATATTTCACTAGTCAAAAGTCAGTATATCCTTAAGGGAAGTGTTGACCTAATCGTTGGTGAAAATAACACCGTAGAAGTGATCGATTTTAAATCAGAGAAGAAACCTGATATGGAAAAAGATGCTGAACGCATCAAGCATCATAAGCGTCAGTTAGAGGTCTATGCTCACCTTATCGAAGAGCGAACAGGTCACAAAGTAAGTAAAATGCATTTGTATTTTACAGGTGTTGAAAGTGGTATACCGACCATCTCTTTTGATAAGGATGGTTCGTCAATAGATAACACCGTCAAAGTATTTGACAACATAGTAAACAGTATAGAAAACAAGAATTTTGAAATGACAGAGCGACCAGCTAAGACCTGTGTCGACTGCGATATGAAAGCCTATTGCGATAAAAAGAATTGGAAGCTTAAGGAAACAGCATAATGTCAGAGCAGAATAATTTAGACCTAGAAGAAACTGGTAGAGTAGACAGTGTCGAAAAGTATAAGTTCGAACCGATTAAGGGCTACCCCATGCTTAACTGGCATGGCAAGCGTCCTTTTACTTCAACTCAATATTACCCTGCTCAAAAAAAAGAGGTGTATGGCGAAGAAATTAATGGCTGGATAAATAAAATTTTTTGGGGTGATAATCTTCAGGTAATGAGCCACCTATTAAAGGAATATAGAGGGAAGGTAAATCTTATTTATATTGATCCACCTTTTGATTCAAAAGCTGATTACAAAAAGAAAATCACACTGAAAGGGCTTACAGCTTCAAGTGATACAAATAGTTTTGAAGAGAAACAATACACTGACCTTTGGAATAACGATGAGTATCTACAATTTATATATGAACGGTTGATTCTATGTAAGGAACTATTATCTAAAAATGGCATTATAGTCGTCCATTGTGATTATAGAAAAAATCATCACATTAGATGTCTGATGGAAGAGATTTTTGGTGTTGCGAAAATGGTTAATGAGATAATTTGGAAGAGAAGAACTGGGGTTCTAAATCAAAGTAAAAAATTTGGTTCAGCCTCAGATACATTATTAGTTTTTTCTAATTCAGTCGAAAACTATTGCTTTAATCAGCCATATATTCCTTATTCTGATGATGACCCCTACGTCATAAAAAAATTTACTCACTTTGATAATAGTGGTCGTCGATATCGTTTACATGCGATAACAAGCCCTTCATATAGTCCAACACTAATCTATGATTATAAAGGGTATAAGCCACCAGAAAATGGCTGGGCTTTCTCAAGGGAAACGATGGAAGAGTGGGAGCTAGCAGGTAAGCTAGATTTTCCAGCGAATAAAAATCAGAGGATTCAGAGGAAGCAATATCTTGACGAATCACCAGGTAAGCCTGTTCAAAATATTTGGGATGATATCAGACCAATTAATTCACAGTCCAAAGATGATACTAAATATCCAACTCAAAAGCCTATAAAACTTCTTGATAGAATAATTGAAAGCTTTTCAAATGAAGGGGATGTTGTTTTTGATTGTTTTATGGGGTCAGGCACTACACAAACATCAGCTTACAAATTAAAAAGAAAATTTATTGGTGCTGATATTAATCTTGCATCAGTTCAGATCACAGTCAAAAGATTGATTGAGGTTAATGAGCTCTTCCATAAATCATCCAGTGAAGATGCACGGGCAGGTTTTGAAGTTTATAATGTAAATAATTATGATGTATTTAGAAATCCTGTTGAAGCTATAGGTCTGTTACTCGAAGCACTTGAAATTGAACCTCTATCATCATCAATTTATGATGGCGAAAAAGATGGTTGCATGGTTAAGATAATGCCCGTCAACCGCATAGCTACCCGAGAAGATCTAAATGAATTAATAGCTAACTTTCCATATAAAGTCTTTGAACAACGCAAGGAGCAAAACCCCTCCAAACCAGTAGAATCAGTAATACTTGTATGCATGGGTCACGAACCAAATTTAAAGGCGCATTTAGAGCAAGAATGTGGCTACAAGCTGGATGTCAAAGTAGTTGATATTTTAAGAGATAAATCAAATATTGAATTTAAACGTGATTCTGAAGCCGAATTTTTAATAGAAAAAGAAATGCTTAAAATCATAAATTTCTTTCCAATGAATTTAATGCAAAAGCTTAGTCTCCAAAAAGAATCTGTGAATGAATGGCGTGAGCTTGTTGAGTCTATTGTTATTGATTGGAACTATGACGGTTCTGCAATGGAGCCTGCAATTGTAGATATTCCTGACAATAATGAGTTTGTTTTAGGGAACTATAAAATACCTGACGATGCTGGAACTATAAAAGTAAAGATAACTGACCTTTTATCAGAGTCTTATGAAGAGGTGATCAAGCATGGATGATACACCTAATGAGAATTTCGATTTAAATAATGCCTTCTATTTACATCTGATGATGTTCTATAGAAAGAACAAAAAGATGATTCGAACGCATTATAAAAAGTTAAGTAAAGCCTTTCTGGATTATAACGATCCTGAAAGACCAGGCAGCTTCCTTCGCGACCCTCAGTTTGAGGCCTTAGAGATATACATCTTTTTGAAAGAGTTCTTAGATAATGCGCCTGTCTATAAACTTTTCGATCAGTGGTATGCAGATGAAGGTGCCTTTAAAGGTAGAAACTTTGACAGTAATGATCGTCAAGGAGACATGCTTTGGTCTCTATCTGAAAAACAATATAAGGGCATTTTCAAACAGATGAAGGCGGCCAATAATGGGCGCATTTATCCTAACTATATATTTGCTTTGACAATGGGTACGGGAAAGACAATTTTAATGGCGACTTGTATTTTCTACGAGTTTCTATTATCTAATAAATTCCCAAAAGATAAGCGTTTTATCCATAACGCTCTAGTTTTTGCTCCTGATAAAACGGTACTTCAATCGCTTCGTGAACTTGAATCTTTTGACCATAGCAAGGTAATACCTCCCGATTACTTAAATGCTATTGCCATCAAATTTCATTATTTAGAAGATACTGGTGTTTCGTTAAATACTTTGGACGGATCTCGATTTAATATCGTTGTATCCAACTCTCAGAAAATCATCCTTAGGCGTAAGAATGCGGAGCAGACTGCAACCGACAAGCTATTTTCTGCTAGTAAAGAAATCTATAAAAAAGATGAAATTGGTGCTGATATGGCAGCGCTGCTAAACCTTGGCGAAGATGAAACGATTGAAGCGCCTCAAGAAGAAGGCGAACTTGTAACAAACCAGCGCTTTGAAAAATTACGTCGTTTAGAAAATCTCGGTATTTTTGTGGATGAGGCGCATCATGCCTTTGGAGCAAAGCTTGCTAAAGATATGGGTATTAAAGCAGACGCTGCACAAAATAGCTTACGTAAAACTATTGATGAATTGGCACTGAGTCTACAGAAACGTGGTTCACAACTTGTTGCTTGTCATAACTACACAGGTACGCCTTATGTTGGTAAAGATGTATTACCAGAAGTGGTGTATGCCTATGGTCTTAAGGAAGCGATTGATAAGAGCTATCTGAAGAAGGTTGTGCTTAATGGCTATAGCAATACTAAGGAACCCGAGTTCCTTGATCTAGCGATAACAGATTTTCTTAAGCAGACTGAAGGTAAGCGCCCTGAAGGGATGCTTCCTAAAATGGCAATCTTCGGCACTACAGTTCAAGAAGTTCAAGAAGAAATTCGTCCAGCGGTAGAAGCGGTATTAGCTAAGCATGGCATACCTACTGATAGAATTTTAGTTAACGTAGGTGATAGCAAAGTCACTACAAACGATGATATCCGCGAGTTCAACAAACTTGATACAAAAAGCTCTGAGAAGCAGTTCATCCTTTTAGTGAATAAGGGTCGAGAAGGTTGGAACTGTCGCTCTCTATTCTCTGTGGCACTTCACAGAAGTCCTAAGTCTAAAGTGTTCGTACTGCAAGCAACTATGCGCTGCTTGCGATCTATTGGTAATACTCAAGAAACGGGGCATGTGTATTTAACTAACGATAACATGACGCTGTTAGATAAAGAGCTTCAGGCTAACTTTAGAATCAGTACTGACGAAATGCAGTCGGTTGGTAAAGATAAAATCAGAGTAGAAATACGGCCAATACAACCGATTGAAAAAGTAAAACTCAAGCGTATTAAGCGCAGCTTCAAAATGAAGGATAAAGTACTTAAAGAGGGTGAAAAGCTTGGTCTCGATAACATAGATCTATCTGGTTATCGAATCATGCACCAGCGTATGGAAGGGCTTAATCACGACGAGTTTACTAATCGGCCTAAGGGAATAACTAAAGAAATATCTTACATTAAAGAGCCAATGGCATTTACGGAATATAACCTAACAGCTGAAATCTCACGTTATCTTAATAAGCCTTGCTTGCAGGTTAATAAGATTATCAAGTCTACCCAAGAGGGTTTTGACGGCATATTGAAACTGGTGAATCAGTTCAATGAAGTTCTATATGACCATATCATTCCGCGCCTTTTCAAGCTGCTCTATGATATTGAAACAGAGCAAGAAGAGCAGGAATACGAAGTAGCTCTAGTGAAAGAGCCACCTGTTTTCCCAGGCTATTATGAAATGAATGCAGCTAAAGATATGATTGTTGGCATTAATTTGCCAATTAAGAGTAAAGCATCTCCAACATTCAAAGGTATAAAAGATGGTGCTGCTGACTATTTAGTAAACGGTAAACAGAAAAATCCAGCTGTACAGGAATATTTAAATAATTCATTTCATCTAGATAATTACTGTTTTGATTCAATCCCTGAAAGAGATTTCTTTTGGCATGTTTTGCAATCTAAAACGGTGGATAAAATTTGGTTTACTGGAATGTTAACTCATGGACAATCTGAATTTTATATTCAATACGTAGACCCTGATACCCATAGAGTAAGAAGTTATTACCCAGATTTTTTGATACGGAAAAAAAGTGGTGCATTAGTTATGGTAGAGGTTAAAGGTGAAAATATGATTGATCACCCCACAGTTAAAGCTAAACAGGAATACGCTGAAATGATTGCAAAAGCTAGTGAAATAGATATGAGCTATGTAGTAATACCTAGCCGGAAAGCTGCTGCGGGTAATTTTGACAGGTCAATTCTAAATTAGTTGTTAAAAAGTAATTTTTTCTCGTCACAAGTTATAGAGGTATAACTTGCGACGAATATGTAAAAAAGCCCCAGAGATGGGGCTTTTTTGGTTAAACTACATTCTACCTAAACTACCACTCCACTCTGATAAATCATTTTCCCAATCAAGATAAAGCATACACTGATCAACATGGGTTTGACGATTTTACTGCCCTTGAGATGAACCATTTTGGAGCCGTAGTGGCCGCCTATCCATTGGCCTATGGCCATGACAAAACCGATTTTCCATAGGATATGCCCGCCTATGATAAAGGTGATGATGGCGGCACCATTGGCAAAGAGTAATAGGAGTTTGGTGTGGGCAACGGCTTTGGCGGTGCTAAAGCCGAGTAAGGCGATGAAGGAAATCGCAAAGAAGGAGCTGGCGGCGGGGCCAAAGAAGCCATCATAGAAGGCGAGAAAAGGCACGACAGCAAAGCTGAAAGCAGCAATGGTTAGGCGTTGGCTGGTGTCTATGTCAGCCATTCTGGGAGAGAAGATGGTATAAAGCGCGACGATACCTATCATCCAAGGGATATAAAGCACCAGATCATGATTGGGAATCAGCTGTACCGTATAGCCACCAAGGCCTGCGCTGATAAAGGTAACAATAATCGCCAGCTTGAACTTCTTCACGTCTATCAATCCGTGTTTTAGAAAATACCTTACGGAAGATATCTTGCCAAAGATGGCCTGAAACTTATTGGTGCCTATAGCTTGTACTGGGCTTAAGCCTGCTAACATCAAGGTGGGCAAAGCGATTAAGCCACCACCGCCACTGACGGAGTCGATAAAGCCGGCTAACACGGCCACGCCAAAAAGCATGGCGAGTAGTTCTGGGGTGATGATCAAAACCTGTCCTTGTTCTGTATTTGTCTTTCTAAGTGTATTGAAAAAGAGGGAGAGTTTAACTCTTAGAAAAGTGAGTGCCTATGCAGCAAATTGTCGCGGGAGAGTTAAAAATTAACAGCATCATAGGGAAATAAAAGAAACACCTTCCCACGCTAGTTGGGAAGGTGAAGAAATAAATATGGTTAATTGAGCGCCAAGCTATCTGCTGGTCTATCAAGAATAACCATGCCTTGTACCTTGCTTAGGATACTGGCCTCTTGGATGAGGTTAGGCAACTCTTTACCTGGTTCTAAGGTGGTGATGACAGCTCGGCCTATGATGAATCGGCCCACACTGTCGTCTTCTTCTAGGGTACGTAAGCCCCAGATGTTATGGAAGACAAGTGGCTCACCCGCTTTTTCGCCCACATACAACATGATGTGTCCACGTAGATAGATAAGCGTCATAAAGGGGATGGCGTCCTCTAGAATACGTTGTTTTTTGCCTTGGTTATCCAGTTCTTTAAGCTCGATATACTCACCCGCTTCTAGCTGCTTTGATGAGTTACGCTTGAGATAAACACCAAAGGGGGTGAAGAAGTCTTTGGTAAAAGCAGAACAGTCTCGATTCGCTAAAACACCACCCCAACCATAGTCTTCGCCGATTAAGGCGTTCGATATTTTATTCAAATTTGTTTGATTGAACTTAAGCGGTTTAGGCGCAACATTTTGCGCGTTGGCAGGTGATAGAACAAACTCTACACCTGTACCACCAGCTTGGTGATTTTTTTGTACTGTCACTAACTCACCTGCAATCACAGGAAAGATGGTACCTAGCTTGATGTATTCGATAAAGTTGTTGGCTTTATCAAACAGAGCAAAATCATCTTGCGTGGAGACATAATAATTCCCATTTTTAAAACTGTCTCTTTGGGTTTTGTTCATCAAAACCACGTCTTTCACGGGTAACCATCCAAAGAGTGAATTCGCTTCCACATAGACCCAAGCTTTATCTAAGGAATAGTGTGAGACAAATAGCGGTGTATTAATCTTGATATGAGAGTTTTGGTTATAGTCGAAAGGAAACCCTTCCCCAGGAGCATCTGGATTATAGAAAATCACACTTTGAGTGGGGAAGACTCTCAAGTCCGTATTGTGAGTCGTGATGGCATACTCTCTGACTGTGTCGTATTCCTCAAAGTTAGAACGTCTGATTTGCTCTTCATACCATTCTTTTTTGCGAAGCTTGTGGTTTTCACCATAGGTTTCTTTTTTAAGGTAGTAACTGCCCCAGCTTGCTTGTTCTAGATCGTAAGACATTTGAGTAATGTCCCAAGGGCTAAAGAAGGTTTTGTTGTACTCTGCATCTAACCTTGCTTGTTCGTCAAAGTCGTAACTACCGATAGATTGAGTATAGGATTCTGCGGTTTGCGGTAAGTTTTCTAAATCAGCAATTTCAGTAATCTTAGGGGTACTAGTACAGGCGCTAATTAACAAACTTAATAGTGCTAACGAGACGGAATAACTCAATTTCATATAGGTGTCCTTAAGGTTTTCGAACAAGTACTTTGATTGCTGTTAGCATTTGATTTTAGATGCTTATTCCTTGTTATACCTTAATTTATTGTCAGCTATACTGAAGTAGCAAGTAAATTCATAAAAACTTCATGATTCTGCTACAAGTCTCAACTTCCCCCTAGCCAGATGCATTAGAGAGTGATTAACTAGGGAAACTGCGATTAAGTAACCTCTTCTCAGTCTTTTCAGAAAAAGTATTAATCAAGGCGTCACTTTGATGTAATGTAGGTACCTTTCGAGAAGGGACAACGCAGAGTTTTGCTTTTTCTGAAAGACCCGAAGGGCATGGTCTAAAAGCCCTATCTTTACGTTATGTGCCTTATTAATAGAGTGACTATTAAGCTGCGGCTCTTGCCATAAATCTAGGCGCTTTTATCCACACGCTGAGGCGGGAGGACTTATTCGCAGGTTCCCTAGGCTTATTTCAACTTTTCCCTAAAGAGACGCTAATGAATGCACAAACTGCAAAATTTGTAGAAGGCTCTACCATGCACCACATTTTAGTCATGTCGGGTTCAGGCTCGGTTGGCTTAATGGCGCTGTTTGCCGTCGATCTATTGGATATGCTCTTTATCAGTATGCTGGGGCAAATTGAGCTTGCTGCGGCTGTCGGTTTTGCTGGTACCTTGATGTTCTTCTCCACATCTGTGTCTATCGGTACTTCTATTGCTATGGGGGCTTTGGTGTCTAAAGCCATAGGTGCCAAGGAGTTTGATAATGCTAGGCAGTTAAGTGGCAGTATCATGCTCACCGCCTTTGCCATTAGTTTGGTTTTTACTGTCTTTATGTTTGCCTATATCCCTGAGTTATTAGCCTTAATTGGGGCAGAAGGAACCACAGCAGAACGGGCCGAAGCCTATTTACAAATACTGGTACCTAGTGGCCCATTTTTAGCGGTCGCCATGGCTGCTGGTGCTGGATTGAGATCAGCAGGTGATGCTAAGCGTTCTATGTGGGTTACGCTATCTGGCGGTATTGTTAACGCTATTTTGGACCCTATCTTTATTTTTGGTTTTAACTGGAATGTGGAAGGCGCGGCTTTAGCCTCTGTAATTTCACGTTTTGCCGTTTTGTATTTCTCTTTATACCCATTAATTAAACACCATAATCTGGTGAGCTTTCCGAGCCTCAGCCAGTGGTTAAAACATATTAAGGCCATTTTAAAGATTGCAGTGCCGGCCATTTTTACTAACGCTGCGACACCAATCGGTAACGCTATCGTCACCACCAGCATTGCTCAATATGGTAATGATTTTGTCGCAGGCTATGCGGTGATTGGTCGCCTCATCCCTGTGTGTTTTGCAGCTATCTTTGCTCTCTCTGGTGCTGTTGGCCCAATTATCGGCCAAAACCTTGGTGCTAAGCGTATCGATAGAGTTAAAGAGACCCTTTATAACTCGCTCCTTGTTACCTTTATCTATACCTTATTTGTTTGTTTAATCCTCTTCTTTGTACAAGATTACATTGTTCAAGGCTTCACTTTAGAAGGTGATGCCGTGCTTATCGTGCAAGCATTTTGTACTTATGTGGCTATTACCTTCGTTTTTAATGGTGCTATTTTTGTTGCCAACACCTCTTTCAATAACTTAGGTAAACCTATCTACTCAACCATTCTTAGCCTAGGTCGTGCCACTATAGGAACCTTGCCTTTCGTCTATCTTGGCTCTCTTTGGTTTGGTGCCTTGGGTGTACTTTATGGACAAGCACTGGGCAATATCATCTTCGGTGTGATCGCTATCTTAGTATTACAGCGCCATATAAAAGAGCTAATGCTAAGCTCTGCCGCTGATAATCAGAGTGAAGCAGATACAGCCCAAGAAACCGCAAACCCAGTACAAGCTGAAGCGGTTTTAGAAGCGGCTGCTGAGAAAACAGAAGAAACGGTTTCAGATACACAAGTAGACTGGCAGACATTGGCTAAATCTAACCCTGCTTGTGAACAAGCGCTAAAAGAAGATGATGAAATCCCACTCTCTTGCCTTAACGCACAACCTTTCTGCACACTCGATGCGGTTCTCATAGACGACCTAGCCTCACACAAGGACGAGCTAGTCACAGCGCCTATGATTAATAGTGAAGAGAGAAGCAGTAGCGTGATAAATAACGAAGATGAGAAAGAGTTAAAGGAAAAGTAAGGCGAAAGGAAAAGTTAGACGGCCTTAACGACGATAGATAATGATAAAACCTTCTCTATCGTCATGAACAAACAGAGAAGAGGTGACTTAATCGCAGGTTCCTTAATACCAACGAGACAAGATCTCATCGTATACCCCATTGGCTTTTATCTTCTCCATGGCTAGTTGTATTTCTTTGCTGATCTCTGGGGGAAAGTCCAAACCAGCCCCAAGGTAGATGTAATTCACGCCGCCTATATTTGGCCCAGCCACTAAACTTTGTTTGTCATAACCTAGCTTTTGCCACTGATAAGTATCCACCAATTTAGATTCCACCATGGCATCTAGCCTTTTCTTAGCCAGTAAATCGATTAGCTGTCGAATATCATCTGCTTCATAAATACTGGCAAAACCAGCCTCTTCTAAGTCAGGAATAATCGATGACCCTTGAATAACACCAACAGACAGCCATTTGCTTTTCTCAAGGGTAAGATCACTTGCTTGTGTGCCTTTCGTTGCGAACTCGTCATACAAGGTTAGACGTATTTGATTAGGGACAAGCGGTACAATCCAAGAGAAATGGGGCTCTCTGGTTGGGGTTCTAGTAAGCGGGATAATGAGAGAGCCTTTGGTTTTGTGCACCATTTTTAAGGCACGGGGCCAAGGCATAGATTGATAACGAAAACTTGGACCGCCATGCAGGGTAATTTGTTCTAATATTTCGACTGTCACACCCGCATCACGCCCATCGACTGTGCCACACCAAGGCATGGTTTCATGGCGATAAACCAATACCTCTGTCGCATTTGTAAAGCTTGTAGAAAGACTTGATACCAATATTAATAATAAAAAAGCCGCTTTCATTCATCTCTCATACATTATCAATTCATTTGGAAAAGGCAGGGAATAAACCACATGGTTTTGCTTTCTGCCTTACTTATTAAATTAGCATAGTTTGATATAAATAATGATATTAGCGTTTTCACAAATACCCATAAGACAAATGTCACATTCTTTGTTTACTAAAGAGACAAAAGACAGATTATTTCCTGAGTTAGATCAAAAGAGCCATTATTCACCTTGTTAAAATAGCGCCCCTTTATTCTCCCTAAGACACAATTCTTTCCATGCAAAACCTCTATCAAGAAGCCAAATCGTGTTTTTTAGCTGCTGATCCAGACGATAAAATCGCACTTACTTATCAAACCTGCGCCGCTTGGCAAGCGAATAAGTTAAGTTGGCGTGAAGGCGCACCCATAGAACGTCTTAATGAACCGGGCCGCCTAGAGAAACCTGAAATTGTCATGCCAAGGGAGATAGGTAAACGGAAGCTAAAGAAAGAAGCTGGCAGAGCGGCGCTTATTCATGCTCTGGCCCATATTGAGCTAACAGCAGTTAACCTTGCTTGGGACTCAATTTATCGTTATCGAGATATGCCTAAAGACTACTACCAAGATTGGGTGCAATGCGCCCAAGAAGAAGCTGAACACTTTAGCCTGTTACGCGAAAGGCTCAGAGAAATGGGTTATGACTATGGCAGTTTTCCTGCTCACAATGAGTTATGGAAAATGGCCGTCACCACAGCAGATGATCTCACCGATAGAATGGCAATAGTTCACAGGGTATTTGAAGCACGCGCCTTGGATGTAATCCCAGGCACATTAAAAAAGTTTGAAGCTCAAAATGACAAGCAGATGGTAAAGGTTCTTACCAAGATTTGTAATGAAGAAGTTGGCCATGTGAGTTCCGGTACTCGCTGGTTTCGTTATCGTTGTGAGCAAGCCAAACTTAACCCTGATACGCATTTCATTCACTTAATTGAAAAGTATATGAAGCAGCCTTTAAGTGGCCCCTTTAATCATGAGGCACGGCTCGCCTCTGGTTTTAGCCAAAATGAGCTTAATTATTTAGAGCAAAGCGCCACTTACAAGCGCCAAGGCTAACCCTTAGATAAACATCGGTCAGTTTTCGAGTAGATATAGACCGGCTCTAGATTCAGCAAAGTATTGATCGTATTTACCGGATGCTTTCAGCCGCTTTAAACCTTTATTGAAGGTTTCGACTAAACGAGCGCTTCGCTCTAACTTTTTAGGAAAGATGACACTTTGAAAGGTTTCAGCTAAGAGCTTAGGATGATAAGTAATGCGATCAGCTTGATCCGCTGGTAAGTCCTTTTTAATCATATATAGCCCTGGGTCCATTCCCATTGCCACAGCATCCATTCGTCCACCTAATAGCTTGGTGATGTTAAGGCGCTCGGTCGACACATATTGCACCTTGAAGAGCTTGTTTTGTTTCGCCTCTTCAAACATATCACCATAAAAATACCCATCTGTTATTCCTATCTGCTTATTTTTTAAGTCCGCCATGGAATCCCAGATTAATGGTTTTTCTTTTAAGGAAAACAGCACTTTAGGTATCGAGTTGGTTGCATCACTTATATAAAAGTCTTCTTGTATATCAGGCCTTGTAATCGCCCAACCAACTGAACCATCCCATCGCCCTTCTCTGGCAAGCCTTAAATAGCGCTTCCAAGGAAAGTAGCCAAACTCGACGTCGATTCCTTCTAGTGCAAAGGAGTCACGAACGATTCTAGAGACAAGTCCATTATGCTTTAGAGTATGTTCTGAGGTGAAAGGCGCCCATTCGCCACTGGTTAATCTGACGGTTTCAGCATTAAGGTTATTGGCCTGAAATCCAGCAAAAGTGATCAGAAAAGTAAGTACTCGTATCTGTTTTTTATTCATGGCTAGTCACTTAGTCAAAATAAAACTGAATTAAGTGTCAGTTAGTATAAACAAACCATCTAGGATCGCCGAGCGATAAAGCGTGTACTAATGTGAAGCTGATTCATAAAATTAAAAACACGATAACTTGAGCGTATAATACTAAAGATCAGATACAAAAAAGCCCCAATAAATTGAGGCTTTAGAGATAAGGCTTTGAGATAGTACTTAGAGCAAGCTTAGGCTGATTTAGCTAGCTTTTGAGTCAGTTTATTCAGTAAGACACCGTATAAGGGCACAAACATACATAGGCTGATAATCAGCTTAAAGCCATAATCGACTAGAGCAATTTCTACCCAGTTTTCTGCCATAAAAGCATCGCTACTTTGATAAAAAGCTACACCAAAGAAAACCAAGGTATCCACGGCGTTACCCACTACAGTGGATAAAGATGGGGCAATCCACCAAGCTTTTGCCTGTCTTAGTTTATTAAAAACAGTTACATCCATGACTTGGCCAACGACATACGCCGCAAAGCTTGCAATGGCGATACGAGCAACAAAAGTATCAAGTTGCGCAAGTTTTTCTATCCCTTGGTAACTACCCTGATAAAACAGGACAGAAGCCACGTAAGACACCAGCAATGCAGGTAACATCACGGTCAAAATGATACGTCTTGCTAAAGCAGCACCATAAAGGCGAACGGTTAAATCAGTCGCTAGGAATACAAAAGGAAAGGTGAAAGCTCCCCAAGTCGTATGTAAACCAAAGATGGTAAAGGGAAGTTGAACGAGATAGTTACTCGATGCCAAGATAAGAATATGGAATCCAGCAAGAATAAGCAGGGCTTTTTTTATGGTTGACGCATTGTTAGATAATGCATCAAATGTCGGAGTCATTTGCATTGTATTGTCCTTTTTATGAAACGCCAGGGGTGAGGGAACCCTGAATCAGGCGCGCATTGTCCATAATTTAGACAGGTGTGTAAAGCTAAATGAAACTATATTTAACCGATCGGTCAGACATTTTGAGTTTTAGTTTTCATATTATAAAAACCAGTTTAAAAAACGCTTAACTAGAAAAAGCACTTAGAGAAGAAAATACTAAAAAAGAGCTAAGAAATAGGAATGGGGAAAACGCGCTTAAATCGCTCTAACACCAACATCATGTCTTCTTGTGGGGTAATCTTTAATTCATCACACTCTTGGCTAAAAAAGTCCCAATGGGCATCACGCCACCAACTCAGGCTTTTATCCCCTTCTCCCTCTGCTGCGGCAAATTCAGCGGTTACATCTTGATAAGCACAAAGGGTTACTGAGGTAATTTCGATAATACATATAGGCTCACCGTCCCAGTTAGTGACAACCTGTAAGGCGCCGACTTCTGGCATAGGGTCACCTTCGACCTCATACCAATGCGCCATACTACAAGAAGCGGTTTTCTCATCCTTTAAAATAAGGTCAGCACAGACATTGGCATTGTATTCATCGGCACAAAAATAATCAGCGCTCACACTGCTTACCTTGGCTTGTTCCTCTTCACAAAGACTTACTAGGTAAGTGTCTAAATATGCCTGTGATCTTGGCTCTAACATAGGGTTTCCTTATCTCTATTTAAGCTTTTTTAGGATGATAGCTGGCTAGGATCACAGCTTGGCCATGATACTGGCATAGCTAGGTCTAACTCTCTTAACGCCTGCTTGCTCACATCATCTAATCTAAAGTGGTAAAGTTCAAGGTTTTCAGCAAGGTGAGTTGAGTTTAAACTTTTAGGGATGACTGCAAAGCCTTCTTCCAAAGCCCAACGCAGTAAAAGCTGGGCAGGTGTCACCTGATACTCTTGCGCCAGACGGTTAATCACAAAGTCTTGATCCTTGGAGAGCACCTGCATCTTATCGGTTTTTGCACTTTCTAATTTAGGTTCAGTACGCCAATTCGCTAGTGGCACCAAGCTACTGTAAGCCATAGGCAAGATGTGATTAGTTTTAAGATAAGCGACCAACTCAGGCTTCTGACACCAAGGGTGTAACTCAATTTGGTTTACTTCTGGTTTAGGTAAGCCTGCTTGAATTAAGTCTTCAATATGCTGTTGCGTAAAATTACTCACTCCTATGTGTCTAACTTTGCCGGCTTTTTTCAGATCAACCAAGGCATGCCATTGCTCAATATATTCCTGCTTCTTAAAAGGCGCGTGGATCAAGTAGAGATCTAAATAGTCGAGCTGCAAACGATCTAAACTCTCATTAAAAGCTTGTAGGCAGGCTGAATAATTCTTGGGCGTCTGCCCCCAATTCGCATTCCCTGACCAGAGTTTAGAGCTAATAAAAATAGCCGCCCGTGAGCTTATGCCTTGTTTTAGATAATCTTGAATAGCCCGTCCAACGCCCGCTTCATTATGATAACCCTCAGCGGTATCTATATGGCGATAACCTAACACCAAAGCTTGGCAAACTAAGGCCTCAACCGCTTCATCGCTCACTTGATAGGTACCTAGCCCTATGTCGGGGATTTTAAAGTTACTCGCAATTTCAACTGGATAATAAGCAGACATACTAACCTCAAGCATAAACTTTCCTTTAGATAATCTTAGTTAGAGATAGGAAAGGCAGCGAGCCTATTTCTCCTTAGAATGAAGTCACTCACTAAGAGCCTAGGGAACCTAGCTATTCAAGTACTAAAAAATTTCACAAAACAAAATACGCTTTTCCCAAGACTGCACCATACTTAAAGTAAGACGAGTGATTGATGAGGTGGATATGAAGTTATTTAAATACTTCATATGTTTTCTTTTCTTTTTGTCTGGCTTTAGCCTAGCGGCAAATTCCTTAGAGAACCTTGAATACATTACAGAACAATATGCGCCTTATAACTACCAAGATGAACAGGGTATTCCCCAAGGCTTTTCTATCGAGGTATTAAATAAGGTCTGGGAGGTAATGGATGTTGCGCCTCAAAAAATCCATGTATTTCCTTGGGCACGTGGTTACTCCTTAGGTCTACAGCAAGATAATACCTTGCTGTTTTCTACCACTCGCAGTGAATCCAGAGAGGATTTATTTAAATGGGCTTGCCCCATTATTGATATTCGTATTGTGTTAATTTCTCGCCGTAAATCAAACATCACAATAGAGTCTATTGAAGATGCAAAGCAATATAAAATTGTGGCAATCAAATCAGATATTGGGCAACAGCTTTTACAAGATAAAGACTTTTCTGAGACAAAAATACATCTATCAAATTTCTTAAATAGTGCCATCTTAATGCTAAAACATGGCCATGTAGACCTTATCTCAAGCGAAGAAACCACTGTCTTTAGGCAACTTATAAAAATGGGTGAAAACCCTAAGAATTTTAAGGTCGTTTGGTTACTTGAAAAGCGCCCTTTATGCTTTGCCTTCCATCATCAAACTGAAGAAGATTTGGTATTCGATTTTCAAAAAGCACTGAACCAAGTACAAAGCTTGCCGGGCTTCATTCAAGCCTTAAAACAAAAACATCAACTGACCACTCAGTAAGACAGATATAAAAAATGCCCCTTACTCTTAAAGAATCTGTGATTAAGGTAAGAGGCATCTATTACTTGCAGCAGGTATTACTAGCAGCAGGCTAGCTCGTCATTAGAGTTTGAACGAGTTTCGCAACATTTAGCGCCTTGGCCTAAATAGGTTTGATCCGACAGATAAAAACCAGTAA
This sequence comes from Marinomonas sp. SBI8L, assembly GCF_001624705.1. GTDB lineage: Bacteria > Pseudomonadota > Gammaproteobacteria > Pseudomonadales > Marinomonadaceae > Marinomonas. Next base: position 138,417 of record NZ_JSEO01000014.1, read on the forward strand.
ACGCCTCTTCAAAGTCATCCGCTACTGATGCTCCAAACAATCCCGTTTCAAACAAAGCCGTTTGCCACGCTTTTACATTTGGCTTGTTTGCAAAAAGGTCAAAGCCCGTATGCTGCTGAATGATCTGAGCCCTGTGCAATAAAGGCAGCCAAGCAATGTCCACATTACTTAGTTGCTCACCTTTAAATAGGTGGCCAGAAGCACTCTCTCTTTTCGCTAATTCCGCCTCGACCTTGGCAAAAGGCTTACTTAGCTTGGTCATGCGTTCACATAAGGTGTCTTCATCGGCACTTCGCATAGCACTGCACTGCACAAGATAATGTTTCGCCGCCATGTAGCCCCAAGCTCTGTCTAAGGCTTTTTGCTCTGGGGTTAAGTTATCTTCAAGGGGACGGCTCACTTCGTTGATGTATTCCACAATCGCTTCTGACTCAAACAAGGCGATACCTTCTTCGGTAATTAAAAGCGGCACCTGCCCATTAGGGGAAATGTCTAAAAACCATTGTGGTTTATCTTTTAAGCTGATGTATTCCACCTGATAAGCCAATTGTTTCGCTTCTAGCAAGGCAGTAACACGTTGTACGAAAGGGCAAATTTTAAAGCTAACTATCTTGATCATATTCTTCTCTCTTAATAAAAAGGTTTAATCTATTTACTAATAAGACGAAGCACCGAAGAAAAAGACGACGCTTTTTGAAAAATAAAAAATAATAAGTTAAAAAGAAAAGAATAGAGCCCCTTAACAAGGGTCACAGCTACCCTTAGAACCTGACTTTTTCATATCTAAATTCGAGTTCTGCTTTCTTTCATACTCAATCAGGTTACCGAGCTTATCTTCTTGAAAGTGACAACACTGATCAAACAAGGCTTTCAGCTCTAATCGTGCTTTTTTTACTTGGGATTTAAGGGTGGAATAAGGAATACCTCTTTGCTCAGCGTAGGCTTTTTGCGATATGCCTTCTAGCTCTATTGCCTGCAATAACTCAGCTTGTTCATAAGGCAATGCGCTGATAAAGGGTTGCACACAATGGGATAGCTCAGCCTTAATAGTATTATCAAACGTATCGCTTTTACCCTCTTCTGCCACATGCCCTTCTTCGCCTTCAATCTGGTCCACCTTTTTTGCGTTCTTTCGATAAAAATCGATCACACTGTGGTTTGCGATTTGAAACAGCCAAGCTTTAATACTTGCCGCATCTTTTAGACCATCCAGCTTAGTAAAACTCTTAAGCAAGACCTCTTGTAATAGATCATCCACATCATCTGGGCAGCTTACCTTAGTATGTAAAAAGGCTTTTAATGCTTGGCGATATTCTTGCCAAATTTGATCTAACTGAGGTCTTGCTGTCATGGGGTTTGTGGCTCCAGACTCATGGGAATAAACCATTTAGGCTGCATATTCTCAAGGTCTTGTCTTAAGTGCGAAGTTAAAGATTGAGATGAATCGAGTACATAATCTTGCCCATTAAGGCGCTTAAACACAACCCAGTGCCAAAAGCCTTTACCTGCCTCTTCATAGTATTTAATGGCCAACAAAGCGAGATCTGGCAAGGCTTCCCAACTCGTAAAAGGCAGCTCTTTAGTATGTGTTTTTATTTTATATTGAGCCAACAATTTACGAACATAGCCAGTGTCTGAAAAGAGTTTTGTATCATCTGCGAAGATGCCTAGCTGATTAGCTTGGGCTTTTACTTCCTGATAACTCAGACCCAAAGTGTTCGCTACGCTCGCGATACCACAGCCTGTTTGCTCATCTTGCCTGATCGGATTCAGACTCATGAGATTTGCCGACTTTATGTCTTGTTTTTCCATTTGTTGCATGTCCTTTTTTAACTGATTTTCTCGTGATGCCAGTTTGTTATTCAGATACTGACACTGCCCGCCTCTCTGCATCCAAAAGAGTACGTTTTCGCTCTAATCCCCAGCGATAGCCACCCAAGCTACCATCGCCTCTTAATACTCGATGACAGGGAATCAAAACACCTATAGAGTTTTTGCCACAGGCTGTCGCTACTGCGCGAAACGCTCTGGGCTTGTCTATCCCTTGTGCCACTTCTGAATAGCTCAGTACATCCCCTTCTTTAATACTTAGAAGGAACTGCCACACTCGCATCTGAAAGGCCGTACCTCTTATATCTAAAGGCAAATCAGGTCTGGGGGCACCTTGACTAATATGCTGATTAAGCGCCTCTATCCAGTTGGATAATTCGATCGAATCTTGAGCATCACTTGGGGTTAATTCGGCCTTAGGAAACTCCGCCTGCATTTGCTCAATTAAGCTTTTTTCATCTTCACCAAACTGCGCGAAACAAACCCCTTTTTGCGTGGCGGCCATGGCAATTAACCCTAAAGACGTGGACGCAAAACCATAAGAGATATGCTCCCCTTTCCCACCCGCTCGATAGGCTTTTGGACTCATACCAAGGTGTCTTGATGATTGCCCGTATACGCGACTAATAGAGCTATAACCTGAAGCAAAAATAGCATCGGTTATCGCCTCTCCAGCTTGTAAGGATTGCTTGAACTGTCCCATACGTAAGGCATCTTGATAAGCTTTGGGGGTTACTCCAAATGCTAATTTAAAACGACGTTGTAACCAAGATGCTGAGAGCCCAACCACCAGAGCCAGTTGCTCTAGAGAAAGACTTTCTTCTAAGTGATTTTGAATATAACGTGCCACCTCCACAAGCTGGTTGAGTTCCGTCATATCTTCGTTGGCAAGGCAGCGTTTACAAGCACGAAAGCCTGCTAGTAAGGCGAGTTCTTTTGAGGAAAAGTAGCGGATATTTTCGGCATTCGCCTGACGCGATGGGCAAGAGGGCTGGCAAAAAACACCTGTGGTCACGACTCCATAAACAAATTTTCCATCATAACTTGTATTACGGTCTTTAACGGCTTGCGCCATCTTTGATTCAGTTAGCTTAGACATAGAATCACCTACCCTCTTACTTAAAGCGAATTAGGACTGACACCCGAAAATGGGTAAGTCAGCCTTAATCATTAAGCATACGCTAACATGAAACCATCCAATTCTTGTTTAGTAATTTCACTCTTTCTAAAAAAGTTAAATCACACTCATCATGCTAGCAAACACACACCAAGCCACAATGAACAAAGGAGATTTCTTCCAGAAAGTCAGTAAGCCATAACCTAGAATCACAATAACAAAATCCAAATTAGAACTAATCGCCGAGGTAAAAATAGGGTCGTAAAGAGCCGCAGCTAAAATGCCCACTACAGCAGCGTTAATACCTGCAATCACATAGGCTAGATTCGCCTTATGACTGATGCTTTGCCAAAGAGGCAGCACACCTGCAAGTAATAGAAAGCCAGGTAAAAACATAAAGATCAGTGCACTAAACGCACCCGCTAGATAACCAAACTCAGAGGGAATCAAAGCGCCTAAATAAGCGGCAAAGGCAAACATAGGCCCAGGAATCGCTTGTGAAGCACCGTAACCGGCTAAGAAGTTTTCATTCGTTACCCAACCTGTGCCTACTACGGATTCTTCAATCAAGGGTAGTACCACATGGCCACCACCAAACACCAAAGCACCCGCCTGATAAAAGGCTTGCGCTATGGCCATAAGCCCTTCTGCTGGCACGAGTATGAAAAAGGCTAACAGTGCAAAAAACACAGTTAATAGACTTAAACCTAAGCGCTTACCATAAGGTACTTGCAGTTGAGAGTGAGCTTCTAGATTGACACTTCGACATAAGAACAAGCCTGCGATACCTGCAAGTAAAACCACAAGAATTTGCGCCCACGCAAAGCCAATTAATAACACAGCACTCGCTGCAAGTATGGCGATACTGGCCCTTTGCTTATCAGAGCAAAGCTTTTTACCCATGCCTATCACAGCATCGGCAACCACAATACAGGCAACTAATTTAAGGCCATGAATTAAGGCTTCTCCATAAGTATTGGATAACAAAGGTAATGCGCTGGCAAAGCCAATTAAGATAGCAACAGAGGGTAAGGTAAAAGCTAAAAAGGCTGCAATAGCCCCCAACCAACCGGCTTTTAATACACCAATTGCAAAACCTAATTGGCTACTCGCAGGGCCGGGTAAAAACTGGCAGATAGCAAGTAATTGACCAAATTGACTTTCGCTAACCCAGGCCTTTTCTTCCACAAAGGTTTTTCGGAAATAGCCGATATGGGCAGCTGGGCCTCCAAAAGACGTTAACCCTAATTTTAAGAAGCTTAAAAAGACTGTGAAAACAGAAACTTGCGCATTCTCACTGGCGACTTGACTAGACATGGTTTGCTCTTCCTATTTTAAGAGCCCAAGAGTCTATTAAGAAGTTGTTACAAAGTATATTGCAGAGCAAGCTTTTTTAGGTAAAGCCTGTATTTAGGTTGGCCAAGTAAAGAGCAAATCAAGTAGCTCTTTATTTGGCCTTTATTTTTTCTTGCCATTCTTATTGGCTAGCCGTATCAGAAAATCGTCTCACTGATGTAAGTTCAGTACCAAACTAAAACAATCTAAGTCATCCGCCTCATAGAGCTTTACATCTAACGCAGGTGTCATACCTAATTTTACCAATACAGCTTTAGAGGCTTGATTCTCAGGCATAGCAACGCCGTAGATTTGCCTGTGAGGGGTGTTTTTGGCGATAAAGTCTAGTATTTCACTGGCTGCTTCACTGGTATAACCAAAGCCCTCATGCTCCTTCGTTAGAGCAAAACGGATATCCACCGCGCTACCAACGGGCGTATATTCCACTCCGATAAAACCCAGTTTAGTACCCGCTTGAGCTAGCATGTCTAACTCTGCTTCTTCATCAGAAACTTGCGCTAACGCGTCTTCATAACCTTCATCTTTTAATGAAATCACAAAGGTACCAAAACCATGCTCTTCCCAATGATTGATGCGATTTCTTAGGTAGTTTTCCCTTTGCACCAAGTTATAAGGAGATTCATTAGGCAGGAATCGTGTTTGTTGTGGGCAGGTGAGTATTTCACTAAACAAAGCAAAATCCGCAATAGAAGGCTTACTTAATACCAGTCTTTTCGTTGATAACATTATCGCCACTCCTTGCATTAGTTTAGGGAACCTGCGAATAAGTCCTCCCGCCTCAGCGTGAGGATAAAAGCCGTTAGATTTATGGCGAGGAGCGCAACTTAATAGTCATTATATTGATAAGCTCTTCAACATAAAAATAGGGCTTTTAGACCACGCCCTTCGGGTCTTTCAGAAAAAGTAACACCCTGTGTTGTCACTTCTCGAAAGGTACCTACATTACGTCAAAGTAACGCCTTGTGTGATACTTTTTCTGAAAAGACTGAGAAGAGGTGACTTAATCGCAGGTTCCTTAGTTAATCCGCATTCCACCAGACACAAGAGAATAGCGGATTATCCTCATAACAGACAAGTAATCTGCATTTTCTTTACAAAAATTGAATTAACATACTGCTTTTATTCAGGTTTAATGCGCGTTTTTAATCGCAAGGATGCGACCAAGATGTACCATAGAATTACCCCGACTGACTCAGTTCTGCTAAATGATGCAAATAGAATAGAAGCAGACTTTTCCTCTTTCAATGAAGAAAGTTGGCAAGCAATCACCCCCACAAACCTTTCCCCAGAACAGGTAAAACAAAAACTGGCTGACGGTGAAATGGTCGCCTTAGCGGACACACCAAACCTACCGCTTTTTTGCTTTATAAAAGGGGACATTGAAGTCAATCCTCTGGCAATCTCGCAAGCCAACCAAGATCTTATCAGACGCCTTAATGCGAGGTTCGACGCCAAAGGCAGTGGTGCCTCTTTTAGCGCTCAATCAGCACAATCAAATGGCAACTTACATCCGCCAGCCCCTATGGAAGAAAAGGCCCCAGAACCTGTTGTAAAAGACCCTGAGCCAGAAACCAGTAAACCTAAAGTACCCGCATCTTTTGGCCAGCCACCTGCCCCCATCATTTTAGAAGTGGTTTATGACGATAAAGAAAAAACGCCAGTCGGCGATGTCCCCTATAAAATTGAGTTTGATGATCCAGATAAAAAGGTTTTAAAAGGGGCGCTAAACCCTATGGGTTGGGCCTGTGTGGAAGACTGTCCTAACGCCAAAGCCAGCATAAGTTTTGGAGAAGCCGTCGATAACCAAGCAGAGCTGGATAGCCTTTATGCCGAATTAGAGACTGCACTTGATAATACCATTAACAAAGTCGCTGATTACACGCTAGAGA
>NZ_JSEO01000015.1 GCF_001624705.1 Marinomonas sp. SBI8L
ACTTATCAAGACGTCGATTATCCATACAAAAAGAGCTTGATGAATATGTTCTTGAAAATGAGCTCTGTCAGCGGCTGATGACCATTCCTGGTATCGGCATTATCAATGCAACAGCTTTATTCGCAGCCATTGGCAATGCCAGTCAGTTTGCTAATCCAAGAGAACTATCAGTTTGGCTTGGCGTAACGCCTAAACAGTATGCGAGTGGTGGAAAATCCTATATGGGAAGAATGAGTAAACGAGGGAATCAGTATTTACGTAAGCAGCTTATACACGGTGCCAGAACCTTAATTCATCGTACAAAAGGGAAAAATGACAAGCTCTCAGTCTGGGTTAAACAGTTGATTGATCGTAGAGGAAAACATAAGGGAGTCGTCGCAATCGCAAATCGATTAGCAAGACTCGTTTGGATTTTACTTCGAAGGAATGAGGATTATAAAACCCTATCCGCTTCATGATAGAAAATAACTAAAGAGTTAAACAGCCGAAAGAGATCTAACCAAAGTCGACGAACATATGATGTAAAAGCGGGTTTTCCGCACTTAACGACAGTCTGGCATGGACAAGGTTCTTGAAACCGAGTGGGTGATAAAGACAGTTAAGTACGGATCTCATCAAGGCCAGAAAACCAACAAAAAGCGTTTTTATAACAGGCCGGATATATGTCTAGTACGACCCTTCATCGAGTTTTTGGAATTGGTAAAGGTCAAAAGCGGTTAATAAGAAAAAGACAAAACCACTTAATATTCAGAATTAAAAAGTGGTTTGGATAACTAACGCCTTGACGGCACAGGAGCGTCCATATATGTCCGTTTTAAATTCTACAAGCTTTTTATAGCTCTAATTAGCTGCTCGGATTTTCCCATTTCATTTAAGAAATTTTGGTCATAACAACTCGATGTTTCCATGTACCCTCTAACGCAATTGAGAAGTTTATTTAAAAGCTTCTGGTTATCAGGTTCATGCAGTGCACTCTCGTATTTTACTAAATATTCTGAGACTACTTTTTCTGGTGATTCCGCTAATTTTTCTTCAATAGCCTCAATTGTTACTTTTAATTGAACTATTAGTTGCTCTCTATCCATTTAATTAACCACAAAATACTGAAGAAAATATAACGCCGTCGTCAACTTTCGGAGGCTACTGGCGCCTTTTGTGCGTTTTTTTGCACAAAAGGTGACAGTGGCCGGAGGTCAGATTGCACGACCTTGTTATATGCTTGCTCCGTTTACTTCCTGATACAGGACAGAAGGAATACCTGCCTTTTTGTATTTATCCAGAGTGAGCTTATTTATATTTGGCTTAAAACTCACCGGACCACAAGCATAATCGTTATTGTTTAGTTTGCGGACAAGCAATTCACAGAAATCTGCCCACTCATTGTTGTACTCATTTCGCTCTACTTCTTTTAAGAAATAGCTCATTCCTTCAGCAAGCCAAAACAGAGAGATCGCAGTACCTAAATCACAATGCTCATTGTTTGCTATAACTGTGGGCAAAGCATAGCCATCATTCCAGTTGTAATTCATTGCATATTGCTGAAGAAAATACGGATTATCCGATGCTTTTGCAATCTCGCAGATCTTCTCAATATCTTCTTCATATTGAATTTGATCTATGTATTTTTGCTCGATTTCTCTATTCATGACTGCATATAACATTTTAATAATGCGCACGCTCGGTTTGCTAGATTTATCCACCGCAATCAAAACGCTACATATGATTAGTTCTTAAAAGGAAAGGCCACTTATTCACTGAAAACCTTCCTGGCTAAACGCGCATGCGCGTTATTTCGATTCCTATTTTTGCATGTAGGGCACGGTTATTTCCGTGCCCTTCTCATAACTTATTGATTCTACATATTTTAAAAATGGGCACAATGATAAAGCGCGCCATATCATTGATATTTATAATGCTAAAGCGTGCCAATTTTCACTAGAATCAAGCAAAAAACAAAATAGACTGTATATTTATACAGCCTATTGATTTTTGGGTTACCCTTATGAGCTCAAGTCCTTTTTTAAAATTATCTTAGATCGGAAATGCGTGTCAGAGGCTACAATCTGAAACAGAAAAGGCCTTTCTCGTTCAATTAAAACATTTGATTAAACGCGTTATATACTTGAATGAATGCTACTTGTCGAAACAACCATAAGGTGACATTTGCAAATTCATATAGATCAAGACATTAACAGCTTTACAATCATAAGCTGTCAGTGAAAAAAGCAACCATAAGATGACATTTTAATTTTTTTATTTGTAATTAAATTACACAACAACAATTAATATTTAATTCAGCTTTAAGTGGTTTATTTAAGAGTGAGGGGGTTACAAGCTAAACCCTCAATAAAATGGGTTGAGGGTTTAATATAAAAATATCCGTAATTGAAATTAAGGTTTGTTCTCTATTTTCTATAAAGATTCACTTTAATTTCGCCAAAGAAAGTATTCCCCCATGAGGATATAATATTTCGTGAATCAAGCCAGATGACTAAATCCTGATTTTCAGGAGTATTTCTTAGTGTCGGTATCGAATACCCCTTTTTTATTTCGGAATATGGTCGAGGCAGATTAGCTAAAATTTGACGAATTTCATCATCATTTAAATCTGTATGACATTTATTTAAAAGTTTCACTTTCGTATCAGCAAACTCAGCATGCTCAATTAAAGATTTAACAATATTTGCATCAAGGTCGAAACTTTCAATGTTCGTGTTTTGAATAATTGGACCTATAAGTGCAGATCGTTTGGGTAGAAAAACGATAGATTCTAAGTCCATTAATTCTATTATCCGGAGCTTAGTTGTATGATCGATTTCAGACCGTAGAAGGTCTTCTAAGAAATCATCATCTAACTCAAAGCTGTCTGGGTCTTCCAGATATGCTGAGATGTTGGCAACAACAAATTGCTGTTGTAAGTCGTTATTATCAATTAGTGCATTGAGGCTTTCTTTAGAGAATGTGATTTTCCCTTCATCAATTAGTATCCCGAGTTTAGTAGAGCTAAGCTCAACCGGTGGTTTATTAAACGACTTGGGTAAAGCTTGAGCATATTCTCTATAGGCGTCATCAGATAGCGAATCAGCATTGATGATGACCTTGCTTAGCTTCAATGAATTCGAATCACTAGGCATAGGATGTTCAAGAAGAGTCGAACGAACAACATCTTGATTAAGATAATCAATTAGAAATTCATCCGTATATCCTTCACTTTTCATAAAAGCAATGCAGTTTTTCCAAGTGGGTTTAATTTCTCCTATTTTAAACAGCATTACATGTAATCGCTCAGGCACACTTTCGAGATCAGGCAGCTGAGCAGTCTGATTGATAAGATATTTTTTAAGATTTTCTTGATCCAACCCATCTTGGCAAATTAAAGTCAGAATAGAAACTGTATCCTCCTCTGAACTTCCGGGTAATTTTAATAGAATCTCACGTAAATAAAGATCATAATCACGTTCAACCCTTTTTATTAAAGTTTGGTTATTCGTTGATCGTATTGCTGAAAAATTTCTCTCATATAATGGTTCAAGATCACTATTCCCAAGAATCACTTTATATATGTATTCTAAGTTTAAGAGTGTTAATTTAAAAAGCCCCTCCTCAAACATAAATCGTACAATTTCAGAACGTTCAGTAATTACAGACAAGTCTTGAACCTCAAAATTGAGGTGTTTAAGGCGTTCAGGAGCAAGTTCAGGCACATTGACTAACACTTCTAGAAGGTTATCCGAGACAAACTTAGATAACTCGCCAAAGTCACAAACAAGTGCCGTAAGCGAAGACTTTGGTAAATTCGCGATCAGTCGGGTGACGTGAGCAATATTATTGTTACTAGCAATAGCCGCAGGAACAATGCCTTTCCAAGCGTTGGTAAGTCTCGAAAGCAGATCAGTAACTTCTACGCCACTAGTATAATAAGCTTCAAAAAAATCTTCGCTGGCTTCAAAATTTGACGAAAGAAATTCAAGGAGTTTCTGCGTTTGGTTAAAGTAGTTAGTAGTATCTCCTAGCAAAGTGTCTACGAGTTTAATTTAAGACATAGTTTTGTCTAAAGTCTTCCTCTCTCATTGCAGCAACAACTTCAGCTGGATTATCAATAGGAAAGTTTGGTTCAGGTGTAACGAAAGCTCTTATTTGGATCAAAAACTTATTGTCATTAGGTGATAGACGACCAGAATGAAAGAGGGAAGTATATTGATAGTAGGTATCATCAAGGTAACTTTCTAATATCAGAAAACGAGCAAGCTCTCCGTTTGCCCCAAAGTCTTCGAATAGGTCTTGCATGCTTTCTGAGTTTAAACGTAACAGCTCGTTGAGATTGGTCAAGCGAAGCGTAGCAATCTTAGACCTTAGATCACTTATTTTACGTAAAATACTGTTTTTGTTATCTGTTGCAATACTCTCGACCTCCAACTTGCGTTGTTGGTATGATTTGTGAGGATCCACTTCGTCTTGTAAATTGTTAATATTTATTTTTCTGTAGTAACCATTATTAAAGTGGCAATGTATTTGTGATGTATTAATTAGTTGCTCGAATATATCATTGTCAAACAACTCTTGAAAAGCAAACCAATAAGAGCTATTTAAACTAATACTATATGTATCCTTCGGTAGTTGCTCTATCAAAGTCATCAAGTAAATTTTCTGAAGTTCTTTCACGTCCGAAGGTATTTGTTTCTCACCTGCTACAATCTGGTTTTCAAGTTGCTTGAGCTCAGTCCTAAACTTTTTTTCACAAACACCAATAAGCTCATCTTGCTGATTCAATACTTTTGCGAGAACGCCTTCTCCACGGTGCAGTTCCTCAAAATCTCTTGGATAAACGTTTTTATAGATCAAAATTGCGAGGAGCTTGTTAGCGTCTAACAAGTTTTCTCCATCAGTTTCTAAATTAGCCACATAAATTTTATATTCATTGAAGATGTTCTGGATCAACCTTAAGTCATTTAAATATCGTGATACTTCTCTAAGAAACTGCCTATCAAGACGATCATCGAGATCTAGCCTCTTTCCCTGTTCCAACATCATATCGATAGAGTTTGAAGTGTTGATAATAGGTATGACAGGAATAATAAATTCAAAGAACTTTGTTCGCTCGGTATTCAGAAACATATCATCGCGTAAAGCATAAAGAAATTTAACAGTATGGTTTACTCCAGCATTCTCGTTCACTAGGCTATTAATTTCTCGTAAGGTAACGAATATTTCTGCGTCATTAAATCGATCTAAATCCTCAATAATTACAAGATCGTAAGAAGTGCATTGAAAAAAGTAGACTATTTCATCCAAATGACGGTTAAGTATTGACTCCTGATTATCATTTGCAGGTTTTATCTCAACATCTGTCAAAGATATGCTCTTGAGTGTAAGGCCAAAACTTGCAACATAAAAATAATGTAATGTAGACCATAAAAAAGTTACTGAAAGAAATATGCTTCCAAAGTTTAACCAATTACTGTATGAAAACGGGATAAAAAAAGATCCACTGATAATATCGTTTCGATGAGGAAGAACATACCAAATTGAAAGAATACCAAGCATGATATAAAGAGTCTTAAAGACTGACCAAACACTTGGAGTCCTAATTCTTTTGAAACGCGATAAAGGAAGTTTATTTGCATCAGCACCATACAACATTTGCTGAAGGATACTTCTTTCAATCTCTTGACGACTTACTGTCTCATCATCTGTATTTATCTCAGGAACAAATGAAGCTAGAGATATATGGAGTGAGGGGCGCTTATGTTTTTTTAAGAACGTTTGAATAATACTGCTCTTACCTGATCCATAAGGACCGGTTAGAGCGATGTTAAAAACCTTTGCATTTTTCATTGCAAATAGAATTGCTTCAGAATATACACCAGCTTTGTCGGCATTATCAGTAGGGGCAAGGTCCACAAATTTGGATTTAATACTTTCTGATTGGTTTTTACACTCTAGAAAATGAACGATGTTATTGAGGACTCTGGCAAACTTACGTGTAATAGTGATAATCAACTTTATCATTCGGTTTTAACCTTGTAAGGTTCGTTAACTTATGGAAGTGATATTAAAAAGAAATTTTATTAATAGTGGTCAAATACTCTTGAATAGCATTCCTTATTGTATTTCTAAAATTTAAATATAGAAGTCAGGTAAGAGAGAGCGTCATCTTGCTATCCTAATTAATTACAGAGTTGTTTGAAGAAAACATTATGTATCACATTGATGTATTGAATAATTATGAACTCTATCAGCAAATAAAAACTGAACAAATACTCACTTTTATTCTTGAAGTACCTTTGATTTATTGAGCTTACTCAATTTTACTGGATTCCCATTCTTTGCAAAATTTACTATTGAATTATCTTCTTTGAATAATTTTAATATCCCTCATCAGCAAAGATTTCAAATAACATAAATATTTTATTAATACAGAAGTAACTAATATACCCTAGATTTCAGCAATAAGTGACACACGTTTATTTAATAATACTTCAATCGGTGTGAGATAGTTTAACGACTTTCTTGGCCTAAAGTTTATTAACATTTGTGTGACATTAATTTCCCGATCTGTGAGCTGGCCTATCGCGAATCCTTTTGGATAAAAGCGTCTCAACAGACCATTGGTATTTTCGTTCAGACTCCGCTGCCAAGAGTGATAGGGCTTAGCAAAATAGATTTTACACTTCAACGCCTTAGCAATACTTTGATGATCTGCAAATTCACCGCCATTATCAAATGTAATCGTTTTACAAACATGCTTAAAAGGCTTTAGCAGGTTTTTAATGGCTTTAGAGACCAACTTTTTCGTTTTGCTCTTAACTCGACAGGTCAATAAGAGCTTTGTGACTCGCTCTGTTAACGTTACTAAGTAACCATCTTGACCATAAACCGTATCACCTTCCCAATGACCTATTTCTTGCTTGTCTTCAACCTGCTTGGGGCGCTGATCTATATCGACCCGATTAGGGATTAAGTGGGCGCCTGCCATCACGTCTTTGCGTGGTTTATAGGGGTTACCTTGTCTTGCCAGCTTATGACGCCATCCTTGCTCAAACACAATGCGGTAAACTGTATTACAGCAGACTTTTAGGGCTGGCATCTCTTTCGCTAGCCGTCCTGCAATCTGCTCTGGGGTGAAGCTCAACTTGAGAAACGTTTCCACTTTATCAATCAGTTCCTGACTTCGTTTTGTAAACTTGTGAGCCTGAGTTCTGATCATAAGGGTATGAGTGTGGGCCTCCTCAGCACAATATTTTCTATTGGGACATCGCTTAAGTTCACGAGCAATCGATTTATTGCCCCGCTTCATCTTGATTGCGATAGCTCTTGCTGAAAAACCGAGTTCATTTAACCCTTCAATCTGGTATCGTTCTTGGAGTGTCAGTTGCTTATATTGGTTGCTCATTTTTTGACGGCCTTGGTGGATTGTGTGAGAACTCGAAGCCTATAGGCAACTGGCTCTCTTATCTATTCCAAGTGTGTCGGTTATTGCTGCAATCTAAGTACTTAATTGAACATCTATGAAAAAATTTTAACAGTAATATAATCTCTATTATTACTTTAACTCTTTCGGAACAGATGTAGGTGTACCAGTTTTTTTCGATAAACCATAGTTATTTATCACTCCTAAGCTCTTTTCTTTAATCTTTATTAGTTCAATATTCAATTCAAATGACTTTTCACTTCCTTTACTCGTTATAGGAATTTTATGAAAGTGATTAAACGTTGATCTATAGCTATCCGCTCGTGGTTTATAAACCTCCCCTCGCAGTTCAGCCCTTTTAGCCAGCCGCTTAAAATTTACAGACCTTCTGGACCCAGTAGCTTTATCGGCGGCTTGAGTCCGCACAAATGCCACCTCTTCTCCACCTTCCTCAACAAGCTTAAGAGGCTGGATGTCGAAGTATTTGAACGATGCCATTTCTTTAAAGTATTTTTGGCTCACAAGTAACGAAAGCTGCTCAGGGTTTTGAGAGACGAAAGCAATTGAAGACCCAACAGCATTTTCATTCCACTCAGGGAAAGCAACAGCAATATCGTTATAGCCATAACGATTGATAACACCATGTAAAATTGAAATACATCGTCCTGCCAAGGTGGTGTCATCTCTAGGTTCTGGAAGAAAATTAATTCGAATATAGTAGCGCATTATGCTTTCTTCCCAACTTGAAACAAGCCACCTTTTATCAAGTTGGCCGCTACAAAGTGGCATTCACCACTAACTATTTCAGTCGTAGTCATTTCCTGAATTAACGACTCTAGCTTTAAAAGATAACTAAACAAACTCTTTTGAGTTTCTGGTGATCGATATGAAGTTTGATTGGCTTTATCTACCCCATAAGGGCTTACTCTTATTTTATCAGCACCATCAGCATACCAATCGTCAATACAGGCTATCGCAGCCCCAACTTTGCAGGTCCCCATGATAGGAATCCTTTTATTATTCAATATCACGTTTTGATAAACACGACTTGATTTAGTGTGCTCTTTTTCACTAAAAGACTGACTTGGGTGTATTTCTTGAGTAAACCCCATTTTTAATTTTGCCGTAACTTCTAACAACAAGTAACTTTTAGGGGTAGTCAAGGCTGCTTCAAACTCCGCAATTAATTCATTCCAGTTATCAACACTGGCCTCCCAGCCACCCTCAAAGCGCTTACGATGGATGTTACTGACCTGGTATGAAGCCCCATTGGAAGAAATAACTTCAATATCGGTATTTAACACCTCTTGATTACGCCACAGCCAAGCTCCCGACAAAATATTTTTCAAGTAACGTGTCGCAAGTAATCTGTAACCCCCAAGCTCTTTGTATTTTTGGCTAAATAATTCCAGAGTTGTTGTTACCGAATGATCGTCACAAATAAGAGGCGAAATAGAACTAGCATCAATTCTCAAAGAGAACTTATTCAGTATGAACGACGAATCAGGAGGAGCAAAACAATAATCGATTAGTTGAATATTACCTTCAGCAAATTTCTTAGGTGATACAGATTTCTTTTCTTTCATTGAAGAGTCATACCCTTCTGTTGAGCTTGATTTTTGCCCAAGTATTGTTGTTTCTGATATCTCTAATGGCTTTAGATTTCCTTGAGAATCAAGAAAATAAAAAACAGCATGTCCTGGTGAAATGGAGCGTTGATAAGATAGTTTTTTTGGTATATTCATAATATTGCATACCTCAATAAAAAAAGAGCCTAATCAATAAAAAGTTGTATGAATTTATGCAATTAACGTTACAGATAACAATAGCGATGAGCATCTACCAACTATGTAAGGTCTTCAACATATAAAACTACCTATCCGGCAGAGCCTTTATGCATACTATAAGCCCCTTAGGCTTTCATTTAACAAGCTACCTATGCGGCAGAACACTTCGAAGATAGCGAGATCCATGGTGATTTTTGTTTACAAGCTACCTATGCGGCAGAACACTTGATGATGTAGACGATAGGGCGCATAAAAGCTTTACAAGCTACCTATACGGCAGAACACAACGATTTATTGATATAATTCACTCCAATATCAAATACTTAACAATAAAACCCAACAAATACCATATAAACCCAACATTAATCTAACCTATTGATTTCAATATATAATTTTTATTTAAAAAAATAATAGGTTAAATTGTAAAAACAAATACTTTCAAACTATTATTTTTCATTTTCAAATTAATAATTGTCTTTACCAATTAATATAGAGTTATTTCGAACGGTGTATTGCCAAAAATAATCCTCAACTTTCTCTGGGTTGAAAATACATAGCTTCACTGCTCCTAACACGGGTTCTACAAAAGCATGTTTATACTCTTGAAGGCTTGCGAGTTTAATATATGGCTTCTCTAAAAAGTGATACCCGACATTTGTTATTACCTTGGAATAGTCTTTAGAGATAACAGTTAACCAATTTTCAAGCGTATCTTCTGTCTCTTCATCTTTCAGGTTATCAGATGTTAACCAGCGCCCCTGAGTGGAAGGTAATTGTGTTATTGCTTCACTGATGTCGTCATAAACCCTATTCATATTTAATGTTGAAATATTACTATGAACCGCCCCTCCACATAGCTTTTGAGGAATTGATAACGGGATCATTTCTTGAGCGATGGTTAACTCTTTTGGCACTCGAATAATCATAGTCATTTTGAAGTCACAATGAGCTGAATCGTTTATTCCAGGTACAGCTAAGCTATCCATTGAGTTCATGGTCAACTCTTTAATTACCCCTCTTCGATGCAATCCATACTCATGCAAACAAATCGCAAAACTTGTTTTTGAAACAATATCTTGACCAGTACCTATCAGCTTTCTTAAAAAGTGGTGCACAAAACCAAAACACCCTATTAATGAGGGAAAACCAACAACATAATCACTCGCATAACCATTAACATGACTTATGTTTAAATCTGGCAAAACAATGTATTTTACTTTGCCATCTTCAGAGCTTTGCTCCTGCTTCTGATGTGGCCGCTTCAACAGCCGCCCAACTCGTTGCTTTAAAAGTCTGATAATGTCAGGCTTGTACGATAAGGTTTTTAATGTATATGACGTAGCAAAATAGTTATTTAAATCAGCAACAATTTTATCTGTTTCATTTGCACTTACATCATCTACCGTCTTTTTGAATCGAAAAGCGATCCAAGTGGTCAAAACAAAATCAATTTGAATAAGATTTGAACGCAATAGAGCTTTTTTGTGGTTTGCTGGTAATAGACCACTTTTAACACTTAACCATTCTTCAAACACCTTCAAGAGCTGATTATTATCGAATATCTGAACGGGGTTTTGAGTATGATTTTTATTTAAATCTAAAAACCTATTCCTATAAACTAAAAGCTTTCCGGCAACACTCGATGCCACTCGCCCTACACTTGAAGGTCGTTGGCAATAATGCACCCATTGATTCTGATGCTTTCCCTTTAACCAGTTATGAAGCTTAATTTGCATTTGACTTGATACAACAGGCGTTAGAGACACGTACCCTTCTTTTGAAGGGAACCTAAGCTGGGACAGGTATGGCTGTGTTAGATCGGTAAGGGTAAAGTCATCACTGACTTTATTAAGCCCCTCTTTAAGATACTTAAGGTTTCTTTGGGTAATCCCTAATTGTTGTAGGCATTCATTTACCTTGACATCGTCTCTTAATATCAACTGACCCAACGAGGTTGATTGTCCTTGATAGCTAAATATTGCTGTCAAAAAAATGGCTATATTAATATCAGAAGCGCTATTACTCCAATCAACAATCATTCGATCAAACTTAAATGAAGTCCAGTAACCCTGAGGTAAAGAACCAATTGTGCTTAGTCTTAATGGGCCGTGTACACGATAATCTGGAAACTTAAGGTTATGTGTAATACAGAATTGGTATGATCTAGCAACCCGACCTAACCATTTTTGGTTTTGAAGAAGTGATTTACATAACGTCTTATCGAGAACATCAAGATCTGGACCCAATTTTTGCGTTAAATTAACTAAAGCACAAATTGCGTTTATCAAAACATCATCAACTATCGATGGCACTGCAAAAGGTGAAAATGCTCTCTTAATTAAAGTATTTCGTACTATAGGGTCATTGTTAGCTATCAAAGAATGAAATTCCATAAATCACCAAGTTGATGTCATAACGTGATAATTAGAGCCTTCTACTTGAAAGCTAGATAGCCACAGCAAAAACAGTTCATCTAACTGAAAGACACTTTGATGAGGTTGGATAATTTCATCTGACTTAAGTTTTACAAAAGAGTGCAGTTCACCCTGATCATATAATGCAGAAACTTGATCGATCGAAATCCCTAATAAAATAGAAGCTTCAATTGCATTGACTGTGATTTTATTGAGGTTACTACCTTGCCATGATAATTGTGTATTTAGAAATTGATAAAGATGTTGTAACACAAGATTATCAGCTAGCCGGCTTGAAGGAAGCCTTATTGATTTATTCAGAATATCACCAAATACATCTGAGAACTTCGTATGCTTAACTGAAGCTGCTTTCATTTCAAGATGACTAAGGCATGTATTTAAATACTTATCAAAAAATTTAGGCCATTGAGTCATATACTCATTAAAGCTTTTAGAGCCTGTGGTTGATTCTCTAAGTTGTATCCACCATAAATACAATCCCCAACGATGGACAATAGAAACAACAGGAAAAGCACCCACATGCTCCCCTGCGAGCCATTTACTGATATGTAGTTCTTCTTCATCAGCCTTAGCAACGACGTTAATATTCTTATAAGTAACACCACACTCAGGACATTGATCTATTGAATCGAGAAATAAGTAGTCGATATGCTCGCCACAGGCACATTGATGAATAAGAGGACAACAATGACGGTGACAGACTGTGTAGGGTTCAAAGTGCCATATCTGCCTAATATAAGACGCTTCAGCTAAACATTCAGGGCAGATGCCTATATTTGACTGATGCAGAAACTGTCGAGGGTATAGCCGCCCCTGCTGAATTACGCAGCCTACTCCTGAAGAATATTTTTGATTCGCTCTATAAATAGCCAGCGATAAAACAGGTAAAACATCTTGAGCTGTCATCATACTAATTTGCTTTAAACATTTAAGTCGCTCGTTACTGCTATGTTTTGCAAAGCAAGGATTCAACACGTGCAGATCAAGAGGTAACAAGCGTGACTTTGTGCCATTATGTTTATAGAGTTCAAAGTTTAAAGCGCCGACAAACGTCTTATACTTTTCAAAACCATTCGATTGAGCTAATCGTAAAAAATAGCTTTCGAGTGATTCATCTACATGTGGTTTAGGTCTAATTAATAGCAACTCAACCCCCTCCAAAAGCAACCTTTAAACATCTATCGATTATTTTTCTTTAGCGTTCAAAGTGACCTTTGATTTGATTCCAAGAGCAACATCACTGCGTTTCTACCTAGTAAGTGCTCGTATCCAAAATGTGATATTTCTTCCATTACATCTGATCAAAATTATTTACGACTAAAAAGATCGTTTAAGGACTTATCCTTATTGTCATTTTTAAGTGATAAATGACCATAATCTATATATTCGTCCCAATCCTCTTGATTTTTTGGCTCTTGATAAGTGATTTTGTTAAGCGGCAACACAAAAGGATTATCAAATTTCTCATTCAATAATAATTCTGTAGCCTTCATAAAATCAGTTAATTCAATCTTCAAATGATCTTCTAACAATGCAATTTTAGTGGCCAAATTGATCAGTTTTCGTAAGCGTCCCATGCTGCCTCTACAGAATGCATAAAGTGGTAAGGCTATTGCTTTTGAGGCTAGCTGACTAGGTTTTATGAAAGGTAGTGCTTTGTCGACTTCATTTAGAAAGAGCAAATAAAATTCCCTTTCTTTCTCATCGGTTACTCGAAATGGCTTTAATACTCTTTGCAGAATAAATCGCCTAGCAAGCTGAGAGTTTGCTTCAAGAATATGTTTGCTATTTGGCATACCAAACATAACAACTGGCACTTTTGATCTAACGATTAACGTTTTAAGCCAGTCCGCAGCCCTAAATAGAATTTTAGAACTGCGACGCTCAATCATATGCTGAAATTCATCAATAATGATTAGCTCTGTTTCGCAATTTTTAAGCAGAGTGACCAAACGATTATTTAGCAATACAGCGTTATTTGACGTGCAATAAAATGGGTCATTAAGATCATTTAACATTTGTTGAGACGCTGAAATTGGAGACGAGTTTTCAGGTAATGTTGTATATAAAACAGATACTACCGTTTTATTTTCTTTATCAACACTAGGGTAAATATCTAAATAACGTTGAATTAAACTTGTCTTTCCCGCGCCTGTATAACCAGTAATTAGCATACAATCAGGTTCGCCACCTAAAAAAGAGTCTTGTCGACAGCTATCAATCTCCTGAAGAATTGAGCGTAAATACGGCGTATTCACAAAAAGATTTCTCACATCTGAATACTGTTTTTTGAACTGATTATTCATCTTCTTTACCCAGAGTCGAAACAGACCAATTTGGTGCATCCAAACTTACTGTCCAATCATTTACATTCCTGTCACTTTCTTTCACTACCGTCAATGAATTGGCACCCTCAGCCTCTTTAATTTGTTTCGGTAATCCAATATCATTTTTTTCTAAATAACGCGCAGCTCTGACACGATTAGAGATGGTTGCCGATGATTTTTTTGTTTTAGTTTTCTTAGTTATTTGCACTTCTGACTCAATAATCTCTTTAATTTCTAACATAGCAGTTACAAGATCATCGATATCATAGTTATGTCTAATATGTTCTCTTGCATATCTTCTATTCAAATTATGCTGCCAGAGCGTTAAACCTTGTGCGTAATTCTGGTTTAAAGCAGGAACAATAAAATAAGCATCTTTTTCACAGTCTAAAACAAAGATAAAGCCTATATTTCCTGGGAGTTTTTTAATCTTAATTTTGCCATTTCCGTCTCTTGCTCTAAGTGCCGCCAATTTATCATTATGATAGCGAACGGAAAGAATATTTATACCATCATGACGTAAAGTTCTAATGTCAGTTCTACCAAGCTTGAAATCTAATTGCATAAGCGAACCATTAAATTCGCGGACCGGAAACATTGTCATTGATTCACGCCAAGTAAGATCAGGAATATTAGTTTCTAGTGAGTTAGGTGAAACTTGGTAAATATCTATAATCCACTTATGAATAATTTCTATCATTTTTGATTTGGAGATAACTGCATTTTTCTGAGGATCATAATCGCCACGTGATAAAATATTACTGAAAGATTTACCAGGTATTGAAGAGAGTAACTCTGTATTTACAGTTCCAAAAAAACGCTCCACAGATGCTTTAAGCCAAGGATGTCGGACAGGATTACTAAGAACTTCAATCCCTAAATCACGACAGTTATCGGTTAAATTGTTATCCCAAAACTCTTTACCATTGTCAAAAACAAGTAACTCTGGAATACCATGTGCTGACCATGTATTAACAACACTTTGAAATTTATCTTTCACATAATCTTTTTTTAGAATCGAATTCTTTAATGCATAAGAGACAGATAAAAAACTGGGTGGCTCAAAACCTAAATAAAAACCTGTAATTATTAAGCTATATGAATCTATTAATAAAGTCAGCCATGGCCTACCCAAGGGTAGCCTTGAAATATCATCGACAACAAATAAATCTAAACGAGTATGGTCTGCTTCAACTCGTTCTAATAAACGCGTTGTTTTAATTTTTTCTTTAACCACTCTAAAATCTTGACCTGCTTTTCTTTTTCCAGAAGTTAATTTTGTTTTTTCATAAGGGGTAACTTGATGATATCTTCTTCGAAATATTTCATAACTAGGATAATTAAAATTAGTACCATGCTGATTGTTATATCGTTAAATTTCAGTTCTTAGAGTTCTCATTCCTTCTGCTAGACATGGTCTCTCAGCGCTTAAAGTTCTTTTTATATTTTCATTCAATAACCTATCTACTTCAGGCTCCAAATTTTTAACTCTATTGCCTTTTTTTTTAGCGGTTGTAACTAAAGAAACAATTTGAAAATCACTTTCTTTAAATGATTTCCACCATCGAGATATTGTTCTCCAGTTCGGTATATCATCACCGAATTTTTCTTTTAATACTGGTAGGTGAGGAATAATATGCCTTTCTGTAAATATCTGAACGTCGTGATGAATGAGATAATTTATTATATTATAACGATGAATCGCTTCGTTACGTAACGTCTCTGAGAATACTGAAATATCTTTGAAAACTTCATCATTATGGTAAGTTTGTTCTATTTCGTTTTGATTAGATTCTATTTCAGTAGGTTTACCTTCAAAAAAAGACTCGAAATTATTCATCACTGCATCCATACTTTTGATTGATTATCTATCAGTTTGTTTAAGTCTGTGCCTAATTTCCCTATCGCGATTAAAGAGCAAATTTCACACATTAAAGTGTTCCCGTTTCCTACACTCTTACTTACATCATTGATAGTTGGCGTCTTTAGAGAAACGATTTCGCTTATTAACTTATCAAGTAGCTCGCCTGAGCACTCATGCATTACATATCGATGTAAAATTTTAAGATTATCCAAGAGAGGCTTGATGCATATTTGACTTTCATCAATTACATAAAGCTCAAAACCAAGTTCTGAAGATGCTTTTTTTTTAGCTTCAAATTCATATATAAATGAATCTTTAATAGCAATTTTTTGAGGTTTTACTTCGTATAAACAACGTATTCCCTGGCGGTCAATAGTTGCAAAATCGGGAGTATAGCTATGAATTTTATTTTCCAACTCATAATCAAACCCTAATGGTTGAGATTCGAATCTAATAACTTGAGGTGAGTACTCAAAGTGAAAGCACGCGTTGAACTCCAATGTCGATTCAGTAAGTATTGTTCTTCCTGTTTTATAACTTGGAAAACGATAGATATTGTTAACTGCTGACTTTCCAAGAATACGTTTGCGAATCATTTCAATACTACTTTTTAATAAAACCAATATTAGTAATGATAGACAAATTAGTTTTTGTCAAAGAAATAATCAGAAGAATTCAAAATAATTTAATATATAATTATTACATTTCAATATATTCATTAAAAAAAATACTATCGATCAATATACGGCAAATAAAGATATCACGCTTTAATATCCTCCAAATAACCATAAGACCAATATGAATAACAATAATTTTATTATCTATCGAGCAATTTCAAATAGTTATTAGCTTTTAGGAAAATACAACTAGACCCCAAAAAATTGAAGAGTAAATTAATTCAGTTTTAAAGTTATTATTGCATTCATTGATATATGATTAACTTCCCCCTATAAACGCTGAGGAAACTATTGAAAATAATAAGTCTATTTACACCTATCTTCTAAGTGTCTGCGCACTGAATAAAAAGTTAAAACAGATGGGTTAGCTAACAAAACTTCTTTAACGCTGCGTCGTTGAAAGATAGGATGATTTATAGGTCTGTCCCAGAAATCACTTTCGCATCCTTTAGGGGAGGATAAGGCAATTGCTTTATGAATTCCAAGTAATAAAGACAATCGATTTTCTAGGTCTGAGCTTAAGTCAATTGAATGCTCGTTTGAGGCCTGATTCAGCAATGAATTATAGGTATTATGTGATATTCCCCCCAATAAAACACTTGCTTGATCTAATGTAAGATTCCAGTGCTTTGAACTTCTTTTTTCTTCAAACCAGATTAAAGCTACTGCATTAATTTCATTCATCGAATTTTTTACACTTATCATAGCGCACCTCATTACTATTTTTGCCATGTTGGAGCTTTACTAATACTGTCTAGAAAACTAAGGATAGTCCAATCAATTTGGACTAGGTGTCTGAGCTTGTTTTCCAGTAATGAACACGACACATTGCAATCGCGTATTTGAGATTACTAATCAGTTCATCGTGATCAGGATAACCAGCTACTGCATAAGCATCTTCAGCTGCTGCACTAATGAATTCAGATAAGTCTTTTACAATGTCTCTTTGATACTTGAGGTAGTTCAACCAGATATCTTTGTGAGTGTTTGGCTCCATTTGGCAGATACCTAATGCAGGGCCACCGCCCAACTGTTTAAGGTAAACACCCCCGCTTTCTTGGCAGATCGTCCCCATAACCAATTGCTCAGCCGCTACTGAGTACATGCCTAAACCTTTAAGCACAGACTTCACCACAAGATCCTTCAGTTGTAATAAGTGCAGACTCATAACTTCCCCCACAAACCAATAGAAAAGCTAACAACTGCTGCTGCAATCGAGCCAATCACAGTTAATGCCTTCCAGCTTCCAATAGCAGTATTAGTGCGCCCTTCGGATACCCTCAGCTGCTTTTCATGATCATCTAGCACAACACTAATTCGCTTCATTCCATTGTCATGAGACAAGTGCCTCTCTTCGACACGGGTTAAATTAGCAGTTAGTTGAGAAACAGCTTTAGCCATTTCACTAGTGGCAGTGCGTAACTCTGAAAACTGTTCTTTATTCTCTATACGTTGAGCTTCAAAAAGCTCTTTAAAAGAATTTAAGTCGCCCATATGGAATCCTAGAAACGAAAAAGCCCCACACGAATGCAGGGCTTAGAAATGAGAAAGGCCCGCAATCTGCGATTGCCCTTTAGAGTAGGTTGCTGTAAACACAAAAATAACAGCGTGAAGAAAATGTAACCCCTAACACCTAGGGTTTTAAGGCTTACGCGCGTAATACTTCAATTTCCTTTTCCTGTAACAAAACGGCAATTAACACTCTAACTGCATGAATACTAATAACTTTTCATACCTAGCACTAAAAGCCGCGGGCGGTATACGAGCGGAAAATAGAGTGTGTTATTTGCATGTTTTTAGCGATAACTGTACTTAACATTTGTCTATTTAGAAGAAATTGAGTTTTCTTAAGGCAAAAAAAACAGCTTATTGGCTGCTTTCTTATCATGGAATTAACGCCACATTAAGCGGAAATTTGCAGTTGGTTATACTTGAGCGAAGCGAACAACCAACTGTAAATTTTCCGTTTGAATGCCATGTTAAGTTTTGTCTCAAAAGACTTCCTAGCCTCCACCAGTAATCTTTTTCAAATGTTCGACATCCATAATATCTTTGGCTAGATATTCATCTACAACTTCTCTGTACTCACATGGTGGAATATAAAGAGTATGCCCCGCATGAAGTTGTTCTGCATAATCACCTATATCCTCAATTTTGAAGCTGTGAAGTGTAGCTGGCATCATAAAATAGTTAGAGCAATATATAGAATGAACTGTATGTTCCGCAGGATAGAATTTGAGTAAATATTCTTTAAATCGCTCGAATCTTTGAGCATTACTCGGCATTTGAGAATAGAGAGCGGTTTCAATTGCACCAATCTGCCATATTAAAGCCGGCACATCGTTATGCAAAGGGCGCTCTCTCATCAGCAATTCAGTTGCTTCGTACATTTGCATACCTGCAGTCCCCGGATCAATCATCAAATCCGTAAATATACAATCCATAGCTGAAATTCCAGGAACAACTTTTACTTTAAGCCCCAATAAATCGGCTGCCTGTTTTATTAAAAATGGAGGATATGCAAATACTGTCGGATGTCCATATAGACCAAATGTAATTGGGCCGCCTTCTAGAGCTGTATCTAATACCTTTGCCGCCATGGCTCGATATGCGATCATTCTATCCTGATCTTCTTCATATTCTGATACTAGATTAATTGCATTCTCACATTTTGATTTTAGAAACTCATCAACCCCAATACCATTCTCCACATAAAGAACAGTTTTAGATTTGGAAAGTATATATTCGGCCTCCCTCGTTATCTGATCCACATTCATTATTCCTAATCCAACGATATAGATATCAACATCTTTAGTATCTTTGTTGGGTTGAGTAATTGAAGAATCTAAATACCCTTTTTCAGATAACTCTGTTATTAGATTAAGAACTTTTGTATATCTATCCTCACCATCTTCATGAAAAACCTTATCAGCTAGACCTTTAAAATCAGGTGCGGCTATTGAAAAGTGCTCAGCTTTTGTTTTCTTCGATGGTCTCGTTGTTGGTGGTGGTGGTGGTGGAGTAATAGTAACTGGTGGCGGTGGTATTACAGTTATTAGGCGAACCATGACAGATTGCTGTGTCGTTACATAATCAACAGGTTCATCTACACCCCATTTTTCATGGCTGTTCCCAACCAAGTTTGTGAGAATGTCATTAATCGCTGTAGAGACTAGTTTAGTCATATCTAGACTCCGTTCTCTTAGTATGCTTTTTTCAACTTCTGTAAGTTTATAGTCTTGAAATGATTTCTCAATGTCATCATCTACTAAGCGTCGAAAATTCTCATTCAATACAGCATGTTTGAGGTATCTTGTGATTTCACATTCATTCATGGTTTTCAATCCTATTATTGTTATAAATATCGTATAACTTGTTCATATAACAGAAACTGCAAGGCAGTAGAAACTTAACGGCTTAATAATGCGCACGCTCGGTTTGTGCGACTTATCCACCGCACTCAAAACGTCACATCTGCTTAATTAATTTGAAGAAAGGCTACTTATCAACTGAAAACCTTCCTGGTTAAATGCGCATGCGCGTTATTTCGATTCCTATTTTTGCTTGTCGAGCATGGTTATTTTCATACTACTAAGATAATTAATTGATTCTACATAATTTAGTAATAGGCACAATGACAAAGCGTATCAATCCTCATCAAAATGTGCCGTCCCCAAACAAACTGTATTTACAGCCAGTTTCTTTAGAGATTTCCTTTTCTACTTACAAAACGGTAATTAACACTCTAAATGCATGAATATTAATAATTTTTTATACCTACCACTAACAGCCGCGGGCGGTATACGGGCGGAAAATAGAGCGTATTTTTCGCATAGTGTTAGTAATAGTTGTATCTAAAATTTGTCTTGTTAGAAGAGATTGAGCTTTCTCAATGCAAAAAAAGGGCGGCGTTGTGGAGTCGGTTGAATGGCATTGTTAAATGGCTAAATACTCCGAACTGCCCGTTTATTCGACTGTGTATTGAACAATCAACTTCGCTAAGCTTGACCCAAACTTATGAAACTTTTGTTTTTAATAGGAAAGTGAGGAAGGCCAAGCTTTTCAGCGCCTTATAGTGAAGATAATTAACATAGCCCTTTAACACTCATATAGTGGAGAAAAAGACCATTACCTTTTAACCCCATGTTATAGGCAATGTAAAACAACCTATAACAATGAGTAAAAACCAATTAAAAGAGGATAATATAATGCAAAAAGATGATGTAAAAGTTTTGTGCTGGAACATACAATCAAAATCTCCCACCAATATAATGAAATTTATTGAAGCCACTAACATTGATTGGGATGTCATTTTATTGCTAGAACCTGGGAAATTTTCGCAATACGATAAGAAGAAAGTTCCGTCTAAAAAAGTGAACTATTCATGTACATATCTAAAAAGTCATTCGGATCCACAGAGCAATTTAGCAATTCTAACAAATAGTAATGATAATATAATTAGTAAAATTACATCATTTGAGATACTGACAGGTGCTGCTCGGACATTGTGGGTGATAGAGATTGGTGGAATTCGCTTTGCTACATCTCATGCTCCATATAAGAAAAATGATGGGACAGGAGCCGATTGGTGTAACGACGCGAGTAAAACGGTGAAGGAGCAAAAAGTCAATGTTTGGCTTGGGGATTTTAATACGAACGGAAATACAGTTCCAGCGCCACTAAATAAGCAATATGCATGCTTGTTAGGAGGACTGCTAACAAGTTTAAATGAAAGCAAAGAGCTAGTAAGCCCATTTGATAAGATATGCGTAAGTAAAAACCTTTTTATCAAATTGGAAGCTAATGACAGAGCAGGGAGAGTATTACCAAAAATTCCGAAAGGATATTATCCGATGAAGGTAAATACACTCGAGGGTCCGGAAAAGGGTCCATGGAGTTCTGAAGACATCCAATTCAAAGACATAGATAACATTGAATTTCCATCAGATCATTTACCGATATACATAACTATTGAAGGATTCAGGACGACAAATTTTAATGATGTATTCAATTTCTGAATGCGGTGTGACCTTAGAGGTGCTAGACCAAAATCATATACCTTTCATATATAAAGGTTTAAATAATGAAAAACTAGCCACTTCATATCCAATAAAACTGCCATATACACATATGGATGCAACTAGCTATGTAGATCGAGAGATGTTTGGTCGTTCAGCTGAGACTCGTTACTCTTTTGCCATACTAAAAGAAAATAATTTTGTAGGTATATGCGCTATATATGATGTGAACAAAACTAAAGGATTTTCAAATTTATACTATTGGGTTGAAACCCAATATTGGAACCTTGGTATTGCAAGCATAGCCGTTAATAAATTACTTAAATTCGCTAAAAACGAATTGAACCTTACTCATATAGAAAGCGGTGTTTTAAAAAGAAATCATGCTTCCTATCGAGTTTTAGAAAAAAACGGGTTTATAGTTGAAAATTCATTTATTAACAAAGGTAAATATCATAGAAAATTTCTTGGGGAAATTTTCTTGGAAATGAAATTGAACTTACAAAAGCATCCAGTATAAGCAAATAACAAACCTAAAGCCCATTGAAATGGGCTTTAGCTCAATTATTGCTTACAGATGATGAATACACTGCCATTTAACAATTAAGTAATTTGAAAAAGAAACTGTACATACAGACAGTTTTATTAGAGCCTTCCTTTTCTCTTCACAAAACGGCAATTAATACTCTATCCATATGATTATTAATAACTTTTCATACCTAGCACTAAAAGCCGCGGGCGGTATACGGGCGGAAAATAGAGTGTGTTATTTGTATGTTTTTAGTGATAGCTGTACCTAACATTTGTCTATTTAGAAGAAATTAAGTTTTCTTAGGCAAAAAAACAGCCTATTGGCTGCTTTTTATCATGGGTATTAACACCATATTAAGAGGCAAAAAATTGTTGGCTAAAATTAGCGACGTAGGAGCAAAAGCCAACTGTTTTTTGTCCTTTTAAACGACTTGTTATGTGCATTTACAGTTCGTCATATACAATATTAATGACTTGTTCAGCTAGTGCTCTTGTATTTTCAAGCGTGTCATCGCCAATTTCGTGCATAGGTGTGTTTAAAGTATCTCGAATCGCACTCAAGCGAGCTTCAAGCTCAGCAGTGATATAGCCGTTGTCCCTTAAAGCAACAGTGCAAACTGACAGGTCTGATTTCGCTTCACCAAGATCAATGAGCTGTTTCTTAAAACGATGACGAATTTCTCCCTCAAAGAAAGGTCGCAAGGTTGTTAGAATGTTGTTATTAGTTTCACGATTAACAAATGCTTTAATTCTGTCAAAAGCAACATCATGCTCTGTAGCCATCATGTCATCAATTTCAACGGCTTCTATCGAGCAAGTTTCAGCACCATGAACTAATTTTACCGATTTAGCGCACCGCCTGAATTTCTTCGCAGCTTTTGCTGCCATTCCTTTATAGTGAGTCGTTAGTACAAGTTGTTTAATAGTCCGTTGCAGCTCATCCAGCTTATTGAGAATCAGTGCTATTCGCTCATTATCAAAACTAGTAACAGGATCATCCAGCACTAAAATAGCCTTAGCTTTCTCCTCTGTTGGAAGAGACATCACCTTAGCTAAAAATATACAAAGTGCTAGCGCTCTGCGGTCTGACTCACTAAATACTGTATTAATATTATCAGCAGAAATATCCTCACCTTTAAACTTAACACGAAGGTCATAGATAACTTGTCTGCCGCGATTATTAGGTACTTTGATAATCTTAAAGTTACTTGAGCCAAGCTGACGAAACAGTCCATTTATCAAATCAAAGTAAGTATCTAAATACGCTGTCTGCGATTGTTCGAGCTGCTGCTTTTGTGATTTATAAGTAGTATCTAACCCATTAACAGTTGCTAGCTTCTGCCTGTACTGAACACAAAGTGGCTCTAATGCTATCCGCTTTAGCGCCAAATTAGCTTGTGCTTGTTGTTGTGCGATTTCTGTCAATTGATGATTCAGCTCCACTTCATTAAGTGAGCCTTTATAAGCATTGAAGATAGCGTTAATTTGCTCTGCGACTACCCAATATTCATAGATAGCTTGATTATACGTTGTTGCTGCTATGTTCAGTACATCGAAGGTAACGAGTTGAGCAGGTTCGTAGGGCGTAGTAAACTTTTGCTCTAGTCTCGGTATCCAGAATTCCGTTGCTTGCTGGCTATTTGCAATAACGGCATCAAAAGAAGCGAGAATATCTTCATGCTTTTGTTCCAATGAAGCAGTTAAAGGCGCTAGAGCTTGATTGGTTATAATTTGAGGCTCCACATACAACTCAAACACTTGTTTATTGGCTTGGTGTAGCTGAATAAGGTTTTCACGAGTATTTGGAATACTAAATGGCTGACGAAGGCCATTTAAAATTTGTCTTGTTTCTTTGTTAAATCTATCAAACTCAGCATTAAAAGCCTGCTGGTACGCAGCGATTAGGCCTTGAGCATCAGCACTTAAAGCCTGCCCACAGAAAGGACAATCATCTTTTATTTGTGCGATACCTTGGCTAGCCCAACCTTTAAAAGTAGCTGAGTTGTTCACATGATTGCTCATGTGATTTTGCAGAGACACAAATGAATCTTGATGAACCTTTTGAAGGCTAGATGCTAGTACAGTATTAATTGAATCAATTGCTTGAGCAAAGTTGACCTGTGTACCAACCGCACTTAGAACATTACGACGTTTGATTTTTTCGATATTCTGAATGGTAGTTGTGACTTGCAGTTTTGATGCTTCATGTGCCGCCACGTTAGTTTCTAACTGTTCTTTAGTCTCCGAAGGTAAAGCGGAGTTAACATACGCAGGAATACTACCCACTGCGTGAGTTGTAAATTGCCCTTCAATACCAGAAAGAAGTCTTTTTTCATCACGGATATTGCTATTCATCTCAGCTAAAGCCGCAAACAAGGCGGTGTTACTCTCACCAAGAATAAAACTAGTCATGTTTTCAGAGTTTGGCCTCTCTTGCTTCTGACCAGTTATTACATTTCTATGTATAAAGCTTTGGTCAAAAACATACAAACCTGAACAATCAGGAGTTTTTACTTGCCACTGACCGTTTTCGAATTTAGATGTAACATTACCTGTCGCAGTACCAAACATGAATTCAACTTTAGGTGGTTTAGTTGGGTCATTTGGTATGCTTTTTCGGTGCATTATAAAATCAGGTGCATCTTCTGCTAGTGAATGAATAATATCACAGAGGGTACTCTTACCATTTCTGTTCTCACCATATATAACGGTCACATTACCAAGATCTATTCCACCTGCAACGGTTTTGGTGAAATTTCCAATACCTTGTATTAGCTTTATTTTTTTTAACATCTAACACTTATCCTTAAGCCATCAATGTAAATTTATTGATAGATAGACCAGTTAATTTATCTTAATCTGACCGAATTTACTGTGAGCGCGAAGTAGCGAAAGCACATAACGCCCGTATTTGCGGCTGGTTTGAAGCGCAGCGGAAAACCAGTCCGGCAACATGCGCTTGTTATGTCATTCATTTTCAAATTCCTGTACATGAGCATCAATTTTTTCAGCCAACATACGACAATCTTTAACTAACCCTTTAATACTATCTGCAGACACCGTTATAGGGGTTCCTTCCTTATCACAACCAGCTCTATGCACACAATCGTGCCTAACTCTAACTGCTCTGAAGAGCCATGATACATCCCCAAAATCACACGAAAGCACTTTCGCATACATTGGCTTTACCTTGCTCATATCATGAAAGATAATGCCTTTTAGATATGTGGCAACGGTTGACTTAATGTTGCTGTGCTGAGCGTAAATCTCGTTTACTGTAAACTTTCGATTTCCAAATTCTGGATCAGTTTCGATCAATTTCTTTGTTAATTTGTCGGAGTTCGTGACGCGATGGATAAATGTAGTTGATAGAAAGTGCTCTAGCGCAGAAACAACATGGGCATGCAACATCACCAACAAGCTAAATTGGGCGCTTTTCGTAGTTTCTATTTGAAGCATTGCGGGGATATCAACCAACTGCTTATTGAACATTTCCAGCTGGTCTGAATGACCTACTTCCCACTCAAGTTCATCTTCCTCTGGGTCTTCCAAATCCCACTGGGATAAACTCACATAGGAGCCTGAAGT
The DNA here is from genome assembly GCF_001624705.1 of Marinomonas sp. SBI8L. GTDB lineage: Bacteria > Pseudomonadota > Gammaproteobacteria > Pseudomonadales > Marinomonadaceae > Marinomonas. The sequence goes on from NZ_JSEO01000015.1 coordinate 25,639, forward strand.
AAGACCATTGATTTTCGCCATGATAGACGGATCGTTATCATCGTCAAACCGAACAGTATAACCATAAAGCAATCCATCATTGCTGTAATCACCGTCAATATCGTAAGTGATCTGCTCTAATTCATCTTCTGTAATTCCGAGGAAGTTAGCCAAACGGTAATTCTTTTGTACTTCAATTCGATCAAACCAGTAATCTTTAGTAGTGCCCATTTTGATGACTCCCTACGAGGACATAACAGCTTAATAATGCGCACGCTCTATTTGCCCGATTTAGTCACCGCAATCAAAACGTCACATCTAATTAATTTTTAAAAGGAAGGAAAATTGATTAATTGACAGCCTTCCTAGCTCAACGCTCATGTACGTTAACTTGATTCCTATTTACCATTTTCAGGAACGGTTATTACATCCCTTCTAAGGCAGCTAATTGATTCTACATAATTTAGTAATAGGCACAATGATAGTTCGTGTCATTTCATTGATATTTGTAACATTAAAGCTAACCAGTTTTATTAGAAATTTCCTTCTCCTGTCACAAAACGGAAATAAACACTCTAAATATATGATTACTTTTAACTTTTCATACCTAACACTAAAAGCCGCGGGCGGCATACGGGCGGAGAATAGAGTGTGTTTTTTACATAATATGAATAATAACTGCTTCTAGCTTGTGTCAATTTAGAAGCTAGTTGAGCTTATTTAAGGCAAAAAAAAGCAGCCAATTGGCTGCTTTCTTATTATAGGCATTAACGCAGCCTTAAGCGGTGAGTAGCAGTTGACTAAAATGTGAAGCGAAGCGGAACCAAGCCAACGGTTACGAGTCCGACTTTAAGACCTTGTTTGCAATTTTGTCTCGATTACAAGCATATAATGACTCCATAACAAAAATGGAAATATTTCTGATTATATTCTCAAGAGAATCATCAACAACTAAGTATCCAGTCTTCTTGACTTGTGCGTTATGATCTTCAAAAACATCAAGAATCATGGTAATCGACAGCAAACAATCATCATTACCGCGATAATGTTTCGCTAAGTTCTCAATTCTCCGATTTAGTGATTGTTTTGCTTTATCATCATAAAGTCCATTCGTATGAGCTATTTGATTCCTTATTATATTCAAAAAGCTCCACATAAGCTCTAGGGACTTAATATCGAAAAAGATCTTACTTCTATCATACAGTTCTTTTTCAAATTGCTGATTAATATCAGCCTTCGAGATAATTCCTTTTAAGCATACTGAATCGCCCACACTTTAACTATATAAAACTCAATGATAGTTATCGTAACACTACATATTGAACTAGTATTAATATTGTAATTAAATTACCGAATATAGCTGATGTCAGATTATGCTTGTCTAAGATGTCAGCTTATGATTGTTTTATGTCAACTTATGGTTGTTTCGACACTACTAACCTAACCCACCAACAAACTCTTCCAACAAGTCTTTCAACTCATTATGCATTCGATAAGCCGCATAGGCTTTCATGTGAATAATGGGCGCCTCGTCGACTTTGAATAGCCTCCCTACTTTTAAATGCTCTTGTACCAAGGTATCGGGTAAGTAGGCTGCGCCGCCGTTGGCGAGTATGAGTTTTAGGGCGATACGGCCGCTGTTGGCGCGAACATTAGCAAGCTGACGCTGTGGAAAGGCGAGCTCGTGCTGAGTATTAAAAGGCGCGCCCCACTCGACTCTCACATAGGCGGTACCGAGTGCCTCTTCTAATGTTTGTTTAGGCTGACTTGTGACTAAGCTCATGGGGATGCTGGCGACTTCTTTGACGATTAGGCCCTTAATATTGGGTTGCTCGTAGACAAAGCCGATATCTACCAAGCCTTGGTCCAGTTTTTCGACGACTCGAAGCGGTGTACTCTCCTCTAGTCTTAAAATAAGGTCAGGCTGGGTTTGATAAAGTTGATTTACCTTGTCTTGTAAGAAGCTATCCCAAAGCCCGGGTACACCTGCAATCACAAGACGCTTTTTCTCTGTTTCTCCAAGGGCAGTGTCTTCATAGGCTTGCTCCCAAGCATTGAGAATAAATCGTGCGTGGCGCTCCATGCGCTCACCTGCCGGTGTTAAACAGACTTCATGGTGCTTACGCTCAAACAAGGCAACGCCTAACAGGTTTTCAAGCTGTTTGATTCTAGCGCTTGTGGTCGACGTGGAAATACAGAGCTTGTCTGACGCTTTAGCAAAGTTACGCGTGTGGGTCACTTCAATAAAGGTTTCTAATAATATGGTGTCCAAAAGTAGATCCTGTTTTTTTAGAGCTTAAGGCCAATATATATCGTTTTATCAAACCTTCAAAAGCTTTTATCATGCTCCCACTTTAAATTTTGTCCTTAATACCTTTAAAGGCGAGCCATTAGCATGAGCCATAAAAACCAAAAACATCACGCCTTTATTAATCGCTATTTACCTTTTTTGATTTGGGGAAAAAACCTAAATAAACAGTCTTTAATAGCTGACTTCATGGCGGGTCTAACAGGTGCGGTTGTTGTACTCCCTCAAGGGATAGCTTACGCCTTGATTGCAGGTTTACCACCAGAGTACGGCCTTTACACGGCGATTATAACCCCTATTATCGCTGCTCTTTTTGGCTCGTCTTTTCATCTTATTTCTGGCCCTACGGCGGCGATTTCTATCGTAGTCTTTAGCGTGGCGAACAATATCGCTAACAATACGGCAATTGAGTCCAGTGAGTTTATCGGTATTGTCCTCACTCTTACTTTGCTTACTGGCATCATTCAGTATCTCTTTGGTTTGATGCGATTGGGCAGTTTAGTGAACTTTATCTCCCATACTGTGATAGTGGGCTTTACGACAGGCGCCGCATTACTGATTGCCACCAGCCAATTTAAGTATGTATTAGGGGTTGAACTTGCATCAGACAATCACTTTTTTGCTTCTTGGTGGCAACTTACCCAGCATCTACCTGAAACCAGTTTTTATACCTTAAGCATCGCCCTAGTCACACTCGTTAGCATCCAACTAATTAAACGCTTTAACCCTAAACTACCTGCTATGTTATTGGGCATGATAGTGGGTAGTTTGTTTACGTGGTTGATTAACGGCAAAGATAATGGGGTGCCTTTGGTGGGCGAATTACCCAATATGATTCCTCAGATGAGTTTGCCCCCTCTATCGTTTGATTTGATGACAAGTCTCCTACCAGGGGCCATGGCAGTAGCCATATTAGGTTTGGTCGAAGCTTTGGCCATTGCCCGTGCTATTGGTGTTCGCTCAGGCCAACGCATTGAAGGTGATAAAGAGTTTATGGGCCAAGGATTATCTAACATTGTCGGTAGTTTCTTCGCTTGTTATGCAGGTTCTGGCTCCTTTACTCGCTCTGGTGTCAATTACGACTCAGGGGCAAAAACGCCCATGGCCGCAATTTTTGCAGCGCTTTTGCTCATACTTATTTTGTTAACAATTCCTCAAATTACTGAATTTTTGCCTTTACCTGTGATGGCAGCGGCCATTTTATTGATCGCTTTTAACTTGGTGGATATCACCAGTATTCGTCATATTCTCTCTGATAAAGAAGAAAGCGCCATCTTACTGGTGACCTTTATTTCTACTTTAACTATCGCTTTAGAGTTCGCCATTTATTTTGGTGTCATTCTCTCTTTGATTTTGTATTTACGCCGTACCAGTAAACCTAGAATCATAGAGCTTGCGCCTCTTTCGATTGAAGATAATCACAACTTTCGTAATGTTGAACGCTTCAACCTTAAGACCTGCCCTCAGATCAAAACCATACGATTAGATGGCTCCATCTACTTTGCTTCTGTCGACCATATACAAGAAACAATAAGTGCCTTAAAGCCTGAGAAAGGGGGTCATACGCATTTTGTTCTAGTCTGCTCCGGGGTGAATTTTATCGATTTCGCGGGTAAGGAGATGTTAGTAAAAGAGATAGAACGTATTGAAAGTTTGGGAGGAAGATTAGTCTTTTGCGGCTTTAAAAACACCTTGATGGATGATCTTAACGCGTCTGGGTATTTGGATTTAATGACGAGAGAGAATATTTATTCGGATGCGAGCCAAGCTGTTTCCAGCCTTATGGCAGAGCTTGAACATAAAAGATGCGAGACGTGTACGAATCGCATCTTTTCGGTGTGCCCTAAATAGTATGAAAGCCTTTATTAAAGGAGGGCTGAAAGCTTAACGGCCTCTGTTTTTAGGGGCTTTACCTGCACCGCCCTTACCTTGACCGCCTGGTTTGCCAGAACTTGGTTTGCGACCTGTAGGTGCTGGACGACCTTTATTAGCGCCGTTACCTTTTTGCGAACCGCCTCCTTTTTGAGAGCCACCTTTACCGCCCTCCCCAGAACGGGAGCGATTTAAAGGGGCTTTACCTCGGCCACCTTCATTCTTACCTCTGCCGCCTTCATTTTTACCTTCTCCTGGACGAGAACGGCCATCACTCTTACCCTTAGATACAGGTTTACCCGATTGAGACTTTTCTTTGCGGCTTTCAGCAGCTTGGGCTTTGCTTTTACTAAAGCTCTTTGAGTTAGATCGGCCTTTACTCTTTGCTTTAGCTGGCACTTGTTTTTTCTTGCTTGTATCTTCTGAAGACGAATGCTCAATCATTTTTGAGAGTTCGGTCATTTCTTTTTCAGTTAGGTCACGCCAATCGCCAACAGGCAGCCCTTTTAAGCTGATGTTCATAATGCGAACACGTTCTAACTTGGTCACCTGATAACCACAGAATTCACACATACGGCGGATTTGGCGGTTTAAACCTTGTACTAAGAAAATACGAAACACATTCGGTGCTTCTTGTACCACCTTACATTTTTTGGTTTTCGTACCTAACATAGGTACACCACTTGCCATGGTATTGATTGCGTCTTCTGTTAAGGGCTTATCAACGGTAACCACATATTCTTTCTCGTGATTATTACCAGCACGTAATATCTTATTTACCAGATCACCATTACTGGTCAAAAAGATAAGACCTTGTGAGTCTTTATCTAAACGGCCAATAGGAAAAATACGAGATGAGTGATTAACAAAATTCACCATATTATCTGGCTCTTCCATCTCAGTTGTCGAGACGATACCAACAGGCTTATTTAACGCGATAAAGACAAGATCTTCAGCTTCTGGCGGTTCAATTTTAGCGCCATTAACACGAACCACATCACCCGGATTTACTTGATCGCCCACTTCAGCTCGTTTTTTATTGATAAACACATTACCTTGTTCAATAAAACGGTCTGCCTCACGGCGCGAGCACATACCACTTTCACTGATGTATTTATTTAAACGAGTTGAGGTTTTGAAATCCATGTTGGTCCTATCAAAGTGTTGGAGAGTCGATAATTAATATTAGGCTGGCTTAAGTGTACGGCTCATTCATGATAAATGGCCAGTAATGAGGCAGCTAAACTAATGGCGCACACTTTATAAGAATGGCGGTAAGGTTGCCAGCAACTCGCCCTGCTAATGGCAAAATATCTTAATTAATCTTGGTAGGCAGTATACAAAGCACTGGAATGCTCTTCTCTAATCAGCTTAATTTCATTCCAAATTTTTTGTGAAAGTGCTGGGTGTTCTGCAACAAATGATTTAGATAACATCAAATAATAAGGTTTAGAAACTAGTGGCGGGCTGAGTTTTTCGATGGCGTTGTAGTTTGCATTCTCTGTTTGAGTCGATAAAAAGCTATCTGCGGTAACCGTCTGCAAGGCAACCACCTTAATTCGCTTTGTACTTAGCATCAGCAAATTGCTTTTGGTGCTACTGGATTGCTCAACCCTGATGCCCTTCTTTTGTAGATCTCCCACAATAGAATAACCTAATGGCGCACCGACTAATTCTGTTTTGAGATCTTGCCAATCTCCGCTCCAATTAATTGGTGACGACTTTAAGTGATAAAGCGAATAGGAAATACTGGTGATACGGCGGTCTGTATCGATAGGGCCAGTATGCTGAAAGTCTTTCGTTGGATACCAGCCAAAATCTAACCTTTCAGATTTGTAAGATGCATTAAAAATACCATCTACTCGATTAGATTTAAGCGAATACAAGGCACGCTTCCATGGCATACGGATAAATTTAATCTCAAATTCTGGCATTCTTCTATCTAGAATTTGAAGCATTTCTATGGCGATACCAGGCTTGTTTGCAAGTACCTTGCTACCTTCACCTAAATAATAGGGAGGTTGCTGCTTATCTTCGTAAGCAAGCGTAATAGTGAGAGCATGAAGGGATGATGTAAAAAATAAAATAAGAGAAAAGCACACAAAGCGCATTGTCAGGCTCCTAGTTTTGCGTAGGTTTAACTTCTGACCTGTAGCACTATCACGTTCTTAAATACTTCCAAGTAAAACAACAAAAACACATAACCAAGTCGAATAATTAAAGGCTACTGATATTCTTTAGGTTTATCAATAGACAAACCTCAAATATGAAAATTAAAGCATATTCTTTAGTCTAATTAGCTAGGGAACCTACGATTAATACTTTCTCTGAAAAGACTGAGAAGAGATGACTTAATCGCAGGCTCCCTAGACAACAAACGCAGAAACCTGATTTCTCCCCTTTTCTTTAGCTATGTAAAGGGCATGATCAGCCTGTTTAAACAAAGCAACTTTATCAAGTTGTGAGCCTCTTAAAGTAGAGACACCGATACTAACCGTTACCTTAGGCACCACACTCGAATACAAATGCTCGATTGCCAAAGCTTCTACATTTGCTCGAACTTTTTCAGCCATAATTAGCGCACCATCGGCACCCGTTGCTGGCATGATGGCAACAAACTCTTCTCCACCATATCGAGCAACAAAATCTGTTGTACGAGTAAGTGATTTGGTAATGACTTGAGCGACCTCTTGCAACACGGTATCGCCAAAATCATGCCCATAGTTATCGTTATAAAGTTTGAAACAATCAATATCTATCATGAGAAGCGATAAAGGCTCAGAGGTACGGCTAGCCATGGAAATCTCTCGGATTAATGTGCGGCTATATAAGCGCCTGTTTGCAATCTTAGTCAGGGAATCAAGCTCACTTAGTACCTTTAATTTATGATTCGCCTGCTCTAGTTGCTCTGTTCTACTTCTGACTGTTTTTTCTAGACTTTTTTTATGTCGTTTTAACACTTCCCTTTCTTTTTCTTTAAACCAAAGAGGTAAGAAGGCAAGCCCTGTGGTGAGCAAGATAATAACGCCAAGTACTAGAATAAAAATGAGACGAGTGACTCGATAGGTTTTTAACGCTTCTTCTTCGTCTATTTCAGTTGTTAAACCTATACCTAGTTTTTCATTCCATAACCAAGCCCCAAATACAGGTACACCTCTGTAGTCTCGATAGGATTCGTAATAAGGTGCGCGATTACCATCTAGCGCCCTTTTCGCCATAAGAGTAAAAGGCCTTTCGTTCTTCGCTATGATGGTTTCTTCACCTTCTACTAAGTTAACTCCAGGGTCGGTAATGCGAATAGCCAACATGGCCATATTTTTTTCACCCAATAAACCCAGTAATTTTAAGTTTTGGGTAAAGCGACTTTTAGTAATGAGCAGACCTGTTTTATCAAATGCGTAGGTTTCACCTGTTCTACCTATACGGCCAAGCTCAGTAATTCTCGTAAAATGCACCATAGGGTTAAACCCAAGAATCAAAGCCGCAACAACAAACCCTTTTTCATCAAAGATAGGCGCACCAACAAATACAATGGGTGCTGTTGTTAATTGTGCTCCGTTTTCAGAGGTAACTGATGTAACTGGATACTCTATCGGAGAGATAAACACATCCTCTCCTTTAAACAGGCGTTTTAAACTTTCGTTTCGCGTATCAAAAATAGTGCTTTTTTGACCTATATGAGATTCGTATTTGCTGGCACGTGTCGTGCCATTAAAGTCGACAATTAAGAAGGTTTGATCAGAATAATGCTGCATTTTAGTTTGCATTAGCATTTGCAATTCATGATTCGCTTTAGCAATGGTTTGTGGATTGTCATCAGACAATAACTGCTTACTTAATTCAGTAACTCGGGTGTCATTGGAGATATCAACAAGGTCTTGAAGGTGGTTCTCAGCCCATCTCTGTAAGGCCTCTTGGGTAATTTCTAAAACAGTGAAGAGTGATTGATGAATAGTTTGCTTAGCTTGTTTTTCGACATAAATAACCGCCATAAAGATAGCGAAGCTAATCAAAATAATAAAAACAAAAGGCAATATTAAAGAGGAAAAATTTGAACTCTTAATCACATTCACTTCACTCTATTAACTAAAAAAAGAGCCGATGTGTTAGATCGACTCTATATTAGATTAGTGAAATATATTGAAAAAGTGAATAAAACTCACAAATTAAAGCAGACTCTAGGGAACCTGCTTTAATCTAATTTGAATGAACTTACCCTTTCATCAAGGTTACGGGCCAAGTTCAGTAGTTTCTCACTGGTTTCCTTACTACTATGCGCATCGCTTAAAGAGCGGTCTGCATTATCACGAATATTTTCGACACTGAGATTAATCTCTTCTGCTGTGATGTTCTGCTGCTCGGTGGATTCAGCAATCTGCACATTAAGGTTATTGATCTCCTTCATCTGGGCAGAAATGTCTTTTAACGACATAGCCACTTCTTGAACTTGAAGTGCTCTTTGATCAGCCTCTTCACAAGATGCACTCATAGCTACAACCGTGTCTCTCGCTTCTTGCTGAAGCTTATCAATAGTACGCTTTATCTCATCGGTAGAGTCATGAGTGCGTGTTGCCAAGGTTCTCACCTCATCAGCCACTACGGCAAAACCTCGACCGGTTTCACCTGCACGGGCAGCTTCTATTGCTGCGTTTAAAGCAAGTAGATTTGTTTGTTCTGCAATACTGCTGATTACCTCAAGCACATTACCCACTTCTAAGGTTTGATTTTGCAACTCTTCAACTTGATTCGCGGCACTACGTACATCGTTAGCTAATTGGTTAATACTTAATTCGGTTTGAGCGGCAATCGCCATACTGGTTTCTGCCATCTGATTACTGGCATCAGATTTTTCTGAAGCTTCATGAGATGTATGTTTAACCGCTGAAGAAGAGCTCTCAAATTTACTGACAGCATCGGCTACCGACTCTGTACTCTGCTTTTGTAATTGGATAGATTTTTCTGTGGTATCAGATGCCGTATGAATTTGCTCTGCTGACTGGATAAGAATGTGGGAGGTTTCAGATACATTCGTAATATTGTTTTTAAAGCTCGACATCATGATATTGAAGTTATTCGCCAAACGGCCTAATTCGTCATTAGTATTATCACGAATCGACAAACTCAAATCATTATTCTGAGCAACCAAGCGCATGGTTTTACCCAGCACCTTAAGACGTTTGATGAATAAACGTTTGAAGAGTAAACCTAAGCCAACAAAAGCAACAAAGAAGATAGAGCTCAGCATTACTACACTGAAAATTGAGTTTTGATTGATGGCTTGATCCACTTCATCTAGAGAATAACTCACTTTGACTGCACCTAGAATGTCCCCTGTTTTAGCTTGGTGGCAACCTAGGCAGTTTGTGCCCTTGTAATTATCACTGGCAACAATCGGATTGATATAAGTGAGAACACGTTTATTGTCTTTGGTTTCGATAAAGAGGCTTTGTTTACCTTTCATTGCAGCAAGCTCTGCTGGAGTACTGGCCTTTTCATTTAGATTACCTGGCCCATAAAGCTTACTTACTTGTTCGCCACGAAAGATTTGCGCGGCTTCTATGTTCTTTTGGCTACGCATTTTGTCCGTTAAAATTTCACGGTTCGACATGGTGCCAGTAATCATGAGGGTATTGATCGAATCAAAATAATTATCCGCCAATAGTTTAATATTTGTTTCAATCGTCTGCTCTGCAAGCTTTTGCTGCTGATTGGAACCATTAATAATACTGGCAATTAAAACAAGAATACCTGTTATAGCGAGAAGCAGATAAATTTTATGTTGAATCGAGAGTGAACGCATTTCATTTTTCTCCAAGAACCGATTCTCAATACTAACTATAAAAATAATTTATTAGTTTGATCTCGATTAATAAAGGCTCACTTATTTTTTGAGAAATAACGAAAAAACACACTTAAATACCGAATATAAATTGATTGTCTGAAACTTAATTTGTAATCTTGTGAAATTGACTTCTCTATTCTTTAAGTCTAAAGCGCGACTTAATTTAAACTATTTTTTGTGTTTTTCTAAATCAAAAAATTTCTTGAAATCACACAACCTCATATTCATTAAATTAGTTAGTAATATTAATCACTTACTAAGTTTTAGATTTAACAGCATTTACTTTTGTGTACATTATTTTTATGGCAAACCCTAAACCTAAGAAAGTTACCAACTGCATCAGCATCCTCTCTTCCCTTTTCATTATTATCTTTGGTTTTACTCTATCGTTCAGTTTTTACTTTTACAGTCAAAACAGTGAAGAAGATCAATTAGAGCAACATTACGAGCAATACATACATGCGCAGAGCCTGAGAATTCAAGCCAAAATCCAACAATCCAACATGGTACTTCAATCATATTTTGGCTTTTTAGATAGCCAAGGACATGTAACGAGAGACGAATACCGTTTGTTTTCAGAAGTGATATTAGATGAGCACCCAGAGATTTTCGCCGTTCATTGGACTCCTCGTATTAAACATGCAGACAGAGCTGCAATTGAAGTGCAGCTTGCAGCACTTGATTTAGCACCACTGGGTATTTTTGACGTCAATCCAGATGCCAATGAATTAGAAAGAGCACCGAAACGAGAAGAGTACTTTCCGGTTATTTACGCCGAACCTTTAGAGATAAACCGTAAGGCGGTTGGCCTTGACCCCTTAGCGAGGCCATATAATACCGTCACTATTCGTGAAGCTGCTCGTCATGGAATGCAAGATACAACGCCACCTTTTCCTATCGTTCAAGACCCTGACGGCCCACTCTCTGTGGCACTTTATCACCCTATTTACAGCAAAAACAAAGCGCAAGACACTCCCGAACAGCGCTGGGATGCATTAAAAGGCTATATTATTTTAATGTTAAGGCCAGGGCTTTTATTAAAAGAATACCAAGCAGAATTTAGTAAAAAAGATATTCAAGTCCGCCTAATAGACACAACCAATGAAATACAGCTAAAAATTTATCCAAGAGCTGACAGCCCTGAAGACTTGGCAATTAGCAATTTAGCCGATCCAAAAATCATTAAGCATTCTTGGCAAGTTCCTGGTAGACAATGGACGCTAGAGTTCTACTCAGATACAGATAAAGTTATGGTGCAAGGTTCATTCTTACCCCTAGCACTATTAATAATCATGCTGTTGCTTACCTTGGTTTTTGCTTCGTTTATTTTTAATGCATTTAGACAGTCAGAGAAATTAAAGCTAGCTAACCTTGCGCTTTTGGAAAGGCAAAAAGAACTAGATGATCTTGCCTATTATGATCAGTTAACCCATTTACCAAACCGCTCTTTGTTGAATGAGCACCTCAAGCGCATTTTAAGCTTAGAAGAAAGAGATAAGAGTTTTTCTGCCATTTGCGTAATGGACTTAGATGGTTTCAAAGAAATTAATGATGTTTATGGACATGATGCTGGCGACCAAGTATTAAAAGACGTTGCTGCCAGATTGTTAGATAACTTAAGAGACAGTGACGTTGCTGCGCGAGTTGGCGGTGATGAGTTTGTTTTTATCCTAACGGGTTTGCATTTAATTGAGCCAATAAATGAGATTATTACGCGCATCATAGACGAGATAAATCAGCCAATTTTACTAAACACAAACCAAGTTAATATCTCAGTAAGTGCCAGTATTGGTGTGTCACTCTCCAAAACCCGTGACAATCAAAGCACGAAGACGAAGACAAACACCTCATCAAAACAGAGTAAGCTTCAAATGGCACCTCAAGAAACCAGCCCAGAAGAGAAAGCCATATTAGACTCAAATATTCGTAAGGCATTATTAAAAGATGCGGATATCGCCATGTACCAAGCCAAAAAGCAAGGTAAAGGAAAGCATGTTTTATTTAGTCTATAGCTGGGTTTAAATACTGAAACCTTGATAAACAGTGAAGACGCTTAAAGAAACCGCCTCTTTAATTAAATTCGCCAAGCAGCCAAGCTTGCGCGTCTTTTAAACTATGAAAATTAACGACTTGATATCCATTGGTAAAAGCAACCGCCTCAACAATCACGTTTTCCGAACAAGCATGAGCTGTTACAGATGCTACCTTTGCATTTTCTAGTTCATCCTGACTTGCTAAATAAATGCCAAACTTCTCCTGCTCATCTAGTGTCATTAAGTTCTCAAAATGGCTTAAATCAACAAGTAATTTAACCACCTCGCCTTCTTGCACTAGCTGGCATACCTGATCAACTGCCGCCACTCGTTGTTGAAAATCGACCGCATCATTAAATACCACTTTTATGATGTTATTTTCTTCTCTTGCCAGTGAAAATGCCATAGTAAGTCCTTTTATAACTATTGCTTTAACAAGTTTCTTTTAAGTCTAATCCTTATCTTATAAAAAGCTCGAAATTTCACAAAAAAAGCCTTATAAAACAATTTATAAGGCTTTTTCAATACGGACTAAATGGTCAGCTACTAAACAAGGTTAGCAGCGAATTAAGCTAAATTAGCTCAATCGCAACCGCAGCTGCTTCACCACCACCAATACACAAAGAAGCAACACCGCGCTTTTTGTTTTCTTGCTGTAGTGAGTACATCAAGGTAACCAAAATACGTGATCCACTTGAGCCAACAGGATGACCAAGTGCACAAGCACCACCTTTAATATTGACCTTAGCAGGATCAAGTTCCAGCTTTTGTTGAGCCAGCATGGTTACAACCGCAAAAGCTTCATTGATCTCGTATAAATCCACGTCATCTTTTGACCATTGCGCTTTATCCAAAACCTTTTGAATGGCTGAAATCGGTGCGATAGTAAATTCAGCAGGTAATTGCGCGTGAGTAGAATGTGCCACAATACGCGCCAATGGCTTAAGGCCTTTTGCAATTGCCTCGCTCTCTTTCATCAAGATGATGGCAGATGCACCATCAGAAATTGAACTCGAATTCGCGGCTGTTACTGTACCCTCTTTTGCAAAAGCTGGCCTTAGCTTACGAATTTTTTCTGGACGAGCATTACCTGGCTGCTCATCTACTTCAATTATAGTATCACCATGACGACCTTTTACCGTCACAGGTGTTATCTCATCAGCAAAAGTGCCATTATTAATCGCTGCATTCGCTTTTTCTAAAGATGCTAATGCAAAGTCATCCATAGCTTCACGGGTAAGTTCGTACTTGTCAGCCGTTTTCTGAGCAAAGTTCCCCATTAGGCCGCCTTCATAGGCATCTTCAAGGCCGTCAACGAACATATGATCTAGCACCTTACCATGACCCATACGTAAACCTTCACGTACTTTAGGTAAGATATAAGGAGACTGACTCATGTTTTCCATACCGCCAGCAACCATGATATTAGCACTACCTGCTAAGATTTGATCATGTGCAAACATCACGGCTTTCATTCCTGAACCACACATTTTGTTCACCGTGGTACAGCCTGTTGCTAATGGTAGGCCTGCATTTAAAGAGGCCTGTCGTGCAGGCGCTTGACCAAGGCCTGCGGGTAATACACAACCCATTAACACTTCATCAATCTGCTCCGGCTTTAGACCAGAACGCTCTAGCGCAGCTTTGATTGCAATCCCACCTAGTTCAGGCGCTTTAATACTGCTTAACTCTCCCTGTAAGCCACCCATTGGGGTTCTAGCAGCACCAACTAGCACAACATGATCAGTCATCTTTATTCTCCATTAATCGGCCTGTAAACCGATATTAAGTATTGATAATTCTGCGTTCTATTATTAGATAAATAGCATGACTTAACGTTAACGTAAAGCATGTTTCATTTTTTCCTTGTGATATCAGTTATCCGTTTATTTAGATCAAAACTTTCCTTGTCTATCTGCTGATTTTTGCTCGCTTTATAAGTGATCAAAATATTTACTTTACGTTAACGTCAACTTCATTTAGTCTTTAGATATATTAGAGAAATCCATTATGAGCAAACATTATGACCACACAGAAAAAGAGCTTCTCAATTAGCGAACTTGCCGCTGAGTTTGGTGTAACCACCCGCAGCATTCGTTTTTATGAAGATCAAGGTCTCATGAAGCCTGAGCGTAAAGGACAAACTCGCATTTATTACAGCCATGACAAGGTAAGACTAAAACTTATTTTGCGCGGCAAACGTCTTGGTTTTTCCCTGGCAGAATCCCGTGAACTGTTCGATTTATGGGATGAAACCCCAAGCGGTAGTGAAAGACAGCTAAATAAGATGTTAGAAACATTAAGTGCTAAACAGGCTCAACTTGAGCAACAAATGAAAGACATACAGATGGCCAAACAAGAATTGGACAATGCTGAAATGCGCTGCCGCTCCGCACTCAAGGAGCTAATGCAAGGTAAAGAAACTGGGCAAGGATCAGCACACAATACCGCTGACATGTTGACGTCTTCAAAAGAGATTTAAACAAATTAGGCCTAAAAACAAGAATCACCCTATAAAGGTAAACCGACATGATCTCTCAATACTCTGAACTGAATTTTGGACTTGGCGAAACCCTAGATATGTTACGCCAACAAGTGAATGCTTTTGCTGCAGCACAAATTGCACCTCGTGCTGAGCAAATTGACCAAGACAACCTCTTCCCCAATGATCTTTGGAAAAAATTTGGTGAAATGGGCCTACTAGGTATCACAGTCAGTGAAGAATTTGGGGGCGCAGACATGGGCTACCTTGCCCATGTGATTGCGATGGAAGAAATCAGCCGTGCATCAGCCTCTGTTGGTTTATCTTACGGTGCGCACTCAAACCTGTGTGTTAACCAGATTTATCGTAATGGCACCCAAAAGCAAAAAGAAACTTATCTTCCTAAGCTGGTTTCTGGTGAGCACATTGGTGCGTTAGCCATGTCTGAACCTAATGCCGGTTCTGATGTTGTCTCATTAAAGCTACACGCCCGCGATGAAGGCGATCATTATGTACTTAATGGCAACAAAATGTGGATCACTAACGGTCCTGATGCCAATGTTTATGTTATTTACGCCAAAACTGACTTACACGCTGGCTCTAAAGGCATAACGGCTTTCATTGTTGAACGTGATAGCGAAGGTTTCACTCAAGCTCAAAAGCTCGACAAACTAGGCATGCGCGGTTCAAACACCTGCGAATTGGTTTTCCAAGATTGCAAAGTGCCAAAAGAAAATATCTTAGGTGAGCTAAACGGTGGCGTTAAAGTACTCATGGGTGGCCTTGATTACGAGCGTCTTGTATTAGCAGGTGGGCCACTTGGCATAATGCAAGCGGCGATGGATGTGGCTGTACCTTATATCCGTGACCGTCAGCAATTTGGTAAAGCCATTGGTGAATTCGAGCTAGTACAAGGCAAAATTGCTGACATGTACACTCGTATGAATGCCGCTAAATCTTATGTTTACATGGTTGCCATGTCAGCAGACAGAGGTGAAACAACCCGTAAAGATGCCGCTGGCGTTATCCTTTATGCAGCAGAAATGGCCACTCAAATTGCCTTAGACGCGATTCAACTACTTGGCGGTAATGGCTATATCAACGAATACCCTACTGGCCGTTTATTGCGCGATGCCAAGCTTTATGAAATTGGTGCAGGTACCTCAGAAATTCGCCGCATGCTAATTGGCCGCGAACTTTTCATGAACAAATAACTTAGACCAATCATTCATTCCTATTAATCATTCTCATTAGTCAAGGCTCTTTATTTAAGGGCCTGCTTATTTAAAAAAGAGTTGATAGGACAAAAAGATTAAGGAGAGCTATATGCCTATATTGCAGTCTAAAGTTAATCCTCGTTCTGAAGAGTTTTTAGCGAAAGCCGATGCAATGGAAACAGCGGTATTAGATTTAAAATCTAAAATCGAACATATTTATCAAGGTGGAGGTAAATCTTATCAAGAACGCCATCTTGCAAGAGGCAAGTTACTAGTACGTCAACGTATCGATACGCTAATCGATGAAGACAGTGCCTTTCTAGAGTTAGGCCAATTAGCCGCTTATGGGGTTTATCAAGACGATATTCCAGCAGCAGGTGTTGTGGCAGGTGTTGGTCAAGTATCCGGCATCGAATGCATGATCATCGCCAATGATGCCACAGTAAAAGGCGGCACTTACTTCCCGCTTACGGTGAAAAAGCATTTAAGAGCACAAGAAATTGCTGAACAAAACCACCTACCTTGCATTTACTTAGTGGACTCAGGTGGTGCGAACCTTCCTCAGCAAGACGAAGTCTTCCCTGACCGTGATCACTTTGGTCGCATCTTCTACAACCAAGCGCGCATGTCTGCCAAAGGCATTGCACAGATTGCTGTGGTAATGGGTCTTTGTACTGCAGGTGGTGCATATGTACCTGCCATGGCGGACGAATCCATTATTGTACGTAACCAAGGTACTATCTTTTTAGCAGGACCACCTTTGGTGAAAGCAGCAACAGGTGAAGAAGTCAGTGCAGAAGATTTAGGTGGTGCAGATGTGCATTGTCGTACTTCTGGTGTGGCAGATCATTATGCCGAAAATGACGAGCACGCTCTGCAAATTGCACGTCGTTGTATTTCTCACCTTAATCATAAAAAACAACCTCATGTAGATGTGCGTGAACCACAAGCACCTAAATACGATGCCAAAGAGATCTACGGCATAGTTGGTACAGATCTACGTAAGCCATTTGATGTAAGAGATGTGATAGCACGCACGGTCGATAACTCGGAATTTGATGAGTTTAAACAGCTTTATGGCACAACGTTAGTAACAGGTTTTGCTCATATTCATGGTTATCCTGTCGGCATAATCGCAAACAATGGCATTCTCTTTTCAGACTCTGCTCAAAAAGGCGCTCACTTCATTGAGCTTTGCTGTCAGCGCAATATTCCTTTGGTGTTTTTACAAAATATCACAGGTTTCATGGTGGGCCAGAAATACGAAGCCGAGGGTATCGCTAAACATGGCGCAAAAATGGTAATGGCTGTTGCTTGTGCCAATGTCCCTAAAATCACCATATTAATCGGTGGTAGTTTTGGTGCGGGTAACTATGGTATGTGCGGACGTGCTTATAACCCAGATTTTTTATGGATGTGGCCTAACGCCAGAATTTCTGTCATGGGCGGCGAACAAGCGGCAGGTGTGATGGCAACGGTAACGAAAGATAAACTTGCCCGTTCTGGCATGAGCTGGAGCGAGGAAGAAGAAGCAGAATTCAAACAGCCAATTATTGATACTTACGAGCATCAAGGACACCCCTACTATGCTAGCGCTCGTCTTTGGGATGATGGCGTGATAGATCCGGCGCAAACACGTGATGTGATTGCCCTAAGTTTATCAGCGACCTTAAATCGACCAAAAGAAGAGACAAAGTTTGGTGTCTTTAGAATGTAAGGATTTGGACAACCAAGTTTAACCCATTTGGCCCAACCTAGGCTTTACCCACATATTTGGGTAAAGCCATCCCTATTAAGTGATCATGAGAGAGCAATGTCATGAACAATATACCCACGCAAAGCACGCTTTTTGATAACACAGAAGAGAATCCATCTTCTGCCAACAGTGATTTTAATGCCAAAGTAATTTTGCATTATCCTAACCCTGGTATCGCTGAGTTAATCTTAAATAATGCAGACAAATACAATGCATTTGACGATCACATCATCTCTTTAATGATAGAGAAATTAACGCAAGCAGAAGCGCAGGCAGATTTAAAACTCCTTATTTTGCGCTCTACAGGTAAACACTTCTCATCCGGTGCAGATTTAAACTGGATGAAACGAATGGCAAGTAATAGCCATCAAGAAAACTTAGACGACGCCAACCAACTTGCTAAGTTAATGCAAAACCTTAACAGCTTTAGCAAGCCTACTCTCGCACTTGTACAAGGTGCAGCTTATGGAGGTGCCGTTGGCCTTGCAGCTTGTTGTGACATAGTCGTTGCCACACGCACCGCAAGATTCAGTTTAAGCGAAGTCAAAATAGGTTTAGTACCCGCCGTCATTAGCCCTTATGTAATTCGCGCAATAGGTGAACGCCAAGCAAGACGCTACTTTTTGAGTGCAGAAATTATCAGCGCAGAGCAAGCTCAAAGTTTTGGCTTAGTTCACGACTTAGTTGATGACCAGAACCAGCTAGATCAAGCGGCAGATCACTTTATTCAGCAGTTAAGTCAAAACAGCCCCCAAGCCATGACAGTAGCGAAAAAGCTTATTTTCGCAGTGAGTCACAAGCCGATCGACACAGAAGTCATTAGCTATACCAGCCAGTGCATTTCGGACATACGTGTTAGTGACGAAGGCCAAGAAGGTCTCAATGCCTTTTTAAATAAGCGTCAAGCTAGTTGGATTCAACCTACAACAGGCAAAGACAAGGAGACAGATGATGTTTAATAAAATCCTAATCGCTAACCGTGGTGAAATTGCCTGTCGTGTTATCGAAACTGCCCACAAAATGGGTGTTCGCTGCGTTGCTGTTTATTCAGAAGCAGATGTAAATGCTCGTCATGTTGCTATGGCAGATGAAGCCTTTTTACTAGGGCCAGCACCAAGTAACCAAAGCTATTTACGTCACGAAAAAATTATAGAGATCGCCTTAGCAAGTGGTGCTCAAGCTATTCACCCAGGCTATGGATTCTTATCTGAAAACACAGAGTTTGCTGAAGCCTGTGCCGAGAATGGCCTTGTTTTTATTGGTCCACCAGCCAGCGCAATTGCGGCTATGGGGTCTAAATCTGCTGCTAAAGCTATTATGGAAAAAGCACAGGTGCCATTAGTACCTGGCTATCATGGTGATGATCAAAGCCCTGAGCTATTAAAAGAAGAAGCGATACGTTGCGGCTTCCCTGTTTTGCTTAAAGCGATCGCAGGTGGTGGTGGTAAGGGCATGCGAGTGGTAAACGAACTGGCTGAGTTTGATGAAGCCTTAGCCGCTGCACAACGTGAGTCTAGCAATGCGTTTGGCAACCCAGACATGCTCATAGAACGCTACTTAACGCAACCTCGTCACGTAGAAATACAAGTCTTTTGCGACTCTCACGGCAATGGCGTCTATTTAGCTGAACGAGACTGCTCGGTACAAAGACGCCACCAAAAAGTGATTGAAGAAGCCCCTGCTCCCGGTCTTTCCGATGCCACACGCAAAGCTATGGGTGAAGCAGCAGTAAAAGCGGCTCAAGCCATAGATTATGTAGGCGCAGGTACAGTTGAGTTTCTTTATGATGTGGATGCTTCTTTCTTCTTCATGGAAATGAATACCCGTTTGCAAGTTGAGCACCCAGTAACAGAAATGATCACGGGGCAAGATTTAGTCGAATGGCAATTACGCATCGCCAATGGCGAAGCCTTGCCTTTAAGCCAAGATCAAATCCAAATCACAGGTCACGCACTTGAAGCCCGAATTTACGCAGAAGATCCTGATAATGACTTTTTACCTGCAACAGGCAAGCTGCATTACCTAAAAACACCAGCCACCAACTCAAATGTCAGAGTGGATACAGGTGTACTAGAAGGCGATGAAGTCAGCATTCATTACGACCCTATGATCGCCAAGCTCATAGTTTGGGATCAGGACAGAAGCAAAGCGATCAACCGTATGGTGCAAGCGCTAGAGCAATATCGCATTAGCGGTGTCACCAGTAATATTCGCTTTTTGCATGCCCTAGTAGCTGCAAAACCTTTTAGAGATGCTGAACTTGATACAGGTTTTATCGAAAAACACGAAAACCTTTTATTTAATACTAGTAGCCTTGAACTAGATAAGGCCCTTGTCTTAGCTGCTGGCTTTTATTTACAACAAGTTAAAGTGGTCAAGAAGAGCAATCAAGATAAGCACTCACCTTTCAGCCAATTTAAAAATTGGAGAATGAATAGGCAATATCAAAAGCCGCTTATTCTCGTGGTAGACGACACCAAACATACATTAGAAATTCAACATTTTGATGAATATGATGAAGTCCGAGTAGATGGTCGCTCATACAAACTGCAATCTCACCTTAGTCATGACAAACTAGATGCTATTATTGATGGCCACTGCCTGAGTGTCCACGGAGCATTAAAAGAAGGCGTGTTAGATCTTTTCTATCAAGGCGAGAAGTTTAACTGCCACCAGTACACGGCTGAGTATGAACAAGGCGATCATGGATCTGATAACAGCTTAAGCGCACCAATGAATGGCTCCATGGTGAGCGTGATGGTCTCTCAAGGGGATAAGGTTAGCGAAGGCCAAACCCTAGTGATTATGGAAGCGATGAAGATGGAACATGCTATTAAAGCACCTCATGACGGCATCATCGACGCCATTTACTTTAACGAAGGTGAACTTGTCAGCGACGGTGCAGAGCTCCTCGCTATGAGTGCGATTGAAACACAACAGGAAAGTGTCTCATGACCCTAGATAAACGTACTTTTATCCAGTCCCCCCATTCTTACCCCAAAAAGGTACGTATGGTAGAAATGAGCCCAAGAGATGGCTTGCAGAATGAAACGGGTGGTTTTGTTCCCACACAAACCAAGATAGAGCTGATTAACCGTTTAAGCGACACTGGTCTGATTCATATTGAATCAGCCAGTTTTGTGTCTCCTAAATGGGTACCACAAATGAAGGATGCCAGTGAAGTTATGGCGGGCATCAAGCGTAAAGACGGCATAACCTATAGCGTGCTTACCCCTAACTTGCGTGGCTTTGAAGGCGCGCTTGCGGCCAATGCTCAAGAGGTGTCGGTATTTAGTGCCGCCTCAGAAAGCTTTACTCAGAAAAACATTAATTGCTCGATTGAAGAAAGCCTTGAACGCTTCATCCCTGTGATTGAAGCCGCTAAGTCCCAAGGCATCCCTGTTCGAGGTTATGTGTCTACTGTGATGGGCTGCCCTTATGAAGGCGAAATAGCGCCAGACAAAGTCGCTAAAGTGGCAAAAGCCCTTTATGACATGGGTTGTTATGAAATCTCTTTAGGTGACACTATCGGCACAGGTACACCGCTAAAAGCCAAACGCATGTTAGAAGCAGTTAACAAAGACATTCCAATGCACTTACTAGCAGCGCACTTTCACGACACCTATGGCCAAGCTGTCGGTAATTTGAATGCGGTGCTAGAAGAAGGTCTCGCTATTATCGATAGTTCGGTAGCAGGCCTTGGCGGCTGCCCTTATGCAAAAGGCGCCTCTGGCAATGTTGCTACCGAAGATGTGCTTTATTTGCTCGAAGGGCTTGGCATCGAAACAGGTATAAACCTTCAAGCCATGGTCGATACTGGCTTCTGGATTTGCGAACAAATCAATCGTAATAATGGCTCTAAAGTGGCACTAGCAAAGGGAAGAAGTCAGGACTAATCCTGACTTTTCATGCATTCCAATAAAATTTAGAAAGCGGGTTTAGAATCAAGCTTCTTGTAAAGCTTGATTCTTTCGCATCAAAAGCTCATAAAAAAACAACATTATAAAGGCGATAAGTATAGCCCCGAAGCTAATGAATAATGCTTCTTTGTAACCAAAGTATTGCGCAACAATCCCCATTAAAGACGCTCCTGCCATACTCCCTAACGCCATCATATTTGAATAATAAGCCGTAGCCTTACCAATGCAGTTAGGCGCTTTATCTTGCAATAAACTAATCCCGACACCCACGAAAATACCATAGAAAACACCATTAATTATCTGAATCAAAATAAAACTCAACATGCTTTCGATTAAAGTAGATAATATATAAAACACCATGGCTGCAATAAAACTAAGGAGTAAAACCTTAGTTGTGCCGATTGCCTTAGCCCATTTAGCAGACATCAACATAATTGGGATCTCACATGCTGCGGTCAAACCTAACAAGAGCCCAGGGAAAGACACAGGCAAGTTTAAGTCATTGGTCAAATATAATGGCATGGCTGTAATGTAATTTGAGTTCGCCACATTCCCAAGAAAAAGCACCGCCCCTAGGTAATACACAACCCTCGGAATGGCTTGGTTTTGCAGCGCTTGCGACTTGCCCTTAGCCGCTGATGCTTTTTCTTGCTGAGGGAGTTTCCCCCAAGCATAAAAGGCGACAAAAACGCCAGCACACGCAGCCATAAGAAAGGTGAACTGAAAACCTATTTTATCGACTAATAAAAAGGCTAATGGCGGCCCAAGAATCCAGATAAAAGATACCGAAGATCGTATTTGCGCATTCAATTGAGTTGGATCTGTTGCCGAACTTTCAGCAAAGTGCCTAACCATAATCAGTATCATAGGGATCGACGCCCTAGCGACTCCCATAAACAAGGTACCAGCAATCATTATTTGCCAGAATGCGTTTAAAAAAGCGTAACTCATTGCCGCACAGACTATTCCCATCAAAGCGATAATAAACAAAACTTTGTGGTCTACTCCCTTATCAGCAAGCGCGCCAAACTTTTGCGTAATATAGATTCCAGAAACGGTATAAGCCACAGTATAAATACCAATATAAATGGGCTCAAAGCCGAGTCCATCGATTAAGAAAATACTTAATATAGGTATAACAAGAGCATATGAAAGCGCAGTTAAGCCATTGATAATATAGTAATTACCAGCCTCACCACTGAGAAAATAATAAATGCGTTTGATGTCCCTTTCTCCTTGTTTCTGACTCCTTGTCAGAGGTGTCTAAATACTTAGTTCGTTTTGATATTCTGCATTATTTCTGATTTGCGCTTAATGATAGGGGTAACGATAGGACTACCCTCTTGGGTAAAAAATACAGAAGGTCGATTAAGCCCTTTCAGTTTCCAACTTAAAATTTTACCAATACCTCTCATCACAGCTTTGGCAGACGAACCTTTTAGTGCTGTCGGAATTTGCTTTTTAATCTCATGAGTTTGCACATAAGCACGGTTTTGACCAATTTCATCTACTCGACTAGTTTGATGTCGCATAAAATTATGTACTACACCAATAAAAGGCATATTACGCCCTAAAGTATTGCCAATAGGCGTGTTACAGCACTTTGCATACCAACGATTCATGCCTTTATCGCTTAAGCGCATACAAGTAACTTCTTCAATACCTTGATCGATTGTCAGATTAGAGATGGGCATTTGGAAAATATCCGTACCAGAGTATTGATCAAGAATAGCCGGATGATTAGATCGCCCCAACTCCATCAAATAAAAAGCAAAAGCCTGGCAATCATAACAGCAGCAGGTAAGGCGATTACCCTTTTGAGCATCCATATCATGGGCTTGCCCCTGAACTTTACCGCAATCACAAGCCAGCTTTATTTCTGCCATAACTCTTACCCTCATCGTTATATTTAAAAGCGTTTTATTGAAAAAAGTTAAACCGAAAAGAGCCACTTAATCAGTTCAGTTGAATGGCTTAATTAAATGCATCAAAATCTCATCATAAGAAACACCTGCAACTCGAATGGCGTCTTTCTCTAACCCATACTCTTTAAAACCAAACTTCTTATACAAATCTATTGCTTGTGTATTATTTGAAGTCACCGTTAGTTGCAAACTCGAAACCGTTTTTAGGGCATCAAATTCTTTGATAATGCTCTTCATCAGACCTGAGGCAATCCCAAATCCTCTCGTATTAGGTAAAACGTAAACACCCCAGAGATAAGACTTATGCTGAGTTTTAAGCTTATGACCTTGAGTAAACCCTGCGATAGCAACAAGCTCGCCTGTTTCTATAAATCCCCCAAGACAAAAAGAAGATTCTCTCGATTCCAAGCGCTCACGCCATACATTCTCATCAAAGTGAGATTCTTCAAGTAAACTAGACTCGAAAGCCTGAGGAGCTTCTTCAAGACTTTTAAGGCGAATCTTCTTATAAAGTCGCCAATCTTCTGGAGTGAGTTTTCGAAATAACACGAGTACGCCCTGCTCTATGTGAATCCATAGATATACTTTAAGGCATATGAGATTAACTTAATAGGTGTTGAGATAAATTCTCATTTAGAATCAAAGCTTATAAAAAGGCTCAATCGCAAAAAGCAATTGAACCCTGTTATGAAATCCCTATCAAACCTCGTAAACAAAGTAACTTATTGAGCACTACTAGAAAGGTTCACACCTGAAAAATCTTTATAAGCATAAGTCCCTATGTGGTAAATACCTGAAGCGGGATTACCTATCTGGCAGGTTTCATTATTACCTGTTTCAAAAGGTCGGCAATCATAATCAGATGAAGTTGGTTGCGCACCGTATTTAACATACAAATCGGCATCTCCTGTACCACCACTCATACTGACTTCAAATGAGGTCACGCAGTCAGGTAGATCAAGTTGGTAATAAGCCCACTCACCTGTGTTGCCTGATAAGTTCGTTAAAGCAAGGTCAGATACTTCACAGCTTTGCTTATCTTCGCTAGGCAAAGATGTAAGACGCACAGTGGTAACAGAACCATCTTGATTAAAGATAAGCTGATAAAGTCTATCGTATTCACTTTCATCAATGGCAGAGCCTGCTTCACCACCTAATAAGGTCACGAGTTCGGGGGTAGTATTAGAGTGGCCCACCACCATGGTATTACCAACCAAGTTTTTTAAAGTCGTCGCAAAGCCACTCAAATCGAACGGATCATAAGCCTGAACACCAACTGAGATAAGCTCACTCAAAGGCGCTGCTGTTTCTAAGGTACGATTGTAAGAAGTGCTGTAAATCGCGTTAATATTTGCATGCTTAAGTGTGCTAGCGAGGTTAGCAGCACGTAGTTTTCCCGCTTCAGACAAGGAAGGGTTAGAGCCAGCATCCAACTTTTCAGCATGGCGTGTTAAATAAATAATATTCGCATCCGCTGCCATTAATGAAGAAGCATATAGGCCAGATAAAGCCATACTCATACCCACAACAGAAACAGTTAAAGCCTTCTTAATCATGATAAATCCTTTTTATAACACATTGTTTTAGTTTGTTTTTGATCTAATTTTTCACAAAGTCAGATCAACATACTAGCAATGCTTTTGCCGTAGCTGAGCAAAAGTTAAAAAGGCTAATATAACTAGATCAAGGGTCTCAGATTAGATTAGGTTGGGGAACCTGAGCTAAATCAATCGATGATTCCTTAAACCATTCCTTAAGCTAAGCCAACCATTCCTCTAATCTTGCAAGTAAGCCTATTACACGTTTTGGCAATACATGCTCTCGATTAGTACAAAGGTAAATGGTTTCATTTACTGGGTTTGGAAGTGTATGCCATTTAATCTTGTCCTGATAAGCAAAGGCATCAACAGCAAAAGCAGGTAAGACAGTAAAACCTAAACCTAAGCTGACCGGCTCTAGAATCGAGCCTATTTGATTTGAAAAGCCACTTTTTCGGATATCATCAATATGGCTAAATTCAGGAAAGTTAGCCCCTAGTAACAAAGCAGCTTGATAATCGCTATCTGGATGCTGGATAAAGCCTAATTCTTTAAGCTGATTCCACATAGACAATAATGTGGCTGCAGAAGATAGTTCACAATCGTCAAAATCAGCCGGTGTTACCAAAACAAGTGCTTCTTTTGCCACTTCCTTAGCGTCTATTTTAGGGTTTGCTGTAAGTTTGCTCATCAAGCCAATATCTAACACGCCTTGGCTTAAATGTGATTCGATCGAATCATTAGGCGCAAAACGATAATCAACCGTCAACTTAGAATGAGTTTGCTGCATAGCCAAAATATCAGGATAAAGTCTTAACCCCACGCTTCCAGGCGACATGATACTTACCTCCCCTACAAATTCAGGGTCGTCTTGCAAGCTGGTTTCGAGCTCTTCCATGGCCTGTAATATCTGCTTTCCCTTTTGGTAAACCTGATTGCCCGCATGGGTCAGACTAAACTTTTTCCCTTGTCGTATTAATAAAGTCTGCCCAAGAGACTCTTCCAACTTTCGAACATGTTGGCTTACGCCAGATTGCGTCATATGCAACTTATCAGCGGTACGGGTGAAATGGCCAAGCTCGGCCAGAGTACAAAAGCTTTTTAAAAGGACAGGATTAATCATAACAAAATATACTTATTTTCATTTTAAATGATAATTTAACATTATTAATATACGTATGTAACCTTGCCTTATTCACTCGTTAAACACGATGAGAAAGACCCATCTAAACCGTTAATAAGGAAAATACATGACCTACCCAAGAGCTTTTAATCACATAGGTTTATCCGTACCTGATGTCGATGCCGCTTTTAAGTGGTATACCGATGTTTTAGGGCTTTACCCAATAATGGAGCCAACAGAAATTGCACGAGATGACAGTGCCATTGGCATTATGTGTGATGACGTATTTGGCGAGAGCTGGAGTAAATTTAAAATCTGCCACCTAGCAACAGCAGATAGAATCGGTATCGAGTTGTTTGAGTTCCCAGATAATCAAACACCCGACAATAATTTAGAATATAAAAAGACAGGCATTTTTCATTTCTGCATTACTGACCCTGATGTAGAGGGTTTAGCAGAGAAGATAGTCGCAACGGGTGGTAAACAACGCATGCCAGTTCGTAGTTATTACCCAGGAGAAAAGCCATATCGTATGGTTTACTGTGAAGATCCATGGGGAAACATCATCGAGATCTACTCACACTCTTACGAGTTAACTTACTCAGCAGGCGCTTATCAAGATTAAGCATTAATCTAAAAGTAAAAGACTGGCTTACCGCTTATTCAAGCACCTGCAAATAAGTCAGTCTTATTGCTAGATAGATAAAGGCCTAATAACCTAGGCTCGATTCATATGGATCTTCTGTTCTCTTTGCTTCGTATTCTTCATATGACATGCTCGATCTTTCCATGCACTCATCATATTGAGAAGGTGCCACGTTATTACAAGCAAACTGGTTATTCGCTTGGATATTTTCATACAAATCTTTTTTACTACAGCCTGCAACTAAAGTCAGAGCAACGCCTAATATGGCTATTTTAATCATTTACTACTTTCCTTTAAAAAAACGCTTAACTCTAAAATCACTTAAATAATAAACTACCAATATAAGTTAAAATCTGACTAAAAGTTTTTAAATAAGTTCCAATTAAATAACTCATCATGCCAATCAGTTACTCGTTAAATACCAAACCAATATTAACATGGATAAGATAAAAGGAACGACAGTTAAAACAACAAAATCCGAATACTCCCCGTGCTTAAATGCATACCAGCCTTGATGAATACAAAAAGCCGTTGAACCGATAAAAAAGAGAGAAAGATAAAAGTAAAACTCAGTTAAATCAGATAAACCAAGAAACAAAAGAATTGGCCAGATAGCGGCACCTATCCAAAGATGGGGCACTAACATCACCCCTATCTTTCGTTTATAAGGCTCTCTTCTCATTTGAAGCTCCTCTTTTATTGCAACTCATCAACATCTATTCAAATAAACAGTTGGGACGATTTTCTTCATTTCTAGAACTAAAATGCATAATAAAGCACCCAAGTAAGGCGGTTTTGCAGCGCCATAAAAGCTAAATATCACTAAAATAATGACATGCTTTAATCTGATTATTAAGGAGTGAATCATGAAATTAACCCTTTATTCTGGCACACGTAACGCTTCAAGCTGGGCTATGAGAGCTTGGTTAAGCCTAAAGGAAACAAACATTGAGTTTGAAGAAATTATTATAGATATCAAACGCCCTCAAAGATGGCGAAACATAGCTGAAATTAGCACCTTTTCACCTGCCTCACGCGTCCCTGTACTAGTGGTTGAAGAGGAGGAAACCCAGAGCAAAGACACACACATTATTTACGATTCTCAGGCCATCATGGAATTCGTTAATGAATTATCCAATAACCAATTACTTCCCGATAATAAATTTGTAAGAGCTGAAGCCAGATCTATGCTTGCTTGGCAACATGCTGATATGGGTAAGATCTGCCCTAGCCTATCTTTTGAAAGCAGCTTTTATCCAGATAAGAAAATATTGTCAGCTGATAATGTCAAAAGCGCCGAAGGCCTTTATCAAGTATGGGAAGGTCTATTATCTAAATACCAAGGTCCATATTTATTTGGCGACGTGTCCCTTGCGGACCTTACCTTAGTACCTAGCGTATTAAGGCTTACTTCACACCTTGAACCATCTCATCACTTCCCCCTAACAAAGGCTTGGGCAGAACGTTTATTAAACCGACCTCATGTCAAAGCTTGGTTAGATGAAGCCTATGAGTTAGACCCCATTTATTATGATTCTTACCTACACTAAGAAGTATTGAGAGAGCCTAAACGTCTTGGCTCTCTCCCCTTTATTAGATCCAATAACTAAAAGCCATTAATCCCTATTGTCAGGATCAGACATATCCACCGCTTTATGAGACGCTTTTAACAAAGCATCATAAATAGCGGCTTCCACATGTTTGGCTTTCAGCTCATTCACTCCTTGCTCAGTGGTACCATTTGGCGTCATCACATCTTGAGCAAGCTGAGCAGGAAACTTATCAGACATTTGCAGCATTTTACCGCTACCCTCTAAGGTTTTACCCACTAATCGCTTTGACTCTTCATAGTTAAAGCCCAATGCTTGAGAGGCTTTAATCATGGCATCAGCCATTAGCATGACATAAGCTGGTCCTCCACCACTGATGCCCGTTGCGCCATCTATATCACTCTCTTTCTCAACAAAGAAAAGCTCACCCATAAACTGAGCCGCCTCAAGAAAAGCAGAATAATGAGCGCTAAAAGTACCGCTAAAATAGATAGGCGTGATTCCTACACCAAACTCACAAGGCGTATTTGGCATACATCTCACCACTTGAGAGTTAGGAAAGTATTGCTGAATTTCCGCACACGAAACACCAGCTAACATAGAAACAATTAAAGCAGGATCGTTAGCGCCCGAATCTCGGTTTTGCATCGCTAGATTAGGTAAGTCTTGGGGCCTTATACCTAAGAAGAGAATGTGTGTATTTTCGGGGAGCCCCTCTCTCACCTCAATATCACCAAGACTTTGCGCAAGTTTTAGCCTTTCTTCACTTTTGTCGATAACACTCACTTGCCAATTATTTAAAAAGTAAGGAAGTGTCGCCTTATATACAGGAAAGCCCATATTACCAGCACCGAGGGAACCTACGAATAAGTCCTCCCGCCTCAGCGTGTGGATAAAAGCCGCTAGATTTATGGCGAGGGTCGCAACTTAATAGTCATTCTATTGATAAGGCCCTTAACGTAAAGATAGGGCTTTTAGACCACGCCCTTCGGGTCTTTCAGAAAAAGTCACACCCTGTGTTGTCCCTTTTCGTAAGGTGCCTACATTACGTCAAAGTGACGCCTTGCGTGATACGTTTTCTGAAAAGACTGAGAAGAGGTGACTTAATCGCAGGTTCCCTAAACACAATTCTTTTGCAACATTTGCGATCTTCTCCTTAATCCTATCCATTTTCGTTTTCTATTCGAAAACTAGATGGTACGAATAGAATTCAAACTTGCAAGGCTTTAATACAGAGGGAGAAGAACTAATAAAGCAAGAAGAGAAACAACTAACTATCTGATTTAATTTAAAAATCAATACTAAAAAAAGAAGTGAAATGCAGTGAAAAGGCTCACTACCTCCATCCTTGGAGATATATAAAATAAGACATGAGAAGAGAATTTATCGAGCGATAATATCTAGTACTTCTTCAATGGTTTGAGTTAAAAGCTCAGCATTGTCATAAGCGCTTTGCAATGCCGCATCTTGGCTTTCTTTCACCTTAGTTGGCTGTTCAATAAATAAACCTTTTGGCTGATAATATTGGTCTAATACAACCACTAAAGGGATTTTAACCTCTGTAATATCTAACTTATCTAACAAGTTTTCTTGAGCAAAATCACGGCTAACAATAGAGAGATTAATCTTAGGGTGAAACTCTGCCATGGCACTAATTGCCGTAATATTTAGCTGACAATCCGGACACCAAGTTTCACCGGCTATTAGGATATTAGCTCCCTGCTCTAAACTGGCAATTCTCATTATAAGTGATTGCGTAAACTGCCCAGTTAAAGCATCAGCCGCTTTAAGGACAGCAAGAGCCTCATCTTCAGAGCCTTGCGCCAAATAGGTTTTAAAGTCGATTCCTTGCTCAAAAAAGTTTTTAAATGCCATAAGCTAACAATTACCTTTGCTTTTTATTAATTTCAAACACCATCTTACCAACAGAAGACCACAAATAAACTGAAAACATTTTCAACTTATGATGATGCCAATAAAGGATAAGTGAAAAAAGTCAGATGCCCTAAGTTAAAAGCAAAGTGAACTGCCACGGCATAACTTAGTCTTCCGCTCCAATAATAGGTTAAACCGTATAAAAGCCCAGCTAAGCTTGCCACTAACATAAAGACAGGCCCACCAGCAAAGTGTGCTAAACCAAATAAAACACTGGCAACACCCACGCCGATAACAGGATGAAAGCGACGAGTTAATAGGTTTTGAATATAACCCCTAAACAATGCTTCTTCTGCAACACAGGTTAATAGCAAATTACTAAAGGCAAATACCAACCACCAATTTGGTAGACTCAATTCATATTGGATAAGACCCAGAAGGAAAGCGAGTAAGAACACACCCGCAAACAAAGCGGCAAGCGTTCGTACTTGCGTTTGAGTCATTGCCTTAGTACGACCAAGCAGTTTAGGTACAAGTAAAAGCAAGGCAAAGAATATCAGCGGCTTATCAAGGTTTAAATATAATGTATAGGTAGAGCTATTTGCTCCGCTTTGCACCTGATCTAAAACCTGTAAATTATTAAAACCAGGAGCGAGATGTAAGGCTAAAGCAAGCGCCCAGACAACCACAATCACATGGCAAATAAAACATTTTATTCCCTTAGCTTTTGCACCATAAGCGGCCACAATTAAACCAGCTACACCATATAGAATTCCGATTAATTCCAAATGAGACTGATACAAGGCGGCTAAAGCACAAACACCTAAACCTAAAAGCCCAAACTTAGGCTTAAAGAAGCTTGTAATAATTGCCATACCTAGCAGAAGCCAAGTAAAACCTGCTGGGAAAAGTGAAAGTATAAATTCCATCAATTAGATCCATAAAAAAACTGTGTGCGGATACTAGCATGCTACCGAATAGCTCATATAATCCAGGCAAATTATTTACACTAAACTCACACTTCCTTTTGCTAAGTGTTTGATTAATAATTTTTCTTCTTTAAGGAAGGCTTACTAATCAAACGATTAACGATTGAGTTCACCACAGGATTAATCATGAAAGTTACAGGTAAGGCAACTGCAAAAGAGATCCCCCAAGCGGCTAGCCAAGCCAATAGAAAACTCATTAAGTCTTCTACTCCCAGTTGTATGAGTGTCATAGCGAACGACATAGCCCCAGACATTAATAACGCCATAAAAAATCCAAACAAAAAACTAGAATATTTAGCATGAAACATTGCATTAGCCTCCAATCAACTTTGATATTCTTTTTTAATTCTATATTTAAATAATTTGCTGACGAACAAGGCTGATATGCAGTAGTTCGCTGGTCACGGTAAGATCCATACTCTCGCCTCTCACTAGGTCACCGTCTTTTACAATCTCGCCATTTAATAACCCTTCGCCTTGGCTGATATAAGCTAAAAAATCACCTTTAATTTGAATGTTTTTATCTTTCTTCAGTAGGCCAATATCGATTGTGGTATGACTATCAAAAGTCTCAGTTTGCAACTTACTACCACCATAAATACGGGTTAACTCATTCTCTTTTGGTTCATAGAGTTTGTAAGCTGCAGGTTCGCCCAAGGTTTCTGGCAGGGCCCAAAGCTGGAGTATGCGATTCCCCGTGGCATCTGGATTAATTTCATTGTGCTCAAAGCCTTCAGCCCCAGCTCTTTGCGCTTGAACTTGATAACCAGACAGAGACTGTCCGTGCTCTAACGAGCCTTCATGCTGCAAGTTACCTTCCAGCATGACAGTAATCACATCCACCTCATGATGAGGGTGCATTCTGGTTTCCCCATGAGGTAAGTACCTTGCATCCGCTAGGAAAATAAACTGCCCTAACCCGTTCCAAGTCGAATTATTACCACCTACTTTGTTATCAACAATCAAACGTGTTTCTTTAAGTCCAGCAAAACCACCACGTTTAAGAGAATCTCTGTGTAAAATCTTCATAATCATTTCCTTTTATCTATATTTGTTTGTTTTTTTGAAGCTAAAAACATTGTAAATAAAGAAATAAAATTAAATAATCAGAATAAATTAACCAATTTGTTCGAAAAAACTGAATAGTTTTAGTTTGAGGCAAGGAGGCAAAAAATGAAGCTCACATTAGATGCACTTGAAGTACTCGACGCGATAGATAAAAAAGGCAGTTTTGCCGCCGCAGCGAATGCCCTCTTTCGTGTTCCTTCCACCCTGACCTATACAATACAAAAGCTCGAAGAGGATTTAGGCTTTGTTATTTTCAGAAAGGAAGGCAGACGCTCTGTACTCACACCAGCGGGTCGAGTTTTATTAGAGGAAGGAAGGAGCCTTCTACTAGCGACCCAAGCCATGATAGATAAAGCCCATCAGGTGGATTCAGGCTGGGAGGTTCGTCTCAATATTGCACTAGATACAGTTTGGGATACACAGCAGTTCTTACCTATTCTGACTGAGTTTCAGCAACTTAATACAGGTGTTGAAATCAATCTCTTAGAAGAAGTCATGGGTGGCAGTTTAGAAGCTTTGATAGAAGACAGAGCGGATATTGTCCTTGGTGGTCCAGCACCAAACACGCCCATTCAAGGCTTACAGTTTAAAGAAGTGATACAAAGCCAATGGTGTTTTGTGACCGCAAATCATCATCCTCTTACTCAAACAAACCTTCCATTAACGAATGAAATGATTGCTCCATATACTTCCATTGTGATTAAAGATTCATCCAGACATTCTCCGATCAAGTCCCATCGCCTTATGGATAAACAAAAGCAGATTAAAGTCGCTTCAATGCAACAAAAAATAAGTCTGATCGAGGCTGGTATTGGTGTAGGTTTTTTGCCCAAGCACAAGATTCAAAACAAACTAGATGAAGGCACATTAGTCACATTAGAAACCACAGAACCTACTGCAATAACGCCTCAATACTGTTCTTGGAAAAGTAACAACAAAGGCAAAGCTGCCCGCTGGTTTATTGATAGAATCTTGTCAGAGAAAATTTAATTATTTCTTTAGAAAGAGTGAAAATCACATATAAATGATTGATAAATGATTCCTCGTAAAAAAATGCTTTTTATATAAATCACTGATTAACAAAGAAATAAATGATTAATAAATCAATCAAAAAAAGCCTTATGAACTTTTAATATTAGATATAGCCAAATAAAAATATCTTAATCCAAAAGAAATAACAGAAACTCATATCTGTAATTGTTTGTTTTATGCATAATAGTTTCATATTCTCGAATTTCAATAAAAATAAAACGCATAAAAATGCACTTTAAGGATATTTAATTTAACAAATCATCCATGAGGTGCGTTTTCTCAATTAAGGGAAATAATATGTTTGAAAATTCGACTGCATTTAGCAAACCACTAAAACGCTTTTTGTGCCTTTCATCTATCTCTATGTCTATCTCAATGTCAGGCTTAACCTATGCCGCACAAGACTATCTCGACTATGGCTTACATTGGGCCAAAATGGTGAGCGGCAATGAAAGTCAAGTCAAAGCCGTTAATCATGACGGCTCTCTCATCACCCAAGATACTAGCTACTATGACGATAGCAAACCAACAGTGATCTACTTCCATGGTTGGCAAAGTGGATCAGCTGAAGAAGGATATAGCCGAGAAGACTTCGAATTTTCAGATATTAATGAAAACACCATGGAAACTTGGAAGGAACAAGGCTGGAATGTAGGCATATTCCATTGGAATCAGTTTGCAGACGAAAGCGAAGTGAAAGATGCAGAAGCAAAAATGTGGAGCGCAAATGGCAATAAAGGCATGCGTTATCGCTTAAGCGATGGCAGCTATAGTACAACCCAATCACCGGCCATATCTGTTGGCGAAATTGCTTTTCAACAAATCAGTTCTGTTTTAGCCAACAACACATCCAATAACCTACGCTTTGCAGGCCACTCTTTAGGTAATCAACTCGCCGTTTTTGTCGCCCAGCAAATCAATGATGGAATAAATAACGGTACCTTAGCTAACAACCTCATGCCCAAAAGAATTGCTTTATTAGACCCTTTTTGGTCTCAAGATGGAAAAAGCTATTTAGGTGATAAAAATGGCGACGGCCAAAATGACTGGACAGGTGAAAGAGTTCGCTGGGCCATCAATGAGATGATTGCCGATCAAGACATTGCCGTCGAATGGTATAAAACCTCTCTTATTTTTGATGTCTGGATTGGTGATCAAAATACTGCTTTAGAAAGTGATGTAGCCCTCATCAATAACCGCTTTTGGTATCTCAATGCTTGGGATATTACATCCAAACATAACCATGCACGTAGATGGTACTTTCAATCTATGGATTCAGACGCGCCAGAAGAAGTTAGTATTAATTGGTGGGGAACACGCAGCGAAACAGGCTATGACGCAGCAAGTGCTTCAACATCGGACAACCGCATAAAGTTCATGATGGGCAATAGTTATGAATGGGACCAGGTTGAAGGCCGATATACTGCTGACCCTGCTGATGATCAATTTGAAGTAAAAGATTATTAACCATTGAAATGATTGAGCTGGTAGAACTAGCTACCAGCTCAATCAATTATTTAAAACATTTACTCATCACTCCAAAAACATAATTTAATAATGTTTAAATTGAGTATTTTTATTATGCAAACTGAAAAAGCTAATCAGCTTTCGAATTAGGCAAATACTTACCACTCTCAAGATCTCTTAAAAATTGCTCATAAAGCCCACTGGCTTTTAACTTTTTAAGCCCTTTATTAAAAGAAGCCATAAATTGCTCATTTTGCTTATCATTTTTTGATAACAAGAGGTGCAATGACTTTTCACTCATTGGAGTAATACTTTTAGGATGATAAGTAATTAAGTTAGCCAGACTTTCTTCGTATTGAGTTTGCAGCAAAAAGTGTCCAACCTCTTTTGTTATTGGAAAAATATCAATTCTATTTCGAAGAAGCATAGTGAAGTTTAGCCCATCGTTTGAGATACGATGAATGTTATAGTCAGAAGAGGCCTCTGCTTTGCGGTAATCTTCATTATAGGTATAACCAAGAGTCCCGCCTATATGAAGCCCTTTAAGGTCGGTAAATTCATTCCATACAAATGGGAAAGATTTCAGATGAAAAAAGACAGTTTCGCTTGTTATCACAGGGTCACTATAATAAAACGTCTCTTGGATATCGGACTGATAGCGCCAAACAGCCGTACCATTTAACTTGCCATGCTCGGCCATCTTCATCCCTCGCTTCCAAGGGAGAAAGTGATAATTCACTTTAATACCTTCTAAAGCGAAAGCTTCTTTAACAATATGAGAAGCCACACCATCATGCTTTAACTTTTTTGAATGGTAAGGCGGCCACTCACCGTTTGCTAAATCAATAGAGACCTCTGACATAGCGCTAGCAGAAAATAGGATAGTAAAAATTATCACTGGAATTTTGTTCAAAGATGAGTCCTAAACCTTAGATATCTCATTAATCATTAAAACAGTTGTTGCTCACCCGCTAAATTAACCTAGGAAACAAAACCTCATGCTTAGCCTGTACCGAGTTTGGTTCCACCAAGTAAGGCAAGTCATTTAAAATACTTACAATTAGCCTTAACTCAGCACTGACGCTTATTGAAGAATACCAAATATTCGCCAGACAACAAGGGAACCTGCGATTAAGTCACCTCTTCTCAGTCTGCACTTGCAATGCATGAGGGGAAATGGCAAATAAGGCATCACTTTGTGCTTTATTAATAGAACAACTATTAAGTAACGACCCTCGCCATAAATCTAATCGCTTTTATCCAGACGCTGAGTCGGAGGACTTATTCGCAGATTAGTTTGTGTCTCATCAGTCATTGAAGGCTGAAAATGAAATGAGCATTTTAAGACACTTTATATGAATTGATTCATGCTGATGATTGATTTAAAAGTAACGCTAATCAGTGTCAGTTTGCCTTGAATGAATCCACTGCTTAGGTGACTGTCCATACATACGTTTGAACTCTCTGCTGAATTGAGAAGAGCTGACATAACCAACTTCCATCGCGGCTGTATTTACGTTCATGCCACCAACTATCTTGATTGCAGCAGTGTTGAGTCGCATGGATTTTACAAATTGAATCGGCGACATCATGGTGGCTTGCTTAAATTTACGATGCAAAACAGCTCTGCTCATCCCCATCTGAGTAGCCATCACCTCTATGTTTATCGGCTTGTCCAAGTTAGCTGTTAAGTATTCAATGACTCTGGCAATATCGTTGCCCACCCCAAATGCACGTCTTGCAGATACGCCAGCTTCTCCTTTTAACACGGCATAATACAATTCACGCAGTCGCCCTTCTCCTAAGATCGAAATATCAGAAGGGTTCTCCAGCAATCTAAGTAAACGCACAAGTGCCTCAGTGAAAGGCTCATCCCAGTGAGAAAGTGTCAAGCTAGATGATAGGCGACTTGCTTGAGGCTGACGAATAGCGCCTATACCTGTGTCCATTTCTATTGCGAGCTCAGTCATGACTTTTGTATCTAAAGAGATATAAACACCTAACAAAGGGTTTTCAGGTGAAGCTTCTGGCGTACCCGCTTCTACCGGCATAGAAATAGGGCAACACATAAATTGGCTACTATCGTAAGCATACCTTTGACCATTGACGATAGCTTCTTTCGATCCGTTCACTAAGGCAACAACTGTCGGCTCGTAAATAGCGGGCGCACAGCGAACTGGACTAGTAACACGAAAGAGCTGAACCCCCTTCACACCCGTTTCCACCATACCATCGTCACGAACATTCATTTCAACGAGTTGTTTGATTAATTCTTTACTCATAATGGCTACACAACTCAATTATCTTTTAATGTGGCTTAGCTTTTTACAAACCTTCTATTAACGAATAACTAAACAGGTCAATTAGACGCAAATAAAACATCTAGAAAACACACCTCCAAATTAGCACCAGGGATTCACGAACTCAATTCAGCGATACAAATAGGCATATTTTAGAGATTATTTCGCCTATTTGCGCTCAATGCTGAGAGTTATATTTGTCTGCGATGAAAAACACAGATTTACAGACCTTCAAAGACAGACAATTTTTGGATCATAAACAATGAAGCAAATAAACACATTTGGCCCTAAAGGCTGGACACCAGAACAACTTGGCTCTTTAACAGACAAAACCTATGTGATTACTGGAGCTAATAGTGGCGCAGGTTTCCAAGCAACACGCACTCTGTTAAGCAAAGGAGCGAGAGTCATCATGCTTAACCGTAATACACAAAAATCCGCAGCAGCCATCACAGCTCTGAAACAGGAATTTGGCGATAAAGCAGAAGTTACCTTTATTCGAATGGATCTCGCTATATTAGATTCGGTAAGAGAAGCCGCCACGAAAGTATTAGAAACTACAAAACAAATAGACGCCCTACTCTGTAATGGAGCCATTGCCCAAGTTGCCAAACAAGAAATCACACTTGATGGCTTCGAAAGCCAGCTTGGTGTAAATCATTTTGGTCACTTTCTCCTATGTGGCATGCTTTTCGATCGAATAGAAGCGTCCCAAGGACGTATCGTTGTTGTAGGCAGCAATGCTTACAAAATGGGTTTAAAGAAAATCCAATTTGACGACCTTAATTTTGATCGAAAATATACAGCTTGGGACTCCTACGCACAAAGTAAGCTCGCTCAAATGATGTTTGCCTACCAGCTACAAGATCGTATCGAAGCAGCAGGTAAAAGAACAAAGGTATTTGTATGTCACCCAGGCGCATCCAGAACTAACTTACTCATGGACACAGCAAGCACCTTTAACAAAGTGCTTTGGTCACTACTTTCTCGAATCATTGCGCAATCTGCCGAAAAAGGCGCTTGGCCAGAAGTTATGTGTGCGACTCAAGATGGACTCGCTCTAAAGCGTTTATATGGCCCAACTAAAAGAGCCGAAACCGTTGGTCCTATTGGAGAGTGCTCTTTAAACGAAGTCGCGTTAAATCAAGGCATGGCTAATAAACTTTGGCGCTTGTCAGAGGAAAAAACCGGCCTTACTTGGTCGTTCTGAAATGAGAATTAGGCTCTTACTTATTACCCTCTTCATGCTAACGATGGCAGGCTGTGCCCAGAATAATAACTATCAACAATTAGAGTTAGTTAAAGCTTCTGAATTGAAAGCTCATTCGAAAGAAAAGCAAATGGCTGCAAGCCAAAGGGTTGAAAGCAAACCCAAAGGCCAAAAAGCTATTCAAAGAAAGAAAATAGGTATTGCCTTTGGCGGTGGTGGCATTCGAGGCTATATGCACCTTGGCGTGATCAAAGCCTTGGAAGAATCCAAAATAAAAGCAGATATAGTCACAGGTTCTTCTGCTGGCTCCATTGCAGCAACCCTTTATGCATCGGGAAAAACCTATGACGAATTAGAAAAGATCATCAGTGATTTTAGTGAAACAGATATTATGGATATCGTTTTATCACGTAAAGGGATTATGAACGGCCAAAACCTAGCTCAATGGATCAATAATTCAGTACCACAGCAAAAACTGTCTGACATGGTCATCCCAATTGGGATCACTGCAACCGATATGACTAGCCTAGAGTCTGTTCTAATTAGAGATGGAAACCCAGGAGAAGCAGTACAAACCTCTTCCACTATTCCTGGTGCTTTCATCCCTGTTGAACATAAAGATCACCTTCTAGTTGATGGAGGAGTATTGAATGTCGTACCAGTAGATTATGCCAAAGCGATGGGGGCAGATTTAGTCATTGCAGTGGACATATATTGTGGCAACCAAAAACCAGCTAAAAACACCTCTTTAAGCATGCAGCTATCAACCTTTAGGTTACTTGCCTGCAAACTTAGTGAAGCAGAAATCAATCGTGCAGACATAGTTATCAGACCTGATTATGAACCAGATGATAATCGAAATTTTAACTCGAAAAAAGATGCGATCGATGCAGGTTACAAAGCCATGATGGCGCAAATGCCTAAGCTGGAAAAATTGCTAAAAGAGCTTTAACACAGAAAGGTACTAAGAAAAGCAGATGCTAATCAATCTGGTTAAGGAACCTGCGAATAAATCCACCCGCCTCAGCGTGTGGATAAAAGCGCCTAGATTTATGGCGAGGAGCGCAACTTAATAGTCATTCTATTGATAAGCTCCTCAACGTCAAAATAGGGCTTTTAGACCACTCCCTTCGGGTCTTTCAGAAAAAGTAACACCCTGCGTTATCCCTTCTTGAAAGGTACCTACATTACTTCAAAGAGATGCCTTGATTGGTACTTTTTCTGAAAAGACTGAGAAGAGGTGACTTAATCGCAGGCTCCTTAAGTTCTTATAAACGTAAAGAAGGACTATAAATAGCCAATTAACTTGAGTCTCTCAGTGCAGCTGCGACATAATCAGCCCACCTTAATACTGACTCGCTAATAAAGAATGAAAAAACATCTAGGATTTGCTCTTAACATTATCGCTATTGGCCTCTTCATCCCTGGGATAATGTTGCCCATGCTGTCTTTATCCATGGAAATGGGCATCAATGTCATGGGCTCTAACTTCACACCCAATTTGATCGATAAAGAGTTATCCATTATCGCCACAGTTGAAGAGCTATGGCTAGATAAACGTTTTATCGTGGCAGTACTGATTTTTTTATTTTCAGTTTGTATTCCCTTATTAAAAACTTCATTGGTTAGCTTTTCATACTTCATTAAAAATGCCGATAAAGAAGCCAAGATCTTAAAGTTTGTCGCCAGTATCGGTAAATGGTCCATGGCAGATGTTTTCACTGTCGCTATTTTTCTGGCTATCTTATCGACTAACCACAGTGAAACCGTAAATAGAGAAGCTATCTCTGCCTTTGGTTTAAACATTGATTTACTCATCAGCAGTCAAACCCTTTCTGCAGCAGGCGCAGGTTTTTACTATTTTACAGGCTATTGCTTATTGTCTTTATTAGGCACACACCTAAGCCAAAGCAGCCATAAAACGAATACCAAAGCAATAATTGAACAAAGTGAATAAAAATCAGTTACACCAAGCCACCACTTCTCGTTCCCACGACCTTCCTTCTCTGGGAACGAGGTGAAATTTTTTATCATACCAATTCACTCCCCTTCTCTTTTATAAAAGCTTCTCTCTAAACCTGACCAAGAAACCTATTACTTCCTGCAAGTACTACATAGTTAAAGCCGAATACTTCGTCGACTAGACAGAGGTTAATTCATTCAAGTGGGTAATATTAAATAAATGAAACGATTATTTACTTAGCGCCCTTAAGTAATGGTAGGAAATTAAATAGTTATTTTTTTAACGGCGGCCATATTAATTTCTTGATCCTCTTAATTGCTTTTTGATTAAGCATAACCGGCTTCGATTTAACTCACGTTTTGTTGTGAGTGTATATCTAATAAATATCAATTAAGTCTATATCTATTGAATGTTAATTAAATTGGGAGAGTAATATGTATGCTCAAAAACAGAAAGGCACACAACAAAACAGACTACTTTCTATGAACAAGACAACCAATTCACCAAGATATGAGTTGTCGTACCAGCCTAGTCAAGTCAACCCTTTAACTGCCATCATTCAACGACAAAGAGCAGAGGGCTGGTATCGAACAAAAGAAGCAACTAGTCTTAGGCAAACTGCAGCGCCTCATGCTGAAATTATTGCAGTACCCAATGGGGTTCCAGTTAAGATTTTAGATAACAGAGTGAATAATTTTGCCGTTAAACTCATTCCTCGGGATCACCGTTGGGCTAGCTATGGTGGCCAAGTAGGCTGGATAGCAAGCACGCGACTGTGCAATAACCCCGATACGGATTATTATTGGAATACCTACCAGAATAATAATGCGCCAGCGTTGTTTAGTTTAGCGAATTTACAATATGTGTCTGTTAGTAATGGGATTGTAGGCAGTATTTATTTTGACGATGCAGCAGGCAATAATGGCCGCATACGCCTTAATCATCCATCAGGGCCTGCAGTGGAGTCGCATGTTAACCCTGTTGAAGTCTATACGCATACGAATGTTGATGCGGCGAAACCAAATCGTGCAAAGCTGAGAGAAGGCATCGTTGCAACGAGGTTATTTATGACAAATAATGGTTGGAATAATCCACCACGAGTTGGCGAATATGTGTATGAGCTTTGGGCCAATGGTGCAAATGTGGCAGCAAGTCACCCTTCTCGCGGACAATACACATTACCTGTTAATATTACGCAAAATATGATCAACGTGCTTTATCATGCAGTGCACACAGAACATATTGGTAATAGTATCATGAGTAAACTACGTAATAATGCCAATATGGCAGCTCAGATTAATGAATAGGCATTAAATATAAACAGAAGATTTCTAAAAGAATCATATAAACAGCCATCATAAAATACTTTTTTATAATACATTCATTAATAATTATTTAATTTTTATCATGGCTGTTTTCGTGATTTTCCATTGTAATTTCTACGAAATCTAAAATACGTCCTACTTCAACCTAACATGCAGCAAGATCCCTTTATGGTCTGTTACCGCAACAGCGCCATTACTCACTATATTACTTAGTTGATGATCCGTGCGCCCTTCATAGGTTGCATCGTCGTCGTCACTGTCTGAGCCATCGTCTCCATCATCATTTACGCCGTGGTAAACAAACTGATTGGTATACTCTATCCAAGGGAGGTGAACGGTATTTTCATTATATAAAGCAATGTCGTAGAACTTCTCTCCTGTAGAGTTAGTTCCGTGGAGGTTACCGAATGAGTGTTTTAAAGTTGAATCAGTTACGACTTTTGTCGCCAGTTTATAGCTATTACCACCAGAACTCATGGCATTCAAAATATTTACCACGGTAGAAATGCCGCTTTGATTCGTATCGCCCATGATGATATCGGGTATTTTTTTAATTAAGCTAGAAGCGTTAATTTTGTCTTTTAAACTGGTGAAAAAGCTCTGCATACCTGTGCTTGAAGAAGCATGGCTATTTGGCACATGTAAAAAGACGATCAATAAGTTGTTTTTGATGAATGCA
Organism: Marinomonas sp. SBI8L; assembly: GCF_001624705.1. Lineage (GTDB taxonomy): Bacteria > Pseudomonadota > Gammaproteobacteria > Pseudomonadales > Marinomonadaceae > Marinomonas. The sequence continues at coordinate 67,738 of NZ_JSEO01000015.1, forward strand.
ACAAAGCCGGTGTCACTTAGAAAGTGTGTATTCAAGCTTAAGTTGGTATCTATAAAAGGTGTGAACAAGCTGAAATTCTGACAATGTTTCTTTGCAGAAGCCACTCTGACGCTTTTCCCTAGATCCCTAAAGGTACTGATATCATCCGAAGTAATCTGAGCGTTTAACTCCCCGACACAAGTAATATCTACATGCTGTTTAATACTTCGGCGCATTTGCCTTTGACCATTCAGGATCAAACGCCTTATGTATCGCCTTCTAAGCATTCTGTCCTTATCCCTGTTTACTAGTGGCTTATACTCTCTCACTTTAACGTCTAGCTTAACCCTTTTTTTAGCAATGGTTTTAGACGCTCTGAGCAGCTTTTCACGAAACCTAACAGTACCGCTACTCACAGCGCGCTTAGCCGTGGTACGGGTATGCATACATTCTTTCCAAGAATACGAACTTGTCGGGTCAGAGCTATTTGTTTCTATGGATTGATAATAGATGCTAGTACTCGTAGTCATAAAAATCCTTGTAAACGCTACCTATATCTGAATTTAGGTACAGAAAAGTTGAAATGAGATTCAGTTAAAAAATCATATATTAAATAGCAAGAGATACAAAGCAGATTTATGGGTGAGGGTTTGGTGTTAGAAACTTCTTTCGGTTAAATGGTTTTATTCAGTTATTGGCTCAATTTGAGTCATTCCATTATTATACTTTTCTTTAAACCATTTTTCCTTTAGCAACTTCTCACAATTTGTCCCTAGTTTTTTGGCAGCTGTGCCTAAAACTGCTCGTTCAACTTTACACCACCTTACCATTCTACTTCTAATATAAGGGTCAGTCGAATCTTGATCAATCAAATATGTTCGACCAACTTCTAATTTAGCTTGTAATTGCTTCGTACCTTTAGCATCTATAGTGTCGAACATTATTTTATTATCAAAGTCTATATCTATTTGCCTTAACATCTCTAATTTTAATAACCTTTCTTGCTTCCATTGCAAGTAAAAACTACCCACACTGAAAATTAAAGATACAATTAATACAAAAAGAAAAACATAATTCTTCTTTTGAACTGCTAATGAAATTCGATCAATATCTTCTGGTAAAACACTCATTTCAAACCTCACAGATAAAATATAAATTCAAGTTATTTTTAAAAATCATTAAAAATATTAGCACTTTTAACAAAAACAGCCACTAGAAAATTAATGCGAATATTTGAAATAGATTAAAAATTGGCATGCCTGTCCATGCAAATATAGCAATGGTTTTAGACGCTCTGAGCAGCTTTTCACGAAACCTAACAGTACCGCTACTCACAGCGCGCTTAGCCGTGGTACGGGTATGCATACATTCTTTCCAAGAATACGAGCTTGTCGGGTCAGAGCTATTTGTTTCTATGGATTGATAATAGATGCTAGTACTCGTAATCATAAAAATCCTTGTAAAGGCTACCAATATCTGAATTTAGGAACAGAAAAGTTGAAATGAGATTCAGTTAAAAATCATATATTAAATAGAAAGAGATACAAAGCAGATTTGTGGGTGAGGATTGGGTTTTAGTGGCTTTCTTGGACAATAAAAAGCCATGATAAATTATTAGGTTTTATCATGGCTGCTTTGTGATTTTTATCACTATTATGTAAAGTCTGAGAACTGCTGTTTTTTTATAAGATCAATTAAACCAAATTCAGAAAGGTTATTGTTTTTATATTCTAATAAAGCCATTTCTTTATCTCCAGTTTTCAAAGCCCTTATAAAATTTTTAAACTTTTGATAATGTGAAGATAAAATTTCAAGCCTAAGTAATTTAGCATTATTGTTTGAATGAAGAAATTCATCATAATGACCAATCCCGAACATTTTAATTGTTTTCAAAGCTTTCTCATATTCATAGCCATTATTGTTTCTAGGAGTCAGCTCTAATAAGTTACGCCCTGTTTGTGACATAACGAATCGGACATTAAATAATTCACTAAGGTTGTCTGTTAATGGATTAACTATTAATGGTTGTTCTTTCTCGATAGATTCTGAACATGTGCCTCGAATAGCAGGAGAAAAAAGGGGAAATTCACATCCTTTATATAAGTTATTGCAATCAGAACACATCACAATATAGTTTTTATCCTCATATTTAAGGAATGGATACAAGCCATTTTTTTTCGGTCTATAATGATCAATTGTAGCCTCAATAGAAATACTTTGACTATTATTACTTGGTCGAGTTAATGAACCATCTAAACGACATTCGCATATAGGGCACTTATTCTTAGTAACCTTTAAATGAACAGGTTTAAAAATTGACCACCGTTTCGCATTATTCGAAGCGAGAAATTCTTTCTTGGTATTTTCGTAGTCACTATGTTCATAAAGATCCTTCATACTAATCATTGAAAAACTCTCCAAACTCTTCAAGAAATTCTTCCATATCTTCAGGTTCAATAGATTCAAATCTATTAAAATCAATTTCTTTATTATCTCTTAAAAACTTTAAAAACTTATAATAATTTCTATTATAAAGAATTTCACTAGAGAAGCTATTATCAAGTTCTAACTTTATCTTTTCAATTCGTTCTACTTCTTCATCATTAGGCGAATTTATTATTTGCAACGATGAGTACTCTTTTATTTTATCTCTCATATCTTTTCCAATTAGAGACGATAAATTAAAGTGTTCAAGAAGAACTGACGAAATATCTAGGTATTTCGTCCCTATTTTACTAGTATCAATGCAAGTACTTTTATAATCTATAATTCCAATCTCATTTTGATTACGATTTAATAGAATCAGTGGATTATGTGTAGTTGATACAATTTGCATTTTTGGATTTAACTCTTTTACATTGTCAATAAAAGAAGACTGCCACTCAACATGTAGAGATGTTTCTGGCTCATCCATGATTAAAATAGATGATTTTCCAGAGTTTAAAATCACATTTAGAAATATAATCAGTAATTGTTTTTCACCTGAAGAGAGTTGATTTAATCTTATTCTCTTCTTTTCCGGTGATGACAATTCAATTACTAGCGCATCATTATCGTCATCTATTATTATGGTTTTCTCAGTATCTAAGAAATATTTATCCATTACTTTTTTAAATTTAAGTAAAACTTTTGATTCATTATCTATAATACTATTAATTTCAACAGAAAGTTTCTTAAATTCTAACAAAGATTCAGGAGTACTGTCGGTAATATTTTCAAGTATTTTATTTCTTTTACTTTCTAACTCCTCTGATCTATTACTTATAATCTGCTTAACATTTCGTTGATACTTACTAAATTTATTTGTCAAATTCTCAATTACTAAATCCAAAGTTAAACTTTCATTTTTATTAGAAAACCGACTTAAATCATTAAGTGAAGGAATAATTATTGGGTTTAAGTTTAAAGAAGGTGTATTTGCTTTTAATACTTGTTCTGAATTTTGACCATTTTCAAATTCTTTTTTTATTGTTAATTCAACATATGGGTAGTTATAATAGTCAAGTATTTCTTTATTATTAGATATACATGCACTAAGCAAATTTAATACAGTACTTTTTCCTGATCCATTTTTACCAACCAGAAGATTAATATCGTCCTGTAAATTCCACTCTATATCACGATTACCAAATATATTTGTTATTTTAATTTTACATATTGTTGTTCGTATTGGTTCTTTCATTTCCAAAGCACCTGAATTTATCAATAATTTTTTAAGTTTTTCTCTAAAATTCAGAAAGTTTTTTGAACTTTCTTTAGGCAAAAAATTTGTTATAATATTATCGAAAATGAAATTTTTTCTATTTTGATGAGAACCTCTTCCTCTCATCTCATAGGCTTGTTTCCATAAGTGAGATTTCTCTATAATCAGTTCTTTGAAAATAAAATCTCTCAAGTTTTTAGAGAAAGTTCTTTTGATTTTATTTTGTGAGTCACATATTTCTGAAACCAAATTATTTTTGGTCAAAAATAAATTTATATCTCTCATGATAAAAGTTAGAACCCAGCTTAAAGGTTTTAGATGGCGATATTCAAAATCCTTCCAACTTAGCCTTTTACTGAAAGCTTTTAACACTGCCCAGTGTTCATTATCGAGCCGATTTATAAACTCTTCATGAAATTCATTATTATTAATAGTTGAATAAAAAACTGAATAATCATACTCTAAATCAATAATATTTCTTTCAATTTTACTATTTATTACTTTTAGTAATTTTATTATCTGCCCTGAAGTATGGTGACTGAGTTCTTTTTTATTTAACTCTCCAAATTTAAAGGTGTCTTTATTTTCTACACTAAACTCTATACTTTGCTTACTAAGCGCTGATGATAAATTATGTAAATTCCTTCTTATATAACCGTTTACATCAGTATTATCCAATTTATCTGTTTTAGAAAACACTAGTTGAAATTTATCTTGATAGCCATTTAAGCATATACTTTCAATTACACCTTGCCCACCTGTTGCAAAAGCTTCCTCTGCATCACCAATAAGAATAATATGATTACAAAAATCAAAATAGTCATAGTGCCTTGTGGACAGCGTATCACGTTTCTCACTGTAAGAATGGCCAATGCCTTCTCCATCAATTAAAACAAAATTTGAACTGTTATGAAATTTTGAAGATAACAAGTCACCTTCAATTCTAACATATTCAACTAATGCAGATATGGAGCCAAATTCATTTTTGAGTAAATCTTTATTTTTAATAATAAATTTATCTTTATCATTTATCCCTATTATTTCTATTGTTTCTTGTTCGAAAAGATTTCCCGAATCAGGACATGTTTTTGAAAAATTAAATTCAATTTCACCAATAAGATTATTTTTTATATCATCAACAATATTGTTAACTTTTAAGTTATCAAAAAAACCATCATCATTTACATCTAAATTTAAAGGCCTTAGCTTATTTATTAATGTTTCAGCTTGTTTCTCTATAATTGAATCTGAAACTATATGTTTTAATTTAAACCTTTCATCAGGTGACTGCTCAAATTCATAAATAACATCACTTAAATTAGAGTTTTTATCCAAGGTTTTTTTTATTGCTTCAAAAATCAAATCTTCAATTGCAAAAACAAGGTCTTCTTTTTTCTTTAATAAAATAGTACTTTTAAAAGGTAATAAACTGTTAATTACATATTCAGTTGGTGCAACAGTCGTTCTGCGTTGAGTTGTAGTTGGAAAGTTAACTTCCGTTGTTCCAAGTATTTGCTGAACTAATGAGCTTTTACCTGCCCCTGTGCTACCAATCAAGTAAGCTTTTGTGACTTCCTCTGGTAGATCACCCATTAAATTTTGTATTGTTTTAAAATCGCGCATATTATTCTCTAGAGCTAAAATATATGTTTTTTATATAATACATCATGCCTAAGCTTAGTATCCCTGTTAACTAATATTTTTATATATTCACTTAAAACAATCCTCATATCTTAATTTTTTTAATATAAAATATTTTAAGGAAACAAACTTAAGTTTGATTTTTATACTAAAAAATGACTAGTTTCTTACATTTTAAGATTTAGCTTTTCTATCTAGTCATTTTACAATAAAAAGGTATGAAAAGATCATTAAAACCAAAAGATAAGCAGTTTGAAAAGCCGTCCTTAGCCCTACAAGCTGAAATTTAAAATCTCATTTATTGATAAATGGTCAAAAACCACTAACAGTCTATCTCATATATAAATTACTAGAATCCTACTCATTTCCCTTCACATTTCAATTTATTTCGCTATGATCAAGCAAAAAACATACAATTTATAACATTATCGCTAATCTTTCATTGCAAATATGTCATAGCCCAGAACGGCTAAACTCTGCTTTCTTTTAGACTGCTAGCGGGTTCAATACGTATCAAAGCCTGCAACAAGAATCCAATCATTAGGCCATTCAATAAATGCCAGAGAAAGTGACTACCTAAAGCAAATCTGGAGCACAAAGCGAGGTCATAGGTTCTTGCGACAAGGGATAAGCTAAAGACAGCTGCAGCACTCATTACCCAAGGCCATACAGGACGCTTTTTTATTAAGCTGATTAGGGCAAAAACCCAAAGTCCTATAAGAGCAGGCGTATACTGGCCCGATCCATTTAAGGCATCTGTTGAGGCGCTCACTTGAGTAGCACTGCCTGAGATAAAGATCCAACCTAGGCTGATGAAGAGAAGTGGTAAAAACATTAACAAACGAGTGGCAGTTAAGCCTTGGCGGCCCGTAAGTTTCAAAAACACCACCAGTATATAAAGAGCGACAAAGCTCCAAATAGGGATAACATCCGCAAAGGATGACCAAAGATTAGCTGTGGTATGAAATAGGAAAGAGCCTAAACCAATACAAGCTCCGAGTAGACATAATACCTTTGTGCTGATATCAAACGGCCCTCTTTTTCGAGCACTTGATGCAGCCCAAAGTGCAGCAATCACAAAACTTAGGTTAGATATTGCATTGATTGGTTCGGCCCAAAATGCCGTTCCGACTCGTTCGCAGTATAGATCTATCTCGGTAAACCATTCCATTTACTCACTTCCTTGTAATTGGGTTCGGGTTGATATGCTTATTGATCATAATGAGTATGATCTGCAAGAGCAGGCATTTTAGAGCAAGAATGGGAGCTAGATAAAGCTAAAAGTTTACTGATTTAGCAGGTATTAAAACGCTTAGTAATTAGCGTTTTAATACCTGCAGTTGAGGCTAGATGATTAAGCCAATGACGTGTCGATTACTTTTCTGCTGTTTAGAGCTTGTTCGTATTCTTGTGTTCCTTCATATACACAAGGTAATCAATAGCGTTGTCTATATCCTCATCGGATAAATCAGGCAGCCCTGTCATTCTGCTTCTGGCTCTAAAGCTATCTGGGTTACGGATAAACTGCTTCATATACTCTTTCGTGCGATATTCGGTAATATTTTGCGGAATGTTCAACTCTGGTCCAATCACGCCACCCACTAAATTGACTGAGTGACAGGCCAAACAAGCGCCTTTAAACAACTTGTAACCTTCGTGAACAGAAGCGGATGCAGATTGCTCTGGCTTAATCACCTGATAACTATCTTTGGCAGATATTTCTAAAGCAACCACTTGATGAGGCCAAGGGAAAATGCCGAATGTTTCTTTTTGAGGCCACACCATATAAAAAGGCGAAGGATCAGCAATTTTCTTGCCCTCTCGCATTGGCTCAAAATCACCGGCAATGCCTTTACCGTTTTGATCCAACTGACGATAGCTGATCAGGGCATCTGGGTATTTACGCAGAATGTCGCCATCCAGTACCGCCTTGTATCCATCGGCACAAACAACGGTAATTTCTGCTATGTCGTCTAATGAATAGTTATTATGTTCTAGCATGGCTTTTAGTGAAATGCCTTCATATGTTTTATCTTCATGATAAGACACATCGTAGACGGTAAAGGATTGCACTTTGAATATGTCCATCATGTCAGACAGGGTCATCACTGACTCGTATTGCTCAGATTGAATTCTGAACTCCTGAGACTCGTCATAGGCCATTGCCGATATAGAAACACCCGCCGTTAGTAGGCAACTCAACAAAATCCGTTTCATGAATAATCATCCTTATATTCAAGTTCCATAAAATCGTACGGGATACTGCATGAAACGGGGAGAGAGATCAAAAGGTTTGTCTCAATTTTTGAGAAGTCTAACAAATGAGTGATTTAGGACTAAATTAGTACAATTAAAACAATAAGATAATAGTGAAATTAATTAACACTCTTAAGTAAAAAACTAGACTAAATAGCGATTAAAACGCTTTCTAAGGAGCGCATTAATATGTTCTGTTGGAGCAGCATTGATTGCTTTTTGCATTTCAAGGTTTGCAACTTGAGACTTCCCGATCTGAAAAAGTAAATCCGCTTTGACTGCATACCAGTGGTAAGAGCATGCAAGCCAATTGGGTGGTGTGAGGCTAGCTAAAAAAGTGAGAGCCGCTTCTGGGCCATCTAGATGAGATACTACTATGGCACGGTTTAAACCTAATAATGCCGAAGGGCTAATCTGTTGTAGTTTATCGTATGCCGATAAGATGCTTTGCCAATTGGTCTGTTCAAAGCTAGGGGCTAAACAATGCTCTGCGGCAATACTGGCCTCTAGATGATATCGAGATAAATGCTCACCTTTTGCTGAGTCAAGAAGGTAGCTCATGCCGATTTTAATGTATTTATCATGCCAGAGTGATCTGTCTTGATCCGAGAACAATATCAGTTCACCACTGCCCTCTTGGCGGCTATTCATTCTTGCGAGGTGAAAGAACATTAAGGCCAATAAGGCAAAGGTTTCGGGTTTATTACCACTAGGATGTTCCGACAAAACACTGGCAAGATGAATCGCCTCTTGGCACAGATCTAGCCGAATGGCCTTATCTGGATGAGATGATAAATACCCTTCGGTAAAAATAAGATAAATAACATTCAGTACATTTGAAAAGCGAGTATTAAGCTCACCTAAACTGAAATTAGCAATATCTAACTCACTCGTTTGTAGAGACGACTTAGCTCGATTAAAGCGTTTATAAACATTGGCTTCTGAGATGAAAAGGCGTTTAGCTATCTCGTTAGTACTAAAGCCGCACACGCTTTAAAGGGTAAAAACTAACTGTGATTGCGCTGGTAAGGAGGAATCACAACAGATAAACAAAAGGGACAGCATATCGTCACTCATCTCTTTAGATAAGGGAATTTGCAAGCCCATTTCTTGTTTACTTTCTTGTTCATCCGCTTGAATTAACGCCTGCTGAATGAGCAAGGTTTGTTTGCGTTTATCAGTGCGAAACTCAGACATCAGCGTGCGATAAGCTACTTGGTAAAGCCATGCACTTGGCTGCTTTGGTTTGCCACTCACAGGCCAAGCATCTAAGGCAGTCAGCATGGCTTCTTGCACAGCATCTTCCACTAGGCTGAGATGCTCTATGCCTACCCGCTTACTTAAGCTTGCGACAAGTTGACCATAATGATGTCGAAAAAGATGATCAACTTGGTGCTGCTTCTCTTGTTGATAGTTAGTACCATTTGAATTCATGGGACTATTCTGGCGTCCAGATTTCTCTGATTTCGATACTCACGTTAGGGCTTTCTATCCTAGGGCTTTGATTAATAACCGCTACGGCCTCTTCCATGTCTGCTGCACTAATCATCATATAACCGCCGACGATTTCTTTGAGCTCGATAAAAGGACCATCATCAACACCAGATTGGCGTACAACACTGGCACTGCCGCTCAATTTACCGCCCATGTCTTTAATATTATCTGCGAACTTTTCTTGCCATGCTTGGTACTTGGCATACATAGCTTCCATTTCGGAAGGAGAGGGTGAGGATGAGCTATCACAGCCTTGCTCTGATTCACTGCGTAAAATGCACATATAGGTTTTGTTAGACGTTTTTTTATCTGACATTGTTTTATCTGACGCTACTTTATTTGACATTGTTTTATCTGACATAGTTGCTCCAAAAGTTTGACCTTAGATCAGGGCTTAATTACCTCTGATACTCTATAAACGTGTGAGCTCGTGAGTTTTGGACACTTTTTTAAACTTCTCTTTAGAAAAAGTTTCTCTTTAGAAAAAGTTTCTCTTTAGAAAAATCTTCTCTTTAATAAAGGCTTCTCTTCTATTTAGAAAAGGCCTCGATTCTCTGGTTAGCATCAATGCCTAATTCGCTTAATACTTGCACTAATTGCGTTTCATCTTCTTGAACTTGCTGTACTAACCAATCTTGGTATTTCGCCATGGCCCCTTTGCTGGGCTGCTTAGAGATTAAAAGATAGTCCAGTCCTAATAAAATCGGCATATTAAAAGGGATCACTAGGCGTTTTTCGGCTAAAGCTTTGATCGCATAAAACACATCACACACCACTAACCCTATGCCATTTTCTGCAGCTGACAGGGCCATATCTAGCGTTTCAAACTCATAACCTTGGCTAACATCAAACGCTTCATTTTCTTGCCCTTTTCCTTTTTGCCCTTTTCTTTCGAGGGCTGGCCCTCCTAGCAACTCATTCCAAGCTTGCCAGTGTATATGTCCATCTAAGCGAGTGTGTATCAGGGTTTGCCCGATAAGATCCTTAGCTGAATTTATTGGCTCACTTTTCTCAAGGTAAGCGGGTGACGCTAATATGCAAAGCCACTCTTGCCTTAGTTTTACTATTGAGGCGTCTTTGTCTGTGTAATCTAGACAAGCATGTAAAGCGAGCTCATCCCCTTTTAGGTTGACGGTATCTGTGATCTTCCTCATCCAGGTGGTTTCAATATGCAAATCTAACTCAGGCTTGGACTGCTTAAGTTCGCCCATTTTAGGGATAAGCCATCTCGCCGCAAAAGTAGGCGGCACCTGTAACCTTAATAGAGGCTGGCTGCCTTGTATTTCATCCACTGCAAGTTGCAATAAATCGAGAGCTTGGCTGGCCCTTTGTTGCAGTATTGTGCCTGATTCTGTGAGCGCAAGTTGATGCCCTTCTCTTACAAAAAGTGCTGAGCCTAAAAAAGCTTCTAACCCTTTAATTTGTTTACTCACGCCACTTTGAGTGAGTGCAAGTTCGTCACCTGCTTTGGTGAAGTTTAAATGCCTAGCTGCGGCTTCGAATACGCGGATAGATTGCTGTGCAGGCAGCCTTGGGTAACGCTTATTACCATGAATTTCAGTCATACTATAAGAACCAGAACTCGTTTGTTGATGACATGCTAAGTCTCTAACCTCTCAATATATTTCATCATTATTCAATATATTCCCTATATTGAGGACAAATTAGGAGAAAAATCATGTTAGATGATAAGTCATTACCTGCATTTTACAATGGCGACTTCATGACTCTGAGTCAGGTTAGCATTTCCCCCATGGATAGAGGTTTCCTATTTGGCGACAGTGTTTATGAGGTGATTCCTGCTTTTCATGGCACACTTTTAGGCGAGGTAGAACACTACCAAAGATTAATGAATAGCTTGGCGAGCATTGGCCTTAGCCTGCCCTACTCGATTGATGATCTGATCAGTATTAGCCATGCTTTGTTAGCTCAAAAACCTGCTTTTGCTTTTATTTATGTGCAAATTACGCGCGGTGTAGAAGCAACACGAAAGCATCGTTTCCCTGTGACAGCTGAACCCACTATTTTGATGTATTCTCAGCCTGTTGAAGCGGCTTTTGGTCTTGACTATCAAGGTTGTCACGGCCATTTCCATGAGGACTTGAGATGGCAGAAGTGTGATATTAAATCCACCAGCTTAATGGGCAACATTTTGGCTTATCAGCAACTTTATCAGCAAGGTCATGAGAATGATGAAGCCTTGTTAGTTAGGGATGGATTAGTCGTAGAAGCGCCCAGCAGCAACCTCTTCATGGCGAAAGATAACGTTATTTATACGCCACCACTTAATAACATTTTAGCGGGCGTTACTCGTGACTTGGTGATTAAGCTAATTCATGAAGCAGGTTTTGAGCTTGAAGAAATTGCACCAAGTAAAGCAATGCTATTGGATGCTGACGAGGTTTGGCTAACTAACTCTTATGAGGAGCTAAAGCCGATTGTCACCATTGAAGGTAAAAACATAGGTTCAGAAAACCCCGGCCCGATTTGGCTGCAACTTTTTAGTGCTTACCAGAAATTAAAAAGCCAAGAGTTAAAGATAAAAATAAATAGCCAAGCAGTAAAAGCAGGCCTCAATTACTAAAGAAAGGAAGATAAAGCAATTTTATCCAAGTCTTACCTAAGAAGCTTGTATACTCTAATCACTCTTATTGAATTAAATTGAGTTGCGTTACTTCTTAGGTGAGACCATGTCAGTAGAAAACCATTTTCAGTTTGCTAAAAGTGAAAGTCACAATGACATCATTTTATTGGAAGCCTCTATGCGAGACTTCACTTTTTGCAAACATGCCCATGAAGAGTTCTCTTTTGGTATTACTTTGGCTGGAAGGCAGGATTTCTTTTCTCTAGGAAAGCATCACAAAAGCCATGCTGGTAACGTGATGGCAATTAATCCAGGTGATGCTCACGATGGCCATGTGGGCACCAGTGATACTCTGCGTTATAAGATGCTTTATGTTCACCCAGATCAGCTTAGCCCTATGCTAAAGCAAGCTGGCATTCAAAAACCAGAAAGCTTTCGCATTAAAGAAACAGTACAAGACAATCCAGCTATGCAACAGCATATCTTGCGTTTGTTTGCTCTCGTCGAAAACCCAGATACCCCTGCGATGGCCTATTCTTCCGCTCTTTATGAGTTTGCTGTTTTACTGGCAAGACAAGAAGGCATACACCAAGGGCAAATTTATCGTCGCAAAGATTCCGCATTAGAAAGAGCCAGAGAATACTTGCACGCTCACCTTAACCAAGAAGTTTCTCTTGATGCGTTAAGTGCTGAGGTGCATATGTCCAAGTTTCACTTTCTGCGTCGCTTTAAAGACTATTTTGGCATGACGCCCCACCAATATTGGCTTAACTATCGTATCAACCGTGCGAAAGATGCGTTAGAAGCTGGCTCACCTTTGGCGGATATTGTGTTCGATTATGGCTTTAATGATTTAAGCCATTTTAATCGGCGCTTTAAACCCACTTATGGCAAAACACCTTATCAGTTCCAAAGGGACTTTTTACAAGGCAAATAGCTTCAAGAGAAATAGTTACAAAGCAAATAGCTTCAAGAGAAATGATTTTCGAAAGTAAGTAGCTAAACAACCTCCTTATCCACCTTTTAATTTTTAATCATCAAATTCAGTTTGAGGGATCACTATGCTCGAAATTCTTATCTTTGCCTTTGGCATCATGTACAGTCCAGGGCCTATGAACATGCTTGCTCTGTTTGCTGGGGTTAATAACCAAGGCAAACAAGCCTTGCTGTTTTGCGTTGGGGTTGGCTTTGCCATGCTCATCTTATTTTTGCTGGTCGGTTATTTGGGTAGCAATATCATACCGCCACATTATCAAGCTGGAATCGCCATCTTAGGCGCTCTCTATATAAGTTACTTGGGGTTTAAGATTATGAAGTCGAGCTTTGCTAGCCAGTCCCTGCAAACAAATAATACTCAGCTCTTCTTCAAAACAGGCTTTGTGCTGCAAATCTGTAACCCAAAAGCCTTGGTTGCCATCATTCCTATTGTATCGATTCAGTTCCCACGCGCTGCGATCGAAGGCAACCAGGTTGCAGTATGGTCTTTTATTTTGGGCATGATGGCTTGTGGCGCGCCTAGCCTATATTTATTGGCAGGACACAAACTTAAAACCTTTGCGTTAAACCCCAGAGTTATGGCTTGGATAAATCGTGTAATGGCACTGCTACTTTGGTTTGTGGCTTATCAGTTTGTTGCTGTTTTATAGCTAGATCAACTATAAATATGGCTAAAAACATAACTAAAACATGGCTAAAAACATAACTAAAAACTAGTCGAAAAGGCCTTTTAGGGCTTCAAACAACCACTCTTGAGCAGGGCCTCTTGAGTGGTTTTTTTCTGTCACCATATCAATTGGTGGACTCCAGATTTTATGGTCGAAAGTTAAATCTAATTTACAAAGCTTACCAGCCTCTATCTCTTGCTTCACAAGGTGAGCTGGCAAATAAGACCAACCTAAACCCTGTATTATCATGGCTTTAATATTAAGAAAGTCATTCGCCCACCATAAATTTGCTGATAAAAGTGGCGTACTTTGGTTGGTTTCAACCCTATCCTCTTTTAACGCGATTTGTTTATGAGCCGTTAGATCTCCCACATTGATTTTAGCCATGCAGGCAAGTGGGTATTCTGCATGGCACACAGCATAAAAAGGCAAATGGCCGATAAAGCACAAATCCACCAGCTTATTAAAACTTGGATTGGCCAACATAATACCAATATCAGCACGACCTAAACGCACTTCATTCGCAACTTGTAGACTCGAAGTTGTATTTACTTCTAAGGAGGTATTTGGAAACTTCTGATCAAACTCGGCCAAAATTTTAGTAAGAGCAGGCATCAATAAGGCGTTATCAAAGGTGATACGGACTAGCGCCTCCTCCTCTTTATTGATGGAATCCACCACGGCTTGAAACTCATTGACCTGATGCAAGATAGCCTCTGCATAGGGTTTTAGCCTTTCTCCTTCTGGTGTGAGGCTTGGCTTTCTTGTGGATCGATCAAAGAGCTGCACATCTAAATCTATCTCTAGATTAGCAATACCTTGGCTTACCGCAGATTGCACTTTTCCTAACTTTTTCGCACAGGCAGAAAAAGAGCCTTGCTCTACTGTTTCGAGAAACATGCGTAGCTGATCGAGATTATTCATATCATTAAAAGTGATAGTTATTAACTTGGTTTAATCAATATAAATAATAGAATACTCATTAACAAGCTGAGATTTTCTATTAGGAGTTTGAAATGAAAACTAAAGAACGTATTTTCCATGCATTGCTTTTTGAAGCGCTGGCGCTCATTTTATTAATTAGCCTCGCCTCTTTGCTCCCAGGTCAAGAAACCTCAGCAATGACTGGGCTTGCCATTGCCCTTTCTGTGATCGCAATGGCTTGGAACTATATTTATAACGTGATCTTTGACCGCTTTTTCCCGGGCGATAGGCTAGAAAGAAGTTTTAAATTACGCTTGGGTCATGGTTTAGGCTTTGAAGGAGGTATGATTTTAGCCTCTTTCCCTGTGATTATGTGGGTCACAAAAATGAGCTTTTGGACTGTGTTTATGCTTGATATTGGCGCAGTAGTTTTCTTCATCATTTATGCCATCGCCTATAACTGGGCCTACGACGTTATCAAACACAAATACTGGCCTAAGCAAGAGCCGCAAGGTGAAGCGTCGTAAAGTCGAGCAGGCTAGCCAGTTTAAACTGTGACAATTCGAACTTAGGATTGTCATAGTGTTCCTTCTGGGGCACAACGATTACCTTCATATCCGCTGCAACGCCAGCCGCTAGCCCAGATGGGGAATCTTCAAATACCATGCATTGCTCTGGCTCAACATTGAGCCTTTGCGCGGTTTTAAGGTAAACATCGGGTGCGGGCTTCCCCTTCTCTACTTGATCAGACGAAGTAATCACATCAAAGTAATGTCTCACCTCTATGGCATCTAAAATCACTGGGATTAATTGATAGGGTGAATTAGTTGCCAAGCCTATCTTTAAGCCTTGTTCTTTACAGAAATTAAGAATCTCTTTTACACCGGGTTTGGCTTCACCTTTTTGTTTGATAAGCAATTCGACTTGATCAATTACCGCTTGCTCGACAGACGCTAAAGAATCACCTTGCCAAGGGTGTTGCTGATACCAAAATTCTGTAACTTCTTTGGTTGTCATTGCCGCTGTGATGGCGCTTAACTCTGGTGTTACTCTAACCCCAAGGCGACTAAACACCTGATACTCTGCTTCTTGCCAAAGGGGCTCTGAATCAAACAATAAACCATCCATATCAAAAATTGCGGCAGTGATCATAGTCTCTTCTCTTTTGCTAAAGCAGTAATAGGTAAACTTGAGACATTAATAAGATGCCTCGTTTTAGAGAGTGAACTTTATCTTTAAAACAGTCTCTTAGAAAGTGGCTCTTAAAAAGTAAAAAGCAAAAAGTAAAAAGTGCCTCAACACTTTAATATAGAATTTTCTAATAAAGCATTATCGATACAAGGGAAAACACCAGATGCATATCGAACGATTAACACCGCATTTTGGCGCCATGATTCATGGGGTTAACCTCACAAAATGCAGTTACGCTGAGTTCGAGTCGGTTTATCAAGCTTGGTATCAAAACGGGGTTATTTTCTTGCCAGATCAGAAAATGACGCCTGAAGAGCATCTCAAAATCGCCAGCCGTTTTGGTGAACTTGCACCAGTTCATCCTTTCTTCCCGAATATAAAAGAGGCACCGCAAGTGAGTGTTATAGAAACCGTGAGAGGCAAAGCACCTCTAGAAAGTTTTTGGCATACGGATTTAACTTGGCAAACAAGACCATCTAAAGCCTCGCTACTACATGCCCAGCATTTACCAGAAGTGGGTGGCGATACTCTTTGGTGCTCTATGAGAGCCGTGTTTAATGCGTTGTCTGAAGAGGATAAAAACAGCGCTCGCCAGCTTAAGACGATGCACTCACTGCATGCATTTGAAAACATAAAAACAGACGAGGTAAATGCCGACTGGCATAAAGATGTGATTAAAACAGCGGCGGCGAATCCACCTGTTGAGCACCCTATGGTCACTAAACTGCCTGAAACAGACGAAGAAATTCTCTTTATCAACGAGCAGTTCACCCGCTTTGTCATTAGCTTGAACGACACCGAAAGCCGAGCACTGCTTGATCGGCTCTTCGCTTTAGCAAGACAGCCTGAGTATCAGGTGCGTTTTAAATGGCAGCCAAATACTCTCGCTATTTGGGATAATCGTAGCACGCAACATTATGCTGTGATTGATTATGGTGATGAGCCGAGAAAACTACACAGGGTGACGGTTTATTAAAAGCTTGAGCGACACTCTAAGTTGTATTTTAGTGACGCCTTAAGCTTTGATAGTAGACAGGTATTGTTCGAGATCTTCTGGGTAATCGATATCAAATAGTGCGTTGTCCATCACTTGCAGACTTAGGTTATCTTTCGCTGCCATCAAGATGGGTTTTGCCCCTTGTTTGCCTTTAAGACCTTTTAACTCAGTAAATTGGCTGGCTGGAAAAATCGCAGGCACACCGGGTTTATTGGCATAATAAGCGGTTCGAATTGTCTGTCCATCGTAACCTTTGATGAGGTTTTCAAGGTCATCAAGGTTGACCTTTACTTGATCAGACAAGGTAAAAAGCACCGCATCATAATCGCCTAATCCTTGAATAACCTCACTTGCTTTGGCGATAGACGCACCCAAGCCGAGCGACCAATCTGGATTATAAATCACCTCGGCCTTATCCATTATGATTGGTTTGATCTGCTCATAATAGGCACCTAATACAACAAAGGGCTTGATTCTATTCGGCTGGGATTGAGTCGGCTGGTTTTGAGTCTGCTCAGCTAAAGCAGTTAAGGTCTCAAGGCTATGAAGTATCATGGCCTTATCATGCACTTCTGCCAACTGTTTACAGCTGCCAAAGCGACTCGCATTGCCAGCCGCTAATAGCACGTAAGCTATTTTCATTAGCTGGCTATCCTCGTCTCTTCATTCTGCTCACCTTGGGACACATTGCTATGATGCAGCACGCTATGACACTGGGCCAGAATAGACAGGGCAATACTCTCAGGCAACTGTCCGCCAATATCAAACCCTGCTGGCGAAGCGACTTTTGATACAAGCTGAGAGGGTTTGAGTTTCGCGATACCCAGTACCTCTTGAAACCTATGCTTAGGACCTAACATGGCTACATAATCAATTACTTTAACCTGTGCACTTTTTAATGCTTTAGCGTCAATCTCCATACTGTGAGACATGATCACCATGGCATCCACACCTTGATTAAGCAGATACTCAGACAAAGGCTCACCCACATCGTCCAATATCACATCAGCATTAGGGAAGTTCTTTGCTCTGGCATGACTGGCTCTTGGATCCGCAAGTGTGATTTTCCAGCCCATTTCTTTGGCCATATTCACCAAAGGTTTAGCATCCACACCACCACCTACAATAACTAAATGTGGCTCTGGCACAACTGGCTGCACTAACCAGCTTTCTTCAATAGGTTTTTCGGCATTGCAGCTTTCGTCACTGCTGTGTTGAATAACCACCTTTTGAAAAGGCTTGTCAGCCAGCGGTTCAAAATAAGCCTGATTCGCATTAATTTTTTGATGATACAAGCCTGGCTGACGATTCTCTAACGCCGTTAACATAGCACTTAGACCTAGGTCATTTTCCTTGGTGATAGCTTGCAGCATGATATACACCTTACCGCCACAGCCTATGCCTAACTGATAAGACCAATCGTCTTCATCGGTTGCATCATAGCTGAGTAATAAGGGTTTACCCCATTGCAGTACTTTTCTGGCATTGCGAACAATATCGGCCTCTAAGCAGCCACCGCTTAACAAACCGTATTGCTCTCCTCGACTGTTTATAAGAGTCAAGGCCCCTGCTTTTCGATAGCAGGAACCTTGTGTCTTATAAACCGTCCCCAGCACCCAATCAGCCTCATCTTGGCCTTTTTGCCATGCTTGTAGCATGGCAGTCAGTTGGTTGCTCATAGGAAGGTACCTCAGCTAAATGTGAAACCTGCTTTTGTCATAGGAAGATCCGTAATTCGCACACCCGTGACAGCATAAATTGCGTTAGCAATCGCTGGTCCTGTTGGTGGAACGGCAGGTTCTCCTACACCCGTTGGTGCTTCGTTCGAGCGAACAATCTCAACCTCTATCTCTGGCATATCGCCAAAGCGGGTCGGTTGATATTGTGGGAAGTTAGCTTCAATTACTTCGCCTTTATCCAGTGTTACCTCATTACGAGCAATGGCACCTAGCGCAAAGCCTGCGCCCCCTTCCATTTGAGCCTTAATGACATCTGGGTTAATGGCAACACCACAATCAACGGCGATGTAAAGCTTATCAACATGAACTTGCTTGGCTTTTACACTGACATCAGCCACTACCGCAACATAGGTATTAAAGGAGAAGTGGGATGCAAAACCGCGTTTATCGCCCTCTTTCCAATTCGCCATGTCGCGAGCTGTTTTAATGGTGTTCGCCATTCGTTGACCTTTTGCGTCTGCCTGATCAAGCAAACTTAATCTAAGCTCAACAGGGTCACGCTTAGCTTTTGCTGCTGCCATATCTATCAAGCTTTCCATGACAAACGCCGTATGAGAATGGCCAACTGAACGCCACCAAAGCACAGGAATCACAGACTTAAAGTCACTTACACCCATAGACATGTTAGGCACTTGGTATAAGGTGTCTGATAGACCTTCGACACTGGTATGGTCGATACCGTTATGAACCACCATGGCTTCAAACGGTGTGCCCTTCATAATAGGTTGAGCAGCAACGTGGTGGTCCCAGCCTAGTAGCTGACCGTTTGCATCCAGACCAATTTTCGCTCTGTGCATAGACATAGGACGGTAATAACCACCACGGATATCGTCTTCACGGCTCCAAACAAGTTTAACCGGCGTTTGTCCACCATAAGCTTGGAATGCCAATGCAGCTTCTACATGGTAATCCGAATTTACATTGGCACGACGACCAAATGAACCACCCGCGTAGAAGGTTTTCACCTCAACTTGTGACTGCTCTAATCCTAAGACATAAGCAACTACACCTTGTACTAAACTTGGGCCTTGGCAACCATCATGGAATCTCACTCCATTAGCTGTTTTTTCAATGACACAGTTTAAAGGCTCCATTGGGGCATGGGATAAGAAAGGAAATTGGAAATCCGCTTCAACCAAATGCTCGGCATCTTGCATGGCTGTATTGGCAGCTTCTTTCGTTGTCGGTAAACCATTAAACATGGCGGGTTCGTCGACAAGTTTTTTATACTCAGCGCGCATTTCTTCTGTGCCACGGGTTTCTGCACCAGAGAAGTCCCAGCTTACTTTCAATGCATCTCTTGCTTTGAAAGCCGCCCAAGTGTTTTTCGCATAAACAGCTACACCTGCTTTGTTAGCAAGTACTTTAGCATCGACAAAACCACCTATTTTTTTAGCGTCATCTAGATTAAATGAACTTACCTTGCCACCGAATTTAGGTGAACGATGAATCGCTACATACAGCATGCCAGGTAGTTTCACGTCCATGGCAAACATAGCTTGGCCAGTGGTTTTTGCTTGAGAATCCTTACGTGGCAGTTTGAGCTTACCTATCAGGTTAAACTGATCAGGCGTTTTAGTAACAGGTTTATCATTTAGCTTAAGCGCCATAGCTTCTTTTATAAACTCGCCAAAGTGAGCCGTTTTATTGCCAGCACTGATCACACCATTACGGATTTGAATTTGATTTGGGCTAACACCCCATGCGGTACTTGCAGATCTCACTAATAGATCTCTTGCCATGGCACCGGCTTCACGATATTGCATGTAAGAGTTCGCAATGGCAGTAGAGCCCCCAGTTAACTGAGCACCAAAGAAAAGGTTTTTGTAACGAATGCCGTCAGCTGGTGCGAAGTCTATTTTCATTTTTTGCCAATCGGCATCTAATTCTTCTGCTACCAAAGTCGTTAGGCCTGTTGTTGTTCCTTGGCCCATTTCAAAATGTTTGATAACAACCGTGACTTCGCCATCTTGATTGATACTAACAAAAGGGTTTACCACAATATCACTTGAACCTACGGCCAGCAGTCCACCAGCATTTAAGCCTACCATCATCACAGCAGAACCCGCTGCTGCTGACTTTAAGAAACCTCGTCTTGAAATAGTCTGACTCATCTTATGCCTCCAAGTTTTTAGCTGCGGTTTTAATCGCGTCTTTAATACGCACATAGGTGGCACAACGGCACACATTACCTTGCATTGCAGCTTCTATTTCGGCATCTGATGGTGATGGGTTTTGTTTTAGTAAACCCACAGCAGACATGATTTGACCAGATTGGCAGTAACCACATTGCACAACGTCTTTTTCATTCCATGCGGCCTGTACTACTTTGGCGGTTTTATCTTCTAGGCCTTCGATTGTGGTGATTTCATTTTCGCCAACTGCATCAATCGGGAAAGAACAAGAGCGAATTGGCGCACCTTGGAAGTGCACAGTACAGGCGCCACATGCAGCCACACCACAACCGAATTTTGTACCCGTTAGATCTAGCTCATCACGAATAACCCATAACAAAGGTGTCCCTGGTTCTGCTTCGACTTCTTGTGCTTTTCCGTTAACTTTTAATTTGTATAACATACCGTCTCCCATGCCTGTTTAACCAAATACCACCCAAACCTGCCCGTTCTTTATTTTGGTGATGTTTAATAAGTGTCTGTTATGTGAAATGCTCGTCCCTTATAAAGAGCGCCATTACAACTTAGTTCATACTAGAGGCTTTAGCTGAAGAGAACTTATCAAATACTCTAAAACACCTGCCTAATTCTCCAGAGAGATTGTGTCCAGTGTGCTTTATGGCAAAAATTTCAATATACTTTTTATTTCCTAACACAGATGAAACAGGCCCAAAATGACATTAACCGAGCTGTTAGCATTAGCGACGAATTACATGGAATCTCAGTCAATGGGTAACGATGAGCTGCTATCACCTATCCCTGATTTCTTTGTGCATCAGTCGAAAAAGCCAACTCAATTAAATGCCTGCTTTTATCACCCTATTGCCTGCATCATTCTGCAAGGGAGTAAGGAAGCTATTGTTGGGGATGAGAAAATATCTTATCGGGCTGGCATGTCATTAATTGCTAGCCATAGCGTACCCGCCTTTTCTCGTATTGTTGAAGCGAGCGAGGAAGCTCCTTATATTGGCCTCGCCATCTGTTTAGATTTGGGCATACTTCGCAGCTTGCAGCGTGAAATGGGCGAACCTGAGATTCTCGATAAAGAGTTCAAGCCTTTAAGTACAGCGCAATCCACCAATGAACTAATTGATGCCATGGGCCGCTATTTGGCCTTAGAAGGTAAACCTTTAGAAATGAAGGTGATGGGGCCATTAATTTTAAAAGAAATTCACTTTTTATTATTAAAGTCATCCAATGGCAATATGTTACGACACCTGGCAGGGCAAGACAGCCACGTAAGCAAAGTCACTCAAGCTATTGAGGAAATCCGCACCAATTTTAAAGTTACCTTATCTGTCCCAGAGTTGGCTAAAAAGGTGGGAATGAGCACTTCTTCGTTTTACGAGCACTTTAAGCAAATCACTAAATCAACCCCTTTACAGTATCAAAAAGAATTAAGGCTAATAGAAGCACAACGTTTGATTAGAGAGGAACAAGCCTCTGTCTCTAGTGCGGCATTTGAAGTTGGTTATGAGAGCCCAACTCAATTTAGTCGAGAATACTCTCGTAAGTTTGGCAATAGCCCAAGACAAGAGTTAGCCGTGCTTAGCTAAAAATCAAACTAAAAATTAGCTAAGCACGCTCTCATCAAGAATCTTTTTTTCCACTAACTGGCTTAATAAGTCACGACTCTTTTCTCTTAGCCTGTCTCTTAGTAACCGGACTGCGGGTGAAATAGATTGCTTGCTTGGGCAAATGAGCCAAAGCTCTGTTGGCGTCGGATGATACTCAGGCATGATATTCACCACTCTTTGCGCTAATAAATCTGCCGCCATATCTAAACTAGATTTAACCGCTATACCCTTACTTGCCACACACCAACGCCTTACAAGGTCACCATCGTTAGAGATACGGTTACCTTTAACCTTCATTTTAATGTCGTTATTTTCATGCCTAAAATTCCAGACATCATAAACTACATCCTGTAACTGGTAATGCAAACTATTATGTTCAGAGAGCTCATGGGGATGTTTGGGTGTGCCGTGTTGAGTGAGATATTCATGAGTTGCACAGGTTAGCCTTGGCACATTGCAAATTTTAAAGCCGTAAAGGTTAGAATCATCAGGAAAGCCATAACGCAAAGCAATATCAACAGAGTCTCGGTAGAAATCGATATTAGAGTCGCTAATATTTGTTCTCAAGCTTAAATCTGGGTAATCATCCATAAATTCATCAAGCCAAGGAATCACAAGGTTACGACCTAAATCCGATGAGACAGCAAGCCTTAGCTCGCCTTCAACTATATCTTGGCCATCTTTCATATTTTGCTTAGCTTGGGACAATATCTGTAAAGCCTGCTGACATTGGGGAATATACTTTTCACCCGCACTTGAGATTCTAAGCTGCCTTGTTGTTCTCACAAACAAAGACACACCGAGCTCAGCCTCTACTCGTTTTAATGCCGCACTTGCTGTGCCTGTGCGCATATCTAGGCTGGTTGCCGCTGCGGTTATACTACGAAATTCCGCCACTTTCAGGACCACATGTAAATCTTCTAAAAGCATATTATCCAAAATTATTAGAAAAAGATTCAATTATTATCCTGTTTATCTATCAATATGCAATCCCTATCATGTGCTCATCAGTTCAGTAAACGAACTCAAAATTCGAAGGAGAAACACAATGAAAGCGATCGGTTATAAAGCGTCTTTACCTATTTCAGATGCGAACTCTTTGGTAGATATTGAAGTAGCACAACCTAAGGCTACAGGTCATGATTTATTAGTTAAAATTGACGCAATTGCAGTGAACCCTGTTGATTGCAAGATACGTCAGAATGTTGCGCCAGAAGGTGATGAGCATAAAATTATTGGTTGGGATGCTGTCGGTGAAGTGGTTGCAACAGGCGAAGCCACTAGCCTTTTTAAACCCGGTGATAAAGTGTTTTACGCCGGCGATCTCACTCGTTCTGGTAGTAATTCTGAATTCCAACTTGTTGATGAACGTATTGTTGGCCATAAGCCGAAAAGTTTGAATAATGCTGAAGCTGCCGCTTTACCATTAACCGCCATTACAGCCTATGAATTACTATTTGATCGCCTTGCAATCAAAACCCAAGCACCTGGCACAAATACAGTATCTGACGAAGTTATTCTCGTGGTTGGAGCGGCAGGCGGTGTGGGTTCTATCTTGATTCAACTGGCTAAAGCAATTTCTGGTGCAACCATTATTGGTACCGCATCACGTGAATCCTCTAAAGCTTGGGTGAAAGAGTTAGGCGCTGATTATGTGATTGACCATACGAAAGATCTAGCAGATCAAATTAATAATCTTGAAATTGGCCCTGTTACCCATGTTGCTAGTTTAAATAGCACGGATAGCTACTTTGAAACCTATACCGAAATTTTAAAACCTTTTGGCAAAATTGCTCTCATTGATGACCCAGCAATCCTTGATGTTTCCAAGATGAAGCGCAAAAGTTTGTCACTTCATTGGGAGTTTATGTACACCCACTCTATGTTCCAAACAGAAGACATGAACAAGCAAAACCTGTTGCTTAATAAAGTCGCAGACCTTGTAGATCAAGGATTTATTAAAACCACAGTGAATAAGCAATTAAGCCCGATTAATGCAGCAAACCTAAGAGCAGCTCATGAAGCAATTGAGTCAGGCCAATCTATCGGCAAGATTGTTCTGGAAGGCTTCTAAACCTGTTTGATCAAAACGTTTTACAATTATTTAAAATTAAATTGAAAGGAATTAAAAATGGCTAAGCTAACGATTGTTGCCAATATCAAAGCACATGAAGATAAAATTGAATTAGTAAAAGCAGAGCTTTTAAAATTGATTGACGCCACTCGTGCGGAAGAAGGTTGCATTAACTATGACCTGCACCAAGATAACGAGAACCCTGCTCACTTTATGTTTTATGAAAGCTGGGAAACACGCGAACTTTGGCAAGCGCATATGGGCAACCAACACTTACAAGATTATATGGTCGCTACCGAAGGCGCTGTTGTTGAGTTTACTCTTAACGAAATGAGCCAAATTGCTTAATATCTTCTAAGGTTCTTTGAAAAAAGTTCCCTATAAAAGCCTGATTAACCTTTTTTGGTTATCAGGCTTTTATTCTGTTTCTAAGCTTGTGTTTACTAGAGAAACCCCATTTTATCTTGGTTAATCTCTGCGAATCACATGATACAAAGCTGGAGATGGCTTTACGCCTTCTATTCGAGGAAGGCCTGCATTCGCACGCATCGATTGAGTTGCTTTTGTATATTCCTCGACAGTGCGCCACTGGGCAACATTAATCAGCCTATATTGTGCATCTGAAGATAAGGATTGGTGTAATGCTGTCGAAATATAGCCTGGCTGTTGCTGTAAATAATCTCGAGCCTTTTCCCACATGTTAATGGTCTCTCCAAGTTGGTGCTCTGGTACTTTGAAAGAATTGATCAAGACTACATTTTCGCTTGCTACTACAAATGTAGAGAAAACACTTGATACAAGAAACATCATAGATAGAACTAAATTTTTCATCGCTATTACCTCTAAATGGCTTTTATCCTATTGGATTTCAACCTAATTAATATTTAAATCAGACACTTAATAGTGTGCTAATTCATTACTCTATTACTGATTTTCAAAAACTGAATTACCAAAGTGATCGGTATTTCATATGGCAGGAGCGACAAGAAGAGTCTGCGAGTTTAAAAGCTTGCTTAACTCTTTTTGAATCCTCATTAGAAGCCGCGTTGGACATTTGTACATATGCACTTTCAAAACGCGATAAACGAGCGCTAAAGTCATCCCAGTTTTTCCAAATTTTGCTGCTACTTCTTCCTTTTCCACGTGTATCTTCTGGAAACAAATTAACCAGTTGAGCAATCTGCTTCGATAAAGCATCCGCTTTAACAACCACATCAGACATTGCACCATGATCGATTAATATCTCTAACGATTCAGTGCCTTTTTCAACCTTTTTAAAAATGGTTTGCCTTTGTTCAACCTTTGCTTCCTCTGCCCCAATGGCACAGGTAAGAAAACCAAAAATGAGTCCTGCTAGAAGTTGCTTTTGCATTTTCACTTATCCAATTTATTGCTGAGATTGATCAAAAGGTAGCATGAAGAAAATTTATTTGCAAATGCAACAATAGCATTTGCTATATTTTGTTTTTTATCATTATACTGTCGCTAAATTAAGGTTTTTAGATATTTTGGAGTTGGCATGATTAAAAAATGGGATCTAGCAATTAGGCTTTATCATTGGGTTCAAGCCATATTAGTAGTGCTTTTACTCTTATCTGGTTTTAGCGGGAAAGGGTCTACTCTCATTCATATTGGCGCTGGATTATTCTTAATGACATTGTTATTTTGGCGCATTTCATGGGGAGTGATTGGCAGTGAAACAGCCCGTTTCACTCACTTTTTAGCAGGACCACAAGCCATAATAAAGTATCTAAGTAGCGGCAAAAGTGAGCATGTTGGTCATAACCCTGCAGGCGCTATTATGGTGATAGTGATGCTGATACTGCTAATGTTTCAGACTACATCTGGACTTATGACAACAGATTTCATCGATGGTGTTTTTCTGGTGGGAATAGACAAACTAAATACCCTAGAAAATCTGCATAAGTTGAATGCTATCTTGTTATTAGTGCTTATTTTCATTCATATTCTTGCCATTATTATCTACCGATCAAAAGGCATTTTTTTGGTAAAGGCAATGATTAGTGGGTATAGTAGCAGTAATCAGAAACAGCCTTTTTTAAAAAGCAATCTCCGAGCTGGCTTAACATTATTGTTAAGCCAGCTTGTGACGATTAGCTTAATTATTACGCTGTATTTTTTAAGCTATTAAAGACATTTAAATGGCCAAATACATTTAAATGAATTGAGACCATATTAATGAGCAAAGAAGCACCAAAAACCAAACTCCCTAGACATACTAGCTTTGGTTGGTTAATCGCTGTTTTAGGCGGCCAAATGGCGAACGGTTTAGATACCAGATTAAAAGAAATAGGTCTTCATATTGGTTTATGGCCTACCTTATTTGCCCTTTGGGAAGAAGAAGGTTTAACTCAGACAGAGCTGGCCCATAGATGCCAGACAGCCCATTACACTACCACTCGCGTATTAGACTCTCTTGAAAAATTAGAGCTAGTAGAAAGAAGAGCACATCCAACTAGCAGGCGCGCTTTTCAAATATTTCTCACTGAAAAAGGTAGAAGCTTAGAAGTAGAAGGCACAAGCCGTGCAAATGAGTGTAATCAAGAATTTTTATCTGCTTTAACACCAGAAGAAAGCGACGAGCTACACAGGCTTGTCGCTAAAGTCATCAAGCAAGGTTAAATCCTATTGCCCTTTTCTCATTAGCTCAACTGTCTAATTGAGCTAATGTATAGGCATTTCGTCCACCTTCTTTCACTTGATACAAGGCAGTGTCTGCCGCTCTAAATAAGCCTTCAACACTCTGCCCATGAAGTGGGTAAATAGCCCCTCCTATACTGGTACCCACTTTGAGTAATAGGTTTTCAAACAATATAGGTTGTTGGAATTCTTTTAGTATCTTTTGTGCACAGGTATTAAGTTTTTGTGCATTACCCGCACTTTGCAGCATGATGATAAATTCATCGCCACCGACTCTGGCCACGAGATCACCTCGCTGTATTTGAGCATTTAGCCTTTTAGCCACTTCTTGCAAAACAGCATCGCCCGCTAGATGCCCGTGGTTATCATTAATTTGCTTAAAATAATCAAGATCCACCCACAAGATAGCAAAAGGACTCCCTGTTTCTTTACCTTGTTCTAATAGAGATTCTAGCTCTTGATTTAGCTTCATACGGTTTGGGAGCTGAGTCAGAGGATCATGATAGGCTTGATGGATGATGCGCAACTCAATCTCTTTTTGCTCTGTAATATCTTGGTTAGTACCCAACAGGCGAATACTATTTCCTTTATCATCGGACTTAATACCAACATGGGTTGAAATATAGCGCTCTACGCCATTTGGTAGGATGATTCTAAACTCAAAGTTGAAGTCTATGCCTGCCTCTATTCCTTCTTGTGTTGCAAGCTGGGTACGCTCTAGATCATCGGGATGGATCAGGTTTTCAAATAATTCACGGCTTGGCTCTATACCCGAATCTATTCCAAATATACGATAGGTTTCGTTTGACCAAACTTGCTTATTTGTCTTGAGATCCCAATCCCAGCAGCCTAGATTAACTAACGACTGAGCGGCTTTAAGGCGTTCTTCGCTTTCACGCAATGCATGTTCAGCTCTTTTTTGATCTGTAATATCTTGGTTTGTACCTAATACTCTTACTTTTTTACCATGGGCATCTTTTTCAAAAGTAAGGTGGGAGTAGATATAACGCTCTTCCCCGTTTGGTCGGAGGATACGGAATCCGTAAGTAATATCGTCTTCTTGTGCTATGCCCTGCTCTAGTTTTTCTCTTACATAGTCAAGGTCGTCTGGGTGCAATAAGGATTCAAATAACTCTCGTGTTACCTCAGCACTTGAGTCTACCCCAAGAATTTCATAGGTTTTATCAGACCAAGCTTGCTCGTTGGTCACAAGGTCCCAATCCCAAGTACCTAAGGCTACCAATTTGTACGCAGCAATTAACCTTTGTTCACTTCTTTTAAGCTTTTTAAGAAGTGCTTCCTCTTTTCGATTCAGCATATTTCTACCAACAAGTACATGGCACCACTAACAAGCACCTATAAATCACTGTCCCTAAAAAAGAATCCATTTTGTTACTTTGCTAATTAGAATACCAAAGATAAGTGTAGTTCAGCTAATTGAATTAAGAACAGATTCGTCTTAGTTTAACCCTGATTTAAAAATTGGTATTAAGCCCTCTGATAAAAGCTTCAACCAGAGTAAAAACAACTTAAAAGTAATTTACATTAAGTTAAACTTTGGGTGAGTTTCCAACTACCTTCTTCGCAACTTATCCTAGCTAGTGCGCCATTAATTAACGTTAAGTTTGGCGGTACATGGCCAATATCCATATCGATTAACACAGGAATACCAAGATCAGATAAGTGCCGCTTTATCACTTCATGATAAGTTAAATCATCTTTGTCTTGAGTATCTGAATATGCTGAGCGCCCAAGCAATACGGCTTTAAGATGGGTAAAAACGCCTTTAAACTTCATACTGAGAATGCTTCGGACCAAGTCGGCAGGTGACATTTCGACATTTTCTAAATAAAGAATTACCCCTTCATCACATTCTTTAGCATAACGCTTCAAATCTAAGTAAGGGGTATCAAATAGATGTATTAGGGTATCCCAACAACCTCCTATTAAACGCCCTTCTAAACATGATCCGTTTTGGGGAGGCACTAACCAACGCCAGTTTGTTTTCAAATAAGGCTCTAAAACAGCAGCAGGATTGATGCGGCTATCAGGCCATTTATCCGTATGCTTTTGAGATGCATATTGAGTAAAACTTGCACCTGGCTTTGTCGCCATGTTAGTTAGAAAATTAGCGGTTAAGGTTTCGGTTTCATTTGCCACTAGGTTCATTAAATTTGGACTATGAGCCGTGGCCCAATTTAGCTTTGAGCTTATAACAACCATGAGCGTACTAATATCTGAAAAGCCAAAGAGCCACTTAGGCTTAGCCTCTTTTAAGCGGTCAAAATCTAAAAAAGGTAATATCTCCATGGCAAGTTCACCACCCCAAGGCGCAGCAATAGCATCAAGAGTGTCATCTAGTAAAAATGACATTAACTCATCTGCTCTTTGTGCTGCAGGTGCACTAACATGCTTGCTATTACCCATCAGACACTTGCCTTCGATAATAACATAACCTTTCTCTTTTAAGTCTGTCACTACATGCTGGTACCTTATCTTTGCAGCATCATTTATTCCAGATGAAAAGGCGGTAACAGCAATAACACTTCCTTGTTCCAATGAGGCTGGATAAATCATATATCGTCCTTAATTCTTTATTTTTTAGCATCAAAAATGCGACCACTAGTTTAGTGCATCTATCCATTTAACTGCCAACCCTTTAGCATCTGACTATCTAGGGAACCTCCCTGTATTTAGCAAAAAGGAAGTCGCTTGCTTACGGTCGATAAGAAAAACCATATTCTCGTTTTACTCATACTCGTTGGTTCTTTGGCACCGTTTGCAGCTGATGCCTATTTGCCTGCCTTGTCATTATTAACTGAGTACTTTCAAACTAGCGATAGTATGCTGAAGTTTAGTGTCACGGCTTATTTTATTGGTTTTGCTTTTGCACAAATTATCTTTGGCCCTTTATCCGATGCTAAAGGCCGTAGAAAGGTCATTCTATTAGGCATAGTGATTGGTGCGATTGGCGCCGTAATTTGCTTTAGCGCACAATCTATCTGGCAGTTTTTTATTGGCAGGTTTATTTTAGGTATAGGGATGGCATCAGGCATTCCAGTCGCTAGAGCGGTTTTAAAAGATTTGTTTACAGGTGTTGAGCTATCAAAAGCAGCCTCAAGCATTAATATGGTGTTTGCCTTGATGCCTTTTATTACGCCATTGATTGGCGCTTATCTCTCTAGCTTTTATGTATGGCAAATTATCTTTCAGCTACTCCTTCTATTAACGCTTTTTGTATTAGCTCTTACCTATTACTTTCTTCCAGAAACAAATCAAAAACTTGACCCTAAAGTGATTGA
Organism: Marinomonas sp. SBI8L; assembly: GCF_001624705.1. Taxonomy (GTDB): domain Bacteria; phylum Pseudomonadota; class Gammaproteobacteria; order Pseudomonadales; family Marinomonadaceae; genus Marinomonas. The sequence continues at coordinate 97,698 of NZ_JSEO01000015.1, forward strand.
GACTAAGCATCTTTGCAGACTCTTTATCCGCGTAATAAAAGATAAAGACGTATTTACTTATGGCACAGCAACGCTCTGCGCTTTTGGTTGTGCTGTGACCTATATGGTGTCTGCGCCGTTCATCTTTCTTAATATCTTTGGGCTAAGCATGATTGAGTTTGGCTGGCTTGCTGGGCTTATCACCTTGTCTTACATTATTGGCTGCTTCTTTAATAACTGGTTGCTAAAGCATCTAAGCCCGAATCAAGTCATTTTATGGGCTTTAATTGGAATGTTACTTACAGGTATGAGCATTTATTTGAGCTTAAAGCTATTCGGACCCCACCTTATTATCATGAGCGCTAATGTGTTCTTGCTTATGCTTTCTTCTAGAATGGTCTTTCCTAACGCTTTGGCAGGTGCTTTTTCCAGCCCTATAAAAGAAGTCGGTGTGATTAGTTCTGTATACGGGGTTTACCACACTTTAGGCGCTATCATCGCCAGTGGCATTATCGGGATTTTGAACTTTAACCCCATTAGCGCCATGGCATTTACCATGATTGGATTTGCATGCTTAGGATTAAGTAGTTTTTACCTGAATAAAAGACTCGAAATGAAAGGCGAGAGAAAGCGATCTTAGTCACTCTTTACTTAAGAACACTTTAACCAAACATTCAGGCCTTTTTTATAGACGAAAAAAAACCGCATCTCGTAAGATGCGGTTTTTTAGAATAATGGCGGTGAGCAAGAGATTCGAACTCTTGATGCCTTTCGACATACACACTTTCCAGGCGTGCTCCTTCGGCCACTCGGACAGCTCACCACAGGCCACTTTGAAGGCGTCGCCTATCAAAGAGTGCGCGTATATTAATGTCGAAGTGATTGAAACGCAAGCCCTTTTTTAGGAGAAATTCAGCTTTGACTCCCCCTTGTTCAAAGATCAATCAAACCATTCTAGGTGCTGAGTTAGATCTACTTCTTTCACTCTTTTTTCGATTGCTTTAGGGGTACCCACATAAATAAAGCCAATCACTTGGTGATGTGCATCTATGCCTAAAAGCTCTTTCGTTAAATCACTATGAGCAACAGGACCAGTACGCCAAATGGCACCATAACCCAATGCGTTAAGACCAAGCAGAGCCTGTTGGGTAGCCGCTGAAACAGCCATTGTTTGTTCAATAGCGGGTACTTTTGGATGTTCCACTAATGCCGCTGTAACCACAAGAACAGCAGGTGCCCTATGTGCTTTTTGGATGAAATTATCCTTTTTGGCTGTTGGCATCTCAGGTGTAGTTGCTAATGCGTGCTGCCAATAACACTCACCTAAAATATCCAAGCTTTTTCCTGAATAAACACGGTAACGCCAAGGCCTCATCGCACCGTGGTCAGCAGCCCTACTTGCTGCCTCTAAAACGTTTTGCCATTCATCTTTTGACGGTGCTGGCGCTAACAATGCATTCTGAGAGCTTCTTTCACGCATAAATTGGATAAATTCTTTCATATTTTTTTACCTAGGCCATACTTAAATAAGTAAGTCATTGAGTTGCTTTACATTAATTCAATTTACTCATGTTAGCATGAAGTTATAATCTACCTCATTAGGGATAGAGAATTTTGGAAATGGATAAGCAAACAATTTACACTAAGTTAACAGGTGACTTTACAGTTAATTAACTTAATCAATGGTGGATTTAAGAGTTAGTTAGAAAAGCTTTCTCTAGTAAACACAGTACTCATATATTCGATTTTTACAGGCGCCCTTTTATACATGAAGCTATTAGTATGGACACTCATAGAAATTATCACCTTGTTAGTGTTTTCTGGCAGCTTATTGATATGGTTTAAAAGGCGTCTAGAAAAAGATAATGAACCTGAAAACACACCCTCTGGCAATACAGATCCAGTCAGCACTGACGACCAACCTGAACAAGCCATAAAAACCAACCAATCAGATGATTCTAGCCTTAAAGACTTAAAACGCTTCATCCAGAATCAAATTTTGTTTGCAAAAAAACTTCTTTCTAAAACAGAGTTAAGAGAAGACCCAAAGAAAGTAATGCTCATTAAACTCTGGGGGACACTTCTAAAAGCTGAATCAAGAGTATTAGATACTCCTGACAAAGCTGAAACAGATAAAATTTTGCAGCAGCAACTTTCTAAAATTTTAACGAATATTTTTAGCGCCAACAAAGAAAATGAGGAAACTAAAGCACTGAAAAAGAAGCTTGCAAAACTAATGGAAGAAGCAAATCAGTCTAATGAGGTACTAAAACTCAAAGAAGAGTTAGAAAAAGCACAAAGCGCAATTAAAAAAGAGTTATTAATTCAGATTGAGAAACTTGAAAAAAACCTTAATCGATTAAAAGTTAAACAAAGAGAACATAACAACTTAGAACAAACACTTGCTAGCGCTGAAAAAAATGTAAACCAACTAAAACAAGCTCTACAAAATTTGGAACATAATAATGAATTTGATGAAATAATAAGTTCCAAACAAGAAGACACCACTGACATAAATTCAGATCATGCTAAGCACAAGGCCAATAAACAAATCAGCGCCTTAAATCAAATTGCTAAACGACAAGAAATCGTGATTGATTTATTGAGAGAGAAGCTAAGTAACACAGAAAAATCGAGTGAATTAGAGTTCGACGGATCACAAGAGATTGCAATTGGCCGGATTGAACAGCTGATTAAAGAATCTGACAACCTTATCCTACAACTTGAAAATGAACTAAACACAACAAACCTCTCCATTAACTCACTTAAATCAGAAATAGAACAAAAGAGTAAAAAGTTAGTAGAAAAAGAAAAACAGTTATCTATCGCAAAAAAAACAGCTGCGAACTCATTTATTGAGTCAACAAAAAACCAGCAATCTCATGTAGATGATATGAAAAACCATCTATCTAACCCTCCTGAAAACGATATAATGCAGGGCTTGATACTTGAACAACAAAAGGAATCAGACACTCTTGAAAGACTATTAAAAGAGTCTGAAACTTGTGTCACTTTATTAGAGTCTGAGCTAGAAACAGCTAGAAAAAATAATGCTGAAATGCTTAATACAATTAAAACAGTTAACCCTGATTTTGGAAGAGACAGTAGTGACGATGTAAATAATAAGTTTCAGCAACTCGAAAATATTCATCAGCAACTACTTACTGAGCATAGCCAAGTTAAGCAACAACTATTAGCAAGTATTGATCAGGACGAAACTGGAGAACTAAGAAATGAATTTAATCGTAAAAATCTAGAACTAGATAGGCTTCAATTAGCAATTATTGATTTAGAAAAAAAACAAATTGAAAACAGTAAGAAAATGTATGGAGAGTAATAATTTATTCAAGTGTCAAAAAACCAGCTAATTAGCTGGTTTTTTTAGTCATAACTTATTGACGACTTAGTCTTTCATTACCCAAAGTTAACGGCTCTGAAGCACGGTAAGGGTTAATATCTAATCCGCCACGCCTTACGTAACGCGCATTAACAACTAAATAGTCTGGTGCACATTTTTGCATGATATCAATGAAGATACGTTCTACACATTGCTCATGAAAATCGGTGTGCTCTCTAAAAGAGATAACATATTTAAGTAGGCTCTCATGACAAATTTTAGCACCACGGTACTCGATAAATACAGATCCCCAGTCTGGCTGGTTTGTTACAGGGCAATTTGACTTAAGTAAATGACTAACAACTTTCTCTTCGACTTGCTCCGCATCTTCGTCCAAGGCTAACAAGCTAGCATCCGGATGATAAATGCTTGCCTCTACATCTAAGTCATCAATGCAGTAATCCGCAGTTTGAATAACCAAGTTTTGCATAGCTTCTAGATCACGAATTACAACACTAACGTCAGCACCAGCAGCAGCACTTAAATCTCTCACCAAGATGGACTCAACCTCTTGAACTGATTCATAACGCATTTGATTTAATGAGTTTAAATACAGTTTAAAAGACTTTGACTCAATAATATTTGGCGAGTCATGGGGCAACCTAAATTCAGCAATTGCAACAATTGGCTTACCTTTGCTGTTTAACCAAGATACTTCATAAGCATTCCAAATATCTTCACCAAAAAATGGTAGGCGCTCAGACTCTATACCCATTTCTTGCCATTTATCGACTCTGGCAATTGGGAATAACAATTCTGCAGAATACTCAGAAATGTATTCGGTTTTTTGACCTAGCGGTAACGCACCCATAACAGCCTCACTTAACTCTTAACAATGTTGAAATATTCTAATAAAACGTTTTTTGTAGCAGCAGTTTTCGCTTCTTGCTTATGCTGCTATTAACTTCTAATTCCATGCCCACGATTCAATAAACGTAGCGCATAGGTGAATAAAACAGCGATAAAAGCCAGAATAATGACAATGGCATAACCTACATTAATGTCAGACACACCAAGAACACCGAAACGAAAAGCATTCACCATGTATAAAACAGGATTCAGAAGTGACATGTTTTGCCAAAAACTTGGCAGTAAATCAATCGAATAAAATACGCCACCAAGGTAAGTTAAAGGCACTAAAACAAAAGTTGGGATGATTGAAATATCATCAAAACTCTTTGCATATACTGCATTTACAAAACCACCCAAGGAAAACAATACAGCCGTTAAGAAGACTACCAAAACTGTAATCAGTAGATTTTCAAGGTGCATATCCGTGAAGAAGAGCGATAAAAGTGTCACGATAAAGCCAACAAACAAACCACGAGTAACGCCACCAACCACATATCCCATTAGAATAATCCAGTTTGGTGTTGGTGAAACTAATAATTCTTGTACATTATGCTGAAACTTAGCTGAGTAAAATGATGCTGATACATTGGCGTAGGAGTTAGTAATGATAGACATCATTATCAAACCAGGCACTATATACTGCATATAGCTAAAGCCACCCATCTCACCAATACGTGAACCAATTAGGTTACCAAAAATAGCAAAGTACAAAGTCATGGTAATTGCGGGCGGTAATAAGGTCTGTGGCCAAATCCGCATAAAGCGACGGATTTCTCTTCTAACAATTGTTAAGAAAGCCACCAATATTTGTGTATTTTTCATGTGTTAAATTATCCCTTGGTTAGCTTCACAAACAGCTCTTCTAAGCGGTTTGATTTGTTACGCATACTTTGCACTTGCAAGCCTTGCTCATTCAATGCGACAAAGATGTCATTAATGGATTGGCCTTTGTTAATCTCAACTTCAATAGAGTGACCATCAGCCAGTGTTTTAACGGTAAAACCATCAATACTGACGTTGGATTCAATATTTGTAGCCAAATCTAAAATAAAGGTTTCTTGGCTAAGTGTTTTCAGCAGAGACTTCACACTGGTATTTTCAACAATTTCGCCTTTATTAATGATGGCAATATTGCGACACAGCTGCTCTGCTTCTTCTAGATAGTGAGTTGTCAAAATGATAGTTGTACCATTATCATTTAGCTCTTTTATGAACTCCCACATTGAACGACGCAGTTCAATATCAACACCAGCGGTTGGCTCATCTAATATCAGAACTTGAGGCTCATGTATTAGCGCTCTTGCTATCATTAGACGACGCTTCATACCACCTGAAAGCTGCATAGAAGGATTATTGCGTTTTTCCCATAATCCAAGCTGCTTTAAATACTTTTCAGCCCTAGGCGCTGCGACATCATAAGGAATACCGTAAAATCCTGCCTGAGTAACTATGATATTAAAAGGCGTTTCAAAAACATTAAAATTGAATTCTTGCGGCACTACACCTAAAAATTGTTTTGCACCTGCAAAATCTTTATCGATATCAACACCAAAGATTGAGACCTTACCCTGACTTTTATTCACTAAAGAACAAAGAATACCTATGGTTGTGGATTTACCTGCGCCATTCGGGCCTAGTAGCGCAAAGAAATCCCCTTTCTCTACTTTGAGGTCAACCCCTTTAAGGGCCTCAAAACCATTATCATAACGTTTTTTTAAGTCACTAATTTCTATTGCATATGTCATAATTACTCATCTTTGCCAGCATTGGGCTGGCATGAACATTTAACTGTAAAAGGCTATTACGTGGATTCTCGTAACGATTTCATATTGAATGCATTCAAAGATCTAAAAAGTAGAATGTCTGAGCACTTCCCTTTTGATCAAACACCCTTAAACGAAGAAGAAGCCGATCTAATCGAAAAAATGGATCAGTTATTTCAGGACATAGAAAATCAAGCGGCTGATTACAGTTTTGACGCTCAAGAAATCTTGTCTCGATTTATTCGTTGTTACGCAAACTTAGTACCTTTGGTACGTCGCGAATTACTTTGGTTTATCGGTGGCGAGTGCTTACATTTTCTTGGCGATGAAGAACTTAGCTTTTACCAGGAGCTAGAAGATCGTTTGTATCAACTCGATAACCAAGGCATTAATGTGGACTTAAATGAGCAAATCAAGTCTTTGCGACAAGAATTAGATACAAATAATTCAAATACCACTCACTAAATCTGTTTTAACTGAACTGGTCAGCTTAGCTTTAAGATACAAAAATAGGAGCACTTGCTCCTATTTTTATACTTAACGAAATCACTATACTTTACTAAACACTAGCGACCCATTCGTTCCACCAAAGCCAAATGAGTTATTTAGAACAACATCAATACGACGCTTTTGCGGTGTATGTGGGACATAATTCAAATCACATCCTTCACCTGGGTTTTCTAAGTTTATCGTCGGTGGCGCCAGTTGATCGCGAATTGCTAACACTGAAAAAATTGACTCAACAGCACCAGAAGCGCCTAACAAATGCCCTATCATGGATTTTGTAGAGCTAATAGCCACATCAGATGCAGCAGGACCCATCAAGGATTTAACGGCATTGGTTTCGGCTAAATCACCTGCTGGCGTTGATGTACCATGTGCATTAATGTAATCCACATCCGCCGCTTCTAACTTGGCATCTTTTAATGCTGCAGACATAGCAGACAATGCACCAATACCAGACTCAGGGGGCGCTGTCATATGATGCGCATCATCACTCATACCAAAACCAGCTAGCTCTGCATAAATTTTCGCACCACGGGCTTTAGCATGCTCATATTCTTCAAGTACTAATATGCCAGCACCATCTCCCATGACAAAGCCATCACGGTCTTTGTCCCAAGGGCGACTCGCTGTTTTAGGGTCATCATTGCGTGTAGATAATGCCCTTGCAGCGCCAAAACCACCAATTCCCAACTGGGTAATCGCCATTTCAGCACCGCCCGCTATCATAACGTCTGCATCCCCATATGAGATCATACGCCCTGCCATACCAATATTGTGCGTACCTGTTGTACAAGCCGTAACGATTGATATGTTTGGTCCTTTAAAGCCAAATTTGATAGCAACATGTCCAGAGATCATATTAATGATTGCCCCTGGCACAAAAAAAGGAGAAATTCGTTTTGGGCCTGACTTATTTAGTAGTTCCACATTTTTTTCAATCATGGGAAGCCCACCAATGCCAGAACCTATTGCACAGCCTACTCGGTTATAGTCTAAATCATCACTCAAAAGTGCGGCATCATCTAAAGCCTGCATAGAAGCAGCCATGCCATATTGAATGAAGAGGTCCATCTTACGTGCTTCTTTTGCTGTCATGTATTGAGCAACATCGAAGTCTTTTACCTGTGCAGCAAAGCGTGTAGAAAATTGCGAGGCATCAAAAAGATCAATGTCAGATACACCACTTTTTCCTTCCAATACGTTATCCCACGTATCTTTCACATTGCTGCCCAAAGGGGTAACCATTCCCATACCTGTGACAACAACACGACGACGAGACATATCCTTCCTCCAAAAGTACGCCCAACCCCTGAGGGTTTATTAAAAAGGGCTATAGAAAAGAAAAGCCGCTATGCACAAGACAAGCGGCTTCTCCAAAAACTCAGTTTACCAAATTACAGGTTTGCGTTGATGTAATCATTCGCAGCCTGAACTGTGGTAATTTTCTCAGCTTCTTCATCAGGGATTTCAGTGTCGAATTCCTCTTCCAAAGCCATTACTAGCTCAACTGTGTCTAGAGAATCTGCACCTAGGTCATCAACGAAAGAAGCAGTTGCAACTACTTCCTCTTCTTTAACACCAAGTTGTTCACAAACAATTTTTTTAACGCGTTCTTCAATGCTACTCATTAGAAGTTCCTACTCTACTCATTGTTAGCTCATTTGAGCTTTATAAAAATGTATAACCGTCTTTACGACGTGATTCTCAAGATGAACCGGATGGCTATTTTCGTTGATATCGTTAGAAAATTCAACTCAAATTACGCCATATACATGCCGCCATTAACATGTATTGTTTCACCCGTAATATATGAAGCACCTTCAGATGCTAAAAATGCGACTGCAGCCGCAATTTCTTCAGGTTGACCAAGACGAGACGCTGGGACTTTTTCAGTCAAAGCGGCTTTATGCTCTTCTGGTAATACCTTAGTCATATCTGTTTCGATAAAGCCTGGAGCTACACAGTTTACTGTGATGCCACGTGATGCAATCTCAGAAGCTAAAGAACGACTAAAGCCTTCTAAGCCAGCTTTTGCAGCAGAATAGTTCGCCTGACCTGGGTTACCCATAGAGCCAACAACTGAACTGATGCTAATTACACGGCCAAATTTTGCTTTTGTCATACCACGCATACAAGCTTTGGTTACACGATATACAGAAGATAGGTTGGTGTTAATTACAGAGTCCCACTCATCTTCTTTCATACGCAACATTAGGTTATCACGAGTAATACCAGCATTATTAACTAGAATAGTTGGCGCCGCAAAGTCTGCTGTAATGGCCTTAACCACTTCAGTTACTGAGTCTGCATCTGCAACATCTAAAACATAGCCTTTACCCGCATTACCAGCGTCAGCAAGGTAATCAGAAATGCTTTGCGCACCTGATTCGCTTGTTGCCGTACCGATAACCGTTGCACCTTGTTGACCAAGCAACAAAGCAATCGCTTTACCTATTCCGCGCGTAGCACCTGTTACTAGGGCTATTTTGCCTTCAAGACTCATTACTGTCTCCGTCGTTTACTTATCGTAATTTTTAAATTGTTGTTATATGGAGTGTTTATATTCATAAACACTCAAAATAGCAATTATTAATTTTTTGAAATTGCTGCGTCAAAGCTGGCAAGGTCAGCAATTGTTGCCGCACTTAGGCCCTTAACAATACGCTTATTAAGACCTGACAATACTTTTCCTGGACCGCATTCCAATGTCTCTGTAACACCTAAGTCAGACAATAAAGCCACAGTTTGAGTCCATAGAACTGGCTCACTTAATTGCGCTAAAAGATTCGCTTTCAATTTAGCAGGATCAGACTCTGCTTTTGCTGTAACGTTCTGAATCAAAGTGAAATTAGGTGCATTAAATTCAATTTTTTCTAAATCAAGTGCAAGTTTTTCGCCTGCCGGAATCATCAATTCACAGTGAGAAGGGACACTCACTGGTAGTGGCAAAGCTCGCTTAGCACCCGCTTCTTTTGCTGCAGCCATTGCAGCCTCTACTGGCGCCACATGCCCTGCAATCACAACTTGGCCAGGTGAATTGAAATTAACAGCGCTAACAACGCCCTCAATACCTTCACATGCTGCAACAACTTGATCGTCAGCAAGACCAATAATCGCAGCCATTGCACCTTCACCTGCAGGAACCGCTTGCTGCATGTATTCACCACGTAAACGAACTAGGTTTACTGCATCAGCAAATGCCATTACACCTGCACATACTAAAGCTGAATACTCACCCAAACTATGACCTGCAACATAAGCTGGTTGCGCACCACCTTGTTGTTGCCACAAACGCCACAAAGCAACACTTGCTGTTAGTAAGGCTGGTTGAGTTTTATCTGTCTGATTCAATTTATCAGCATCATTTTGTACAAGTGCCCAAAGATCGTAACCTAGCACCTCAGATGCTTCAGCAAATGTTTCTTCAATGACACTATGAGTTTCTGCAAGATCTGCCAACATACCCAATTGCTGAGAACCTTGTCCTGGAAAGACAAAAGCTAATTCGTTTTTCATTCGATTTCCTCTCTAGTCAATCGCGCCTCAATTTTTTTAGATAGTTGAGTTCGCGCTATATCAATTCCGTATTCAACCGCCCCCATCATGGCAGGCACATCTGAATCCCCATGACTTTTTACCAAATTGCCACGAACTCCCACGAGACAAGCCCCATGCCTTCGCTCACTTTGGTAAAAAGACTCAAGTACTTGATTCGAATCCTTCAATTGCGCTGTTTTTCCCATCAAAAAGTGCAACAAACCCTCTGACGCTTTTAATACAGCATTCCCCACCATGCCATCACACACTATGACATTTTTATCGCCAGTAAAAAGCTCATGCCCTTCAGCGTATCCAAGGTAGTTCGGCCACTCTCTTTTAGAAAGTAAATTATCCACCTGTTTTACTATGTTGCTACCTTTACTTGCTTCAACACCAACATTGAGCAAACCAACTTTCGCTGTCTCTTTGCCCATTTCTTCAACATAGGCCGAGCCAAGTTCGGCAAAACCGCACAGCATACTTGCCGGGCAATGCACATTAGCACCAAGATCTACAAGGCAACGTAATGGTTTAACACTAAGCTCTCTCATCAAAGCCGGATATAACTTAGGCCTAATCAACCCCAATAAATAACGCGCTAAAGCAACCATAACCCCTGTATTACCACAGGTCACCACTACATCACTTCGACCTTGCTTCATACTTAATAAAGCTTGATATAAGCTAGCGTCTTTTCGTTTAAATAAACTTCGCTCTAACTCTTCATCCACACGATAATAATCAAGACAATTAACTAAAGTTAAACGTGATGATGCACCTTTGGTGAACTTTGATAGATATGGGTTCGTTGAGTTGTTTTTACAAGAGCTAGACTCATGATAATAGAGCTGAATCTCAATATCAGAGTATTTTGAAAGGAGGTTATTTGCACATTCAAATGCAATGCAGGGACCTAAGTCCCCGCCCATAGCGTCAATAGCTACCCTAATCATACGGGTATCTAGTTACTCACCTTTTGGTGTAATAACTTGACGACCACGGTAAAAACCGTCTGCAGAGATGTGGTGACGACGATGAGTTTCACCTGTAGCTTGTTCTACAGATAAAGCTGCACCAGTCAATGCATCATGAGAACGGCGTTGGCCGCGACGTGAACGAGTCACTTTACTTTTTTGTACTGCCATTTTGGAGCTCCTAACTTTTGGCCTTTAATTGGGCCAATATACTAAATGGATTCGGATTTTCTTCGTCATCCGGGGCGTCATCGGTAGACGATGCATACTTTAAAGCTATTGGGTTGCAACCACTTTGATCATGATAAGCAACTACTGGTAGCGCCAGAAGTAACTCTTCTTCTATCATTTTGGCTAAAACAATCTCACCCTCAGTCATTACAACCGGATCATATTCATCAGGTATATTCTTAGCATGGTCTTCGTCATAAACAAATGCCAAAGCCAATTCTATATCTACATCATATGGGGTCGGTTCCATACATCTTTGACAGATGAGTTGAACCTGGGATTTAAGATTGCCTGTCGCGATGTAGCGCCTATCTTCATCAACTTTAAAGTTCAGATGAACAGTCACTTCACCAACATCAGACGCCAAGGCAGCACAAAGCTCCTTAAGCTGGTTAAGGGAAATTTGTCCTTCAAGTGCCATTTCGTGATTGGCATACTTGCGAGGGTCTATATATATGGGTAATGAGCTATTCAACATGGCGGCAAATGATATGGATATGCATGCTAGTTGTCAAAGTTTGATTGCTATTTGAAGCAGTTTTTATACACTTTTCCTCAACTTTCTTAAAAAAGTTTTAAAATCAATCGTGTTTTTCATTTTTATTAGGATAAACAGTGCAAAAAAGACTCATTTTAGGCTCCTCTTCACGCTACCGAAAAGCACTCTTGGAAAGATTAAATCTCCCATTTGAGTGCATCAGTCCCGATATAGATGAAGCCCCTTTAGTAAAAGAAGCACCAAAAGCATTAGTTGAAAGATTAGCAAAGGAAAAAGCTAAGGCCATTTTTGAGCAAATCCCAAACACTCAGGAAAGCATTATAATCACTTCTGACCAAGTTGCCTGTTTAGACGGACAAATTCTTGGTAAACCTTTAACAAGAGATAACGCAATTAAGCAACTCAGTCTTTTTAGCGGCAAAAAAGTAGAGTTCTTAACAAGCCTTTGCGTTACTGATAGCAAAACTAAACAAGCTGATCTCTCAACAAGCCTATATAGCGTTTATTTTAGGAAGTTAAATTTAGTAGAAATTGAAGGCTACATTGACGCAGAGCAACCACTAGACTGCGCAGGTAGCTTTAAGTGCGAAGGTTTAGGCGTGGCTCTATTTGAAAAAATGGAAGGTGATGACCCAAATTCATTAATAGGACTGCCATTAATTAAAGTAAGTAAATCCCTTAGCAATTTTGGGCTTAACCCTTTAACAAACCAAGCCAACTAATAAGTAGTAGGAATAGAGACAAGCAAACAAGGTGGTATTTGACTCTAAGCATATAGCCTAGAGCCAAACATCATCATTGTAGACGCATAGAATCTAAGAAAGTATTCGCGACACTGACGCCAAAGGACTTAACAATTTCTTCCCACGGCTCTTTATCTTCAGTGAAATATAAAACGTCCACCCCTTTATACTCAGTATTTAATAGCTGATAGAAACTTGCAAGGCCATCAACCAAACCTAGGTCAACCGCTTGAGCACCAGTGAACACAGCTCCTGTAAATAGGTCTGAAGACTCTTTAAGCCTGTCACCTCGGCCTTCTTTCACGGCATTAATAAATTGCCCATGAGTCTCATCTAAAACGGCCTGCCATTTATCAATTGAAGATTGTGCCATAGGTAAAAAAGGATCTAAGAAAGCTTTATTTTCACCCGCAGTAAATACACGTCTTTCAACACCAATTTTCTTCAACAACTCTGTTGCCTCAAAACCGGCTGAGATAACACCAATAGACCCGACCAAACTTGCTTTATCTGCATATATTTGATCAGCAGCAGAAGCAATGTAATAACCACCAGACGCAGCAAGGTCTTCCACAACTACATAAGTTGGCACATTAGGATACTGCTTACGTTTAAACTGAATCGCATCATAAATAATACCGGAGTGAACTGGGCTCCCCCCAGGACTATTCATTTTTAATACTAAAGCTTTAATACCGGGCTTTGCATAAGCATCATCTATTAATGGTAATACGATACTAGCATCAATAGGCTGCCCTGCCCCAATCTGCCCTTCCATTGGAATCACAGCAACATAATTAGCTTGAACATCTAACTCTGAAATATCAGCTTCACTCATAGCCACAACAAAAATCGCAATAATCACTGAAAAAGTTAAACTTCTAAAAAAGATCTTCCAGCGCCTCGCACGACGCTTCTCAACTAGATTTTCTTTTAGTGTGCTTTCTAATAATTGCCAAAGTTTTTCCGTACTTTTATTATCACCTTCTTTAGATGATGAAACTTGAACACTCTCTTCCGCCTTTTTTTCATCCTGCAATGACGTTCGACTTGATTCATCTACTTGATCAGCTTGCTCTTTATTAAGGACTTTCATTACCTTATCTTCATCTTCCGTCCAAGCCATAACCTAATTTCACCCTATAAATTATCAATCGCATTTAAAATTCAATATCTTTTTGAATATGCGGTCACTCATAAAAATATCAAGCATTAAAGAGTGAATCCTCCTCTACAGACTCACAAAACACTTATCAGTTCAACAAATACTCTAAATAACAAGAAACAAGATAGGATTTATCTATAAATTATCCACTTACAGCATCATTTCCGATAGAATTTATTTCGATACATCAAGAAGATGCACAGACGCAATTTCTGACAATTTATTATTCACCATATAGTTATTATGGTAGACAAAAATGGAGTCTCACATGAGCCAAGGTTATACCCTAGAAGAAATCACGGTAGGACAAAGTGTCGAAGTGACTAAAGTAGTGTCACCTGAAGATGTTCAAGCATTTGCAGATTTAACAGGTGATCACAATCCAGTTCATCTTGATGCTGAATTCGCAGCAACAACACAATTCGAAAAGCCAATTGCACACGGAATGCTGGGTGCTGGCCTAATTTCTGCTGCCATTGCATCCGAACTTCCTGGGCCTGGTAGCATCTATTTAGAACAGGCACTTAAATTTCGCGCTCCTGTTTTTGTCGGTGCAGAAGTTGTGACACGCATCACAGTTCTTGAAAAAGATGAACGTCGTCGCCGTGTAACACTAAAAACCGAATGCTTATGCGGTGATACTGTTGTTATCAAAGGCGAAGCTTGCATTATGATTCCAAAAGCTTAGCATCCCAATCAAAAAGACCGCACTCATTTTTATAGCGCGGTCTTTTTTTTATAACGTGTTAAATATTTATTAATAAATACCCGTTAGATTTTGATTCATTGCATTACGCCACTCATCATCAATCGGCGCTTCAACTAAAATACGCTGATCATTAAGCATAATATCTAGCTTAGCAGCATGAAGACACAATCGTTTAAACCCAAGCGCCTTCGCCTCTTTATTTTGCTCTGATGGTGAATATTTGTCGTCACCGACTATTGGATAACCGGCATGCAAGGTATGTACTCGTATTTGATGAGTTCGCCCTGTTACCGGCTCACACTCAACCAAACTGTATCCTTCGAACTGACGCAGTAATTTAAATCGAGTCAGACTTTCTTTACCGTCCGTATGCACCTTTACTATACGCTCACCAGATTTAAGCTCATTTTTTAACAAGGGTGCATTAACTTGCAGCTTACGCTTAGGCCAAGAACCATAAACCAAAGCTTGATAGGTTTTTTGAACGCCTTCTTTTTCACGCAGCGCAGCGTGAAGTTGCTTAAGTACAGAGCGCTTCTTAGAAATCATAATTAACCCAGATGTATCTCTATCTAATCTATGCACTAGCTCTACACTTTTCTCTTTCGATCTTAGCTGTCTAACCACTTCTACCAAACCAAAGTTTAAGCCACTACCACCATGAACAGCTAAACCAGAAGGTTTATTTACTACAATCAAACCTGCATCTTCATACACGATACGAGACTCAATTATTTGCATTAATTTCTGAGGAACTGCTGAGGCCTCTTTAGGTGGCTCAACAACAATAGGCGCTATCCTCACAATATCGCCAGAATAAATTCGGGTATCAGGCTTAACCCGCTTTTTATTCACACGTATTTCACCTTTTCTTAACAAGTTATAGATACGCCCTTTCGGCACCCCTTTTAGCTGGGCCATTAAATAATTATCGATTCTTTGATCATGATTATTTTCATCGATTGTATTAATTTTGACCTTTGGACGGTCATTTTCATTACTCTTCGTATCTGACATAACTGAAGAATGGTTTCCTTTATAATTGAAGCACTTAGTTTTTACTGATATATTCACATGCGCAGAGGGTAAGAGGCAAACAAAACGCCTCGAAGTTAAAAAAGAACCCCAAAAAGAGCTCCCACTGAAGCGACACTTCAGTTTATATCTTACCTCTGTAAAAGATAAGCTTAAATAATTTAACCACTTGATTTGGAAATTTCCTCTTCCAAGTGTAGAAAGTGTCTATTTTTTACACTTATCAACAGGTCTTATGCTCATATGTAGAAGAACATTGATAAGTATTGATTTTGTTATGAATGACGGCAATGAATGCACTCAATCGCTCCAGTAGAGCCCGTGAATATGTATGCGGAAAATGGACGTAAAAAGCACCCTCTATGCGCCTAAATGAAAGACAGAAAAGATCAACTAAATACGCGTTGTGTAACAACCATGACATAGCACTGCACGAGGAATTGGCTTTCTAACTCAGCAATACAGAGTTTTATAAATGATAAGAATGCTAATTAACGCAACTCAACAAGAAGAGTTGCGCGTGGCCTTAGTTGACGGCCAACGTCTGTACGATCTTGACATTGAATCTGGTTCTCGTGAACAAACAAAAGCTAATATTTACAAGGGTCGCATCACACGAATCGAGCCAAGTTTAGAAGCCGCTTTTGTTGATTACGGTGCTGACCGCCACGGTTTTTTACCTCTCAAAGAAATCTCAAAAACCTACTTCTCTAAAAAGCCTAATCACGGTGAAGGGCGCATCAATATTAAAGATGTACTATCTGAAGGCCAAGAAGTTGTTGTACAAGTAGACAAAGAAGAGCGTGGAAACAAAGGCGCAGCACTAACAACTTTTGTCAGTCTTGCTGGTCGTTATTTGGTATTAATGCCAAACAACCCTCGCGCAGGTGGTATTTCTCGCCGTATTGATGGCGACGATAGAACACAACTTAAAGAAGCTATGTCTGGCCTAAATATGCCTGATAATGGCGGCCTTATTGTTAGGACTGCTGGTGTTGGTCGTAGCACAGAAGAGCTTCAATGGGATTTGGATTACCTAAACACTCTTTGGAATTCTATCACTGGTGCAGCTTCTGAAAAGCCTGCCCCTTTCCTAATTTACCAAGAAAGCAACATAGTCATTCGCGCTATTCGCGATTACTTACGCGAAGACATTGGCGAAGTTCTGATTGATGAAAAGTCTGTTTTCCAAGATGCCATGAACTTTGTTATGCAGGTTATGCCTCATTTCAAGTCACGCATTAAGTTATATACAGATCAGACCCCGCTATTTAATCGCTTTCAAATTGAAAGCCAAATCGAAACAGCGTTTCAACGCGAAGTTCGTCTACCATCAGGTGGCTCGATTGTAATCGACCCAACTGAAGCATTAGTGTCTATCGATATTAACTCCGCTCGTGCCACTAAAGGCGGCGATATAGAGGAAACAGCTCTTCAAACAAACCTTGAAGCGGCTGACGAAATTGCACGCCAATTACGCCTGCGTGACATCGGCGGACTAGTTGTCATTGACTTTATCGATATGACACCTGTGCGCAACCAAAAAGAAGTTGAAAACCGCATGAAAGATGCCCTAGAAGCTGACCGCGCTCGCGTTCAACTAGGCCGTATTTCACGTTTTGGCTTACTAGAAATGTCTCGCCAACGTTTACGTCCTTCCCTAGGAGAAACGAGCGGCATCGTATGCCCACGCTGTACTGGCCAAGGCTTTATTCGTGATGTTGAGTCCTTAGCGTTATCCGTTCTTCGTTTAATCGAAGAAGAATGCGCGAAAGAAAGAACTGCACAAATTCGAGCAGTTTTACCTGTTTCTGTTGCGACCTTCCTACTTAATGAGAAGCGCACAAACATAGCCAAAATTGAAAAACGCAACCACGTTCATATTATTCTTGTGCCAAATCCTCATATGGAAACACCACATTTTGAAGTTGAACGTATTCGTGATGACAGCTCATCTGTTGTGCAAAACGAAAACAGCTACACCTTAGTAGAAACACCTGAACAACCTCCTTACGAGCCACGTCAACCTGACCAAGAAACACGTCAGAAAGCAGCTGTCACAAGCATAGCACCGGCAGCTCCTGCACCCGCTCCAACGGATGTTAAGAAAGCACCAGCTAAGACTCAACCTGTTGGTTTCTTTAAACGCATTCTAAATGCTATTTTTGGCGTAGAAGAAACACAAGAAACGAAACCAGTAGTAGAAAGCAAACCTACTAACAAAAAGTCAAACACACGCAACAACAAGAACAGCAAAAACAGAAACACCCGCGGTAACAACCGTAACGTGAAGCAAGCGCACTCTGATGAACGCGACAATGATAAACAGCAATCTACTAGACAAAGCCGTAGAGAGCAGGCTGAAGCTAAATCATCTAATCGCCATAAAAATACTCGTAATGATCAGCAGGACAACAAAGCTAACAACGAAGAGACGCAAAGCAAGCGCCCTCAACGTAAAGAGAAAGTTATCCCTGAAGTAAAAGAGCGCAAACGCGAGCGTAATCAAAACAAACGCCGTAATGGCAAACTTAAAGAAGAAGCAAATAAAGCTAACGAAGAAGCTATAGCTGCTAAAGCACAGCAACAAGCGACAGAGGAAGCAGCAGAAAAAGCCAGTAAAGCAGCTACAGAGAGCAAAGACGGCACACGTGAAAAACGTAACCCTAGTCGACGCACTCGTCGTGGCGGCCAGAACCGCAATCGTGACCAAGTAAAAGAAGAAAACCAAGCAACTGAAGTAAAAGCAGATGCAATAGTTGAGGCTAAAACTGAAGTAACTCCTGATACAGCTCCAGCAGCAGTGGTAGAAGTGATAGAAGTCGCAGAAGAAGCTAAAGCAGAAGTAGCACCAAAATCTACTCCTGAAGCTAAACATGAAACTGCACCAGAAACTCAAACTGAAGCAACACCAGCAGTTGAAACTGAAGTTAAAGCAGAAGCCACTCCTGAGGTAACAACTGAATCTGAGCCAGAAGTTAAGGCTGAAGCGACTCCTGAAGTTAAAGTTGAAACAACTCCTGAGGCAACACCTAAAGTTGAGGCAGAAGTTAAAACTGAAGTTATTTCTGAAGTTAAAGTGGAAACAACGCCTGAGGTAGCACCAAAAGCTGAGCCAGAAGCCAAGCTAGAAGTTAAGGTTAAAGCCGAAGCGGTTACTGAAGCGACAGAAGAAGCTATACTAGAAGTTAAAACCGAAGCAGCTCCTGAAGCCCCAAAAGAAGCCAAACCAGAAGTTAACGCTAAAACGACTCCTGAAGTAACAGAAGAAGCTAAACCAGAGACTAAATCTGACCTA
This sequence comes from Marinomonas sp. SBI8L, assembly GCF_001624705.1. Lineage (GTDB taxonomy): Bacteria > Pseudomonadota > Gammaproteobacteria > Pseudomonadales > Marinomonadaceae > Marinomonas. The sequence continues at coordinate 116,390 of NZ_JSEO01000015.1, forward strand.
GCAGCTGAAACTAAAGAAGTAACACCTGCTAAAAAACGTGCCCCAAGACGTGCTCGTGGTAAGCCAACAATAAAAGCCGAAGCACCTAAAGTGGCTGTTGAACTACCTCAAGCGGTTATAGATCAGCAAGAAAAGCAAAAAGCCGAAAGAGCTAAGCGCAATGCTGAAGCTAAACCTCGTCGTACTCGCAGCGAAACTCGTGTAAAAAATGACCCACGAGCAGCAAAGCAAGAACCAGTAGCAGAAACCACTACTGAAACAGCTAACCTGTCAGAATAATATCTATTCTTAAGGTTAAAAGAGCCCGCTAATCGCGGGCTCTTTTGCATTCAAAAAAGAAAAACGTTAGTTTAAACATGGCATAAATTACACCATAAAATAAAAACTTGAATCTTAGACTTTGATTCAAGCCAAGTGTCACTACATATTAGTTATTACATTGTTTTATAATAAAAATTTATACGTTTAACCTGTTACTGGATTATCTATGTTTTTTGGTGATTCTCGATTTAAAGATTTTCATTTTGTTGGTGACCTTTTTGGTGGACTAACTACAGCCATTGTCTCCCTACCTCTTGCACTTGCCTTTGGTGTTGCCTCAGGCGCTGGGGCTGAAACTGGTCTTTGGGGAGCGATACTTGTTGGCTTCTTCGCATCAGTTTTTGGTGGCTCAACGTCACTTATTTCTGAACCAACCGGCCCTATGACAGTTGTAATGACAGCGGTGCTCACCACCATGATGGCCGCTCATCCGGAACAAGGCCTTGCGATGGCGTTTACTGTCGTCATGCTTGCCGGACTCTTCCAAATCACCCTTGGTAAGTTAAAGCTAGGAAAATACATTACCCTGATGCCATATAGCGTCATTTCAGGCTTTATGTCAGGAATTGGTATCATCCTCATCATATTACAAATAGCCCCCTTTTTAGGGCAAACAAGCCCTCCAGGCGGTGTACCTGGTACATTATCCGCTCTACCAGACCTTGTGATGAATATGGATTTTGGCGAGCTATTTTTAGGATTAATGACGTTAGCCGTTTTATATTACATGCCGAAAAAGTGGCAAAAATACGTACCACCTCAACTACTTGCCCTGGTCAGTATTACACTTGTTTCAATCATTATTTTTGATCAAGACAGCATAAGACGTATTGGTGAAATCCCATCAGGCCTTCCTAGTTTACACTGGCCAACCTTTACCTTTGATATGATGGGAAATATGGTAATTAACGCCTTAGTGTTAGGCACACTTGGCTGTATTGATACTTTACTCACCGCCGTTATTGCCGATAGCTTGACGCGAAAGGAGCACGACTCTAACAAGGAGCTTGTTGGACAAGGGATAGCTAATCTAATTTCAGGCTTTCTAGGCGGCTTACCTGGAGCAGGCGCAACAATGGGAACTGTTGTAAATGTTCAGTCTGGCGCCAGATCACCTATCTCAGGCATGGTAAGAGCTTTCATTCTATTTTTAGTCGTAATGTGGGCTGCAGACTTAACAGCATCTATACCAATGGCTGTACTTGCAGGTATCGCCCTTTATGTCGGTATTAATATTTTAGATTGGAGCTTCCTTCAAAGAGCCCATAAAGTCGCATGGTCCCCCACCGTTATAATGTATGGCGTAATGCTACTAACCGTTTTTGTGGACCTGATGGTTGCTGTTGGTATCGGTGTGTTTATCGCAAACATCCTCACAATTGAGAAATTAAGTCGTTTACAATCAGGAAATATTAAAGCCATCAGCGACGCTGATGATGACACACCACTCACCACAGAAGAAACTGAGCTACTCGATAAAGCCGACGGTAAAATTTTATTCTTCTACCTATCTGGCCCTATGATTTTTGGGGTTAGTAAAACAATTGCCAAACACCACAATACGGTTCAAGAATATCAAGCCATGGTATTGGACTTAAGTGCTGTCCCCATGATGGATTTAACTGTTGGGCTAGCACTTGAGAACGCAATAAAAGATGCCGTTGAATCTGGCTGCAAAGTGTTTATTTTTTGCCCCAACGGACAAGCAATTGACCGACTAGAAAAACTTAATATCCCTGCATTACTGCCTGAAGATGCCTTTGTAGACTCACGAAAAGAAGCGCTTGAAAAAGCAAATCAAAGCCTCAGTTAATCAAAACACCCAAGATTAATCGATGTATAACAACGATTAATCTTGGATGCAATTGGCTTTATTAAACACTTCCCACTTAGCCATTCGAGCCTGCCCCAACAAACCCTCTAACCAGCTATATAATCTAACCACATCCGCTTTTCTTGAACTTGAATACAAATATAGGTTTTGTTGAGACTCTATAGCTTCTTCCAAATCTAGCTCTTGCTCTATACGAACAAGCACCCTATCAGCAACTGCTTGACTAGGCTCAACAATACTTATAGATGGGCCAAGTAATGACTCAAACATAGGCATAATCAGAGGGTAATGTGTGCAGGCAAGCACAAGCACTTTTGAATTCATTGATACCAAGATATCTTTAATTCGAAGCAATTCTTGTTCAACAACTTGCTGACTATTCGGCAACTCATCTATGGCTTTCGCCAAGATATGGCTCGCAATACAATGATATTTAACAAAAGTATCGGAGTTAGACTTTTCTATTCGAAGGTTATTTTGAATTAGAGCCCTAAGCCGCTGACTTTCGCATGACACAGGTGTCGCTAACACACTTACAACACCAGACTCTAACATTAAGCTGGCAGGCTTTACTGCAGGCTCCACACCGACAACAATTATTTTATTATCTACAACACAAGGGAGGTTTCGAATATAGGAGATAGCAGATAAAGTAGCAGTGTTACAAGCAATAACTAAGACATTTACACCTGACTTAATCATAAAGTAGCAGATTTTTTCTAACCTTGTACGCATACGGTCAATAGTCAAATTACCGTAAGGTGCAAACGCATCATCAGCAAAATAGTGATATTCATATTTATGGTTCGATTTAAGTAAGGCTGACAAAACAGTCAAACCTCCAGCACCTGAATCTAATACACCAATCTTAAGCTGAACATGTGTAGATGCCATATTAAATTAATGGCATCTTACCAAGCTGTACAGGTTCACGTTCAAGCACAACACCAAATTTTTGCTTAATATCTAATTTAATCTCTTGCTCGAGTTTTAACAAAGCATCCGCTTTTTGAGCATCATGATTAACAAGACACAAGGCCTGCTTTTCATAGACACCAACACCATTCTGACTTACTCCTTTCCAACCAGCCTTATCAATCATCCAACCAGCTGCAAGTTTCCACCCTCCTTCAAAGGAGAAAGCCACAAGGTCAGGATAATCTAGAGAAACTCGTTGATATTCTAGATTCGTAACAATAGGGTTTTTGAAAAAGCTTCCCGCATTACCTATCAATTTAGGATCAGGCAATTTTGAAGAGCGCACAGAGCAAACTCGATCAAATACTTGCTTTATTGTCGGCTCTGAAGGTAACCCTTCAGCCAAACCACCATAAGACACCTTGACCTCATGAACTAAATTCAACTCTAAGCAAATGGCAGTAATGAAATACTTGTCAGTCCACTTACCTTTAAAATGACTATCTCGGTAAGCAAAACCACAATCTTCAGCCTCTATCCAGAGTAACTCCCCATTAGCCCTATCTAAAACCTGGACCCGCGACAGTGCATCTTTAATCTCTACGCCATAAGCACCAATATTTTGAACTGGTGCAGCACCCGCGGTGCCTGGTATTAGCGCTAAATTTTCAATACCTGATAAATCGTTCTCTATCGCAAAAGTAACCACCTCATGCCAGTTCTCACCTGCTGAAACAAGCACCTCAACACATGCGTCAGTTCTAGATAAACTAATCCCTTTTAAGCAATTAATTAACACAAGAGCATCAAGGTCACCTGTGAGCAATAGGTTACTCCCCTCGCCTATCATAGATATAGGAATACTATTTGAATTAGCCCATTCAATCGCGCTTTTTAGTTGGTCTAAATTAAAAATTTGAGCATAAAAAGCCGCTAAGGCATCAAAACGAAAACTATTATGAGGTTTAAGCGAGATTTTTTCTTGAATGAAATCAGGCTTGACTATACACGTCATATTTAGCCCCTTATTATTCAGATTCAATCTTATTGAGAAAAGACTGAGACAATCGCTCTAAATGATCAGCCATACGCTCAAAACCATCATCAGCCCCATAATAGGGGTCAGCGACATCCTCATTAGCACCAGAGAAGCTTGAAAATAAAGCAAGCTTATGACTCAAAGAAGCAGGACAACTAGATTGCAGATCTTTCAAGTTAGATTTATCCATTGCCAATATCCAATCAAAATATTCAAAATCAGACGACTTAACCTGTCTTGCCTCTTGCTGACTAATATCCAGCCCTCTTAAAGACAAAGTTGACACAGACCGACTATCTGGTGAATTCCCAACATGATAGGCAGCCGTACCGGCTGAATCCACATTAATATTCAAACTTCGTTTATTAATATTGTCCTCTAAAATACCTTGGGCAGCAGGAGAACGACATATATTCCCCAAGCAAACCACCAAGACATTCAAGACTTTATCAGTACTATTTTTTTGATTCATCAAGACGCTCTTCTGTCGTCAATGTTCTTGCTTCAGTTTCCAGCAAGACAGGTATGCCATCACGAATAGGATAAGCCATCCCACCTACTTTACTAATTAGCTCAGTACCAGCCTCATTCAGCACTAGAGGTGTTTTTGTTACAGGACAAACTAAGATATCTAATAATGCTTTTTTCATTTCAACTTCCTAAAAACTACTCTTTGCTACTAACTGATATCAACTTTTCAGTTAGTGACTCAATAAACTCTGCAGGCAATCCTACCTCAATTGGTAAATACCATACATTGTCATTATCTAAATTAAGGTCTTTACATTTTACGGCGTCTTTTTCTGTCATCACCACGGGGTTATCTTGAGCAACATCGTCTGCACTAAATTTATGATGATCACCAAACCAGCTTGTAGTATAGCCAGAAGGTAAACCCGCTTCTAACAAGGTATTTAAGAAGCGTTCAGGGTTACCAATACCAGCGACCAAGCTGCATTGTTTGAAGCCTTTTAATACCTCTAGAGCAACATGTTCACCCGTTTTAAGATTAACTAAGCTTTGAGGACTGACAGAAGCAGGGATTAACTTAGAATCTAGTATTTCTGCATTATCAATACCCTGATAGCTAAGCAATAATTCTCTTATTTCTTGTTTCTTTCGCTCTAAATCAGGCTGAGTTTTTTCAGACACAAGACTAATCACATAATCAACCTCTAAAACTCTTGAAGCAGGCTCTCTCAAAGGCCCTACTGGCAAAAGAGCACCATTACCAAGCCCTCTTTTAGCATCCAACATAAGCAGTTCAATATCTCTTGCCATAGCATAGTGCTGCATACCATCATCACTAATTACTAGGTCAACCCGCTTATCTTCAAGCAAGACATTTATTGCATCGACTCGGTTCTGACAAATGACCATAGGACATCTTGAACGTCGCACTAACATCACAGGCTCATCACCACATTCATTAGCGAGAGACTCAGGTGTTACTCGAATCGGATTTGCGGCAGAAACACCATAACCACGTGATACAATCCCTGGGTAGTATCCCGCTAATTTAAGCGCTTCAATTAGAGCAAGCACCATGGGAGACTTTCCAGTCCCCCCAACACTGATATTACCAACCACAATAACAGGGACATTCACTTGCTTATGTTTATCAGTATCCGCTAGGAACTGACGACGTTTTTTAGCCACAAGATGTGAAACAAGTGGCAACACAGGCCTAAATACTTGAGTCCATTTGTTTTTCCCGTACCATGCTTTATTAAATAAAGTTTCTAAACTCACTCTTGCGTTTCTCTCGCTGTTGTATGAGCCAACTTAGCAAAACCTAATTGAGCGGCTGCATCATAGATGCGCAATACGAGTTCATAAGATGCTTTAGCGTCTGCAGTAATGATCAGCGGCCTTTGTGTATCTCCCTCAGAAACTTCTAATATCCCCTGTTTAAGAGTGTCCGCTTTTTCATTAATTAAAGTCATTCCATTTAAAGTGTACTGACCATCTGCCGTAATTAAGATCTCTATTTTATTTTTTTCTGAGTCAGAAACTTGTGAAGCCTGTGCGCTTGGTAGCTCAATCGTCAGCTCATCCGTTTGCTTGAATGTCGTTGTCACCATAAAAAAGATAAGTAAGAGGAAAACAACGTCAATCAAAGGCGTTAAATTAATATTTACCTCATCAATTTTTTGACGTCTAAACTTCAACGCTTGCCTCCTGCAGAAACAGCATCACGGTCGCCATGAATCACTTCAACCAATTTTGTCGATTGTTGCTCCATAGTCACAACTAACTCATCAATTCTACGAGCAAAAAAACGATGAAAAATAAGCGCAGGAATTGCCACACCTAAGCCTGCAGCGGTTGTTAATAAGGCCTCTGAAATCCCCCCGGCCAGCAATGCGGTATCACCAACACCTTGCTCCATCAACACAGCAAAAACCTTAATCATACCAACTACTGTACCTAGTAAGCCCAGAAGTGGTGATATTGCCGCAATTGTTCCTAATGTATTCATAAAGCGTTCTAATTCATGAATAACATGGCTGGCTGCTTCCTGAATACTTTCCTTCATAATATTGCGGCCATATTTTGAGTTCAAAATACCCGCAGCAAAAATAGACCCCATCCCCATACTAAGCTGTAATTTACGTATATTTTCACGGTTCAACTTATCTTCGCGCAGCATCATTAAGATGTTATTCAACATACCATGAGGAGTTATTTTTGAGCGCCTTAAGGTCCAAAAACGTTCAATGACTATAGCTAATGTTAAAATAGAACAGGCAAGAAGCGGCCACATAAAAAAACCGCCAGATTGAATAAAATCTAACACAAAAAACTCCCTTAATGCTTTGGCGAATAATTTAACACACTCTCAAGCTCGGCAACACGCATACAATTGTTTTCTTGACCTGAAATTAAAAAAATCAAACAGTTAGAATGCTTTATAACCCATTGCCCTCGCCAAAACTCAAATTTTATCACCTCCCCTTCCGCCAAAACTAGCCAAGACACATTCATAGCCTCCATGAGTGCGGTAAGTTTTAAATCTGGGGGAGCATTCAGAACTAGCCATTTAGGCGACAAGGCTTTTAAGAAGTAAGCTGACACCTTCCCATTAGAGAATGGCCATATTAGTACTCTCTCGTTTTCAGTAAGCTCATCAAAGTAATCTCCCAGCCACAACATAGACATTTCAGAGGTATTATTTACCCAAATTGATGAAAGTAAGGAATTAGTCTGATCGGACTTCAGCTCAATAATATTTGTATTATTCGAAAGCTGGTAAGTACCTGTTCCAACTTCACTTAATTTTCCTGAAAAAATCATCACAGATATAAGAAAGGGAAAACACAACCAAACATAGCCTTTATGCCGAAATAGAACCCAAATCAAACAGAGCAAATATAACACCAATTTAATAGCGACTCCTAAGTCTCTGTTAAGCGACAAAGAAGGTAAGTCCATTAAAAAATACTCTAGCTTAGGCAAAGCCCAGATTAGCAATTCATCCAACCAAATCATTAAATTAATTTCAGCAAGAATAAAGTCAAATAGGCTAGCAAGAAATGCCATTGGGAAAAGAAAAATACCAATAATTGGTAAGCAAATAAGATTAATGAGTATCACACCCGATGATAACGAAATCTGCCACCCCAGAATTAAGCTTGTAGCACATAAACTTAACAAAACTTGCAATTGAATAGTCTGAAATGTTTGCTTTGCATCCCGCTCAAAGTATATGAGCAATAGATAGACTAGAGAAAATGATAACCACAAACCAACTGAATAAATTGATAAAGGATCTATCAATAAGATTAAATATAAACTTATTGATAACACGTAGACTGATGCTAATTTGATACCAAACAATTTCATTGCTTGCCAAGTAAAAAGCATAATAACAGCCCTTTGCACAGACTCTCCCCAACCAGTTAAATAAGCGTAAAACAAGGTTATTGGCATCAATATGAGCAATGTAAAGGCCAATTTCTCTCCAAAGAAACCAATTAAAAAAGAAGGTAGAATTTGCCATGATAAACGGGAAATCGTAGAACCAATAAGATAGATAAAGCCAATATGCAGTCCAGAAACTACAAATAAGTGCATAAGGCCAAAGTACTTAATTGACCAACGCTGTTTTTGGCTAAGTGCTTGAGTGTCGCCAAAAAGCAAAGCCTTTATATAAGGCCAACTTTTTAGAGACTCATACAAATCATCCAGTTTATTAAGCAAACTAACTCTTAAAGTCGGTTTAATATCTTCGAATTTTCTCTTCTGCTCTTCACTCCAATTAAGCACTTGAAAATGAAGCTCGCCACTTAAGCCATTACGATACAAGCGCCTTTGTAGCCAATTCCCATAAATATCAGCGACTTCTATCGAGGTAAGTTTTAGTGAGACATTTGAGGAGTTATTAACAGGTTCAATTTGCTGATAGCTTTCGTTAAAAGCAAATTTAACAACAAACCTTTGCCTATTAAACCTAAACACTTGATACCAAGTAGACTCGCGCTTCACAAGAGCACTAACATCAAGCATATATCCAAACTCAGAATGCCTTGTAACATCTGCAAAAGAAATAGAATACTCATCCATTAACTTAAGTCGAAGATCTGTATCCTGCTGCCCCCAAGTTAGCAGCAAACTTATTAATAATATTGTAATAAAAATCAGATGTTTGTAGTTTTTAGTCGCTAATAAATAGAGACAGAAGATTAAGATATGAGTAAAATACCCGAGTCTTATTTCGTATGGGCACAAAACACCCAAAATAAGCAATGCAAGTTGCATCAGCAGCATTAAGACCTCCATGTCCTTTTAGCTACTTTAGAAAAACACTCTATGCCAAAGCGATATTTTAAAAGATTTATACCTCATCCCGACAAGCTAAAGGAAAATAGATTATTAGCCTTGTTAGGAAGTAAAATTTATGACCATGAGCTGTGGCATTTACATAGAAAATCTGTTGCTAAAGCCTTTTTAAATGGACTGTTTTGGGCTGCCCTTCCAATGCCCCTTCAAATGCTTGCTGCAGCTTTGTTTGCCATCCCCTTAAGAGCAAACATCCCTCTTTCCATTGCTTTGGTCTGGGTATCAAACCCTATCACTATGCCTTTCCTATTTTACTTTAACTATTTGATAGGCACGCTAGTTGTTGGCAACAACCATGGATCTGAATTTCAACTTTCTATTGACTGGATCTGGGGGCAACTAGAGCACATTTGGCTACCTTTATACATAGGCTCCCTCATCACAGGCCTTGTAGCAAGCATTACAGGCTATTTAGCCATCCTGATACTTTGGCGTCACAAGGTAAATAAACGCTGGAACGCAAGAAAGCTTAGGCCAAAAAAGAAGCATTAAAAAGCCGGTATTGAAACAACACCGGCTTAGTTTGATTTCTATCACTATTAATTAGGCTATCTCAATTTCTTGAATCTTTCCAAAATGCAAACGATAAGCAGAATCCATCCAATCTAGCATCCCCTCATCATGGGTAACAATTAGAAAAGCCATATTCAACTCGACTTTCAAGCTTTGAATTAAAGCCTGAATCTCGTTACCAGTTTTTTCGTCTAAATTACCTGTTGGCTCATCCATTAACACACACGCAGGATCGTTCGCTAACGCTCTTGCTATTGCAACTCGCTGACGTTCACCACCAGAAAGCTGAGATGGCCTGTGATCTAACCTAGCACCCAATCCAACCTGCCCAAGTAAAGATTTAGCTTTAGTTTGACTCTCTTTGCGAGTTTTATTTGCTATCAACATGGGCATCATCACATTTTCAAGCGCACTAAACTCTGGAAGAAGATGATGAAATTGATAAACAAAACCTAAGTTTTTATTACGCATGATCGCCCTATGCTTGTCTTTCATGCTAGCCCAAGACACCCCATCTAAAAGGACATCGCCACTTGTCGCAAGATCCAGTCCTGCCAAAAGGTTTAATAAAGTTGTTTTACCTGAGCCTGAAGCACCCACTATAGCAGCAGTTTCTCCAGCTCTTAGGTCAAGCTGAATCCCTTCAAATACAGATACCTTGTGCTTACCATCATCGTAATCTTTACAGAGGTCTTGGCATTCTAAAACAAGTTTATTATTCATAACGTAGAGCCTCTGCTGGTTGAACTTTTGATGCTCGCCACGCAGGATAAATTGTCGCCAACACTGTCATAATAAAAGCGGAAATCATAATTAACTTAACATCTTGCCAATTCAGCTCAGAAGGCAAATAACTAATAAAATAAACATCTGCATTCAGAAACTGAATATTCATAACTTTTTCAAACCAACTAATTACAGCACTCACATTTAAAGCGCCAAGTACACCTAAAACAAGCCCCAAAAGAGAACCAAATGCACCTATAAAAATACCTTGTACAATAAACACACACATCACTTGGCCAGAGGTTAACCCCATGGTTCTCAAGATAGCAATATCAGTTTGCTTATCTGTCACCACCATGACCAAGGTGGATACAATATTAAATGCTGCCACAGCAATAATAAGTAAAAGCAAAAGAGCAATCATGGTTTTTTCCATCTGGATTGCCTGAAATAAATTACCATGGGTTTTTGTCCAATCACTAACCCTATTTTGTCCCGGCACTGCTCTGGCAATCTCCCAGATTGCAGTAGGTGCTTTAAACAAGTTATCAAATGATATTCTTAAAGCCTCCACCTGACCTTTAGGCAAGCGTTTTAATTTAGCCGCATCATTAATGTGGATATAAGCAAGGCTTGAATCGAGTTCAGCGCCAACCTTAAAAATACCAACTAAGGTAAATCGCTTTAATCTAGGCGTAATCCCTGCAATAGAGACATTCGCTTCAGGCAAAATAGCCGTTACTTTATCCCCTAACTTAACCCTTAAAATTTTAGCCAGCTGCTCACCTAAAATGATGCCAAATGATTGATTATTCAAGGCATCCAAAGACCCCTTAACCATATGTTCATCTATGATAGATACTTTAGCTTCTAACTCAGGATCAATACCATTTAAAAGCGCACCTTGCACACCTTTTTTAGATTGAAACATAACTTGTGCCTGAGTATGAGGAGCAACACCAAGAACTCCAGGTAAAGCTTCAACCAACTGTGCATCTGCCTGCCAATTGAGCAAGTTTGGACTGCCCCACAAAGTAGCGTGAGGTACCATTCCTAAAATTCTTTGTCGCAACTCACGATCAAACCCATTCATAACCGATAAGACAACAATCAAAACAGCAACACCTAAAGCTAAGCCAGCTATAGATGAGAAGCTAATAAAAGAAATAAAATGATTGTTCCTCTTTGCACGAGCATAACGAAGCCCAATTCGAACAGGTAAAAAATTAAACAAATGACATCCTTAAAAGTCTAAATCTTGCTTTCACTAACTTATAAATCATTACATGTTTTTTCAGAGATAAAAAAAGGGGTTTCCCCCTCTTTTTATCTTAAAATGTATCGATATTGACTACATCATTAAGCGTCAAAATCAATCCCTATACGGCGACCAACTTCTTCGTAAGCTTCAATCACACCGCCTAAACCTTGACGGAATCTATCCTTATCAAGTTTTTCACGGGTACTGCTATCCCATAAACGACAGCCATCTGGACTAAACTCATCACCCAAAACAACCTCACCATTAAAGATGCCAAACTCTAACTTATAATCAACAAGCAGCATTCCACCTTTAGCAAACATGTCTTTTAATACATCATTCACTTTATATGTTAGCTCTTTAGCGATCGCTAGATGCTCTGGTTTAGCCCAACCAAACACTTCAACATGAGACTCATTAATCATAGGGTCACCAAGATCATCATTCTTCAAGAACAATTCAAATGTTGGTGGGTTTAACTCTAAACCTTCTTCTACACCTAAACGACGACATAAGCTGCCAGCAGCAATATTTCGCACTACACACTCAACAGGCATCATATCTAAGCACTTAACCAAGCACTCATTATCACTTAACAATGCTTCAAAATGCGTTGGAATACCTGCTTCTTGCAGCTTAGTCATAATAAAAGCGTTGAACTTATTATTCACCATACCTTTACGGTCTAGCTGCTCAACCTTTTTACCATCAAATGCTGACGTATCATCACGAAATACGAGAACCATTTTATCAGGGTCATCTGTTTTAAATACAGATTTTGCCTTACCTGCATATAGTTCTTCACGCTTTTCCATTGGAGAGTCTCCGCTTAATTTTGCTATAGGGGTTATTTTTTCAGTGCAGACATAATTCGATATGAAACCACTTCAGGCTGTTCTGTCGCAGATGTATCTGCTTCTAAAAACAAACCTTCGGCTCTTTGAACTAGGTCAACAGGGTAAACTCGCTTTTGCCATTCAACGTTATCAAGGTTACGTCTTTTCATATTAAATAAGAAAAGCTCCTCCCCATCTTTCGTTTTGGTTGGTAGATTGATGCGCCTAAGATCACCAACTTTAGCTACCTCACCCTCTGTCACGAATGCCAATTCTAGAGGATCACGAGAAATTAAATATAAGTCACTTTGATCAATAAAGGATGCAACATCAGACTCAGCTAAAGAAGCATCAAGCCTTAAAACATATCCACCCTCACTGGTCACCCAGATATTAGTCTTTGATTCTGATTCAACTGCCAACTTATTATCTTGAGCAAGAGACTCACGAGAAACAGCAGAAATAAACTGTAAACCAAGCGCATAGTCTTTATCACTACTTTCTGGGCTTAACCAGTCACCATACTCTATATCATTACTTTGATCTTTACTGATTACTCGGTGCTGGAATCCAACACGGGTACCACTTTCAGCCTCTGCTAGCTCAAACCTATATTCAGTACGATCTGGGTACAATCGAGTGATATTATAATAAAACTTTAACAAGGTACCGATATCTTGATCGCCAATTGGCGCACTGATAATTTCCGTCTCTGTATTCACAGCGATTGGGTCACCTTCACCATGCATTGATACTAGAAAGTTTTTTATTACAGCGCCAAGTGTTTCAGGCTCTAGAGGAGTATTAATCCAAAGAATATCCTCTTGCCAACTAATATCTAAATCAGCCAGTGGCGAGAAAGAATCAGGTATGGCCTTAGTAGGAATAGAAAGATCAGGCGCTAGAGTCGTGTCTGAAATTTTATCTTCATTTGGAATAACAAACCTATCTCTAGCAGTTACAGATCCCTGTGGCACGATTAATTCAGCGTTATTTGCTTGGCTTTGCTGATAGACATCTGCTTTATCATCAATAAGAGAACAACCTGTCACAGTAATAGTAACGGCTACAGCAGCCGCTAGTTTATTCAATTTAGCTATGCCCATTAATCAATTACCTCAGCTTGTTTCATTGCCTCAATCACTGGAGCGTGAAATGAATCAGCAAAATAAGTTAGTGGCAATCTAATACCTGAGTCACATAATCCTAATTGCTCACAAGCCCACTTCACAGGAATTGGATTAGATTCTAAAAATAAGTTTTTATGTAGACCTAACAAACTAGCATCAACAGCTTTTGCCTCAGCAGCCTTACCTTGCAATGCTAATTCAGCTGCTTTCGCCGTTTTAGCAGGAGCAACGTTTGCAGTGACAGAGATATTACCTTTACCACCTAATAAAATTAAATCAACTGCAGTTGGATCATCACCTGAATAAACCGCGAAATCTGCAGGCACTTGCTCGATTAAAGCTTTACCACGAGCCAAATCACCCGTCGCGTCTTTAATACCAATAATATTTGAAATAGAAGATAAGCGTAATGTTGTAGCATTTTCCATATCGCACGCTGTTCTTCCTGGCACGTTATATAAAATTTGCGGGATATCAACTGCTTCTGCTATTGCTTTGAAATGTTGAAACAACCCCTCTTGTGTCGGCTTGTTATAATAAGGTGTTACCAGCAAACAAGCATCTGCACCAGCATCTTTTGCTCTTTGAGTTAGGTCAATCGCTTCATGTGTTGAATTTGCACCAGTACCAGCAATAACAGGTACTCTACCAGCAACAGTTGTCACCACTTGACGAATAACATTTGCATGTTCTTCATAATCAAGCGTTGCCGACTCACCTGTGGTCCCTACAGCAACAATACCATGTGTTCCCTGTTTTAAATGGAACTCTATAAGCTCATCTAGTTTAGTAGAATCAAGCTTCCCATCATTTGTCATGGGAGTAATTAGAGCAACCAGGCTGCCAGTGATCATTACGCGTCTCCAGTAAAATTTTATGCGTGCATATAGTACAGTTGCACAAACTTAAGAACAACAAGACTCTGCTTATAAGAAGAGGAAATCCTGTCTTTTTATTGGTTTAATAAGGTGTTACCCCGTTCAGCAAGCTGCTAAACTTCATGCTTATTCACTCTAAAGCATGGAAATAAATTATGACTCTTGAAGTAGGGCAACTTGCGCCAGATTTTGAAATCGAAAACCAAGACGGCCAGCTAACCACACTCTCTCAGTTTAAAGGCAAAAAAGTCGTTTTATACTTCTATCCAAAAGATTCAACTCCAGGCTGCACAGCTCAGGCATGTAACCTAAGAGACAACTATGAAAGCTTGATCGCTCAGAACTTTGTTGTTCTTGGCATCAGTACAGATACAGAAAAGCGCCACCAAAACTTCATTAAGAAAAATGACTTACCCTTTCCGTTACTTGCTGATACAGAAAGAAAACTGCACGAACTATACGACACATGGCAACTTAAAAAGTTCATGGGGAGAGAGTTTATGGGGACAGTCAGAACAACCTTTATCATTGATGAAGAAGGGATTATCACTGACATCATAAAAAAGGTTAAAACCAAAGAGCATAGCGCGCAAATACTAGCCTAACTTCTAAGGACAGGTTCAGCATTTAGGTACGCAATATGCTAGCCTGCTGAATATAGATAAATAAAAAGGGCGCCTAAATAGGCGCCCTCAGATTAGTGACAAACCCCAGTTAAAATCTGGGGTTTGTTATTTTGAAGTCTTATCTCTCTATTTAAGTTATTTCCCTTTTAATACATTTACCAACCTTTCAATTACTCTTATAAAGCGCAAAATGATGCCGTCATGGTAATTATCACGTCTTTTTTCTCTCTAGTCCGTTAGCATGGCTATTTTCTTTATGTTTTGTGCTGCCGCTGTCATTAATGCTTGAGCTTGGACCTTATGCTGACCTCTGAAGCGAGCATAACGATAACCATGTAACTCTTTTGCATCTGCAAAACTACGCTCTACTGTTTCTTTTCGTCGTTTATAGATTCTCTTACCGCGTTCACTCAGACGCTTTACATACGCTCTCTCTTTGCTGCCTTGCCAGAGATGACGTGTGATTGTTTTGACATATTTCACGTTCTTCGTACAACGCTTCAGCGATGGGCATGTGGCACATTCTGCTGGGTGAGATTGATAGTGGTGATATCCTTCTCTTGTCGTTGTTTTATAGATAAGGGATTGCCCCTGTGGGCATTGATAGGTATTCGTGTCTGGGTCGTATTCATAATCCTTTTTATAGAACATGCCTGCTTTATGATTTAAGCGGCGATAAGCGATCGCTGGGAAGATCCCTTTATCCTCCAGCTGCTTACACAGCGCTGCTGTGTTATAGCCTGCATCAAGTCCAACAGCTTGCACATCAAAACTAAACCGCTCCTCTTGCCGTTTTAATCTTGCCATATAAGGGCGCGCATCATGTACATTGCCTGATGTAACATGCACATCAGTGATGATGTTGACTTTACTATCAACAGTACGATGATCGAGATAGAAAAAGCCTTTAGGCTTTTGATCCCGCACCATGTAGCCGCTATCAGGATCGGTTGTGCTTTGTTTGATCGTTTTTTCAGGTGGCGCCTTTTTGGATGGCGCTAAGGCTTTTTTCCAAGTCTTTCCCTTTCTGTTGCGACATCGGCATCAAGTTGATCGAAGTAAGC
>NZ_JSEO01000016.1 GCF_001624705.1 Marinomonas sp. SBI8L
AAAGCGCAGTTAAGTTAACAAATTAACTGCTTATGAATGAATAAATAAGATACTCAGTTTTGCTAAGTATAAAAGTTGATGACTAAACAGGTTGAACCGTGACTTGGATACTCTGGGACTAACATCGCTTCTTAAGAAAACGTTAAAATGATTAGAACCAAGTCAGCGAAATTCATCAGGGATAGAGGTTAAAGTCCTCATTTAAAATCCGAATAGATGGCTGCAAAACCTTACTTGTCAGAAGATATTTTTGCTTGCAAAAAGCGGGGTGTCCATAGATGTTATACACCAGGTATCAAATGAAACAATTCATATTATTACTAGCTGTTTTTTTCTCAGCAACGTTGATGGCTGAAGAGTGGCGAACTCCTCATAACTCCAAGGACGTATCGGATTATCTTAAGAAAGGCTCTGATTTGAGCGGCAACTTTATAGGAGTTTCCGGAAAAGTAGTGGAAGTATCTATAGGCCACAAAGGTAAACCTATATTTTTGATTTCTATCGACGACGAGTTAGGATCAATAACCATAGCTGTAGGCTCGCTCTTAAACGTAGATCTTTCGATTGGTGATACTTTGGAAGTTTTAGGTGATGTAATCCCAATACAGGAAGGAGATACTCAAATATCTAAAATCACTGACGAAAAGGTCATGATGTTAGGCTTGTGTATCGTTAACAGCACAAAGGGATATGCAAGCGGTGCTAAACCAACACAAGCACTTTGCAATAAGTGGTATTTAGAGAGTTTTCCAAAGTCCTACAAAGATGTATAACAAACACATTAAAAATCGCCTGCAAAATACGCAGGCTGGACTCGCTACCGCTCGCCTTTTATGTGGGCGTTAGGCACAAGGATAGTTTTTTGAGTTGGTCAAGAAGTGACAAAATATCAGCAATAGCACTTGTTCTCTCTGTAATCAGCATATTGGTTGCTGGAGGCTTTTCATATGCTACATATCGCGCACAGTATTCTGAAAATCTAAAGATTGAGTTGTTAAAGCCTGATGGCGACCACAAGGTTGTCCCCTACAAAATAAGAAGGGATAAAACAGATGGAGTAGTAGTTAAAGAAATTGGTGCGTGGTATGGAGTAAGGTTATCCAATCTTTCCAATAAGCCCATCTCTATCGTTGAGTCATTTTATAAATTTGATGGCTCTAGAACGTGGGAAAATTTACCACAACCATATGTAGGCCAGGTTAGTCATCTAGATAAATTGCCAAAATATGTAAATTATGGTTTTTTTCCAATTATGTTAGGTGTTGGGGAGTCTGTAAATATCGAAGTGTTTTTACCATCGCCTATAAAGAAAGATCTGGGAAGGGAAATCGTTGGAGCCTTTCGAGAGAAAGATGATGTTATAGACTCGCAGATAGAGTTTATCTTATTTTATGATCAATATTTTGATGAGCTCGAAGATAAAATCCTAGAAGGCATGAAGCAAGGAAAAATATCCGAGCTCATTGAGTTTTATAAACCAAACATAGATGGAATGGATGCTGTAAGACTTCCTTTTATTGAAAATGATGACCTAAGTTACACTGCAAGGGACTCCGAGGACAATAAGGACGGTTTTGTATATGTTGAAAGCTTATCACTTTATAACAAAATGATAGAAAGAATGCTGGAAGTAGAAGGGATGGATATCAGTGCAGTTGAGCCCCCAATAGAAGGTGTCGATTTAGTTCTGCAAACTGCTTCGGGAGAAATGTATTCGCTAACCCTTTCGTTTAATGAAAATTCATTGAGTAGGCTGAAATAGTGCCTAACAAAACTGTCAATGAGACATTTTTTCTCCACTTCGCCTTACGGTGGCTTCGCCGCTTTACCGCAAGGCTACGTTCCGAAAAAAAATGCTCATTACAGTGGCGTTAACTGCCTTCGCAATATCGCAGATTTAGATAATTTCAGATTTAGGTATTTATGAATAGAAAAATGATAGCCCTAGTTGTTGGAAACGGAAATTACCCTAGTGATGGAGCAAAGCTTCCCAATGCGGTTAATGATGCGAATGATATAAGCCAATCACTAGAAGATCTCGGGTTCACTGTCATTAAACTTACAGACTGTAGTAATGAAGATTTAGATAGAGCCATGTCGTCGTTTAAAGATGGTCTGAATAGTAATGATGTTGGACTGTTCTATTTTGCGGGTCATGGAATGCAAATTGATGGCGAAAATTATATAACATGTATCGATACTACATTTACTGATGAGCCTGCTGCCAAGTGGAGTTCCTATCCTTTAAATAGGCTCATAGATACAATGGATACATGCTCAAATAAAACAAACTTAGTTATATTAGACTCTTGCAGAGACAATCCATATGAAAGAAGTTGGAGCCGTTCTTTAGCATCTGGTTCCTTAGCACCTATGTTTGCTCCAAAGGGTACACTTATTGCCTATTCGACTTCTCCTGGGGAAACTGCTTCAGATGGTTTAGGCAACAATGGTGCTTATACTGAGTCACTTTTAAAACATATAAACAAGCCTGATATTGCAATTGAAGACGTATTTAAAAAAGTAAGGAATTCCTTATCGGTAATTACGAGTGGAAAGCAAACCTCGTGGGAACATACATCTCTAACAGGTGATTTCTATTTCAATCTAAGTTTAGGTAGCAAAATCGATAAATATAGTAAATTCGCAATTGCAGATGATCTTTTTACGGTCGTGGCAGGAAATACATGTCACGAAATTATTGAGAAAATTAAGTCTTGTAATTGGTATGTTCAAAATCCCGCTATAGATGGGCTTACGAGCCAATTACTTGTTGGTTCAGACGATGATACTCTATTTGTCTTAGGGAGAAATTTGTATCAAGCAGCATGCGGAAACTCTGGAAGTGCTTTAGATTACGTTAATAATTTCCGCTCTAAAGTATCTAGCATTGATATTGAGAAACAAATTTGCATATTGGAAGGTATGCTTTTTGAAATATTCTTTAATCCTAGAGGTGATTTTAGAACTTCATTCAAAACAACAATGTTTAATGCTGTTTTTGAGCTCGATGTTTATCCTGATTATAAGCCTGCATTTGATTTCATAGCAGAAGTATTACTTCCATTTTCAAATAGTTTTTATCTATTGCCTGGTAAAGCTATTGATGACGCATCAATAGAGTTGTCATCTTCTGAATCTAAGAGTGGAAGTGTGATCATTAAAGAAGTCCACTTTGATGGTGAAAATATTTTATATGGTGAAGATGGATGGGAAAAATACTCATTTGATGGCGAGATCGCTTATGACTCAATGCGATACGATTCATTACTCGATAAAATATCAACAGAAATGATGATTCCTAAGAAATCTATATCTATTCAGTCAACTATACCTATAGATGAAAGTTCTAAATTAGAATTTCCATACAGGCATACACTAAAACGCAGTTAACAAGTTACTTAAACGGACGTAAAAGAGTTGGCTTTCGTTCGTGCCTCACTAATTTTAGCCAACAATTTTACGCCGCTTGGCAAGGCGTTAGAGCACCAATGGAAATCAAGAATAAAGTATGGAACGAATAATAAGTAAAAGAAGAATCCCTTCTGTAGCGATGCGAAAGAGTATTGTTGATAAACACAACAATACATGTGCAATGTGTTCCATATCAGGAGAAAAGTTTCCTCTTGAATTAGCTTCAATAATGCCGCTGCATCAAGGTGGCAGTATGACTGAGGATAATTTCCTCCTTCTATGCCCAAACTGCCATCGTTATATGGATATGGGGCCAAAAGAAATTGAATTCGTTAATTTCCTTTATCAAGTGCTTAAAGCATCTGATTCGAACCAGAACATCCAGCTTGAAGCAATTATTGGCGAGTCTAGAAGAGCAAGGGCTGACATTCTCATCGAGAATGAGAAGAAGGAAATAATTCTTATAGAATGCAAATCTAATAAGGCAATAACTAGAAGCCACAGCTCAAAGATAATCGAACAGATTTTAGAGTACGAAAAGCTTATTGGAAAATGCAAAAAAGTATTGGCTATACCTGGAAGATTACCGAGTGAAATACGAAAAAATGTAGAATCTCATGGCATTGAAGTCTGGGATGCAGATTACAT
Organism: Marinomonas sp. SBI8L; assembly: GCF_001624705.1. GTDB lineage: Bacteria > Pseudomonadota > Gammaproteobacteria > Pseudomonadales > Marinomonadaceae > Marinomonas. Next base: position 4,063 of record NZ_JSEO01000016.1, read on the forward strand.
AGTTAAAAACTATAAAGTAGCTATTCAGAAAGCTGATAGTAGCTACTTTAAAATGCTTTTAACTGCCATCTCTGGTGAAAAAGAAGTCTCTCGAGATCAAGAAATACTAAACAAACTTAAGGCTTGTAAGCCAGGCCGCGAAGATTGCTACTTATATCAGAGCCTCGTCGGAGAAATTATAGAAGAGTTATTCTGCCCGCCTCTTGATAAGCCAATTCATGAGAATAGTGACTTTACCAAATCTAATCGGAGAGATTTCATCGTTCCAAATTATGCAACTGATGGTTTCTGGTCTTTTCTGCGTGAAAAGTACTCGGCCGACTATGTTGTTGTAGATGCAAAAAATTATTCCAGAAAAGTGAAGAAGAATGACATTCTTCAAATTTCTAATTACCTGAAGCCTCATGGTGCTGGTCTTTTTGGGATCATCTTTTCTAGAAAAGGTGGGGACTCCGCTGGTTGCCTACATACGATTAGAGAACAATGGATGGTCCATCAAAAATTGATTCTTGTTCTTGATGATACAGACGTTGAAAACATGCTTGTATCATCTGGTGGAGCTGAGGATATAATCGGAGCAAAGATTGAAGAGTTTAGGCTATCAATGTAAATGCTCTAACAAGGCGCTGTTGTCGGACTGGTTTTCCGCTACGCTCCAAACCAGCCGCAAAGCGCGGCGTTAAGTTTCTAAGGAGGGACAGTGCCTGAATTCAAGATATTAAGTTTCATCGTTGAGCATATGGAAAGTACAGGCTCAACAGCAAAATTAGTTCATTTATCTATTGATCAAAATTTTACCGACCAATTAAATTCAAGGTTTGAAGAGAGCTTTACTCTGCAAGAAATTGAAAAGGCGACGGACAAATGTTTAGCTCATGAATGGTTAAAGCATAAAGCAATGGGCGGCGGAAAATATGGTTGTATTGGAATTACATCTAAAGGTGTTGGAGTTGCTCGCTCAAAAGAGCGTGCAGTTGGGTTAAAAGCATCGCGTTCATGGCTAAAGAAAACTTCCGACTACATCGAGGATCATAAAGGCATATTGATTTTCCTCGGTTCTTTAATTGCTCTAGCAACATTTATGTTAAAAATTACAGGTGAATAATATGGAAGATAAGAGCTTTTCTATAACATTAAAGTGTTTGTTTTGTGATTGCGATCTTGAAGGCGATACAGAACAGGAGTTGGCATCAGGAAACATGATCAAATGTCAGGAGTGCGGTGAGTCAAATGACTATGATGCTTTAATTGAAGTCGCTACCGAAGAAGGAGAAGCATTAGTGTCCGAATATGCTCATTCCGAAATAGAAAAAATGCTTAAAAAAGCTTTCAAGTAGTCGAAATTTAACAAGTTACTCAAAAGGACGCAAAACGCTTGGTTTGCGCTCCTTCGCCACTAATTTTAACCAAGCATTTATACGCCAATTAGTAAGGCGTTACGAAATTATGAATGATCTATTAGAACTATTACAGGCAGCTGACGATGAGGTTGCCAACATTAAATGGGAAGAACACCATCCTGAATATCCTGATGCCATAAATAAATTGATGACGGCCTTGGGTAAGTCAGATTTAATGTTTAAAGATTATCGCAAGCACAATTTCAAAGGTGTTATTGAGAATATTAATAAAGCAGACTTAGAGCAATTAAAATGTGTGATTACAGCAATATTGAGAAGTGAGCGTTGGGTAACGGGTTCATGGAAAACACATTTAGAAAAAGGTCATTTACAGAGTGCAATAAAACAAGCTATTAATCTAAAGAATGAAAACGTATAGCAAGGTTAGCACCGTCACGCGCAAGCGCGTTGGACCTCCGCTACTTGTTATGTTTTTTGCGGAGCAAAAAAGCTCCAAATGAATACGGCTGGTGCTAACGACACTATACACTATGAATAAATTTATTATCGTCATCATATTTGGATTTATAAGCGCCTTTGTTCAAGCTGAGTGTACTACTGAGCAGAATGGGAAAGCGATTCCATTGTTCGTTGAGTACACCTCTGCTGGAACTAAAGCTGGAGGGAATCACAGTCATATGGACAAAGTGGTTATTGAAACTCCATTAGTGTTTGAAGGCCTTAAGTTATTTGGCATGGACATCACTGAAGGTGAAGTCGCTAACTTTTGGATACCGTTAGCCTATAAAGAAGTTGATTCAATTGCTCGTACAGAAATTAGCGGTTACAAAGATAGAATTAGAAATTTCGAGGTCGCTGTATATTACACTAGCGATAATTGCCAAAAATCAATACAGCGCTTGCTTCGATAAGTGCATAACAAGGCGTTCAAGCTCTTGACATAACTCACAATGAATAAATTTTTTGCCTTTACCATATTTGGTTTTATAAACTCTTATGTTTAAGCTGAATCTACTCGTGAGCAGAATGAGCAAGCAAATCCATTTTCCCTTTAATACACCTCTGCTGAAACTAAAGAATCGATTAAAAGTGATCATGACTTCGCTTCTTATATTGTTTGTTGTTATAGGTTTCACAGCATTGAAAAACAGCGAATTTATTAAGGCAGATACCTGTCTTGATAGTGGCGGACGCTTCAACTACGAGCAAGGGCAGTGTGAGTATTAGCGGCAAGGTCTCAATAGTTTAATATCAAAGTTCCTCATATTTATTTAGAGGCCTCTCAATCCTTTAAGCCAACCAAATTCAAAAAACATTCATCAACACATAACAGGGAAACGTATTGTGATAGAAACGCCTCGAACCTCTTTGGTTCTTTTTACTGCGGCTAACGCCGATCTCGTCTTAAAATACTATCTGGATAATCAGGCTCATCTGGCCCCTTGGGAGCCGATTCGTGATTCAGGCTATCTCTCGTTGAGTAATTTTAAAGTTATGGGTGAGCAAAGCGAGAAAGACTTTGAAGCAGATAAAGAAGTCAGGCTGGTTGCATTTAATAAAGATCAAACTCAAGTACTGGGTGTGTGCAATTTTACTGGAATTGTCAAAGGTCCTTTACAAGCATGTTTCTTAGGTTATTCCATTGATAAAAGGTTTGAAGGGCAGGGTTTGATGACTGAGATTCTTGACGCTGGCATTGCCTATATTTTTGCAAACTTAAAACTTAATCGCATTATGGCGAATTACATACCGACGAATGAGGGCAGTGGTGCTGTGCTCAATAAGTTGGGGTTTGAAAAGGAAGGTTATGCGAGGAAATACCTAAAAATCGCAGGTAAGTGGCAAGACCATGTATTGATGTCAAAGCTTAATGATAGTCCGTTAGGTGTTTCTTAAAGCGATTCTTAAAGCGGCTCTTAATGCCTTTTAAATTAGGACTTTTTTATACTTACTTCTTGATAAGGCTCTTGCCATAATACGGCATAATGTCAGGTGCTTATCCAAGAAGAATTCACATACCTTTATTTTCAGCTTAGATACCTAATTGCAAAATATTACTTTTGATATGAGATTTTTGCTTGCAATAAACCGAGCCTACATAGATCTTATGCAAACCTAACTAGGCGATTGGAGTATGTTATATGGAAGATATAGTGGTCAGATACCTACATTTTATTGGCATTATTTCACTTGCTTCTATGTTGGTGTGCCAAAATGTTTTTCTATCAAAGCAATTGAGTGGCGGCCAGTTGAGAAAGCTTGCGGTTATAGATGCTTTCTATGGTATTAGTGCGATAGTGATTTTACTGACGGGCCTGTCTTTGTGGCTTTGGGTTGGAAAGCCCAGTGACTTTTATACAAAAAACATGGTGTTTCATATCAAATTTAGCTTGTTTTTGTTTGTTGCTCTTCTGTCTATTATGCCAACCATCTTTTTTGTCAAAAATCGAAAAAGTGCTGAGAGTGAGGTGCTTGTTCCTAGCAAAGTCATTCTCTTGAAGCGTCTGGAATTGGTTGCGTTAGTCTTTATTCCTCTCTTAGCTGTTTTGATGGCGCAAGGTGTGGGCTACGCCTAAAAGCTGTTCTTAGGTTAAATCAGGCGGTTTTAAGCTCTGCTTTCCTTAATTTATATCTCACAGTTAAACTCTCTCAAGGATGAGGGAGTTAATTGCTTCAAATCTGTTCGCTCTTAATACGACTTCTTGATATTAGCTTTTGCTAGTTTGCCTTGAAGAAGGCTGGATGTTTAGTGAGTTTGAAAAGGCGGATTGGAGAGTGGGAATAAAGTTAATCGGCGGACTGATCGTTTGTCATCATGCTGAGCTAACTACTTTGTTTAAGGCTTGGCCTAAGGTTGAATCTTAGGCCAAGCTATCATGCTTTACGAGATCTCTTAAGCTGCTTATTTCCTATTAGGCTTCTTTCCCTTCTTCAGCCTCTGGTGCTGGAGGTGATGTTCTTTCTTTTGCAGTTGCGATGAGCTCTTGACCTTTCGTTCTTTCGATAGGGTCTATTTCGTGGTGAAGTGCTGCTTTCGCTATCATATTCGCCGCAATAGGTGCGGTAATAATCAAGAATAAGGTGATCAATAATTCACTGATAGACAGGCTTTCTTGGCGATAGGATTGGATAATGCAAGATGCGATAAGCACACCTGCAATACCTAAAGTGGTTGCCTTAGTTGGTGCGTGTAAACGCATATAAACATCGGGTAAGCGTGCTAAACCGATAGAGCCTACTAATAAGAACACACCGCCAAAAACAAGTATGGCTGACGCAATTGCTTCTACATAAAAATTCATAGTTACCTTCTTATTCTATTATGTCGCCGCGCAGCAAGTATTTGCACAAGGCCGATGTACTAACAAAGCCAAGCATGGCAATGAGTAGCGCTGCTTCAAAGTAGATTGCGTTTTCAATGGCAATACCATAGAGGAGTATCAAGGCAATACCGTGGATAAACATGGTATCCAGCGCAAGAATCCTGTCTGGTAACTTAGGGCCAACCAGCAAACGATATAAGGTTAATATTAATGAGGCACACAAGATGAGTCCTACAATTTGAATGGCTATATCTAGCATCCGAATATCTCCTTTAGTGGTGCTTCGTAACGAGATTTAACCTCTTCGATTAACTCTTCTGGGTTCTCTAAGTGCAGGGCATGAACATAGAGCCATTTTTGATCTGCAGAGATCTCGGCGCTAACTGTTCCTGGTGTTAGAGACACTGTACTGGCAAGTAAGGTGATGCCTAATTCAGTTTCGATATCTAATGGCACAGCAACGAATCCAGGGCTTAATTTTTTGAGTGGGCCAACCACTAATAGTGCCACTGAAAAGTTCGCGCTAATAATGTCTTTAAGCACGAGAAACACGTAAGAAATCGCAAGCATTGGCTTTTTGATTCTAGGGCGTTCTGTTGTCATGCTACTGACGGCCCAAGGGATAATAATGGCTAAAATCGTTGCCAGTAGTAAATGCCCCGCCGAAAGGCTGTTGTTTAATAGCAGCCAAATAACAAAAAGCAGCATGCTGTGAAAAGGCATAGGGAACATGCGAAAGCTAGACTGTTTCATTATGATTCCTCAGGCAGTAATGGGTACACGGAGACATCCATATTATGGAGGTCAGCAGCGGCTTGTATGACGTACTCTGTCATTGGGCCTCCGAAAAGCACAAGTAAAGGCGCGCCTAATATGAGTAAGACTATGGCAGTTACTTCGTAAGGATGCGCTTTTTCAACCGCCGTGTTTTTAGTATTGGGTGTTTTCCAGAAGAGCTTGGAAGTCGCTCTTGAAAATGCCACTAATGTAATCAAGCTACTCATTAGAATAACCGGCCAAATCCATAAGCGAGTTGCCATGGTCTCAGCTGAGTTAAGTACCATTATTTTTCCTATGAAGCCTGAGAAAGGCGGCATACCGATAATGGTTAAGGCTAATATGGCAAATCCAAAGCCAATGAGTTTTGGTTGAGACAGGGCTCTTGAGTTGACTAGGCGGTCTTCTGCTTGTCCTCTTTGCTTGGCAATCACATCCGCTAAGAGGAAGAGGCCTGCTGTTACTAGCGTACTGTGTACTATGTAGTAAAGCGCGCCAGCGATGGCAAGCTCAGAGTGCAATGCAGCGGCAACCAGTAAGGTACCAGCAGAGACAACCACCAAATTAGATGCAAGCAGTTTTAGCGTTGGGCTTGCTAGCACACCTAAAGATCCAATAGAAATTGTCAGTATCGCTAGGGGCCATAACCAATCGACTGAGAAGTTAGCTAGTTCGCCGGCATCGTCGCCAAATATCACTGTGAAGACACGGAAAATACTGTAGATACCTACCTTTGTCATGATAGCGAATAAGGCAGCAACGGGCGCGCTGGCCGAAGAGTAAGTTTTAGAAAGCCAGAACTGTAGAGGCAGCATGGCAGATTTAAGACCAAATACTATTAAGAGAAGTAAGCCGCCAATCTTAGCCAGTATGGTTTCACTTTCTGGAAGCTGGCTGACTTTAACCGCCATATCCGCAATATTCAGTGTACCTAATGTGCCATAAAGTATGCCGAGGCCGAACAAGAATAAGCTGGAACCAAGCAGGTTGATCACCACGTAGTGGACTGCGGCTTGGGTTTTATTCTTACCGCCAGAATGCACTAATAGGGCATAAGAGGCGATCAACAAGACTTCGAAAAAGACGAAAAGGTTAAACAAATCGCCTGTTAGAAATGCGCCATTGATACCCATGACTTGGAATAAGAAAAGCGGATGAAAGAACTCACCGCCTTTATCATGGTCAGCACACGCATAAATCATGCAGCACAGGGCGAGGAAGCTGGTAAGTAGTACCAATAATGCTGATACTTTATCCGCAACAAGGACGATACCAAATGGTGGTGACCACCCACCTAGAATATAGAGTTGAGTGCCCTCAGTAATAACCGTCGCTACTTGTAGGGTCGCTAGAATAGTCAGTATGGCTAAGGTGCCGATTGATGCGATGCGTAACCACTGAATCCTTGAGGATAAAGGGGGGAGCAGCATGGCAGATGCAACGAGCAAAGGCAGCAAAATAGGAAGAATTGTCCAGTGTTGCATTTAGTTTATCTCCCCTTTTTTATTCAGCGTCATAGAGGCTGCGACTTCATCAGGGTCTTTTCCATCAACATGATCGTTACCTAAATCAGCACGAGCCCTCATGGCTAGGATCACCACAAAGGCTGTCATAGCAAAACCAATGACAATGGCGGTAAGAACCAAGGCTTGAGGTAGCGGGTCTGCATAAATTTCAGACTCGCCGAGAATAACCGCGCTGTCGATCGCAAGGCGTCCACTGGCAAAGAGAAATAAGTTAACTGCATAAGACAGCATGGTAAGGCCTAGAACAACGGAGAAAGTACGTCCGCGTAGCGTTAAAAAGATACCGCATGCGGTTAGCATACCAACACAAAAAGCGTAAATGCCTTCCATTTATTCTTCCTCCTTCTGAATAGGACGTTCACTGGTGGTTAATTTGCCTAGGTTAGCCAAAATAAGCATGGTTGCGCCAATGACAGTCAGGTAAACACCTAGGTCGAAGATCATGGCGCTGGCTAATTCAAATTTACCAACAACAGGCCAGTAAAAATAATCGAACCAAGAGGTGAGGAAAGGCTTATCAAATGCCCAGCTGCCAACACCTGTTAGTGCAGCAATGGCGATGCCGCTGCCGATTAGGATTTGGTAATCGACTTTTACTCTGTGTTTCATCCAATCAACACCGTGTGCAATGTATTGCTGGATAATGGCAACAGAGGTGATCAGACCTGCAATAAAGCCACCGCCTGGCATATTGTGGCCACGGAAGAAGATAAATGCAGACACGAGTAGGGCAATAGGTAATAAGCTTTGTGATAAAACAGCCAACATCATAGGGTGTCCATCATTTGACCAAGGGCGGCCTTTGTAATCACTGCTTGGCATGAATAGCTTCATGCGGGCAATTAGCTTGTAAATACCTAGCGCTGCGATACCTAGAACGGTAATTTCCCCTAAGGTATCAAAACCACGGAAATCCACTAGGATGACGTTAACTACGTTTGTACCGCCACCGCCAGTTTTACTATTGGCGATGAAGAAGTCAGAAATACTGGTTAATGGCCTCGTTAGTATGGCGTAACAAATAGTACCGATTAAGCCACCAACAACCGCAGAAATACCAAGGTCACGAATGAGGCGTCTTGGATTAGATTGCTTTTGTGCTCTTTGTGGTAAGAAGAACAAAGACAGCATCAATAATACCGCAGTGACAACCTCGACTGATAATTGCGTTAAAGCAAGGTCAGGAGCAGAAAAACGTGCAAAGGCTAATGACACTACAAAGCCGACTATGGATAGGGATATTAATGCCAACATTCTGTGTCTATGACAGATGGCGGTTGTAAGAGCGCCTATCACTAAGAGAACAGCTGCTGTGACATCCACTATATTGTATGGCAACTCAGGGCGCACACCTAAGGTAGTGCTTAAATCCATCAGAGGTGCCGCCATCATAATGGCAGCCAAACTGATGAGTAAGTAGTTGTACCTTTGTAAAGAACCATTCTCTAAGAAGTTAAAGAGTGTGGTTGAGCGCTTAATGATATTTTTAACTATGTTATCAAAAATCTGTTTGGCATCAGGTTCAGAGAAGTTAGCTTGGAAGGCAAACAAATGCTGTCTGAAGTAGTAGATAACCAGGCCGCCGGCTGTCGCCACAAAACTCATCAATAATGGGTAATTAAAGCCATGCCAGATCGACAGGCTATACTCAGGCACAGGTCCATTTATTGCAGCTAAAGAAGCGGCATACAATAAATCGCCAATAATAAAGCCTGGGAAGATACCCACTAATAAACATAAGGCTACCAATATCTCCACAGGAACACGCATGTATCTTGGTGCTTCATGAGGCGTTTTAGGTAGATTGATCGGCTCACCGTTAAAGAAGACATCGTGTACAAAACGCATAGAGTAAGCCACTGCAAACACGGCACCCACCGTTGCTAATACTGGGATCATCCAGGAAAGAGAACCAAGAGCCGCTTGGTGAAGTGTCTCAGTAAAAAACATCTCTTTAGATAAGAAACCATTTAATAGAGGCACGCCTGCCATAGAGGAAGCCGCCACCATTGCCAGTGTTGCCGTATGAGGCATGTATTTCCACAAGCCGTTTAGCTGGCGCATATCTCGTGAGCCTGTCTCATGGTCAATGATACCTGCGGCCATGAATAACGAAGCTTTAAAAGTTGCGTGGTTGATAATGTGGAAAAGGGCTGCAACGGTAGAAAGACGTGTATCTAAACCGAGTAGCAAGGTAATCAAACCAAGGTGACTGATAGTTGAGTAAGCAAGCAACCCTTTTAGATCATGCTTGAACAGAGCGATATAGGCACCCAGTAACAAGGTGCTCAAACCCGTTAAACTAACAATTAAGAACCAAAGTTCTGTATCTGCCAAAACAGGGTGCATTCGGGCCATCAAGAAGATGCCCGCTTTTACCATGGTGGCTGAGTGCAAATAAGCACTGACGGGTGTCGGTGCTGCCATGGCATGTGGCAACCAGAAGTGGAAAGGAAATTGTGCTGATTTAGTGAAAGCACCTAGTAGGAATAAAACCAGAATAACAGGATAAGCAGAGTGTGCGCGGATAAAGTCGCCGCTATCTAAAATAACCTGTAAAGAGTAGCTGTCTACTATGTTTCCTAGAATGATAATGCCGGCTAGAAGGCATAAACCACCTGCACCTGTAATAGTAAGAGCCATTCGAGCGCCTTTACGCGCTTCAGATTTATGTCCCCAAAAGCTAATCAGCAAGAAAGAGCTAATACTGGTTAATTCCCAGAACATCCACATTTGCAGCAAGTTGTCAGATAAAGCAACACCTAACATGGCAAACATGAATAGCATGAGGAATGAGTAGAACTTACCTATCGAATCTTTGGGAGATAGATAGTAGCGAGCATATAAAATGACCAGCAGGCCAATGCCTAAAATCAAAATGGAGAATAGTAGTGATAAACCGTCTAAACGAAAGGCGATGTTTAGGTTTAGCAGAGGAATCCATTGAGCGGCTGCATAATGGTTTTCGCCATTCAGTACATCCGGTGTCATTTCAGCGACAAGTAATAAAGCAATAAAGGGGAGAATGGCGGTGAATAATGTACAGACATTACGATTGTAACGCGCTGTAAGAAGGGGAACTAAACTACCTAATAAGGGCAGTAAAGGTAGCCAGAGTAAGGTATTCAACTATGATGCTCCTGCATTAAAAAATATTAAGCTGGTCAATGTTATATAAATCAAAAAAACGAATTAAAACAGTTAAAAAGATAGCCAGAGAGTAAAAGTTATACAATTAAAATAGGTCTTATCAAGACACTCACTCCAATTTCTGGTTAAAAAAGCTAAATACACTGAATAAAGTGTTCAAGCATGATTAGGTTAACGGCCGCCTTTAGCTTTGTATTAATCGCCAATTTGGCTTCAGCACTCGCTCAGCCCTATCGTAAACGAAAAATATAAGGAGATATGATCACTGAAGTACATGCAGAGGTCGCTAAGAGTAAAAACAATATTTCGAAAATTTCACTTATAAATAAAATGTCTCTTATTTATGGACTCAATGGTGTTGGTAAAAGCAGGGTATCAAACTACTCGTTCAATGCCAGCCCAGATTAATACAATATCTGTATAGTAACCCAGAGTAATGATATTGAAATACTTGTTTAGAATCATAACCTTATAACCGATAGTGCTTATGAAGAAGATAATTTAAACAGTATATTCGCGCGAAGAAGATAATTTAAACAGTATATTCGCGCGAAAAAGACAATTTATCCGTTGATGCAGAATCAAAAAAATTGAAAGCAGACTATCAAATGAGTAAGAAAAAGAAAAGGCTAGGCAGGAAACTATCTGAAAATAGCGGGTATAGGTAAGCTCATGTTTTGATTAGTAAGTTAAGCGCGAATCTGTGCTTTTTAGCTTAGTTATCAAAACATGAGAGGCTCGAATCTTCTGGTTAGAGGATTTGCTTAAGGATATGGTCTACCTTGGTGCGGTGAATACGCTTAATCAGCTTTTTCACTTCATTAGGGTAGCTATTAACATTGTCTATCATGAGATAGCTATTCACTCGGGTGCAGTGCTGCATGATGCAGGCGAGCTCTTTCTCGTTTTGTTCTGCTAATAGTTGGTTTTTATCATGAACTAAAATGGCATTCTCTAAATCCAGTTTCCACGCTCGTGGATTCAGATTATTCCCTGTGATCATCATATATTGCTGATCAACCCAGATGCCTTTTAAGTGAAAGCTATTGTTATCATGACGCCATAGGTTTAGAGATAACTGGCCCTTGTTAATGGCACTCTCATTTTGCTTAGCAAACTTTCTTAGATTCACTTCATATAGATAAGGTAAACCTGCAATCGTTTTAAAAGGCTCACTTGGTGGGATAAAGAAGTCGTTAGCTGTTTTATCGCCCACTATGATATTAATTTTTACACCACGTTTTAGTGCGAGTTTAATCTCTTTGCTAACTAATCTTGGAAAATTAAAGTAGGGGGTGCAAATGGTAAGTTCTTTTTGAGCGCTAGCAAGTAGGGTGCAGATATGTTTATTCAAACGATTTTTGCGTTTACCTAAGCCTATTAGCGGGGTTAAGCCTACTTGATTTGCGCTAATGCTTTGGTTATCAAAGTGATAACTGGCACTTTGCAGTTGGCTTCTTAGGTTTTTTATTGCCCCTTTTAACGCCTTGGTTGTTGGTCTTACTTGCTTGTTTAAGCAGTTTACCGCATCGCTATCCGTCAGTGTGTCTACGATAAAAGCAGACATGGTATCGGCAAGGGCTTTGTTTTGCAGTACATGATATCTATCGTATCTGTATCTATCTTGTTGCGCTAAATACACATCGTTTAAGCTGGCGCCACTATAGATAACCCTATCATCGACAATAAAGCCTTTAAGGTGAAGTACGCCAAATACTTCTCGGTTTCTAACGGGTACGCCAAGTACTTCTATCTGGTGTTCGTAGGCTTCTGCATACTCTCTATAAAAAGCCGCATTACCATCGGACTTATTCGCACCAATTAAACCACGTTGTGCTCTGTGCCAATCAACCAGCACTCTAATATCTAATTTTGGATTTGCTTGTTTGGCTTGGTAGAGTGACGTAAGAATATCTCTACCAGCAGCATCATCTTGTAAGTAAAGGGCAACTAGATAGATACGTTGTTTAGCTTGGCTAATTTCAAGGTGTAATCGTTCACGAAAGGAACCTGCATCAAGCAGTGTTTCTAAGTTTTCTGGGGCATGGGCAATGCATGGAAGTTTCTCAATACGCTGCCTATTAGCTAGTGCTAAATCCATTCTCGTCTCGTTTGTGCGATCTAAATATAAAAGATAAAAAGTGTAGAATCTAAAAAAAGCGGGATTATAGCAGAAACAGTTTAATTTCTTCTAATCTTGAGGCGAAATTAGAGTTTCTAAACCCGTTTCAGATATCCGTTTATAAAGTTTTTAACCCTTGGCTTTCTATTTAAAGTGTGACTGATATCATCCACGGCCTGTATGGCACTTTCGAATGAGTGAAATTTAAGCAGCTAATCGATTAGTTTTTCTAATTGAGTGCAATTAACACAAGAGGTAAGGGAATGAAGCAAGCAATAGTACACGTCTCTCTAGTCGTCAGAGATTATGATGAAGCCATTGATTTTTATGTTAATAAACTTAAATTCGATTTAATCGAAGACTTATACCTGCCAGAAGAAGATAAACGCTGGGTTGTTGTCGCACCTCCTGGTTCAAAAGAAATGAGTTTGTTATTAGCCAGAGCCTCAAAACCGGAACAAGAAGACTTTATTGGTTACCAATCTGGTGGACGTGTGTTCTTGTTTTTGAATACAGATGATTTCTGGCGTGACTATGAAAGAATGAAAGGTTTAGGAATTGAGTTTGTTAGAGACCCAAAAGAGCAGTCCTATGGCACAGTCGCTGTCTTTAAAGATCTGTATGGTAACTTGTGGGATTTGCTTCAGCTTAAGGAAGATCATCCTGTTATGTCTCGCATGCTAGCAAGAGCAAGTGAATAGGACTTAGGAGAGAGTCTCGTGGCAGAATTACATATTCGAAAAATGACCCAAGAAGAGCTCGGTTTAGCATTAAGTTGGGCTGCAATGGAGGGCTGGAATCCAGGTTTACACGATGCGAAAACCTACTTTCTTGCAGATCCGAATGGCTTCTTACTTGCCGAGTTCGATGGAGAGCCAATAGGCTGTATCTCGGCGATTAAATATTCCCCAGACTTTGCTTTTATTGGTTTTTATTTAGTAAAGCCTGAGTTTCGTGGGCAGGGTTACGGCATGCAGCTTTGGCAAGCGGCAATGTCTTATTTATCTGGCTGTAATATTGGTTTAGATGGTGTGGCTGCTCAGCAAGCAAACTATCAAAAATCAGGGTTTCAACTGGCTTACGCCAATGTGCGTTTTCAAGGTGAAGTGAGTCTAGTGAATGCCGATAAGCCAAATAAGCTTAAAGGCGCTGCAGTGCCTCTTGGAACTGTGCCACTTTCATCTTTATTTACTTATGAAAACGCCTTTTTTCCTGCTGATCGCACGGCTTTTGTTCAAGCTTGGGTTGAGCAAGATGATGCTGACGCTTTGGCTTATGTGGACGAGGGTAGCGTACAAGGTTATGGGGTCATCAGGCAGTGCCAAACGGGTTATAAAATCGCGCCTTTGTTTGCCGATTCGGCAGAGATAGCGAGGTCTTTAATTGCTACTTTAACGACTGATTTACCTAAAGGGGCTGCTTTCTTCTTAGATGTACCGGCCTGTCATCAAGATGCCGTGTTATTGGCAAAGGATTTTGCCATGGAACCTGTGTTTGAAACGGCTCGTATGTACACTCAAACTCAGCCAGCACTCCCATTAAACCGTATCTATGGGGTGACATCCTTTGAGATCGGCTAAAAGATAAGACAAACTTTTCAAAGTATAAAAAGAATTTGTATTATGAAATGATATTCTCTCGAATCTAGAACGTTAGAAACATACAATATAAGGCGTTTTTTCGTTGATGAGATCCTCATCAATTTTTACTTTTTAATTAATAGGAATCACGCCATGACCATTACTCGCATGCAAACAGACGAAAGAGTTAGCCGCATTGTTATCCATAATGAGACGGTATACCTTTGTGGTCAGGTACCACACGATGTGACAGAAGATATGGCTGGCCAGACAAAATCTGTACTAGCGCGTATTGATGAGCATCTAAAAGAAGCGGGTACAGATAATACTAAAATCCTATCTGCTTTAATCCATGTTAAAGATAACAAGGATGTACCTACATTTAATGCCCTATGGAATGAGTGGCTACCTATGGGTTCTGCACCTGCTCGTACTTGCGTTCAAGCAACTATGGTACGTGACACTGTTTTGGTTGAAGTGACAGTGACTGCTGCACTTTAATTTAAGATCCTAAGAAAAGCTGCAACATCTAGGTGTTGCGGCTTTTTTTGTGCCTCAAATATATTAATTTTATAGATAGAAGCACTTTGAGATGAGGCTTGGTCATACTGAGATGGTGTGTTTGGTTTAAGACAAAATGGGAAGTATGGAAAGTATTAAAAAGCGCCCAGCCAGTAAGAAAGAAGCGACAACCTCTCTTACAGGAGGTCAAATCGCTTAATCAACAGCTAACCATTATGCTGGGTACATGTTAATGATTAGCTTAATCAAGTAAGCATTTTGACCTAAGGGCAAAATGGGTAACCTAATAGGAAAAACAATCAAACTAGGCTTGGTTTACCTTATAGACAGATAACGCAAAGCAAGCAGCCTAACTTGCTTAAACGCCGAACTATCAACTGATTCTCACCAGTTGATAGCCCTAATCAGTCTTTAAGGGGAATAAAGAAGGATTAAAGGTGTGCTTTTAGCAATAGGCTAACGGCATTCTGATCTTGGTCGTTGATACCAAATTGGTTTGTCCAATAAGAGTATTCAACACCCACTTTTACTTTGTTGTCTGTGCCTAACATAGGGCCAATGTTGTAAGTGATTTGTGGGGTAAAGTTCATGCTGTTTTTCTTGCTATCCACGTCGTTCGCGAAAGAGTAATCCATGAAACCATCAATACCAAAGTTGCCACTGCTATAACCAAACGCCAGCGTTAGTTGGTAATCTTTAGAATTACCATAGAACTCTTCATTGTTGGCCATATAAACCGTTGCGCTAGCGAAATCTAGGCCAGGAACATTCAAGTTAGAGCCAATACCAAAGAGGTAGTTATCTAAGCTTTGTCCACCTTGTGTTGTACCAAATTCATAGGTAAAGGCTGCATTAATATCCTTGAAAAAACCGTCATCACTTAGTTTTGTTAAAGTGAAAGATGGGCTGAACTCACCGTAAGACTCAGAGTAAGAACCACCTTTGTGACGATCTTGGAAGAAGAAGAGGTTACCCCAGCTATGGCCAGAGACGTGCTCTAGTGTCATGGTGGTAATATCGACATCTTTAGCGAATTCGTAATTACTTCCATTTAACAGAGATACGCTTGTATCAGACCAGAATTGTTCCGCTTGTGCTGGTATCGAAACTAGAGAGGCAGCAGCAAGGGCTAATAGTGTTTTTTGCATGGATAAACTCCGTCGTAATGTTCAATCTTTGGTTAATTTATTTTTATTTTTTCTGATAAACGACCTACAAATAAAAAGCTGTACGATCGTTCAGATTTCTTCAGAAGACCCATGCATGCTAGCTTTGTGGCGCAGCTGAAACAATTGTTAAAGATTTCACAAGGTGAGTAACTAGATGTTTTAGATAAGAGAAAATTTATATTTAAATCGAGGTTGATAATAAAGTTTCAAATTAAATAAAAGTGAAATATTTAGTCTTTTTCTCATGTTTTTAGAGAGTTAGCGAAAGCTGATGAAAATGACCAAGAAGACAGGAATGAGGCTAAAAAAGTAACGAGAATTAGCTTAAAAAAAGATCAGATTTTTATTTAAAAAAACTTGTTTTTCGCTTTTTAGCGCTAAATTTCGTCATTAATTGTACGTTTTGGTTTTGTCTAAAGTTTATAAAAAGCCAAAAAAAGGGTCTAACCAAGTGGCTAGACCCTTTTTATTTGTGACGTTACAACTTAATTATTCCGCCAATTGAGCCGCTTCTTTCTTCTGCTTATCGAAGAATTCACGTGTCAACTGGAACACTACTGGGCTAAGAACCACAATAGCGATCAAGTTAGGTAAGGCCATCATAGCGTTAAGTGTGTCAGCTAATAACCAAACAAAGTCTAAGCTCAATGTCGCACCTACTGGGATAGCAAGTATCCATAGAATACGGTATGGCTTAATTGCTTTAACACCAAGTAAGAACTCAACACAACGCTCACCATAGAAAGACCAACCTATGATAGTTGTGAAAGCAAATATAGCTAGAGAGATAGCTACTAGGTAGTTACCTATACCTGGTAATGCTTGAGCAAAAGCTGCAGACGTTAACGCCGCACCAGAAGTACCACTTGTCCATAGACCTGAAGACACAATAACAAGACCAGTAATAGTACAGATTAGGATGGTGTCTAGGAATGTACCTAGCATAGCAACCAAACCTTGACGAACTGGATCTTTAGTTTGTGCAGCAGCATGAGCGATTGGCGCTGAGCCTAGGCCCGCTTCGTTCGAGAACACACCACGAGCCACACCGAAACGAATCGCAGCCCAAACAGCAGCACCCGCAAAGCCACCTTCAGCCGCATGGCCAGTGAAAGCACTTTCAAGGATTAAAGACATAGCAGGCCCAATTTGGTCCGCATTTGTCGCAAGAACGATAAGACCTGCAATGATATAAGCAACAGCCATGAAAGGTACAAGAGCACCTGCCACAGAACCGATACGCTTAATACCACCCATCAATACAGCACCAACAAGTACCATAACGATCAGGCCAGTAATGAGAGGTGAAACAGAGAAGTTAGTTTCAATAACTTGTGCAATAGAGTTAGATTGCACGCCGTTACCGATACCGAAACCAGCAATTGCACCGAAGATAGCGAAAGTCGTACCTAACCAAGCCCAGTTTTTACCCATACCGTTCTTGATGTAGTACATAGGACCACCCACATGGTTACCTTCTTCATCTACTTCACGGTATTTTACAGCTAATACAGCTTCTGCATACTTGGTAGCCATACCAACAAGTGCAGTCATCCACATCCAGAATAGTGCACCTGGACCCCCTAAAAATACTGCGGTAGCAACACCTGCAATATTACCTGTACCAACTGTCGCAGCCATGGCAGTCATTAGGGCTTGATAAGGAGGAACTTCACCCTCACTTTCTTCGCCTTTTTCTGCTTTTGTGCCACCTGCAAGTAGTTTAAAGCCAGTGCCGAGTTTTAAAATAGGCATAAGTTTTAAACCTATACTCATAAAAAATCCGACCCCAAGAATGAGAATTAGCATAGGCCAACCCCACACTATGCCATTTACCGTGCCGATAAAATTCGTTAAAGCTTCCATCGAAAGAACTCCAGATATTGTTTTTTTTGTGTTTTTGAGTGTTCGCTAAGTGCTATAGATTTGGAAAGAGACCAAGACCAGTCAGTAACTCTCCTATGTGCGTCGTGCTTTATTCAGGTAGTTTTGGTATTCCTCCTCTGGTACGAATGAGCCGCCTGTTAACCAAGCGATATGCGTAGATTGATTGATTTTCGAAACTAAATTGTGCTTGATGAGATAGTTTTGACCGGCTTCGCTTTCAAGTAGTTGAGGGCCGAGGCGTGAAATTGCAGCGGAAGGCTCAACCTCGATATTCTCTTCTTCTTTCAGCGCGAGTAGTGATTGATAGAGTTCAGTATCTGTCGCTGTATACACGCCAGATAGAAGGTGACGAGTAGCGTCACACACCCATTGTGATGCAGTACCAACAGCAAGACCGTCGGCATCTGTATCTATGCTCAGACCCATATCTTTGACATGAATAGGATGCGAGTTATGTTTGCCCGCCATACCTAATAACATGCATGGAGCTTGTACTGGTTCGGCAAAGAAACAATGTACATCTTCACCAAATAGGGATTTAAGGCCAAAGGTAATGCCACCAGGTGCACCGCCAACACCCGCAGGTAAATAAACAAACAGGGGGTGTTCGCTATCTACTTGGATGCCTTGGTCATCTAGCTGGGCTCTTAGCCTTAAAGCGGCTACCGCATAACCCATGAATAAATGGCTTGAATTTTCGTCATCAACAAAATAACTAAAGGGGTCTGCATCAGACTCAGCACGACCAGCGGCAACTGCTGCACCATAATCTGAGGCATGTTCAATGACTTTTACACCACGTTTTCTGAGCCTTTCTTTTTTCCATTCTTTCGCATCAGACGACATATGTACAACAGCTTTAAAGCCTAGTGCATTCGCCATAATACCAATACTTAGTCCTAGATTACCTGTACTGCCAACAGCAATGGTATAGCGTTCGAAGAGGTCACGAGCGGGTGGATTAGCTAAGGTTTTGTAGTCGAAGTTTTGTTCGTTGATAATGCCATTTTTGATGGCAAGTGACTCGGCAAAGTGCAGTACTTCGTGAATACCGCCACGCGCTTTAATTGAGCCTGCAACGGGCAGTTGGTGGTCTGCCTTGTAGTATAAATCTGGCTTATCTTTAGTGTTTTTCTTGCTTGCTAAAAGGGGAGATTCAATTAAACCGTTATAAGCTTCAAGCTCTAAAAAAAGGCGCGCTAGCAAGGGAGCAAAGCGCGCTAACCTAGCTTCAGCATCAAACAGTTCTTTTCGATTTGGGGTCGCTAATGGCGCAGCTGTTTTTTTAAATGCTGAGTTTAACCAGAGTAGTGGTTCAGCATTTTGAATCTGAGTTTTTTCTTCATTTGTAATATTTAGTACTGCCATAATGCGTCCGAATTCGTTAACATTTGTGCATCATTATGTTTTGCGATGTGAATGAAAACAAATGATACTTTCTTAAAAGGGGTTTAGTTTTACTAAACGGGTTTTCTATTATAGGTGATTGAATGACCAAGTTGAACGCAAGAACATTCTCTTCTTTAGTATATTTTGAAGCCTGTGGTCGGCTATTGAGCTTTTCGGCGGCGGGTAAAGAACTCTGTGTCACAACTGGGGCAATTAGTCAGCAAATTAGAAAATTAGAAGAGCAATTAGGCTTTAAGTTATTCGATCGTCAGCCAAGCGGAATCGTGTTAACGCAAGAAGGCAAAGAGATGCTGAACGTCACCCAACAATCCATTGAGTCTGTGGAAATGGTGATACGCAGGTTACAAGCTAAATTGTCAGATAACGTGGTTAGATTAAAATCCACCCCTTCATTTGTTTTTAAATGGTTGATTCCTAAGCTGCAAGAATTTAACTTGGAATACCCTCATATTAAGGTTGAAACCTACGCAGATGAGGCCCTATTAGAGCTTGCGGGAGCTGATTTTGATATCGCCATTGACTATGGTGATGGTCAATACGAAGGCTTTACTTCAAACCTCTTGGTAAAAGAAACACTCTTGCCTGTGATGAGCCCAGAATACATGAAACAGGCTGATTGGAAGCAAGCGAAAACTTTAGAAGAGGCTTCACTTTTACATGATGCCATGCCTTGGATTGACGCCGAACAAGATGCTGAATGGCGATTCTGGTTAGACGAAACCAAAATTGATGGTATCGACAGTACTCAAGGCCACTTTTTTAACCGCTCATACATGGCCATAGCTGCTGCCGAAGCGGGCTTAGGTATTGCGCTTGCAAGAGCATCACAAGTAGGGGAAGAGCTTAAAAATGGGCGTTTGATCGCACCTTACAAAGGCGTACCTTCCTGTCGCGATTATTACATGTTGATCCCGAAAAAAGGCCGAGCAAACATCCATGCTTATGTGCTTAAAAACTGGTTGTTAGAGCATGTAGATATGAGAGAAGAGGTCAAAGAGCTCGATCCAAGTGCGAAATAACCGTCATCGCCTGTGTTATCTATATTGTCGCTTCAAACTTAGAAACCACTGCATCAATGAATAATTGAACCGCTTGTGTTCTCAACTGAGTTGGAGGGCGGACAATATAGATGCCGCCTTCTCTGAGCTTCCAGTTAGGCAGTAATTCTTGTAACAAGCCAGATTTCAAATCCTTTTTGACGGTAAAATCAGGCAAAATGCCAAAATAACGACCTGTCACCAAAGCCTCTCTAATCGCTAATGTCGTATTAAATGTGAGATTTGTATTGAGCAAAACTTCGCAATCTTGATCTTTTACATCTGGAGTGGGTTTGTGAGTGAAAACGCGAGCCGAATTGTCGATAACATTGTAGGCTGCAAAGGGCAGTGAGGGTAAATCCATTGGTGTTTTGGGAGAGTAATCCCTTGCAAATTCTGGGGTGCATAAGGCAACCTCACGAAAGGAGCCAATTTTTCTTGCGCGATTCGTTGAATCTTGTAACCAACCAACTCTAAAAGATAAATCATAGCGCTTAGCCACTATGTCTTTTACTTCGTCACTTAAATCTACTTCAATTTTAACTTTGGGATATTGAGCACAAAATTCTGCAATAACGGGTGCTAATTGAAAGACACCTAAATCAATTGGCGATGTTAGCCTGATAAGCCCACTGGGTTCATGGCTATCTTCAGCGGCAGTATCAAATGCATATTGTGCATATTTAAGGGCTTCTTTACTGCGAGTGTAAAACGCTTCACCTGTTTCAGTGGCATGTAAATGACGTGTGTTTCTCACTACTAGGCTAACACCTAGCTCTTCTTCTAAAAGTTGCAATTGTTTACTGACAACGGCTTTGCTTAACCCAAGCCTTTCGGCCGCTGCCGTAATGGTTTTCTCTTCAATAATGGCAACAAAATAGGTGAGTCGATTTAAATTATATTTTGAGTTTGTATTCATTGTAAGTAAAAAGCTGACACAGTTTATTTGTAATCAATCTATCACGAACGATCCTTGGCTTGTATAGTTTTTCTGACTTATTGCTGTGCATTTAAATGGGAAAAAGCAAAAATGAAAGACACTCAATTCATCATAATTTATGACACCTATTGTGGTTGGTGTTATGGCGCAGCGCCGCTTTTTGATGCACTGGTTGAAACCGGTGCTCAAGTGAAAGTGCTCCATCGTCATTTGTTTCAAGGTATGAATGCGCCAAGAATGAAAGATGGAAAAGGGGATTTTATATTGAAAATGGATGCTCATATCTCATCTCTTACTGGGCAAGTATTTAGTCAGGCATATCAAGACAATGTGGTTTTATCTGATGCTGAAATCTTAGATTCAACCTACTCAGCGCTAGCGGCTGCTTTGGTGCATGAGCAAGGACCAGTGAAAGAGTTTTCTCTTCGTCAAAGGCTAGAAAAGCAAAGGTTTATTAATGGGGTTTCAGCTCAAAACAGAGACGTTGTAGTACAAACATTGATTGTGGAGGGGGTCGAGCCGGATTCCGCTCAGCTCTTTGATAATGCAGAAAACATCGCTAAGGCATCTGAGATATCTCAACAGGCGATTGAATTAATGGCACGAGTGAGCTCAGGCGGTGTGCCAACACTTGTCAAAATAACAGATGGCCATATCGAAAAAATTGATCACTCAGCACTTTATGGGCAACCAGAATTAATAAAAACGTTAGTGAGTGCCAATACAAAAGGTTCAAGTATTAGCATTATTTAGAACGACTTTTAACATTGCAGACTAAACATTAAGGAGAACAAATTATGATTACACTATACGGTCATCCTATATCAGGTAATAGCCACCGCGTGGCAAATTTTTTGAATATTCTAGGCGTCGACTTTACTGAAAAGTTGGTTAATCTAGCAGAAGGGGAGCACAAATCAGCTGAATATCTAGCCATAAACCCGCTAGGGCAAGTGCCTGCTTTGAGCCATGACTCAGTCACCTTGAGAGATTCTACTGCGATATTGATTTATCTAGCCCGCACGTTTGATAAAACCAATACTTGGTGGCCAGAAGATACCTTAACTCAAGCCAACATCCAGCAATGGTTATCGGTTGCAGTACATGAAGTCATGAATGGCCCTTTTGTGTTGCGAGCAATACAGCTTTTTGGCATGCCAGCAGACGAAGCACAAGCAAGAGAAAAGACTGAAAAACTCTTTGGAGAGCTGTTTGAGCCTCATTTGAAAGAGACAAAATGGCTGGTTGGAGAGACTCCGTCGATAGCTGATATTGCCTGCTATAGCTATATTGCCCGTGTTAATGAAGGCAACTTTAGCCTTGATGCTTACCCAGCGATTCAGCAATGGTTGCGTAACATAGAAGCCATTGAAGGCTTTAAACCTATGATGCACGCCGGTAACTAAAATTATTAATTGGGGGGCGCTTGCTATGCCTAACGAAGAGTCTAATAAACCGTCTAATCCAGACAAAAATACTGGTAAATTCCCATATCATCAGGGCGAATTAGCCGCTCAAGATAAAGCGGGTACCCGTGGGGCCGCGTCTGAATTAGCCGCAGGTAAGCGTAGTGCCCTCAATTTTTTAGCGAACCATGATGCGTTCTTAGCCGCTCAATCATTTGCTGCGATGAGTAGTGTGGACTTGAATACGGGGAATGTATGGCTAACCCCCTTGTTTGCAAAAGCAGGGGATCTTAGTGCCGTCACTGAAAACGAAATTGTTATTTCTTCTCAGAGTATTCCCGACAATGACATGCTTAATAGGGTTGAATCAGGTACGCCATTCTCTTTATTGGGAATTGATCTAAATAGACGGATTCGACATCGCATTAATGGCGTGGCATTGGGCTTCGAAGATAATGACGATAGGCGTCTTCATCTTCAGGTAAATGAATACACACCAAACTGCCCAAAATACATTAACCGTAGAGAAATTATTCTTGATGCGAACAATGCTGAATCCATCAATAGGAGGGCAAAGAGAGAAGAACGCACAAGCCTGACAAAAGAAGACCAAGACTTTATTCAAGCGATGGATACATTATGGATTGGTAGTTATGCGCCAGATATTGGGGCAGATTGTAATCATCGTGGCGGTAAGCCAGGGTTTATTCGAGTGACCTCTCCAACTACCATTGAATGGCCAGAGTATCGTGGGAATGGCATGTTTTTTACCTCGGGTAATTTGGAGGTCAATGACAGAGCTGGCGTCACTGTGGTGGATTTCGAGACAGGTAGCATGATTCAAATGACAGGTCGTGCGCTGGTAGATTGGGACCATGATGGCCGCTATGAAGGGGCATCTAGAGCCATTGTTTTCCATATTGAGCGTATAGTACGTACCGATAACGTCACGAGTCATAGATGGAGGAGATTGGATTATTCTCCTTACAATCCCGCCATCCTTGGTAAGGATAGCGCGAACAGTGACAGCGCTATCGACGACCCTTCTATAAATGGTAATGAGCGCCCTATAAAAGCGGCGCTAGTCAAAATTGTTGAAGAGACTGAAACCGTTAAAACATTTCGTTTTGTGGTCTCACATCGAATTGCTTTTTTGCCGGGCCAATACGCCAGTTTTGAATTTAATAATATTCCAGGAGGCGCCACCTCAGAAGTGAGAACTTGGACTTTGTCCGAAACACCAAATAGCTTAAATGGTGATAATACGTTAGATATTAGTGTAAAACGTGTGCCAAATGGTTTAGTCACAAATTGGCTCCATGATCATGCCGAGTTAGGTTTAGAGGTTGTATTAAAGGGGATTCAAGGTGAAATGACAGCCATCACATTAGATGCTGATACTCAAACGCCCCTTGTACCCGAACAGCTTCTTTTATTAAGCGCTGGGATTGGCATCACCCCTAATTTAGCCATGGTGAGGGGGATTGGCGCCTTTTCATTACAAGATAAAACCAAGGTGACAATGATTCATGTGGAGAGGTATCAGCGACATCTGCTTAGCCATCATGAGCTTGTTCGCCGTTCAAACAACTATCCAGATTTTAGCTACACAAATATTATCACCAGTGAGCAAGGGCGTTTAACAAAAGTGCAATTAGAGGCTCTGGTTCCAAATCCGAAAGACCAACAAGCTTATGTTTGTGGCCCAGCGTCATTTATGGAGCAGATGACGGAATACTTAGCTTCAATTGGTGTACCTGTGGCAAACATTCATACCGAGGCTTTTGATTTTTAAAAGCTTTTAAGGTGGAGTGAGCTTTTAAGCTAGCTCGTTTCGAAACTTGATAGGGTACCTTAATAACGAATAAACAGCCTTGATCTTCTATTGTTTGAAGTCTTCATTCAAAAAAAGAAAGGT
This sequence comes from Marinomonas sp. SBI8L, assembly GCF_001624705.1. GTDB lineage: Bacteria > Pseudomonadota > Gammaproteobacteria > Pseudomonadales > Marinomonadaceae > Marinomonas. Next base: position 28,191 of record NZ_JSEO01000016.1, read on the forward strand.
TGCTTATTCGTTGGCGTGTCGACAATTATTTATGCTTAGCTGGTTAGATAATCATAGCTATTTTAATTAGTTAGATGAGCATAGCTATCAAGGAAACGTTTGTACTTATGCTGTCCACAGGTATAAGCCTGATACTTAGCCGGGTTTTCCTCACTTTGACAGCTTGGTACAACACTCACTTCAGCATCAAAATCCAGATCGATAAAGAAAGGAATAGAATAACGCTCTTTACCACTGGTATTGATCACTCTGTGTAGGGTAGAGATATATTTATCATTGGTAAATGTCTGTACCAAATCCCCAATATTGACGATAAAGGTGTCCTCAACGGGTGGCGCGCTGACCCATTCCCCATCACGGTTTTGTACTTGTAAACCTCCTATATCATCTTGGGACAATATGGTTAGAAAACCATAGTCCGTATGGGCACCGATACCGATTTCTTCTTGGCTTATAGGGCCTTCTTGAGGCGGGTAGTGGAGTAACCTTTGAATGGTAATAGGCTTTTTCTGTAGCTTGGCAAAATAGTCTGCCTCTAGATCCAAGCTTAAAGCAATGGCACTGATGAGTTTACGGGATAAGACCATCATAGCTTCATGATATTGCTCGAAGGTTTGTTTAAATTCAGCCGGATCTTCAGGCATTTGGTTAGGGCCAAAAAAGGGTGAAACAGCTTCTTCATTTAAACCAAAATCAAAACACTCTTTAAAATCACGAGTGTTTTCAGGGTCTACATTCTCCCCGTACATAGGAATATAGCCTCTTAGGGTTTGACCCGAATTCACTATATTCAAGGCTTGTTTTTGTGCCAATGGTAAATCGAAAAACGCTTGAGCTTGATCGTAGGCTTTTTTAATCAGTTGCTTATTAACGCCATGGTTTTTGATATAGAGAAAACCGACATTTTTACAGACATCGCCAATCTCATTTGCTACCGCCATTGGGTCACTACCATCAATGAGTTTAGCAAGGTCAATAATGGGGATTTCATTGAACGAAGTGGACTTACTTTCTAGACGAGAATCGAATTGGCTAGCGGTTGAAATTGACATAATTAAATACCTTCATGGCGTTGTTTTATGTCTTTCAGTGTCGCTGAAGCCGAGGCTTCACTTATATAACAAAAGCGAAATATCCTGCTAGTTTAACGATGAATTTACCTGTCTTATCTCAGATGGGCTTTGGTTATATAAGTCCTTGAAACATTTACTGAAATGGCTTTGTGAACTGAAACCTGTAGCTTGTGCCACCTTGGTTAAACTGAGGTGGGTTTCTTCTATCATTTTACGGGCTTGTTGTAGGCGTAAACGTAGATAATAACGGCCAGGGCTAATCTGTTCATACTTCTGAAAAACGGTTTCTAGGTTTCTTTGAGTAGTCCCGATTTTGTTGGCAAGAGTCGTTATTTGATAAGGGTGGCTAATGTGTTTTTCCATTAACTCGACGGCGGCGCCTAAACAAGGTGATTTCATTCTTAGGTTAAGATGACGACGGCTGGTTTGTATTTCTTCACTGCTACGAATGCGTTCAAGCAGGAATTGCTGTGAGGTATTGTGTGCAAAATCGCGTCCGTGATCTTGGCTAATGAGGTAAAGCAACATGTCTAATGTGGCTGTACCACCCGCACTGGTCAAAAGAGTATCTGTGACAGTGTAGAGGTTTTCTTGAATCGGAATATCAGGGTAAAGCTCTGTAAATGTGGTTTTGTATTCGGGTACCAAGGTGCAGCTTTTGCCTTGTAATAAGCCTGCTTTTGCAAGAATAAAGCTGGCGCAACTGAGCGCCGCTATACGTCCTTTTTTACGGGCGACACGGCGCAATAAACTAAATAGGGCAGGGTTATCGTAATCCGCTGTATTTAGATAACCACAGACAAATATTAGATCGCTATTTTGGCAGAGATTTAGGTCCCCACTGGTTTCAATGGGAACATGGTTTGAGCTTGTGACAGTGGTTTGATGGTTTGAGCTTATGTCACTTGATAGAGGCAGATGAGCATGGCAAATTTGATATTGATACACCTCTTCACCACAAAGTAGATTAGCCACACTTAAGGCTTCAATCGCTAGTGAAAAAGAGGTTAGAGCAAAGCCGGGTAACAAGATAAAACTGACTTTAACCTGTTTCATTTGGGTTCCATCCTGTGTTGTGTTTGCTCTGTATAGCACGAGTTTTACTATATTGGATTGAGCTTAATTAAACTTATCCATTTTACCGCTTAATAAGACTCATAGAGGCATTATTAATGATACTAGCGGCAAAATGATTCTTTTTTATTAGATAGATTAATTAGGTCGTTTAACTAGGGAGACATAAGCTGGTTAAAGAGTGCCTCACAGTTCTTTGCCTGTTCTAAGGTATCAATCGCATTGAGTATTGAGTCCATTCTCTCTTGGCTAAAATTAACCGAAGCAAGCAACTCAAATTTAGCTTTGAACTCGGCTTGGCTCATGGCCGTTTCTGGGTCACCTTTTGCTTGAGTAATGGGGCTAGTTAAGCAGCGTCCGTCTTTCAGTTGAATACTGACTCTTGAGAGTATTTCTTCTGGAAAACGATCTGATAAATCTTGCGCTTCTGTTATCTCGATCAAACGGCTAATTTGCAAGATATCTTCTGCCTGTATGGCATCTCCTGTTACTTCATTTGGGCCCACTTGACCACGGCTGATTAATGCCGCTAAAGGAAAAGCTAAACCATACTGGGCTTCATCTGCGTTCTTGGGAAAATGCCCTTGTAAGCGCATGGACTCGTGGAAGGTTTCTACCTTGACTGAGTCGATATTGGCTGGCGTGATTTCAGGCGAATGGCGCATCATGCTGGTCACAGCCGTTAGCGCTGGCTGCGCCCAACGACACACAGGCCAAGGTTTGAAGTATTGGGCATCTATTTCCCATCGTGTGCCTAGGTCATTCCAACAATGGCTTAACCTGTTCTTTTCTACTGTTTCGGCTGGTGCTCCAGTGATACCTGCTTGTGCCATGAATAAGGCATTCACACCTGCATAAGCTCCTGCTCCATGGGCATCTCGTAACATGGAGGGAAAATCTACTAGACGCATCATGGGGCAACGGGGGCCAAAATACTCAGCGATACCTAACGCATGTTGGAATTCTTCTTGGTTTAAACCTAATAATCTTGCACCGCCGCAGACGACCCCTAAACCTGAAAATGCCCCAGAGGCATGATATTCACTGGCACTGTCCGTCAAGGCAACACCTGCTCTGAGTGCTGTTTCATAAGCGATAGTCACCGCGATTAAAAACTCTTCGCCAGTGATGTTTCTACCTCGTTCATGACAGGCATCGGCAATAGCAAGAAGGGCTGGAATGACCGTCGCTCCAGCATGACCTTTAGAAGTGAAGTGGCCTTCATGGGCATCAAGGCTATCGGCACTGAATCCGCCAGCCCAAGCCGCACCTAAAGGGCTAACATGGCGGCCATCAAATAATAGACGACAGCTTAATTTATTGGCTGGGTAATGTTCAGCTGCAAAGTGACGAATATTATCACTGGTCTGGTTTTTCTTGGCACCAGCAAGGACACCGACAATATCCATTAAAGAGGTTTTGATTAGGGCGCGGCTTTTTTCAGGTACCTGATTAAACTGCAAGTTTTGGACAAAATTGAATAACAACATGTTTTATATCCAAGCGTGAATAGAAAGAAAATGAGCCATCCGTGGCGGTTTTACATCTCGTAGGAAAGACGAAAGCAGGTTTAAAGCTGATTAAATTGCTTAAGAATTTTTTCGTAGGTGCCATTGCTTTGAATCATGACAAACCCAGTATTAAAGTCATCGCGAATTTTCTCTGAATTGGCAATCTCTTTAGAGATCATCACATACAGATCATTTTTTTCGATGGGAGGCTGCACCATAGCGAAATGGCTAGGTTCAAACCCTAATTTGCTAGCAGCACTTTTCACCACAGTGAGGTTGTCGGCGAAAAGATTTATTTCACCCTTTTGTAGCGCCGTAATGCCAGCCTCTGTGCCTGCATAAGGTTGTAGCTGAGTGAAGGAATAAGCGTCAAAGCTCTGACTAACTACAGCGCCTTCTATTTTGCCTATCTTATATTGATCTAGCATTTCATAAGAGGAGTAGAAGTCTAGATCTAAGTCCTTATGCTTAATCACACCGCTAAAGACTGAGTAGATAGGGATAGAAACATGATAATCTTGGGCCCGTTCATCTGAGTAAAATGCGCCCACCAGCACATCCTTTTCTCCCACTTTTACTTGCCTCATGGCTTCTTTCCACTGGGTAAATTCAAGCTCACTTTGATAACCAGACGCTTTAAAGGACTCTCTAACAATGGCAGAAATGAAACCGCCTTGCTCTAGGTTATCTCCATAATAGGGTGCCCAATTTGTGGTGGTCAAAGAGACATCTTGTGCATGTGAAAAACTAGCAAGGCCTAAGCCTAAAACGAATGTAGCCATCTTAATTGTTTTCAATGGTTTACCTCATTTTGTAAAGTGAATGCTTATTTTTATGATCAAAATAGAACTAATAAAGGGCACTTTTCCCTAAAGACTCGCGGCTTAATTAGCAAGCTAGCCCTAGGGAAAGTCCTTATTCTTTATTGGTGAGATTACATAGCAGCGCGGGCCGCTTCTAACCAACTATCGTATTTAGCTTGGTTAGAAGAAATCCATTCTTGGGCATGGCGTTTAATGTCTTTCATAGACTTCTCGCCATTTTGCATTTTAAGGTTTTGTGCGCTTTCATCACTGGCACTGATTTGGACTAGCGATAAGAATTTAGTCGCTGCTGGGTTATCTTCAGCAAAGTCCTTATTCAAGATTGATTGGATCTGGTCAACCGCGAAGCCTAGGTTTTTACCATTAAAGCTAGTGTTAACTGAGTTGTTGCCATCTGGTAGGTCGGTTTTTGGTACTTCTAACCACACCACGTCTTCATTTTCGACCAATACACCTGCAATCCACTGAGGCACCCAAGTGTAATAAAGAATAGATTGGCCTTCGTTATAACGTGTGATGGTATCCGCCATAAGAGCAAAGTAAGAACCACGGTTATGATTGACTGTATCACCAAGGCCATAAGCGTCTATGTGATGGTCGATAACAAGCTCACAACCCCAACCTGGGTTACAACCTGTTAAGTCTGCTTTACCATCATTATCTGCATCAAAGAGCTTAGCAATTTCAGGTTTTTTCAGATCAGTTAGCTGGGTGATATTGTGCTTTTCAGCGGTTTTCTTATCGATTAGGTAACCTTGCAATACGCCAGGAATCACATTGCCGGCTTTAACTAGCGTGTCGTCACCACCCGCTTTCTTGTAGAAGGTTTTATGTAATTCTTCCCACGCATGTACACTAAAGTCCGCATCTCCGTATGAAAGAGCCAGCATCAAGGTGGCGTATTCTGTTTCTTTTGGCTCTTCAACTTCATAGCCAAGCGCTTCTAGACCGGCAATGGCAATTTCACCACGAAAGCGTTCTTCCGCAATGGTTGGGAAGATAGGCGTAATTTCTACCCCTTTACCCGGCATCGTCTCTGCTGCAGAAGCGATACTCGACATTGTCAGAGCAGAAAAAGAAGCGGCTGCTGTCAATGAGAATAAGGTTTTAGAAAGTGCTTTTAAGCGTGATTGCATCATGGTCAATTCCTCGTTATGTTTTTTTATTGAGAATCTATTGAAAGAATGTTTTCTATTACTTAAGCGAATCTTTAATTTGGTGATATTTACCTTTTGCTATTTAGGGCGTTCTATTTAGATAACTCTATTTAGAGAACAGGCTACGATAAGCTCTGACTAAGGCACCGATAGGGCCTGTTTCATACCAGTGTTGGGTGTGGCTAACCCCAGCGCGTTCACCCATCGCCTGGGTAAGACGATCAAGGAAGATGGCAAGCAGTACCAAGCCAACGCCACCGACAGTGGCAAGACCCATATCAAGTCGGCCAATGCCGCGTAATACCATTTGACCTAAACCGCCTACCGCTATCATGGAAGCGATAACCACCATAGAAAGCGACAACATCAGTGTTTGGTTAATGCCAGCCATGATGGTTGGCGTTGCCAGTGGTAATTGGATCTTGAGCAACATTTGCTTAGGCGTGCAGCCGAAAGCGCGTGCTGCTTCGATTTTGTCTTCTGGTACTTGGCGTATGCCTAAGTTCGTCAGCCTCACCAAAGGGGGGAGCGCGAAAATAATGGTGACCAGAACACCAGGCACGTTACCGATACCGAAAAGCATGACCACAGGAACCAGATATACAAAGGCAGGCAAAGTCTGCATGGCATCAAGAACGGGTCTCACAAAACGCTCAACTCTATCGCTACGAGCCGAAAGAATGCCAAGAGGCACGCCAATTACGACACAGAAGAATAGGGCGGTTAAAACCAAAGAAAGGGTTGTCATTGATTCAGCCCAAACACCGATTAAGCCAAGTGTTGTCAGCGTTATCGCGCAGAATAGCCCCATTTTTTTACCGGCAACTTGCCAACCCAAAAGGGAAGAAAGAATAATGCCGATTAAAGGCGGAATGGATTGCAACATGGTTTCTATCAGGTCGAGTACCTGATCGATAGGCCAACGAATAGAGCGGAAAAAGCCACGGAAGTTTTGGACTAAATAGTTGAGTACCGCTTCTACCCATTCCCCTAGTGGAACACTGAGAAACTGAAAGGGATCTAATAGGTTAAATTCAGACATTCTAATTTACCTTACATTTATCATTATGATGAAACTTAACGTGTGAGCATCGAATTAGTGGCTCAAAGTCTTAAGCATTAGGTCTTTGGAAATCACGCCACAGAAAGTGCCATTGCGCTCTATCACAGGGACTGGATAATCAGAGTGAGCCACTTTTTTCACCACATCACTGATCATGTCGTCACTATAAACAGACGCATGTTGATCTAGCTGCTGTGCTAATAAGGTGTCGGCACTGGCTTGGTTATCAATGCTTTCTAGAGGAATCACACCTAATAGGCTTTCCTTGTCATCAACTAGGTACGCAAACTGATTGCCACCGGCGTCAAATGGATGAACACTGCCGTTTAGTTGAATCTTGCAAGCACTTTGCTGACAGGCAATATCGCCTGCTTTGAGAATCTTGCTGACATCGACACCTTTAAAGAAGGTCTCTACATATTCATTAGCGGGATTACGCATAATCTCTTCTGGTGTGCCTATCTGTACCACTTGGCCGCCTTCCATAATGGCAATGCGGTCACCAATACGAATGGCTTCGTCTAGGTCATGGGAGATAAAGACGATGGTGCGAGACTGCTCTTTTTGCAGGCGGATTAGCTCCCCTTGCATTTCATGTCTAATAAGTGGGTCAAGGGCAGAAAATGCCTCATCCATTAAGAGTATGGTGGGGTCATTGGCTAGGGCGCGTGCAAGACCAACCCTTTGTTGCATACCGCCAGAAAGTTGATGCGGATAGCTATCGCCATGTTCACCTAGGCCGACTTGGTCTAAGGCCGCTTGTGCTCTTTTATGCCTTTCTTTCTTTTCAACCCCTGATATTTCAAGGCCAAAAGCGGCATTGTCGATCACGGACATGTGAGGCATGAGTGCGAAAGATTGAAACACCATGCTCATTTCCTGACGGCGGACATCCAGTAAGTCCGCATCCCCAAGGACTGTAATATCTTTTCCGTTCAGTTTGATGCTGCCAGAAGTGGGCTCAATAAGGCGGTTTAGCAAACGTACCATGGTAGATTTACCTGAACCGGATAAACCCATGATGACGAAAATCTCTCCTTTCTTGACTGAGAAGCTAGCATCAAACACACCCACGGTTTGGCCAGTCTTTTCAAAAATTTCATCTTTATGTGCGCCGTTTTGTAACATTTGCATGGCAGTATCTGGTTGTTCACCAAATACCTTATATACATTGTTGATCGACAGGATATCTGTGGTGTCTGTCATCGTGTCCTCTGTATTTATGATTATTATTGCGTTCTATTTGGCTGAATCAGTGTGCTAGTTCAACACTGCTTACTTTGTTATGTCCCCGTTCTGTTTATTAAGTTACGGCCTCCACGTGGCAGCGTCCAACGACATATTTAGCGTAAAAACCATAACTCCCCGTTATTGTTAATGGCTTTTAGCGCTCTGAATGAGTCGCTAAAAAATAGCTAAAATTGCTAAACATTTGGTTGTTATAAGAGAGCTTTTAGTTAGTGTTTGAGAGGCTGAAAGCTAACGTTTATGGGGTTTTAGGCTATCGTGGGGATAGTGAAGCTTAAAGGAGGTTCAGCAGGCTTGAGGTGCTGTTAAAGCACAGGTGAAGGCGCCTTCTTAACCTGTGTTAGGAGAAAGCTGTGTTAGAAATATTATGAGAAGACACTAAAAGAAATCAGCTCGGAGGGAGGGTTTTTTCAATAAAAAAAGCCCCCACAATGTGGAGGCTAAAGGGAAGCGACTACCTAGTCACTTATCTATAAATTAAGACGCACTTAGCTTCTTCTTCATGGTATCGCAATACCAATCGACAAATTGGCAAACGCCGTTTTCGGCAATTTCAGAAAATGGCCCAGGGATATAGGAAGGTGAGCTCACACCTCTAAAGGTTTCCTCAACCAGTTCTTTGTCTTGATTATTGGTTTCAATCCAAACTTTAATCAGGTTCTCAAGGTCATAATCAACTCCTTCAACCGCATCTTTAGGCACTAGCCATTTAGTCGTGACCAGCGTTTGCCCAGAGTTAAGTGGCAGAATACGGAAGCTTAAGGCGTAGTCCCCTAGAAAGTGGTTCCAAGTTGAGGGATAGTTAAAGTAGAGCAGGGCACCAATATCTTCGACATCCGTATTATCTAGTCGACCTTTTACAGCGGGTTTGCCATCCATGGTATAGCTGACGGCTTTGGCTGAAAGCGGAATACGTGTCATTCGATACTGCCCCCCTTCATCCATTACTAAACGGCTCGGTAAGCCAGCGGCTTCACATTTATCCCAATGGGCAACCAGCTCTGGGTCATCATCGCCACCGACTCCCGCCACAGATAAGTTTTCAACAAACGAGTTTAGTAGCTCAGGGTGGTTGGCATCGCAGTGATAACATTCACGGTTATTCTCAAATACCAACTTCCAGTTACCGTCTTCGACTATATTGGATTCGTGGGCTACCTTGGCGTCTTCTAAATTATGTGGCGTGATAAAAGGGCTCACATCTTTACGAAATTGCTCAAAGTCTGGGGCTTCCTCAGCCATACAAATGTAGATATAACTGTTAACTACTTCGCAGTGAACAGGCATTAAGCCATGATCGTCATTGTTAAAGTTTTCGCCCATGTTGCCCGCATAAATAAGCTTGCCATCTAGGCCGAATGTCCATTTGTGATAAGGGCAAACCAGCTTGGCAGCTTTTCCTTTAGCAGCAGAACAGACGCGTGAACCACGGTGACGACAGGCATTATGAAATGCTCTGACTGCACCAGAATCGTCTCTTACCACAACAACAGGGTAGTCGCCCACTTGTAAAGTAATGTATTCACCAGCTTTATTGATCTCTATGGTATGGCCGGCAAAAATCCACTCTTTATGCCAGATCTGCTCTAAATCTTGTTGGTACACATCTTCGTCACGGTAGATTTCTCGGGTTAAGGCGTGGCGTGGTTTACGCAGATTGATTAGCTCAAGAGTTTTTATCTTACTGGTCATTCTATTGCTCCCATTTGGCTAGACTTAGGTCGTCGCTATTCTTGTTTTGTTGATTTTGGTCAGATGGTTTGACTCTGTATCTTGTAAAAATTGTCAGTGCTTTAATTCACTTAGCTGACTTTTTGTCACCCATTCTCGCCACGAGTTACTTTTAAAACGGGCTCTTTTGCCAGTAGCCTTCGCTAATTTGAAAGGGTATAACTGAATCACAATCTATCTTCCTAACTTGAAATTCAGTGTATGGGCGGTACCCATATGGGTAAAGCAACTTTTTATTTAGTGAATTGAATACGAGACGTTATGGTTAAGCATGTAGAACCTGATCAAATACTAGTTAAGATGCCTTCATTGCGCGCGGTGAAGTCATTTGTTGCGGCGGCTAAGTACTTAAATTTCACCCGTGCAGCAGAAGCCTTATGTGTGACGCAAGCGGCAATTAGCCGTCAAATTCGTGAATTAGAAGCATCACTTGGGGTGGTTTTATTTAAACGTACAGGCAGAGCGGTAGAACTTACCGAAGCGGGCGTTATCTTTTATGATGCGGCCTATTTATCCTTTGTGAATATTGCTCAAGCAGCGCAACGTATTCAAGACAGTGATAAACGCAAACAAGAGCTGACAATCTGTTGCTCTCCCGCTTTTTCGGCTTATTGGCTATCAAACCGTTTGCCGAGCTTCTTTTCAGATAACCCTGATATTGATGTGAATATCGTCACCACGAATAACTTTTTACACATGGAACCGGGTGTTCACCCTGATGTTTTTATTAATAAGGTGAGTGATTCACGGGAAGGCTATCATTCAATTCCTTTGTTCTATGACCAGATCTACCCTGTGTGTTCGCCTGAGTTTTTAAAAGACAATCCAAATGTGGCCAGTCTTGAAGGGTTACAAAGTACGACCTTATTAAATCTAAGTCCTTATGGACGTTCGCAAATTGCGGAGCATGTGGATTGGAGTGTTTGGTTAAATAGCCAAGGGATTAACTTCAACTTAGGTTCTGAGGTTGGCTCCCATGTGTTTAATGCCAATGATTACAATATGTTGATGCAGATGGCCCTTAATCATCAAGGCATTAGTTTAGGTTGGCATCACCTTGTTGCGCCTATGATAGAGCAAGGCAAGTTGGTGCGAGTGGGTGAACCTGAAACCACCTATAAGGAAAAGCGTCACTATTTAAGTTATGCCGAAAGCAAACAGGATAATGAGGCCCTGCAAACCTTCAAGCTTTGGTTCTTAGAGCGAATACAAGAAGAGCGCACCTTTATTGGGCAAACAGAGTAGGGTGAGTAGAATAGTGCAAGAAGAGAAAATAAAGGTTAGGGGGATCAAGTTAGCGCTTAAGTGAACCTTGTTTTAACCTGAAAATGAACCCGCTTGAAGCGGGTTTTTTTATGTCTGTCTTTTTTATGCACCATAACTTGGCGTTATTCTTTGCGCGAATAAAAGGTTGATTGTGTGCTTATCTCCTCCCTCGTTAACATTTTATCAAGCAGTTTTATAAGGTTGGATGATAAACGCGATGCGTGCTCACCCCTATAAAACAACCCTGGATAACAATGATAATTAAGGTGAGTTAAATGCATTTTGAAGGCATCTATACCCCAGTAATCACGCCTTTTAAGGACGATTATTCAATCGACTATGAGGCTTATTCTGCCCACGTTCAGTATTTACTAGAGTCAGGTGTTCATGGGCTGATGATAGGTGGCACAACCGGTGAGTATTATGTTGAAAGTCACGAAGAAAGGGTCGAACTGCTAAAAATAGCTCGTCAAATTTGTGGCGATAAATTACAGATTATTTTTGGTACGGGTTCAATTAATCCAAACGCTTCAATTAAATTAGCCGAAGATGCCGCTAAGCATGAAGCGGATGTGATTTTGGTGGCAACGCCGCCTTATTCTCTACCGACTCAAAGAGAGTTGGCGTTACATGCATTGGCTGTGGATCGTGCAGCAGACTTGCCTATCATGCTTTATAACTATCCAGATCGTATGGGAGTCAACATGGAAGAAGAGTTTCTTGACCGTGTGGGACGCTCTAATAACTTCTGCGGTATCAAGGAAAGTTCCGGCGATATCAATCGCTTACATCTGTTAGCTCGTGATTATCCTCATATCCAAGTGGCCTGCGGTATGGATGACCAAGCATTAGAGTTCTTTGCTTGGGGCGCTAAAAGCTGGGTTTGCGCTGGATCTAATTTCTTACCTAAAGAGCATATCGCCCTTTATCAAGCTTGTGTCATCGATAACGACTTTAACAAAGGCCGTCGCATTATGTCAGCCATGATGCCTCTTATGCGTGTGCTAGAGCAGGGCGGTAAGTTTATTCAGAGTGTGAAATACGGTGTGACCTTGGATGGTCGTGTATCTGGCGAAGTGCGTAAACCGCTTTGTGGCCTTAATAAAGCGGATAAACAAGCGATGGCGCAAGTGGTAAAAACCTTGAAAACGACCATAGCAAGTATCGTGGCAGAAACACCTTCGTCATCTGAAGCTGGCGCATTTGTTGAGACCATCAAAGCCAATATCAACAAGGCCAACACATCCTCAGCGAATACAGAAACAGCCAGCACAGAAGCAGGAGAGTAAGCATGTCAGATTTATTAACATTAGAAGAGTACCAAGCAATTGCTGCCGAGCTTAACCCTGCAGCCATGAGTTTTGTTGATGGCGGTTTTCGCCCTGCTTTATCAGGCAATACTTTCGAGACAATTAATCCAGCCAATGGAGAAACACTGGCACAGGTTGCAGCTTGTAATGCTCAGGACGTGGACTTTGCAGTAAGTAAGGCACGTGAGTCTTTTGAAGATGGTCGTTGGAGCAAGATGCATCCAAGTGATCGTAAACAGGTATTGATTGAGCTGAGCAAGTTGATCAAGCGCAATAGCCGTGAGTTAGCTGTGCTAGAAAGCCTAGATTCAGGTAAGCCGATACTGGATTGTGAAACCATCGATATTCCAGAATTTATCCATACGCTGACTTGGCACGCAGAAGCAATTGATAAAATTTATGATCAAACCGCACCGGTTGGACCAGATGCCATTGCCATGGTGGTGCGTGAACCTATTGGGGTTGTCGGGGCGGTTTTACCTTGGAATTTCCCTTTACTCATGTTGGCTTGGAAGATAGCGCCAGCGTTAGCCAGCGGCTGTTCTATGGTGGTCAAACCTGCCGAGCAAACCTCATTAACGGCTTTGCGTATCGCTGAATTAGCCAGTGAAGCAGGCTTACCAAAAGGTGTGCTTAACATTATCACAGGGACAGGGGCTGAAGTGGGTGAACCGCTTGGTTTGCATAAAGATGTAGACATGGTGACCTTCACCGGATCAACCCAAACTGGGCGCCGCTTTTTACGTTATTCAGCCGACTCTAACTTGAAGAAAGTCGTATTGGAACTTGGAGGTAAAAACCCTTGTATCGTGCTAGATGACGCTGAAGATCTGGACAAAGTGGCAGAGCAAGTCTGTGCCGCTGCTTTTTGGAACATGGGGGAGAACTGCTCAGCAGGATCTCGTTTAATTGTCCAAGACGGAGTGAAAGCGCAATTATTAGAACGTATTAAAGCTCATGCCAGAGACTGGAATACCGGCGATCCATTAGATCCAACTAAACAGCTGGGTGCCATGATAGACAAAGGTCATTTTGCCAAAGTGAATAGCTATTTGGATGAAGGTAAATCGCAAGGTTATGACGCCATAGTAGGTGGTCAAACCATGGATGGCATCTTTATTCAGCCGACTGTTTTTGACGGGGTGAAGAATAACGACAAGTTAGCCCAAGAAGAGATCTTTGGCCCTGTTTTATCTGTCATCACAGTCGCAAGTTACGATGAAGCTATCGCTGTGGCAAATGATACTGAATACGGTCTAGCTGCCTCTGTCTTTACGGCTAACGCTAAAAAAGCCCTTCGTGCTGCACAAGCCATTAAAGCAGGTACAGTCACAGTGAATTGTTTTGGTGAAGGGGATATCACCACACCATTTGGCGGTTACAAGCAGTCAGGTTTTGGTGGTCGTGATAATTCTGTCCATGCCCATGATCAATACACAGAGTTAAAAACCATCTGGGTTGATCTGAGTGATGATGCTGTTGACGCTTGCGTTGACTAAATCACCACGCCTATTGGGTCCATATGGGGTGCTGTTTATGCACGCCATATGGTTCAGACAGGAAGCAATTTATGCCTAAAAATATCGAAGTGAAAAGGCTGCCGAAAGACCCAGGACCTGCTGCATGGAATAGTATTTTACCCGCTGCACCTGAGTATCCAGCGTTAACCTCAGATATCGACGCTGATTGGGTAGTCGTAGGGGGGGGCTTTACCGGACTTGCGGCTGCAAGACGCTTAAGTCAGCTGGTGGGTGACGAGTCAATTGTTTTGCTAGAAGCAAATAAGCTTGCCGAAGGTCCAGCAGGTAGAAACTCTGGATTTATGATTGATTTGCCCCATGACTTAAATTCAGAAACCTACGCAGGTGCCCATGAGCATGATTTACAGCAAATACGTTTAAACCGTGCTGCGATTCGTTTTGCCCATGATATGGCAGAAGAATATGAGATGGATTCAAAGGTGTTTGACCCTTGTGGCAAGGTAACAGGGGCAGGTTCAGCCAAAGGCCAAGCTCATATAGAGAGTTATCGTCATCACCTTGAAGCGCTTGGAGAAGAGTATCGCCTCATGAGTCATGGGGATATGAAAGATTGGACCGGGTTAGATTTTTATCTCCAAGGGCTTTATACCCCGGGGGCGGTTATGATTCAGCCAGCCGCTTTTATTCGTCAAGCTGCTCAAGGCTTAAGTGAAAAAGTGAGCTTTTATGAGAATAGTCCTGTCATTCATATTGATCTGGGTAACCCCCATAAGCTGGTAACACCAAAAGGCTCAGTGAAAGCGAAAAATATCATTTTAGCTGTGAACGGTCATATTCAATCTTTTGGTTTTTTTCCTCGTCAATTACTGCATGTCTTTACCTATGCCTCTATGACCAGAGCTTTAACCGACAAAGAAGTGACTCGTCTTGGCGGCGTTAACGATTGGGGAATCTTACCTGCTGATCCTATGGGCACCACAGTGCGCAGAAGTTCTGACTTTATGGGTAGCGGACACAGGGTAGTGGTGCGAAATCACGCGACCTTGAATCAAAATATGGAAGTGAATTCAAGCAATATACGCACCGCAGAAAAGCTACAGGATAAGGCTTTTGCTAATCGTTTTCCTATGCTCAAGGGCGTGGAAATGGAGCATAGATGGGGTGGGCGTTTATGTTTGTCTTGGAACTCTATGCCTGCTTTTGGTGAGGTGGAAACGCGTATCTGGTCTGCCGCTTGTCAAAATGGTCTTGGTACCGTCAAAGGAACCTTATCCGGCATGATGGCGGCAGAACAAGCTGTGTTGGGTCAATCGGATAGGTTAGATGAATTCTTAATTCATCAGGCACCTGCAAAATTACCCCCTGAGCCATTTTTATCCTTAGGCGCAAAAGTGACTATGCGTTGGAAAGAGTGGCAAGCGGGTATCGAACTTTAACCAGAATAATTTAATGACTATTAATTGCATGACTGTTAATTGAAAGTCTAATCATTCAAAGACAGACAAGTTAGCTGTTAGGAGAGGCCAATGAGCCAATTTAATACCTCGGACTTTATCAATCCCATGATGACTCAAACATGGAGTAATGGCCGTCATGAAGTGCGTTGTGTCAAAGTCATTGCAGAAACCCATGATGTCACCACTTTTACCTTTGGCATGAGTGAACCCGTGCTTTTCTTTTTCAAACCGGGGCAATTTGTCACCTTAGAGCTTGAAATAGAAGGGCAGCGAGTCATGCGTTCGTACACGATTTCAAGTTCGCCTTCGATTCCTTACAGCTTTTCTATCACAGTTAAACGGGTCGAAGGTGGTCAGGTGTCGAACTGGCTACATGACAACCTCAAATCGGGTGATCAAATCGCTGTCCATGGGCCTGTCGGGCAATTTAATTGTATGGATTTCCCAGCAGATAAAGTATTGCTTTTGTCTGGTGGTGTGGGCATTACGCCTGTGATGTCCATGGCTCGCTGGTGGTTTGATACGGACTCAGAAGTCGACATGGTGTTTGCCCATAGTGCCCGTTCTCCTAAGGATATTATTTATCCGTTAGAGCTTGAGTATATGACCACACGTATTGAGAACTTTAAGATGCACCTTATCTGTGAAACCACAGAAATAGGGCAGGCTTGGGGTGGTTATCGTGGTTATTTAGATAACGCTATGTTGGGCTTAATTGCACCAGATTTTATGGAAAGAGAGGTCTTTTGCTGTGGACCTGAGCCTTATATGAAGGCGGTCAGGCAGATGCTAGAAGCCGCAGGTTATGACATGTCTCGTTATCACGAAGAATCCTTTGGCGCGACACCTGTGGATGATGTAGAGCAAGCCCATAAGCATGCGGATGCCGCTGAGATAGAAAACCAGCAACCAAAAGATATGGTACAAGTGAGCTTTAGCGGTTCTGATAAAACCTTGGATGTGGCAATAGGCACCAACTTAAACCAAGCGGCTCAAGAAGCTGGGGTTAATATTTCCAAAGCCTGTGGCGTGGGGATATGTGGTGCTTGTCGAGTCAAGGTGGAAGAAGGCGAGTTTGAAATGCTGCAAAACGGTGGTATCAGTGAAGAAGAAATTGCACAAGGTTATGTGCTGTCTTGCTGTACCAGTGTGACCGGCAATATCAGAATTGAATATTAGGGAGCCTGCGATTAAGTCACCTCTTCTCAGTCTTATCAGAAAAAGTATCACACAAGGCGTTACTTTGACGTAATGTCGGTACCTTTCGAGAAGTGACAACACAGGGTGTTACTTTTTCTGAAAGACCCGAAGGGCGTGGTCTAAAAGCCTTATCTTTATGTTGAGAACCTTATCAATAGAATCACTATTAAGTTGCGCTCCTCGCCATAAATCTAGTGACTTTTATCCACACGCTGAGGCGGGAGGACTTATTCGTAGGCTCCCTAGACCCCTGGTAATGGTTAAGGTGAGAGCGAGAGTCATATCTTTTTTAACCAAGAAATCAGACCATCAAGCTTAGTAGGTTGTTGTAGATGAATTTTAATAAGCTTCAATCTTTTAAGTTCTGTTTTTTATTGGAACAGGGATTCTCTCAGTTATCTTTGGCTTTGATGTTGGAAACACTCAAACAGGCAAATGACTTTTTACCAGAAAAGTTATACAGCCATGTACTTGTGTTCGATGACTCTCATCTAAGCCATTCAAAAATTGTTTATCAAAATGAAGCGGTTAAACCAATGTCAGCCCTATCCCAAGATGAAGGGTTTGATCTTATTGTGGTATTAGGTGGAAACCATCATCAGCAACAAGCGTCCCAAGGCCCAGATTCATTTATTCGACATCATTATTTAAAGGGGGCATGGTTAGTTGCGTTGGAAACCGGTGTTCATAGATTGGCCAGTTTAGGCTTATTAAAAAATAAACCTGTGAGCTGTCATGCGAATTACCTAAAAGACTTATCTGAGCAATATCCTAGGCTGCACTTTAACACCAATATCTTTAGCTTTAGTCATGGTATTTATACCTGTGCAGGTGGTCTAGCAACCGCCGATATGATGCTAGATTTGATCGACAGAATAACACCTGTTATCTCGCAAAGACTCTATGCTCAACTGGTTGTAGATAAACCACGCACAGGTGACGCTACCCAGAAGGGCGCGCTCAAAAAGCAGTTTTCTGGGTTAGGTAAAAGCTTAATCAATGCAATTGAGTTGATGGAGTCTAACTTGAGTGAGCCCCTTGAAATGCAAGAAATAGCCTTTCATAGTGGTGTTTCCACGCGACAGTTAGAAAGGTTGTTTCAAAAGCATTTAGCTAACTCTCCAAAAAAGTTTTATTTACAGCTTAGGTTGAAGCATGCACGCGATAAGATCATTAACACCAGCCACTCAATTTTGGATGTGGCCTTATCCTGTGGTTTCACCGCCCCGACACACTTCTCAAAGTGCTATAAAGACTTCTTTGGCATGTCACCAAGACAAGACAGATCTGCCATGTTTGATGGCCAGAATACCAATGGCTGGATAGATAGGTTAGTGTGCTAAGGATGCCAGTGTGATAAAAGTGCCAAGGTTAATCAGGCTCTATTACTCAAAAAAATAATAATGCGCATTCATCTTCACTCTCTCAAAAGTGATAAATAAGAGAGTGTTAAAAGGGATGATAAATAGGCGTTACAAGATCTTTCCAGTTTGACCTTAAGGAAGCTTAATAATGGCCAGTCACAGACAAGCGTTTTGGTTTGGAGTAAGGGACTTGCTCCCCTTAGTTTCAGGTGTATTACCTTTTGGTCTGATTGCCGGTGCCACAGGTGTTTCCATGGGAATGACACCTGAAATGATCATGGGAATGACAGTGCTATTTTTTGCAGGTTCTGCGCAATTAGCAGCTTATTCTCTGATTCAAGATAATGCGCCTTTTATCATTATTGTATTTACAGTGTTGGTCATTAATTTAAGGTTTGTGATTTACAGCGCAAGCTTCGCGCCTTTGTTAGGCCCATTAAAAAAACGTTATCGGCTGCCTTTAACCTTTATGTTGTCAGATCAAGTTTATGGGCTTTGCTCTATGCCTGAGCAGCAAGCTAAATCTAAAGGCGAAAGAGTTTTCTATCTAGCGGGCGTTGCTATTTCTATGGCTTTAAGCTGGTTTATTTCGGTGGCCTTAGGGGTAGCCCTCGGGGCCAGTATTCCCGCGAGTTGGTCGTTAGAATTTACCATTCCACTGGCTTTTCTTGCTATGTTAGTCACCACAATCACCAATAGAAGACTGTTTTTAGTCGCCTGTATTTCTGCCTTGTGTGCCATCGCCTTTCAGCTTTTACCCTACAACATAGGTTTTATTGCGGCTGTGGTCGCTGGTGTTTCCTGTGGTTTGCTGTTACCAAACTTATTGCAAAAGAGGGTAGGAAAACATGGATAATTTAAGCCTTTGGTTACTCTTTTTTGCCGCAGGATTAGGCACCTTTTTAATTCGCCTTTCTTTTATTCAATTACATGCAAGCTCAGCGGCTTTGATTGAGCGAAGTAAGCCTATTTTAGCTCTGTTGCCACCGGGTATTTTAGCCGCGCTTTGTATGCCTGGAATCGTCTTTACCAGACCGACGAATGAGTATCAGATAGACCCTTTACAAATTCTTGCTGCCTTAGTCACTATCCTTATTGCTAAGTACAGCAGTAGCGTTTTTTGGCCAGTAGTAGGAGGTATGTTGTGCCTGTGGCTACTAAGGGCCTATGGGTAAAAAGTGGCTTATGGATAAAAGTGCTTATGAATAAAGAGACTGCTAACTCGATGACAGACTTTCTATTTGAGAAAAAATGATGCGAAACCTTCCTTCTTTAACTGGGCTGCGTGTCTTTGAAGTTGCAGCAAGGCATGGCAGTTTCAAACTAGCAGCGGATGAGTTATGTGTGACGCAAGCTGCGGTGAGTCGTCAGATAAGACAACTTGAAGAGGATTTTGCTGTTGACCTTTTTCTGCGTGGTCATAGAAAAGTCAGTCTCACCCCAGCAGGCAAAAAACTGTATTTAAGTACCCATAATGCCTTTGCTGATATTGCTAAAACTAGCCAAGAAATCCAATCAGAGTCTTTGCCAAACTACCTTAATCTATATGCCACAAGCTCCTTTAGCCGCTTGTGGTTAGTGCCCAGGTTGCCACAATTACGCAAGTTACATCCAGATATACATTTGCAACTTACCAGCTTAGAGCAAAACCCTAATATGGCGGATAAGTTTGAGGCAGGCATTACCTTAGGGTTAGAAAAGAGTGAGCTTTACGAATCGGATTTTCTTTTTTCTGAAGTTATTTTTCCTGTGTGTACGCCGCAATTGTTAGCGGAAAATCCAGATATCGTAAACCTTGATTGCCTCATTCAGCATTCACTTTTGGAATTGGATTCAAAATTTTGGCAGGCAAAATGGTGGCAGCCTGTGGACTGGGCCACTTGGCTTCTTCAGCTAGATCAATCAGAACAGGATGAGCCTAAAAAAGCACTTAAAGGCGTAACGCCCGATATGATGTTCAGCCATTTTCCCATGTTATTAGATGCTGTTTTACAAGGTGTCGGAATTGGCCTTGGATGGCAGCACTTAGTACAGGATATGTTGGATGATGGTCGTTTGGTACGGCCTGTGCCAGACAGTTTTAAGGCGATTGAGCGTAAGCATTATTTTGTTTGTCGAAAAGATCTTGTGGATAAGCCAGAAATGGTCCATTTGCGAGACTGGTTACTCTCGCAAACGGCCATCTTTAGACATTAGCTAATAAATAGTGAATAAATGCTGATTAAAAAGGCAGCGGCAATTTGGCTGTTCTGCCGCCATCAACCACGAAGGTTTGTCCTGCAATGAAACTTGCTTGTTCCGAAGCAAGAAACACCACCATATTACCAATATCTTCAGGTTCACCCGTGCGTCCCACTGGGTGCATGGCTATCAGGTCTATGTGTGCTTGGGCGGGATCTGTTTGGTCATTAATATAGTTATTACTTAAATCTGAGTTAATCCAACCAGGGGCGATGGCGTTACAGCGTATACCGTCCTTGCCAAGATCAATAGCCAAAGCTTGAGTTGCCCCATGAACACCGGCTTTAGATCCACAATAGGCGGTGTGATAGGGGTTAGCAGCTATGCCTTCGATTGAGCCAATGTTAATGATACTGGCGCCATGATTAGTTGTGCTCTTAGCTTTTAGTTGGGGGAGAAGGGCTTTGGCGAGAAAAACCGGTGCTCGCAAATTGACTATCATCATCTTATCCCAGCTTGCTTCATCCATATCTTGTATATGCTGTTCGAACATAAAACCCGCATTGTTAACCAAGATATCGACGCCACCTAATGTGTCGGCAAAAGAGGCAATATCATAGGGTGCTTGGCGTTCACTTAAGTCTGCTTTTATATAAAAGACACGGGAATCATCGGCTAATGCTTGATCTAATTCTTGGCGTTGAGCTATCAGTACCTTAGCGCCAGCGGCTAATAGGCATTCGGTAATACCGCGACCAATACCACGGCCGCCACCTGTCACTAGGGCCAGTTTGTTAGTCAAAGTATTGCTTGTTTGTATATGGGTAGCATTCATTTTAAATCCTCAACCTGATACTGGCTTAGCGCCAGTGACTTCGATAGTTTCTCCAGCAATATAGCGGGACTGATCTGATGCTAAAAAGGCGATCACATCGGCAATGTCTTCAGGTTCGGCGATGCGGCCTAAAGGCACGGTTTTATTCAGCTCTTCCACTGCTTTGTCTGGGTCAAGGCCACGGCGTTCAAAACCTGTACGTATCATGGGAGTATTGATTTCGTGAGGACAAACGGCATTCACGCGAATATTAAAGGGCGCACAATCACGGCCTAGGTTTTTTGTTAGTGCTGCTACAGCACCTTTGCTGGTGCAATAAGCCACATGGGCAGGGCCTGGGTGAGTGCCCCAAACAGAGGATGTATTGACGATAGCACCACCATTTTGCTTCATATGAGGAATGCCTGCTCGACATAAAAAGAAGACAGCATTGAGATTAACGTCCATGGCCAGCGACCACATTTCATCACTGGTTTCTTCGATTGTACCTCGGGGGATAATGCCCGCATTATTAAGTAAAATATCAAGCCCACCAAAGGTTTCAACCGTTGCTTGAATCAAGCTCTCACAATAGTCTTTACTGCGTAAATCACCAGCATAAAAAGCGGCTTGACCACCGGTTGAGGTGATCTCTTGGACGAGTTGAGCACAGGTCTCTTCCTCTCTATCCGCTATCATGACCTTGGCCCCTTCACTGGCAAAAAGCGTCACTAAGGTACGGCCCACACCACCTGTTCCCCCTGTTATGACACAGACTTTATTTTCGAAACGCATTGGCTTACTCCCATCTTGTTATTTTGTGATGAGACTCATGGTGGCGTAGGAAAAAGAGGGCGACAAACGATCTTTATGCTGCATTCACTTAACCTTATGTTAAGTGAATGGTTGAGTGAAAGAGTAAGTGAAATGAGAGAAGAGAAAATAAAGATCAATCATGTATTAATTCTCATGGTAATGATCTGCTCAATTTAATATATTGGCTGTAAGTAATCTGAAACTTTAATCCAAGCGCCTTTTAACAAAAGCTTTTAAAAACAAGGCGCCTTTAATAAAAGTCCTTTAGCCAAAACATCTAGCTTAAAACGAGGTCGAAATGTTAACCCTAGAAACCCTCATTACTTATCTTGCTATCTTGATAGGTTTTGCCTTCACCCCAGGTCCTGCTACCTTGCTAACCCTAGCAAGATCAAGCCAATCAGGTGTACGTGTGGGTCTTTTCACTGGGTTTGGGATTGCGGTTGGGGACTTAATTCATACCTTGTTAGCGGTATTGGGTATCTCTGCGATTATTCTTGCGTCAGCCTTGATGTTTAGCATAGTGAAGTACCTAGGGGCTGCTTATCTTATTTACCTTGGTATTAAGGCGTTGTTTGTTAAAAGTGACCTGAGTTTACCTAAACAAATGAGTGTCATCTCAGCTAAAGATGCCTTTCGACAGGGGGTTTTATTAGAAGTGCTTAACCCTAAATCTGCCATGTTCTTTTTAGCTTTCTTACCTCAGTTTGT
Organism: Marinomonas sp. SBI8L; assembly: GCF_001624705.1. GTDB lineage: Bacteria > Pseudomonadota > Gammaproteobacteria > Pseudomonadales > Marinomonadaceae > Marinomonas. The sequence continues at coordinate 50,472 of NZ_JSEO01000016.1, forward strand.
AGCGCCAGAACAAGGCATGGTGGCTTTGCAAATGATGACACTAGGGCTTCTATTTGTGGGAATTGGGCTTTTTAGTACCTTTGTTGTGGCGTTAAGTGCCGGCAGGCTAGGCGCATTTTTACGTCGTAATCCTATTCTCATGCGCCGACAAAATAAGGCGATTGGCAGCATCTATTGTGGTTTAGGTGTGAAGCTAGCGTTTCAGGAACGCTAGGGAACCTGCGATTAAGTCACCTCTTCTCAGTCTTCTCAGAAAAAGTGTCATTCAAGGCGTCACTTTGACGCTTTTTTCTGATAAGAGCTGTAGGTACCTTTCGAGATGTGACAACACAGGGTGATACTTTTTTCTGAAATGCCGTTTAGGTATTCTTCAAAGGCCCGAAGGGCGTGGTCTAAAAGACCTACCTTTAAGTTGAGGATCTTATCAATAGAATAACTATTAAGTTACGCTCCTCGCCATAAATCTAGCGGCTTTTATCCACACGCTGAGGCGGGAGGACTTATTCGCAGGTCCCCTAGTTTTTATTTCACTTTTTGTTCAGTGAGATAAACCTTAAATTCCGCAATAAATTGGGTCAATCTCGCCGAAGTATGTTTTCTATGTGGGTAGACTATCTGTATGGGAAAATGAGTTTGATGAGCCTTCGCTAAAATAGGAACTAACAGCCCTTGATTGATGAGATCTTGGGCGGCAAATGCTGGGGTATAACAAATGAGTTTTCCATGGCGTGCTAGCTGAACCGCCGCCGAGGCGCTATTCACCCGTACCTTATAATTTGGCGTTACTTTAACTCTGCTTTCTATTCTGCCTTTCGTGTTATTTCCTTCCATTGCATCTTGGTTTTCAATGGCTTCGAACGACCAATGATTTTCACGGGAGTTGTCATCAAGTACACAAGGCAAGTCGCTTAAATCACTAAATTGTCTAGGTGTTGGATAGCTCTCTAAAAAGGCCTGAGAAGCGCATAGCATCATGTACACCTTACCAATATGGCTGGCGATTAAGGATGAATCTTCTAATCTACCAATGCGAATGGCTGCATCAACCCCTTCGTTTATCAGATCCACATATCGATCGCTTAATAGAATATCAATCTCTAATTCTGGATAGGTTTCTATAAGCTTTGCCACAAAGGGCATGACAACCTGCTCACCATACGTTGTCGGTACAGCAATTCTGAGTTTACCCGCCACATTTTGAGATGACTGAGTTAATTGAGACTCTAAGTTATCTAAATCCTCAAGCAGAAGTTTGGCTTGTTCATAATAGGTTCGCCCCATGGCTGTTGCCTGTATCGAGCGAGTAGAGCGGGTCATTAAACGAATCTGCAAGTGAGCCTCAAGCTGAGAAACCTGTGTACTTACCATGGCTTTAGTTCGGCCCAAGCGTTTAGCCGCTGCGGTGTAAGAGCCTTCTTCAAACACTGTGATAAAGGCTTCCATCAATTTTAATTTGTTGATTGTAAAATCTTCCTAAACAGTGATTTTAAAATATGGGTAATTGTTAAATATATTGGATTTTAGATAATAAAACTATCAAAGGTGGTGAATGAAGAAATAAACCGCCTCCCATAAGAGAGTCAGTTAGAGACTCAGTTCGAAAGTTTTGTTTTGAAATAGCGGCTCAGAGACAGCTTAAGAGGAAAAAATTATGTTAGTAAATGGTGTATGGCAGAAAAATTGGGATCCAGTACAAAAGAAAGATGCTCAAGGTCGATTTATTCGCCAAGACAGTGTGTTTAGAGAGCGTATCACTGACCCCGCAAAAGCCGTTAAAGAAGGCCTAAGATTGTATGTTGCCTACATTTGCCCTTGGGCAACGCGAACCTTGATTGCCCGCTCCTTATTAGGTTTAGAAGAGCAAATAGAGGTGAAGGTAGTAGAGCCTGTATTAACAGACTTTGGTTGGAAGTTTGGTGATTTTCCTGGCGCAACAACCAGCGCGATAAGGGATGTGAAATTTGCGCATCAACTTTATACGCTAACAGACCCAGACTATTCGGGTCGTGCCACTGTCCCTGTGCTTTGGAACCTTTCAAAAAGTCACATTATGAATAATGAATCTTCTGATATTTTAAGAGTATTAAATGAAGATTTAAGACCGGTTCATAAGTCTGATATCGACCTATACCCGAGTGCATTACAAACGAAAATAGATGCTTTTAATGACAGGATTTATCACTCACTTAATAATGGGGTTTATCGTGCTGGTTTTGCCTCAAGCCAACTTGCTTATGATGAAGCTTTTGCCGATGTTTTTAATTGCTTAGATGAACTTGAAGTGCATTTCGAGCAGGCAAACTATGCGGTGGGAGAGCAAATAACTGAAAGTGATATTCGTTTATTTGTGACCTTGGTACGCTTTGATCCTGCCTATTTCAGCTTGTTTAAAACCAACTTACGTCGCATTTCCGATTATCCTAATTTGTCTGCGTATCTTGATCGTTTATTAAGTATCAAAGCCTTTAGTGAGAACACACGAGTCGACCATATCAAAGCAGGTTATTACTCAGTGAAAGCCTTAAACCCATCGGGAATTGTGCCACAAGGCCCTGAATTACCATGGTTTAAATACCTAAAGGCTGGGCAATTTCAAGCTCAAAAGCCAGCCGAGGAGGTTGCCTAATGTCACTCGCTCCTGTGATGTTTATTAGCCATGGCTCGCCCATGTATGGTCTTGCGCCCGGCATTGCTGGGCAGCAATTAAATGAAATCTCAGATTTGTTTGATCAAAGTTCAGCAATTGTTGTTATCTCACCCCATTGGATGACACGAGGAAATGCTATTACGCATAGTCGTGAGCCTGGCATTTTGCATGATTTTGGCGGCTTTCCGAAAGCTTTATATGAGCTGACTTATCCTGCTATGGGTCAGCCGGAACTTGCTCAAACCATTCAAACCTTGCTTGCACAAAAAGGTGTACAAGCCCATTTAGATCCAAGGCGAAGTTTCGATCATGGGGTCTGGATACCCTTACTGCATTTAAGGCCAGAGGCGGATATTCCCATTGTGCAAGTTTCGCTTAATGTGGATGCTACACCAGAGGACTTGGTTGATTTCGGCTCTCACTTGTATTCATTGCGCGAGCAAGGTGTTGCGATTATTGCTTCCGGCGGGTTAACCCATAACTTGTACGATATCCAAATGAAGCATCAAAAAGTCGCTGATTATGCAGCAAGGTTTGAGTTATGGGTAACCGAACAGGCGCAAAAACGTAATCTAAAAGCTTTGCAAAATGCGTCTGTGAAGAATCCAGATTTTAAACCGTCACACCCGACGCCAGAGCACTATTTACCTTTGTTAATTGCGATGGGAGCGACAACCAAAGAGGATGAGTTTAGCCAGCTAACCAGCCCAATACAGCACCACTCTATCTCAATGACGAGCTTTCTTTGGCAAGGCACATCTTAGTATGACAAGAACAGGAGCGAGTAAATGCGAGGGATAAAATTAAAGGTAGCGCTTAATATCATAGAGCATGGACTAGAGGAGGCTGAGAAACAAAACTCAGCCCCTTTGACGTTTGTTGTGCTTGATACAGGTGGCCATATTAAAGCTTCGGCCAGTCAAGATAACTCAGGCACAGCAAGATTCGATATTGCTAAAGGTAAAGCTGCTGCGGCTTTAGGGTTAGGTTTTGGCACAAGGCAGTTTTATAACCTAGTGAATAAAAATGTATTGCCAGAAATGTTTGCTACAACCATTAATGGCGCAACGGGTGGCAATTTTATCCCTTTACCCGGTGGTGTTTTAATACTGGAGGCGGGCGAGATTATCGGCGCCATAGGGGTATCGGGCGCAAGCTCAGATCGAGATGAATTTATCGCCATAAAAGCCATCGAAAGCCTTGGCCTAAGTGCTTCTGCTTAATCCATATAAAGCAAATAAAGGCTTTAAATAGCCTTTTTATGCCTGATCAGAATATTTAAAACTCAGTAGTTAAAGCAAAGTAGCTAAAACAAAGTACGTGCTAATGTTTCGATAGATTGGGTTATTTCTGCTTCATTTAATGCGCCAAACCCGAATCGAATATGAGAGGGCTTGACCTGCTCGTCTGTATAAAAAGTATTGAGTGTTGAGTCTTTATTACTATGACATAAGCCTTGTAATTCACTGAGCTTTTCTGGGGTGATGAGCTTGGATATATCGACCCAAATAGCCATGCCTCCGGTAGGGAGTTTAAAAGACACCTTATCTGAAAATATACGCTCAAACTCAGCAGCAGCAAGGTTTCGTCTTGCTTCATATTGCTTTCTTGTTCTACGAATATGACGTCTCACTTCACCTGATTCCATGAGGTCTGCCAGTACATGTTCTGTGATTGTGTTTCCTTGTCTATCTATCAGTACTATCTCTTGTGCAGCTCTTTCGATAAATGCTTGGTTAGCCACCATATAGCCAAGCCTTAGCCCAGGCGCGAATACTTTTGACATAGAGCCAATATGAATGACATTTTCAGCATTTGGCAGACTGGCTAGAGGAGGGACAGGGTTAGCCTCATAATGAAACTCATGATCATAATCATCTTCTATCACAGCAAACTGATAGGTTTTAGATAGATCGAGTAGGGTGAGCCTTCGATCCATTGGTAAGCAAACCGTTGTGGGGTATTGATGATGTGGAGTCACATAAACCCCCGTTACCTTATGTTGATTAAGTAGCTCTTTTAGATGTTCAACATCAAGGCCTTTCTGGTCCAATCTGCATTTTAAAACCGTGAAACCATTTGATTCAAAAGCGGCTCTTGCGGGTGAGTAGCATAGATCCTCCATGATAATAGCACCCTTGTTTGGGTCTAATATTCTAGAGGTTAGGTATATCCCCATTTGGCTACCACGCACGATACATACCTGCTCAATAGAGCAAGTCATAAACCTATCATCAGTCAGCATCTTTTTGATGCAATGTCGTAATTCAGTTGTACCTCTTGGATCGCCATAACCAAGGTTCGAATGACGACTTAATTCAATGCAAACGCGGCGATAGGTTCTTGCTAATAAATCGTAGGGAATAAGGCGAGAATCGGGAATGCCATCATTCGATACTGGAGTTGCGTCAAATGAGCTAAGTGCATTTTGATACAGCATGGTAACAAGTTCAGATGGCAACTTGGTATGGTGAGAGGGGGCCAGCAATGCTTGGTTTTGATTAGAAAGCCCTTGTTCTGGCAGTGTCTTAGATACGAATGTACCGCTTCTTGGTTTACTGACTAACCAAGCTTGGGCTTCGAGTTCCTCGTAAACCAGCTGTACAGTTTTACGGTTAATATTGAGTTGTTTAGCTAATGCACGGGTGCCTGGGAGCATGCTGCCTGTGGCTAGTCTTCCCGTCAAAATATCTGAGGTTAATTTATTTAATAGCTTTGAATGCAGGGTTTTCCCTGGGCTATCTTCAAGCCAGAACTGTACTTCCCAAGGTCTCTGCATAAACAGTTATCACTCTAGTAATTGCGTTATTAATCACATTTAAAAACTAACTGGACCATATAAATAAAATAATCTGGATCTTATTAGTGATCCAGTTTATCGCTAGTTTATCTCTGCCGTCAAAAATATATGAACGAAGGAGTTAGCTATGCAGACAGCAGATAAAAGCAAAACTGAGTTAATGCAAAGTGCCCAAGACAACATGAATAGAGTGATTCAAGATATGGATTTAAGCCAACGTCAAAAGTTGGCGTTAACCTCTAGAATCTTATTTGATAAAGGGCACGACTCAGGTTTAGCGGGACAGATCACTTGTCGCTCAGACATTGAGAATCGTTTTATCACCCAGCGTTTTGGCTTAGGGTTCGATGAAATAAGCGCAGAAAATCTAATCGAAGTTGATCAGGATCTTAACCCTAACAATGGAGAAGGAATGGCGAACCCTGCCAATCGTTTTCACACTTGGATCTATAAAGAACACCCTGAGGTGAATTGCATTATTCATACTCATCCAACCTATATTGCTGCTTTATCCATGTTGAAAACCCCCTTGATTATTTCTCAGATGGATACCTGTGGTTTATACAATGACTGCTCTTTTGTGAGTGATTGGCCGGGTGTACCTGTAGGTAATGAGGAGGGTGTCCTTATTTCTAAAGCGCTTGGTACCAATAGAGCCGTTTTTCTTGCTCATCACGGGCAGCTAGTCACAGGGAAAACCATTGAAGAGGCCTGTAACTTGGCCATCTTAATTGAACGTGCGGCTAAATTGCAGTTGCTTGCAATGGCGGCAGGAGAAGTAAAGCCTTTGCCTGTTGACCTTGCTCAAGAGGCACATGATTGGGTTTCAACCGATAAGCGTAACAAGGTGAACTTTGCTTACTATGCAAGGCAAGCACTTAAATCACATACAGATTGTCTATAAGGAGAAGTGAAATGAATTTATCAGGCATTATAGGCTATCCAGTTACGCCTTTTAATCAAGAGAGTGGTGCGTTAGATTTTGAAAAGTTAGGGCTTGTTATTGATAGGCTGTTAGCTGCAAAAGTTGATGCTATCGCCGCCTTGGGGAGCGCTGGTGAAGCGGCTTATTTGAACCAAACTGAGTGGGAGCAAGTGGCTAAATATACAGTCAAACATGTCGCAGGCCGTGTCCCTGTGGTGATAGGTATTGCAGAGCTAACCACAGAACAGGCAATAGAAAGAGCAAAATACGCCCACCTTGTTGGTGCAGATGTGGTCATGGTCTCACCACTGTCTTATTACAAACTGAGTGAAGCTGAAATTTATCAACACTATAAAAGTATTTCTCACGCTAGCCCTTTGCCTATTATGATTTATAACAATCCAGCAACCTGCGGAGTCGATATGACACCTCAATTTATGCTGAAAATGGTGGCAGAAATTGGCAATGCTTGCATGATAAAAGAAAGCAGTGGTGACATTCAGCGCATGCATAAAATATTTACCTTATCAAACGCTAAGGTGCCATTTTTTAACGGATGTAATCATTTAGCATTAGAGGCGCTCAATGCAGGCGCAAGTGGTTGGTGCACTGCAGCCCCTTGCTTGATCGATGAGCAGCCAAAGCGTTTGTTTGATGCCGTACAAAGTGGTAAACAAGAAGAGGCTAAAGCGTTATTTTATCAACAATATTCTTTTCTAGAGTTTATTGTAAATACAGGTTTAGCGGCTGCCGTTAAGACTGGTTTGGCGTTTCAGGGATTACCCGTAGGTCATCCGAGAAAACCTTTATTGCCATTAACTGAAGAGCTTGAAACACAATTAAAAGGTTTATTAACTGAGCTAAATAGTCTGAGTTAAATTGCCTGTATTAAATAGTCTGGTTGATGTTGATAAGAGTCCTCTAATAAGTGGGCTCTTTTTGCTTCATCATTTAAGGGTTTTATTCTGTTAACATCTCACGCAAAATTAAAGGCTCATCTAGATCCAAGCTGGTGGTCATTGTTTTATGCGAGACATTTCATTTTATATTCATCACCTCAAAACAGAGCTTAGGCAAGTCAGTACGCCTGAAAAAGCGGAATCTAGCCGTCGTTATTTTCCCGAAGGGTTTGAATGTCTTGGAGTCAATGCAGCGGATATCAAACAGATACTGAAAAGGTTTCAAACTGAGTATGCTGATCTTAATGCCGAGCAAACCTTAGAGTTAACCGAAGCCTTTCTTAAAGAAGCCAAATATAACGAAGAGTGCTTATTAGCCTTTGCACTGATAAACAAGTTTGTAAAACGCCATTATGATGATGCTTTATTAGCACGCTTTGAATATTGGTTAGCGCACTATGCGGATAATTGGTCCTTGGTGGATGATTTATGTCTGAAAGCGATTTTTAATTTCTTGATGGCGCGACCTCATTTAATTGAGTCAATGCAACATTGGGCGTTATCGAAAAGCCCTTGGTGTCGGCGGGCCGCTTGTGTTATCTGGGTAAAGTTTATTAAGCGTAAAATGGGCAAGCAAACCTATTTCCTAAATACGGCTTTGGTTTTTAAACAGTGCAATTTATTGCTTGAAGATGAGAATGAGTTTGTACAAAAAGGGGTTGGTTGGTTATTAAAAGTAACGGCAATAGAGCACCAAGCTGAAGTTATCCGTTTTATAGAAGAAAATATCAATCGCTTTACAAGGCCTACATTACGTTATGCTATTGAGAAAATGGATGGCGAAACACGCAAAACAATGCTTTCTCTTAAATAATTTTGTGACAGCTACTTTCAGACACCTGATATTTGATGCTTAAAAGGAACGTTTATGGATTTGGCAAACTGGATCATGTTTTCTTCGATAATCACTTTGGCTTCTATTTCACCTGGGCCTAATGTGATTGCAGTGATAGTACAAGCGTTAGAGTCTGGCCTAAGGGGCGTTTTTTATACCATCTTAGGTAATCTAATCGCGTTATTTACCATAGCTCTAGCAGCGGCCTTAGGAGTAGGCGCTTTATTAGAAGCCGCTCCCAGCGTCTTTAATGTGATGAAATTAGCAGGGGGGGCTTATTTAGCTTGGATGGGTTTTAAGATGTTAAAAAGCTCTTTTAATAAGATGCCTACTATCAATTTGGCGAAGGCAGATAGTGATAAGCTAGAGCAAGAAGTGCAGATATCAAAACGAAGCTTGATTATCAAAGCCATGCTGATCTCCTATAGTAATCCAAAATCCATCTTATTCTTATCGGCTGTTTTCCCTGCGTTTTTAAATCAAAGTGAACCTGTACCGCTACAGTTTGGGATCATGTTTATGTCTATCATCTTGATAGTCAGTTCAATACATACCTCTTATGCATTATTAGCCTTGCGCATGAAGTCTCGCTTGGTTGGCGCTAAATCGAGACGAATCATGGCTCGCCTCTCAGGCATTAGCTTTTTAGGCTTTGGTTGTGGGTTCATTTACCAGTCTCAGAAGTAAGGGTTATTAACGTTTACTCGCAAATCGTTGTCTGAATTGAGATGGGCTCAGTCCCATCTTTTGGTTAAAGACTTTGCGATAGGCGCTTGTATCTAGATAACCGACTTGATGGGCTATGGATTCCACACTCAAATTAGACGATTCTAAAAGGTCGCAAGCGCTTTGGATGCGGGTGTTTTGAATATATTCACTGGGTGAGAGCTGAAGGTGTTTTTGAAAACGCCGTAATAAGGTGCGTTCGGTTAAATGAGTTAGCTGGGTTAAATCACCGACTTTGATCGATTTTGCATGATGTTGTTGAATATAGTGTTGGCAGGCAAGCACACTTTGGTCTGAGTGTTTATTGGGTTTAAATACTTGATAGTAGGCTTGCTCTCTATGGCCTGTGTCGACAACAAGTTGTTTGCCTAATTGTCGCATTAAGCTTGGGCAGGTGAGTACAGACACCAGCTCTAAACCAAGATCTAGCCAGGCCATCAAGCCACCAGCAGTAATGATATCTTTATCATTAATCAGAATCTTATCATCTTCTATTTTCGCTTTAGGGCAGTGTGTCTTTAGCTTTTGGCTTAATTGCCAATGAGTGGTAACAGGCCTGTCGTCTAATAGTCTGGTATTGGCGAGCAGAAAAGCGCCTGCACAGGCTGAGCTTAAAATCGCACCTTGCTTGTGTTGTTCTATCAGCCACAAATTTAACGTGTTGAATGACGCTGTTTCACTCGCTAAATAAAAGTCAGATCCCAAACTAGGCGGGAGAATAATGGCATCAAATACTTGGTCGAAGGGCTTGGATGCTGTCTTGCTAGACCAGTCAATTAAGCTCACGTCAAAGATTGGCTTTGCGGCATCTTCACTACTGGACCCGAATGTTGAATTTGCTAATTCATCATCAGATTCTAGTGGTTTCTGAACCAGATTTAGACTTGGTAGTAATTGCGAAGAACGAATGCCATTAGCGAGTAAGAAGAGCTCTTCAAGGCCATAAAGGGCTGATTTCAGCGCATTAGGGTAATTTACTATAGCAATCTTAATCATAAAACTGGCTCGAATCTTGTTTTTAATTCAATAAAAAGAATGTCTGATTTCGCATTAATTGTGTCTAATTAGACGCTTATCGGTCAAGCCTTTAACTCGCATAATGTCTATCAAGTTATCGCCTAGCAATTAAAGGGCGGTTGTTAGCTGAGAGCCTGAGCAAGTGCTTTCAATGAATTGAGTTTAATAAAAGGTAGAAAAAATGAGCCAATCCTCAAACAACAAATCCGCGTTAATTATTATTGATCCACAAAATGACTACTTGCCAGGGGGTAAATATCCTCTTTGGAATATGGAAGTCAGTATTAAGCAAATTATTGAGGCGATGGATAGAGCTAAAGCAAAAGGCATGTCGATTTATTTTGTACAGCATATCGCCCCAGAAGATGGCCCATTTTTCCAAAAGGGCAGTGAAGGCGCAGATATTATCGCAGCGCTTAAAAAAGAAGCCCCTGATGCTAAGGTAGTGCAAAAAGTGTATGCGGATAGTTTTGAGCAAACTGAATTAAATCGCTTACTCAAAGCAGAAGGTATCGAAGATCTAGTGCTTTGCGGCATGATGACGCAGAACTGCATTACCCATACGGCGTTATCAAAAACAGCAGAAGAGTATCAGGTTTCAATTTTGTCAGATGCCTGTACAACAGTAGATGAGATGGTGCATAACATTGCTCTAGCGGCTTTATCTGTACGTTGTACTTTTAGACCGACTGATTCTCTATAGCATCAATCGTTGTTTTGACAGTAGCTGATTAAGCTCTATAGGCCAATGTCTTTGCAATACACCGGACGTTGAACCTCGGTAACCTGTTCTTCATAGCTAATATCGGTTTTGAGTGAGCAAATAGGTTCAGGGTCTGGTGTTCCAAGGTAGCTAACTAGTAAGTTGATAAGGCTAGAAAAGAGAACGAGTTCGACACCTGTCATATGAGCACCTAATGTTACGGGTTAAATTGATACTTTATGTCTGGCTATGAATGAATGCTGTGTTATATCCGTTATTTAAATCGGTATTTAGTGTCTGATTATTAACGAGAAAGTTTATACCAAGCTGCTAATAATTTGCTGAGTTCTTTACTGGCGCTATTTCGCTTTTCACTTTCTCTTATTAAGGCTGACCAAGCTAGGTCTAGGCCTTTTTCGCCGAGCTTCGTATAGCTTAATCTTTGTGATTGTAATGCTGCATCGACTGCCCATTTAGACAGAATACTCATACCTAATCCTGCGCTAATTAATTCTATGATGGCATCTGTCATTTCTACCACTTCCACCTGTTGAGGAATAACACCAGAGGGACGAATAAAGCGTTCATATTCAAACCCAGGTAAGACATTTTGGCTATAGGTGTAATACTGCTCTTGGCTAAGATCTTGCGCTTCTATATAGGGTTTATGGCTGAGAGGGTGGTCGTAAGGTGTGACGAGTACTAGCTCATCTTCAAACAGTGGAATGGGAATAATACCCGGGGTTGCGAGATAACCCGGTGCAATGACGATATCCACTGACCCATGTTGCAAACTGGTAATCGGGTTTTGTGTTGCTGAGGCGACTAATTGTAATTTGAGCTTAGGCGCTTTTTGGCTAGCGTATTGAATAAATTCAGGTAACCAGTGATAGCAAGAATAAGAGGCGACACCAAGCCGTACTATTTGGTTTTGATCACTGGCATTTTGTTCAAAGTCATTTTCAGCTCTTTCAAGCACAGGTAGCGAGTGCAATGCCGCTTGAGTGATTAAACTGCCAGCAGGTGTGAGTTTTAAGCGCCTGCCTTCTTTCTCAAAAAACTTGCCTCCCATGCGGCGTTCTGCCTCGGCGATTCTGTGACTCAAAGCCGATTGGCTAATGCCGAGAGCATCTGCAGCTTGTGCCACATTACCTAACTCTGAGATCGCTTTAAGCATTTGCCAGTGTCTAATTTCGAGCTTCATTATTGAGCCTGTATTGTTAATTAATACATGCAGGTTTTGCATGTATTTAATAATTAATTCACTTATATATTAATCTAGTTTCAACTATTGTCTAGCCTATTGAAGCGTTACTGGAATCTAAGGCTAATAAGGACAAAACTGAATGAGTTTTAACCAAATCAAAGAGATACAAAGCGTGAGCACACAAGCAAGTGGCCCAATAATGGTGCTGTTAGCTGCGATTGGCTTTGGATTTAACCCTCTCTTTGCTCAAATACTGTTTGCACAAGGTATGTCGGCTGAAATGGTGACGCTTTATCGTTTTATCTTACCTGGTATTCTCCTGTCATTTTATTTACCAACCCCTGCTTCACTATGGCCAGAAGTGAGCAGAATGCTAATGCTAGGGTTTGCAAATGGGATAGGTATTTTTGCCTACTTTTATGCTTTACAAACTTTAGCTTCGGCGACGGCGATTCTGATTTATTACACTTATCCTTTTTTCTCCTTACTGCTTGGCGTGCTTATTTTTAAACGCAGTGTGAATACGAATGCGGTTTTATCCGCTGCTTTAGTGTTGATTGCGGCATCATTAGTGATAGATCCCGCTGCTTTATCGATGGAATCTAAATTTGCTTTAATAGGTTGCTTCCTTGCACCCTTGGTATTTGCTTTTCAAATTCAATATTTAGCTAAGCCTAAACAAAGTTTAACGGCACCAAGAAGGATGGCATGGGGCACGCTTGGACACCTGATTGTGCTGATTCCTTTAGCCATTTATTGCGCTCCACAAATGATATTTCCTGTAGAAGCGAGCGGGTGGTGGGCTTTAATCGGACTAGCTTTTATCGCGGCGGCTATTCCTCAATATTTGTTTGTGATAGGAGCGATTAAAACCAAGCCAGAAATTATTGCGATTTTTGGTTCTGCTGAGCTGGTGGTAGCCATGCTGTCTTGTGCTTTATTACTAGATCAAAGTTTAACTCGATTGGATATCACGGCCATGTTATTGGTGATGATAGCGCTAGCGATTCGTCATCCTGCCCCTAAGCAAGAAAGTAAGCCACGTCAGACAGACTCTCATTTCTCCAAAGCGGTGGTCCAGCCACTAAAGCAAGCCTCTTAAAGTGATTGCTGTTAAACTCTTTTTCTTAGGTTATTAGGGCAAGCACCTAGGTTTAAAACTTAGGTTTAAGTTAAAGATTTAAGTTGAAGATTTAAGTTGAAGGGTAAAGATGATTGCAATCATATGGATGACAGGCAGTTTGGTGTCATTTTGTCTAATGGCGGTAGCGGCAAGAGAATTAGCTGGAGAATTGTCGATCTTCCAAGCTCTCTTTTTTCGTAGCGCCATCGGCCTTATTTGTTTAAGTGTGATTTACCTTGCTCTCAAAGAAAAACCTCAACTGAGTACCAATCGATTAAAGCTGCATTCTTTACGTAATTTTGTCCACTTTGCAGGGCAGTATGGCTGGTTTATGGGAATCAGCTTATTACCTTTGGCAAATGTGTTTGCATTAGAATTTACTGTCCCTGTTTGGACGGCCCTTATTGCCGCCTTCTTTTTAAAAGAAACCTTAACGCAGAAAAAAATAATTGCGATTTGCCTTGGCCTGATGGGTGTTCTCATCATAGTGAAGCCTGGCTATGGCATTTTTGAGCTTGCTTCCTTAATCGTCATCGGGGCGGCTATGTGTTATGCCGTTGCCTATACCACCACTAAAGCCTTAATGACCACCGAAGCGCCTTTTAGCATCTTGTTTTATATGTGCCTTTTACAGATACCTATTGGTTTTATTGGATCAATTGATCACTGGGTTTGGCCTGAGGGAGCTCAATGGATTTGGTTAAGCCTAATTGGAATGACTGCTTTAACAGCGCATTATTGCATCACCAAAGCGATGGGTCATGCCGAAGTGACAGTAATAGTCACGCTGGACTTTTTACGCTTGCCGCTGGTCGCCTTAATTGGGGTTTTCTTGTATCAAGAGGCATTTGAGCTAAGTTTAATTCTAGGAGCAGGCGTTATGTTATTAGGAAATCTGGTAAACACCCAACGCAAAGCTAAAACTTAATATAAGTTGAGAAGCTTATCTAAGCGTGACGTAAGAGCTAAATAAGAGGGAGAAAAACAACCGTCTAGCTTTTCTATTTTAGGATGGAGAGTCATGAACAAGGTCCTTTTATCGCTTATTCATACATTTTTTAAGATGGAATCTTCAGCTGGCATCTTGTTAATGTTAGCGGCAGTCCTTGCTATTGTATTTGCTAATACTCGTTTAGAGCCCTTTTACCAACTGCTCCTATCAACCCCAGTAGAAGTACGCATTGGCGCCCTCGAAATTGCTAAACCTCTTTTACTTTGGATTAATGATGGTTTAATGGCCGTCTTCTTCTTTTTAGTGGGGTTAGAGCTGAAGCGTGAACTGTTAGAAGGTGAGTTATCCAATAAAGAGAATGTTATCTTGCCAGCGGTTGGTGCGATTGGGGGGATGGCAGCGCCTGCACTGATTTATTTGTATTTTAACTATGGTGATCCGCTTGCTGAAAAAGGCTGGGCGATTCCTGCAGCAACCGATATAGCCTTTGCTTTAGGTGTATTAGCTTTACTAGGCTCTCGTGTCCCCATTTCCATTAAAATCTTTTTAACCTCCTTGGCAATTTTTGATGATCTTGGGGCCATTTTAATCATCGCATTTTTTTATACAGCAAAAATTTCTTCAACCGCATTAATCATAGTGGCCTTGTACATTCCTGTTTTGTACTTGCTCAATCGCTACAATGTAATTACTAATAGTCCTTATATTTTTATCGGTATTATTATGTGGGTAGCCATGTTGAAGTCCGGCGTTCATGCCACTTTAACTGGGGTAATTCTTGCTATGTTCATTCCATTAAATGTTAAGGGCAGCCATGTTTCCCCCCTTAGAGTACTGGAGCATGACTTACATGCTGTTGTCGCTTTTGTCATTTTACCCATCTTTGCTTTCTCAAATGCGGGTCTCAATCTAACCGGCGTTAACTCAGATCAAGTATTCCACAATGTGCCTTTAGGTATTGCTTTAGGCCTCTTCTTTGGCAAGCAAATTGGGATATTTGTGATCTGTTACTTAACCATCAAAATGAAGTTTGCAAGCTTACCTAATGGCATGAGTTGGAGCGCTTTATACGGTACAGCAACCTTGTGCGGCATTGGCTTTACCATGAGCTTGTTTGTCGGCTCCCTAGCCTTTGAGGCCACAGGTATTAACCTTATTTTTGATGAAAGGCTGGGTATTATTATGGGGTCGTTAACCTCAGGAATAGTGGGGTATCTAATCCTGAAATATAGCCTTAAGAAACCAACCTGAAAGGCTTTAAGCCAGATTAAGTATGGTTTGAAAAGCAGCGCCTATTGAAGTGACCCCATAAAGTTGGACGCTTTTTTTGTGCTCGCCGCTTTCTACAGACTATTTCTAGAATAAATTTTATACACAGATTAAGCCGCGTTTCTGATTGATTTCCTCGTTATTGTTTAAACACTTACTTAACTAAAACAAATAACTTGATACAGAAAGGGGACATTATGTCTGGGTCTAATTTGACACTGCAAAATCTTGTAGAAGCCATTATGAATTCAATTGCGGATGCTCAAGATCAAATCGAAAAGCAAACGCTAGACAATATTAATGAATGGTTTGATGAAGAAGGGCGCCCCAAAATGGTGTCTTTTAAAGTGCCTTCCTTACACCCTGACGATGTTGAAAAAAGAGCCAAGGGTGAGGCGGCAGAAAGAGAGGTAAACATTCCTCTTCTCACCCTAATGCACACTCATTTATAGCCTCTAAAGAGCGTTCAAACCTGCCTGATAAACGCTCTATTTTACTGATATGGGTACTTCTTATGAGTTTTTTAAATAGGGTTTTGACCTATATGTGGTTTAGTTATCGCTGCTTTCATTGATAAAAGTGCGTTAAAACATATTCCTGAACACTGATTCATTTCACCTTCATCTTAAGTTTGATAACATCAGTTGCCCTTTAATAGGGTGTTATTCATAGAGAAAAGTTTAAAAGAAGGTTTTGGTTATGTTCAGTTTGTTTCGAGCACTCAGTTTTGCTGAGGGTGTTTCGTATGTCATGATTCTTTCAATTAGTATGGGGCTGTTAAGCCGAGACTATGTCTCTATGATAGGTATGACCCATGGTATTTTATTTATGATCTACCTAGTATTGCTGGCCCTAGTTTCTGAGAAAGAAGGGTGGTCGAAACAGGCAAGAGGTGGGTTATTTATCGCTTCTATTGTTCCTTTCGCATTTATTAGGGCAGAGTTGTTTCTTCGTAAATCATCTGTGAAAAATGATTCACTTTCTAGCACATCATAATGGTTAAAATAGATCAATACAGAGAGTAATTAATTAAAAATGATTAATTGCTCTCTGCCTTCGCAAGATATTAATTAAATCTTTTTTCGGAACAGGTTTGTAAAAGTGAAAACCTTGAATACAGTTAATTCCTAAATTATTTAAGGTAGAAAGTTGTGCCGTATTTTCCACACCTTCAACAATAATTTTTGTTTTTAGGCTATTTGAAATTTGAATAATTGACTCAATTAATGGGATGGCATAGCTTGATTCGTCTGATATATTTTTAACAAATACCTTGTCAATTTTTAAAACATGGAAAGGGAATTTACGGATAAAATCTAAACCAGAATAACCTGTTCCAAAGTCATCAATTGCTACTTTTACACCTAGGTCTGAGAAGGTTTTAAGGTTTTCTTTGATAACCTCAAGTTCGGCTTCACTACATTCTGTGTTCTCAGTTATTTCAAACATAATTTGATTAAATAAGTGCCTATTATTTTTGAAGATAGCATTAACTCGCTCAATAAAGTCTTCTCTACAAATAACTTTTCGGCTGATATTGACACTGATATATTGGCTTTGAAATGTACTTTTGTGTGCCTTGAGTAGCCCTAGAGCTTCTTGTAAAACAAAGTAGGTTAAATCTTGTATTAACCCAGATCTCTCAGCCAATGGAATAAAAACATCTGGCGGAACATTGCCAAGTTGAGGGTCTTTCCATCGTAATAGGGATTCACAGCCAACTACCTTATAGCCAAAATGGCTGTGGCTCTGCTCGACAATTGGTTGGTAATTTATGTAGAGCTGCTGCTTATCAAGGGCGTTTGATAGGGAGAAGCCTAAGCTGCCTTGGGAGAGCTTTTTGTGTTTGTAGAATACGAGCAAACTGGTACTTACTCCTGCAACCAAAAAACCAAACCAAAGGTAGTTAAGCAGGAAGTTTAAATAATAAGATAAGCCTAAATATGCCGTAATAGAAAAAGGATATCTGCTTGATTGGTAATAGTATTTTGCGAAAGGCCTATCATCTATATTTTGTGTTAATTCCCTATTAATCACTTCTAACTTGAAGCTTATATCGTAAGGACTTAGCTCTGTTTTTACCATATCAACTAGGTATTGTGGTGGTATCAAGCTACTTATGCCGCCAACTTCGGGTTTTGAGAATATTAGTAAAACTGATTTTTCACCCGTTATCGCCGTTTTTGTGTAGGAGAGTGTGGTGTTTACTGGGCTCTCATTGAGCCTTTTTCTGATACTTTTAAATAGGTTAAAAGAAACATCTCCTTGTGTTGTCGAGCAAAAGAAATGGTCTTGCTGATTAAAAATACCAGACTCTTTGACTATCTTTTCATTAAATACTTTCTGCCGGAACTCACGTATGAAAGAAGCACAACTACTTTGAGTGAATTTGGTATCTAAGAAAGGGGTAAAAGAGGTTTTGATATTGCTTAATTCTGTCTCTAAGTAGTAAGCGGAACCTTGAGTGAGGTTTTTATAATGGAGAGAGGAAAAAGGCAACAAGATTGCCATTGATAAGACTAAACAAGATATAAAGAAAAATGAAACCTTGATGCCACTATCAATTTTGAATTTTAAAATGAAGTGCTTTTTCATTACTGTGCCTTAAATTACATCACGACTTTTATACTGAGCGGATTTTGTTTTTATTTGTATTAAGTAAAGTGTTAAAAAGTAAAATAACGTAAATAATTTAGCTGTTTTAAGTGCTCGATGTTTAAGGGTTCATTTATAAGGTTGAAAGGATCATAAAATAATTGTTTGTGTGAGTATACGTTTTTTTTGCTGCATTTATTTTTGTCATCTTTTACTAAAAAGTGGCGTGATTTGGTCTAACTAAATGAATAACTTTTGATATTAATACCTTAGTTTTTACCTAGCCTTTACCTTGTTTATGTTAATGGATAGCGTTCTCTGTTTGATTTAAACTAGAGAATATTGGTGTTGTTTTAGAAAGCTGAATATTAGAGATCCTAGATGAATATTGAAGTATTACAAAAGCCAGATAGTGACTTGATTGATTTCTTGGATAAGAAAATCAAAGAGATGAATTGGCAAAACTGGGAGGTGAGTGAAAGACTTCCTCTTGCTGTTCAAATTAAAGATGACTCTGGTGAGGTCGTCGCTGGGGCCGCAGCTCGTACTTTTGGTGATTGGCTATTATTGGATACCTTATGGGTCTCTGAAACATTAAGAGGCCAAGATGTCGGTAGTAAAATTCTAGCCAAAGTTGAAGAGGCGGGCAAAGCAAGAGGTTGTAAAAAGTGCTTTTTAGAAACACTGCATTTTCAGGCTAAACCTTTTTATGAGAGAAAGGGTTATCAGGTAGAATGGGTACAAGAAAACTATCCAAAAACGGGTTGTCAGTATTTTATGGTGAAACAGCTCTAATGTTAGCTGGGGATGCTCAAACTTCCCTTTGTTTGGTTTTCGCTAGGAGATGTCATGAGTAAGATTAATATTAGTGAAAAGTTCTCACTCTTTACGGATGAGTGGACACCCAAGGTACTTGCAGAATCAAATGGTCAATTAGTTAAAATTGCTAAAGGCAGTGGTGAGCTAGTTTGGCATAAACATGATAATGAAGACGAATTGTTTATCGTTTTTAAAGGGCAATTAACCTTACAGCTTAGAACTGAAAATATTGAGCTGGGTGCAGGGGAAATGTACGTGGTTCCAAAAGGTGTTGAGCACTGTCCGGTTGCGGCATCTGATACGCATTTTATGATGATAGAGCCAACTAGTACCGCTCACACCGGTGAGCTAGAGACAGGTGTTACTGTTTCTCAAGATGCTCAAGAGTGGATTTAAGCTCTTACTAACTTGGTATTTTTATCTAACTAAGCAGACAAACTAATCGTATCAATGTTTAAATCTCCCTACATACATTAAGACATAAAGTGATGAAAAAGAAACAAACAATCCATCAGGCGGTTTTCCCGCTAAGTATTGATTTACAAATGAAGATGAATCCTAAGTTAGATGGCTTATCTGTTAGACCAACCTTAATGCAGCTTCGTGCTATGCGCCAGATTAGGATGACAGGACAGTCTACCTTGTTAGATATTTCTAACACCCTTAAGCGAGATAAAAGTCAAATTAAACGCTTGGTAGACGAACTGGATGAATTGGGTTTAGTAAGGCGTGAACCAAATCCGAAAGACAAAAGAAGTAAATTATTATTTTTGACTCAAAAAGGCATAGAGTTTTTTGAATACGTTGAAAGGGTTGAAATGACCTTTTCTGAGCAGCTAATGGAGGGAATTTCAGATGAAGAGCTGGAAGTTTTCTTTAATGTGTCGAATCGATTGTTAACTAACTTACGTGAAAGTTCTGATGATTAGGCGAAGTTTTTACTTCGCCTTTTGATCACTGATCTAGAGTTAGGTTTTTTAAATACTTCCCTTCTTTGAATATCAGTTTAGCTTTGCTTGTGTGATTTGTGCTTTTCTTAGGGTTTTGATGACCCAAGTCGCTAACAAAAATAGGCTAAAAGTAATGATTAGACCTCTTATCATGATTGGGTCATAGGCTTCATTTAATAATGACACTACACGGGTGCTGCCATTAAGAAAAAAGTAAAGGCAGGCGGGTGCAATTAATAACCAGTTTTTAGATAAGATGCCATAGGCAGTCACTAAAGCCATCATTAATAGCGGCGCACCCAGTGTCCTTATATTTGTCAGACCATAGTCTGAGGTTGGATTAAAGCCACTTGTGTCACCAAGTATCTGCGGAAAAAATGTTGCAGTTATTCCTGCAACCGAAAAAATGACAACAAATAAACACGCGATGATGTTAGCAAGACGAACCATAGTAAATAACCTTTAAATGTTGAGTTCTTTAACTCAATGTGAGTGTTGGTATGTTAAGCGCTTCTAGCGCTAAAAGTTCGACTGGAAACTTCCAAGTAATTTTTTAGGTCTTTCAAAACACCGGTAAAATTCTTAGATAAGCCTCTTCTCAAAATTGGATAAAGCAAGATCCCCAATACCGAAAGGGTGATGTTGGATTCCCAGCTCGCCCTGCATTGATCATCAGAAATAGCCTTAACTGACATAGTGACTATGTTTTTTTTGACAGGAAAAACTTTAGGTGCGTCTATGGGGATTGCATCAAATGAAAAGCGCATTTCTTCTTCTGAATAAGACAGTATTTTTTCTTTAGCCTTGAGGCCATTTGGATTATCCGTGAATTCGCAAACACGGCCAGGAATTGGCGCTGTTTGATTTTGAGAGAATTCATCCAAAGGGTAAGATTTTTTTACAAAGTCCATCCATAAATAAGCTTGATCGAACTCTTCTGCAATTAGGTGCCAAACATCCTGTGGACTGCGTTCTATCCTAATGGTTTTTTTTATCTTCATTTTTGATCCAGGTAAGAATTATTAATTTAGTAGATTTTTATCAGCTAATGTGATTTTAATTATTTTTGTGGATAAATGTCAACTATATTGTTTTTTGCTATTTGACTTTAGAATGAATGAAGATAAGAAAACTACCTATAAATGGATTTGATAAGAAAATTCGCTTGATAAGGGCTAGTGTTAAAGAGGGATGACAAAAGAGGGTCAAACTTTGGCTCTTTGGGCTTGCGAAGGATTGTTTCTTACTCATAAGAATTTGTTGAGGAGATAAAAATGAATTTTATTGATGGTTTTGTCGCTGCTGTGTCAACAGAAAATAAGGAAAAGTACATTGAGCATGCTAAGGATGCCGCATTACTTTTTAAGGAGTATGGTGCCTTGGGTATTGTTGAATGCTGGGGTGAAGATGTTCCAGAAGGGGAGAAGACATCTTTTCCTATGGCTGTTAAGTGTGAAGAGAATGAAACTGTGGTGTTCTCTTGGGTTAATTGGCCTTCTAAAGCGGTTCGAGACAAGGGTTGGGAGGGCATGATGCAAGATGAGCGAATGAAAGAATTTATGATGCCGTTCGATGGGAGTCGTCTCATCTATGGTGGTTTTCAAACCATAGTGGACGAGTAAAAGTTCCTAGTTTAAAGAGCTATGAAAAGGGTTTATAAGGTTGAGCTTACTAACCCTTTTTTATCTTTTATTAGCTAAGGCTAAGCTTGTATAAGATGTTTTTTTACATTTGCCATAAGGAAGAGGGAATTAGGAGAAGTTTGAAATGTTTAGAACATTTATAATCGATCAAGTAATTTGCAAAAAAAGACTATTGATAGCCTAATTCTTATTATCCCATGCCAGCTTAACCTCTAAAATTTGAGGGAGAATTTGTTGGAAAATATCAACTAACCTTGGATCAAATGCAGACCCTGCATTTTTAACAATCTCGTCTATGACATCTTCTACTGGCCAAGCATCTTTATAAGGACGTTTCATACTTAAAGCATCAAAGACATCTGTAATGGCAACAATACGTCCTGACTCAGGAATGGCTTCACCTGCAAGGTTATTTGGATAACCACTTCCATCCCATTTTTCATGATGAGATAAGGCTATCTCTGACGCTAAATGAATAAGTTTAGAGTCACTTTTATTTAAGATATCTGCGCCTATTTGAGTATGTTGTTTCATGATTACCCACTCTTCAGGTGTGAGTTTTCGCGGGGCTTTTAAAATTTCATCAGGAATACCTATTTTTCCTGTGTCATGCATGGGAGCGGCAAGTTCCATTAGCTCAGCCATTTCATCTGTCCAGCCTGCTGCAGATGCGAGTAATCTTGAGTATGCCGCCATTCGCCAAATGTGATCACCCGTATCATTGTCATTATAATGACCTGCTTCACCTAGCATAAAGACAGCATCTTTTTGGACTTTTTCTAATTCATTTACTTTAACAAGGGATAAATGTGTTTGTACTCTGCGTAGTACAATCGCACCAGAAATAGGCTTTTGAATATAGTCTACAGCCCCAACGTCGAAACCCTTGGCTTCATCTTCTGTATCGCTCATGGCTGAGACAAAGATAACAGGAATAGCTTTAGTTAAAGGGTTACTCTTTAACTTTTCGCATACATCATAACCACTGATATCAGGCATCATGATGTCTAGTAAAATTAAGTCTGGTCGATGTTCTTGGGCTGCTGAAAGTGCTTTTATACCACAGTTAGCAAAAATGAGCTGAAACTTACCTTTAAGAACTTGTCTTAACAAATTAAGGTTATTAGGTTCGTCATCAACAATTAATATTTTTTTCAGCATTAGGCAAACTCCAACGTGATTCCTAGATTAATCGCAACTTCATGGGTTTTAAGTATTGCACCTTCAAAGTTAAATGCATCAACTTCCCTTTGAATATCTTGTAACTTTTTATGACCGATTGATTGAGTTAAGTTATCTAACAGAGGTTCTATAACATCAGGGTCCAATGTATTTAAAGCTGTAATTAATTCTAATAACAAAGGTCCCATAGCTTCTTTATCCAGCGTTTTAGGTTGATTGGCTTGATTGAGGTGGGATAGGTTTAATTGGTTGATTGCACAACAAGCGTCATCAAGTACTTGTTTTAATGAGTCGAGTTTTAAAATTGCCTTATCACAGTCATTTGATTTTAGGTCCGCATCAATTTCAGTGATGATTTTTGCGACCTGACTAATATAGAGGTTTCCCGCTAAGCCTTTTAAAGCATGAGCGATGGCTTTCGCTGGTTGTAATTTATCTGTGTTTTGCCGTAATAATTGCTCTATTTGGATTGCATCATTGCTTCGTTCTTTGGCAAAGGTTATTAATGCTTTTGCATATACGTCGTTTGACCGCCATACCTCAATTGCTTTGGTGTAGTCTGCGATATTTCTTAAGGGTGAAAAATTGATATTGCTTTGCTGATAAAGTTCTATGTCTTGGGTGTCATTGATTTCGCCTAGTTCAGCGGGAACCATATTCTCCATCGCAGAAAATAAATGATTAAAGTTGATAGGTTTTGCCTCAACGGCATCCATGCCAGAATCTAGGCAATTCTGATAGTCCTCATTCATTACACTCGCTGTTAAAGCAAGAATTTGAATATGTTGACCACTTCCAATTTCATTCTTTCTGATTTCACGGCTAGCTTCAAAACCGTCCATCACAGGCATCATCACATCCATTAAAATAATGTCATAATTGAATTTTTGAGTCGCTTCAACCGCTTCAAGCCCATTTTTTGCCCAATAAACACTGTGACCTTGGTGCTCAAGGCGGATGGTCACTAACTCTGCATTTGCGTCTATATCTTCTGTTAACAGTACTTTAAATTTACGCGGAGAGTTATACTCATCAACTTCCACATTGTCACTTTCGTATAAACATTCTTGTTCCAACTCTTCTTCAGCTACTTCTAATTCACAAGTGAAATGAAACTCTGAACCTTCACCTAATTTACTCTCAACCCAAATATCACCACCCATAATGTTAACAATTTGCTTACTAATGGTAGTACCAAGTCCCGTACCACCAAAGCAGCGAGTTGTTGACTCATCTGCTTGTACGAATGAATCAAATACATTTTTAACCTGCATTTCACTCATTCCAATGCCTGTATCTTGCACAATGAAATGTAACTTATCTTTTGCATCCCTTTTGACATAAAGGCGGATATGACCTTCTTGTGTGAATTTAATGGAATTACTCACTAAGTTTAAAATTACTTGCCTTAAACGGGTAGGGTCACCAAGATATTTGTGTGGCAGGTTCGCATCTATTTCTAATTTGATATCTAAGTTCTTTTCTTTCGCTTGTTGATCAACAGTCTGCAAGGTGAGTACAAGTGCATTTGGTAGATGAAAGTAGGTTCTCTCCAATACAAACTTTCCGCTTTCTAATTTAGATATGTCGAGAATGTCATTGATAATAACTAACAGAGATTGAGCTGAATTAAGGACTGTTCTTAAATGCTTGAGGCTATTTTCAGGTAGCGAATGCTTCAAAATTAGCATTTCGGTAAAACCAATAATTGAATTCATTGGGGTGCGAATTTCATGGCTCATATTCGCAAGAAATGCGGCTTTTGTGCGTGCGCCTGCTTCGGCTGAATCACGTGCTTGAATTAATTCTTCGGTCCTTTCTTTGACTGTTTGCTCAAGGTTAGCGCGATAATTGTCTAACTCTTTTTCATGTCGTTTATTCTCCGTAAGGTCGCTGACAATAACGACATACATAGCTTCCTCTGTTATATCCATTTTGCCTATTGCTAAATAAATGGGAAATCGACTGTTGTCTTGGCGTATCGCTTCAGCTTCATTTATCAGATTGCCATTTGATTTAATATTCGTATTGAGAAAATAGTGATTCTCTTTACTCGTGCTATAGATTAGCGTGTCGATGTTTTTATTGATTATTTGATCTTCAGTTTTGCCAAAAAGAATTTCTGAAGCCTTGTTTAACTGTTTAATAATGCCGTTTTCATCAGCAATAATGATACCGCTAGGAGAGGTTGAAAAAATGGCTCTGTTAAAGCTCGCCTCATGCTGAACATCAAAATATAAAGTATTTAACTTGTCTGCCATTTCATTGAATGACTGAGCAGTTTTAGTTAATTCATCTTTTCCTGAGGAGACTATAACGCGATGATTTAAGTCACCTTTTGACAGTGCCTTAGACGCTTGTGCAAGTGCGGTTAATTGACGAGTGAGATACTTACCTAACACGAAAGAAAATAAAACAGTGACTGCGATTGATAGGATTGAAATTATAACTAATACGTTTTGCGCTTCTGCCGCATCTTTTCTTGCAAAGTTTATGTCTAAGCCAAACTCTACTCTACCATAGGCCTTTTCTTGTTCGATTATCTCTGTAAAAGTGTCGAACACACCGTCACTTGCTTCTTCGATATTTTGATCTTGAACAAAAGGTTTGATCTGTTCATTTTCTCTTATTGCGGCGGCTAGTAAGTTAGTGTGATCATCAAATACTCTAATATATACCATGTCAGGATGTTTAATAATTTCATCTACATAGGTTTTAAGTGTTGCTAAATCGTATGAAAGAACACTGTCTTTCGCCATAGCTGAAAATAAGTTAGAGACAGTGTAAATACGTTTTTGAATCGCTTTTTCAGTTGAGCTTTGTAAAACAGACATACTCACTAAATACAGAATAGTGAACACTGTACTTTGGATTAGAATTAACCCTAGTATGGTTTTTAGGCGAAAAGACATAATGAGTTTTTTCTGGCAGAGTTGGAGAATAAAAGTGAAGGGTAAAGGTCTAATTTAAGTTCTTTCTTTGTTAAAGTACCTAAAGCCTCAAATGCTTTGCATAAGCTAAATAATGCTTTATCTAGTTTTCTTGTTTGAATGAATATCTTAATGATTTGCCCCCAAAGTAAACCTAGTATTGTTCTTCTATAAAGACCTACCTGAATGAAAGTGCTCTGATAGGATAGTCCAAAGGAGAAAAGGCAATGAAGCATGATTAACTCGTTCATTTTTTAGATGATTATTAGGATCAAGCGTAGTTTTGAATCGGCATATCCGCAAGTTACCCTAACCTAATAAAACTAAAATTAAGCTTAGCTTTCTGTGATTGATTTAAGAGAAAATACCAATAAATAAAGCATAATTTTCTGCTGGGCTATTGGGAGAAAGCGTGACACTCTATGAACCACTGAACCACTGAACCACTGAACCACTGAACCACTGAACCACTGAACCACTGAACCACTGAACCACTGAACCACTGAAGCAGTGAAAATGAAACTTTAAATAAGTTAAAACACGCTGTCGCTTTAAGTGTGATAACGCTGAAGAAAAGATATGATTCAGTGGCTTATTAGGCAGTACTTTGAATGAAGCAATCTAAGAATCACCACTAACTTTCAATTAATGAGGTCGAAATGTTTATTGCAATGAATCGTTTTAAGATCAAACTTGGTTTTGAAGAAGACTTTCTAGCTATCTGGGAAGGACGTGACAGCCTGTTAAAAACCGTGCCTGGTTTTGTGAGCTTTAACCTTTTACAAGCTGAGACGAACGACGAGTTTACCTTGTTCGCTTCCCATGCAACTTGGGAATCTAAAGCAGACTTTGAAGCTTGGACCAAGTCTGACGCTTTTAGAAAAGCTCATGCAAACGCTGGGAATCGACGTGAAATTTATTTAGGGCCACCTCAATTAGAGCTATTTGAAGTGGTGATATAAGCCTTTGATAGCGTTAAATAAACGAATTAGTAATTTGAGAATTGAGAGCTTCCTTGTTTGATTTTTATACTGGGTTAACCCCATACAATCAAAGTGGGTAACTCTCTTCTCAAAGAACTATTTCTAAGTTCAAGCAATCTAATTATAAAAGCTAGCTGACACCTTTAATCTTGCTAACTTCATAGTCGAACCCCACCTATTGAGTATCCGCCATCTATGGTTATTTCTTGCCCTGTTACAAAAGGTGAGTTATCAGAAAGAAGCCAAGCGACGGTACCTGCCACATCTTCTGGAGTTCCATTACGTTTTAATGCAGCTTGTTGCGCAAGGCGTGTAGATAACGCTTGATCAAGTACTTCTTCGGCCATTGGCGTGAGTATAATTCCTGGGTTAATCGCATTGACTCTAATGTTATTAGGACCTTGTTCAATGGCTAAGGTTTTCATCATGGCTAAAATAGCACCTTTGGTAGACGCATAAGCTCCAGCGCCTGGCATAACAGCATTCGCAGTCCAAGAAGCATTGATGACGATTGATCCCTGAGCCATCAGCGAAAGGCTATGTTTAATAGTAAAAAAGGTGCCAAGAAGATTGGTATTAAAAAGGGTAATAAAGTCATCTTTTTCAGTTTCTGCTAATGTTTTAAAGTCGCCCAGTATTCCAGCATTGGCAAACACCCCATCTAACTTACCGAAATGAGTTTTAATTTTTTCTATCGTCAGAATCACCGATTCCTCAATACTGATATCACAAGTTATAGCAAGTGAGTCTACTCCCATTTTCTTAAGTTCATTTGAGAGTGTCGCAAGAGGTTCTAATTGCCGACCTATTAAGGCTAGTTGTGCTCCTTCTGATGCTAGCTGGAGAGCAGTCTGTCTACCCATCCCTGAACCAGCGCCTGTAATTAAAATTGTTTTGTTCTTAAATTGTGATGTTTGCATGACCTTTTTCTCATTTGATTGGTGTGAAAAAGATCTTAATTTTATAAGAATAGTAATTAAATGCTGATATTCTTTATTCACTATAAAGTAGGACTATCAAATGGATTTATTTCGCTCGATGCAGGTTTTTGTAACAACAGTGCAATCAGGTTCAATGAGTGCTGCTGCAAATCAACTTAATCTATCGCCTGCGATGGTTGGGCAACATATCGCAGCATTAGAGTCTAGATTACAAGCACGTTTGCTTAACCGTACAACAAGGCGCCAACACTTGACTGATTTTGGTGTGAGCTACTTAGCTCAATGTAAGGATATTTTAGAGCGAGTTGCTTTAACTGAACTGGCAGCAGAAACACAGCATTATGAAGCAAGAGGAAATTTACGAATTACAGCACCAATTACCTTTGGTTCTTCAGTTCTTATGCCTGCATTAAAGTCCTATCGTGACCTTTCGCCTCTTGTTTCAATCGATCTTGTTCTGAGTGATAGTAATCTGGATCTGATAGAGGAAGGTTTTGATATCGCATTTCGAATTGGTGATATACCCGATAGCCGTTTAATTCAGCGAAATTTAATGCCGTATGAGGTGATTGTATGTGCTTCGCCTGATTATCTAGATAAATTTGGAACACCTTCCCTCCCTGATGATTTAGCGACACACCAATTGATAACATTTACGCCATCTCAGAGGCTAACTTGGACTTTTTATAAGAAGGATGTTACTGCGCAGGTAGTTCTAACCTCTATGGTAAAAGTTAACAATAGTCATGCGATCTTGAATGCGGCTTTAGCTGGATTAGGCATTGTTATTCAACCAAAAGTGTTACTTGATGCTGATATAAAAGCAGGACGTCTTATCCAGTTATTACCCGATTGGGAATTAGGAAAGAAACCGTTATCTATGATTTATTATCAGGATCAACATATGACTCCTAGAACCAGAAGCTTTATAAATTTTGCATTAAAAACGTTTAGCCTATGAAGAAACACTTCTTTTATGACCACCTTAATTAGCGCTATTTAAAGTTGGTATTTAGCGTGTTTTAAAATAGTATTTTTATCGCCTTGATGAACTGTTTGAGGTATAAACGGCATGCTTATTGTTACAGTAAAAGGGAATTTGAATGGAAATCAAAAAAAGCGCACTTAAAGTCTCAATCGGTTTTTTGATTCTAACGGCAATATTTTCTATTTGGCTAGTGTTATTCGGAGAGTTTGGGGACTTTGAAATCAGGGTATTGTTAACAACTCTGTCTATTTCAATGGCAAGTATGTGTGCGATGGCATGTGGTGCTCATATTGAAAAGACCAAGATTAAGCTGGCTGGTGGTATTGGAATAATATCTGCGCTAGTGAGTTTGTCTCTCACTTTATTTTTAATTTGGAGTGAGGTGAGAGGAAATAACATTTGGCGCTTGTGCTTTAGTTCATTAATCGTGACTTTTGCTTTTGCCCATGTGTTACTGCTTAACTTGCCTCCTCTGATAGAAAAACGATTTTGGCTGCGTTATCTTGCGGCTATCTCAGTTTCCATTATGTCTTTGTTAATGATGGTTCTTATTTGGGATGAGCGTATGGTTTCAGAAGTCTATTTCAGGCTACTGATTACCTTAGCTATCATAGTTGCTTTGGTTAGCCTGCTAATTCCAATCTTCTCTAAACTAGACAAAAAAGCAGAATATAAATTAGAGAGTGCATTACAAAACAGCCGTAAAAGTAAGGCTGCTCAAAAGCCACTTGAGCTTAAGTTGACCCAAATTGAAGATGATATTTACGCCGATGAAAATGGCAAAGAGTATCGTCTCATTGAGTTATAAGTCTCTACTAAGGGATAGGGCTCTATTAAGTGGTAGCTATCTGAATGAAGCTTAAGTACAAGGTGCTAATTTGATTGACTAACTATTTATGAATACCTAAACAAAGGAATATTTATGAAGATTGCTATTTTAGATGATTATCAAGATGTGGTTAGGCAACTTAACTGTTTTTCTTTGTTAGAAGGACATAATGTCTTAGTGCTAAACCAATCATTGCCTGAAGATGAATTGGTGCAAAAATTAGTGGATGTTGAGATTTTAGTCTTGATTCGAGAGCGTACTGAGATCAGTGAATCTCTCTTATCTCGCTTGCCTAATTTGAAACTGATAAGCCAAACCGGCAAGGTGAGTAATCATATTATCCCGAGTGTTTGTCATCAGTATGGGGTTGAAGTGGCAGAAGGGGTTGGCTCTCCGGTTGCCCCTTCAGAGTTGTGTTGGGCCTTGATTATGGCTGCGTCTCGTCATATTCCTGCTTATAGTGCGAATTTAGCAAATAACCAATGGCAAGACTCTGGGAATATGGGGTTGGGTCGATCTTTAAACGGATTAACCTTAGGTATTTGGGGGTACGGTAAAATAGGTAAACGTATTGCCCAGTATGCCAAAGTATTTGATATGAAGGTGCTAGTGTGGGGGAGTGAAAGCTCACGCCAAGCTGCGATTGAAGATGGTTTTGATGCAGCAGAGTCAAAAGGTGAGTTTTTTGAAAGTGCTGATATTTTAACCTTGCATTTGCGTTTAAACGAGGTCACCAGAGAATGTGTTACTTCTGCTGATCTTGCCAAGATGAAGTCAGATTCCTTATTCGTCAATATTAGCCGTGCAGAATTGGTTGAAAAGGAAGCTTTATATCGAGAGCTCAGTCAGAATCCGTCAAAGAAAGCGGCTATTGATGTTTATGAAAATGAACCCGCGAATCTTGAAAACGAGCCATTAATTGGGTTAGAAAATGTCACCGCTTTACCGCATTTAGGTTATGTAGAGCAGAAGAGCTATGAGTTGTATTTCAAAATAGCATTTGAAAATGTTTTAGCCTTTGCAAATGGCGAAGCAAAAAATCTAGTGGCTAGAAAGACTTAGTGTCTGAAAAGTCTAATTAAACAGGTTTTAAAGAAGGATGAATGGCCTTGCGTATTATCGAAGTGGTGGATTACAACCCGAACTGGGTAAATGAGTTTGAAAAGGAAAAGGCGCTGATCTTATCTCAGTTTTCGGGTGAAGGCGTCCAAGTGTATTCTCAACCCTTTAATATACTCCATATTGGTAGTACCTCTGTTGTAGGGCTTAGCGCTAAACCTATTATTGATATTCTATTAGAAGTAGAAAGCTTGGAATCGCTTGATCTTGATTCAGACAAGCTCGCTGCGATCGGTTATCAAGTAAAAGGTGAATATGGCATTAAGGGGCGTCGCTATTTTCAACGAGGTGAAACGGAACGTACGCATCAAATACATGCGTTTCTAAAGGGGTCTGACCATGCTATTCGACACCTTGCGTTCCGTGATTATTTGTCTGCATTTCCTGAGGTCGCAAAGGATTATGCAAGAATCAAAAAAGAAGGTGCGACCCTCTACTCCCATAGTATTGATCAATACTGTGAGCATAAAAACGACTTTGTGGTTAAGCATGAAGCAGAGGCATTGGCTTGGTTCAAAAATAGATAAAGCAACGTTTGTTTATTAGGGGGAAATCTATGAAGGCAAAAATAGAATATATTAAATTCGATGACATTGATCAGGAAGCATTCCTCCCCTTAGTAAATAGTCAAAGGGTGCGAGAGCATCTGATGGCGCATGCTCTTTTTACGCCCGAGACATTAGCCCAATGGATGGCAACGAAACGTGCACTTGATAATGAAGCTGGCTGTAAAGCGAGAGGGATTTTGTGTGATGGAAAACTGGCTGGTTGGTGCGCGATCCAATACGAAGAGGGCCAGTATGAAATTGCTATTATCATTGATGACAGCCATTGGGGCCTAGGAAAGCGCGTGTTTAAAGATATGATGCAGTGGGCAAGAGAGTTCAAACATGAAGACGTCTACATTCATTTTTTACATACTCGCCCCGAGTACAGGTTCTTAAAGAAAATAGCTAAATCCGTTCAAGAAACCGAGCTATATGGTAATAAATTTATCAGTTACCAATTGGCGGTAGAGTAAGTCAAATTTTGTCATTCTGCTGATTGTCTCCTAATTCTATAAAAGTACTTTTATGAAACCTGTAAGTGTATTGATCCATGTTGTTGATGTTAACCAAGGTTTTGATTGGTATAAAAAAGCTTTTCCTAATGCGAAGGAGAGGTATTTGGAAGCATTTGATATGAGGCTTTTGGATATTAGTGGATTCATGATTGAGATAGTCAAAGCTGACGCTAAGGTTGGATCAGGAAAAGCGGGGAGTGTTTTATATTGGCCGGTGAGCTCGGTTAATGACGCCTTAGAACACTTTGAATCTCTTGGTGCAAAGTTATATCGTGGGCCTATGGCGATAGAAGAAGGGCTGAGAATGTGCCAAATCGAGGACCCTTTTGGTAACTTGATTGGGTTACGTGGTCGATAGCATTACGTGGCCAACAGTATTGCTTAGTTCATACTGACAATTCAGTGTTAAGGTTTTTTTAAAAAGGGATTTACATGGAACTGTTTGGAAGAATCACCTCTTTTAATGTTCAAAAAGTGCTCTGGTTACTTGAAGAGCTTGGCATAAATTATGAACTCGTGGAATTAGGTGGGCGTTTTGGTGGGTTGGAGACTGAGGATTTTCAGCAGTTAAACCCTATGAAGAAGGTCCCAGTTTTAATTGATGGTGAAAGACATATTTGGGAGTCTCATACCATAATGAGATACCTTATTGCTGAATACTCACCACAGCTATGGTGTCAGGGAAGTCCTTATAGCCAGTCTTTATATGAGCGTTGGATGGACTGGTCTCAGGTGACTTTTCAACCCGTTTTCATGGCAACTTTTTGGGGCTTCTATCGAATGCCCCCAGCTAAAAGAGATATGAAAACAGTTGAGTTAAATCTAGTTAAATGTCAACAATGCCTTGGGCAGATTGAAGCTCAATTAAAAGAAACGCATTATCTTGCAGGTTCATCAATGTCTCTTGCCGATATTTGTGTTGGAGCAGTCCTGTATCGTTTGACGACACAGGGGCTTTCTATCTCATTACCCTCAAATACTCAAAAATGGTTTGACAAATTAAGCAAAAGACCGGGCTATAAAACATGGATTATGAGTGATTACAGTGAGTTAAAAGGTCGTGAAGATTTTTAATCCTTCAAACTAATCAAGCACCTTGCTTTGTTATTTTTCATTTTTCCAGAATCAAAACTTATTTGATTTTGCACCCTAGAATCAAACATCACCTTGGTGGAATGGATATCCTGTGTCTGTTGATGAGAAAGAAAAGGAATGTAAAGTGAGTAAGGCTAAAGCGTTTTTAGTTAGCTTGGTTAATGAGATAAACCAACATGATGTGGATGTATTAGGTGTTCAATTTTTAAGTGAAAAGCTTGGTTTATCGCGTTGGCAGTTACAAAGGACTTTCAGCGCATTAGTGGGCATTAGCTTAAAAGAGCATTTAAGAGAGCGTCGTATTTGCTATGGCGCAAAGCTCTTATTGGAGACTAATCAAGGCGTGCTAGATGTTGCTCTCGCGTCAGGGTTTAGTAGTCAAGCCGCCTTTTCTAGAGCCTTTAAAACGCATTTTACTATGACTCCAGTTCAATATCGTCAACGAGCTGTTGTAGACAAGGTAAGTTTCGACTTATTTATTCCTAAACATTACAAGTGGAGCAAGGCGATGACGATTAAAGTTGAGCATAAAAGTGCGATCTTACTAGAGGGCGTGCAGGGCTACTTCAATGGTTTTGATAGTTCAAAAGCAAATAATCTCGAACGGATTCCAAAACTTTGGCAATCATTAATGCAGGATGACGTATTTATTAAGCAAGCTAACTTAATAGGTTATGGGTTAATTTATGAGAGTGATGATAAAGCAAAAGGAGATCTAGCTTATTTGGCAGCAATTGATTCTAGTCAGGCTCAGATGCACAAAAAAGGGATCAAAAAAGAGGTTAATGAGCAGCTTTATGCCATTATTCCTCATCATGGCAAACTCTCTGATTTAAGTAATACCCTAGACGCATTTTGTGGACAATGGTTAGTGGAGTCAGACTATAAGATGTCGAGTGACTTTAGTATTGAAGTGTATGATGAAAGGTTTGATCCTGATTCAGAAAACTCTTATTTTGAAACTTGGATACCGGTTCAGACAAGTCGTTAGAATAGCTTAATGCGATGACTTTTTTGACCTGAGACTGTCCTCAGAGACAAGGCTCATTTCTGAGGCTTGTCTCTTGCCTTTTGTCTTCATAAAAAGAGCATTGCTTAGAACACATCATCCCTCCCATTAGTTGAGTATGATGTTAGAGAATGGGCAAATTACCCTTTAATGCCATGACACTAATGAGTGCTAAAGGAATGCTTTTTTCCATCTTTGCGTGTGCTCTTCATCCCTTTCTAAATACTGCTTTAGTGCGAGAGCTAAAGGTGGAGAAAAGTTTTGCTCTTCGTCCATGGCGATCGCATTGATTCGCATTGTGTACCAAGCAGTAATACCTTCTGTTGGGGGTGAATCAAAACGAGGAAAATTCAGTGTTTGATGGATGCCAGCAAACCAATCGTTAGGGAGGTTCGGGTTGAGCACCATAGCGCGGGCCAAGCCTACTAGGTCTGCACTCATATCTTGCAACAGGGTGCTGGCATCGGATAAAGACTTGACGCCACCTGTCACCATGAGGGGAATAGAGGTAAGGTTTTTTGCTCTTTTAGCAAAGGTCTTGTAATAAACCCCTTTGCTTGAGCTATCTGAGCTAGACTTTGCACCAGGAAAATAGGTGCCTCCGCTAATTTCAATCAGGTCCAAACTGGTTTTCTCTAACAAGCTAACATGTGCCAAGGCATCTTCTTCTGTTAAGCCGCCTTCAAGTAAATCCGATGCATTAATTTTGATACCAATGGGGTAGTTGGGCCCGACTTGAAGGCGAATAGCCTCAATAATAGCCAATATAATACGACAGCGATTTTTGATACTACCGCCGTATTTGTCGTCCCTTAGGTTAAACAAAGGGGAAATGAATTGGCTTAATAAAAAGCCATGGCCTGCATGAATTTGTACGCCAGTAAATCCGACCTCTTTGGCAATGCTGGCAGCCTTGGCATAACTTGCAGGTAAGCTCTCTATCTCTTCTATCGTCATACCTTCGCAGTGAAGTGTGCCTACATCTAGTGCAGATGGGCCTTTAGCTTGACTGATAGGCGCGTGAGATAAGGCCCCTGCATGGCCAAGTTGTGGCCATATATGTGCGCCTGTAATACTTGCCCTTTGAGTGAGTCGCCTTAAGGCTTCTTTATCCGAATGTTTTGTGAGACTGAGGTTGCCTGGCTTTTCAGGGTATCTTGGGTCAATTTGCACTTCTCCTATGATGGATAAACCGATACCGCCTTGTGCCCATCTTTCATAAAGCCTTATCTGAGCTTGCGTTGGATTGGCTTCTCCGTCGCCTAATGAGTCAGACATGGCGGATTTTGCTAATCTATTTTTTAATACCGCACCGCAGGGTAGGGTAAGAGGTTGTTCAAGTAAGGTGTGTATTCTATCCATTGCTTTGCCCTTTGCTGTATGTGGGAGCCATATAGTTTCATAGCGCTATTATTGATATTTTTAGATAAACTAAAAACAGGGTAATGATTAATAGACTGTTAAAAATAAGTTGATAATGAATACATCTGATCTCACATTGTTTGTGCAAATAGCTCAATCTGGCAGTATTACGGCTTCGGCCAAGCAGGCTGGTATTACAACAGCAGCAGCAAGCTCCGCGCTTAAACGTTTGGAGCAACAGCTTGGGGTGCAGCTTTTTATTCGTAGTACTAGGCAGTTACGTATCACGCTTGCAGGTGAAAAATTCCTGTTTCATTGCCAGCAGGCGCTAGCTTCTTTAGAGCTAGGTGTTGTGAATGCCAATGAGTCTATGGGAAGCATAGCGGGAAATTTAAGGTTATCTGTATCATCTGATTTAGGCAGAAATATCTTGATACCATGGATAGATGAGATATTAGGGCAATATCCTGCTTTGGCAATTGATTTAACTGTAAGTGATACCCTTTCAAACTTTTTTGAGGATAAGGTAGATCTAGCTCTTAGATATGGCAAGCCTCAGGATTCGAACTTAGTCGCGTTTCATATAGCAACTTTAAAACGAATAACCTGCGCTTCTCCTGATTATCTAGCCACTTATGGTAAGCCAAAGCATCCAGAGGAGCTTAGAGATCATACTTGTTTGTTGTACCGAATAAATGATCGATTATTTGACCATTGGGAATATAGTCAGTCAGCTTCAAACTATAAAGTAAAAGTATCAGGTAACCGAGTTTGTAATGATACGGATATAGTAAAGCGATGGGCGCTTGCTGGTCATGGTATTGCTTATCGATCTGAAATTGATATTGCGTAAGAGCTAAAGTTAGGTCAATTACAACCTTTGCTAACCTGCTATGAGTCTCCACCCGTTGAGCTTTATTTGATCTGTCCAAATAAGGCACATGTAACACCTTCAGTTATCATCTTTAGAGAGCTATTGAGGGAAAAGTGTTTTGAACTTATAAAAGTCTTTAGTTAAAGCCTGCGAGTGTTAGCTCCTCGTTATGATAAGTCGATCAACTTAATCAGTGTTTCCTGATTTGATGCTTTCTTACATAAATTTAAAGTCTTATATTTTTAATCGACTATACTTTTTAGAATTAGAGTAAGCTCTTGCTTTAATTCATGTTTATTAAACTGACATAAGTTGGCTTATTGGTTTAATCGGGAGTGAGAACAAACCAAATTAATTTTAGTGATGATGGAGGTTTTATATGGAAGCTGAAGAAGAAAAAAAAGAAGATTTAGTTCACTGTATTTATACTAGTGCATCAACAATTGAGTTTACACCAGAAGACATTACCGAGCTGCTTGAAAAGGCTAGAAGAAACAATGATAAATTAGGTGTTTCGGGGATGTTGTTATATGACGAAGGATCATTTTTCCAAGTACTAGAAGGTGACCCACAAGTTGTAGCGCGACTTCTAAAAACAATCCAAAATGACAAAAGGCATGATAAAGTCGTCAAAATTATTTACGAAGATATAGAGGAAAGGGATTTTTCTGAATGGACTATGGGATATTCTGGCGCCTCAAGAAGTGATTTGCAAAGTATTGATGGGTTAAATGACTTTTTCCAAACTAACAATACCTTTGTAGAGTTGGATGAAGGCAGAGCCAAAAAACTCTTATCTGCCTTTAAAGATGGAAAGTGGCGTACATCGATTAATTAACTATTAAATGTTTATAAGCTTAAAGAAAAACCACATATTCGGTGGTTTTTTCTATTATATCAATTAGTTAAAAATAGCTCTTAATTTATATATTACTTTATTGCTATTGAATAAGCGTTGTCATAATGCAGAATAATAGGAAGTAAGGCCAATACAAGACTTTTAATAGCAGGCCATCTTGATAATCAATGAGATAGTTTCTGCTATTAGAAAGGTAAAGCATTGACGAAATAGTGACACATATAAGCAAGCTGTAACAGGCTAAATAATAGAACACTAAAAAGATAATGCCTTTGGCCTCTAATGCATTTCGTAACGAAGTATTCGAAAGAATTAAGATAAAGAACAAAGAGGAACTTCGTGCCACTAAAATCGAAGCCCCATCAACTTAATAACAAAATCTGAACAATAGCATTTTAAAAATGAATTCAATTATAACTTTTGTAATCAAAGGGTTATTGTAGGTTGATGAGCGTGATAGCGATGCAAAAAGCGAAGCAAATAGGCCAATAGAGCATCTTTAAAATAAGCCCTTCTTTAAAATCGAGAATTCGACTTTGTATATCTGAGGTATAAAGAATGGCTGCGACAGCTACGAAGACAATTTGTGCGTAGGTTCCGAAATAGAAATACTCAAGAAAAATCATGTCTTTTGCTTCTAGCTCGTCCCTTAATGAAACGTGTGAAATGACCAGTATAAAAAACAAAGCGGCACACTGTTCAAGTACCGTTGAGCTGCTAAAGCCCCAAAGCGTGATTTTGGCTTCGTTTTTGGTCCATAAGAGTAAGGTGCAAAAAGCCAAGCAACTAACCATTATAAGCGGGAGTAGGTGGGTGATAACGGGACCTGTAATGACTCTTTTAATCACAAGGTTGAAAGAGAGTAATGCTTTTTGATCTAAGTTTTCATTAAGATCCTGATAGCTAAAGTAACTTTGCTTTATTTGCCATCCGCTAAGCTCTAAACCATTTTGATTAATGCCAGGTAAATCTTCAGGGTTCATGCTCTGATACATGCTAAATTTTGGCACTAATATATGTTTGGCTATTTGGTTTTTGCCTTCAATTTGGATTTTGATTTCTTCCATATCAAAGGGGAAAGAGGCGTAATTGAAAGGTTGCCTTATCTCAGAGGTAAACTTCCATTTTTGCAGATTATCTTTGCTTGCTAGCTTCTCCCATTGTGTGTCTATGGCAAGCGGGAAAAAGACGGGCGGTTCTTCATACTCATTATCTAGTTTAGATAAGCTGATATCTCCCAACACTTGAATCGTACCTGGATCTAGCTGAGTGATTGCATTGATATTAAAGCCGACTTCAGTTTGTGAAAGAGAAGGCCTTTTAAAGCTTGGATCTGGGGCGTGTTTTAAGATGAAATTATTCACATTTACTTTTTCAAAGACTTGGTTCGCTGTGACTAAACTAAGTTCATTATTCAGTTTATCCGCCCACATATTAATTAAGCTTATGAACATGACACAGCTGATAAGAATAGAAAAACGATATCCTAGATTAATGAGTTTATGGGGAAACTTGAGGCAACTGAGTAACAAAATGCCAGAGATTAGAAATAAGAGTTGAGGCAGTTTATGTAGCGATGATAAACCATTACTCAGGGCTTGTTCGGCTCTTAACTCATCAGCCCAAACCAGTATGCCTAGTGTGTCTTTAGTGCCTGATACTTCACTAAAAAATAACCAGCATTCTTTTTTATTTATGGGGTGGATGAAGGAGGTAATAGGGCCTTTTTCTCTTTGGGCGAGAATGGTTTTAAAAAAACTATTATCCTGTTTAAGTTTATGAATATCCTGCCCTAGATAATCTGCTACAGGATAAGAAATGAGTTCGTCATTGACAGTTAGAATAAAGCCAAAGCCACTTTGTGCGAGGTCCAATTGTGAAACGATCTGACTAAGACCAGACAATGATAAATTAAGGAAAATAATACCGTCATAGCCATTGTCAGCCTTGTTGTCATAGTTTGATGAAAATGGCCGTATAAACTCTGCAATCCAACTTTTAGCAGAAGTGCCGTAATAGGGGGCTAACCACATAGGGCCTTCTTTTAAAGGTTGATGAAACCAAAAGGTTCTAGGTCTGCCGGAGTTAGCATCATCGGCAAGGGTATAATCATACTTATCAGATAAGGCCTGTTTTGGCTGGTTATTGGCTCCTTTTTGATAAAACGGAGAGTACAGAGGTACTGCTGGACTAAAGCGATCTTTTTTAAAGACAACGCCACCTCTAAAAGCTCCCTTGGTTGCTAGCACCTTGTCTTTAATGAGTGCTCTAATTTGGTTATCGCTTAAGTTGCTTTGGGAAAGCTGATAAGCAATATCTGAAGTGGCTTGCTTAATGGTATTAAATTGTTGGCTAATCTCTAAACTGGCGTTATTTCCTTGCTCTACAATCGCCTGTACTAATAGAGCATCTTGAGTTAATACAGTGTGTTTTTGTATTTGCTGTATATACAAACCAGCAGATAAAAACAGAGCAGCAGCCAGCAATAAACTGAACTGCCAGTACCTAATCCGCCTTTTGTTTAATCTTTGATGAGTTGTGATGCCATCCTGGCTAAGTTCTCCCTGCTTCACTCTTTGTCACCCTCCTGAGCATTCAATTGGGCCTTGTTATTAAAGCGCTGGAGTAAGACCTGATCAAAACGCTTGATTAACCAAGAACAGATTAAGCTACAACTGATAAACCAGAGTGCAACCAAGCTATAAATAGGAATGACCATTTGACTATCCCCAGAAATCGCAATAGTGGCATTTGCTGTAGCCATGATTTCCTTTACGCCTATGATGGATGAGGTCGTTGAGGCCATCAGGATGACAATAAAGTATTGGCTCCAAGGAGCGAGTTGAAAGGCTTTATTTTGTGTTCGAGCCTCTAAAAAATAACCGCAAGCAAAGCCGGTTACAGGAGCGCCTAGCGCAAAAACGGCTTTTGCTATGACGGGGATTTGAAAGTGCATGCTAGCCAGACTAAATTGCGTTGGAATAATAAGCGCAAGGTAGAAGAGCAAAACAAAACTTGGCACATTTCTAAACACAAGTAGAAAACTTTTGGCGATTAGCTGAATCAACTTAAATCGGCTTAAGTGGAGTTTAGTAATGTATAAGCCTGTCATTATGCCAAGAGCCATGGCACACAAGGTAATCACAATGTTTAAGCTAAATGCTTGCATAAAAACGGGAAATAAACTGATGAGATAGTAAATTGTCATGATTCATCCTTTAAACAAATTAATACTATGTTGTTAGTTTTCTAATTGAGGGCGCTTCGCTTGGGGAATTAGCCTAAATAAATACTCTATTGTTTTGCTAAAAAGCATGACCTCGAAGAAGTAAAACAGCATAAGCAGCGTCATTAAAAACAGAGTATGGCCTTGAGAGGCAACCAGACTGGTAGTGACAAGAATGGCATTGGGTACAGAAAGGGCGCTTGCCATAGCTGAGGCTTTTACCAAGTTAATCAAGTTGGCAATAATGCCGTGTTTTCCTTCAAGAAAAGCAGTATTCAGTGTGCTTAATTGGCGTCTTTTATTTTGTGATGCTATGGCATCTTCTAGCAAGCTGCTTATCCCTGCTGCGGTATAAAGCGAGAGCACGATCAGTGCTGTTGTTACTGCTCCTCCAGAAAGAAGGTCTAGCATCAAGGGGTGGCTATAGTGATAAGAAAATAACCCAAAATAGAGTAGATACAACAAGACAATAGGTGGAACGCTGCGTTGTACATTGATGATGCTATTAATCGTCTTACGTATATAGGGGTTAGAAAGCAGAGAAAAGAGGGTAAAGATATAGGCAAATACCAAGGTGAGTATGACCACTGCCAAGGTAAATAATAAGGTCTGAGTGAAAGCCAAGATAAGCCAATTTGTATCGTGTTGATCAAATGGCCACCAATAGTTGTTTTCAACGGGTTTGTCTTTTGGGTACTGATCACAAGCTTCAGGGAGATGGTAATCCGCATTAAAACGGCATAAGTAATCTCCCCTGTCAGTTTTTTGATTCCATAATTTTGTTCTATCCGCGAGATAGGCTCTATCAGGTAAAAGCCATTTAGTTGCGTATTTATAAAGTGTTGCATCTCGCTGCCATTTAACAGTGATACTCTCAAGCTTCCTTTTTAGAGAAAGGCTATCGAGGTCTTTATTGACGACTAAGGACCATAAGATAGGATAGATAATTGGTAGTTCTGCCTGGTAGTCCTTCCAGCTATCCGATTTTAATAAATGATAGATGGCTGAATTATCATAGGCCCAAGCAACACACTTTTTAGTGAGTAGGGCTAATTGAGCATCCCTTGTGTTAAATAGAATTAAGGGCTCGATTTGATAATCTTGAATGAGGGTTTTGTTAAAATATGAGCCGCCATATAGGCAGACTTTCTCGCCGGATAAATCTGACCAGTTTTTGATATTGGATGATTTGGCCGTTAATGCAGTAACCCCACTACGATAGTAATGAGGGGTTATCATGCTGACTCTTTCTCGTCTTTGTTGGGTATCTCCAACGGTTGCGATAAGCATGTCTACTTCGCCTTCTTCGAGCAATTGAAAGCGATTGCCACTGGTAACCGATCTGAGTTTAGCTTTTACCCCTAGTTCTTTCGCCACTAATGCCGCTAGGTCTGGCTCAAAACCAACAATGTCACCTTCAGGTGATAGCATCCCCCAAGGAGGATAATCCACCTTAACCCCAATTCTAATGACTTCCCTATCTTGGATCTGGCTTAAAGTATCTGCATATAGCTGGCTAGATAAACCAGAAATAGCGAATAAAAGGGCGAATAAAAATAGATTAATCAAGGTCCTTAACATCATCTAGCCTCCTTATCTTGTTGGGTGCAGTTTTTAAGTTTTGGTTTTGCTAATACGAGAAAACCGTAAGCAAATTGAATGGGTAAAAGGTGGCATA
The DNA here is from genome assembly GCF_001624705.1 of Marinomonas sp. SBI8L. GTDB lineage: Bacteria > Pseudomonadota > Gammaproteobacteria > Pseudomonadales > Marinomonadaceae > Marinomonas. Next base: position 91,780 of record NZ_JSEO01000016.1, read on the forward strand.
AAATCTTGTCTAATTTGGCTAAAAGAGGGTGAGAGAGCACCCATTTTTCAGGCAGCATACTTTCTGCTTGGCTGATGATGGCTTCTAGCCCTGCAAGTGCTAGTTCCTGCTTTAGGCTAGATAAGGTGTATAAGTGGTAGTTGAGCTTAATCTTGCCTTTACGCTGGTATTGGATCGATTCACTGTTTTTTAAGCTGATATTTTTGACAATATTCCAAGCTTGTTTAAATAGAAAACGACGGCTGCGATTAGGCACTGACAGCAAAATAGCACCTTCTTGAGAGGCGAGTTGTGCTTTGTTTTCTTTTAAAACCTTAACCCTTTCTGAGGCTTGAGTTATGTGAGAAAGCACGCCAAACATCATGAGGCTAAGTGAAATAGGTTTGGAATCTTCTAAGTACTTTTCGAGTTTTTGCTTCTTACAAAATAAATGAATTTTGTTGCTAGTGTTATGGTTAAGCAGAAGTAACTCTTCTAAATCTGAAATGGCTCTTTCACTAATGTCGTAGCCAATAAAGTGTAAGTTATAGGTATTTGCTAATGCTAAAAGATAGCGTCCTTGTCCACAGCCAAAATCAAGAACTTGGCTTTTGGGATTAATAGGGAGCAAGCTTAGCTGAGTATGAATAAAGCTAAGTACATTAGGGTTCGCACTTGGGTATCGGGTTTTATACAGACCGGATTGATAGTATTGATTGTATTGCTCGGCCATATCTTTTTCATAATGCTTATTCATGATTACTCTTCCTTTAAAGCCTTTATCTGTCTTGTCTCCTGTTATGGCTTAAGACGAATTTCTTAAGCGAATAACACGACTTTTTACCTTCCTCAAATGCTTGATGAATTCAGGATTAGGCTTATAGTTTGGCTAAGAGTAGTTTTTCTATCTCGGGGGAAACCACTGTAAATTCAGTGGCTTGCACTGTTCGAGTAGGCGGTTAGGATATTTATTGATCGGCTAATTCGAGTGACTTTTTTGCAAAATTGTTTGCTTTTGTGACTCATAGTTTTCGAATACGTCTTTTGCTTGATTTAAGCTTGTGGGACTTATGCTAATGCTGGTATTGCAATCTGGGTTAGAGCAACGAAACCGCATACCACTGACAAAAAGCTTGGCATCGAAGAGAATGACGGACTGGCAATGTGGGCAAGGGATTTGCTGTTGGTAGGGCATAAAACGTCCTTATTAATTATGTTTATTCACTGAGTTTGTTAAGTGGGTGCGATGAAATCGCACCCTCAACCTGATGATCAGAGTTAACTTTTCTCGGCTTCAATCTGAATAGGCTGGATAGCTTGAGAGTAAGCATCAATGATAGTGGTTACCCCTTGTGGCAATGGCAGTTGTCCTGCATGAACATGCACATTGTATTTAGCACTATTAGACTTCTCGTAATGGGACTTATCTGATGAGGCTGTTTTGCTGGTGGATTTCACGCTACCACTAATTTCAACAGAGAAAGGCCCGATACCTGCTGAGGCGCTAAATTTTGCTTCTGCACCCACCTCAGTACTGGATGAGTTTTCTTTTTCATTGGAAAAAGAGCTCTTTACTTCCATTTCAAAATCAACAGAAACATCATCAACCGCTAATGAGTTAAGAGGCAAGATGGTGAGTAACGGCAAGTTCATTTTTGTTTGTGCGGGTTTTTCTTGGGGCGTGCCATCGGCGTTAATGATAGCGCGCTCAATAATCATATCTATCATGATAGGTGAGCGAGTGCCGTCTTGTGCTGGTGGTTGAAAGCAGGTGTTTAATAAGAACTCAGTTTGGGTGTGAGCCATTAAAGCATTTGCTTCGGCTGCGGCTTTTAAAGGCCCGCCAATTAATGACTTCATTGGCAAACCACTAAATTGTTGCGCCATAGATAATAAAGCTGGTCCTGGCATATAGAACTCCTTGGATAAGTATTTATGTTGGCTGAATTAGCCTGGGATTTGCGATCTTAGGGCCTTTTCGTACCCTTCGATCACAAGCTGGAGACCCTCTGGTGGCTCATTGCCTTTAAGGGTAATTTCGATCGCAGTATTAGTGCTTTTATGGTCGCAGTTAGTTAACAAACCACGCTTATTAGAGTTGGCAAAAGCCACCATAAGCTCATTATCTTCGTTGGTTGTGACATCCAATTCTGCTTTAAATTTTACTTCTTGAATTCTCGGTGAACTGACAGGGGAAAGGGTGATTAAAGGGACATTCACCATCACGGTTTCGACTCCCTTTTCAGTTCGACTTGGAAACGCCATGGCGACCATCTTGGGTCTATGGGTGACATATGATTCAGGTGCAACACCTTGGTCATCTATATCCAGCTCTTCGTGTTTTATTGCATCAAAGAAGGTCTCTATGTGCTTAACACCTTCTGCTTCGACAGCTTGCGCTGCACTGTGAATACTTTGGTGGATAGCGTTCATTAAGGCTTTAAATTTAATCATGGCAAACTCTTTTTTTGGTTATAGGGCCCACGAATAAATCACCTGTTCTCAGTCATATTAGGTGATGCTTTTATCCTCACCTTGAAGTGAGATAGCTTATTCGCAGTGTCTTTTAGGTTTTTGATTTGTACCGAAAGATTAACCAGAAGACGCTGAGATAACGCGGCAAGAAAAATGACAAAACCTGTCAAAACAAGGGTCTTTTAACCGCTTTCTTCTCCTTATTTATGACGCAGTAGATTCGGGGGAGTGAATATCAAGAGAGATGGGGATGTGACCAAAAACTGCCTTAAATTTGTAAGAATAGCCTGCAAAAATAATGCGTTTGGACGAGTAAGTCTTGGACTTGAGTGAGATGTTTAATGGGGAAACGCTGTGAAATATAGCGCTATTAAATATAGATAAAAGAGGGAAGCGAGTTATGGAATCAAATACGATCAATAAACTAAAACAAAGCATCTATAAACATCAATTCAGCCTAGAGCAGGATCGCGCTTTATCCGCCTTTTCTGAAGTGAGCTTGAAGCTTGCTGAACAGTTATTGAAGGATAATGCCGACGGGATAAACCCCAGTGCGTTTACTGCATGGTGGCAGGCTAATTATCGTCTATATGCGAATCAACAAATGATGATAACTGGGCTAAATTTTAAGGGAACAAGTTCAAATGGTAGCCATCCTGAGGAAGATGAATATATTGAAATAACCAACCAAGGCCCAGCTATTCTCGATCTAGGTGGTTGGTCCATTGAAGCTGGCCCTAATCAAACTATGACCTTTAAAGAAAAAACTATGATAGCAAGTGGTCAGAGTATTCGAGTTTATACGTTTGATAAGGGGGCGTTTTCATTTAAAAGTCACCAAGCCATTTGGAATAATCGAGGGGATAAAGCCAAATTATACGATCAAGATGCGACCTTGATTAGCCAGTGGTGGTATGGCCGTGAAGCTGAGAAAGATGTCTATATTTCTCATATTGCTTTTGATGGCAATGATAGATATTCAGAAGGTGACGAGTATGTTGAGATCACTAATTTGAGCCCTGCTTGGGTGGATATCTCAAGTTGGGTTTTAGGGGGTGGGCATGCAGATGATTTTGTCTTTTCAGAAGGTAGTCATATTGCACCTTTTGGCAGCATACGTGTGTATACCAATAAACTCGATGCTAGAACAGGCGGCTATTCATGGGATAGCAAGCGAGCTATTTGGAACAACCATGCAGGGCATGCTTATTTAAATGGGTTGGGGCAACGAACAGTCAGTGACTATCACTATGGTAAATAGCACTAACAATTAGCGTGAAATAAATAGCACTAAAATAAATAGCGCCATAAGAGGCAAGGCCCCAAACTCACTCTGCTTGATTTGGGGCAAAAAGTCAGAATTTGCGCCAAGTAGTTAATCTTGTATGGCAATAAGGTAAATGGACTCATTCTTAGAAGGTTCACCTTATGTCTAATGCATCATCAATTAACAATATGCCGATTAATTCATCTTCAATCGATCTGAGCGTGAAAGAAAGATCAAATTACTATCAGCTACTTTTTCCTTATCTAGAGTTAGAGAATGGCCCTAAAATTACTCAGTTAGAATTGGATAATAGCTTTTATACCTGCCCTGATAGCCTTAATGAAAATGCTACATTCCAGCAATGGGAAAAAGCGAAAACTGCTGGGGATAGGGCTCAGGCTCAAGCCTCTGCTGTGAGTTACATTAATAGCGCAGACTTTATTCGATACCCTCAGCAATTATCTTTGCCTTTAATTAAATTATTAGATGAAGACTTTTCTCGATTACAAAGTCGTGAGGATCTAATTAGTGTAATTGATCGACACTTTTCCTCTTCGGATAACTTAGTTGAGTTTCTTGCCTCTCCTGACTTTCAAGAAAGCCTTACTCGTATTTGGCTAAGTTGTTTTTCTCTCATTATTATTCTGGACTATGAAATCAACTGGCTTGATCAGTTAATTCGTATCTTAAAAAGATTAAACTTCATAGATAAAGCCTTGGGCTTGATTAAGAATAATCAGACTTGGTCAGAATTTAATACTGAACTTTGGTTGAATGCTGATCTTTTACTGCCTCTTAGTGTCTTCCCTTTACCTTGTTCTGGAATAACAGATGAGGAGAAAAGTACAGTAAAAGTCAAAGCTGACACGTCCATATCTTCAAGCCTGCCTGCATCGGGCGTAAGACCTTATGCCATAGGGACGTTACACAGAATAGAGTACAAGTTAATTGGCTACGAACTAGGAGAGTTGCAAAAAGTAGAATCTGTTTTATCCGGTGAATCACGAGAGAGCCAATTGGATTTTACGTTTAAGTCTGACTCTCAGTTGAGTATGTTGCAAGAGAAGCAAGCTTTAGATAAAACACTGGCGTCCCATAAAGAGCAAGATTTATTAGCCCATGTACAACATACGCTTGCTGACAAGCAGGTGACTAATACGCTAGATAAGTATGCCACCCAATATATCGCCACATCAGCGAACGCCAGCACATCAGGAAGTTGGACGATTGATGAAAAACCTAGAGGGGGCGATAACCAAGCGTCGGCGGACTTTATTAAAGATGTATTGGCTAAAACTGAACAGAGAGTGTCTCGTCATGTTAGCCAAGTAAAACAGGTACAACTTAGTTATGAGCAAGTTAATAAGGAAAGTCAGCGTTTTCATAATGACAAAGATCGACCCCTTAATGGTTTTTACTACTGGCTAAATAAGCGTTATCGGGTACAGGCTTTAGAATCTCAAAAACGTTTGATGATAGAGATAAACTTAGACCTTGGTGGTGATGAGCTACAGCGAGAATTGAAAAAACTAGTTCAGTTAGATCAGGCTAAACCAATGAGTTTAAGTGAGCATGGGGTTAATCAATATTCAGATATCTTGATTGAACTTCCTGATACTTCGAATGTGCAGACACATCCTCAAGAAAGCGCGAATAATACGTCTCATAATGTTAATAATAACCTTGATACCAGTCTTGATGATAAGGGCGAGAACTATGCGGATTTATCCTCAGCTTATTATTTAAATCTTTATCAAGCATATAACTTAGACTGTATTGAACCTGCCCCAAGGTTAAAGCCTTCCCTTAATAAGAGTATTCGCTCCCAGTTAGCATCCTCTTCACAAATATTCACTATCCCTAAGGGGTATTCTGCTAAGAAGCTAACAGTGAGTGCTTTGGTGGCAGATTCTGTAACAGGGCTAACTATTCTGTTATTGGGTAAGGTTTATCCAATGCATTTATCAAACGGACAGACTAATCAAACAATTGTATTAGAAGGAGAGATTGAAGAAGCGATCGAGGTTTCATTCTTAGCAAATCTTGAAACAGGCGTTTGTCCAAATACAGGTGCAAAGCAAAATTGTAGTGGTAAACAAGCCGTTAGTATCAGTGCCCATACACAAGTCATTAGCATGAACTTGGAGCTGGCCTTAACACAAGAGCGCTTAAATCAATGGCAACTTAAAGTTTATGAGGCATGCCAGCAAGCGTATCGGTTGCAATGCGCTGAATATAAAGTGTCTTTAGAGACGTTAAAAGGCAAGCTAAAAGAAGAGGATAATAAAGTCACTCTGAGTTTGATTAACCGTGAGCTGATTAAGATGAGTATTAAAACTTTATTTGATCACAGTATGGTCTTTGTACAAGGGGTTGCAGGTGAACCCAAGGACTTGTTTGCTTATCAGCAATACTTTGATTACATCTTAGAATGGGATCAACTTTATTGTAAGTTGATAAACTATCAAGCATGCAATACTCCTGATTCTGAAACAAACGAAACCAGTGACGTAAATACTTCTAAGCGCGACATTTCTACGGCAGATTCTTCCGTTTCTGCATCACAGATATCTTCTACTACAAGTGTGGCATCTTCTTTAAAAGAGAAGGCTCAGAGTGATATTTCTCATGAAAAGGCGCTAGAAACACAAAGTTTACCTGTTTTAGCTGAGTTAGATTCAGAGCTCTATTTATATCGTTTTATCAAAGCACAAGAAGCCAAGCTTCTTATTCCTGTGAAACCAGGTTTTGAAAAACGTTTTATGTACTTCTATGAAACTGGGCGAATTTGGCATGGCCAAGAGAGTTTAGTACCGATTAACCAGGGCGCTTTAGCCTTGATTAATGATTATAAAGGGTTACGTAATCATTTAGAGGGAGAGAAGCGAGTGAAAGATTGGCAGGTGTGCTTACCGACTGTGATGTCTGTGATAGACGAAGATACAAGCTTAGATAATATTGCGAGCCATTTAGATAACAATCGTTAGGCATGAAAGCTAAAGGAGTAAGTTAGCATGGAGAAGAAACACGAGTACTCACAACACGCCCCCAGCGCTCAACATCCTGAACTGCCTGAATTAGTGCCACCTGCTATTATGGGAGATGCTATGCCGGTTGGCTCTGTAATCGCTTTTGCTGGGGAAATACGTACTTCAGGTGATAGGCCTCATGAAACGAATTTACCTATGTTTAACTGGCTTAAGTGTGATGGATCAAGCTTAGAGATTGCTCAGTACCCTGAACTATTTTCTGCGCTAGGTTATCGTTATGGTGGTAGTGGACAAAGATTTAATCTACCGGATTTAAGGGGAGAGTTTTTACGAGGTGTGGATGAGGGCGAACGTCATAAAGGGAGTCTAGATAACAGAGTAGGGGCGAGAAATGGTGAGAAAAATGGTGTTGGTTCAACCCAAGGTTTTGCTCTTGAAACACATGTCCATGGTTACCAGAAGCCAAAAGAAGTTGTACCTGTAATTGCTGAACCTGGTGTCTCGACGACGCAAACACCCTTGATACCCGCAGATACTTCAGAGCCTAAAAAATGCTCAGTTAGTCAATATGAAACCCGTCCAGTTAATACCTTTGTCTATTGGTTAATTAAAACCAAGCTCTAACAAGCGATTTAAGCGTCCCATAAGAAAGTCCAGTTACTCTCTTGTTTACAAGATATGAACGGCAATTGGTTTGTCAATTTAGTAAATAGGAGAGGCTTCTAATGCAAAACACACATTCTATTCGCTTGGTGAAGGCCCACCAGCATACACCTAGGGTGATTCACTGTAATGTTTTTGATGAAGTATTACGTGAAGTGCCTGTTTCGGTCGCTTTTTATTATAAGAAAAATCTAAAAACAGAAGAGCTCAAATTCGCGTTAGAGGCCGCTCTTGAGTCGTTTGATATCTTTGCTGGTAGGCTAAGTTATCTTGATGGTGACTTTTGTATTAATTGTCGTAACCAAGGGGTTAGCTTTTCTACCCAAACCCATGACTTTGAAATGACTCAGCTATTAGCTAATCAATTTGATAGTCAAAATAATAAAATACTATTTGATCTAATTAACCCTAAAACAGTGATTAAAAAGCAAGAAGCAGTGTTAACCATCAAGGTAAATTATTTTGAAGCTGGTGGTATGTGCCTAGGGAGCCTGCGATTAAGTCACCTCTTCTCAGTCTTTTCAGAAAACGTATCACACAAGGCGTTACTTTGACGTAATGTAGGTACCTTTCGAGAAGTGACAACACAGGGTGTTACTTTTTCTGAAAGACCCGAAGGGCGTGGTCTAAAAGCCCTATCTTTATGTTGAGAACCTTATCAATAGAATAACTATTAAGTTGCGCTCCTCGCCATAAATCTAGCGGCTTTTATCCACACGCTGAGGCGGGAGGACTTATTCGCAGGTTCCCTAGCTTTAACTTGGCATCATGCGATTGGCGATATGCAGACTTTTATGAGCTTTATGCGTGCTTGGTCGGATCAATTTGCTGGGCGTCATTTTGTAACGCCTCTGATTGTACCTGATAGACATCAGTACCTGGCTCAGCACTTACCAATAAATAACAACCAAGATGAAGCGGCAGTGCGTAAAATTGGAATCGTAGAAGCCATAAAGCTAATTTACTACATGCAATGCAAAAGGAAGGCTCAAAGGTGGGTTCAGTTTTATTTTAGTGAGGATGAACTCAAAACTATGCATGAAAACTATCGACAAAGATCAGATCGTTTTTTTATCTGTTAATGATGCATTGTCTGCTCATATCTTATCTGTATTCACAGATACTCTTGAACATAAAGGCCAGTTATATCCAAGAGAAATGGATATGGCGATTAATTTTCGCAGTCGAGCCGGATTAGATAAAAGTTTAATGGGCAACATGGTTTCGACTGTCAAAATAAGCCACATTCCTGGTGACTCAGCAGTAAAACTAGCTCAAGGTATTCGTCATAAGGTTGAGCATTTTGAAAACGAACATTTAGATTATTATGCTAGCTTAGAGTATATCGAAAAGCATGGAGGGCGGGATAAAATAGTTCAGTTTATTCCTGATTGGCTTAACCCATATGGGAACTCTTTATTATTAACAAGTTGGGCTAACTTTGGAGTCTATGACATAGATTTTGGTGTTGAGAGACCATTTTACTTTGCCACCATGGGGCCGGCATTATTTCCATGGATTAGTAACATTGTTGAAGGGCCAAATAATACAGGGCTTTCTTATGTTGTTTCAGTGCCTAAAAGTGTGTCAGATGACACGATAAAAAATACATTGCTGGGCAAGATTAACCAATTTAGAAAACCAGATGAAGTGATTCCAGAGCTTGTACACTCACTGACTATAGGTTGATCTTGAAGGAAGGTGACAGACCCTTGTATAAGATGAACGTGAGCTAGACAGAGTCATATATACAAGGGGTCATATTATTTCTTTTGGGTGTTTTTTAACTGTTGACTCAGGTTTTCCATCAAGGCCTGTATATCTTGGCGTGATTCCTTAACCTGATCTAACTGTTCGTTAATATGTTGGTTAATTTCCTGGTATAAGCTACTTAAGTCGGCATTAATATTTTCAACCATGGCACTAAGATCTGCTGCTAACTCTGGCATATCTGAGTTAGCATCTGCTTGGTTATCGGTAGCTGATTCAGCATAACGTCCTGTGTCTTTATCTGTGTCTTTAGCTGCGTAACGATCACTTTCATCTTGAGATGGGGTGGTTTGGCTTTGTGCTGGAGCTGGGCTTGCGTTTGATTCACTCATACTTCTCTCCTGAAGGATGTCAGATTAATATTGGGTATTAAATTTCAACGTTATTTACGGCATATTATTTTTGTCACGGGCTCTACATATCTTTGTAAATTACGTGATATTAGGGTGCAGTGCTAAATACAAACCAGAAGCAATTACCCCTGCAACTAAAAGACCAAGAGATAAAACTAGCGCTTTTTTATTGAACTTAGGTAAAGCCTCTTTTATGTTTTTTGGCTCAACTTGATTTGAGATTCCATTGAAGTTCGCAGCTTCACTCTTTGCTTGAGCGGGTGGGGGTGACTCTTGCGCTGGATTAGCTGTAAAGAGGTTTGTGTTATCCACGGCTGTTAGCTTTTCATGTACTGCTTGTGCAGATTCAGCCGCTTTTTTTGACACCGTCGTTGATTCAGGGATCGGAGCACTTATTGGCGTGCTAGCTCTTGCCTGTAATATTCTTGCACAAGCATTCGTGATAGAGGTTGATGATGCCATTTGTGCATTCTGTTGTGATGTAATGGCATTTTGCATACCCCGAGACAGAGTATCTGCAAAGATGGTATCAACCATGGCAACTGAGTATTCTTCGCTCGCTGGGCTGACATTTGTAATTGGTTCGGCCTGATCTTTAGCCTCTTTTGTGTGTAACAAATCCATGATGAAGTCCTGTTATCTAAACAATATTATCCGTATGAGTTGTCTGTTATTTCGACTCAGTGACACTGGAGTAAAGGTCGATAAAATTACTCTTAGAGTCTTTTGCTTGAGAGTTTAATTTATCCAGTGCTTCTAGATATTTGGGGTCACCTGACTCAATAAAGTTTGCGAGTGCAACCCCGGCGGCAGTGGATAACAAGGTATTCATATCTCGCATTGTATTCGCCGCATCTTGTACCGCTAAAGCACCTGATTGAGCGAGCGATTTACTTGCAATAGACTGGGTTTTATCTTGAGTTGCTTCATTAGACATGGTGTTTTCCTTGTCATTAATAGTAAGAAATAGCGGTTTATTAATTTAATTTTTTGTTGGCTGTTTGTTTGAGCTCAACCTAGTCAAAGCTAGATAAATACACGCTAAGTAAGCTGCTGTGCTAAACCCAGCGTGTATTTATTGTGCCAGTCTAGCGACGCGGCGCAGCACCTTTATCTATGATTTGGCCAGATACAGTACCTGTGACGGCATTACCTGTATTCATCAAGGCGTTAATGCCTTGAACAGTCGCCGCTTGCCACATAACATTTGCTTGTTGTTGCCCTGTCGTTAGGTTTTGTGCACCAGCTGCAAGTGCTTGGCTAGTTGCTAGCATTAGGTTGCCCATCGCTGTCGCAGGGGTGTCACCAAGTACCTTAGTATTTACTTGAGTAACTGAATCTGTAATGGCTTCGTTCACATAATTTGGCATGGTTTTATCCTTAAAAACTGATTGAAAATAAAGCGAATACCCTGATTAGGGTATTCGCGAGACCAAGCTTAACCTCGGTCAATAATGTTGCCTGTCACTGTGCCTGTTACAGCATTGCCAGTGTTCATTAGGGCGTTAATGCCTTGAACAGTGGCTGCCTGGTACATAACATTGGCTTGCTGTTGGCCTGACACTAGGTTTTGAGCACCAGCGGCTAATGCTTGGCTAGTTGGCATCATTAGGTTACCCATAGCGGTTGCTGGGGTATCACCTAATACTTTGGTGTTTACCTGGGTGACTGAATCTGTAATTGATCCATCTACTGAATTTGGCATGGAATGCTCCTTAATTTAAAAAATGCGAATTAACCGCGGTCAATAATTTGACCTGATACTGTCCCTGTCACTGCATTACCAGTGTTCATCAGAGCATTTATGCCCTGAACAGTTGCTGCTTGCCACATCACATTAGCTTGCTGTTGACCTGTTGTTAGGTTCTGCGCAGAAACGCCCAATGCTTGGCTTGTCGCTAGCATAAGGTTGCCCATAGCAGTTGCAGGTGTGTCACCTAACACCTTGGTGTTAACTTGAGTGACAGAATCTGTGATGGCTTCATTTACATATCTAGGCATAACTTATTTCCTTATTTATCAGTGATTTACAAATAGTTAAAATTAACCTTTGTCGATGATGTTGCCTGTAACAGCACCTGTTACAGCGTTACCTGTGTTCATCAAGGCGTTGATACCTTGTACTGTTGCAGCTTGGTACATCACATTGGCTTGTTGCTGTCCTGCAGTTAAGTTCTGCGCTGACGCAGCCAAGGCTTGGCTTGTTGGCATCATCAGATTGCCCATAGCGGTTGCTGGCGTATCACCCAATACCTTGGTATTTACCTGAGTGACTGAGTCTGTGATTGCTCCATTTACTGTATCTGGCATAGTAATTTCCTTTTTTAAATGATGTGTCTAAACGAAATGAATAGACTGTCTTGCTTACCCACGGTCAATAATTTGACCGGATACTGTGCCGGTAACTGCGTTACCAGTATTCATAAGGGCGTTGATGCCCTGAACTGTTGCGGCTTGCCACATAACGTTCGCTTGTTGCTGACCTGTTGTCAGATTCATTGCGGCAACCGCAAGAGACTGACTAGTGGAAAGCATTAGATTGCCCATGGATGTGGCAGGTGTCATACCAAGGGTATTGGTATTTACCTGAGTAACTGAGTCTGTAATGTTTTCATTTACTTGATTCGGCATTTGTTTGCTCCTTGAAATGACGACTTATCTAGTCGGTTAGATTATCTACAACGGCACCATTTACGGCTGTGCTTGTCGTGTACATACCAGTACGACCCTGGGTACCAGACGCTTGTCGCGTAATATTGCCCTGCTGTTGGTTGGCAACAGCATTGTGTGCTGCAATCGCAAGGGACTGGCTTGTTGCTGTGATTAAGTTTGCAGCTGCATTTGATGAGGTCAGCCCTATGGTGAGTAGGGTGGTCTGTGCAACTGCATCTTCAATGGCATCTTGGCTCATGGTGACGTCCTTTTATTTAATAAGGCTATGATATTTTTAATAACTAAATGAGACTTGGGTAAACGAACTAAATATTCGTTATAAACTCTCTTTTAATTTATTTTTATATTCCCTAGGCGTCATCTTTGTGTATTTTTTAAATATTTTTTCGAAATGACTTAGATCTCCAAACCCAACTTCCAAAGAGCTTGTAGTGATTTTTTTATTAGGGTTTTCAGCAAAAGACTTTTTGATTTTTTCAATTCTTAGTTCGGCTAAAATCTGTTTGAAAGTCTTTCCTAGGTTTGAACGAAATAAATAAGATAGATGAGATGGGCTGACGAAAGAAAAATCAGAAAGATGCTGTAGAGTGATCTCTTTATGATAGTTTTCTGATAAATAAATCAAAGACTTCGACAGACCTTGATGAAGGTTCTTAATTTGACTGAAATCTGAATTAAATAAATTCTCAATTAGAATTTTATGGTTAATTGTCTCAATGTCTTCACTAAAAACTTCCGGTGCCAGGTTTTTAATGTCTTCAGGCCTTATATGGTGACCTTTACTGAGTACAATTAAACGTATGCCAATTCTTTCTAACTCAGAATAATTTTCTGGCCAGTGATGATTTTTCAAAATAGAGATGGCTTGATCTGTAAAATGCTTATTACCATCACTGTTTTCAGCAAGAAGAAAGTTCAGGATATAGGGGATGTCATTTCGTCTATCTTTCAGAGAAGGCATCTTGATTTTTAAGTAGTTAAACTCCCTTAATAAACTTTCTAAAAATCTATCTTTTTTTACTTCGTTAGCCAAATTTTGACTACTAGAAATAATATACCTTATGTCAGTCTTGTTAAGGCTTTTAGCTGTGTGGTCTATCTGACTTTTTGCACTAAGTAATTGAATTAATTGCCCTTGCTGTGCAAGTGGTAACCTTTCAATTTCACTGATGAAAAGCGTACCACCGCTTAACTTACCTAATAATTTAAGTAATTGAGCTTCAAAATTTTCAGGGTTAAGAGAACTGCAATTTAACTCATAAAAGCCATTTTCACGCCTTTCACTACTGTAATGAATTGCACTAGCGACGGCTTGCTTTTCACAGCCAGAATAGCCTTCAACAATGACTGGATGCTTAGATTTTGAAGCATGTTTGATGAAGTTTTCGATATCTAAAATATGATCGCTAGAGCCAATTAGCGCTTGTCCTTTACCCAGATGAAAGCGAGAAACTTGGTTAGTAATGTGTCGGCTTACAAGCAAATCAACTTTTTCAAAAACCTCATTTAGCCTTGAGCTTTCTAAATAAGTTTCATGAAAGTCAATATAGCCAATTGGTTTTTTGTTGTAATAAAAAGAATGTTTATTTTCAAAATTTTCATTTATATTGCAGTTATCCTGGCTAAAATGTACAGTTGCTTTTTTAAGCTCTGACTCACCAAGTTTCTTATATATTATTGACTCTAAAATTTGTCTTTCATTTTTTCCTATTAACTCTTGGATATTTAATCGGTCCATCTCATACTCCATTTGATATCAGTTCCGGATATCAATAAAAAATTAATCAATGTTTTAAAATAATTCGCTAAAATCTATCCGGTATGTATTTTTAATACAGCGTATAAATATGCGCTGCGGTTAAATTGGCGGAATCAGTGAAAAACTGGTTGAAATCGATTTTTGTTATATTTGGTTTATATAGTTTTTATTGGTAGATCTTATAAAAGTGAGCCTGACTCACATTATCCTATAAGGAGGAAAAGCAAAGTTATTTTCTATATATTTTGGAAAAATAAAGTAAAACTCTGATTTTAAGTGGGATGGTTTGCTGGAGATCATTAAATAAGTCTAGGGAATTTGCGATTAAGTCCGCATGCTGAGGTGAGGGGCTTATTCGCCGGTACTCTAGGTATACGATTTGTCTAAGAGTAAGCAAAAGAAAGTAAACATAGGGTGAATAGATAGGGTATTCAGGTTGGAAAGTGCGTATGATTGGCTTTTTTTAAAAGAGTTTGAAAATGCAGCAAAATAATCCCCTTCATGGAATTAAATTAGAGCAGATGATTATTGCGTTAGAAGAGAGTATTGGCTGGCGCGAAATGGGGATTCGGATTCCTATTAATTGTTTTAGAGTGGATCCAAGTGTGAAATCAAGTTTGAAGTTTTTAAGACGCACGCCTTGGGCAAGAGAAAAAGTTGAAGCGCTATACCTTGAAATAATAGTTGGCCAATAGCTTAGCCATAGACACACCTAATTCTTGATGGAGCTTTACCAAAGAGCAGAAATACTAAGCGCCCCATAGCTTGAATCTTCTGCTTGAGTTCTGAACGTTTTACTGGATTCTTGATAAGACAGCATAATGCTCCAAGATTGAAAACCAACAGTAATACCTAATACGCTAAATAGTCTGTCATTAATAATGTCAACTGAGTGGCTATCAGTAAAAGTATTGCCATCTAGGGTGACATCGTTAAATACGTAGGATTTAGCTCGACTAGCGAATATCTGCCAATGGGCAGATCTGCCTGCAAGATAATTGGGGCTTCGTACTGGGAAGGATGAAAAATTAGGGTAGGTTTGATCTAAACTATGGCCAATACGTACTGATATTCCTGCTTCTGCACTACTACTCAGGTTCCCCGCACCGAGTGATGCAAAGGTTAAAAAGTCCATACCGAAGCTCGGATTAAGCTCAAATTCAAAGGCTCTGAATAAGATTTCTCTTTCAATACGAAAAACGGGTTCGTTACTTAATTGATTATCCCAGCCTAGAGGCTCATCCGACCCTGTTGCACCATGAATACCTGCCTGGACATCTTCGGCAAAGGTTGCAGGGCCTACTAAACCTAGGCTAAAAGCCCAGCGATCAGAAACGGTGTCGTCAAATGAGATAAGCGTTGCATCCCAAATAAGAAGGCCTGCATAGGGTCTATCATCTGTAATTAAATTTTCTTGAGTAATATCTTCAGGGGTAAACATGGCTTGGCCAAAGCGGTAAGAAATGCCTCTACGCTTACCTGATTGAGTCGCAAAATCACTGCCTTCAATAAACCAAAATATCGGAGCGGGTGTATCCTCTCGCTTGAATCGACTACCTAAGGGGGCGGCGTAGTTAAATCCAATTCCATTGGTGTATTGGCCGTCACTGTTGGAAAACATGTCGTTTTCCCAGGTTAATGTGACCATGCCATCAGCGGCAGATGAGATTTGAGAAAAGCTACTAATTAATAAAATTAAACAGTACTTTTGAAGTGAGAGTTTGACCTTCAGGCCTTTAACTTGCTTATGTAAGTGAGTTAAAAATTCTTGCATAAATAATACTTAGCAGGCTCTTTCTGAATCAGTTTAAATTTTAGAATATCAGTATCTTGGCTATCCTGTCTAAACTTATATCAGAAACTCGTAATTTAACCTAGCTGATTGGGGAGAGTGCTATTGACCTCCCCAATAAAATTCTATTTATGCGTCTTTCTCTAATTCTAACAAGTCTTTAGCAACTGCTTCAGCCACCTTGATACCGTCAATTGCTGCAGAAAGAATACCTCCTGCGTAGCCTGCGCCTTCACCCGCTGGATATAGGCCTAAGGTATTCATGCTTTGATAACTTGCATCACGACGGATACAAACGGGAGAAGAAGTACGTGTTTCTACTCCGGTTAAGATAGCATCAGACATAGAGAAACCTTTAATCTTACGTTCAAATGCTGGGATCGCTTCTCTAATTGCTTCAACGGCAAAATCAGGTAAAGCCTTACTTAAATCACCTAATTTAATACCTGGTTTATAGGAAGGTACGACACTTCTTAACTCGGTAGAAGGTGTATCTTTTAAGAAATCACCCACTAATTGTGCTGGTGCATGGTAACTTTCACCACCTAGTGTATAAGCTAAAGACTCTAATTTTCTTTGTAGATCTATACCCGCTAAAACACTTTCTGGATAATCTTTTTCTGGGTCTATGCCGACTACAATGGCTGAGTTCGCATTGCGCTCGTTACGCGAATATTGAGACATGCCGTTTGTGACTACGCGTTTTTCTTCTGATGTTGCGGCGACTACTGTGCCACCTGGGCACATACAAAAGCTATATACACTTCGGCCATTCTTACAGTGATGAACCAGTTTATAGTCAGCCGCACCAAGAATAGGGTGCCCTGCATTATCACCAAATCGTGCGTCATCAATCACAGATTGAGGGTGCTCGATGCGATAACCTATCGAAAAAGGCTTGGCTTCCATATAGATGCCTTCTTTTTCTAGCATACTAAAGGTATCTCTCGCACTGTGGCCAATTGCTAAAACAATATGGCTAGAATACAGGGTTTCGCCAGAAGCGAGTTTAATACCTGTTACTTTACCTTTTGTCTCATCCTGAGTATTTTCACGAATTAATGACTCTACTTTTTCACCGAAGCGAATTTCGCCGCCTAACTCTCTAATTTCAGCACGCATTTTTTCCACCATGGTAACCAGCTTAAAAGTACCAATATGGGGTTTACTAACATACATTATTTCTTCAGGTGCACCGGCTTTGACAAATTCAGTCAGCACTTTTCGACTTAAGAATCGCTTGTCTTTGACTTGACTATAAAGCTTACCATCAGAGAAGGTGCCAGCACCGCCTTCGCCAAATTGAACATTAGATTCAGTATTAAGTTTTTCTTTACGCCACAGGCCCCAAGTATCTTTTGTTCTTTGCCTAACATCTTGCCCGCGTTCAATAACAATAGGCTTAAGGCCCATTTGAGCAAGTAATAAAGCAGATAACATACCGCAAGGCCCAAAACCAATAATGATAGGTCTTTGTTGTGATTTACTTGGGAAGCTACTGTCTGCTTGCCCAACAAAATAGTAATTTGTATCAGGTGTTTCTTTTACCGCGTTAGAATCACTGAATTGAGCCAGTACATTTGACTCAAGCTTGTTATCAAGGCTCACATCAAGTTGGTATACGAGCTGAATGTCCTTTTTTTTGCGGGCATCATAACCTCGTTTGAAAATACTAAAGTCATCCAATTGTGATTCTTCAATGGATAAGAATGAGGCAATGGCTTTAGATAACTCTTCTTGAGTGTGATTTAGGGGCAGCTTAAGTTCTGTAATTCGTAACATAGGGGATTAGAGTATCTTATGTAGTAGTTTGTTTGATTAACTTAAAAATTAACCAAACAAGGGATCAATGGAAATTGTGGGCGAGTTTAACATGGGGGAAAGCTGACTCATATTAAAAAACGCTTGCTTACTTAATCGCAGTTTCTTTAATTAAGACGCTTTGCTTATTTCTCAAAAATAGCCAGTAACTTAGTGAGCTTGGAGTCTAGTTCTTTTTTCTGAGTATCACTCATGTCTGAGAGCATATTCTCCATATTATCAACATGGGCAGTAGCCGTTTTATTGATAATGTCAAAGCCAGTTTGGCTCAATTTTACAAGCTGGCTACGAGCATCGTCCGGATTTGGCAGTCTTTCAATTAAGCCTCTTGCTTCCAATCGTTTCATCCTGTGAGTCATGGTGCCTGAAGTTATCATCATGATTGAGAAAAGTTCAGTTGGTGCAAGAGTATAGGGTGCACCGGAACGCCTCAGGGTCGCCAAAACATCAAACTCCCAATAATTTAAATCAAACTTGGCAAAGGTGTTATCTAGTCTATCCGTCATTAACATTGAACAACGTTTTAAACGGCCAAAAATTCCCATTGCATCAAGGCTTAAGTCAGGTCGCTCTGTTTGCCATTGACGTTTAATTGCATCTACTGCATCGCCTTTATTTGTATCTTTATCATTCATTTCTGTGCCAATCCTTAATAGATGTGAAGAGTTTTTTGGCTAAAAAGACGTCCAATTTAGCAATATTCATTGATGTCTAATTTCTCTAAAATTTACCTTGAAGTCAAGATAAAATGCTGCCAATCTAAATATATCTTAAGTTCAAGATAATTTTGACACTTAAATAACTTTAATAGATGAGGATTAAAACAATGAAGGATCAGGCTTTTGGCAATATCGCGTTGACCGCACTAGCGCCTATTATGTGGGGGACAACCTATTTAGTGGCAAGTGAGTTTCTACCCCAGGATAGGCCTTTTAGTGCGGCGTTAATTAGGGCTCTACCGGCCGGCATCATTCTTATTCTGTGGAGCTACTTCTTTCTTCCTCGTGTGAGGTTGAGCATTAAACAATGGCTGCAGCTCACTCTATTATCTGGACTTAATATCGGTATTTTTCAAGCCTTACTATTTGTCGCTGCTTATCGATTGCCGGGTGGAATAGCAGCAGTGGTAGGTGCAATACAACCGCTTTTAATGATGTTAATAGTTTGGTTTTTTGAACATAAAAAACCTCAGCTTAAAGTGGTTCTAATGGCAGTATTTTCGGTACTTGGAATGAGCTTGCTTTTTGTATCGCCTCAAACACAGTGGGATAGTATTGGTTTGATGGCGGCGTTTGCAGGTACTGTCTGCCTTGGTTTTGGGACTTACCTAGCAAGGCGTTGGAATAATGGTATGTCTGTGTTGAGCTTTACAGGATGGCAGCTTGGTTTAGGTGGTTTGATTCTGCTTCCTTTAGCATTTGCTTTTGAAGGGGTATTACCAAGTTTAACTCTGAATAACTACCTAGGTTATGGTTACCTATCTATTTTTGGCGCCTTATTAGCTTATAGTCTCTGGTTTAGAGGGATAGCTAAACTGTCATCTGTTTCTGTTTCATCTTTAAGTTTGCTTAGCCCAGTAACGGCTATCTTAGTTGGATGGGCCGTTCTAGAACAAGCTCTAACTATGCGTGAGAGTATCGCTATTCTTATCGTATTAGGTTCTGTATTGATGCTGCAACGTTGGTTGAATCCAGCAATACAAAAACAAAATAAGCCTAACGCCACTCAGGAAGCTATTTCTAGTATTTCACACGCTAATAGCTCACACCAAAAAGCGAGTATTTAGAATTAGGGGAAAGTGTATACTTATTCTTTACTATGTAAGGCGTTGTTTTATATGAGGTTTGTGGGGTGTGTTTTGAGGTGAGCTTAGATCTTGTCTGAAACCTGCAATTCAAGAAAAGCAGGTTTTAGGTGTTAGCTGAACTTAATCAGTAGCGGAGCCACTAGCGATCAGATTGAGTTGTTTCTTGAACTGGTGATATAGACTCTTCACTTGATTCAGATGTTGCCAAACTTTCTTCTGCTTCTAATTTTGCTCTATCTGCTTTGCTTATGTACTTAGGCTTTTTGTTTAGATTGTTATGGCGGTTCGCCATTTTTTCTTTCTTCGTTAAGATGCTTTTAATCTTTTTACGACGATTCATGATAAAGCCTTTAGTTAAATGTATGACAAAGCTAACACTAGGGAGCCTGTGAATATGTCTTCCCGCCTCAGCGTGTGGATAAAAGCCGTTAGATTTATGGCGAGGAGCGTAACTTAATAGTTATTCTATTGATAAGCTCTTCAAACATAAAGATAGGGCTTTTAGGCCATGCCCTTCGGATCTTTCAGAAAAAGTAACACCCTGTGTTGTCACTTCTCATAAGTTACCTAGATTATATCAAAGTAACACCTTGTGTGATGCTTTTTCTGTAAAGACTGAGAAGAGGTGACTTATTCGCAGGTTCCTTAGCAAAAACAAGACGAAAAAAAAGCCCTGATAGGTTATCAGGGCTTTTTTAAACCATACTTTTTAATGCCGTAACACTAAAATTAAAATGGTACCAGTAGGCGGACTCGAACCGCCACGCCTTTCGGCAACGGATTTTGAATTGGTTGGATATATCTTTTTGATTTGCATTATCAGCAACTTACAACGCATTAAACTCATGCGTATACAACTTTGAGGTTTTGAAATGTATGATAATCTAACTTAGGGATTGGCAATTTACCGCCAAAAACACACAAAAAGTATCTATGTCAGGCTCAGAGTTGATGGTAAAGAGATCAAGCGTTCTCTCAAAATATCAAATATTGACGAAGCTAAAAGTCGAGATTGGGCGTTAAAGTTTGAGTATGAAGGAAAGCTAACAGCAGGCTTACCCATTATTGAAAGTAAAGAGCCTATGATCAACACTGCTATAAAGCAGATTTTGAAAAATATGGAACTCAAAAAAATCAAAAGAACAACTTACGCTGATTATAAGTATGTTTTTGAAAATGTGATGTTCCCTTACTTCAACAGAAAATCAATGTCTTTTCTTACAACTAAATTGTTCGTCTTTATTTTGAAACCCTGGAATTATCAAAAAGCCGTATAACCATACATAAAACTTGTTTCAAAAAACTTTTTGAACATCTTGAAGAAGAGCTTCTCAAAAAATCTAACTTTCCTATTATCCCAAAAATAGAAACAACCGAACAAGAAATCAGACATTCATTCTTATTCCCTCATTTGACTGTTATTGATGCAGGGTTTGATCAATACATGGATCAGACAGTAGAAAAACTAGCTAAAACAAAAGAATATAGAACCATATTAAAATATTATTTTAAGTTTTTAATTGAAACAGGGGTTAGACCAGGCGAAGAAGTTAAACATTTAAAGTTTAGTAATTTTAAACGATCTACAAATGACTATGGTGAAACAGAAGTATTCTGTATTGATCACCAAAGGGAAAACAGCCCGGCACCTTAAACAAGGAATAAAAATTGTTTTAACGAATGGAAAATAACACAATCTATACTTGAAATGGCTAAAGTTCAAAATCCAGATAAAAAGGTAACATTAAAAAACTTTAACACTATTCAAAGATCTATTTTAGAAAGCTTAGAAGGCAAGTTTACTTGTTATTCAAAGCAGTTTGGTAACTACTTAAAATGGTTAGAAAAAGGTGATTACCTGAAAACAGATAGGACTTATATATTGTATTCTTACCGTCATACTTTTATAACAGAAAAATTAAAGCAAGTTGTAGATATCTACCTAATAGCTAAATATGCGGGTAATTCAGTAGAAATGATACAAAATCATTATGATGACTACAAGCTTGATCAGCAGGATCACATTGACCAATTAACAGGAACACACCGTACCGAAGATAAAAAGAAAAAATCATTCGGAAAAACAATACAGATCGGAAGTGGTGTTAATATTACAAGCGAACATATAAAATATATTTCTGATCCTTTAAAAAACCTTGAGATTAACAATTGAGAAAAGTAAATAATTTATTTAACCAAAATAGGTTTGTCCCTTAAACCTATTTTTTATTCTTTTTCATTATATTCAGAGCTATCAGGGAAATTATTGGGGCTTAGCTCTGGAAAAATATGTTGATATTCATATTATATCTTTTCTTTTTATCTAGTTTATTTGGGTTAGAAAGTTTATTTATTTTTTTAAGATTTTCAATAAATAACTTTAATTTAGATATCCCATTTTTCTGTTCTTTATCTTCTTTATCTTCTTTATCTTCAAGTTAATTTCCTAATTTGAAAATATTCTATTTTAACTCTTTATTGTTTTCTATTTCTTTATTAACCATAGAATAATAATCTTTAAGTTTTGTATGCACCGCCTTAGAGCCTGGATTATATTTTAGTTTCAATTGTTTTCATTTGGTTTAAGTAAGACTTTTGATAATCAGGTAATGTGCTTTTATTAAAAAGCTCACGAGCTGATAATCTAGCATCATCCGTCATTGGAACAATATGAGCGTGTATATGTGGCGTTTTTTCGTCAAGGTGCAACACCGCAGATACAAGGTTGTCACCAAACTCGTTTCTTAGCCATTTACGTGCATTTATTGCAAAGTCTTTTGTGTTAGTATTACTTTGGGAAAAATCAGGTGAGAGGCTTAATACAGCTTCAATGCAAAGCACTGCATTTTTTCTTGGGGTTATATTATTTTGCTTAAATCTACTCTTTACGTCTTTTACAGCATTAACAGAACCATGTAATTTTTTATTACTTATTTTGGGATCGACATTAAGTGTTTCTAAGTATCTTTATACGTGAGCATTTGATAGGTTCAAATTATGATAATCTTTTATTTTTTCAAACCTTAATACTGTTTTTAATTCCATTTAAAATCTCCATACCATTTTCAGCATAAACAATCTTTGATTGTTTCTACCCGTAGGGCGAACACAAACGAAGTTTGTATAGTAAGTATACAAACGTGTTTGTTCGTATTTACATTAAACATATGACCATATATTATAATATTGTCAAATGTTGGGACATTGACAATCACAATTAGATAGATATCCACAACCGTCTCAATATCACTCCATAACTGTTCCAATCACATCACACAATAGTTCCAAGCTTATTCCGCAACCGTTCCAAAATAAAAAGCTACACATTGAATTATTACTTTAAATATTAGATTGTTTTATCATTGATAAAAAAACCTAATATATCTTTAAGTATTTTATTTATTATTTATTATTTCTTCATAACGAAATAATCAGAAAAAAGAAAAAAGAAAAAAGAAAAAAGAAAAAAGAAAAAAGAAAAAAGAAAAAAGAAAAAAGAAAAAAGAAAAAAGAAAAAAGAAAAAAGAAAATAGAACAATTGAAATAAGTATAAAGAAATTACAAGAAAAATATAAGATTTTTAGAGGAGAGTCAAAATATGATCTAATGGATTTCTTAAACCAAATTAATAATGACATATTTTCATATTTTCATATTTTGTTTTAGATAAAGAAAATGAGGTCTTAACTTACAATATCAAACCTGATTATTTTGATACTAATAGCAATACATTCTTTGTTAATGCCTGTTTATTGAAAGGACTAAAAATTAACTCTCAAAAAATCGCACTGTATTTAGTGAGTATGGGACCACACGCAAAGTACCTTCATCTTTCGCATATAGCCAAACTATTAGATATTTTGAAGGTAAGAGTCAGAAGTTAAAACAAAAGTCAGCTAATACAGCCACTATCAAAACATAATTTTATTAAAGATACTAAGCATGACCGAAGTAGGAAAAACTTTACTTTAAAATGGAAAATCTTAAACTAAAAGAGATAATTAAAGATTTCTCTGACTATTTATAATCTCATTGATTAAGTTGTGTTAGTAGCATATTTAATGAACTGGAAAATAATATTGTAGGCATAATAAGGGTAAAATAAATGATAGTTCTAACTATTTTTTTTTGCTTATAGTTGTCTTCGATTGCTTTAGCTATTGGAATTAAGTTAATCATTAGAGCAAACATCCCTACTCTTTTTGATTGAGCAGAACCCATCAGTACCGCGGAAACTGAGGTTAGTGACAATAAAAAGATTAAGTAATAAAAAAACTTTGCCGATATATCATTAAACACCATTCTATATGATGATATATAGAATATGAACATTATCCCCATTACAAATAAATACACACCGACACCTAACTGTCCTGTGTCATTGCTTGATTTAGTTCCTAACGCAAAAGGGAGTAAAATAATCACACTTAAATATAAAAACACACTTTTAAAGCTAATTTGCCTTTTCTTGTTTAAAGTGAAAAATAAAGGTGAAAATAATGCTGCCACATTATGCGTAAGAACACCTAATAATATAAAAAATGTTTTTTTTAAAAAACCAGAGTGAATAAATAATAAAGAAGAGAAATATAAAAATACAGTATAAGATAAATATTGTCTGTAAACGTTATTAATTCCCATTACAGCAGGGAAAAACAATAGAAAAAGATAGGTAAAGTATTGGGGTAACCCTATATTCTTTCGTGCTTTTAATACAAGCATAAAAGAAATAACATCATATATTATAAATGTAACTTCTGGAGACTGTGTTATTTTATATAAATATCGTGAAGAAAACCAATAGACAGGTTCTTTCAAATAATAAAGTGAAACAAGCTCACTTTTTAATGCACTTGCATATGTATTTATATCAATATCAAAACCTGAAAATCGAGTAATGATTGAGTAAATAGTAAACAAAAAAAGTGTAACGAAAAAATACAACTTTTCAGATTGTAGTCTTTTAACACAAAACAAAGCCCCAATTAAAATTAAAAACAAATAATATATCAGCTCATATGTCATACTAACCTACAAAAAAAACCACAATTAAGTGGCTACTTTTAATAATTAAATGGTGCGGGTGGCGAGACTTGAACTCGCACTTCTTTCGAAATTGGATTTTGAATCCAACGTGTCTACCGATTCCACCACACCCGCAATTTTATACAACCTTTACTTGAATACAAAAGCCAATGTAATACATTGATTTAAATAAACTTTAGCATGATAATGCTGGAAGCGCAACGCCTTTTGAATCCGTCGTGTCTACCAATTCCACCACACTGGCATGGAAACTGTGGCTGCGTATTATGTTGATTTTTAAGAGGGCGTCAACTTTTTTTACCTGCTTTTTAATAAATATCTGTTTTAGACTGTTTTTGATGGCTTTTTATGCGCACTTCAAAAATAAAAAATCGAATAATCCCTTTTAAGAACATACCTTTTTAACGCAAATTTCGATAAAATGCCGAGTCTTTTTGACTTACTCTATAAATGACTTTCCCTAGGCTTGTTGCGAATGCGTGTTTCTGACTACCACTTTGATTTACCTGACTCTTTAATTGCTACTTATCCTATGCCTGAGCGAACTGCTAGCCGTTTGCTTTCTCTTGATGGACCAACAGGTGCTTTGTCTCATTTGGACTTTAGTGATGTGCTTGGCTTAGTTAATCCTGGCGACCTGATGGTCTTTAATAACACTCGAGTTATACAGGCCCGTATGTTTGGCCAGAAGGAGTCTGGCGGTAAATTAGAGATCTTAGTAGAGCGCCTTTTAGATGAACACAAGGTATTAGCACATGTTAAGTGCAGCAAATCACCTAAGCCAGGTAGCAAAATTATCTTAGGGACAGATCAAGATAAAACCTACCAAGCTGAGATGGTCAAACGTCATGATACCTTGTTTGAATTGCGCTTTGATGACTTTGTATTGGATGTATTAGAAGAAGCTGGGCATATGCCCTTGCCACCTTACATTGAACGTCCAGACGAAAGTTCAGATAAAGAGCGTTATCAAACTGTTTATAACGAAAAGCCAGGTGCTGTAGCCGCTCCAACTGCCGGTTTGCACTTTGATGAAGCTCTACTGGATGCGTTAAGAGATAAAGGGGTAGAGACAGCTTTTGTTACCTTGCATGTTGGGGCAGGAACATTTCAGCCAGTAAGAGTAGAAACGCTGGAAGAGCATGAAATGCATGCTGAATATGTTGAAGTTGAGCAAAGTGTGGTTGATAAGGTTGCTCAAACTAAAGCAAATGGCGGACGAGTTATTGCGGTTGGTAGTACTAGCATGCGAAGCCTAGAGTCAGCTAGCCAATCGGGTGAATTGGAGATGATGAAGGGTGATACCAGCATCTTTATTTACCCTGGATACGAATTTAAAACAGTTGATGCCATGGTGACGAATTTTCATTTACCTGAGTCAACTCTCATTATGTTAATTAGCGCTTTTGCTGGATATGAGCAAGTAATGAATGCCTATCAGTGCGCAATTGATAATGAATACCGGTTTTTCAGTTATGGCGATGCCATGTTTATAAGCCGCAACCCAGATGCAACTGGGCCAGCGAATGAGGAAAATGTGTAATGACAGATAAACGTCCAGAGTGTTTTATGGACTTTGAAGTAGCCACTACTTCAGGGAAAGCACGTCGTGCTACCTTAACCTTCCCACGAGGTAAAGTGGAAACACCTGCCTTCATGCCTGTAGGTACTTACGGCACAGTAAAAGGCATGCTGACAAAAGATATTGAAGAAATTGGCGCAGATATTATTTTAGGTAATACATTCCACCTTTGGCTTCGTCCTGGTACTGAAGTGATTAAAGCGCACGGTGACTTACATGATTTCACCCAATGGAAAAAACCAATCCTGACGGATTCAGGTGGTTTCCAAGTATTCTCTTTGGGCGCTATGCGTAAAATTACAGAGGAAGGCGTGAGCTTTCAATCACCTGTAAATGGCTCAAAAGTATTTATGAGCCCAGAAATCTCTATGCAGGTTCAGCGTGATCTTGGTTCCGACATCGTCATGATTTTTGATGAATGTACACCTTATCCAGCAACCCCAGAGCGTGCAGCAGAATCTATGCGTATGAGTTTACGTTGGGCCAAGCGCTCTAAAGCTGAGCATGGTGACAGTCCATCTGCTTTGTTTGGTATTATCCAAGGTTCTATGTATGAAAACCTACGTGATGAGTCCCTAGAGGGACTAGTTGATATAGGTTTTGATGGTTATGCCATTGGAGGATTATCTGTTGGTGAACCTAAGCATGAAATGACCAAGGTGCTGGATTATATTACGCCGAAAATGCCTGATGATAAGCCAAGATACCTTATGGGTGTGGGTAAGCCAGAAGATTTAGTTGAAGGTGTGCGTCGCGGTGTTGATATGTTTGACTGTGTGATGCCAACTCGTAATGCTCGAAATGGCCATTTGTTTACATCTGAAGGTGTAGTCAAGATTCGTAACGCAAAACACAGGCATGATGTGTCGCCTTTAGATAAAGAATGTGACTGTTACACTTGTAAAAACTTTTCTCGGTCATATCTACATCATTTAGATAAGTGCCAAGAGATGGTAGGTGCTCAACTTAATACCATTCATAATCTTCGTTATTATCAAACACTTATGGCTGGTTTGCGTCTAGCGTTAGAAGAAGGTAGATTTGACGCCTTTGTAGATGAGTTTTATGCCAAACGTGGTGTAGAAACGCCGCCTTTGGTCGCGGAAAAAACAGCTGAGTCTTAATTGACGCTGTTAAAGAAAATGTACAGATAAGAAATGCAATAATAATTTTATAACCATTGGAGACAGAAAGAATGATCTCATTGATCTCAGCTGCCCATGCAGAAGGTGCTGGTGCACCAGCGGATGCAGGTATTTTAAACCTAGTACTACTAGTTGGTTTTGTACTAATTTTTTACTTTTTAATGTGGCGTCCACAGGCAAAACGTCAAAAAGAACATAAAAACTTGATGTCATCCCTAGCGAAAGGCTCTGAAGTGTTAACCAATGGCGGCATGCTAGGTAAAGTTACTAAAGTAAATGACAACTATGTTGTTCTTGAAGTAGCTGAAGGTGTTGAATTGAACTTCCAAAAAGCCTCTGTTGCGGCTGTGCTACCTAAAGGTACACTGAAGTCAATTTAATAACTTGAAAAGCGCCGAAAGGCGCTTTTCTTATTTCTGTTAACTACAAGTGTTTATTAACACTATGAACCAAAGGATGTTTCATGCTTAACAAGTATCCCTTGTGGAAGTATTTGCTGATTCTTTTTGTATTAGCGCTTGGGCTACTGTATGCCTTGCCAAACCTTTACCCTGATGATCCAGCTCTTCAGCTTTCAACACAAAAAGCGACTGTTAGCATTGATGAAAGTGTTATCAAAAAAGCAGAGCGAGCTTTAACTAAAGCTAATATAGAATTTAAAGCGTCAGAGTTAACCTCTAATGGTGCAACTCTACGTTTCAATAGTGGTATTGATCAGTTAGCTGCAAAACCCGTTGTAGCTGCTGCTTTGGGCGATAATTATGTCACTGCGTTAAACCTAGTTCCGACAACACCTGATTGGCTTGCAGCCTTTGGTGCTGGACCTGCTAAATTAGGTCTAGACCTTCGTGGTGGTGTCCATTTCTTACTAGAAGTTGATACGCCAGCCGCGTTAGCTCAGCGTATGGAAGTTGCTTCTGCTGAAATGAAAACGCTACTTCGTCAACAAAAAGTGAGATATCGCAAGGTAAATGTTGATGCTGGTGTACTTAAAATTCGTTTCTTGCAGGAAGCTTTTTTAACGCGTGCTGAGACCTTATTAAGTGATGAATTTCCTGAATATATTTATTCAACTCAATCTCAAGATGGCGAGTTTTACTTAACAGCAAGTTATTCAGAATCAGCTAAAGCTGAGATTGAAGCTTATGCCTTGCAGCAGAACTTAACGACCCTAAGAAATCGTGTTAACGAGCTAGGTGTTGCTGAGCCGTTAGTACAGCGTCAAGGTAGTAATCGTATTGTGGTTGAATTGCCAGGTGTGCAAGATACTGCAGCTGCTAAGCGTATCATTGGTGCAACCGCTAACCTTGAATTCCATTTGGAAGCACCGCTTGATGCTGATGATGTTGAAGTTTTAACCTTTAGAGATGGTAGTGGTCGTACTGCTCGCTTAGAGCGTGATTTGATTATTACTGGTGATAGTGTTTCTGACGCTAACTCGTCTTTTGATGAAAACGGCATGCCGCAAGTAAATATCAGCCTAGATACTAAGGGCGGTAAACAGATGGCGAAAGTTACTCGTACAGCTGTTGGTCGTAACATGGCAGTTGTTTTTATTGAGCACAAATCTCGCTCTCGTTTTGTAGAAGATGAAAACGGTAAAGCTCAAGAAATTCGTCAGTCATATAGCGAAAAGGGCATCATTTCCTTAGCGACGATTCAAACTACTCTGGGTAATGCTTTTCGTATTACTGGTTTGGATAGCTCCCGTGAATCATCTGAGTTAGCGCTATTGCTTCGTGCCGGTGCACTTGCCGCTCCAATTTACTTTGTTGAAGAAAGAACGGTAGGGCCTAGTCTTGGTGCTGAAAACATTCGTCTAGGGGTTGTTTCTGCTCAAATTGGTTTGTTAGTTGTTATGCTATTTATGTTGGTTTACTACCGCGTATTTGGCTTGTTTGCGAATGTTTCACTAGCGATAAACATTGTTCTACTTATGGCATGTATGTCTTTGTTGGGTGCGACACTTACTTTGCCTGGTATTGCAGGGATAGTATTGACCATGGGTATGGCTGTTGATGCGAATGTCTTGATATTTTCGCGGATAAAAGAGGAGTTGGCATCTGGCCTGCCAACGCAACAAGCTATCTATTCTGGCTTTAACCGTGCTTTTACAACCATTCTTGATGCCAATATCACTACCTTGTTAGTGGCGGTTATCTTGTTTGCTGTTGGTACTGGCTCGGTGAAAGGTTTCGCTGTGACGCTTTCTTTGGGGATAATCACTTCCATGTTTACTGCGATTGTTGTGACCCGAGCTCAGGCAAACTTGGTCTATGGTGGTCGTAAAGACGCCCGTTTATCGATATAGGAAACAAGACAATGAAAACATCTAATATCCCTTTTATGGGAATGCGAAAACCAGTTGCCTTGCTATCTATTGTATTGGTAGTCATTTCTTTGATCTCGTTAGCTGTTAAGGGTCTTGAATTTGGTCTGGACTTTACTGGCGGAACCTTGATTGAGGTTGGTTATCAAGTTGCTCCTGAGCTTGATCAGATAAGAGCTTTGTTGGCTGAAAATCAATACGATGATGTTGTGGTTCAAACTTTTGGAGCCAATACAGATATCGTTGTGCGTATGGCAAATGTCTATACACCAACGTTAGGTGATGAGGTGCTTGCAGTATTGCGCTCAGATACAGCCAGTGTTGAGTTGTTAAGGTCTGAGTTTGTAGGTGCTCAAGTTGGTGAAGAGTTAAGAGAGCAGGGCGGCTTAGGCATGCTATTGGCTTTGGCTATTGTGATGCTTTATGTTGCTGTTCGCTTCCAGTTCAAGTTCTCTGTTGCCTCTGTGGCAGCACTTGCGCATGATGTGATTATTACCTTAGGTATCTTTTCGGTTCTAGGGTTTGAGTTTGACTTAACTGTGCTTGCTGCATTACTTGCTGTGATTGGTTATTCATTGAATGATACGATTGTAGTATGTGACCGAATTCGAGAAAATTTCCGTATAATGCGTGAGATTGAGCCGGTGGATTTGATTAATGAGTCTATTAATCAGACTTTAGGTCGTACTTTAATTACCTCCTTAACAACTATTTTTGTGTTGTTAGTGCTTTTCTTCTTTGGTGGAGAGGCTATCCATAACTTTGCTTTTGCATTGTTGATTGGTGTGATTATTGGTACTTACTCATCGGTTTTTGTGGCGGCTAACCTATTGCTTGCACAAAAAATTGAAAGAGAAGATTTGGTTCCAACACCGAAAGAAGAGTTTGAGGATGAAATGCCTTAGCTTATAAGGAATTCATTCTTAATAAAAAGCCACATCATTTGATGTGGCTTTTTTGTTTGTAGCAAGTGTCCCGTCCTGAATAAGGTTGTCACTTCCCAATTCATCATTTGGAGAGTGTTATGCAATCAACATCTAAGCGTACTCAGCGCGACTATTCACTCGCTTTTAAATTATCGATTGTCGATCAGGTAGAAAAAGGCGAATTAACTTATAAACAAGCTCAAGATAAGTACGGCATTCAAGGTTGCTCTACTGTTTTAGTTTGGCTTCGTAAGCATGGCAAGCTAGATTGGTCTTTAGGGACTCCCCCTTTTTTTCTAAAAGG
>NZ_JSEO01000017.1 GCF_001624705.1 Marinomonas sp. SBI8L
GGTGAAAGAATCAATCACACTTTATAATGAAAGTAGGCCGCATTTAAGCCTAAAATACAAAACGCCCGATGAGGTACATCGAGCGTTTTAACTGAAATAAGTGTCAACCTATATCAGGACTAGTCAAAGGTCTGGTGATGTTTGATTGTAATGAGCTTCAAATTTTAAAGAAGCTGGTCTCCTTATCGAGTTTTATGACCAATTTATTGAGCTCGCTACTGGACTCTGCAATGACATTGGTAGCATCACCTGTTTTATGAACGCCATCATTTAAGTTTTCGACATTATTTAAGATCACGTCTATCATCTGTGTTTGCTCTTTTGTTGAGGTGGCAATTTGTAGGCTGAGAGTATTTATTTGGCTGATTTGCTCGGTAATTACCTCATTTATCTCTGTTGCTTCTTTGGCATGATCTTGAACTTCATTGGCTCTGGCAACACTTTTCGCCATGACCTCAACAGAGGAGTTGGCGCCAGAGATGATGTTTTTGATCATGTCGTCTATTTGTTTTGTTGAATCTTGGGTTCTTTGAGCGAGTTGTCTTACTTCGTCGGCAACAACTGCAAATCCTCTGCCTTGCTCACCTGCTCGCGCTGCTTCAATCGCAGCATTTAAAGCGAGAAGGTTGGTTTGTTCGGCAATTTCTTTGATCACATCTAAAACACTGCTTACTTGATCAAAGTCGCTTCTTACTTGCTGTACAGTTTTTTCAGAAAGCTGAATTTGCTCTGTCATAGATAGGATTGAATGATAGGTTTTATCTAAGGCTGAACTGCCCTCAAGGACTTTAGTTTGTATTTCATTTAGGGCACTTGAGGTATTGGATGTATTCTCAGCTACTTCGTTTACAGTGGCACCCATTTGGCTCATTGAACTTGTAAATTGCTCTGCGATATCTTTTTGTTCTTGTACTGTGGTGTTGGTTTCCTTGGTTATTTCTTCCAATTGTTCTGATGTAGTGGTTTCTTCTTTGGCTACATTAGATATGTTGTTAACCATGGTGCGTAAATTACTGATCATTTGTTGCATTGAATTTTGCAGTTTGCCGACTTCGTCAGAGGTGCTGACTTCTATTTTTGATCTCAGATCACCATTTGCAATTAAGTTTGCCACATTTGAAATATCTGAAATTGGCTGCGCGATTCGCTTAGCAACGATTATCCCGATACCTGCGATGATGATGGCGGTAATTATCATCATGATGATCATGAAGAAGGAGTTTTGCCTGATAGACATAAAGGCTTCAGCTTCATCTATCTCTGACAGAATTGCCCATTTAAATTCTTTAAAGTCGATATGGTCATAAGACGACACTACAGGGTGTCCATTGTAATCAGTGATGATATCTGTGCCTTGTATGCCATCTAAGGCTCTTTTACTCGCGAGTGTGTTTACACCATTTTCTTCTACAGTGCCTGCAAAACTTTGCTTAACACTGTGTCCTTCTGGGTCTAGGTATGAGTCACTACGCATTCTATAGTCTTCACCAACAAGGTAGCTTTCACCTGTTTCCCCCATGCCGACACGGGTTTTCATAATATTGCCTATGCCTTCTAATGGAAGTTGTAGGGCGATATAAAGTGATACTTCTTTGCTATTATTCAGTAGTGGTTGTGCAATGAATGTGGCAGGGTCTCCGTTGCTTGGTGCGTAAGGGGAGAAGTCTGCCATGCTATAGAGTTTGCTTTGACTTACATTTCTAATCAGCTGCCCTAGGCCACTATCTGAATATTTTCCGTTAATGATGTTGGTGTGGTAATCAGCCTCTTTGGTGACTGTGTAAAAGATGTAGCCATCTGGATTAATAAGAAATAAATCGTAATAACCGTATTTTTCGATATAACTTTTGTAAAAATCAACACCGTCTGATGTTTGTGGGTTAAGGGCTTCTGTGACATCAACTTCAGAAATTATAGCCCATCTAATTCCTTCGCCAACATCAATAAAATCCCAGCTACTGATAACGGGGTTATTGTTGTAATCCATAATAACTGCGGTGTTTTTCTTACCTTCAAGAGCTTCTTGTACTGCTCTCGTTGTTACCTTGTTGTTATCCTTGAATGAGGCTTTTACAGAAAATTGGTTGGGATTGAGGTAGGAGTCCGACCGCATTAGGTTGTCTTGGCCGACAAGATAAGACTCTCCAGTTTCTCCCATTCCGGTTCTGTGTCCAAGTATTTCGTTTATGTGTTCAAGAGGTTGTTGATAAGCGATATAGCCTATGCGTTCGCCATTTTTTTCGACGGCTTGAATTGCAAAGGCGGCAGGGTCTCCATTGCTGGGTGCGTAAGGCAAGAAGTCAGCCAAATGAATCTCGTTATCGGCTGAGTTTTTAGCTTTTTTGTAGGCTTTATAGAAAGAGCTATCACTTAGATCTTTTTCGAGGTTTTTTCTAAGATCTCCTTCTCGAGTCACGGAATATACTATGTCTCCCTTCAGGCTGACTAAAAAGAAATCATACCAACCAAAGTAAGTGAGAAGTTGTTTAAATTCAGTATCGTGGGTGTTAAGTAAAGGGGTCCACATGCTCTTAAACTTGAAGGTAGTTATCATTTCTTCAAGTGCGTGTTTCACATGCTCTTGTGAGGCTAGTAGATTTAATTGGGCATAATTGTTATGCAAATAATTTGTTAGTTCAGATTTTTTTAAATCCTGAACGGCATCAAGTTTTTGAAACGCTTGGTTGCGTAGGGTGTCAGCAATGTTAACCAGGACTCCCATGTCACTTTCGCGTTCATGGAAATAGGTTTCAATGGTTTCTTTTTTTATTTGGTTAATTGAGCTTAACTGGTTGTAGACTTTATCTTGAACGTCTTTTGTGCTGTTTTGCGTCGATATAAAGCTAATTATGATGATAGGCAACAAGCCAATAAAAACAAATATGAGAGTAAATTTCGCTTTTAAATTAAGCGATTTAAGTAGGTGCATACAAGCCTCGCAAAAAAAAATCGGAAACTATTTCATTCAAAAAAGAGTTTTAATCAATGATTAATAAATAGTAACGAAACCTTTGCTTGTACATATAGGCAGTGTAAAAAACGAGTATAAAATTGTTGCGGGATGTTTTTTTTGATGAATGGGCGCCTATTATGCTTGGGTATTAAGGTAATAGGCGCTCAGGGTGTTTTAAATATTGATAGACCCAAATGGCATGCCCATGCGAGTTGGGGTAGTTGCTTCTAAATGGTCTTCCCAGTTGTTTGCGTCTGCTCCAAATAATACAATTGCAGTTGAGCCAAGTTTAAAGCGACCCATTTCCTCGCCTTTTTTCAACTCTACTTGATTAAGCTTATCGTAATCCCAAGTGACCACATTTTTATTGAAAGGCGTAACTTGTCCTGCCCAAATGGTTTCAATGCTTGCGACTATCATGGCGCCAACTAAAATCACAGCCATAGGTCCGACAGCCGTTTCAAATATGCAGACAGTGCGCTCATTTCTAGCAAAAACATTTGGTATTTGTTCAGCTGTTACCTTGTTTACTGAGAATAGCTTGCCAGGAATATGAATCATCTTGGTTAGCTTACCGTCAATTGGCATATGAACCCTGTGATAATCTTTAGGGGAGAGGTAAACGGTTGCAAACTTCCCTCCAATAAAGCGGTTTGATAATTCTGCATCGCCGCCGAGTAGGCTGGTTAGG
The DNA here is from genome assembly GCF_001624705.1 of Marinomonas sp. SBI8L. Taxonomy (GTDB): domain Bacteria; phylum Pseudomonadota; class Gammaproteobacteria; order Pseudomonadales; family Marinomonadaceae; genus Marinomonas. The sequence continues at coordinate 3,645 of NZ_JSEO01000017.1, forward strand.
CTATAGGTGTGGCCTTTTGCTTGTAGAAGGGTGCCGTACTCAATATCTCCAAGTTGGCTGATTGCTCCATCTGCAGGGCATGCAATAGCCTTGTCGTCTGATGCTATTGGTCTTAGCTCTGGTTTGATTGCACGGGTAAAAAATGCATTAAAGTTTTTATAGGATTGAGGTTTTGGTTCAATTGCTTCATTCATATCTACTTGATATTTTTTAATGAAATTTTGAATGAATGTATCTTTAACCCAAGTGTTTTCGCATTCAGCAAGACGACCAGCTAGGCGAGATAATGTCTTTTGGGGGGTTAGGTGTTGTGCTAAGGCAAAGAGTTGATCTCTGTTCACTGGTTTATCCTTTTACTTTCAGGGTATTTAATAGTTTAAGTTGTTAAAAGCGTTTGCTTAGAATACTTGAAATTCGTTTAGTGTTTATAAAGTCATTTTCAGAAAAAGATGTATTGCTTCCTATCCAAATAACCTTCCAGTTAGACGGTCCGCTTTTGAAAGAGGTTAATATTAGATTCTGATTTTCCGTTAATTTTGGCGTTAAAGTGTTAGGTAGATATCTAATGATTTGGTTTAATTTCTTTTCGTCAAATAAAACAGCACTTGGTGTTTTTAATAGTTTCTCAAAAACCTTATTTGTATGGTCCCATTTAGTTTGTTTTAAGCGGGCTAAATCAAAACCATACTGTAGGCTGACTTTGAGTTTATTTAGCTCGTTATCAAAATTAAGGATAAGGATTTGACTCGCTGGTGCTATTAATTTTTTAATAACTTTAATGCTCATAATTAAGCATTCTTTATCTGTTGTCTGATCTGACTTAGCTAATTTTTGTAATGCAGAAAGGGGTGTTTCTTTTTGCGACTTTACAGGTTTCTTTGCTTTTTGATATAGATCTGGAGAAAGCAGAAACTTGGCTAGTGGTACTTTATATGGGCTAGGGAAGAGTTTGGCAGACTCTACACAGGCTGCATGTGCTGCTCTAATGCTTTTAGCTTGCTTACAATGCAGTGCTGCTGAGATAACTTTATAATAATTCTCTAAGCCTTTGCTGTCCCAGCCTAATTGGTTAGCAATATGTGCTGTTTTACTTGCGCATACGGCAAAAAGAAGAGAATGATTTGCAAGAAAGTTTAAGCGTCTGTCATCTGGGTCAACAGGCACGTTTTCTGGATCACGAGTCAGGTCAGCAAGTGCTTTAAGCTCTCTTCCTGTTGGTGTGTTTTCCGTTTTGAAGGAGTCAATTATGATGCTAGGAATTTCCCAGTATTGAAATAGCTTGACTGTGAGTTGATCTATTCGGCATCCAAAAATAGCTTCTTCTGCTTCTTTGGGTTTCATTCCTTGCTTTAAATTCTGGGTTAATTTATGCATGGTTTCATAGCAATAAAACCAAAGTAACCATTTCACTGCATCTCTAAAAAAAGTTATCCAAAAAATCTCTTCATTATTTGCGTGACGTTTTTCGATAGACCAAAACTTTGCAATAGATGCCGCTTCGTAGCTAATCTGAACTTGCCTAAGAAATTCACAGTGAGCGCGGTTGTTGTTTGAAAATTGGCATGGATAAAGCTGTTTTGTGATCTTTTCTAGGCCATCAATCCCGACCATAGACACAGCATGAGTTGGGGTCTTAATTTGATTATTGTTATTTTTTGCAATTTGATTGGCCACAGATATTGACATGAAGCCAATAAAAGGCTCGGCTAAAATACTGTGTTGAAGCCCGTCAATAGCGCCTTGTGGCGACTTAAGCTGGTTTTGAAGTTTAGTTAGGTTGTCTGAGCCAACAGGAAACTTCTTATCCTTAAGGTATATTAGCCATTCTTCTAGGCTTGAGGGGGACTTGTCGCTCATAGGTGTTTACATTAAAGCTCTGTAAGTTGTTGCTCTATTCGATAAAATGATAAATCAGTATTGTGATTTATCATACTTTATAATGTGCAATGTGCATACATCGTAGATCGTAGGAAGAAAAATATGTTTGTGATAGTAGGGATGGTTATCGTCATTGTCAGTGTTGTGACTGGTTATATGGCTTCCCACGGAGAAATGATTGCGTTATGGCAGCCCTTTGAAGTCTTAATCATTTGTGGTTCAGCTTTAGGCGCTTTCATGGTAGCAAACCCTTGGCACCTTCAAAAACGTATTTTTAAACTCATGCCTCAAGCATTTTTAGGTAGTCGTCATAATGAGCGTTATTACCTTGGTTTAATGGCGTTGATGTACACATTGTTTTTTAGGAGTCGGCAAGAAGGCTTTTTAGCGATTGAGGATCATATTGAAGCGCCTTATGAAAGTGAGCTCTTTCAATCATTTCCTGACCTATTAAGGGATCATGAAATGGTTGAATTTATTACAGATAACTATCGGATTTTTATTTTAACTGGCTTACCTGCTCATGAATTTGAGGCGATTATTGATGCTGAAATTGAAAAAATCGCGGAAGACTTAGTTGCGCCTGGCCACGCTGTTAATAAAGTGGCTGAAGCTCTACCTGGGTTTGGTATTGTTGCAGCAGTATTGGGTATTGTTATTACCATGGGGTCGATTGGTGGTGCCATGGAACTAATTGGCGCACACGTTGCGGCTGCCTTGGTGGGGACTTTCTTAGGTGTATTTTTTGCCTATGGTTTTGTTGGTCCGCTTGCCTCTCATCTTGAAGGATTAGGGGAGCATGAATTAAAAGCTTATAACGCGGTTAAGGCTTGCTTGGTTTCCACTGTCTCTGGTTTTTCGCCGGGCGCTGCAGTAGAAACTGGACGTAAGTTATTACCATCCGAAGAGCGACCTTCATTTGCAGAGTTAGCTGAATATGTTCGAACTTACCGCTAACTTATTGCTATGTTTGTTTAGGGAATTATGCTGCTTGGAGAGGGTGTATGGCTGAAACATCAGGACCGATAATACGTCGAGTTAAAAAAGTTAAAAAGGGTGGGCATCATGGCGGTGCCTGGAAAATTGCTTTGGCAGATTTTGCTTTAGCTATGATGGCTTTTTTTCTTGTCATGTGGATTATTAATGTGGCTTCACCTGAAGAGCTATCGGCAATTCAGGGATACTTTAATGACCCGCAAGGTGCATCAACGGCAGGCTTTAGTAATCATCCTATTGATTTGGGGGGTAGTCCTGCTAAGAGTACTGAGAAAAAAATTGATCTAAATTTACCTGACCCTGGCAGTGTGCAAAAACCTGATTCGGTTGAAGAAAGGGCAAACTCTCACCATGACCTTGTTGCTGAGCAAGAGCAGGCTGACCTTGCTGCAATGCTAGGGCAAAAGTTATCTGGTAATGAGGCTTTTGAAGCACTAAAAGAGAATTTGCAAATCGAGATTACGCCAGATGGTATTCGAGTCACCTTGCTGGATAAAATCCATAAGCCCATGTTTGCTGCTGGGAGTGGCCGTCTTACGCCAGACTTCGAGATCGCTTTATTAAATATTGGCCAGGTATTATCTGGTTTGAAAAATAGATTGGTGGTTTCTGGCCATACGGACTCATCTGCATACTCTTTTGCTGGTCTTGGTAACTGGGAGCTATCTTCAATGCGTGCGAATGAGGCACGTAGATTATTAAGGGAGGGTGGCACTGTTGATGAGCGCTTTGTTCAGGTGATGGGGCTGTCTGATACAGTACCGTACAATGAAGATGAGCCAGAAGCGGGTATTAATAGAAGGGTAAGTATATTGTTGTTAACCAGTGCGGCCTATAAAAGAATGCAGGAACGTAATCGCTTGATTTATGGTGCTGCAAGGGAAGAAGGTATTGAAATCGCACCTGAAGCTGTTTTTTAGCCTGCTTTGATGTGACTTTTATATTCTAGGGCTTTTTGAGTTAGGTGTAGCTGTTCAAAAAGCCCTTTTATGTTAAAGGTTTTCTAGAATGGAGTTTTTGATTCTCAGGAAGCTTTGATAGCGAATGTCTGAGATTTTATTTTCTTCTCGTGCCTGTTGAAGTGCACAGCCTGGTTCTTCTTCATGGGCACAGTCTCTGAATCGGCAATAGCCAATGTGTTCTCGAAATTCGATAAAGCCTTCTAGTAGTTCTTCAATGCTGATATGCCATAGACCAAATTCACGAATTCCTGGGGAGTCAATTAAGTCACCGCCTTTAGGCATGTGAAAAAGTCTCGCTGTGGTGGTTGTGTGAGTGCCTTTTTTACGTTTTTGGGACAATTCGCCAACCGATAAATCAACACCGGGTAAAAGTGTATTGACTAAAGATGATTTACCGACACCAGACTGTCCTACAAAAACGCTAGTCTTATCACCTAAGAAGTCATATAGCTCATCCATGCTGTCTTTTTGTTTGGTGGATGTTCTTAGCACCTGATAACCAAGATCTTCATAAGTTTTGAGTAAGCTATTTAAACTGTCTCTATTACTGTCATCAACCAAGTCGATTTTGTTTAAAAGGATAACAGGTGGAATGCCTGCTGTTTCTGCTGCAACTAGGTAGCGATCAATCAGGTTTGCGTGAGCAAGAGGTTCAGCAGCGACTACAACAATGATGTGGTCAATGTTGGCTGCGATAGGTTTTAAACGGCCATGCATATCTGGACGACATAGGTCATTGTCTCTGTCTAACCGTGCAACAACAACGCCGCCTTCTTGTTGATTAGCTCGCCAAACAACTTTATCACCTGTTACCAACTGACCGAGGTTTGCTCTTAAATTGCAACGGGTCGCAATCTTTACATCACTTTCGTTGATGCTTTCTACTTCCACTTGAGTGCCAAAGTGCGAAAGGATTAGGCCTTCAGTTTCAGGGCCTAGGTCTGAAGATAAAAGTGCTTCTTCCGCTTTGGTGTTGCGCTTGCTAACGCGTTTACTGCGCTCAGCTTGAATTTTTTCAATGCGCCAAGTTTGTTGTTTCGTGAGTTTTCTTTTAGACATTATCTCAAGTGGGTCCTTTATTAAGGCGCATAGAGTATAATGCCTAGCATTGAGAATAAAGGTTTGAATGCATCATGAGTTTAGATAAAGAGAATTTGGTCTGGATTGACCTTGAGATGACAGGCTTGGACCCAGATAAAAACACTATTATTGAGATTGCAACAATAGTGACAGACAAGCATTTAAATGTGCTTGCTGAAGGGCCTAATGTTGCGATTCATCAGCCCCGTGAAATTATGGATGCTATGGATGAGTGGTGCACAACTCATCATGGACAGTCAGGTTTAACTCAACGTGTTTTAGAAACAAGCATGACAATGGCGCAAGCTGAGCTTGAGACGATTCAGTTTTTGGAAAAGTATGTACCTAAAGGGGCTTCACCCATATGCGGTAATAGCGTTGGCCAGGACCGTCGTTTTCTTTATCGCTACATGCCAGAGTTAGAGGCTTTTTTCCATTATCGTTATATTGATGTGAGTACAATTAAAGAATTAACTAAGCGCTGGCAACCTGATGTTTTAACAGGCTTTAGTAAAAAGGGCTCTCATTTAGCAATGGATGATATAAAAGAGTCTATTGCTGAACTTGCTTATTATAAGGCGAATGTTTTTAATTTTGATCCTCAGGATGCTTGCGAATAACTTCTCCCGCCTCAGTGTGTGGATAAAAGTCTCTAGATTTGTAGCTAGGAACGCAACTTAATAGTTATTCTATTGATAGGTCTTCAGCGTCAAGGCAGAGCTTTTAGACCACGCCCTTCGGGTCTTTGAATAATGCCTAGGTGGCATTCCAGAAAAAGTAACGACTTGTGTGATACTTTTTCTGATAAGGCTGATAGAAGGTGGTTTAATCACTGTTTCCTTTGCTCCCAGTTTGATGCTGACTACTATTTAGAGGTCAGCATCAAGTTGTGTGTTTTATCTGTTTGCTAAGTAGTAAATTTATTAGAGACAAGATAGAATCGAAAATCGGTATTTCACATAATTGGTTTTCTCCCTCTCTGGTAGATCGAGTTTCCCCTTAAGGCAATTTGCCTGCTTGTAATAAATGCTTTTGTCATATTTCTGTCATATGTTTAATTTAACGTCATTGGCTATATACTCTTAACTAATGCTAAGAGTGATAAATATTGGCGGGGTTTTGATTAGGCTTAAGTATATAAAGTGTTTTTTGCCTAAAGTTAATTTGAATACCGAATGAAATAAAAGTGGTTTAGCCCAAGAAAGCGGCGTTAGAAAGTTGATAATAGCTTTACAAAAAAAGTAATAGTCGAAGATATAAATATAGAATTGCACAGAAAGAGGTCGAAATGACAAAGTTAGATTACGAACTGTTTGGCGAAGATGCCATGGAAATGTTTGGCGAAGAATTAGCAAAAATATTAGTGAATGTGAATTTAGTAAATTTGAATGGTAATTTGGGAATGGGAAAAACAACCCTAGTGAGAGGGCTGTTGAAAGGGTTAGGCTATGTGGGGCCAGTTAAGAGTCCAACATATACCATAGTCGAGCCTTATGAATTAGAAGAAAAAAACATTTATCATTTTGATTTGTATCGTGTTGCTGATCCCGAAGAGCTTGAGTTTATGGGGATTAGAGATTATTTCGAACAAGATAGTTTGTGTTTGGTTGAGTGGCCTGAAATGGGGCAAGGTTGTTTGCCTGAAGTTGATGTGAATATTCATATTGACCTTGTTAGAAATGGTCGTAAAGTGAGTTTAGAGGCTGTCAGTGAGAAGGGTGCTGCTGCACTATTAGGATTTGATCAAGCTCTAGCCTGCTAAGATAAAATCAAGACCTGCATTGAGATCGTCAAAGGCAAGCGTTATAGTGTGCTCTTAACGCTTGCAGCTGTCTGATATGTATGAAAAAAATCTACCAATTTACGCTTAATTTATTCTTTATTTTCAGTTTCTTTTTTACTGTTAGTGCTGTTGGTGCAACAGTAAAAGATGTGCGTATTGCTCAAGAAAATGGCTTAACAAGACTTATTTTTGATTTGTCCTCTCCTGTTTCACATAGGTTGTTTCCCCTTTCAAATCCAGATCGTGTGGTATTAGATCTTCAAGATGCTGAATTAGCTACTAAGTTGCAAAACAAATTAGCTAGTATCTCCTCTGGGGTGTTACGCAAATTACGTGCGGGTAAGCGTGATGATGGTACTCGATTTGTTCTAGACTTAAATCAAAAGGTTAAAGCGAAAAGTAGCGTGCTTGGAGCAAATGCTAAGTATGGGCCAAGAGTTATGGTCGAGCTTAGTTATGGCAAAAAAGTTAATTTAAGTGTGCCTGTAAAAACGACTAAGAATATAGCAAATGTTAAGCGAGACATTGTTATCGTTGTAGATGCAGGGCATGGGGGTAAAGATCCTGGTGCGCTAGGGCAATATAAAGTGCGAGAAAAAGATATTGTGCTATCTATTGCTAAAGAGTTAGCCCGAAAACTTAATAGAGTCGATGGTTTTAAGGCCGTCTTAACGCGTTCAAGTGATATTTATCTTAAGTTGCGTGAAAGGTCGAAAATTGCTCGTGAAGCAAATGCTGATTTATTAGTTTCAATTCATGCTGATGCCTTTACAAACCCTAAAGCGAGGGGGGCTTCTGTTTGGGCCTTGTCTTTGAGTGGTAAAACGAGTGAAATGGGGCGCTGGTTGGCGCAACAGGAGCAGTCTGCAGAGCTAGTGGGTGGCATTTCTTTAGATGACAAAGATCAGTTGTTGGCTGAGGTTTTATTAGACATGTCTATGAACTCTAAAATTCAGTTTAGTCTTGATATTGGTTCTAAAGTGCTAACTCAAATGGATAAGGTTGCGCACATGCATAAGAATACTGTGCAGCAAGCCGGCTTTGTTGTGCTTAAGTCGCCTGATATCCCTTCTATTTTAGTTGAAACTGGATTTGTTTCTAATTCAACAGAAGCAAAAAATTTAGGAAGTGCTGGCTATCGAAAAAAGCTAGCGACAGCTATGTCTAAAGGTATTGTTCAGGCATTTACCGCTAATCCTCCTGAAGGCTCGCTTTTGTCTTGGCAGCAACAAAATAAAGGTAGAGTATCTTCCTATGTTGTTTCTAAGGGTGATACTTTATCTGAAATCGCTCGAAAAAATCGTGTTTCAATTACTGCACTTAGAAAGGCAAACACATTAAAAAATGATGTGATCTGGATTGGCCAAAAGTTAGTTATACCTGCTGGTTGAGCGACCATTAAAAATTATCAAACACCATAAATATTCCTCATCAAGAGTTTTTGATTAAATCATGCAAAGAATTAATTTGTTATCCCCTCGCTTAGCTAACCAAATAGCAGCAGGTGAAGTTGTTGAGCGACCAGCCTCTGTTGTTAAAGAGTTGCTCGAGAATAGTTTGGATGCAGGTGCAACTCAACTTGATGTGGAAGTTGAGCAAGGCGGTGTAAGGCAAATAAAGATTCGAGATAATGGATCGGGCATAGTAAAGGATGACTTGGCTTTGGCTCTAAGTCGTCATGCTACTAGTAAGATTCACACGCTTGATGATTTAGAGGCCGTGCAGTCTTTGGGCTTTCGAGGTGAGGCTTTAGCCAGTATTAGCTCGGTTTCTCGATTACTTTTAACTTCTAAAGCTAAAGGTGAGCAGGATGCTTGGCGAGTCGAGGCAGAAGGCAAGGATATGGGGGCTAATGTGCGACCCGCGTCTCATCCAGATGGTACCTGCATTGAAGTTAGGGATTTATTTTTTAATACGCCGGCAAGACGAAAGTTTCTACGCACGGATAAAACAGAATTTAATCATTTAAGTGAAGTGGTGAAACGCCTTGCTTTGAGTCGATATGATGTTGCATTTCGTTTAAGTCATGATGGTAAACAAATATATGACTTACGCGCAGTTACTGATCAAATGCATGCTGAGCATAGATTGGCATCTTTGCTTGGAAAAAGCTTTGTACAAAATGCTTTAGCTATAGATGTTGAGGCGGCTGGGTTGCGTTTATGGGGATGGATAGGCTTGCCAACCTTTTCTCGTTCTCAAGCTGACTTGCAGTACTTTTTTGTTAATGGTCGTGTCGTTAAAGATAAGCTTGTAGCCCATGCTGTTCGTCAAGCATATAGAGATGTTTTGTATAACGGCCGTCATCCCACGTTTGTTTTATATTTAGAGTTGGATCCAGCGACTGTGGATGTAAATGTTCATCCGACTAAGCATGAAGTTAGGTTTCGTGATGGGCGCTTAGTGCACGATTTTTTATTTAGTAAAATTCATAAGGCACTTGCGGACGTTAGACCTGAAGCGGTTGCAGATGAGACGGTTGAAGCAGCTCAAGTTGAAGAAATTACTCATCAAAATAGTTTAGCGCTTGCGAACAGGCCAACATCGCCTTCTGAAGGAGGGTTTGGGGCTAATTCTAATGCTTGGATGAGTTCCGCGCCTGGGAGCCAATCTCAATCTGGTCAAATAAGTGGTCAGTTGGGTGTAATGTCGCAAATGTCTAATTTTGCCAATGAGGTATCTTCAAGTGCGCCAGCGGGGAATGTTAATCCGCTGACAGGTGAAATTGTTTTACGTCCCGAACTTTATAAAGAGGGTGTTGAGGAAGTTGAAAGAATTGGTATGCCGCCATTAGGCTTTGCTATCGCGCAATTACATGGCATTTATATTTTATCTGAGAATCAACAAGGGTTAATTGTTGTTGATATGCATGCAGCTCATGAGCGTATTTTGTATGAAAAAATGAAAAATGCTTTCTATGCTAAGCAGATTGTATCTCAACCATTGTTAGTGCCTATTAATATCGCTGTTTCTCAAAGTGAAGCAGACTTGGTTGAAGAAGCTGATGATGTCTTTAACTCCTTTGGGCTGCGAGTTGAGCGATCTGGACCCGAAAGTATTATGGTGCGAGAAGTGCCTGTAATTTTAAGTCAGGGTCATGTAGAGAATTTGGTGAGAGATGTAGTAAGTGATCTTATTGTGCATGGCGCCACAGATATTTTAGAAGCTAGGTCAAACGAATTGATGGCAACTATGGCGTGTCATGGTTCAGTTAGAGCAAATAGAAGGCTAACTATTGCAGAGATGAATAGCTTGCTTAGAGATATGGAGATTACAGAGCGCAGTGGTCAGTGCAATCATGGGCGTCCTACTTGGACGCAAATGACAATGTCAGAATTAGATAAATTGTTTTTAAGAGGTCGTTAGTCTTGGTTGAAGATAAGGCTCAAGTTGTTTGTTTGATGGGGCCGACAGCGGCAGGTAAGACAGGTTTAGCTGTTGAAATGGCGGATTCCCATGGGTATGAAATTATCAGTGTTGATTCTGCGTTGGTTTATCGAGGAATGGATATAGGTACAGCAAAGCCTGATGCACAAATGTTAGCCAAAGCGCCTCATAGATTGATTGATATTTTAGAGCCTGATCAAGCATATTCTGCCGCTGACTTTGTGTTTGATGCAAAAAAAGAAATTGCTGATATTTTAGCAAAAGGAAAAAAGCCACTGCTTGTTGGTGGCACCATGATGTATTTTAACGCCTTGATGAAAGGGCTTGCTAAAATGCCTCAGGCTGATGCCGAAATAAGAGCGAAAATTGAAGCTGAGGCGGCTAAATATGGTTGGCCGCATCTGCATGAAGAATTACAAAGACTAGATCCTGAATCTGCTAAGCGAATTCATCCAAATGACCCTCAAAGGTTGCAGAGGGCGATTGAGGTTTGTAGGCTTTCTGGGCGTTCAATGACGTCTTTATGGGCAGAGCAGGCAGAAAGTGCTAATGATTATAATTATGTCAGTATTGCTGTGATGCCAAATGAGCGCGCTGTTTTGCATGAAAGAATTGAGCAGCGTTTTCAGATGATGATGGAGCAAGGCTTTTTATCAGAAGTGGAGCGATTGTTTCAACGAGGTGATCTTAATGTGGATATGCCATCTATTCGATGTGTTGGTTATCGACAAATGTGGGCGCACCTTGCGGGTGAATGTGATCTGAATGAGGCCGTTTATCGGGGGATTGTCGCAACTCGTCAATTAGCTAAAAGGCAGGTTACTTGGTTGAGAAGTTGGGAGAATCTTCAGGTTTTTGATACTTTTGATAAAGATCTTTTGTCGAAGGCCTTGAAATACCTTTGAAGCAGGATTATATAGGGTAAACAAGAAAGAAATAATGTAGTATCTACAATATTGTTTTAATGAGGTTTAATTTGAATCTCAAGTCAATTTTTTTAAGGAGATGACAATGTCAAAAGGGCAATCACTACAAGACCCTTATCTAAATGTTTTACGTAAAGAGAGAGTGCCTGTCTCTATCTTTTTAGTAAACGGTATTAAGTTGCAAGGTCAAATTGAGTCATTTGACCAGTTTGTTATCTTGCTAAAGAACACAGTGAGTCAAATGGTTTACAAGCATGCGATTTCAACAGTTGTTCCTTCTCGTACAATTCGTATTCCATCTCCTGATCAGCCAGAAGATGCTGCTGAATAGTTTGTCTTGTTAAAAGATAAACTGAGGTAAATAAATTTGTTTTTTGAACGTCCTGAAAGTGGCGATGTTTCTGTTTTAGTTCATATTGAGTTTCATAATGGTGAAACTCAATATGGCCCAGAAGAGTTTGTTGAGCTTGCAACCTCGGCTGGTATCGCTCCTGTTGCAGTGGTTACTGGTACTCGTCAAAAACCTGATCCGAAATATTTTATCGGTAAAGGTAAGCTTGATGAAGTGCGAGAAATTGTTGAGAGAGAAGAAGCGCAAGTTGTTCTTTTTGATCATGCACTTTCTCCTTCCCAAGAGAGAAACTTGGAAGAATCTTTACAGTGTCGAGTATTAGATCGTACTGGTTTAATACTGGATATTTTTGCTCAACGTGCGCGTACTCATGAAGGTAAGTTGCAGGTTGAGTTAGCTCAGTTACAGCATATGGCTACTCGCCTTGTAAGAGGTTGGACTCACCTTGAAAGGCAGAAGGGTGGTATCGGTGTCCGTGGTGGTCCAGGTGAAACTCAATTAGAAAGTGATAGACGTCAATTACGTGAAAGAATTACGTCAATCCAGAAGCGTCTAGATAAAGTAAGCTCTCAACGAGATCAGAATCGTAGAGCGCGTGATAGGTCTGCTGTACCAACTGTTTCTCTGGTTGGGTATACAAATGCGGGTAAATCGACTTTATTTAACTTTATTACCGGTGCTGAAGTTTTTGCTGCTGATCAGCTGTTTGCTACGCTTGACCCAACATTACGTCGCTTAGATCTTGCGCAAGTTGGGGCTGTTGTTTTAGCTGATACGGTTGGTTTTATCAGGCAGTTACCGCATAAATTGATTAAAGCATTCCAAGCAACATTGAAAGAATCTTCGGAAGCTGACCTGCTTTTGCATGTTGTGGATGCAAGTGATATGAACCGAGATGAAAATGTTGGTCATGTTAATGCGGTACTAAAAGAGATAGATGCAGATGAAATTCCTACGTTATTGATCTTTAATAAGATTGATGCTTTGTCAAATGTTGAGCCTAGAATTGATCGAAATGAGGATGGTCTCCCATATCGAGTTTGGTTATCAGCAAAAGATGGCACTGGAATTGATTTGTTGCGTCAAGCTATAGCTGAAGTGTTGGCTATAGATGTTATTCGTGAAACCTTGGTATTACCAGCTAGTGCAGGGCGGTTAAGGGCGATGCTATTTGAACAAGGAGCGGTTTTGTCTGAGACATATGATGATGCTGGGTCCTCTGTATTAAAAATCTGCATCCCTAAAGATGATTATTTAACAATTTTGGCGAACGCCGGTGTTAAGCCCGAAAGTGGTCTTTCTGCTTTTATGCAGGATAGGCAAGAGCTTGACCCTTGGCTTTTAGATTAATTTTTGTAGTGGAGATTTAGTATGGCCTGGAATGAACCGGGTAATAACGACAATGACCCATGGAATCCAGATAAGAACAAAAATTCTGGAAATGGTCGACCTGATGATAATGGTCAAGGTGATAATGATCCTTGGGGTCGTAAGGGCCGAAATGACCAAGGGCCACCTGATTTAGATGAAGCCTTTCGTAAGCTTATGGATATGATAGGTGTGAAGGGTAATAAAGGTGGTGGTTCTGGCGGCTCCGGTGGCGGCGGTTTAGGTGGTAAGATGAGCGGCGGATTACTTGCTGTTGGTGTTGTTGCTGTTACTGCGCTTTGGGGGGCTTCTGGAATTTACCAGGTGGATCAGCAAGAGCGTGGTGTTGTGCTTCGTTTGGGTAAGTATCATGAAACTGTGATGCCAGGTCTACATTGGAATCCGCCACTAATTGATAGTGTGCAAAGTGAGAATGTTACTAAAGTACGTTCCCATGACCACAAGGCTTTAATGTTGACAGAGGATGAGGCGATTGTTGAAGTTGGCTTGTCTGTGCAATATTTAGTTCAGAACCCAAAAGATTTCTTGCTTAACGTACGTGATCCAGAAAGCAGTTTATCTCAGGCAACTGAGAGTGCTCTTCGTCATGTTGTAGGTAGTTCTGAAATGGATCAAATCTTGACTGAAGGTCGTGAGCTATTAGCTCAGGATGTGAAGGCGAGATTGCAAGGTTATATTGACGACTATGGAACGGGTTTATTGATTTCCCAAGTTAACGTGGAAAATGTGCAGGCGCCTCAGCAGGTTCAGGCAGCATTTGATGATGTTATCAAGGCGAAAGAAGATGAGCAGCGTGTTCGAAATGAAGCTGAAGCTTACGCTAATGGTGTAATTCCTGAAGCTCGTGGTCGTGCTCAGCGTATTCGTGAAGAAGCTGAAGCATACCGTTCGGAAGTTGTTAGTCGAGCGGAAGGTCAGGCGGATCGTTTCGATCGCTTGTATCAAGAGTATGTCAAAGCGCCTGAAGTAACTCGTCGTCGTTTGTATATTGAAACCGTTGAAGATGTTTACGGTAGCGCAAATAAAGTTGTTGTTGATGTTGAGGGGGGGAATAACATGATGTATCTACCTCTTGATAAGATTATTTCTGAGCGTAAAAACGTAACTTCATCTGGTGTTGCTAGTTATGACACCTCAAATATTAGTGATCTGACTGATCAAGTGTTGGATGAGATTAGAAAGCGTCAAGGTGTGACACGTAGAGAGGGCCGCAACTAATGAAAGGTATATCATTTATCGCTTTATTTGTGGTGGTGCTGGGTATCTTTGTTGCCTCGCAAACACTTTATGTCGTTAAAGAAACTGAGCGTGCTGTCGTATTAAAGTTTGGTGAAATTGTTGATAATGACGTACCGCCAGGTATTCACTTTAAAATACCTGTAATGAACGAAATTAAAAAGTTCGATGCGCGTATTTTGACACTTGACTCACGTCCTCAGCGTTATTTAACGCTGGAGAAGAAAGCTGTAATCGTAGACTCTTATGTTAAGTGGCGTATTGAGTCAGTTGATAAGTTCTATACAGCGACTTCTGGTGATGAAATTAATGCTAACCGTGTATTAACCTCTTTGGTTGATACTGGTCTGCGTAACCAGTTTGGTGAGCGTACTATGCATGAGGTTGTTTCTGGTCAACGTGACAGCTTGATGACAGAGTTGCGTGATAACCTAAATGAAGTTGCTAAAGCGCAGTTAGGTATTGCTGTGATTGATATTCGTGTTAAGCGAATTGATTTACCGCCAGATGTATCTGAGTCTGTATATCAGCGTATGAGAACAGAACGTGAGCGTGAGGCCCGCGAACACAGATCGAAAGGTTTGGAGCTTGCAGAAGGTATTCGTGCTGATGCAGATAGACAGAAAGTAGTATTAGAAGCTGAAGCCTTCCGTGATTCAGAGATGATTCGTGGTGATGGTGATGCGACTGCTGCTGGTATCTATTCTAATGTTTATACACAGGATCCTGAATTTTACGAGTTCTATCGTAGCTTACAAGCTTACCGTGAAAGCTTAGGTAGTCAAGGTGATATTTTTGTCTTGAAACCAGATAGCGAATTCTTTAAATACCTAAATCAGGCGGCGCAATAAAAGAAAGCGCTTATTGCTGAGTTTCCTGTTTGAAGGTCTGTTTGTTCAAATGGGAAACATGGTATGATTACAAAAACCGGGGCTAACCCGGTTTTTTAATGGTTGTAATAAAGAGAATCTATGCAGGAATTGTTGCAGTCGCTACTCGTGGGAGCCAGTTTGTTGTTAATCGCAGAGGGTGTTTTGCCTTTTCTAGCGCCAAAAATGTGGCGAGATATAATGACAAAAGCAATCGCAAGTTCAGATTTGAATCTACGAATTTTAGGTGCTGTTAGTATGTTTCTTGGTCTAGTGATGCTTTATTTTATCCGTAGCTAAGAGGAATTATGTTAATGACAGACCGTTGGTTGCTTCCTGAGGGAGTTGATGAGGCTTTACCTGAACAGGCTGAAAAAATTGAACAGCTTAGAAGAGTGTTGCTTAATCTTCATGGTCGTTGGGGGTATGATTTAGTAATCCCACCTTTACTTGAATATTTAGATTCTTTATTAACTGGTGCTGGTTCTGACTTAGAGCTTGAGACCTTTAAAGTAATTGATCAGTTGTCTGGTCGACTCATGGGTATTCGTGCTGATTTTACATCGCAGGTCGCAAGAATTGATGCGCGCGGTATTAAAGAGCAGGGTGTCCAGCGTTTGAGTTACTGTGGCAGTGTGTTAAGAACAATTCCGGCAGGTCTAGATGGCAGTCGTAGCCCGATTCAAATGGGTGCAGAATTGTATGGTCATGGTGGTGTTGAGAGTGATATTGAGATTTTATCTTTAATGCTTGAAACACTTGAAGTAGCAGGTATTCAGTCTCCAGTTTTAGATTTGGGGCATGTTGATATCGTTCGTGGCGTAATTGAAGCTGTTTCATTAACTGATAATGACAAAGAAAAGCTTGCTGATTTCTACCGTTCTAAGGCTTTGCCTGAATTAGAAAGCTTTGTAAATTCATTGGATCTAAATCAGCAGCAGAAAGCTTGGCTGGTCGCTTTGCCGCGCTTATGTGGTGGTGTAGAGGTGTTAGATAAAGCGCAAGCTATTTTGGCTGATGCAGGTGAAAAGGTTGCTGATGCATTGACAAGTTTGGCGGCGATAAAAACACAGATTCAAGCACGCTTTCCAAATGTAGGCCTGCATTTTGATTTAAGTGACTTGGTGTCTTACAGCTATCACACAGGGCTTGTTTTTGCCGCTTATGTGCCTGGGTTTGGTAATGCTATCGCTCGCGGTGGTCGTTATAACAATATAGGCGAGGTTTTTGGACGCTCAAGACCTGCAACTGGCTTTAGTACAGATTTAAAAACCTTGGTATCGCTAGCAGATATTAAAGTTGAAAAGGCGAAGAGAGTATTGGTGCCAGTGGCACAAGATTTGTCTTTGTGGCAGGCAATTCAAGATTTGCGTGCACAGAATTATCAAGTAGTTGAACAGTTAACCGATCTGGATAGCCTAGTTGACTATGATTATACCTTGGATCAAGTCCAGGGTGAATGGCAGCTTGTGGCTGCAACTAAATAACACTTTTTGTTGAACTATCTATATGAGACCTGAAATTATGGGTAAAAACGTAGTAATTCTAGGCACCCAATGGGGTGATGAGGGTAAAGGGAAGGTCGTTGACCTACTTACTGAAGATGTGGCAGCGGTTGTTCGCTTTCAAGGTGGACATAACGCAGGTCATACCCTAGTTATCGACGGAAAGAAAACCGTGCTTCATTTGATTCCATCGGGCATTTTGCGTGATGGTGTTCAGTGTGTGATTGGTAATGGTGTTGTCTTATCGCCTGCTGCATTGCTGAAAGAAGTAAAGGAGCTGGAAGAGCAATCAATTCCTGCGGTTGAGCGTTTGAAAATCAGTGAAGCTTGCCCACTTATCCTGTCTTACCATATTGCAATGGACCAAGCACGTGAAGTGGCTAAGGGTGCTAAGAAAATTGGTACTACAGGTCGTGGTATTGGGCCAGCTTATGAAGATAAAGTCGCTCGTCGCGCAATTCGTGTGGCTGACTTGCTTGACAGCGAGCGTTTTGCTGAGAAGTTAAAAGAAGTTCTAGATTATTATAACTTTGTTTTAGTTAACTACTACAAGGCTGATGCGATCTCATTTGATGAGGTTTATGAAGAAGGTCTGAAAATGGCTGAATTCTTACGTCCAATGGTTGCTGATACGATTTCTCTTTTACATGACTTGCGTCGCTCTGGTGCAAATATCATGTTCGAAGGTGCGCAAGGTTCTTTGCTTGATATCGATCACGGTACATACCCTTATGTAACCTCTTCTAATACGACAGCAGGTGGTGCTCCAGCAGGAACAGGTTTTGGTCCTCTGTACTTGGATTATGTATTGGGTATTACTAAGGCTTATACAACTCGTGTTGGCTCTGGCCCTTTCCCAACTGAGCTCTTCTGTGAAGATGGTGCGAGACTTGCTGAGCGTGGCCATGAGTTTGGTGCGACAACAGGGCGTGCACGTCGTTGTGGTTGGTTTGATGCTGTTGCTTTACGCCATGCGGTTCAGATCAACTCAGTTTCTGGTATTTGTTTAACTAAGCTTGATGTGCTTGATGGTTCAGAAACTATTAAAGTTTGTGTTTCTTATGCAGATGAAAATGGTCAGGCTGTTGCTGGCTCTTTAGTAGACAGTGAAGGTTATGAAAAAGCTAAGCCTGTTTACGTAGAGTTACCAGGTTGGACTGAATCAACAGTTGGTGCACCTGACTTTGACTCTTTGCCTGCAAATGCACAAGCTTATATCCGATTTGTTGAAGAACAAGTTGGGGTGCCAATTGATATCATTTCAACTGGTCCTGATCGTAAAGAAACGATTGTTTTACGTGACCCTTTTAAAGCTTAATTTAAGCTTCATAATAAAAAAGCCGACTTGTCGGCTTTTTTATTATCTAAAATTTACCTTGACGTATTGTAAATAAATCGAAAATGGCGCAGGTATTATGCAACGGGTAGGGTAAAATTTTGTCACTGATGTCGTTGCTTGTTTATATGTGATGCTGGTTGATTATTGATATTTAAGGGGTAGTGAATGGTTAAGCTTCTTTTGGCGGATGATGATGCTCGTCTTTCTGACTTAATTAAGGAGTATTTTTCAGGAGAAGGGTATGAGGTGCTGCATGCTTGGAACGGTGTTGAGGCTTTGGATATTTTAGCAAAGCAGTCGCCTGACTTGATTATTCTCGATGTCATGATGCCTGAACTCGATGGCTTTGAAACACTTAAAATGGTTAGGGCAAAAAGTAAAGTGCCAGTGATTATGTTAACGGCTAAGGGTGATGATATTGATCGTATCTTAGGGTTAGAGATGGGGGCGGATGATTACTTGTCTAAGCCATTTAATCCAAGAGAGCTTTTGGCGAGAATTAAGGCAATCTTGAGAAGAGCAATTAATGATAAGGAAGAGGATTTAGCTGCTGATCTAGTGTCTGGAAATTTATTACTGCAAAGAAAAGATAGAAGTGTTTATTTGGATGGTGAGTTAATAGAGTTGACTACTTCTGAATACACCTTGCTTGAATGTATGTTAAGTCTGCCTGGGCAAGTATTAACTAAGCAAGAGTTGTCTGAGAAGGCGCTTGGGCGAAAATTAACTATGTATGATCGCAGCTTAGATATGCATATTAGTAATTTACGGAAAAAAGTTGGTGTGCTTTTGAGTGGTGAGCCGAGAATTAAGACTGTACGTGGGGTCGGTTATATTTTTGTTGATCAAGAAATGCGTAAGTAACTAGAATGAGAAGTACTTTCCTAAAAGTATTTTTGGTGATTTTGTTGTCTAACTTATTAGTTGTCACCATAGGGGCTGGCATAATTAAGTTGACGCAAAAGCGAGGTGACCTTTCTCGTCAAGAGTTGGATGAAACTGGTCATTTGCTTGTTTCTCAATATGAAAGTGCTGGCATGAGAGTGTTGAGGCGCTTGGCTGAAGAGCAAGAAAAGAAATTAAATGGCCGTTTGTTTTTGTACGAAGAAAATGGGCGTGCTTTGTTGTTGCCCTTGCCAAAAGACTTTGGCATGGAAGAGTTGTTAGAGGATGACACTGGAGAGCTATCCTCTTATCCAGCACCTGACTTTCATCGCAGTCAGTTTTCTCAAATCCGCAGTGATTCAGATCGTGGTTACATGTTAATTTTCCGTCCTAATGCTGATATGCGTCCACCTAATGCAAATGTATTGATGGTGATGTCTTTATTTGGCTTGTTATTTTCGAGTGCTGTGTTGGCTTATTGGTTGTTAGGCCCTTTGGTTAGTTTGCAGAGGATGGCGCGTGCATTTGGTCAAGGTAATATGGATGCACGGCTAGATTATAAGTTAGCAGAGAGATCGGATGCTATTGGTAAGCTTGCTTTAGAGTTTAATGAGATGGCTTCTAGAGTCGAGGGTGTGTTGTTGTCGAAAGAGCGTCTGATGAGGGATGTGTCACATGAGTTAAGGACGCCATTGGCTCGAATAGAGGTTGCGCTTGTTTTGGCGGAAGATAAGCATGGTCAAGATGTTCAGCATAAGTATTTAGATCGAATTCGCGATGAGTTGCATGAGTTAGATGCCTTGATAGGTAATGTGCTTTTGCTGAGTCGGCTTGAGGAAGGGGCGTTAGATAAGCAGGAGGTTGATATTAATTTATGGCTTGCTTCTATTGTTGATGATGTGCTGTTTGAGTCTCAATTTAAAAATATTGATATCATACAGTCGGGCCAGGTAACCAAAAAATTGCTTATTGACCCTGTACAGCTACGTCATGCGTTGGAAAATGTATTACGTAATGCGTGTTTTTATTCAGGTAATGATTCCCTTGTTTCTGTGAGTTTGACCGAAAATGAAACTGAAGTGATTATTTTAGTTAGGGATAGTGGTGCTGGAGTTGATGAGGTGCAATTGGATAAAATTTTCCATGCTTTTTATCGATCCTCTGATGCTCGTGAAGCTAATAGTGGCGGTTTTGGTGTTGGATTAACAATCGCTCAGCGTATTCTTGCTGCCCATAAGGGGCAAATTAAGGCGAGAAATCATGAGCAAGGTGGCTTGGAGGTATGTCTAAGTTTGCCACTTGCTTAGTTTGTTTTTGTCTTCTCTTCTGACTTAATTTTTATCTATTCAATTTATAAATATTAATTTTGCTTGTAAACGAGTTTTTCTTGTCATTTGTTGAATGTATAAGTATGATGCGCGTCGCAAGTTGGCCAGGCAGTCGCTGTAATGTTTTTGCATTATGGAGGAAAGTCCGGGCTTCGCAGGGTAAGATGCCAGGTAACGCCTGGGGGGCGTGAGCCTACGGAAAGTGCAGCAGAAAATAAACCGCCTAAGTAGTTTTCTACCGGTAAGGTTGAAATGGTGCGGTAAGAGCGCACCGCGCAACTGGTAACAGTTTGCGGCAAGGTAAACCCCATCTGAAGCAAGACCAAATAGGAATCCATTGGCGTGACCCGCGCTGGATTCGGGTAGGTTGCTAGAGGCATGTAGCGATGCATGTTCGAGAGGAATGACTGTCCACGACAGAACCCGGCTTATCGGCCAACTTGCATATCCCTTCCTTGTTGTTTGAAATAATTCACATAGTTAGAAAACCACCTTGTTGCCTTGTATATAACTCCTCCATTGTTTGACTCTCATTGTGTGTTTTTATCCCATAAAAATTTGGTTTAGGCGTTTTTGTGCCGAAAATAACTTAGGTTGAGGCGCTTTTTTGCCACTTTTTTTGTGTTTATTAACAATAAATCATATTTATTTTTAAAAAAGTGTTAAATTGTGGGTAAAAGTGTCGATAAGTGGGTATGGGAATGTTTCGTGGGATTCATCAGGTGAGTGTAGATGCTAAGGGGAGAATGTCTCTGCCTGCACGTCTGCGTGATGAATTGCTGCAATTTGAGGATCCAAGTGTAGTGGTGACCATAGATCCATCGACACGATGTTTACTTATGTACCCTTTACCTGAATGGGAAGTAATACAGGCAAAACTTGATAAGTTACCTAGTTTTCAGCCACAAGCTCGACGCTTGCAGCGATTATTAGTCGGCCATGCCACAGACTTAGAGATAGATAAGGCTGGACGCATTTTATTGCCAGCTCCCCTTAGAGAGTTTGCTGGATTAGATAAAAAAGTCGCGTTACTGGGGCAGGGTAAAAAAATTGAAATTTGGAGCCAAGATCAATGGCAGGCCCAAAGAGAAGAATATTTAGCTCTTGATTTACAAGAGCCCATGACATTAGAGAATTTAACGGATATTTCATTATGACAGAGTCAACTCCCGTACATATTAGTGTAATGCTAAATGAGTCAGTGAAAGATTTAATTACTGACCCAGATGGTTGTTACATTGATGGCACTTTTGGTCGTGGCGGACACTCTCGTCTTGTATTAGCTCAATTAGGTAAGGGTAAATTACTTGGTTTTGATAAAGACCCTGTAGCAATTGAGTATGGAGAAGCTTTAGCTAATGAAGATGAGCGCTTTCAAATAGTTCAGAATTCATTTGCCACTATGGATCAATATATCGCAAGTCATCTTGATGAAAGTGGGCGCTTAGATGGTGTGTTAATGGACTTAGGTGTCTCTTCTCCGCAATTGGATGATGCTGAACGCGGCTTTAGTTTTATGAATGATGGGCCACTAGATATGCGAATGAACCCTGCTGTGGGTTTAAGTGCTGCTCAGTGGATTGCCCAAGCGAAAGAAAAAGAAATAGCCGATGTTATGTATCAATATGGTGAAGAGCGATTTTCTCGACGTATTGCTAAAGCTATTTGTGAGTATCGTGCACATACTGAAATTTTAACCACTCTGCAGTTGGCAAACATTGTAAAAGATGCAAATCCTGCATGGGAGAAAGGTAAAAACCCAGCGACTCGAGCGTTTCAGGGGATACGTATCTTTATCAATAATGAATTAGGCGATTTAGAAACTGGCTTAGAAGTAGCTGCTAAAGCATTAAAAGTGGGTGGCAGACTTGTTGTAATTAGCTTCCACTCACTTGAAGATCGTATTGTTAAGCGTTTTATGAAGACTATGTCGAAAGGGCCTGATTTACCTAGGCATTTGCCGATCAGAAATACTGAACTCTCCATTAAGTTTAAGACAATAGGTAAGGCTATTAAGCCTTCTAAGCAAGAAGTTGATGACAATGTACGTTCTCGTAGTGCTGTTATGCGTGTATTGGAGCGAGTGAGTGATTAAACCTGTGTCACCTTTGCTTTTTATGTTTTGGCTGGCTTTAGTTGGCTGCCTTGCTATGGCGCTGGTAATTCAGGTTTATCAATTTAGAAAAGAGTTTTCTTACTTACAGTCACTTAAGCGTGATGAAGTGAATTTTGAGGTTGTGTGGGGGCAATTGCTACTTGAGCAAAGTGCTCTTACCCAGCCTAGTCGATTAGAACAGGCCGCAGTGAAGGAACTAAATATGCACGCCCCAGATTCTACTGAAATGGTTATTGTTAAACCATGAGTGTATTGGATCAATTCTTAAAGCCTGCTCAATGGCGTTTTTATTTTGTATATGGCATAGCAATTACACTTTTTGCGGTTGTTGCTGGTCGCTTATTTTATTTAACCGTTGTTGAAAAAGACTTTTTACAGAATCAGGGTGAAAAGAGGGCTGTCCGTACTGAGGTTATTCCTGCAACGCGTGGCATGATTTTGGATCGTCGAGGTGAGCCTTTAGCAGTGAGTACGCCAACTTGGACGCTTGTTGCAAACCCTAAACGATTATGGGCTATGCCTGTAAATGCGGAAAAAGGCACAGGACCAGAAGCTGAAATTGCACGTCTAGCTAAAGTGTTAGGTGAAGGTCGTGCCTCTTTGACTAAGAGGTTTGAGCAAAAGCGTAATAGCTCATTTATGTACCTAAAGCGTCAAATTCCACCTCATATAGCTGATGAAATTATGGCAGCGAAAGTGGTTGGTGTGAGTCGTACCAAAGAGTATAAGCGCTTTTACCCAGCTGGTGAGGTGGCTTCGCATGTCGTTGGGTTTACAGGAATAGATGATCAAGGCCAAGAAGGGATGGAGCTATCCTATGAAAAGGCTTTGGTTGGTAAGCCAGGTAAAAGACAATATGTAAAAGATCTAACGGGTAATATTATTCGTCAAATTGGTCAGGAAACGCATGCGCAACCTGGTCAAAATATTGAACTGAGTTTGGATCTTAGATTGCAGTACTTAGCTTATAGGGAGTTAAAGGCTGCTGTTACCGAACATAGAGCAACATCTGCCTCTGCGGTTATTCTAGATGTTAAAACTGGTGAGGTTTTAGCTATGGTGAACCAGCCTTCTTATAACCCGAATGATAGGTCCAAGTTGAATTATGATCAGATGCGAAACCGTGCTGTGATCGATTTGTTTGAACCCGGTTCAACTATGAAGCCATTTACTGTCAGTGCGGCTTTAGAAAGTGGGCAGTATACGACAGAGTCTAAGATTGATACTGCTCCTGGTTATATTCGATTTGGTAAGCAAACTATTCGTGATTTAGGTAGTTATGGCAAAATTGATTTAGAAACGGTTATGGTTAAATCAAGTAATGTGGCGACTTCTAAAATTGCTTTGTCATTACCACAAGATGCTGTCTGGAACCTCTATTATCAGTTAGGTATAGGGTCGCTAGTTGGCATTGGTTTTCCTGGTGAATCTACAGGCTCTTTGCCTACGCACCCAAAATGGCACCCAGCTGAGATAGCAACCTTATCCTATGGTTATGGTCTTTCTGTATCTACTTTACAGCTGGCTCATGCCTATGCCACTTTGGCAAATAGAGGCTATAAAGTCCCTGTTACTATGTTTAAACAAGATGTTTTACCAGAAGGTGAGCAAGTCATCTCTAATAGAGTCGCTAAAGATGTATTAAAAATGATGCGACAAGTTGTCGATAAGTCGGCAAAGGCGGCTAAAGTACCTGGTTATGTTGTTGCAGGTAAAACTGGTACTGTGCATAAAGTGGGTACCAAAGGTTATGAGTATGATCAGTATATTTCTTTATTTGCTGGTGTGGCTCCTGCTACCAATCCAAGGTTAGCTATGGTGGTTATGGTGAATGATCCTAAGGGGCGAGAATACTATGGTGGCGAAGTGTCTGCTCCAGTGTTTTCTCGTGTGATGGATGGTGCCATGGCAATTTTAAATGTTTCACCTGATTTACCAGAGGGGCTGAGAGAAGTCCGGCTAGGTAAAAAGGTTCCCTATAGAGTGGTGTTAAAATAGTGTCTATTTTTCCCATGCCAATAAAGTCTCACCTAGTTGAGGCTTTTTTTGGTTTAAAGACAGGGCAACTATCTGCTTTCGATGTGTTTGAAAATGTGACAACGGATAGTCGCGATGTTACTGAGCATGACGTGTTTTTTGCTTTACCTGGTGTTAGCTCAAATGGTTGGGATTACCTTGAGGGTGTTGCCACTCAAGGGTATCGATTAGTTGTTTTACCTGAAGGTGTAAAGTGTGATGAAAGCCTCAATTTATCTTATGTCTATGTTGAGGATGCTAGTTTAAGTTTAATTCAGTTTATTGGTCAATTTGCAGGGGGCTATCCCGATAGTATTTGTGCGGTTACCGGAACAAATGGCAAATCCTCAATTAGTTATTATAACGCTCAGATAGCTAAGTTTCTGGGATTAAAATCTGCCATTGTGGGAACCTTCGGTTTAGGTACGCTTGATAATTTAAAAGGGTCTAAGCAAACCACACCAGACCTGTTATCTATGCATACTTTAGCTATTGGTTTTGCTAATGAAAAAGTAAAGCACCTGACTTTTGAAGCGTCTTCTCATGCGCTTGATCAAGGTAGGATTTTAGGTTTGCCAATTGATACTGCAATCTATTCTAACTTGAGTCGAGACCATCTGGATTATCATGGCAGTATGTCGGCTTATGCACAGGCGAAAGCAAAACTTTTTGCATTTCCTTCTTTGCAGCGGGCTGTGATTTGTATTGATGATGATTATTCTGAATTAATGCTGCAATCAGCTGTATGCCCAGTTTATACCTATAGTCTTAAGCATAAAGATGCTGATTTTTATTGTGAAAATCTTACCTATTTAGCATCGGGTGTTAAGTTTGACCTTCATGTTATGGGTGAAATTTTCACCATTAACCTGCCTTTGTTAGGTGAGTTTAATGTTGCGAATGCTGTTGCCTCTTTAGCAGCCAATTGGGATCTATACACTGATAAGTCTTCTTTACTTCATGCTTTGGCCTCTCTTTTAGGTGCTCCTGGTCGGATGCAAATGATAAGGATTGCGAATGGGCCTTTGGTTGTTGTGGATTATGCTCATACTCCCGACGCTCTTGAGGTGGCACTACAAGCTTTAAGGTTGCATAACCGCGGTCGTCTTACCTGTATCTATGGCTGTGGTGGCGATAGAGATAGAGGTAAAAGGCCTCTTATGACGGCTGCTTCCCTGAATAATGCGGATATTTCTTGTTTGACCTCGGATAACCCTAGGACTGAATCGGTACAACAAATTATTCAAGATGCTTTGGCCGATCAAACGGATAAAGACGATCTAATTGCAGAGGGGAAACTTAGAGTTGAACCAGATAGAAAGCGCGCTATTTTGAGTGTAATTGAAAATGCTGATGCGAATGATGTGATTCTGATTGCGGGTAAAGGGCATGAAGACTATCAAGAAATCATGGGTGTTAAGCATCATTTTGATGATGCTGAAATTGCATTAGAAGGATTAAATACATGTTGGTTGAATTAACCCTTAGTGATGTTGCAAGAATTTGTGGCGGACAGTTGCTTGGTCAAGATTTAGCTTTTAATGGTATTAAAACAGATACACGTGATGTATTAGAAGGTGCATTGTTTGTGGCCATTAAGGGTGATAGTTTCGACGGGCATGCTTATTTAGAACAGGCCTTGGCGAATGGTGCACTAGCTGTGTTATCAGAAGTTCGTTCAGATGTTTCCCCTATGATATTAGTGCAAGATACCCGGCAAGCCTATGCCGATATTGCTCATCACTTAAGATGTGAGTATTTAGGGAAACTCATTGCTATTACGGGTAGTAACGGAAAAACCAGTGTTAAAGAGTGGCTGGCTCAATGTTTAGGGGCTAGTCATAAGGTATTGAAAACAGAAAAGAATAATAATAATCAGATTGGTGTACCTCTTACTTTGTTAGGATTGGACCAATCTCATGACTTTGCTGTAATTGAAACTGGCACAAGTTTTGTAGGTGAAATACCTAAGTTAGCTCAAATTACTACGCCAGACATTGCCGTTATTACGAATGCTAGTGGTAGTCACTTTACTGGTTTCGGGTCAATTGAAGGGATAGCGAAAGAAAAAGGTGCTCTTTTAGGTGGTCTTAAGCCGAAAGGGTTGGCTGTGCTTAATTTTGACGATCCTTGGTTTGGCTATTGGTCCTCACTAGTGGGTGATAAATGTGTTGTGAGCTTTGGCTTTAATCAGGGGGCAGATGTATTTGCTAAGTCGGTAACTTTAGCGAGTCAATCATCAATATCAGTATTAAGTTACAAAGGGGCTGAATATGAGTTGCGCTTATCTGTTCCTGGGAGGCATCAAATTGCGAATGCAATGGCTGTTTTGTTGGTGATGTTGGAGTTAGGGGTTGATGTGGAAGATGCTTGCCAACGTTTATCACGGCCATTAGTTATTGATAAGCGATTGCAATTTCAACGTTCAAATAGCCAAGCTCTTGTTTTAAATGACTGTTATAATGCAAGCCCAAAATCTGTTGAAGCCGCTATTGATGTTTTAATGAGCCAAGAGCAAGACCAAAAGTGGTTGGTACTTGGGGCTTTGGGTGAGTTAGGTGAGTTAGAGTTTGAGATTCATGAACAGCTTGGTGATTATGCATTTTCAGCAGGTGTGACCGGGTTGGTTAGTGTCGGGCCGATTGCTGCCATCGCAGCTAAAGCATATGAAAAAAAAGGGGGGCGAGCAGTTTATTGCGATGATAATACGCAGGCTGCTGAGTTTATTAAACCTCTTGGAAAAGAGAATGCCATCTTAGTTAAAGGGTCTCGCTCGGCTCAGATGGAACAAATTATAAAAGAAATAGAAAATTAGGATAAAACCTACCCATGTTATTGTTGTTAACTGACTATCTTAGTCAATATTTTACGTTTTTTACTGTCTTTAATTACCTCTCTTTAAGAGCTATTTTAGGTGTTCTTACTGCATTTATTATTGCCTTGATTATTGGTGGTCCTGTTATTCGAATGTTGCAGAGCTTGCAAATTGGTCAAGCTGTTCGTGATGATGGGCCGCAATCTCATTTGAGTAAGGCCGGTACACCGACAATGGGCGGTGCCATGATTATATTTTCTATTGCGGTGAGTACTTTGCTATGGGGTGACCTTACAAATCAATATGTTTGGGTTGTTTTATTAGTCATGCTTGCGTTTGGCGCTATCGGTTGGGTCGACGATTATCGTAAAGTTGTCGAAAAAAATCCGAGAGGTTTGCCTGGTAAATGGAAATATTTTTGGCAAAGTGTGTTTGGTTTAATTGCGGCAGTGTATTTGTATGCTAATGCGTCAACACCTGCTGAAACCTCTTTAATTGTTCCAATCTTTAAAGATGTTGTTATACCTCTGGGAATCTTCTACATAGTCCTTACTTATTTTGTGATTGTTGGTACGAGTAATGCGGTTAACTTAACTGATGGTCTTGATGGTTTGGCAATTCTGCCAACTGTTTTGGTGGGTGGAGCGCTTGGTGTATTTGCTTATTTGACGGGTAATATCCGTTTTGCGGAATATTTGTTGATTCCATATGTGGGTGGTGTTGGCGAAATTATTGTGTTCTGTGCTGCGCTGGTTGGTGCTGGTTTGGGCTTTCTGTGGTTTAACACATATCCAGCTCAAGTCTTTATGGGGGACGTCGGTTCGCTTGCCTTAGGTGCTGCATTGGGTGTTATTGCTGTTATTGTTCGTCAAGAAATAGTGTTATTCATTATGGGTGGGGTTTTCGTTATGGAAACTGTCTCTGTTATTTTGCAGGTCGGCTCATATAAATTAACAAAGCGCAGAATATTTAGAATGGCACCAATACACCACCACTTTGAGCTTAAGGGTTGGGCTGAGCCTAAAGTAATTGTTCGTTTCTGGATTATTACTGTGTGTTTAGTGTTAGTTGGTTTTGCAACCTTGAAAGTTCGTTAATAGGAAAGAGTAAATGTCTTTAATAGGCTCTGATAGAGTGCGTGCCGTAGTTGGTCTAGGTATAACTGGATTGTCTTGTGCTCAGTTTCTAGCGGCAAAAGGTCAGGACTTTTATGTTGTTGATTCACGAGAAGCGCCACCTGGTTTGGATGATGTTAAATCTCTTCTTCCGGAAGATCGAATCTTTACTGGCAGTTTAGAAAAGTTGCTTGAGTTGCCTGTTACTGAGCTTTTTGTGAGTCCTGGTGTTGCATTGTCTGAACCTGTTCTTACCCGTTTGGCGCAACAAGGGGTCACAATGCGAGGAGATGTTGATTTATTCTGTGAATATGTCGATGCTCCATTGATTGCCATAACTGGCTCTAATGCAAAAAGCACTGTGACTACCATGGTGGCTGACATGTTGTCTGCTCTGGGGAAAAGGGTATCAGTTGGTGGTAACTTAGGTCGACCTGCTCTTGATTTGCTTTGTGAAACGCCTGACTATTATGTGTTGGAGGTTTCTAGCTTTCAGTTAGAAACAACAGAAGCGCTTAATGCTGAAGTCGCTTGCGTTCTTAATGTAAGTGAAGATCATATGGATAGGTATGACTCGTTTTATGACTATCAAAGAGTAAAACAAAAAGTCTATCGTAACTGTAAGTCTGCTGTGTGTAATAAGCAGGATATTTTAACGGCACCTTTATTGCCTGTTGGAACGCCTGTTAATGCCTTTACGACTGGGCTGGCAGATCTTAAAGAATTTGGGCTCATTGAAGACGAAGGTTTCTGGTTATGTCATGGGGTAAAAAGGCTTTACCACTCTTCTCAAATTAAATTGAAGGGTAAACATAATTACGCAAACATATTAGCTTCTTTCGCTATTTTAAATCTATTGAATTTAGAACTTGAGAACGAGGCGATTGAAAACTACCTTGGAGAATTTCCAGGTTTACCTCATAGATGTGAATTTGTCTTAGAGCATCAAGGTGTGGTGTATATAAATGATTCTAAAGGGACAAACGTAGGTGCAACGCTTGCGGCCTTAGAAGGTTTAGGGTCACATCATAAAAATATACACCTACTTTTAGGTGGGCAGGGTAAAGATGCTGATTTCTCTCCTTTGTTAACTGGATTGAATAAGTATGTGAAAGAGGCTCATCTTTATGGTCAAGATGCTGCAAAAATTGCTTCTGCTTTATCCACTTATTCTAACTTATCGAATTACTCGACTTTAGACCAAGCTTTGCTGGCGGCAACCGAAATAGCAGAGCCAGGTGACATTGTTCTATTCTCACCTGCGTGTGCAAGCTTCGATCAGTTTAAGAGTTATGTGGCTCGAGGGGAATATTTTACCTCTTTGGTTAAGGCTCTATGACCTCGAAGCTAATAGATAGAGTGTCTTTTAAAGAGCTTTTGTCAGTTGATTTTGTTTTTGTGTGCTCCTTGTTTGCAATCCTAGTAATGGGATTGGTCATGGTGACTAGTGCTTCTGTTTCTGTGTCTGATGATCTTTTTGGTCACCCCTTTCATTTTATGCAGCGTCAAATTCTTTATTTGGTGCTCGCGCTCATTGCTGGCGGCGTCCTAATTAATATCTCAACAGATACTATGCATAAGTGGGGGATAGTTATGATGCTATTGTCTCTATTTTTGCTAGTGCTAGTGCTGGTGCCCGGTATAGGTAAAAGCGTTAATGGTAGTCAGCGCTGGATTAATTTATTTGTATTTAATCTGCAGGCATCTGAAGTCGCTAAAGTCTGTATGGTTGTATATATGTCTGGCTATTTGGTACGTCGTGCTGATCAGGTAAGGGAGCAGTGGAGTGGCTTTATTATACCGCTAGGCTTAACGTTCGGTTTTCTTGTTTTGTTGTTGCTTGAGCCTGACTTTGGTGCTTCTGTCGTTTTGCTTGGTACTGTTATGGCTATGTTATTTCTTGGCGGGGCCAGAGTTTATCAATTCATACTTGTGTTAGTGATTGCCTGCTGTGCTTTAGCGGTTGTGGCTGTATCTGAAAGCTATCGTATGAAGCGTCTAATGAATTTTATCGACCCTTGGGCAGACCCTTTCAATGAGGGGTACCAGTTAAGTCAGGCCTTAATTGCCTATGGGCGTGGCGAGTGGTTTGGATTGGGGTTAGGGAATAGTGTTCAAAAGTTATCTTACTTACCTGAGGCGCACACTGACTTCGTGTTTTCTATCTGGGTTGAAGAAACGGGTATGTTGGGCGGTTTGCTGCTTATTTTATTATTTGCCGTTTTGGTGAGTAGAATATTTCGAATTGGTAATCAGGCGCTATCCTTAGGGCGTCCATTTTCAGGTTATATGTGTTATGGGTTTTCTATTCTGATTGTTGCCCAAGTGGTGATTAATGTAGGGGTTAACACTGGCTTTTTGCCAACTAAAGGTTTGACGCTTCCATTAATTAGTTATGGGGGAAGTAGTTTGATTATTACCTTAAGTAGTTTATT
Source organism: Marinomonas sp. SBI8L (assembly GCF_001624705.1). Lineage (GTDB taxonomy): Bacteria > Pseudomonadota > Gammaproteobacteria > Pseudomonadales > Marinomonadaceae > Marinomonas. The sequence goes on from NZ_JSEO01000017.1 coordinate 34,057, forward strand.
TGTTGTGGCGCGAGTTAATATCGAAAACCAGCGGCTTAATTATACCGCTGCGTCAAACAATAAAAACAAAAAAGAAAAGCCTCACGAAGATACGGATATGGTACTTAATGAAGAATAAACGTGTATTAATTATGGCCGGAGGGACAGGGGGGCATATCTATCCTGCTTTGGCTTGTGCTAAAGAGTTTGAGTCACAGGGCTATGAGGTTAGATGGTTAGGCTCTAAAGGTGGTATGGAGCTTGATTTAGTCCCACAGCATGATATTCCTATCGACGCCATTTCTATTAAAGGTGTTCGAGGTAATGGTATAAAAGGCTTACTATTTTCACCATTTAGAATTTTATATGCTTTAGGTCAAGCTTTAGCAATAGTAAGGCGTTTTCGACCCAATGTGGTTTTAGGGATGGGGGGATTTGTTGCTGGTCCTGGTGGCGTGGCTGCCAAGTTGTGTTCTGTTCCTTTGGTTGTGCATGAGCAAAATGCGATTGCTGGCACAACAAACAAGCTTTTATCTAAAGTTGCAGATAGGGTTTTGCAGGCGTTCACGGGAGCTTTGCCTAAGGGATTAACTGTCGGGAACCCGGTAAGGTCCGATATTCTTAATTTGAAAGCTAAACCCGATGGCTATCGTTCGGGTAGGCCGCTGAAGCTATTGGTGGTCGGTGGCAGTCTAGGTGCACAAGCAATTAACAAGTTAATGCCAAAAGTATTATCAAACTGGGATCAGAGTGTCCGATTAGATGTTTGGCATCAAACAGGTAAGCGAAATATTGAAGAGGTATCTGATTGGTATCAAGCTGCTGGGGTTGAAGCTAGAGTGGATGCCTATATTGAGAATATGAATGATGCATATTACTGGGCTGATATTGTTTTGTGTCGCTCTGGTGCGATGACTATTAGTGAATTGGCAATTGCTGGATTACCTTCTATTTTAGTGCCGTTTCCTTATGCAATTGATGATCATCAAACCAAAAATGCTGAAAGCCTAGTTCTTGCTGGGGCTGCTCATTTAGTGCCTCAAACTGAATTTACAGAAGAATCTTTGACGTCGCTGTTAAGTGAGTATATCAGTGATGATAATTTATTAAATAATATGGGGGCGGCTGCTAAAAAAGTTGCTTATCCGAATGCCACCGAACATGTTGTGGCAGAGTGTAAAAGGTTTATAAAACATGATTAGAAATCAAGGTCAGCAAGTATTACCAACTATGCGTCGCATTCAAAATATACATTTTATTGGTATTGGTGGAGTAGGTATGTGTGGCATTGCAGAAGTGCTGCATAACCAGGGATATACTGTTTCAGGGTCAGATTTAAATGAGTCTGTCACTACCAAGCGTCTTAGTGATCTAGGTATTAATGTTTTTTATGGGCATGCTGAAGAAAATGTAAAAGATGCTCATGTTATTGTTGTTTCAACTGCAATTAATATCGAAAATCCAGAAATTAAATGGGGTAAAGAAAACCGTATTCCCATTGTGCGCCGTGCTGAAATGTTAGCTGAATTAATGCGTTATCGCCATGGTATCGCTGTTGCAGGTACTCATGGTAAGACTACAACCACTAGTTTGATGGCGTCGGTTTTGGCTGCTACTGGTGATGCACCGACTTTCGTAATTGGTGGGCGACTAACTAGTGCTGGGACAAATGCTCAGCTAGGTAGTAGTCAGTATCTCGTAGCTGAGGCAGATGAAAGTGATGCTTCTTTTCTACATTTACAGCCGCATTCAGCCATAGTAACCAATATCGATGAAGATCATATGGATACCTATGGTGGTGACTTTGAAAAAGTGAAACACACTTTTGTTGAGTTTCTACACAATCTGCCTTTTTATGGAATGGCGGTGCTATGTGTTGATGATGAAAATGTAAGAGAAATTTTACCGCAAGTGAGTCGCCCAATTTTGACTTATGGTATTGAGCATGAAGCGGATTTCTATGCGACTGATATTGTTCAATCTGGACGCTATTGTGAGTTTGTAGCCCATAGACCAAATTTAGATTCGATTAAAATTCGTTTGCCTATGCCGGGTAAGCATAATGTTTTGAATGCTCTTGCAACTATTGCTGTTGCGACAGATTTAGGTGTTGAGGCGGTTGCTATACAAGCAGGTCTCATGGGGTTTGAGGGGGTTGGAAGGCGCTTCCAAGAGCAGCCTCCTTTAGATTTGCCTAAGTCTGGCCAGGTCATGTTTATTGATGACTATGGACATCACCCAAGAGAGGTTGAAGTAACTATTGATGCTATACGTGATGGTTGGCCAGATAAGCGTTTGGTTATGATTTATCAGCCACATAGGTTTTCACGAACTCGCGACCTTTACGAAGACTTTGTAAAAGTGCTTTCTAAAGTGGATGTACTTTTACTTTTAGACGTATATGCGGCTGGTGAGGCGCCTGTAAATGGTGCTGATAGTCGTGCTTTGTGTGCAAGTATTAGGCAGCGTGGCGCAGTTGACCCTATACATGTTGGTAAAGATGAAGATTTATCTTCAATTTTATCAAACGTGCTACGAGATGGTGACTTGATGATTACTCAAGGTGCGGGTGATATAGGTTTGATCTCTAAGTCGCTTTCTACGCATGGTTTAAAGGGATCTCGAGAATGAGTTTGAAAACGGCAAAAATACTCGTTATTTATGGTGGGCGTTGTGCTGAAAGGGAGGTGTCATTGCAAAGTGGCTCTCTTGTGTTAGCTGCTTTAAAAGAAAGAGGTTATCAGGCTACTGGTTTGGATTTATATGGGACGGATTTGTCTCTTAATCCTGTGGAGCAGCTGCAAGCTGAAAATTTTGACCTTGCTTTTATTACTTTGCATGGTGGTGAAGGTGAAGATGGAAGGATTCAGGCTCTATTGGAGTTGATGGGTAAGCCTTATACAGGAAGCTCCCCTTTGGCGTGTGGTTTTGCTATGGATAAAGTGTTATCCAAGAGATATTGGTTAGGTATAGGGATACCAACCCCTGCATATTTGGCGTTTTCATCTCCGCAATTGTCAGACTTAGATGTTATTGAGTCTGAGTTACCTTATCCCGTGATAGTTAAACCTTCAAGAGAAGGCTCCACAATTGGTATTAATAAGGCGGAGAATAGAGAGCAGTTGGAGTCAGCTCTTGCAAGTGCAAGCGTTTATGATTCGGAGGTGTTAGTGGAGCAATATATTGCTGGTCCTGAATTTACTGTCACTATCATAGATGATGTTGCTTATCCTGTTATTGGTCTCAAAGCATCAGATGAGCATGAGCTATATGATTATGAGGCGAAGTACATCGCAAACGATACCCAGTATTTATTGCCATCTGGTTTAGGTGAAGATGATGAGTTGTATGTGCAAAAAATTGCGCTGGATGCTTATCAATCATTAGGTTGTACTGGCTGGGGGCGTGTTGATGTTATGCAAGACGCTGTCGGTGAGTTTTGGGTGTTAGAAGTAAATACATCACCTGGTATGACTTCTCATAGTCTTGTTCCAATGTCTGCTGCTCATGTTGATATTTCGTATGCTGCTTTAGTTGAAAGGATTGCGACAATTGCATGGTCTGAATTTAGTGCTGGTGAGGCGCGTTAGTCTGTGAGAATTGCTGCGTTATTTGGTGCGTTTTCGCTTTTTTTATTAGCTTTTTTGCAAGGTGAGGCTGAATCACGTGGGTGGTTTAGTATTAAAGAAATAGAGTTGGAAGGTAGCTTAAGCTATATAACAGAGCATGAGCTTAATCTCATATATGACGGTTTTCTTGGTCAAAGCCTGCTCTTTTCCTCGGTTTCCGACTTGTCTAGAAAGGCAAGTGAGCCGGCTTGGGTGAATTCTGTTAGTGTGCGAAAAATTTGGCCGAATAAACTAAGATTTGTAGTGGGTGAAGAGGTGCCGGTGGCAAACTGGCGAGAAGGGCAGGTTATTACCGCGCAGGGTGGGGTTATTTCGCCGTCTGCTCTCCATGAATTGCCGCTTCCTTCTTTGCAAGGTCCAAAGGGGACTAGCCAGACTGTACTAGAACAATTTCGCTTGGTGAGTCAGGTGCTAACTAATTCTGATTTAAAAGTTGATAAGTTAGAGCTAGAAGAGCGTGGTGCTTGGAATGTTTATTTTAGTAATGGGTTGCTCGTAAAGTTGGGGCGAGATGAGATTCTATCTAGGCTGCAGCGTTTTATTGCCGTGTATAAATCTGATTTATCGGGTAGAATGGCACGTATCCATGCCATTGATGCGAGGTATCCTCATGGCATTGCTGTTATATGGAAAAAAATAGCTGAATAGTTTTGGCTTAATTATTGCTTTATGCCTAAATTAGCGTGTTAAACGCTCCCTTTTTTTAACTGGATGAATAAATGATAGTTGGACTTGACGTTGGTACATCAAAAGTAGTTTGCCTTGTTGGTGAAATGATGGCTGATGGACGTCTTGAAATTGTTGGTATTGGGTCTCATGCCGCTAAAGGTATGAAGCGCGGTGCCGTTATAAATATTGAGTCAACAGTGCAATCAATTCAACGTGCAGTTGAAGAGGCTGAGTTGATGGCTGGATGTAACATACATTCTGTTTATGTCAGTGTTGCTGGTAGTCACATTCGTAGCCTTAACTCTCATGGCATTGTTGCTGTAAAGGATGGTGAAGTTCAGGAAGCAGATATAGAGCGTGTAATTGATGCTGCTCAAGCGGTTCCTATCCCTTCCGATCAAAGGGTGCTTCATATACTGCCGCAAGAATATAGTATTGATTCGCAAGAAGGTATAAAAGATCCTTCTGGAATGTCTGGAGTCAGGCTTGAGGCGAATGTGCATTTGATATCTGGTGCGGCTAATGCTGTGATGAATATCGAAAAATGTATAAAGCGATGTGGTTTGGGTGTTGATGGCGTTATTTTGTCTCAATTGGCATCAAGTCACTCATCTCTTAGTGATGACGAAAAAGAATTAGGTGTTTGCTTGGTTGATATTGGAGCAGGTACAGCGGATATGGCAGTTTGGATAGATGGATCTATTCATCATACTTCGGTTGTTCCTGTTGCAGGTGATCAAGTAACGAATGATATTTCAATGGCGTTGAGAACGCCTACTCAGCATGCTGAAAGCATTAAAATACAATATGCGTGTGCTTTGTCTTCCTTGGCTGGTGCGGATCAAAATATAGAAGTACCAAGTGTTGGGGATAGACAATCAAGGTCGATATCTCGACATGCATTGGCAGAGGTTGTTGAGGCAAGATATGAAGAAATTTTTAGTTTGGTGCTAGATGAATTGCGCCGAAGTGGATATGCGGAGCGTATTCCAGCTGGCATTGTTGTGACAGGTGGTACCTCTTTAATGGAAGGGGCGACAGAGTTAGCGGAGCGTGTATTTGATATGCCGGTTCGTATGTCGGTCCCAGTAAGTGTGAAAGGGATGTCTGATATTGTAGATAATCCAATTTTTTCAACAGGTGTTGGTTTAATTATGTATGGCATAGATGAATCAGATTTAGGGATAGCCCAGCAGCATGCTAGCTCTCTCAAAGTTGAGGAGTCTAGGCAGAGTGTTGTAACTGAATCAACAGCTGATGTCGCAAATAAGATGTGGCGGAATATGAAAAGTTGGGTTAAAAGTAATTTTTAGTCAAGGGTTGACATCGATTAGAATTGAGGAGCGATAAGCCCATGAATGTCTTTGATTTGGCAGAAGAAAATTTATCCGATAATGCAATGATTAAAGTTGTCGGTGTTGGTGGTGGTGGCGGTAATGCAGTGCGTTACATGCTTGAAAACCAACTTGAAGGTGTTGAGTTTATTTGTGCTAATACTGACTCTAAAGCGTTGGTTGGTATTGATTCTGGTATGTCTTTGCAGATTGGATCAGCGATCACAAAAGGCTTGGGTGCGGGGGCTAATCCAGACGTTGGAAGAGATTCTGCGCTAGAAGATCAAGAAAAAATTACAGAATTATTATCTGGTGCCGATATGGTATTTATCACGGCAGGAATGGGTGGTGGAACAGGGACTGGTGCTGCGCCAGTAATTGCTAAAGTAGCAAGAGACCTTGGGATACTCACTGTTGCTGTTGTGACTAAGCCGTTTCCATTTGAAGGGCGAAGAAGAGCGAAGGTTGCTGAAGCGGGCGTTAAAGAATTAAGAGAAAATGTTGATTCTTTGATTATCGTGCCGAACGAAAGATTGTTACCTGTTTTAGGTAAAAATATTTCATTGCTTAAAGCGTTTGGTGAAGCAAATAATGTCCTCTTTAATGCTGTTCAGGGTATAACTGATTTGATCATGCGTCCTGGTTTGATTAACGTCGACTTCGCAGATGTTAGAACAGTTATGTCAGAGATGGGTATGGCCATGATGGGCATTGGTGCTTCAACGGGTGAAGATAGAGCGCTAGTAGCAGCGGAGTCAGCTATACATAACCCATTGTTGGAAGATATTAATCTTAAAGGCGCACGTGGTGTGTTGGTTAATATAACTGCTAACGAAGAGGTTGGTCTTTCTGAGTTTACTGAGGTGGGTAATATCATCGAAGAGTATGCTTCAGAAGATGCTACAGTTGTTATTGGTTGTGCTATCGATCCAAGTGTTGGTGATGAGATGCGAGTTACTGTGGTTGCAACGGGTCTTGAGTCTGCTAAGGCTGCTCAACAGGTTGCTGCTCCAGCGGCGCAAGCGGTTGAAAAGGTAGTTGTTGCTCAAGCGGCTGCACCAGTTCAACAGGTTGTAAATAGCGCTGTTGAAACAACTCGAGTTGATGCGGTATCAGTGACCAGAGGGAATGTTGGGGAAGTTGTTTCCAGCCGCCCGGCAGAGGTTGAAAAAACTGAACGGGTTGATGTTGGAGCGAATGCCGCTCCTCAAGCAGATGAAGATAAATTGTCTTATCTGGATATACCGGCATTCTTACGCCGACAGGCAGATTAAATTTTGTTTGTTGTAAATTGTTAATGCTCTATAATTGCGTTGTAACAATTGATGTTAATTGTTACTATTCGCGAATTATTGTAGCTCTGGTCATAAAACAGTAGGAATATCATGGTACGTCAACGCACTCTTAAAAACGTAATTCGCGCTACAGGCGTTGGATTACACTCCGGCGAAAAGGTTTATCTCACTCTAAAGCCTGCCCCTGCTAACGCTGGTATTGTTTTTGTCCGTACAGATCTAGAGCCCGCAGTTGAAATTAATGCAGATGCTTCTGCGGTAGGTTCAACTAATTTTGCAACTGTACTTTGTAAAGATGATGTGAGTATAAGTACAGTTGAACACTTGTTATCAGCGATGGCTGGTTTAGGTGTTGATAATGCCTTTGTAGAAGTTAGTGCAAGCGAATTGCCATTAATGGATGGTAGTGCTAGTCCATTTGTTTTCTTGTTGCAATCTGCTGGTATTGAAGAGCAGGATGCGTATAAGAAGTTTATTCGCATTAAAAAGCCTATTACGGTAGAAGATGGTGATAAAGTCGCTACCTTAAAGCCACATGCAGGTTTTAAACTTTCGTTTACCATTGATTTTGATCACCCTGCAATTGGTGAAGATGTTCAATCCACTTCTGTTGATTTTTCTACAACTGCATTTATTAAAGAAATATGTCGTGCCCGTACTTTCGGCTTTATGAAAGATATTGAGTACTTCAAAACGAATAATTTAGCTCGTGGCGCGAACATGGAAAATGCAGTTGTACTTGATGAGTATCGAGTGCTTAACGAAGAAGGCTTGCGATATCGTGATGAGTTAGTTCGACACAAAGTATTGGATGCAATTGGTGACTTGTATTTGTTGGGGCACAGTCTGATTGGTGAATATGTTGCTCACAAGTCGGGTCATGCCTTAAATAATAAATTGCTTCATCAGCTACTTCAGCAGAAGGATGCTTGGGAATATGTTGTGTTTGAAGATAAAGAGCAAACAGTTCCAATTTCCTACGTAGAGCCTGTCACTGCTTGATAATGAGTAGAGATTGAGTTTTTTCAAAAAGCCGGACATTTGTCCGGCTTTTTTGTGTCTATCACCTTGATATTATGTGATTAGTTCATATCTACCATGTTAGACTGTGTTTAATATTAACTGGCTGAGTTGAGTTCAAGATGTTAGGAAATGTCATAAAAAAAGTCATTGGTACAAAAAATGACCGCGAAGTTAAGCGATTAAGAAAATTAGTAAACCAAATTAATCAATTTGAGCCAGCACTTGAAGCGTTATCAGATGAACAGCTTTCAAATAAAACAAGTGAGTTTAGAACAAGATTAGAATCGGGTGATAGCCTAGATGCGCTTCTATCGGAGGCATTTGCAACAGTAAGAGAAGCTAGTAAGCGTGTTATGGGGATGCGTCACTTTGACGTGCAGATGATAGGTGGCATGGTTTTGCATGAAGGTCGTATTTCTGAAATGCGTACTGGTGAAGGTAAAACCTTAGTGGCAACTTTAGCTGTATATTTGAATGCTTTGCCAGCCAAAGGTGTTCATGTTATTACCGTAAATGATTACTTAGCTAGTCGTGATGCGAACTGGATGAGGCCTTTGTATGAGTTTTTAGGGCTGTCTGTTGGTGTTGTGGTTTCAGGTCAAGAGAAAGAAGAAAAAAGACAGGCATACGCGGCCGATATTACTTACGGTACTAATAACGAATTTGGTTTCGATTATCTAAGAGATAATATGGTGTTCCGTTTGGAAGATAGGGTTCAGCGTGACTTGTCATTTGCTGTCATTGATGAAGTTGACTCTATCTTAATTGATGAGGCTCGTACTCCTCTTATTATTTCCGGTGCTGTCGAAGATAGCTCTGAACAGTATCGAAAAATCAATAAATTAGCGCCACTCTTAACTCGTCAAGAAATGGAAGGTGATGAAGTTAAGGTTGAAGGGCACTTTGTTTTTGATGAGTCTCAAAAAAGTGTTGAGTTGACGGAGGTTGGTCATACTTATGTTGAGGAATGGCTAGTAGAACAATCTATGTTATCAGAAGGTGATAGCTTATATGCTGCTGGTAATTTAGGTCTTTTGCACCATGTTCATGCTTGCTTAAGGGCTCATGTAGTATTTGCTAAAGACATTGACTATGTTGTGCAGGGTGGTGAAGTTGTTATTGTTGATGAACATACTGGTCGAACTATGGCTGGTCGTCGCTGGTCTGAAGGTATTCACCAAGCCGTCGAAGCAAAAGAAGGTGTTGATATTCAGCCTGAGAGTCAGACGCTAGCATCGACCACTTTCCAGAACTTTTTCCGTTTATACGAGAAGTTGGCTGGAATGACTGGTACCGCAGATACGGAAGCGTTTGAATTTCAGCAAATTTATGATTTGAGTGTGGTTGTTATACCAACCAATAAAGCTGTTCAGCGTAAAGATTTTAATGATCTCATTTTTATGTCGACACAAGAGAAGTTTGATTCAATTGTAAAAGACATTGAAGAAAATGTTTCTAATGGTCGTCCTGTTCTTGTTGGTACAGCTTCTATTGAATATTCGGAACTGCTTTCTAAATACTTGAATGATAAAGGTGTTAAGCATAACGTTTTGAATGCTAAGCAGCATGAGCGCGAAGCGCAAATTGTTGCAGAAGCGGGTAAGCCAGGGGCGGTTACAATAGCGACAAATATGGCAGGTCGTGGTACTGATATTGTGCTGGGTGGTAACCTTCAAGTCGAATTGGCTGAATTAACTAACCCAAGTGATGAAGATAAAGCAGCGTTAGAAAAAGACTGGTCTGAGCGAAATAAATCAGTATTGGCTGCGGGTGGTTTGCATATTATCGGTACTGAGCGTCATGAGTCGCGTCGTATTGATAATCAGCTTCGTGGTCGAGCGGGTCGTCAAGGTGATGTGGGCTCATCTCGCTTTTATCTTTCTCTAGAAGATAACCTAATGCGTATTTTTATGTCTGATCGTATTAAACGTATGATGCAGGCATTAGGTATGGAAAAAGGTGAGGCCATTGAGCACAAAATGGTTTCGAATGCTATTGAGAAAGCTCAGCGTAAAGTTGAAGGGCGTAACTTTGATATTCGTAAACAGCTTTTAGAATATGATGATGTTGCCAATGATCAAAGACAGGTCATCTATAGTCAGCGTTACGATATGATGACAAGTGAAGATTTATCTTCTGCTGTTATTTCTATGCGTGAAGAAGTTGTTTCAAATCTAATCGATGACTATATCGCACCGCAAAGCATGTTTGACCAGTGGGATCTTGAAGGTCTTGAAGAGAGACTTAAATCTGACTTTAGTCTTGAAATGCCAATTCGAGATTGGGTTAAAGAGGATAAAAAATTATACGAAGAGCCTTTGCGTCAACGTATTCTGTCCACTTTCATCGACAATTATCAAGCTAAAGAAGATGTAGCGGGTGAAGATTCACTTCGTATGTTTGAAAAGCAGGTTTTGCTTCAGGTTCTTGATACCTTATGGAAAGAGCATCTTCAAACAATGGATATGCTACGTCAAGGCATTCATCTTCGTGGCTATGCACAAAAGAACCCTAAACAAGAGTATAAGCGAGAGTCGTTTGAACTGTTCCAAGGGCTGCTTGATCAAATTAAATTTGATGTGGTTCAAATAGTAACTCAGGTAAAAGTCCAGTCGGCTGAAGAAGCAGAGAAAATAGCGGAAGCGCGTCGTGAAGCCGAAGCCAAGATGCAAATGACAATGAATCATCCATCGGCAACGGGTGAAGATGAGTTAGATGGTGAATCTGAAAAAGACTCAGTGCCTCGTGTCGGTCGTAATGAGCCATGTCCTTGTGGGTCTGGTAAAAAATACAAGCATTGTCATGGTAAATTGGTTTAGGAGAAAGTGAGATGGCAGTAGGTAATGGTACTTTCCCTTCTATAGCTCAGATTGATGGTCTTCGTCTTGGTGTTGCTGAAGCAGGTATAAAATATCAATCACGAAAAGATTTGGTTGCTTTTGAGGTTTGTGAGGGCGCTTCTGTTGCGGGTGTTTTTACACTTAATGCTTTTTGTGCTGCGCCTGTTACGGTTTCGAAAAGGCATTTGGCACTGACTCAAAGTCGCATGCTAATTATTAACACAGGTAATGCGAATGCGGGTACTGGCAAGCAAGGGATGCTGGATGCTGAATTGATGTGTTCTGCTATGGCTGATGTAAGTGGACTGAAAACTGAGCAGGTACTGCCTTTTTCTACTGGTGTTATTGGTGAGAAGTTAGCGATTGAGAAAATTGTTGAGGCCATGCCTAAGCTTGTTGATTCGTTTGGTCAAACCTCATGGGAAGATGTTGCTAGTGGTATCATGACGACTGACACTCGACCTAAAGGTGCCTTTAGGCAGTTTACTTTCGAAGGAAACACTTATTCATTGGCAGGTGTCTCTAAAGGTGCTGGAATGATTAAGCCAAATATGGCCACCATGTTAGGCTTTGTTGCTACGGATATGAATGTTGAACCCACTTTTTTGCAGGGGTTGTTGAGAGATATAACTAACAAGAGTTTCAATCGAATTACGATTGATAGTGATACCTCGACGAACGATTCTTGTATTCTGATTGCAACAGGAAAGGCTGGGAATGAGCAAATAGTTGATGATCAAAGTGATCTGGCTAAGTTGTTTGTTGCTGAGTTAACCTCAATTATGCAAGAGCTTGCTCATGCTATTGTTCGAGATGGAGAGGGTGCAACTAAGTTTGTTGAGGTTGAGGTGGCAGCAGCTGCTTCTGTGGAAGAGGCGACAAAGGTTGCTTTCGAAATTGGCCACTCACCTTTAGTAAAAACAGCTCTATTTGCCTCAGACCCTAACTGGGGGCGAATCTTGGCGGTTGTTGGTCGCGCTGGTGTTGAGCAGCTTGATGTTGATCGTGTGCAAATTTATATCAATGATGTACAGATCGTTGAAAATGGTGGGCGTGCGTCAAGTTATACTGAAGAGTTAGGTCAACAGGCTATGACGCCAGAAGAGATTAAGATAAAGGTCGTTCTTGGTCGAGGTGAATGCCTAGATCGTATTTGGACTACAGATTTGTCTCATGAGTATGTGACAATTAATGCTGAGTATCGAACCTAATGCTTATTCAGGTCGCAGCAGCGATTATATTAAGTGAAGGTAAAGTGTTTTTAGCTAAGCGTGCTGAGCATCTGTATCAAGGTGGTTTGTGGGAGTTTCCTGGGGGCAAATGTGAAGCAAGCGAGTCGCCTGAGCAAGCTTTGATCAGAGAGTTGCAAGAGGAAATTGCGATTACACCAAAAAATCCTGTTTTGTTTGAGAGTTTGACGCATGATTACGGTGATAAAAAGGTTAGTCTGTCTTTCTTTTTAGTTGAGCTTTTCGATGGCGTTGCTCAAGGTAATGAGGGGCAAAAGGTGGCTTGGTTTAATTTATCTGAACTGGCTGAGCTCGATTTTCCTGAGGCAAATAAACAAGTGGTTAATAAATTGCTTGCTAGGTAAGTGCTAAATAAAAAAAACGGCCGAAAGGCCGTTTTTTTATCATTCTTAAAGTGATGCTTAGGACATGATTTGTGAAAGTAGCTGTCTCACTGTGGCTGGCTCAAAAGGTTTGTCACAAATGGCATCGACGCCAGCTTGGGCAATATTTGAAAGGTGTGTTTCGTTTGCTTCTGAGCTAACCATGAGGACAGGGATGTGTGAAAATTCGCTTGAGTTCCTTACTGCCTCTGTTAATTCTCTGCCATCCATTTCTGGCATGTTGTAGTCAGTGATAATTAAATCAAAGGCTTCGCTTTGAAGGAGTTCTATTGCCTCAACTCCATTTTCAGCCTGCTTGGGCTCTTGGATGCCCATGCCGTCTAATACCCTGCTAATGTGTTTTCTAGCTAAACGACTATCGTCAACAATAAGTACTCTTAATAGTCTAGTGTCAAACAGTTCAAGTTCTATTTCGTCTTCGCTTATGATGTCTATTGTGGCTTTTAATGCACGTGTAATGGCATCGGAAGAGAAGGGTTTTGGTAGTATAGCGAGAACACCTGACTGTCTTAATTGTTCTAGGTAAGCTTTTTTGCGCTCACTAGAAATAAGCATAAAGGCTTGGTGTTCTGTGTTTTCGTTGTGTCTGATTTTCTGTAGGAAATCATCTGCGTTGCCGTCATCAAAATACATGGCGCTAATGACTAAGTCTGGTTGATAATCTTCAAGTATGTTGAGTGCATTGGAAATCGAAGCGGCTGTTTCCACTTGGCTGACGCCAATTTCTTGTAATGTTCTATGAATAAGTTTTTGTTGAACATCTGAAGGTTCAACTAATAAGATGGATAGATCTTGTATGCCTACTAAGTCGCTCATTTCTATTGTCTCTATGCTTAATAACTATTTTGCTGCTTACGTTATCATATATTTGATCTTTTCAATTAGGTTAAAATGCTTTTTTTTGATAACGCGTTTAAGGGTTTTGTATGTCTACTGCAAGTGCATGTCATATTTTGACTAAATCAAAGACAGAGTGTGAAAAAGTAAAAGCGTTGTTAGATAAGGGTGGTGACTTTCATCAACTTGCTAAAAAATACTCAACTTGCCCATCTGGAAAAAAGGGTGGCGACTTGGGGGAGTTTAGAAAAGGGGATATGGTGAAAGCGTTTGATAAAGCTGTTTTTAACGGACCCTTGTTAAAAGTGCAGGGGCCGATTAAGACGCAATTCGGCTTTCATTTAATCAAGGTTTTATATCGTAATTAATTTTTTGTTTAAGGTGAAAATATATGGATCCAATTAAATTATCTGATAGTTATTTTGTGCTGCCACAAATTACTGAGTCAGATATAGAGAAGTATCTCAAGCAAGGTTTTGAGGTAATCGTTAATAACCGCCCTGATAATGAGTCTGAGGGGCAGCCCTTATCTAAAGATTTAGCGGCTAAAGCGGCTGCTGTTGGTGTGGAATACATCTATAACCCTGTCGATCTTTCCAAACTATCTCAGAGTGAACTTGATGTTCAGTCAAATGTAGTAGCAAAAGGCAAAAAGACTTTAGCTTTCTGTCGTACTGGTACCCGATCTTCAGTGTTATGGGTGTTAAATAATCAAGAAACAGCTTCATTTGATCAGCTTGTTGTTGAGGTAAATGCAAAAGGGTTTGATCTTACTCGTTGTTTGCCAGCGATGCAGGCTTTCAAATCTGAGTAACAATTTGTTTGTTAGTACCTAGGTACAATAGTTTTTATAGCCAGATCGTTTATTTTGGAGGGTAATGGTAAAACTATTATGACTTAGGTGCTAAAAATGAGTGATGGACAAGTAACTTTTGCGACATTAGGTAAAGCAGTTGGCTTTGTTTTGCAGATTGATGGCGGTGTAAGAGCCCAATCAATTGATGGCCAAGAGCGAGTGCTAAAAGTTGGAGACCCTGTCTTTTACGGTGAAACTGTGGTTTCACAGGGATCAGGCAGTGCTGTCATTGAGTTTATTGATGGCAATCATATTGTTATTGGTAACAAGTCGATAGTTGAGCTTACTGATGAAGTCTTTACAGAAAAGGAAAGTGAAGAGTTAGTTGCTGAAGCGGCTGCAGAAGCCGAAGCTCTAAGAGAGGCCATAATAGCGGGTCTCGACCCCACTCAAATACAAGAGGCTCCAGCAGCGGGTGAAACGTCAGCAGAGCAAGGTATTGCCACTGATGTTGATGTTGTTCGTGATAATACCTTTAGTCTACCTGAATACGGTTATGATACCGATAATGCCTTCCCTGAAGAGGAAGATAATACCCGTCAAATAGAAGCGAATGCAGATCAAACCGCTGATGAAGGTGGTGATTTAGCCGTTGGTGTTGGTGGTGCTAATGTTGGCTTTGTAAATGCAGTTGAAGCTTCTAGTGTTTCTGGAACACTTACAGGTGTAGATGCCGATGTTGTTAGTATTACGGTTACTTATACTGATGGTACTAACCAAATATCAGTTGCAGCAACCCAAGTCGGTGGTGTTTGGAGTACAGGCGCGACTGACATTAGTAGTCTTAATGATGGTACAGTGAATGTTACTGCAGTGGTAACAGATGCTACAGGTAATATCACAACCGTCGGTGATACATTCACTCTTGATACAGTAATTGTCGCAGGCACGGTGACAGTTGATGCCATAACATCTGATGATGTTATTGATGCCTCAGAAGCTTCTAGCACTGTGTCGGTAACAGGTACAGCGACAGGTGGTGATATATCATCTGGTGATACAGTTACTTTGATTATCAATGGAACAACCTATACAGCAAGCGTTGCTGGAGATAATACATGGGCAGTTAATGTTGCTGGTAGTGATCTAGCTGCTGATACAGCATTTGATGCCGTTGTAAGTTCAAGTGATGCAGCGGGTAATACAGTCTCTTCAACAGGGTCTTCCACTCATACACTTGATAGTTCAGCTCTTCAAGTTAACCTAGATATAGACCCAATAACTGATGATTCAATTCTTAATGCGACAGAGGTTGCGGCAGACGTTGTTATTACTGGCAATGTAACAGGTGATGAATTTGATTCTGGCGTTGTTACGCTGACAGTTAATGGGACAAACTATACTGGTAACCTTGTAAATGGTGCCTTTGCGATTAGTGTACCTGGATCTGTTTTATCTGCTGATTCTGATACAACTGTGGACGCTAGTGTTGTTGTTACCAATGATATTGGACAAGAAGGAACAGCAGATTCAACCGAGAAATATTTTGTAGATACTTCTGCGAGAGCGACAATTCGCGTTGATTCAATTACTTCTGATGACATCATTAATGCCTCTGAAAGCCAAAGCACCGTTTCGGTTACGGGTAGAGTTGGTTTTGATGCTCAAGCTGGTGATACTGTTACGCTTGAGGTGAATGGCACAACTTATACCACTACCGTTGCAGCAAACAGAACATGGAGTGTGGATGTTGCAGGTAGTGATCTAGCGCAAGATACTTCTTTCCAGGCAAGTGTTAGTGGGCAAGACTCTGCAGGCAACACTTACACCGGAATAGCAACGTCCACTCATACGGTAGATACCTCAGCGACAGCGGGTACAGTGACCGTGAATGCGATCACTTCTGATGACGTGATCAACGCGACTGAAAGCGGCGAGACCATCGCGGTGACAGGTACGGCGACAGGTGGCGATATCGCAGAAGGCGATGTTGTGACCATGACGATCAACAATAACACCTACACAACCACAGTTGATGAGAATGGCAACTGGACAGTGGATGTTGCAGGTAGCGACTTGGCAGCGGACACGGCGTTCGATGCGGTTGTTGAGTCAAGCGATGCGGCCGGAAACACAGTCGAAAGCACAGGCTCTTCAACTCATACGGTAGATACCTCAGCGACAGCGGGTACAGTGACCGTGAATGCGATCACTTCTGATGACGTGATCAACGCGACTGAAAGCGGCGAGACCATCGCGGTGACAGGTACGGCGACAGGTGGCGATATCGCAGAAGGCGATGTTGTGACCATGACGATCAACAATAACACCTACACAACCACAGTTGATGAGAATGGCAACTGGACAGTGGATGTTGCAGGTAGCGACTTGGCAGCGGACACGGCGTTCGATGCGGTTGTTGAGTCAAGCGATGCGGCCGGAAACACAGTCGAAAGCACAGGCTCTTCAACTCATACGGTAGATACTATCGCAGTTGGCCAAATTGATATTGATGCAATTACAACGGATGGCATTATTAACTCGAGTGAATCTGCTACTGGTGTATTAGTACCTATTACTGGTTATGTGGGCAATGATGCAGAACCTGGAGATATTGTAACCATTACTTTAGATGGTGTTGAGATTGGTAGTGCAGCAGTTTCAAGTGATCAGAATGAATCTGGAAATTACTTGTACACAGTAGAAGTATTGGGTTCAGTTTTAGCGAATACCTCGCTCTCTAACCCGACAATTATAGCAACGATTACAGGGACTGATGATGCCGGTAATGAGTTCTCTGCAACTAGCAGTGAAGTGTATCAAGTAGACCTATTCGCTGATGTTGATGTCTTCGTAGAAGATAATAATGCTTCTGACTCAGATAATGTTGTCAACTTTGATGAACAAGGGAATATGTTGATTGGTGGTTTCTTCGAGCAAGGAGGAACAGTCAATTCTATTACTATCACTGACTCTCAAGGTAATGAAATCACTATTGATAGTGGAGACATTATGGTTGACCAGGACTACTTTGAAGTGACTACAGATGTAGCCGCATTACTTGATGGAACATTATCTGTAGTTGTTAATGTGACTGACCCTGCGGGTAATACAGAAGACTCATTTACTGAAACCATTGTGAAAGATACTGTTGCTGATGCAGGTGTTGTATCTGTTAACGCAATTACTTCCGATGATGTGATTAACGCAACTGAAAGCGGTGAGACCATTGCAGTATCTGGTTCGGCTACTGGCGGTGACATATCAGTTGGCGATTCTGTGACCATGACAATCAATGGTCAAGACTACTCAACCACAGTTGATCAAAATGGCAACTGGACTGTTGATGTGGACGGCAGTGATTTGGTAGCAGACACAGAGTTTGATGTGGTGGTTAGCTCAAGTGATGCAGCAGGCAACACTGTTGATAGCACTGGCACTTCAACTCATACGGTAGATACCTCAGCAACAGCGGGTTCAGTAGGGGTTAACGCTATTACGTCGGATGATGTGATTAACGCAACTGAAAGCGGTGAGACCATTGCTGTGTCTGGTATGGCATCAGGTGGCGATATCGCAACAGGCGATACCGTGACCATGACGATAAATGGCCAAGGCTACTCAACCACAGTTGATCAAAATGGCAACTGGACTGTTGATGTGGACGGCAGTGACTTGTCATTAGACACGTCGTTCGATGTGGTTGTTAGCTCAAGTGATGCTGCAGGAAATACTGTTAGTAGCACAGGCGCTTCCACTCATACGGTAGATACTTCAGCGGATGTTGATAATAACTTTAGTGTTACAGTTGCAGCCACTGATGAAGAAACAGATGAATCAGAAGTTACTCATGTGTCAGTAACTCTATCTGGTGTAGATAATGATGCTGATAGTGTCGTCGTTACCTTTACTGACTCGAATAATATGAGTGTGACAGCGACAGCTACTCTGGTTGGTGGTGTTTGGACAGTGCCTGATACAGACCTTAGTGGTTTAACTGATGGCACTATTAATGTCACCGCTCTCGTAACAGATGATGCAGGCAATACAAGCACAGCAACTGATACGTTGGATCTAGATACCTCTAACAGTGCTCCTATTATCACTTCACTGTCTGATACAAGAGTATCTGAAGAAGGGCTTGCAGGCGCTAATACAGATACAAGTGGGAATTCTGATACAACGAACCTTACTAGTATCACGTCGAACTTTAGTGTGTCTGATGTCGAAAATGATAATTTAACCATTACCTTAAGTGAGCCAACCGATGCTCTGACATCAAACGGTGTAGATATCGTTTGGAGTGGAGATGGCACTAATACCTTAATTGGTACTGCTGCGGGTGTTGAAGTTATTCGTATCGTCTCGACAGACCCTGATGTTAATGGTAATGCTTCGTATACAACAACCTTGAGTGGGGCTGTTGATCACGCAGATAATACACAAGAAGATGAATTAAGTTTTAATCTTGATGTCGTTGTCAGTGATGGTACTAATGAGACAACTGAAACGGTAAGTGTAACGATTGAAGATGACTCACCTGATGCTGTGACTAGTTCGGCTAATCTCACTCTTAGTGGTGCAGATACTATTGTAGTTAAGAACTTTGAGGCTGGCTTCTCTTATACCACTTATGCGCCGGATGAAAATGAAGTGACCGAAACCGATAATGATTCCGATGCATTGATAGACAGTATTGCTTGGGGAATAGGTGATTCTGGTGCTTCATCATTATCAATGACTGATGATAGTGCAATTACTTCAAATACTGGTTCAAATGTAGAAAGTGGTGAGAGTTTTGATTTGCTTAACTTTTCACATATTAATACCGCTGTTTCAAGTGGCACGAGTTCATTAGAGTCTGCTGATTTAGACATGACATTTGACCTTGAAATAAACGGTACTACTACCGCGGTCACAATTGCATTAGCTATTGCACATGATGCAACTTCAAACAGTGGAAGTAATACAGATGATACGGTAACAATTACAACACAAAGTGTGGACGTTGTTGTTGATGGTCAAACATATACTGTGGTGATTGAAGGCTTTACTGACTCAAATGATAATACGGTTACTACTATTAGTACGGCTGAAGGGGCGACTGGTAATTATGCGTTAACCGCACATATCGATGCACCAGCGCAGAATCAATCTGTGTCAGGAACGCTTGATCTAGATGCTGGAGCTGATGGTGGCTCTGTTGTTGCGGTAACAACCACTGATACTAATGGTACGCTTGTTATTAATGGTGATGGCACTTATACCTTTACTGCTTCAAATGCTCTCGTTACTCAGGTTGAGTCAAGTGGGGCTCAAACACTCACTTATTCTTATACTGTGGTTGATAATGACGGAGACACTGTTGTTAATACGCTGAGTATTGATGTTGAAAATGACGTTGTCACTGTTGCTGACTCATACTCTTCAAGTGAAGATACTGTTGTTTCTGTTGATGCTGCTCAAGGTGTGCTTGCTAACGATATTACTGATTCTGTGATTAGCGTTTCAACATTCTCTGTTGATGGTCAAACCGCTAATTCGGGTGATACGGTTACGATTAATAATGTTGGTGATATTGTTATTAATGCAGATGGCTCATACAGCTTTACACCGGTTGAAGACTGGTCTGGTGATGTGCCACAAATTACCTACACAACAAACACAAACGATACTTCAACCTTAGATATAGATGTTAGTGCAGTCGCTGATATACCGACATTAACTGTCACTCTAGGTGATGCTAGTTCTGAAAGTACGACATTAACTAGCTCAAACGTGAGTGATTTAGGCCTCAACACTTCATCTGAAGTTAGTCAAACTCGTACTTTAGACTTTGGTGTAGAGAATGCAGGGCAGACAGTAACATTATCTTTTGATTCGTTAATTTCAGGTGGTTGGGAATCAAGTGGTACTTACGCGGATAGTTATGAAGTATCTGCAAATGGTTCGTTATTAGAAAGCTTTGTTTATAGTCAGAGCGATAGTGCATCGCAATCACAGAGCAATAGTTATTCAGTTGTACTAGATAGTAATGGCCAGGTAGCAGTTGAGTTTAGTGTTGATAGTACGGGCAGTAATGAAGAAGTTGATGTGTCAAATATTCAAGCGACTCTTGATTCTGGTAGTTCTGTTCGAGACCTTACGATTACTGCAGCACAAACCGATAATGATGGTAGTGAAACTTTAACCTACTCAATTGCAGCATTGCCAACTGGCGTTTCTTTATTGGGTAGTGATGGTAATGCCATTAGCGCCAATCAGGATGGTTCTTACTCACTTACTGAGTCACAAATTAGTGGTTTGCAGTTAGATACTGGTGATGTAACCGATAGCTTTGATGTTTCGGTTAGCGTGACAAGTTCTGAAGGTGGAACAAATGAATCTGTTACACAAACCGTTAACGTTGAAGGTTCAACAACGACTATTGCTGGCTTAAGTGGTCAATACTTCGCTTATGATGACTCTACGAATGGTAATTTGTCTGATATTGCTGATGCTATGTCGGTTGTTAATTCTAACTCATCTACTGCAACCTTTACCGCAACGGAAATTAGCTATAACTATGGAAGTGGTGATTTAGGTCGAGGAACTAATTTAGAGAACTTCTTAGGCAACGATGCTGCAAGTTTAAGTACTAACCCTAGTACTGAGACTGGCGACGCTGTTGTATATATGACTGGTGACGTTTCACTAGATGCTGGTACATATAGCATCAAAGTATATGCAGATGATGGTTATCAAATTGTGGTTGATGGTGTTGTCGTGGCGTCAGCAGATTTTAACCAGTCACCAACAACACGAACAGAAACTTTTACTATTGCTTCTGATGGTGAACATAGCATAGAGATTGTTTACTGGGATCAAGGTGGTGCTTATGTGCTAGATGTGCAGCTTTCTGATGATGGCGGGGCAACTTACAATGCATTAGGTGGTAATGAATATCCTACGACTCATACTACTACTTCAGGAGTGAGTGCTGATGGTTCTGTTGCATTTGTTGAGACTGTCGCGAGTTTAGAAGATAGTGTTGCAGCATTTACTCAAGATAGTGCTTCATATGGTCAAAATGGTAGTAATCAATCTGTAACTAATGACTGGAAATCAAACACTGTTTATGGGGATGATGACAACAACATCATTGATAGTGGGTCTAAAGCAGACGCTGTTTATGGTCAGGGTGGTGATGATCATATTTCTGGTCAATCAGGTTCCGACTACATCGATGGTGGAGCTGGTAATGATTACATAGATGGTGGTTCTCAAGATGATGACCTTTATGGTGGAGATGATAACGATCACCTAATTGGTCAAAGTGGTAATGACTTGCTTTCAGGCGGTGATGGCGATGACTGGCTAGAAGGTGGTTCTAATAACGATGACCTTTATGGTGGAGATGGTTCAGATCTACTTGAAGGTGGTACAGGTAATGATGAGCTTTACGGTGGAGACGGTTCTGACCTTCTTTATGGTGGTGAGAACAATGACACCCTATTAGGTGATGCAGGCAATGATATTCTTATCGGTGAAGGTGGTAATGATTCATTATCTGGTGGTGCTGATGACGATATATTAGCCGGTGGTTCAGGTAGCGATACTTTAACGGGTGGAACTGGCTCTGATATGTTTATCCTTGAAGATACGTCAGATACCATTACTGATTTCAATGCCGGAGAAGATTCATTAGACATTACTGAGTTGCTTGAAGGTTTATCTGATGCTCCGGGAGCGGATGCTTCCACCGATGCTATTGCAGAGTTCTTATCTAGTCATGTGAGTGTGACTGATGGCGCTGTGAAAGTAGATGGTTCAGATGTAGCTTCTTTTGGTAATAGCTCAGACTTTGATTCAAATAATAGTGGTGGAGTTGATAGTTCTGACTCTGTGTCAATCATTTATAATGATCAGGAATATACGATTAATATTGATGGTTAATTACTATTACTTGCTATAAATAGTTGAGTTAGTAAGACAAAGACCTGCTTTTAGCAGGTCTTTGTCGTTATGTGGTGATAAAAAGACTAATTCTGGATAGGTTAACGGCGAGACTTTTAGTACACTTTATCTCTTGATTGTTTAAGGGTGTATTATGGTAAGTCGACCATCGCTTGAAACGGCTAAAGCAGCAGAGCCAGATAATTTTGTAGAACCATTGGAGCTAGGTAAGCGAGTTAAAGAAATTCGTTTAAGTAAAGGCTGGACATTGGAAGAAGTTAGTAAGCGTACTGGCATTGCCAGATCGACGTTATCTAAAATAGAAAATGATCAAGTGTCACCAAGTTTTACGATCGTACAAAAGTTGATACAAGGCTTAGGTATGGACTTACCTCAGCTATTTGTTGAAACCACACCAAACTCTATTGCTGGACGTCGTGATATTACCCGAAAAGGTTCGGGAGAACCTCATCCAACAGCGACTTATGAGCATGAGTTATTAAATCCTTCTATTAGTCGTAAGAAAATGGTTCCCTTTAAAACTAAAGTGCGAGCACGTCAGTTTGAAGAGTTTAAAGAGTGGGTTAGGCATGATGGTGAAGAATTTTTGTTGGTGCTAAATGGATCAATAAATTTTTTCTCAGAATTTTATCAACCGATTGAACTAAAAGAAGGCGACAGCGTGTATTATGATGCTGCGATGGGGCATGCGCTTGTGTCCTTGTCGGAAGAAGATGCAGAAATATTGTGGGTAGTAGCACGTTAGATGCTGCTAAATTAAAGATGTAAAAAGAGAAAGTGAATTAGAAGGTTGAAGAGAATATGAGTCAGTGGGATGTCACTAGTTGGAGAGCAAAAGAAGCATTACAACAGCCAATTTATCCAGATCTAGCGCAATTGAAAGCGGTAGAAGATAAATTATCAGCAATGCCTCCTCTAGTGTTTGCAGGTGAAGCGCGTCAATTGAAAAGTGCCCTTGCAAAAGTAGCGCAAGGAAAGTCATTTTTACTCCAAGGTGGTGATTGCGCAGAAAGTTTTGCTGAGTTTCACGCAAATAACATTCGTGATACATTTAAAGTTATGTTGCAAATGTCAGTTGTTCTGACTTATGCAGGTAAATGTCCAATAGTCAAAATTGGTCGTATGGCTGGGCAGTTTGCTAAGCCTAGATCAGCAAATACTGAAACTATTAATGGTATTGAATTGCCAAGTTATCGTGGCGATATCATTAATGGTATTGATTTTACAGAACAAGCTCGTGTGCCTGATCCTGAGCGTTTATTGAGCGTCTACAATCAAAGCTCAGCAACGATGAACCTTTTGCGCGCTTTTGCTCAAGGTGGTTTTGCAGATTTACATGAAGTGCAAAAGTGGAACTCTAACTTTGTTGCAAATAGCCCCGCGGGTGAGCGTTATGGAGCAATTGCTCATAAAATAAATGAATCTCTACAGTTTATGGAAGCATGCGGCTTTGATTCTAGTGTGCCTCAACTAAGAGAAACAGAGTTCTATACGTCTCATGAAGCTTTGCTGTTACCTTATGAGGAAGCTTTGACTCGACAAGATAGCTTGACGGGTGATTGGTATGATTGCTCTGCACATATGCTATGGATTGGTGATCGTACCCGTCAGTTAGATGGTGCGCATGTTGAATTCTTGCGCGGTGTGAAAAATCCTATCGGTGTAAAAGCTGGGCCAACAATGGATCCTGAAGACCTAATTCGCTTGATAGATACATTAAACCCTGAAAATGAGGCGGGTCGTTTAAATATCATAGTGCGTATGGGAGCTGATAAAGTTGCAGAGGGTATGCCAAAACTCATTCAAGCTGTTGAACGTGAAGGTAAACAGGTTGTTTGGAGTAGTGATCCTATGCATGGCAATACTGTAAAAGCATCAAATGGCTATAAAACACGTGCCGTTGATAGTATTTTACGTGAAGTTCAGCAGTTCTTTGAAGTACACAAAGCTGAAGGTAGCTATGCCGGTGGTGTTCACTTTGAAATGACGGGCCAAAATGTGACTGAATGTGTTGGTGGTGCTTTTCAAGTAACAGAAGCTGATCTTGCAGATCGTTATCATACTCATTGTGATCCACGTTTAAATGCTGATCAATCTTTAGAGCTTGCTTTCTTAATTTCGGATACTCTGAAAAAAGCACGCGCCTGATCTTATGGTTTAAGCTTTAATCGCCAGTTGATGAGCATTAAAAAAGCCCAATCTAATTTAGTAGATTGGGCTTTTTATTTGGCTTAGAAAAGCGAATATTTAGCTTTTTCTACGACGAAATGCAGATGTAGCAGACTTAGAAGTCATATCGATTTTAGCCATGATTAAAGCCATTTCTTCTGCTTGATCTTGTTGAGCAGATTTTAGCTTTTCTTCACGCTCTTGCTTAGCGCTTTTTTCTGCTTCACGTAGCATCTTTTGGATGCTGGCTTTGCTAGGTGCTTTGCTCTTTGTGCTAGGGCGACTGATAGTTGAAGGCTTTTTCACATCTTCAAATGTTGCTGAAGAAGGGCTGTCTAGTCGATCTTCACCAATTAACTCACCGAATAGTGAGCTTGGTTTCTTAGCAATAGTAGGTGCTGCCGCTTTTGGTTCAGCTTTTTTTGCTGTTTTACGTGTCGTCTTCTTAGGTACTTCAGCCGTAGATACACCGTTAGCATCAAATTTAGCTTTGCTACCAAAACCTGTGAAAACGGGTTTAGCAGTTGATTGACCAATTTTGTAACCACGTAAGCTTACACCACTGTATATAGCAACATAATCTTGCTCAAGTTCGTAAAGCTCTTCTTTATCATTTGTTTCGTAAAGCTCTTCTACAGAAAAAGAGTCTGCACCATAGGTACGAATATCTTCATACAAAGGGAAGTCTAAGCCTTCGCCAGCCGCATCAACATACTGCTCAAAGCGTTGAAAGGCATCATTGAATGACGTCCCTATATAGTTTTTGTTTGTTTCGTTATTCGTAATTTTAAAAACGACCAAAATCGCTGCCTCTTTCGATTTATCTTTTGAATAGCATAAAATACAACATCACCTGCCAAGCTAATGGCGGTGGCAGGTGTGTGGACTTTAAATTAAGTAGGGGTTATTTTTTTAAAACGAGATTTAACCCATCTCGGATATTCAAGTGAACGTTTTCTACCCGTTCATCTTCAAGTATGCGTTGGTTCATTGCAACGACAGCGTGATCGCTGTTTTCCTCAGGTTGAAGTACTCGTCCTTGCCAAACTGAGTTATCGATTACAATAAGTCCGCCAGACCTAACTAATGGCACCACCGATTCATAGTAGTTAAGGTAATTACGTTTGTCAGCGTCGATAAAGACAAAATCGTAATTAGCTTCAGCTTCAAATGATGCAATGGTATCTAGAGCTGGTCCAAAAATAGGAGTGATCTTGTGTCCATGTGGACTGCGATCAAAAAAGGATTGAGCAAAGTCAATTGCTCTGGGATTGGTCTCACAACAAACAAGCTTTCCATCTTCAGGCATGCCTTCAGCTATTGATAGTGCAGAATAGCCAGTAAACATACCAATCTCTAGCGCTTTCTTTGGTTTCATCAAACTGGTTAGAAGTTTGAGAGTACGGCCTATGGTTTTACCTGATAACTTATTTGGGTAGCCCATGTCTGAATAAGTTTTCTCGATGAGCTCAAGCAATAAGTCAGGTTCTGCTTGAGTTGTCTCAATGCAGTAATTTTCAAGTAAATTAAGTTCCATAGTGCCTTTAAGGAATTTGTTAGAGATTGTTGTGAAACGGAGCGCAATTTTACCTTGGAAAAAAATAAAGTCCATGCTCAAACAAGATAAAAACAGAATGATTTAAGACTAATTTTAAAAGTCTTGAAAAACACAAAATGATTCACATAATTGAGTCGCATCTTTAGCTTGAAAATGTTAGGTTACTTGGCTCAATTTCCATGTGCTCTTTGGTATCGAGCACCACTGACCTCGATAGGGGAATAAAATGCCAGTAATAACTTTACCTGACGGTAGTCAACGCGTTTTCGAAGATTCAGTCACTGTAATGCAAGTAGCTCAAGATATTGGTCCTGGTTTAGCGAAAGCGACCGTAGCAGGGCGAATCAATGGTGAGCTAGTTGATGCATGCGAGCTAATTAATCAAGATGCAAATTTAAGTATAGTGACAGGGAAAGATGAGGATGGTCTTGAGATTATTCGTCACTCTTTTGCTCACCTTGTTGGACACGCAGTCAAACAACTTTTTCCAACTGCTAAAATGGCAATAGGACCAACCATTGAAAATGGTTTTTACTATGACATTGATTACGAGCGTTCTTTGACGCTTGAAGATATGGCAGCAGTTGAAAAACGTATCGGCGAACTGATTAAAACAGATTATGACGTTAATAAACGTATGACACCTGTTGCAGAAGCAAGAGCTTTGTTTGTTGAACGTGAAGAAGATTATAAGGTTGAATTGATTGATGGGCTTGATGAATCTATTTCTGAAGTCGGTCTTTATCATCATGAAGAATACACAGATATGTGTCGTGGACCACACGTACCGAATACCCGCGTATTACGTCACTTTAAATTAATGAAGCTTGCTGGCGCTTATTGGCGCGGCGATTCAAATAATGCAATGCTTCAACGTATATACGGTACTGCTTGGAATGATAAAAAAGAGCTTAAAGGGCATTTGCATCGTTTAGAAGAAGCCGAAAAACGTGATCACCGTAAGCTAGGTAAAAAGTTAGATCTTTTCCATATGCAAGAAGAAGCACCTGGTATGGTGTTCTGGCATCATAAAGGCTGGAGTTTATATCAAGCTATTGAGCAGTATATTCGTGATAAACAACGCGAAAATGGTTATCAAGAAATTAAGACGCCACAAATTGTAGATAGAGTATTGTGGGAGAAGTCTGGTCACTGGGGTAAGTTTAGTAGTGGCATGTTCACTACTCATGCAGAAAACCGTGATTATGCGATTAAACCAATGAACTGTCCTTGTCATGTTCAGGTGTATAATCAAGGGCTGAAAAGTTACCGTGATTTACCACTACGCTTGGCTGAGTTTGGCTCTTGTCATAGGAATGAACCATCAGGATCATTGCATGGCATTATGCGTGTACGTAACTTTGTTCAAGATGATGGTCATATTTTCGTAATGGAAGATCAGATTCAAGAAGAAGTGTCCGCTTTTATTGGGCTTTTGCATGAAATCTATGATGACTTTGGCTTTACTGATATTATATATCGCCTTTCGACTCGACCAGAGCAGAGAGTGGGTTCTGACGAGGTCTGGGATAAATCAGAAAAAGCTTTAGCAGAAGCTCTAAATGCAGCCGATCTTGATTGGGAAGAGTTACCAGGTGAGGGTGCTTTCTACGGGCCAAAAATTGAGTTCTCTCTAAAAGATGCCATTGGTCGTGTTTGGCAGTGTGGTACTATCCAATGTGATTTCTCTATGCCGTCACGATTGAGCGCTCAGTTTGTTTCTGAAGATGGAACACGTCAAACGCCAGTAATGTTGCACCGAGCTATTTTAGGTTCGTTGGAGCGTTTTATCGGTATTTTGATTGAAGAAACCGAAGGGTCTCTGCCTGCATGGTTATCACCAGAACAGGTTGTGGTGATGAATATTACCGACCGACAGTCGGAATATTGCGAAGATTTGGTAAAAAGATTTAATTCTAATGGCTTAAGAGCTAAAACTGACTTGAGAAACGAGAAGATCGGGTTTAAAATTCGCGAGCACACTCTACAACGAGTGCCGTATCTGATCGTAGTAGGGGATAAAGAAGTCGAACAACAACAAGTTGCTGTTCGTACCCGTACTGGTGATGATCTCGGTGTCATGAGTATTACGGATTTTGAGGAAATGCTTCATGCTGAAGTTGCCCGCCGTAGTCGTAAACAATAATTGGAGATAGAGCTATAAAAGGTAATATGAATCGTGGACGTCAAGCGAGTAAGCAGCGTCCAGAAATCAACGAGAATATTCAAGCAACTGAAGTGCGTTTGATCGCTTCTAATGGTGATCAAGTTGGTGTCGTTTCGATTGCAGAAGCGCTAGCAGCAGCGGAAGCAGAGAAGCTTGACCTAGTGCAAATTGCTGACTCTGATCCAGTTGTTTGTAAAGTTATGGACTACGGAAAGCATATTTTTGAGCAAAAGAAAGCGAAAGCTGCTCAAAAGAAAAATGCAAAGCAGATCCAAGTAAAAGAAATTAAATTCCGTCCAGGGACGGAGGAAGGGGATTATCAGGTAAAACTCCGCAACCTGATACGTTTCCTTGAAGGAGGGGATAAGGCTAAGGTATCTCTAAGATATCGTGGCCGTGAAATGGCCCATCAGGAGCTTGGCATGCAACTTATGCACCGTGTCGCTGAAGACTTAGGTGAATATGGTGTAGTTGAACAAGCTGCGAAAATGGAAGGTCGTCAATTGACTATGGTGCTGGCCCCTAAAAAGAAGAAGTAATTAAACGCCTCTTAGTAATAAGGGGCCAATAATTACATTAACATTAACGAATGCGAGAGTGGTGTTATCATGCCAAAAATTAAATCACACAGTGGCGCGTCTAAGCGCTTCCAACGTACAGCGAACGGCTTTAAACATAAGCAGTCTCATACTAGTCATATTTTGACTAAGAAGTCTACTAAACGTAAACGTCACCTGCGTTCTTTGAACCAAGTGGCTGCAAGTGATGCTCCATTGATCACTCGTATGTGTCCTTACATTTAATAGTTTTTTTTAATCAATTTTAATTAGTAAAAGGTTTATATTATGCCTCGCGTAAAACGTGGTGTTCAGGCTCGTCGCCGTCATAAGAAGATTTTAAAGCAAGCAAAAGGTTACTATGGTGCACGTAGTCGTGTGTTTCGCGTAGCGAAACAAGCGGTTATCAAAGCAGGTCAATATGCGTACCGTGACCGTCGTCAGCGTAAGCGTCAATTCCGTGCTCTATGGATTGCTCGTATTAATGCTGCTGCACGTATCAATGGCATGTCTTACAGCCGTTTCATTGCTGGCTTGAAAAAAGCTGCAATTGAAATCGACCGTAAAGTATTGGCTGATCTTGCTGTGTACGAAAAAGAAGTTTTTGCGGCTATCGTTGAAAAAGCGAAAGCTAGCTTGGCTTAATTTTAGACGTAGCACTTTAGAGGTGATCTTTTGTCGGTGTCATATTTAACAAGTTATATTGTTAGAAGGGTGACGCAGAATTTAAGGTTATCTCAATGCAGTCTTTGATAGGGGAAGAGCTATGCTCTTCCCCTATTTTATTTTTGGGAGTTAAAAAATGGAAAACCTTAAGCAGATACTGGCTGATGCTCTTGCCGCAGTCAGCGCATCTGATAGCGAATCTGCACTGGATGAGATTCGTGTACGTTATTTAGGGAAAAAGGGCGCATTAACCGCTTTACTTAAACAGCTTGCGAATGTATCCGCTGAAGACCGTCCAAAATTCGGTCAGCTTGTAAATGAGGCCAAAGGTCAGGTTCAGGTTGAAATTGCTAAGCGTAAAGAAATCTTAGCGACAGAAGCTTTAAATGCAAAATTAGCAACCGAAACGATTGATATTACCTTGTCTGGTAAAGGTCAAGAAGTGGGTGGTCTGCATCCTGTTACACGTACGCAAGAGCGCATTGAGAACTTTTTTCGTGGTATTGGTTTTGATGTCGCAGCTGGTCCTGAGATTGAAGATGATTACCACAACTTTGAAGCATTAAATATTCCAGAGCACCATCCAGCGCGTGCTATGCAGGATACTTTCTACTTTAATGCTAACACTGTATTACGTACGCATACATCGCCAGTGCAAGTTCGTACTATGGAACAAACTCAGCCACCTATTCGCATTGTCTGTCCTGGTCGTGTGTATCGTTGTGACTCTGACCAAACACATACACCTATGTTTCATCAGGTAGAAGGTTTGTTGATAGATGAAAATATTTCTTTCGCCGATTTGAAAGGTGTATTGCAGCAGTTCTTAAATGTCTTCTTTGAAGATGATGTTAAAACGCGTTTCCGACCTAGTTATTTTCCTTTCACTGAGCCATCTATTGAAGTGGATATCTGGCGCATTAATAGTAAAGGTGAAGGGTCTTGGCTAGAGGTGCTTGGGTGTGGAATGGTGCATCCTAAAGTATTGGAAATGTCTGGAATAGATTCTGAGAAATATACTGGCTTTGCATTCGGTATGGGCGTAGAGCGATTTGCTATGCTGAGATACCGTGTTGATGATTTACGTATGTTCTTTGAAAACGATTTGCGCTTCCTTAAACAGTTCAAATAATTAAAGACTCAGGATAAAAGATATGAAATTTAGTGAAAATTGGCTAAGAGAATGGGTCAATCCTGCTATCGGAACGGATGAACTGGTTAGTCAAATTACTATGGCTGGTTTGGAAGTAGATGAAGTTTGTGCAGTAGCAGAAGAATTTACAGGTGTTGTTGTTGGGCAAATTTTGTCTGCCGAGAAACATCCAAACGCTGATAAATTGAAAGTGTGTCAAGTGACTGATGGTACAGAAACCTTTCAAGTTGTCTGTGGTGCACCAAATGCACGTGAAGGGATAAAGATTCCTTTTGCGAAGGTTGGAGCGGTACTTGGGCCAGACTTTAAAATCAAAAAAGCAAAATTACGTCAAGTAGAATCTTTCGGAATGCTATGTGCAGCATCTGAGTTGGGTTTGAGTGATGATTCTGATGGTTTGTTGGAGTTAGCAGAGTCTGCACCAGTAGGAAGTGATTTCCGTGAATACCTAGACTTAAACGATGCTATTGTTGATGTTGATTTGACGCCAAACCGTAGTGACTGTTTGAGTATTCATGGTTTAGCGCGTGAGGTTGGTGTACTAAACCAAGTAGATTTAACGCCGGTTGAAATTGTGCCGGCAGAAGTACAAATTAAAGATACTTTTGCAGTTGATGTGCAGGCACCACAAGCTTGTCCTCGCTATCTTGGGCGCGTTATTAAAGGCGTTAATGTTAAGGCGGAATCTCCTCTTTGGTTAACTGAAAAGTTACGTCGTAGTGGTGTTCGCTCAATAGATCCAATTGTCGATATTACTAACTACGTAATGTTGGAATTGGGGCAGCCGATGCATGCATTTGATTTGAGTCAGCTTTCTGAGTCCATCATTGTTCGTATGGCGGACGAAGGTGAAAAACTTACTTTGTTAGATGGTCAAGAAATTAGCTTAAGAGCTGATACTTTGGTTATTGCAGATAAGTCCAAACCATTAGCAATGGCTGGTATCATGGGGGGTGAAGGCTCTGGTGTCAGTGAAGAGACTAAAGACATCTTTTTGGAGTCTGCATTCTTTGCGCCTATTTCATTGGCTGGTAAAGCGCGCTCTTACGGTCTTCATACGGATAGCTCGCATCGTTTTGAGCGTGGTGTGGATGCTCAGCTTCAAAATAAAGCAATTGAACGTGCGACATCTTTGATTGTTGAGATTGCTGGCGGTCAGGTTGCACCAGTGACTGAGCAAGTAAGCCAAGATGATTTGCCTAGAGCAAATGAAGTAACGCTTCGTCGTGCTAAGTTAGATCAATATTTAGCTGTAACTATCGCAAAAGATCAAGTAACTGATATTTTGACACGACTTGATTTGGATATGGTTGAAGTGACCGATGAGCGTTGGGTAACTCGTGCGCCTAGCCATCGATTTGATATAGCGATTGAAGCTGATTTGATCGAAGAGGTTGCGCGTATTTATGGGTATGAAAATATTCCAGCAAATATGCCGACAGCAGCTGTAAACTTTACTCCAGCTGCAGAAGCGCAAACGAGCATTCAAACAATGCGAGCGACCTTGGTTGCTCAAGGCTACCAAGAAGCGATTACTTATAGCTTCATTGATAAGGAATCTAGCTTAAAGTTTGTACCTGATGTTGAGCCTGTACCGTTAGAGAATCCAATTTCTGCTGAAATGGGGGTTATGCGTCCAAGTTTAATTCCAGGTTTGATGAAAGCTTATTTGCACAATCAAAACCGCCAGCAAAGCCGTGTCCGTATGTTTGAGACAGGTCGTCGCTTTATTGGGAGTGTTGATGCTTTAGAGCAGCTTGATCAACAAGAGCGCTTAGCAGGCTTGATTGCTGGTTCTCGTGAGCCAGAAGCTTGGTACCACAATAGTGATAAGGTTGACTTCTATGATGTGAAGTCACATATAGAGGCATTGTTTGCTTTAAATGATGGTGATATGCCGTCTTACGAGCGAGCTGATGTCGTCTATTTACATCCAGGTAGATCAGCTAAAGTTATCATAGCAGGTGAAGAGGTGGGTGTGTTTGGTGAGTTGCATCCGCAATTTGCTAAGTCGTTAGGTTGTAATCAAACTGTTTACCTTTTTGATCTGAACTTAGATGCCGTGTTAACGGGCAAGTTACCTGTTTACAAGGTGATCTCTAAATTCCCTGAAGTGCGTCGTGATTTTGCCTTGCTTGCGGATAGAGAAACACCTGTCGCAAGTTTGCAAAAAATTATCATGGAAGAGGGTGGAGAGGCTTTCAAAGAGGTCTCTGTTTTTGATGTTTACCAAGGCCAAGGTATTGATGATACGAAAAAAAGTGTCGCATTAGGCTTGACGTGGCAACATCCTTCGCACACTCTTAGTGATGAAGAAATAAACAAATCTGTTGAGCAAATCTTAGTGGCTTTAGAAAGTCAGCTTGGAGTTGTTGTTAGGGGGTAATTCTATGGGTGCGTTGACAAAAGCGGATATTGCAGAAAACTTAGTAGATGAAGTAGGGCTATCTAAGAAAGATTCGAAAGACTTGGTTGAAAGTTTTTTTGATGTTGTTAGAGAAACGCTTATACAGGGTGAGCAAGTGAAACTTTCTGGCTTCGGAAACTTCGAAGTGAGGGAAAAGAGTCAACGCCCTGGGCGAAACCCTAAGACAGGTGAAGAAATACCGATTACAGCTAGGACGGTAGTGACCTTTCGACCAGGACAGAAATTAAAGTCCAAAGTTGAGAATTACATGCAAGAATAGTCTTTTATATCAATAACAAAGCCAGCATATGCTGGTTTTGTTGTTTTTATAATCAATATTAATATTAATTTCAAAAAAATGAAAAAAAGCCTTCCCTTTTTAATTCCTTATAGTAATATACGCCCCGCTCACAACGACAGGGCATCTCACTGAGGTTCTGTGTTGTAAGTGGTTAACGGGGCGTAGCGCAGCCTGGTAGCGCACTAGCATGGGGTGTTAGTGGTCGCAGGTTCAAATCCTGCCGTCCCGACCAGAAAAATGAAAAGCCGGTATAGCTCAGTTGGTAGAGCACCTGACTTGTAATCAGGGGGTCCCGAGTTCGACTCTTGGTGCCGGCACCATATTTTTGGTAGGTAATAAGTGAAAGCTTATTAGTTTAGTTACTTTAGCAATGCCGGTATAGCTCAGTTGGTAGAGCACCTGACTTGTAATCAGGGGGTCCCGAGTTCGACTCTTGGTGCCGGCACCATTTAAAGTGGTTGTGAAAAGTAATATTGGTAATGCCGGTATAGCTCAGTTGGTAGAGCACCTGACTTGTAATCAGGGGGTCCCGAGTTCGACTCTTGGTGCCGGCACCATAAATAAACGAATTTAATAATTGTTATGCCGGTATAGCTCAGTTGGTAGAGCACCTGACTTGTAATCAGGGGGTCCCGAGTTCGACTCTTGGTGCCGGCACCATAATTATTACCATCATCTTTGATGACGGGTGTGTAGCTCAGTTGGGAGAGCGTCGCCCTTACAAGGCGAATGTCGGGAGTTCGAACCTCTCCACACCCACCACTTACATGAAGTGGTTAAAGAACATGAAAAATGGAGCAGTAGTTCAGTTGGTTAGAATACCTGCCTGTCACGCAGGGGGTCGCGAGTTCGAGTCTCGTCTGTTCCGCCACTTTCCTCTACCTAGTAGAAGATAGATGAATACCCTTTAAATCGTAAGATTTAAAAAGCACGGGTGTGTAGCTCAGTTGGGAGAGCGTCGCCCTTACAAGGCGAATGTCGGGAGTTCGAACCTCTCCACACCCACCACTTACATGAAGTGGTTAAAGAACATGAAAAATGGAGCAGTAGTTCAGTTGGTTAGAATACCTGCCTGTCACGCAGGGGGTCGCGAGTTCGAGTCTCGTCTGTTCCGCCACTTTCCTCTACCTAGTAGAAGATAGATGAATACCCTTTAAATCGTAAGATTTAAAAAGCACGGGTGTGTAGCTCAGTTGGGAGAGCGTCGCCCTTACAAGGCGAATGTCGGGAGTTCGAACCTCTCCACACCCACCACTTACATGAAGTGGTTAAAGAACATGAAAAATGGAGCAGTAGTTCAGTTGGTTAGAATACCTGCCTGTCACGCAGGGGGTCGCGAGTTCGAGTCTCGTCTGTTCCGCCACTTTCCTCTACCTAGTAGAAGATAGATGAATACCCTTTAAATCGTAAGATTTAAAAAGCACGGGTGTGTAGCTCAGTTGGGAGAGCGTCGCCCTTACAAGGCGAATGTCGGGAGTTCGAACCTCTCCACACCCACCACTTCCTTTTGGAAATACAGTGGTTAAACAGTAAAAATGATAACGGAGCAGTAGTTCAGTTGGTTAGAATACCTGCCTGTCACGCAGGGGGTCGCGAGTTCGAGTCTCGTCTGTTCCGCCATTATCATTCCTTCCTAAGGTTCTTCTAATTTAATCTCATCAAATACCATTTATAGATATTATTTTTCTTCGAAAAAATATTTTTTATTTTTTCATGCTATTTACGTTTCTAGAGAAGAGCTGCCGTTTTAATGGTAAAAATCTAGCAGCTAAAGAGTGCGGATTAATAATTGAAAGTTTAGCTTTTACAGCTTCGTTAGATTAATTTGTTTTCAATAGCATATTTTGTGAGGCCTGCTGCTGAGTGAATGCCTAATTTATTTTTTAGATTTTGTCTGTGTGTCTCTACCGTTCTTACACTTATGTTTAAATTTTTCGCGATTGTTTTATTGGCAGCACCTATCGCTAACTCTTTCAACACAGCAAGTTCACGCTTTGTTAGTTCTTCTTTTGTATCTTCTTGGCCATGAAAAAGAGCTTGAGATGCACCAGAGCTAAAATAACTGCCGCCTCTCATGACAGTTTCAATAGCAAGAACAAGCTCAGCTGCAGGTACATCTTTTAATACATAGCCGCTTGCGCCTGCTTGAATGAGCGATAAAATGTATTCTTTGTCCTGATGCATGCTTAACATAAGGATCTTTATATCAGGCTGCTCTGACTGAAACCGTTTTGCTGCTTCTATTCCATTAAGTACAGGCATAGAAACATCCATTAATACAACATCAGGTTTTAGCTTTTTAGACTGCTCTAGGGCTTCTAACCCATTATTAGCAGTTCCAAGTACCTTAATGTTGTTTTCTAGCTCTAATCTTGCTCTAAGGCCGTCTAAAACGAGTATGTGGTCATCAACGAGAAGTACATTTATCGAAGACATGCTGTGTATCCCTCAGAATTTAGTTTTTTGTTTTTATTTTAAGATATTACTTTCAAGAGTTGCTGTAATTTTAGTGCCGCGTTTAGGTTGAGATCTGCAATTATAGTCCCCCCCAATCAGTTCAATGCGCTCTTTCATATTGATAAGGCCAATGCCTTGTCGTCTTGTTTTAATCGCTTGTTTGTTTTGGTTAAAACCAATGCCGTTATCGATACATTCAAACTCTATTCTTTGATTAAAGAGAGAAAGGTGAAAGGATACTTTGTTAGCTTGCGCATGTTTTTCGATATTAGAGAGGCATTCTTGAGCGAGGCGATAAAGTGTTATTTCGGCTTCGTCAGATACACTGTTTTCATCAAACTGAATAAATTTCTTAACTTTAATGTTGGTTCTTTCTTCAAACTGATCAAGAAGTGAGTTGAGAGCGGTTTTTAAACCTAGATCATCTAGTGCTGTTGGACGTAGGTTATGGCTTATTTGTCTTATTTCTTGGATGCTTTGAGTGATTACTTCTTCAGCTGTATCTAAATGAGCCTCAACTTTATTTGTATCGTGAGCCTTGATTAGAGTATTTTTCGCTAACTCAATACGAAATTTACAAGAAACTAATAATTGATTGATGCCGTCGTGTAAATCTCGTGAGAATTTTCGTCTTTCACTCACTTGTAGTCTGACAAAGCGTTTTACTAAGGCTTTAAGGCGATCATCTGCTAATTTGTGCTCGTGCAAATTGATGGCCAAGCTTAGTAGAATAACTAAAATAATGGTTGCCGCAATGATGGCTAGGACAGTGAAAAAACTTTCTCTAATATTTTCATTAATTGTGGCATCCGCTTTAGCTAGTTCAGCATAAATGTCATCTAAATAGAGGCCAGTGCCAAACATCCAATTCCAGCGCTCAATTTGAGATACATAGCTTAGTTTCTCCTCTTGACGCATGCTGCTTGGCTTTTCCCAGATATAACGATGAAATCCACCGCCATCTTTGGCTGCAGCTTTGAGTAAATGCTGGATTAATAAATTACCGGATGAATCTTCAAAACTCCAAAGGTTTTGGCCAACAAAATTTGGTTGAATAGGGTGGACCAGGTTAGTTCCATCTTGGGTGTAGGCAAAAAAGTACCCTTCATCACCATAGGTTAATTTATCAAGAATTTGTTTAACTTGTTCTTTAGCGCTTTCTTCATCCAAATTTGGATTTTCTAACGTGCTTTGAATGGCCGAGAAAGCGAGGTCAACCTGGTCTTTTAAGGCTTCTTTTTTTACCTTAATGAGGTTGTTTTCATAAATTCTGAGTTCTTCGCGTGCAAGTTCTTTGGCTGATGTGAGGCCAAGGTAGGTAATAATTGCGGTTGCACACAATAGGGGGACCACAGTCAAAAATAAAATCTTAACTTTTAAGTTCACGAACTTTGCCTTATTTATTATTTTTATTTTGGATCCCTCCAACTTGAAAAGGCCGCCCATTAAATGGGCAGCCTTGTTTTGATCTTAAATCATTTAGCTATCCCATGCCATAAAAGTCAGGGAATAGAATGATGCTAATGAGTACTAATACCTGAATTGCTATGAAGGGTAGTACGCCCTTATATATATCCATGGTTGTAATTGATTTGGGTGCAACACCTTTTAGATAGAAGAGACTAAAACCAAAGGGTGGTGTTAAGAAAGAAGTTTGTAAGTTCATTGCGATTAATACCGCAAACCAAATCATATTGATGCCTAGTGTTTCAGCAACAGGTGCTAAAATTGGCACTATGATAAAGGCGATTTCTACGAAGTCGATGAAGAAGCCAAGAATCAAAATCGCGACCATAGAAAGGATAATGAAGCCCCACTTTTCACCAGGTAAAGATAGTAATGCTTCTTCAACAATATAGTCACCACCAGTGTAGCTAAATGCCATAGAAAAGGCTGTGGCGCCCATTAATATAGCGAATACCATAGCTGTCACTTTTACTGTTTCTAAGCTTGAGTCAAACAGCATTTTAAGATTGAACTTCCTATATAGGATAGCTAGGATCAATGCGCCAACTCCGCCTAAAGCAGAGGACTCAGTTGGTGTTGCAATACCCGTGAAAATTGAGCCTAATACAACAAGTACAAGTGTCAGAGGCGGTACAATTGCTTTTAAAGCAGCAACAATCTGTTGGCTACGCGTACCATCTTCTTCGTTATAAGGAATTGCAGGTGCTGATTCAGGGTTTAAAAAGGTAGTAACTAAAATATAAACAATGTAGCAACCAATTAAGATCATGCCTGGTGCAATTGCAGCCTGGAATAAGTCACCCACAGGAATACCCAGGACATCACCTAAAATGATTAAAATAATCGAAGGAGGGATGATTTGACCTAGTGTGCCTGACGCACAGATAGTGCCGCATGCTAAAGACTTGTTATATTTATATTTAAGCATTACTGGTAGGGAAATTAATCCCATTGCAACAACACTGGCTCCTACTACGCCTGTTGATGCAGCAAGTAAAGCGCCTACTAAGATGGTTGAAATTGCTAAACCGCCACGTACACCACCAAATAATTTACCCATTGCTTCTAATAGCTGCTCAGCAAGCTGGGTTTTTTGTAGCACTATCCCCATGAAGACAAAAAGAGGTACTGCCATCATAACAGTGTTTTCCATATAGCTTTGTATACGGAAAGGCATGAAGGCGAACATATCAAAACCTTCAGCAAAAACACCAAAAATTAAAGCTATGCCGCCAAAAGTAAAGGCAACCGGAAATCCAAAGAGTAGCATTACCAATGCTACGAAAAACATTATTATACCTATCATACTTCTTACCTAATCTTTTGCTTATTATCTATATTTATCTGTA
The DNA here is from genome assembly GCF_001624705.1 of Marinomonas sp. SBI8L. GTDB lineage: Bacteria > Pseudomonadota > Gammaproteobacteria > Pseudomonadales > Marinomonadaceae > Marinomonas. Next base: position 72,299 of record NZ_JSEO01000017.1, read on the forward strand.
ATGCAGTAATGCAGTAATGCAGAAATGAGCTTTGTTGTTAGTGCTGGATTGGATCGTGGTCAAACCCTGTTTTACTCAAGCCTCGAATTGCATTAATGCACCTTAGCAACATGCCAATACCGCTGATGGCAATAGAAAAGAAAGCGAAAGGAATAACAGCTTTGATTATCCAGCGATAAGGTAGGCCGCCTGGATCTCCACTTGTTTCACCTAATTTAAAGGCTTCTGTTGCAAAACCAACACCGTAATAAGCGACGAGTGTGGCGAAAGGGATAAGTAAAAAAAGGCAGCCGAAAAGATCTATCCAAGCTTTACCTTTAATTGATAAGCGCTCGTAAAATAAGTCGACTCTTACATGGCCGCCCGTTGCGAGGCCATAGGGGATACCTAAAAGAAAAATAGCAGCGTACAAGTGCCATTCTAACTCTTGCATGCCAATCGATACGTCATTAAAAACGTAGCGCATTAACACATCGTAAAATACGTTTAGTAGCAATAAGATGAATAGCAGGGCAGAGAGCTTGCCAAGTAATATGCTATAACGAGATATCACTCGTTCAAGATTAAGTAAAAACATAGATGCACCTGGATTTAGGTTAATGCTAAAAGGAGAGAGGACTAGAATAAAACTTCTTTATTCTAGTCCTTAAAGCGGTTGATTCTAGTTGGCTGTGTCGTCTAAGCCATCAAGATATGCGCGGTCGGAAATATTGGTCCAAACACGTGCTTTTTTCAGATATGCCGCTTGAGATTCAAGAATTTCTTTTGCTAATGGGTCAGCTGCTGCTTTCTCATCAAGTAATTCTTGGTTTGCTTTACGCATAGCATTGAGAACATCTTTCGGGAAGGTTTTCACTTCTACATTTGGATATTCGGTTTTCATTGTTGCCCAGTTTTCACCACTTTCATGGTATGACTGAATGTACATGTCATAGGCAGATACTTTCATTGCGGTACGTAGAATTTCTCTTAGGTCGTCAGGCAACTTTTTCCAAGTACGCTGATTCACTAAGAATTGAAGTTCAGTACTTGGCTCATGCCAACCTGTATAGTAATAAGGTGCAATTTTGTGGAAACCCATGCGTAGATCTAGAGATGGACCTACCCACTCAAGCGCATCGATAGTACGACGTTCTAGTGCAGTGTAAAGCTCGCCAGATGCTATGTTAGTTGGTTTAGCGCCCAATTTAGCCATGACTTCACCAGCAAAGCCTGGAATACGCATTTTAAGACCTTTTAAGTCTTCAACAGAATTGATTTCCTTTTGGAACCAACCACCCATTTGGTTACCAGTGTTACCACCTGGGAATGATAGTAAGCCAAATGGCTTATAAACATCTTGCATTAAGCTCATACCACCACCGTAGTAGAACCAACCATATTGCTCAGGAGTGATCATACCGAATGGCATGGTTGTGAAATAAAGTGTGTTAGGTACCTTCCCTTTCCAGTAGTAAGACGCAGAGTGTCCCATGTCGTATTGACCAGAACGAACCATGTCAAAAATACCAAAGGCTGCTTTGTGTTTGTTTGAAGAGTCTATAGTGATTTTTAAACGGCCACCTGACATCTCTTCAGCGATACGAGCCATGTTTCTTGGTGCGTCCCCGAAGATAGGGAAGTTTGCAGACCAAGTTTCAGCTAGCTTAAGTTTGTAAACTCTATCAGCTGCAAAGCTTGGCATTGTGAAAGCACTCGCAAGTACTGCGGTTGTTGCAATGAGGGTTTTATATTTGAAATTTTTCATTATTTTTATTGTCCTGCAATATGTTTATTGTTTGCTGGTATTACAAAAGCAATAACACTATCGCTTAGGGAGTGATCAAAATAAATTGGCAAGAATACGTAACTTGAGAGGGAGATTACTGAGATTAAACTCAGTATTAATACGTAGTTTTTGTGTTTTAAAAGCTGAAGAGTTTAAAGTGATGAATGAATTTTAACTTTGTTCCTTAAAAGCAAAAACCCAGCCGAAGCTGGGTTTTAAATAGTATTCTTTGTAAGGCGCTTTCGTTAGAAAGTGGTGTTAACCGCCAATGCAAAGATGTTAGCACTAATGTCGTAATCTCCTGAAAAAGAACCTCTATATTGGTTTTCACCAGTAGCTTCTTTAGAAACAGTTACTTCATCAGATGTTAGGCGAATGTATGAGAACATAATTTGTGTTTCTTCAGTTACATCATAAGTTCCACCAAAAGATATCCACTGTCTATCACTGCCTGGCGCTCTAGGAGATAAATTCTCGGAATCAGAAGGCGAGTTGTCGATAGCGTAACCTGTTCTTAGAACAAGATCTTCAGAATAATCATAGGTTAAGCCAACAGAATAAAACCAAACATCGTCGTAGTTAAGAGTTAATACCGAATCAGATTGAGTACTGTCAAAGTCAATTCTAAGTTCTTGTATCGAACTCCAGCCAGTACGCATAGCTGTTAAACCTAATGTAAGGTCTTCAGTTAAATCTTGTTCAACACTAAATGTTAATAATGAAGGTAATGTGTTGTTCGCAGAAATAGTTGTATCAACAATACCTGCACCAGTAGCGTTGGCACTTAAATCTGTATAGGTAGCATTACCTGTTTGATTTACATCGACTTCGCTACGATACCCAATGCCTACTCTTGTGCCCTTTTGTGGTTCTAGGGCAACGCCCAAAGAATAGCCATAAGATAAGCTATCATCCACTTCCAAGTTGCCTTGTCCATCTCCTGAGGTTCCATTAAAATCTGATACAGCTGCATCAAGAGTCATAGATGTGCTGTGTAGTTGAATACTTGCACCAATATCTACCCAGTCATTAACTCTATGTGCTGCACTAAAGGAAAGAGATATATCTTGTAGTTCAGTATTGGTTGCGTGGTATCTACCAGACCAATCTTCATCATATTCGCTTTTAAGAGCATATGGTACGTTAAGAGATACACCTAATACGGTCTTTTCACTAACTGGAATAGCTAAATATATCGATGGAATAATCGCGTCATCAACAGGTTCTGAGCTGTTGATGTTATCAGCAGCAGCAGTAAAGCCATTACCAGATACATTAGTGATATCTGCACTTGGCGAAACATAAGACCCATTAATATATAAGGTCGTTTCAGTTGCATTGGCAAACAAAGCAGGGTTCCAATAACTGAATGAGATATCCGTATCACTTGCAGCATTACCAGCGAGCGCTGTACCTGATGCTGTTGCACTTTGTTCGTTTACCGCAAAGCCAGCTGCAGAGATTTGTTGAGAGATTAAAGTCGCTGTTGCAAGGGTTATTCCAGCAACAAGTTTGGTTTTCTTGAACATAGTAAATTCCTCATTATTATTTTTATGCTTGCGATTACTCTGCGGTAATTCAGCAATCCTTTCCTTATTACGCTTACATAAATCTCATGAAAACTATGAAGTTACTCATAAAAGACTAAATGGATAAGAATCAAGGCAGACTCAGTATTTAGTATTAAGAAACCCATAACAACGTCATAAAAGGTCAAAAAGACCAACAAAAACGTTCAAAACTTGTTCAAGATATTACTGTAAGCTATTCAGAGGGTGATACTTTATTCTTTTGAGGCATTAAAATAAATATGAAATCGGCGTTTTTAATTATAAATCATGCTAAAATTCATCAATTGATTTCACGATGTGAAAGCTAAAAAAAATCCCCGCACATAGCGGGGATGAAAGTAATAATGTTTAATCTACATCTCTTATCCAACTAGATAAAAGCAGGTTATAATTTTACTAAAGCTGTTAAAAAGATGTGTTTAGGGCAATAGAAACCACATGTGCATTTGATTCATAATCAGCATTGAAAGAGCCTCTTGAAGCATCTTCCGCTAAGTTTCCATCTCTATTCACAGTGACGTCATCAATTAGGATATAGCTATAAGAAGCAATAATTTGCGTTGTGTCAGAGTATTGGTACGTCCCACCAAATGCCAGCCACTGGCGATCTCCGTCTGGTGTTCTTGCAGAGCGATATTGATCTGTTACTGGAGAATAGTCTATGGCATAACCTGTTCTTAAAACGAGATTATCTGAGTAATCATAAGTTAGGCCTACAGAGTAAAACCATTGATCCTCAAATCCAAAAGTTAAGACTGAATCTGGTTGAGTATTATTATCTGCACCCGGTTCAAATTCGATGCGTAGCTCTTGCATAGAGGACCAACCAGTTAAGATTGCAGAAGCTCCGAATGTAAGCTTATCTGTTAAATCTTGTTCTAGACCAAAAGATAAAACAGAAGGTAAAGTGTTTTCGGATTGTAATCCTGCATTATCAACACCTAGTGCTTTTAAGGTGTTTCCTATATTAGTATATTTAGCTTCTCCATCTGCTACTAGCTCTACTTCACTTCGATACCCTACACCAATACGAGTACTATCAGTCGGATTCAAGGTAAAGCCTACAGAGTATGCATAGGCAATGTCATCTCCTTTAAGTGACCCATAACCGTCACCATTAACGCTTCCTCCGGCTGCGAAGTCCGTTGTTTCTGCATCTAATTGAACTTCAGCGCTGTGCACTTGAAAGCTTGCACCAAGAGAGAACCAGTCTGAAAATTTATGTGCAGCACTAAAAGCAAGTGAAATATCTTGGATAGATGACTCTGCAGAGTGGTATCGACCAGCCCATCCATCATCGTAATCACCAGATAATCCAAAAGGCACATTAAGCGATACACCTAACACCGTTTTATCGCTTACTGGTACCGCTAGATAAATAGAAGGGACAAGTGTGGTATCCACAACATCACCAGTATCTGTTGCAGTGGCAGTCATGTCGTTATTGTTTGGATCTTGGGCAGAGTTAACCGTGACATCCATAGTTGGCACGATTAACGCACCTGAAATATATAAACTTGTCTCAGTTGCATTGGTTAAAAGCGCTGGGTTCCAATAACTATATGAAATATCAGCATTACTTGCAGCTGCTCCAGCAAGGGCGTTACCTGATGCGGTCGCACTTTGGTCATTGAGTGAAAAGCCTGCTGCTTGAAGGTTTTGCGCTAAGATTGTTGCGCTAGCAATCGTCATACTGGCAACTAATTTGGTGTATTTGAACATAGTAGAATCCTTATTATTTTTATAGTTGGCCATTATTCAATCACTGTGCCTGTGGCATCGGATATGGTGAGAGTCGCACCTTTACTGGATAGGAAGCTTGCAATTTCTGCTTGCATTTCTGTTGTGGCAGCGGCTGCGGCAGTTGCGCTTTCAGTTACTCCTGCTTCATGGTTTGGATCTACAGCAGAGGTATGTTTGCCGACGAGGAAGTTAGTATAAAGGCGTAAACCAGTGCCTGTGGTGCTGGTGGATTGTTTAGTCAAATTAAGGGTGTTTAACCAACCCAGTGTTCCTGCAATTGGAAAGCCATCACTAATAACATCATTGGGTACTGTTTGGTCACTTAAATTGGTACTCCCATTACCAATAACTTGGGTCGCTAGCGTAGGGGTTGTGGTTGTTTTTGTCGACCAGATTAGGGCATCGCCTGAATCAACAACCACTTGTGCTCCATTAATGAAGGCACTTAAGAAGCCTGGGTAGCCAAGATCTATCATAGCTTTAAATTCAGCAGAAGCTTGTGCTTCTGTTGCCCCTAAAGACGCTTGTGCTTGAGCAGCCGTCATGCCAATGGCTGTTTGAGCGGCACTACCATAGGTGTCGCCAGAGGCTGCTTGTAGGATTAAAGCTTCGTTGGTTGTATAACCTAGTGCTTCGGCAACACCACCAGAAAATGAAGTTGTTGAAACGAGTGCTTCTTTTACAATAGGGCCAAACGACTTAGAGTAGCCCATAATAGGGCCAACTTGAGTTCCACCAACAGTCAACGCTGAAGCGCTGAAGTTAAATGCATTATCAGCATCATCACGAATTTCTGACATAGCTTGTGCCACAGTACCAATCATGGAGCCAAGTGAGATTCCCACTAGGCTAACTTCTGAGGTGTTGATAGCAGCATTAGTAGAGGTTAAATCTGTATTGCTAATTGCCCAGCGTAAGGCTAACTGATCACTTGCGGCCTGTCTTAAATTATCGCGAGCAGTTAAAAGACTAGATAGGTTTGCAAAAACAGCCGAATTACCGTTTGCATATTTAGCGCCATAGCTGGTTGAAGTCGCGGTAAACTCATAAACGCCATCTCCCGTGGTATCTAATGAGCGACTGCCATGTAAAGGGTGATCTATTGATATGAGTGCAAATCCAACCGCAGCCATTGAAGGTGATAAGAGAAATGCATTTTCTTTAACGGCAGTAATTCCATGTATGTACTGAGCAACTTTAACTTCAGTTAAATTGAGGGCATTCATTAAAGTTGTATTAGGCACAAGGAGCTGAACACTAATGCTGTTTGGAGATAGTGCTGCAGTTGTTGCGTCATACGCTGCGCTTGTATTGTCGACCGTTTCTACAGGTGTCGCAAAAGCAGTTGAACCTTTCCAAGGTGACTGACCAGAAGCGTTTTTCCAATTACCGCATAAGGTGCTGAAACTGCAGGTTAAAGATGTATTTATTGTCGGATAACCAGGATAAGGCAGGTAATAAGGGATATCTAAAGTGCCTTTATAATACAAGGTGTTTTGAGTGATGAAAGCAGCTTGAGAAGCGTCATCAAAGGTTGTGCCATAGTTAGCAGCTAAAATGTCTCTGACTGTAAAGCCTGTATTTGTTAGGCCTGTAATTGTCCCTGCATCTGTGACTATTTTATCCATTACAGCTTGTGCTGTTGACTCAACATCTTGTGTTGTCCAAGTTGCCGAATACATCACATCAGATGCATTAAGTGTTGTGAACCCCGCAATGAGTGTATTAGTACCAGCTAGTAAAGTGTTTAATGATATTTCTGTTGCGCTAGCTGCGCCCGTTCCTTCACTATAGGTGTTAAATGTAGATGACCGGGTAACAGTTTGCCCAAAGCTGTCTTTAACAAGTGCACTTACTCCCAGAAAGTAACCAGTATTAGCTTCAAATGGTTTGAGAGGCGTAACAACTATACCGTCATCACTGGTGCTTAAGGAATAATCAGTTCCATAAGTTAGCTGGGTGATATCAGTCAAGCTATCGTCACAGGTTCCTAAAATTACTGATGTCGCACTTTTACACTTAAAAATATAAACAGCGCCAGCTTGTTTGACTGAAGCACTATCAAGTGTGGTTTGATGAATTGCACTATCAGGTAATTCAATCTGGATAGTAAAAGGTGTACCTAGCCCCCAACCGTCTAACTGCGCAGTTGCTGCGTATACATCTGCTGTATTTTGTCCCGTTATATTGTTTAAGCGACCAAATGTACTGCTTGCTGAGTTAGTGTCTAATAATAAGTCGTTTGGGGTTGATAAGACTGCGGTAGTTGCTAAAGGAGCAAAACTAACGATAGGGCTAGCAACATCACTGCTGTCGGTTGAATCGATTGACTCATTACAACCAGCAATGAATACACTACTGCTGAGAAGAGTGGCGAAGAGGGCTTTGTTCATATCTGATCTCACATTTTTATTGTTATGGCTGAGTGAAATAACGTTTTAACATCTATTTGATATTTGGTTTAGTTATTTGTTATCGATCAAGATATGTCTTTTTAGGTATGTTGGTAAATAAAAAAATGCAGAAAAATCCATATTTCAAAATTTTAAAATTTATTGCCTTATGAAAATTAAAGCTAATGTAATCAATGTGTTAATCTAAATTAGAATTTACTAAAATTATTTTATTACTGAAATATAAGAATTTTTTATAGGTTTTTAACATAAAGATACATTTAGAAGGCGTGTAACAAGACTTAATTGAACGTACATTTAATTAAAGGAAAAATGCCATTAAAATTTTGACCGAATGAAGTAAGTAAGTAGTGAAATGGCTTCTTTTACAATCAGGGAAGGTATATTCGACTTTATAATATTTAGGATGGTAGATGTATTAGTTGTACGTAAAAATCAATTTTAGGTTTAAATGCCATCGTAACTTTGATGCGACTATAGATAAATTAGCTGGAAATTTGTTTAAAAAAGCTTCTATTTAGCCCTGCTTGAATAAGCTGGTGAATTGATAAATTACTAGATATAAAAATCTAAAAAGGATTTGTTTTATGCTTGCTATATAGAAACAGTAGGAAGAATTCTTCGATAAATGAGAGGAATCAATAATTGTTTTTTAGCTATCCAAATTTAGTTGATGCTTTAAGATGAGTAAGGGCTTAGTAAGTGTCTTTAATCCTTAAAACACCATACGAAGCTGCTTCGCTTTTTCGTTATCATTGTTAGTCCATTCTTGCATTGGTGTCGGTTTTCCAAAGTAATAGCCTTGAAGAGTGTTACAGCCAAGTGAACCAAGCAGGGTTGCTTGCTCTTTCGTTTCTATGCCTTCAGCTACGACTTTCATATTAAGAGACTTGGCCATTTCTATTGTTGATTTGACAATATCAAGGTGTCTTTGATCAGAAGGAAGAGGGGCAACAAAGCGACGGTCAATTTTCAAAATGTTGGCAGGAATGTCAATCAATTGGCCTAAAGAGGCCTGGCCTGTACCAAAGTCATCTATGGCAATTGAGAAACCATATTGAGATAAAGTCCTTAGGCGCTTATGAATAAGTTGGTTTGTCATCACACTACTGGTTTCTGTAATCTCAAGCTCAAGCATTTCGCTTAACCAAGCATAATCAGCACTTAAAGACATAAGTAAGGCAAAGAAGGTGTCATCCATTAACTCTTGGCCTGCAAGGTTAATGGCTACAGGAGTCTTGATATGTTCTTGATGCCAAGAAGCTAATAAAGAAACAAGTTCCCTCAGCAAGTTTTCAGCAAGCTTAGGCAGTAGTCCTAAATTCTCTGCAATACGGATAAACACCATAGGTGATATGTGTTTACCATTTTCCAATTGCCATCTTGCAAGAGCTTCAAAAGAAACTATGGTGCCGTCTGCTGAAACCTGTGGCTGTAGCCACAAATGTATATCGTTACGTTTAATCGCTTCACTTAATAAAGTACCAAGTTGGTACTCTTCAATCAGATTAGACTCTCGAGTGTGATTATAATATGCGAGCCTGTCTGCACTGGTGGCATTTTCTAATGCCATCTCACAATGCTCTATTAACTCTTGTGCACTTTTGCCGTCAGCAGGTGTATAGCTAATACCAACATGGTATTCCAAATTGATAGCTTCACCGTTTAACTTTAATTGAGTTGGTAAAACAGATTGAACAAGGGCAGATAAATTTCGTTGTATTAAATAGGTGTGCCCAATAGGGATAAAGCAGGCAAATTTCACGCCTCTTAATCGGCCTGTAATTGTCTTATCTGAGAGATTTTCTTGTAATTTTCGGGCAAAGCTAACAATGACTTGGTTGGCTCTTTGTTGTCCAAACTGTTTATTTAACAGCTTGAACTGGCTAATGCGGATAATAAACATTGCCCCTGTTTTATGCTCCTGGCCTTTTGTTATTTTCTCATTTACTAGTTGGCAAAAATTAGCATGATTAGGAAGTTGCGTTAGAGCGTCATATTTAGCTAAACGAGAGTTCTTCTCTTGCGTATGGTTCAGAACCTTTCGCATTGCTTTGAGATGAGTCACATTCTGTAGGTGCATGACGTAATAGCCATGGGTTGTCAGGTTTGATCTATGGAGCTCGAAGTGAATGCTTTCATCAGACCTTAACTGGCAATTGCTGGCGTTTGATTGCCAAAAATATTTTTCACTCGACTTACCTATTGGTGATAACCAACGATTTATAAAGGTTTCTTCGAGTTGGTTGCTATCTTCAAAGCCAAGCAAGCTGGTTGCTTTTTGGTTAGCTTTTAATATTTGTCCATTTCGATTGCATAATAAGGTTGCAGTACCTGTATGCTCAAAAATTTCTTCGTAGAGTTCATTGTTACGGAAAATCTTATGATTTAGCTTTTCCATTTGCTTTGCATTCGCTTCTAAAGTGTAAAAAATACGAGAGATGGCGAGTGGTATAGCAATATTAATAAAGATAAATACAGCAGTGTGAAAATGAATATGGGAGTTAAAGACTAAAACATTTTCTCCAGCGAAAGGTAGCTTTGCTCCAAAGTCAGTCACTATATAGGCATAAGTAATAAAGTTGAATGCCATGGCAAGTAAAGACGCTTTAACACCAAAAAATAAACGAGCAAGTATGGGAATGCTGTACAAAAACATAAGGCCATAGGTGAGCGTTTGATCGTCTTTAATAAAAGGAATAGTCAGTAGTGAAAAGGTAAGAAGAGAAATGATAAAGGTAGCTGAAAGTTTACTTGAATAATGTTTGCTGGCTTTGAGGAGGTAGAGAGTGAGTAGAATAAAACTGATATTCAAAATAACGAGTAATGGACCCTCATTATGCCAAGTTTCTATCCCCGAAAAGAGCGTAATGCAAGAGGCAAAGCTCAAGGCTGCGACGAGAAGAATACGTAACGCACTTTTACGAAAAGTATCCTTATCATGCAGAGCAAGCTGCTCTTCTTTAATTAAAAAAAAATCTTTTAAAAAACTTATCAACATCAATCAACTTTTAGGTACAGCGTGGAACAGGTATAAAAACCTTAACTTTGAAACATAGATATAGCAAACCTTAATATTACAGGTCTGCTTGTATTTTGCAAAAATATCTAAAAATCAGATGCTTAAAAAGAGAGAAGAACAAATTTTATGTAAAAGTTGAATGTTTTTTGAACATCTGTTCACCACTTATATCATTAGACCCTAAGTTTATGTAGGTGATTATCCCATTTCCATTTCGGCATACGAGCCAGCGCTAGCTTGTCATTTGTAATGGGATTCACAAAAATGCGTTTTCCTTTACCTGTGGTAATTAAAAACTCATTTGGGTTCTGGCTAGGGGAAAGTCCGCACACATCTTGAAAATTATGATATGTAAGATACTTCCAAGAGCTTGCTTGCCAATAGACGACTAGATCGCCCCTTGGTGAGGAGATAGCCAAAGTTTCACCAGAGGCGTCATAGGCTACACTACCGCAATAATGTTTAAGGCGGCGGTTTATATCTTGAGGGAGAGGCAAGAATTGAAACTGATCAGAGTTAATATCAGCGACTGCAACTAAAGGGACATCATCCCATTTATCACCTTGATATTGGAAACCTACCGCAACGCTTCCTTCTTTATTTATATCTAGGTGACGAATGCTTAGTTGATGAAGCTCCTCATTTAAAGTCAGCTTGTTTATCAAGTTTCCAGTTTTCAATGAGATAAAACATAGGCTTGCTTGCATTGTCTCTAAATTGAGGATTCTTCTGTCGTTATCTGGGTGGGTTTGTAATCCACCGTTAGCAACAACAAGCGTATCACTATCAAGCAGGCATGATTCATGTGGTCCAATACCATAACTTGAAAACTGATTAACGATTTCACCCGTCGCAACTGACCTAATAAATATTTTTCCCTGACCACTTGGGTAGTGATTTTCTTGGGTAATAAGAAACAGGCCATCTGGAGAGAATAAACCATGCCCATAAAAATGGTGATCCGTCTCAGGTGTAATTCTACTTAAACGTTTACCGCTATCAACATCGTATAGATCGATATAAAAACCAGGTCGTCGTGCGACAACCGCAATGATAGATTTATTTGGATGAACAATTGGAGCGTGAGCTCTTTCTGGTAGCGCTTGCTGCCACTTTATCTTTCCTTCTTGGTCGAAGACTGAAAAAAAGTGCTGATCTTGATTAAGACTAAAAGCAGAAGCAAATAACATTTTCTTACTTGAGTCATTACCTGCTAATACTTTCCATGAAGAGAGCCCAGAAAGGGCTGCTCCTCGTGTTAATACTTGACGTCTAGTTAACACCTTAATCTCCGTCGCGGCTATTAAAGCCAATCTGGAATCCAAGCTTAGTAACAAGACTTAGCAATTCATTTTGAGCTTTAGAGAGTGCAGAAACGACGGGTTTAGCTAGCTCAACTCTAGTGTTTTTAGCCAAGGAGTCTGAATAAAAGTCATCAGGTAATTTACTGGCCTCTACTAGAGCTTGTTTAAATGACTCATCTAGTTGCTTCGCAAGCTTAGGTTCAGTTGCTAATGCTTTTTGGTAGAGAGAGTTTTCTCCTGCGTGATATAAGGCATTATATAAGGTGATGTTTTGCTTAATCGCATTAAGAGATTGCTCACTGCGATAAAACTCAGCTAATTTAAGATTGGCTTTACCACGCCAACCTATAGGAGTTTCAATTTTACTCTCTTTCACCATAGACATGTGTTCAAGCCATTGTTGAATCATTTTTTCAAGGCTAAGTGAAACAATATCACCTACTTCATCTTCATCAAAGAAAGTCCAATCGGCCAATTGACCTGTTTGCCATTCTTGATAAATTCTGTCGGTACTTTGTTCATGGTGTTGGCCAACTTGAACAAGTAATTGGCAATATTCAGGTTTGTTCATAGGGTCAAATTGAGAGCGATACAATAATGATTCTATGGCCGTTAAACCTCGAACAGCAATACTGGCAGAACGCCAAAACTTTTCATCTGAGGTATCAACATCATTTTTGATCAAGCTTGTAAGTTGTCTTTGCGTTAAGCCTTTTTTGTCTGGCCAATATTCGAATGAATAATAGCGCATAAATAATGTCACAGGCCCAAAGTTAAGCCATTGTACTTGTTGCCAATCTTGTAAGTTATCTGCAAAGGCAGTTTGAGTATGAGAGAGTTTCTCTGCATTTGGTTGTTGGCAAAATGCTTCGATACTGCGACTTAATTTCGCAGCAGATTGAGAGAAATCAAGATAATTTGGTGAAATAAGCTCTTTGTTAATACCATTAAAGGTATCTAGCCAAGGGCTTTGTTTTTCCATATCCGCTGCGCTCACAGCGAAAGGAAGACTTAAAGAGAGGAGTGTAATAGGAAGCTTTAACAATGTTTTCATCTATAGGGATTCCAAAAAATAAATTAAGTCGTTTCTTTGTGTTTTATTTAATTGTAAAAAGCCTAATTGGCTTTGCTTTGCTTCACCGCCATGCCAAGCAATTGCTTCGACTAAATTTCGTGCTCGACCATCATGTAAATAACTTTCTCTACCTGAAGTTATTTTATTAAGCGCATTTCCCCATAAAGGGGGTGTACGCCATTCTTGTCCATTGGCATTAAACTCATTACCTGTATCTGCAAGGTCTGGCCCCATTTCATGTAAGAGGAAGTCGCTAAACGGATAAAAAGTCTTGCTGGCAAGCACCTTATATTCAGTCTCACTGCTTGTTGTCATTTTTGGTGTATGGCAACCAGCACAATTAAGTTGGTCAAAGACTAACTTACCTTGCATGAATTTTTTGTCAGAAAGGTTTCTAATTTTGCTTGGGGCAGAAAGAGCAGAAAACTTATTTACTAAGAGCATTATTTGGTTACTTACTTCAAGATTATCCAAATGTTCGCTATTACCGTTAGCTAGATTCAAACAGGCTGTTTGGGCTTGCGTACAATCACCATAAGGAGAAGTAACAAGTGGTGTAGATAACCCAAGATCACCATTAAAAGCACTTTGATTTTGTTCAGATAAAGTGGCGACTGTGGCTTTCCAGCCAAACTTACCTACAGCCCAAGTCTGGTTGATCTTATCCCAAACTCGATTTGCTCTACCACTAATGCCATCACCATCTTCGTCATGGATATCTTCATTAGCCAGTATTGTTTCTTCATCAAGAGCGTCAATTAAACCTACACCCGTTAAAGCAGGAGAAACCCTTCCAGATAAAGATGTGTCTTTATTAAACTCGCCGTACCCTAATTTATTTAGAGAGTAGTTTGGTTTCCTTAACTCAATGGGCGTGTTATCGCTAAAATTAAGGGTGGAATATTCATATTCAACAATTAGCTCAGCTTCTGGTGGCAGCTCAGTGGTTGATAATGTTTGGAGTTGAGTACCGTAACGAGTGTCTCCTGTTACCGCGGTTTTGGGATCAAATCCAGTAGGGCGTGGCCAACGTTTGAGCCTGACAAAGAATGAAGGCGTTGTTATCGCACTTTGTAGATTTGCTGGAGCATGACCTTTGGCATTATTTAAATGGCAGCTGTGACAAGAGCGAGCATTGTATAAAGGGCCTAAACCATCACTTGCAGTGGTTGAAGAGGGTGATGCAACCCAAAACTTTTCGAATAGTGATCTACCAATGCTATGGTTAAATTTCTCTTCAGCGGAAAGGCTTGTAAAAGGTTGTTGGAATGCGTTTGCATCAATTTTGCTGGTGGCAGCATTTGAGCTAGTCGAAAATGCAAAAAAACTGGCAACAAGTAAACTTGCTCCAGCATTATGGAATAAAGCGTTCAATGTTAGGCTCTGCATTAATTCATGAGGTAACTAAAATCGTATCGTATCTTTATATATGTAAAAAGAGACAGCAAAAATTGCTGCCTCTTTTTCAGTCTTTTTAGAATACAGCGCTTGGGTTATCCAAACTGTCTGATCCTTCAAGAGTAATATCTTCAAGATCTAATAGACGAATGATTTCTTCAGTTGTTCTTGTTTCAGCAACTAGAGAGTCAACGAAATCTTGTACCAACTGGTTACCAGCTTGGTTACCCATGCCGATTAGAACGTCAAATGTTTGACCTACTTGTGCAGCGTCAACCATAGCCTGACCAGCAGTTTGGGTGTTTTCTAGTTTACCTTTCATTTCAGCATCTAGAATAGAGTCTTGCGCGCTAACTAATGCGGATAGAGAAGCACCTTTAACCCAAGAACCATCAACACGTTGGTACTCACCTAGGTAAACATTCTGAATGCCTTTTGCATCGTAGAAGTGTGAGTAGTGAGTGTTGTCAGAGAAGCAATCATGCTCTTCTTCTGGATCGTGTAGCATTAGGCCTAACTTAGTACGTTCACCACCAAGTTCACCGTAAGCCAAGCTACCCATACCTGTTAGGATTGTTGCCAAGCCTTGCTTGTCACCTTGGTCTAGGATTGCTTGACGAGCTTCACCGTTAGCACCCCAGTTAGCAGCCATTTCTTCAAGATCTGTGATTAGCAAATCAGTTGCCGCAACAAGGTAAGCTGCACGTCGGTCACAATTACCACCAGTACAGTTGTTTACATCGTAATCAGTAGCAGGGCGCTCACCCGCACCAGGGTTGGTACCGTTCAAATCTTGTCCCCATAATAGGAATTCGATTGCGTGGTAACCAGTTGCAACATTGGCTTCAACTTCATCAGCTTCGTGAAGTTCTTGTAGAAGAGCTGGTGTAATGTCGCTTGTATCTACTTGTTTGCCGGCAATTGTCAAAGAGGTAGAAGCAACAACGTTTGCAGTATAAAGAGGGTTTACATCTGAATCAGTACCATAATCAGTTGCAACATAGTCAATCAGACCTTCATCAAGAGGCCAAGCGTTAACTTTACCTTCCCAATCATCAACAACAGCATTACCGAAACGGTAAACTTCACTTTGCTGATAAGGTACACGTGAATCAATCCAAGCTTGACGAGCTTTCGCCAAGTTAGCTTCTGTTGGGTTTGCAACAAACTGATCAATAGCAACTTTCAGTGTTTGAGCTGTTGTTAAAGAGTCAGTGTAAATTGCTTGCGCAATATCAGAGTAATTAATTACAACATCATTTGCTGTGATTGTTTTGTTAGGCTGAACGCCCTGTGATCCACAAGCAGTAAGTAAAGTTGCAGCAACACATGCCGCAATCGGTGTAACAAAACGTTTCATTTAAAAACTCCAATTAAGTAATATTTTAGTTAACTTAATAGGTATCGTAGTTAAAATGAAAATCATTATCAAGTGCATTATTGAACTAAATTCGTTTTTTAGAACAATTGCTTGCTTATCTATAACAAGATTGACCAAAGTCATTAATTGCCAAATCATCAAAGTTTAAAAGACAGCCTTTTTCTCTTAAATGCGATTCATTTTCCCAAGAAACTTTTAAGTTTTGAGGCTTACTTGTTGGATAGCTAGGGATAAATCGATAAGAGGCTAACAACTCTAATTCTGTATTCGGTGCTAACTTAACCGTACTTCCAACTAATTTTTGGCGTGTCTCGATATTGTATAAGCTGTAGTCAGTTGTATATTCGGTTGCCCCATTGGCATGCTCAAAGGTTAACCAAATCTTTTTAAAGGACTTACTTTCGTTACTTGGGTTACTTAACTTGATACGTGTATGTATGACTTGAGCTGTATAACTTGGTTGGTTATTAGAGGTATTTACATAGGTGTAATTATTATTCTCGGCTTGCCAAGGTAAGCGATTACCAAAAGAGATGTCTACCAGTTGGATGCTCTCATTTGCAAACTGCTTAGCTGTCCAACTAAGCATATCTTTTACAGGGGAATAGGCGGCTAATAAAAAGAGAACAAGAATAAGGTAGATATTATTGAATAGACCTAGCTTTAATAATGAGTTTTTCATATCTGCAATCTCGATAGCTGTTTATTTGTACAGTACTGTATAAATAAACAGGTTATTCGTCAAGACTCAATTTTTATAGATATCCACACACTCTGTAATAAAAATATAATTTTTTTAAATTTAATTTTGCAAATGAGGTGACAGCTTGACCTATGGGTATTTGAAGAAAAAAAACTACTGTTTAAATAAACAGATTCGGAAAAAAAACAGCACAAAAAGAGCAAAATTTTTTTCTTAAAAAATATTGACAGTTGAATTTAAGAAAACCCTTTTTAACCACGATTAATTATTAAGATTTTGTTTTATAAGGAAAAAAATGTAATTCCCACAGATTTTTTCACGGATTTTGTGGACAGAATTATTGTCAAGTGACTCCATGAATTGAAAGCAATTTTTTTGAGCATAATTTCATGCTAAATCCTGCTAAGCCAAGTTAGCAAATCTTTCCTTACTTACCTTGCAGCACGGGTTTTATCTGTATTTTGAGATTGAGTTCTGTTTTTAATTTGCCTGTGGATAACTTTTTTGTAATAAAAATTTAATTTGTTTATAGCGTGGGGCTGCATTGAAATGAGCGAATCTCTATAATGCCTGCCTCAGTATTTAGGTGATCAGCAATTGAATAAAGTAGATGTTTTGATAATAGGTGCAGGCGCATCAGGTTTAATGTGTGCAGCAAATGCAGCTTATCGTGGTAGGTCAGTCACACTGATAGACCATGCAAATATGGCAGGTAAAAAAATTATCATGTCAGGAGGAGGCCGCTGTAACTTTACGAATATGGATGCTTCTCCTAAACATTTCTTATCTCAGAACCCTCACTTTGTTATATCGGCTTTAAAACGCTATGTGCCAAGTAATTTTGTAGAGCTAATGGATAGACATGGCTTAGAGTATGTTGAAAAAGCACCTGGTCAGCTATTTTGTCAAAAGAGCGCAAAAGACCTACTGTCTATTTTGTTGACTGAATGCGAATGGGCAGGCGTAAATATCTCTTTAAACACCAAGGTTGTTAAAGTGACAGACTTGGGTGAATGCAAAGAAGTAGAAACAAACCAAGGTACCTTTATTTGCGAATCCTTAGTGATCGCAACAGGAGGGCTTTCAATCCCTTCTAAAGGAGCGACTGGGTTTGGCTATCAAATTGCAGAACAGTTTGGTCTTGAAGTGTTGCCCACAAGAGCAGGCTTAGTGCCGGTCACCTTGCAACCAGATTTGAAAGCGAAATTCGAACCCTTAGCAGGTGTAAGCTGTGATGTGTCTGTAACAGCCAATAAAACAAGCTTCACAGAACCCATGCTATTTACCCATAGAGGTTTAAGTGGCCCTGCCATTTTACAGATATCTAACCATTGGCTACCGGGCGATGAACTTAAAATCGACCTTTACCCTGCCGAGTCTATCTACTCATTATTGGTAAAAGCGAGAGAAAAGAACCCGAAAAGCCAAATTGATAAAGTGCTATCCCAGCTATTACCAAAACGCTTGGCCAGTATGCTAATTGAAGATCATAAGTGGCAAGGTGTTTTGGCTGAATATGGTAATCAAGCATTCGAAGAAATCGCCGAAACACTGCATAACTGGGTCATTAAGCCCAACGGCACAGAAGGCTACCGCACAGCTGAGGTGACATTAGGTGGAGTAGATACAAACTATGTATCTTCAAAAACCTTCGAAGCAAAAGACGTTAAAGGCTTATTTTTTATTGGTGAAGTCCTCGATGTCACAGGTTGGTTAGGTGGATATAACTTCCAATGGGCTTGGGCGAGTGGTTATTGTGCTGCGCAATATGTTTAACAACAAACAGAGATAATATAGAACTCAGCTTTGAGTACGAGAAATTTTGAACTAATTGGGCATGATTACTACGTATTAAAGAGCGCTATAGTTTTTATAGCTTCATTTAATATACCAAAGGAAATAAAAATGAATTTAAACCCAATTGATATAGGAAAGAATGTAGTAGAGACTGGTGTTGGTATTGCTAAAGATACCATTGGTGGTGCTGTAGAAGGAGCAGTTGAAGGTGCTGTCACTGGGCTTTTAACTGGTGGCCCAGCAGGAGCCGCTGCGGGTGCTGCTGCAGGCGCAACTACAGGTGCTACTGAAGCAGCAACAGAGTCAACTTTAGAGGCGCTGGATAAAAATATCCTCTCTTTCTAAGCAAATAGCACTTTGACTACAAATTTATGAGTCACTGGCTACTTCGGCCATAAATGATAAACTGCAGGGTATCGGAGCTTGCTTCAGCCCTGTGGTTTCTTTCCCCTTTAAACGTTACGAACTTAGTACTTCCCCATTCAAAAAATATTCAACTCTAAAAACTACACATCGTAATTATCAATTTATAAATTAATTAACATCTATAGATAGAGCATGTTATCGAGGTTTTTAGTGTAATTTAGCTATAAATTAATTGTGATGATGTGCCTAGTGGATAAAAGTGGGTGCTTATCACGCCCAGTGAATAGTCGAAACACAGGGCGTGGCAAGTTATAGAGGCTAATAAAGGTAAGGTTATAGACTGTCTAAACTTGGTTTACTTACTTTGTCTTTTTCAAGGACATAGAAAGCTTTTAGTTCGTCCATAATTTCTGTAAATTTAGCGTCTCTTTCTTGAGGACTTGTTAAGGCATTAAGCTCTTTACTTTTCTCAACTAACGCATCGCGCTTGGCTGTCAGTTGTTTTTTTGCACTGAAGATATCTTTTAAAGAGTCTAGGGTGTCCTGAATCTCTCCTAGTTTCTTACTTACCTCTTCAGAATCAGACGTTTTGCTCAAATCATCAAGATTGCTATTCACCTTTTTGAGAGCAGTTTCAAGTTCTGGTGATTTATTTTCTACTTTATCAAAGATCGATAATTCTGTTTTTACATTCTCAAGCTGCTTATCCATATTGACGGTTTTTTCAGGGGTAAGGTTAGCAAACTCTTTTATCGCAATCATAATTTCTTTAATACGTTGATCCAGCTTATTTTCTAACTCTATACCTGCTTGTTCAGCAATTTCAGATCCATTGTCAATTGATACATCAGGGCCATCGGTACCATAAGCATCATAGTAAGTTTGCTTTTTATCCGTCTCGGTAGCATTAACGTCATGTAAAGCCGGAAAATGAAGCTCATCAATGACTTTATTTAAATCTTTAATTGGTCCACTATCAGGGTCTGCGAATCGCTGGGCAATCTTCATAAGTTGAGTTTTATTCTCCTCAACCATCACATTCCAATCGTCCTTCTTACTTGTCTCACCTTTCTTAACTGAGTCAATGTCGATATGTCCCTTGTTATTATTGTTCATTTCACTGAAGCGCTCTTTAACATTTGCTAATGAGTTTGATCCCATGATGACTTTTTGAGGGGTAGTTTGTGATTGTTCAGCGCCCAGTTCAACAGCACCAAAATCAAGCCGAGGAAGACCAATCGGGATTCTCACACCAGCAGACTGGGTTGTTTGCGTATTCAGTTTAATCGTTGAAATGCGGCCATCCTTAATTTCAACATTGACACTGGCAGATGCTTTCGCTCCAGTACCGCTTGCCAAAGAGGCCCGTTTAATGTCGGAAGCTGCTAAAATATCAGTCAGTTCATGCCAAGTCTCATCTGAAATATCTTGTCCTGAGTCCTCCGCGATCCGATCGCGCACACCTCGTGCCAAAGGTGCTCCAAATACGCCTTCACCAGCCAGTGTAAATGCCATACTTGATTCGGTTTCACCTGGTTTCGCAAAAATAGGCTTAGTATAGGAGCCCTCAATAGAAACGCCCGAGCCTCCAAAATTGGTGCTCGCACTGAATTTTCCTGTTAAATCCTGAGTATGATCTTGTTTCGCTACATGTAACGCTTTTTTAGCTTTATCGGATAGCGTGATATTAGGTTTATGTATATCTTTATTGACTTGCTCTAACATGGTGTCAAAGGCTTCTTTTTCACGTGTTTCTAAACGTTCTTTATTCTTACTGGTATCGATACCAAGTTGATCAAGGCGCCTTTTGTTATCAGCTGAATCAAGTGTGTCTGAGGTTAGCCCTGGTAAACGCACTTTGTTTTTGCTTTCAGAGTTATCCTTTCCATTAACTTGTGTTAATTCTGCTGCCTCAGTTAGGTCATTGTATATTTTAACTAATGCAGCATGCTGAACTTGTAACTTATCTAGCGTTTGTGAACGTCCCTTTGTACCTTGCTGCTGTTCTATTTGTTGATGAGCAGTTTGAGGTTTATCTGAGGTAGAAAGTCGATCCATTAACCTCTGCTGTAAAGAACCTTTGCCTTGTGTATCTTTTGCACGAATGGCAGTTTCATAATCATCCATAACAGATAGATTGGCGATAATTTTCTCTTTTACCTCTTCTAAGATTTGCGCTTTTCGATTCAAATTATCCGCGTTATTCAGGGAAAGTCCCTCAAGCTCTTTGTTTAAAGTGGCAATGTCATCTAATTTATACTTCTCTATGGCTTTTTCTCGTGCTTCATCGTTCTTTAATAAATGTTCTACTTTGGGCTCATAAGACTTACTAATATCAACTTTTACTTCACCAGCGACAGAGCCACTAGCTCCCATTCCAGGAATAAAATTACGTCCCATGGCCGCACTGCCTTTTAACGCGCCAGTATGAGAAAATTTTTCTTTAGTTAGATCTGCACTTTGTCCATCAGGTAATCGAAGCGTTTCTCCCTCATTCAAAACACCTAATCTTTGTAAGTCATTGCTAAGCTGTTCCGTTCTATTTCGAACTGTGTTTTGCTTATTTGCAGCTTGATGTAAGTCATTCATGTGGGTGCGGATACCACCGTCCATATCATTTTTGGTACGTGAGAGTATGGATTGCGCTCGATTGACGATGCCTGATGCGATATTTTTCTTTGCTTGCTTTGGATTCTCTGCAATCTGTTGTAATACTTCATCATTATTTTTATAACTACGGGTGTGTTTTCTATTGTAAGCACCACCGACTTCAACACCTGCAACGGTTGTATCTTTCTTCCCCGTTAGTGAATCGCCTTTAATACCAAAAAAACCGCCAATGCCAGCCCCTGTCTGGCTGGCCATATCGACTTTACCATCACCTTTTCTTGCCACTTCATTGCCTCGTTCTGCTGTTACTCTCACGGCCGCAAGCGTCTCCTTTTGTTTGAAAATGCCCGCTAGGGTTTTCTTTTGAGACCGTTTTGAGCCCGCAGGATCTAAAAAAGCGAGGTCTTCATCCACGATATTTTTTTTATCTTTCACTGTATCTTGTGTATCAGCACCCTTTATCTGATCAGCAAACTGCTGGATAGTTGTAGCGATATCACGAGCAGGTGTGCTTTGAAGTTTAGTTGCAGTTTCTTTTACTAAATCTCCGATTTTCGACGTTTTTTCTTTGTCTTTTAATGATGCGTCATTCGTAATATCACTGGTTTTCTGGCGTAAGTTCTCAGCAATATTTTGTGCGCCTCGCTGCTCGATAACATCAGCAAGTCGTCCCATTTTTTCCTTGAGTTGCGAAATATTATTCATGTCCGCATTGGGCACAAGCGCTTCACCTTGAACGGCTTTTTTATTAAGGTCGTTGACTAAGTTTTTAGCTTGTTGCTTCTTCGTATCAATCGCTTCTTTTGCTTGATCAGATTCTTGTTGTAGGCTTAAGAGCTCAGCTAAATTCTTCACGCCATCAGCTAACCCTTTGGCCTTGAGACCCGTTGGTAAATTTTGCGTCTTTAGTTGCTCAGCTGTTTCGTTCAGCAATTCAGCTAATTGCTTTACTTTGGTTTCATAATTAATCGATTTATTAGCAGTAACCGCTGCACTTTTTTCAGCTAATTGAGTACCTAGATTATTAGCGCCTCTGTTTTGTAATTCTTTACCAATAACTTGGATCATTTTCTGTAACTTGGGGACATCATCCAAATTAACTTTTGAAGACATTGGTTTGGCGAGTGCAAAGCTTTCAATCATGCTATCCACTTTTTCTTGCTTACCTTCCAGCTCCTTCTTCGCTTTATCTTGTGCTTTTTTATCTTCCTCGATAAATAAAAGGTCGTTGGTTTTTAATGCATTAAAAAGCTGTGGTGACTCGAGCAAGTCTTGGCTGTAATTTTTGGGATCCAGTCCAGCTGCTTCTAATGCTTTGGTGTTGACCTGTTTAACGACGTCATCGGCTTTATTAGGTAAGTTTGAATCATCCAGACTCTTGGTGGGTGATATGGCTGCTTTAGTTCTCACCGCTTCTGTTTCTTTTGCTTGGGGAGCACTTACGGTTTCTGATGCTATATTTTCTTTGTTATTGGCAGTAGGCGCTTGTCCACCTTCCGAGGCTGCTTTTCGTAAAGAAGCTTGTTCATTTTTAGGGGTATTCGCGCCCTGTGACTGGCTTCTAACGAAACTTGCTTCTGGTTCTGATTTCTCTGTCGCTTTGGTTTGACTGTATTTTGTTTCTATGGAGGAGGCTGTCTTTCTTAGTACAGCTTGCTCATTCTTAGGAACATTTTCCCCTTGCGACTGGCTTCTAGATAAATTTCTTTCTGAGCCTGTATTTTCTAGGGTATTGGTTTGACTGTATTTAGACTCGATGGAGGAAGCCGTCTTTCTTAGCTCTGGTTGCTCGTCTTTGGGAGTATTAGCACCCTGTGATTGGCTTCTTACCAAACGAGTTGATTCATTAAAGTCACTTTCTTGTTTTTTTTCAGTCTCTATTGGCGCTTGTTCTGACTCTAAGTGACCAACAAGTAACTCAAGTACTTTAGCCGTATTTTGAATGAGGGGAGTCGCATTCGGTAAGTCTTGTAAGAGTGCAATATTTTTATTGAGCAACTCAACAGTTTGCGCCACTTTCTCTTTGTCAGTTAAATCGGTTTGGTTAATTTTTTTGCTATCTGCTTGTAGTTCTGAACCAATACTTTGCTGCCCTTGGTTTTTGATTACTTCTCCTAGTTTATCCATTTTTACGGCTAGCTGAGCAGCGTTATTTAAGTTCGTACTGGGAACAAGAGGTTTATTCTCTTGTAGCTTATTATTTAGGTCATCGACTAGAGTTTGAACTTCTGATTTTTTAGCATGGATTTCTTTTTGTGTTGAACCTGAGCTCTCATTCAGTAAAAGCAAGCCTCTGACTTTCAAAGCTTCAAACAGTTGCGGTGAGTCCAACAAAGTATCTGTGTAATTCTTAATATCAACACCAGCACTCTGTAAAGCACCGATAGTTGGGTTTCTGGCGATATGTGAATCGTCTTTACTTTGTGTATGTAGAGCAGCACCAGTGGTTTTAGGTAAGTCCAAATCATCTTTACTAGAAGCAAGCTTATGTTGGTGACGCTGGGCCTCTTGGGCGGGGTCTGCTTCAATTTCTGCTTGAACTTGACTCTGGCCTTGAGAGTTAACTGATTGTGAAAGTGTTCCTTGTGCACGATTAGTTTCAGCTAACCCAATGTTTGTGTGCTGAGAAGTATTAGCCTGATTTTCAACAGAAGAGACACCCATATATTATCCTTAATTCCATTACAGTTTTGTCTTTTTGAATAAAAGCGACTTCGAACAAAAAATGAGTGACACCTGAACTCGTTAAGTTCAAAAAATTAATAATTAATTCGTTTCAAACTCAAAGCTCGATGTAGATTGTGATTAAGCTGCTTACGCTATTTACTCGAGAACTGGTGTAGAAGCATGGTGAAATTAGAGATTAGGGTAGAGGTGAGAGCATCTTCTTAGAAAGGTATAGATACCAATTGAGAGATCATTTTCAAAGTATTGATATAAGCAGGATGGAAGGCAGCAACTAGGTGCCACCTTCCTTAAGCCTATGACAAAAAAGTTATTTTTTCATCATCATCATTTGCATCATAACCTGCATCATCTGCATGAACATTTCCATCATTTTTTCCATGATGCCACCGCCTTTCTCACCTTCTTTTCCTTCAGCTTTACCGCTTTGATCATCCTTGTTTTCATTGATGCGCTCATAGGCATTATTAGGTTTCGGTTTGTCTACACCCGTTGCCGCACCAGCGCCTCCAGTAGCATCTGCTCCACCTAGGTTTTGGTTATCGAATTTACCAATGTTTTGGTCAATTTCATCAAAAGTTAGACCTTTCGCGTCGCCTTTGCTGTTGCTGCCATTGAGCTGATGAGCAAATGAAGGATCATTTTCGTATTTCATCAAGGCTTGACGTAGTTTCATCGGTTGATTTTCGTCTTCAATAATAGTGCTCATATCACTATTTTTACCAGTCGAAATATGGTTATTAGCGCCTACACCTGCTTCCTTGGCTGTATCGAGTTTGTTACGGTAATCAGAAATGATCTGAGCCGCTTCCTTATCCGACATATTTTTCCAATCGCCAAGTTCTCCATCTTGACCGCCAGTTTGTTTTGCGCCGCCAGCCATTAGCTGTTCGAGACGCTCCATCGTTTTATCTAGTTTTACTTCAAGGCTCATATATTACTCCAATCACATTTAACATTTGATTAAGAAATGAGAGGTTTATTTATTTCCCTCGCAGTAATAGTGAGATTTAAAAAATTAAAGTTCATTTTATTTTTAAAACTAAAAATATTTTTATTGGAGGAATAAATAGAAAATAAAAAATAGAGATAAATGCAAAAGATATAAAAAAACTATTAAAGATAAAGACTGAACTTAATGTTTTATATCACCACAAATAAATAACTTTAATTCAATAATACTAAATAGTGATTCATGAAAACGATGACGTCTAATCCAATTGTATCTGCTTTAATGGCAGTGACTGATATGCTGTCAAAACGCTCAGAAGTGATTTTGGCATTTGTGGTGATAGGTATTGTTTTTATGATGATCATGCCTTTACCAACAGGACTTGTAGACGCGTTAATTGCGTTGAATATCAGTATTTCATCACTCTTAGTGGTAACTGTTATGTATTTACCTGGGCCAGTCGCTTTCTCGACTTTCCCCGGTATTCTCCTCATCACTACCTTATTTCGTTTGGCTTTATCGATAACAACGACGCGTTTGATTTTGCTACAAGCAGATGCTGGTTACATTGTTGAAGCATTTGGTAACTTTGTCGTTGGTGGCAATTTCGTTGTGGGTGTAGTGATTTTCCTTATTTTATTGATTGTAAACTTTCTGGTTATTACTAAAGGTTCTGAACGAGTGGCAGAAGTCGCAGCACGCTTTACCTTGGACGCTATGCCAGGTAAACAGATGTCGATTGACTCAGATTTACGGGCAGGCTTGCTTAGTTCCCAAGAAGCGCAGGATAAGCGTAAGGAGCTAGCTAAAGAAAGCCAATTATTTGGTGCCATGGATGGTGCGATGAAGTTTGTAAAAGGCGATGCTATTGCCGGCATTATTATAGTTCTGGTGAATATTCTGGGTGGCGTTTCTATTGGTGTTACCCAGCTGCAGATGACAATGGGAGAAGCGTTAGAACTTTATGCAATTTTAACCATTGGCGATGGTCTGGTTGCGCAAATCCCTACCATATTGATTGCTTTAACAGCGGGTCTAATGATTACCCGAGTAAAAGATGAAACCTTAGAAGACGGTAATGTGGGTCATGAAATGTCTAGCCAACTTACCAGTGAACCAAAAGCTTGGATTATTGCGGCTTTAGTTATGATAGGTTTTGCGTTAGTACCAGGTATGCCAACAATTGTGTTTGTTTTTTTAGCGGTTATTTTTAGTGGTATTGGTGGCATTAATATCTTTTTGCGCAAACAAAAAGAGACCATGATAGAGGCACTATCACAGGAGGAAATGTCACAGGAGGTGGCAGCCCCAGAGGAAGAAGATGTACGCAGCTTTTCAGTATATGAACGTATCTCAGCCAGTCTAAACACCAAGCATAAAGACTCAGACTGGTTTTTACATTTTCGTCGAGCAATCCGAAAAGGCCGAAATCGCATCGTCTTAGATTATGCTTACATGTTGCCAGTTTTTAAATTTCATTTTAGTGATGACATTGAGGAAGATGAGTTCATATTACGTTTCTATGAAGTGCCTGTTGTAAGAGCAACATATTCATCCAGCTATGCTTGGGTAAAGAGCGCTAATCAGGCACAGTTGGATGAGCTTGCTATCGAATACACTTTCGGAAGCAAAGAGCGTGAAGAGCAGGATTTACTTTGGGTTAACTCAGACTATTTGGAGTTATTAGAAGAAAATAACATAGATTATCAAAGCACAATTGATGTCATTACTGAGAAAACCAATCGCGCTTTTATGCAAAATAGCCATATGTTTATTGGTCTAGAAGAGGCACATAAAATTATGTCTTGGGCGTTGGATAACGTGCCGGAATTAGCCAAAGAGTGTGAGCGCTTGTTACCCCTTTCAAAATTAACGGATGTCCTAAAGAAACTGGCTTCAGAAGCAATTTCCTTAAAGTCATTGCATAAGATTTTTGAAACAATTGTGGCCCATGCTTCGGTAGAAAGGGATCCAAATGTACTGACCGAAATAGTGCGTGTTTATTTAAGGGATCAAATATGCAGTCATATCACTAAGGATGATTCTCTCAATATTTGCTTACTGGAAGGCCAAACAGAAGAACTATTACGTGAGTCTCTCAATAAAACAGTAACAGGGGGGTACTTTGCGCTTGATGCTGAGATCTTGAATGAGTTGGTGCAAAAGATTGTCGATAGCACTATCGAATTTGTACAGAAAGAAAGTCCTGTAGCACTGGTTGTTTCTCAAGATTTACGCCCTCATTTAAGAGAGTTAGTAAAAGGCCCACTGTTTGAGTTGCCAGTTTTGTCTTACCCTGAAATTTCAGAGTCGATTGTGGTACATCCTATTGACCGGTTATCGATTTGATCAAGGAATAGATCAATCTAATACTTCGACTTGGTTTCTTTAATATTCAATGGCACTGATTGCTTGGGTGATATTTAGGAAGACAGTATCAAAGTCACAGACTACTTCACCATTATTCATGGCAAGTAGACAATCCACTTCAAGGGTAGGGTCTTCTTTTACTTGCCAGCCTTCTGGCAGAGTAAGGTGAGATTGCTGCCAATCTTTAAGGTGACGGACAACTAAGCAAACATCATCCTTATGCTGGTGGGATTTAACCAACTCACTTACTGAAAAATGCAGTTTTTCCATGCTGCTTAAATTGGCATGAAAGCGAGAAAATACCTCTGCCAGTATAGAGTGGCAGGCCTGTTCAACTTTACGTAATGCATCTTGTTGGGTGTCGTTGATGCTCTCTATTTGCTGTGCTAGTGCAGCAATAATGGCATTTTTTTCTTCGGTAATACTCTCTATGGCAAGATGTGCTTTCCTTTCTACCTCATTCAAAGCCTGCACTTGAGCGTCTTGTAACTTCTCTTCAAGCGTTAAACTCTGTTGCAGGGACATAGCTTTAATAAAGCCGTACTCACTTAGGTTAAGATCTACGTCATCAGGCAGGTTATATTCTGTCGTAATCAGTGTGTTATACATGTCGATTTTCCACTATCAAATGTTGATCAACGAAAGTAAGTACTCGTCTAAATATACGGGCTAATGACGCGGTTTGATTAGATGAGTGAGGCAGGTGAGCATCAAAAAAGGTGTTACTTTTCTCAATATCAGGCTTTGGAAACGCCAAATGGAGACGACTCTTAATTGTTTGGGGTAATGTCATAATGCTTAGTAGTAAAGCATGAGTCGCTGCTTGAGAATGAACTGAAGCATTTATAGGGAAATGAATCGAACACTCCTCAATTAGGCGCTCTCGTCGGGTGTTTAGAGAGAGTGCCAGATGAAAATTTTCGATCTGTTTCTTATCTAATACAAGCCGATCTTCTAACGCTTTTTTATGCTGTTTCAGTAAATAATATTCAGGGAAAAGGCAGCAAGATATCCCTTTAATATAGTCGTCTGGGCGAGTGAAAATATTAAGCAATAACGAAAAGTTAATTGTATGTTTGGACACAAAATCGGAGAAACTTTCTAGCTCAGTATCAAGACCAAGGGAGTGGCACAAAAAAGGGTAGCTGGTTACCCCTAATCTATCGGTATGTTCTTTTAGTAAGCAAGTTTGATTACCTATTGGTAAACCTGTTTTAGGATACCAAGAAGGGTCAACAAATTGATAAAAACGACACCAGAATAAAGTAAATGCCTTTTCTTCCTCGATAACCTGGAGCGATGTTTTTTGCATCATTCATTGTCTTCCTGTTGTCTTTGTTCAGAGAGCTTTTCCGCTGTCTTGTTATGTTCAGCCAGAGTCGCTGTTAATGCGCTATTCGAGCTTTTTAGCTTGATCAACTGAAAAAGCAAAAAGACCATGATGAAAAGTAACGTCGCCAAAACACCATAAGCGATTAAAAAATAATTCTCTAATTTGGGTAAGGTGTCTTGGGTGAGAATAATGTCCTTATAGGCTCGTAATTTGACCTGCACTTCAGGCTGAGATGCTTCAATAAAGGATACGGTAATTTTGTCTTCAGCATTTCTATAAAGAGATGGCACACTGGCCGCCACAATCCGACGAATTTTCTTTTCAATCGTATCCGGATCAAGCTGTTTTTTATGTTTTATAAACACAGCAGCGGATGCTGGTTGAATGGGTTGGCCTGGGGCAATCTGCTCAGGTAAGACAATATGAACCCGTGACAGTAAGACATAATCAATTTTTGATAGTGTGTGTTCAAGCTCCTGCGATAGAGCATAAATATAGCGAACGTGCTCTTCTAGCGGTGTCGATATCATGCCTTCTTTTTTAAAGATATCTCCTAGGCTTTGGTGGCTACGATTAGGTAGTCCTTTGGCGGTAATCAAGGCGACAGAAGCCGCCATATCCGCTTCTGGAATTAAAACGGATAGGGCATCGTCTGCTTTAACTTTTTCGGCTTTTAATCCTTGAGATAATAATTCAGCCACAACCTGATTGGCATTTCTTTCATCTAGGCCACTTAGCAGTTCTATTTTTTTATCACTACAGGCAGTTAATAGCAGGGCACAAACGACTATCCAAGCATTACGAACAAAATGAGGGTGAAGCATGCTATCTCTCTGTGATTATTTTCGCTGTGTTAGGCGTTTTTCTGACTTATACTTGAGTCGTTTATTGGGGTGTATCAATTTAAATTAGTCATTTTATCAATGGCTTGACTGGATTTACCTGCAGCCTTTGCAACGATCGACGTTTGGATAGAGTATTCCGATAAACTTCTTGCTGCGGCTAGTAAATCGGTAGGGTCTGCACTATTAGATGCTTTAGCTAACGCGCTCTCAAAGGCATGCTTTTTTTCCGCTAAATTGGAGGATAGGGAATTTGCACCTTGAATAATATCTTGACTGAGTGGGTCGGGTTTTGTCTGCAGCTGACTTTCAAAGAAATTTACATCGTCTTGATTTGCGCTATAGGCTTTATCTGTACTGACCAAACTATTATCACTGTCTAGATCAGAGGTGATTTCAATATCAGTTATCATTTCCACAGCCATAATTATGCTTACCTATAAATAACAGTTACTTATCATGTAGAAGCGAGAGCTATGAATTCATCGCGTCCCTAGAACTTAATTTCTTTAAATACTTCAGTTACTTTTTTCACAGCAGAGGCGGCTGATTCTGCACGTACAGAGTCCTTATGGTTTTCAACCCTTTGTGCGATAGCGGCTGCATCTGCATCAACCATTTTGTCAGCAGCAGCGCGTGCGGCTTTTAATAGACTTTTGCTGTCAATATTGTTTTGTGAGCTATTGTCATAGCCATTACCCGCCCCAAAAGACCGAGAAGAGGAGCTTGAATCGTCTTTGGAACTTTTCAATAACTGATTAAATGCGCTGATATCGTCAGCTTTAGCTGTATCATCTGCTTTACTTAATCCAGTATTATTAAATAAAGCTAATCGAGAAATAGGATCATTAATCATAATGGTGTCTGCTTCATTGAAGATCGAAATAAATTAGCCTTCGACCAGAAGTCGAAGGCTAATCTGGTCTAATGTCAACTTAGAACTTAAATTCGTTTGCTACATCATTGGTTTTCTTTGCTTGGTCAGCAACTGCAGTCGCTAGCGATTTAGTCGCTTGGCTGTCTGCTTGGATCGCTTGCTGTTGTTTACTTGCTTCTGTTGTTAATTTGTGTGCATCCAAAGAAGACTGCATTAACTCATCATTAAGCTTTTTGAATTGAGCTGAAATATCATTTGGCATGTTATATTCCTTAATTTATTTAGAAAAGTTTTATGGAGCTAATTTATTTAACTCGTTAGTAGAGTGGTTTCCTAAGTCAAAATAGTTCAGAAAAAATAATTTATTTTAAAGAAGTTTTTTAAAATAAATTAAAACAAATTATTAAGAGATAAAAGCTGAACTTAATTAAATGCTACGCCACCTAATCCTAGTGAATATTTTGTTATAAACAGTAGGTGGTTATTATGTATGAGCTACGAATATTAAGTGGATTGAAAAATGGTATTTCTTTTTCATTAAATGAAGAGCCACTATATATAGGTAGTAGTGATGAAAATGACATATTAATGTTAGATCGAAGCTTTCTAGGTGCAGCTTTTTCCGTAAGAGAAACAGATAATGGGAAAGTAGAAGTTTTTTTTACTAGTGGTGACTTTAAAAGCAAGAATGGTGAACCACTGAGAGATACCTGCTTGCTGGAGCCGCAAGATCTGTTTTGCCATAAGGATATCTGGTTACAAATTGCCGATAAAGAAACGCCTTGGCTTGATGATGTACCAACTCTTAGGCCAGTACCGAAAGTAAAAGTGGCTCGTACTCGTAAAAAAACACCCACCGTCATAATAGGCTGTGTTTGTAGTGCTTTAGTATTTGGCATCTATAACCTGTCTTATGCCAATCAGTCTGATGTTAACCAAGATAATACCAACCTTCCCAACGAAATAAGTAACGCTTCTCTCTATGCATCTAGTGCGAGTCAAACCTCATTACCTATACAGCACAAAGAAGCCACGATCAAAGTAAAACCAGCACTCTCTTCGGCGCAAGTTGAGCTCAATTATCTTAAGCAAATCGAAGACATGTTAGATGAGAGAGAGCTAGATGGGGTGAAATTGGCAGAGCAAAACAACCAAATTGTATTAGAAGGCAGTGTCAGTAAACGAGATAAAGCGGTACTTGCACGTATGTTGATGCGTTATGAGTTTGAACATCCCAATGCTCCCATTGTGAAAGACAATACCAATGAACATGGTGACAGTTTCTCAATCAAGGTTGCTGCCGTAGTTTCTGGACCATACGGTCATTTGCTGCTTGAGGATGGTACTCGCTTATACAAAGGTCAAACCTATATGGATTATCGACTAGTCGCTATTCGTAGTGATGTGATCGAATTTCAAGGAGAAAAGAAAGTAGCGGTGCGTTGGTGATGGAGCTGGGATTACGATTACAGCGTTTTGTTGAGCAATCTAGCGACATACTTAGTCAAAGCTTGGAATATCAAGTGTACGGTTGGGTTGTATCTGTGATTGGTATTCAGGTACGTGTGGTTTTACCTAACTCTAAGCTTGGCGAACTGTGCATGATTAAAACCCATGAGGGCTCGATTCTGGCTGAAATAGTGGGCTTTGAAAAAGAGATCACTCTGTTATCTACCTTATCCAACCCTGATGGTATTGGTTTCCAGGCAAAGGTGATTCCATTGGGAATACCGCATCGTATTAGTACGAATCAAGCGCTGAGTGGATTAGTGCTTGATGGCGTCGGTCGAAATTTATCAACCGGACAAGGAGGTTTGCTTGTTGCGGACTCAGCCCAGTCCTTTTCACAAGACCAGCGTCAAGTGATCTGTGAAGCCGTCCCCGCCACAGAAAAAGTACGAATTAATGCACCACTTTATACTGGTGTGCGTGTTATCGATAGTTTCATGACGATTGGTGAAGGGCAGCGAATTGGTCTTTTTGCGGGCGCAGGCTGTGGTAAAACCACATTACTGCTGGCTTTAGCTCGCGGCTGTAATGCCGATGCTATCGTCTTTGCTTTAATTGGTGAGCGAGGTCGAGAGCTGAAAGAGTTTCTCGAACACGAATTAGATGATGAATTAAAAAGCCGCACTATCATGGTGTGTGCTACCTCAGACCGAAGTTCTATGGAGCGCTCAAGAGCGGCTTTTACCGCAACATCCATCGCAGAATCCTTACGGGACAAAGGGCAAAAAGTACTGCTATTAGTTGACTCACTGACCCGTTTTGCCAGAGCACAGCGGGAAATTGGCTTAGCTAATGGCGAACCGCCAGCCAAAGGGGGCTTTCCTCCTAGTGTGTATACCATGTTGCCTAAGTTGATAGAGCGGGCGGGTATTACAACACGAGGCTCAATTACCGCAGTGTATACCGTTTTGGTAGAAGGCGAAGCAACTTCCGACCCTATTGCAGAAGAAGCAAAATCCTTACTGGATGGACACATCTACTTATCAAGAAAATTAGCTGAAAGTAATCACTATCCTGCTGTTGATGTATTACGCAGCATCAGCCGAATTATGGGAAATGTGGTCGACAAAGAACATCTTTATTTGTCTGGGCAATTACGTTCAATGATGTATCGATATGAAGAAGTGGAACTACTGATTCGTTTAGGTGAGTACAAACAAGGTATTGATTTATTTACTGATAAAGCAGTAACCACACAGGAGGGAATCAAGACGTTTTGTCAGCAAGACACCAGAGAACAAAGTGATATTAACACCACAATTCAAGGAATGAGTGAACTTTGTCGTTAGACAAACCACTATTCAATTAATGAACCAGTTAAAGCAAATAAAAAGTTGTATTTCTGTTTGGAATAACCGCTTACAGAGATTTGAAGTCGAAATGGGTAAAAAACGGCTGCAAATGGAAAGTAAGCAAGATGCTTACGAGCAATCTATAGCGGTTGCAGACGCAGCAGAACAAGAAGGCCGTGTTGAGCTACAAATACTCTCCGACAGAATTCAAGAAAGAAGTTTTCTCATGGAAGAGTTAACAAGATGCTTTGCTGAGGAAAACAAAATACGACAGCACATTGCCACAAATAAACAAGAAATCAAGCAATACAAACAAGCCTGGGATAGAGCCCAGCAGGATTATGAAGCTAGCCGACAAGATGTGTCTAAGGCACTAAGAAAACTAGAAAAATATCAATTGATCAGTTCGACGTTAGGGTGAAGTTAGTATGTTTGCATTCCAGGAAAGAGTAATACCGACTCAAGAGCAAGACAGTCGTAATAAAGTTGGCGTATCTACAACGCCCGCTCTGGGAGAAGAGGCGTCTTTTTTAGCTTTGATGGGGAAGTCTGCTTCAGGTATTGGCGCGATTTCAAAAATCAATAGTGATCTACTGACCAACCGATTAATCAATCAGATTCCTCCGTTTAACAATAATGAGAATATGCGTTTTGATGTGTTTTTTCCTGATGGCGTTAAGGTGTCAGTTTTATCGAAAAACACACCACAACGATTAGAGTTAACGATGAAAAGTAACTCTCAGAAACTATCGAAACAGCTCAATAATTGTAAGCGTAAAACACAGGGTGACTTAGACGCTTATTTTGGCAAGCAGGTGCTTATTAATGTCGTTTAAATTAGAGGAAGACCTTGAAGATTTAGACGATGTTTTTGCCGAGCAAGTGATCACGCAATATCAAACTGAAAATGTTTCGCCTAATAACATTGAGCAAAAGCCTTCGCTGTCTATCGCAAATACACATAAGTTGGAAGAGAGACAGAGCGCTTTTAGCGCAGAGACACAAGTGCACGAGGGTCCTTCCATATTAATCAGCGAGAGTTTGATAAATACGCTCAATGAGCCAGAAAGCCTATTACAATTTAACAGCCAAAGTGAAGAGGCACTGAATGATTCAACCTTCAATGTTTTACCTGCCACATGGATCACGCCAATCAAAACCAATGAACATGCTTTAAGAAAGAAGCTGGCGAATGGCGCTTTTACTATAGATGTCACAGAGAGCGATCAACTAAAACTGTCCACAACAGCGAATGTGCTAATCGAAAAAGCATCCATGTATCACTTCCAGACAGGGCTTGGTTCTATTTGTATCCTTAATCCTATTCCCTTTTTTGAGCGGCTGTCAGGGCTTGCCTTTGATGACACATTCCCTTTAGGGCTGGATAAGTGGTTTTGCATTTGTTTATTGCAATGTCCCCAGTCTTTCATCGAACCTTGGGGCTATATAACCTATCAAGAGGCGTCATCAACTTTGATGAATGAGTTTACTGACAACTCTATGCCAGTACAGCTTGAATGTATGAGTTGCTTATCAGGTGTTTCAGTAACGGTTTTTGCGCAAGTTGAAACATGGGAAAAACTGTTTGCTTGTCCGATCCTTGATTATTGGCCACAAGCACAAAATGCGTCACCGCAATTATTTAAAGTAAATATTAATTTGTTTCAAACTCGGCTGAGTTTCCGTGATTTTCAGCAGCTACAAATTAATGACGTACTTTTGGCAGAGCATTTGTTTATTTCATTCTCTGGTGAAGGTCAGCTATTACTCTTCGACAAACAACTCAAGATACAGCTTCTATCCGAAACATCTCCTTATTCACTGCAAATACAAGAAATCACAGAGATCGCTATACCAGAACCGTCATCACACACCTTGCATTATGCCGGAGTACTCTCTCATCGCATCAATTCTTTGGAGAAAGATATGGAAGAAAATACTGAACAAGATATGTCTTTTGAAAATGAATATGGTGAAAGTCATCCTAAAAATATGCCACAAGAGGCAGAGCAAAGTTCTCATACTGAGCATATCAGCTGTGCCAAAGTGGCTATTGATGCCTGCATAGGTTCTTTCTCAATCGACTTTACTCAGGTCAGTGGCTTGCAGGTGGAAGATATTATTGCTTTAGACCCAAATTATGACGGCACTATCTCATTACGGAACCAAGGGGTCGAAATTGGCACTGCA
Source organism: Marinomonas sp. SBI8L (assembly GCF_001624705.1). Lineage (GTDB taxonomy): Bacteria > Pseudomonadota > Gammaproteobacteria > Pseudomonadales > Marinomonadaceae > Marinomonas. Next base: position 107,501 of record NZ_JSEO01000017.1, read on the forward strand.
AACATAGTCGCCGTTAATGGTCAGTTAGCATTACAAATTCGTAAGCTCTGGAGATAGGCATGCAAACGATCGGCTTTGATCCAGTCACTATGATCATGGTGTTTGTTGGCTTTGCTTTGCTGCCACTTTTATTAATGGTAACGACAAGCTTCCTAAAAATTGCAGTCGTAATGCTTATGGTACGAAATGCGTTAGGTGTGCAACAAGTCCCGCCAACAATGGCCATGCATGCTACCGCGCTGGTATTAAGTGTTTTTATCATGTACCCAGTGTTTGATGAAATGGCACAAATAGCCGACTTTTCTAGTGAGTCTTATGCGGATCGTAGTGTCTTGATTCAGAATGTTAAAGACGCATCTGAACCCCTTAAAGCTTTCATGATCAAGCATTCAGACCCAAATGTGATTACCAGTTTTGTGGATTCTGCTCGACAGGTTTGGCCCGATAAATACGAAGGGGAAGTCAGTCGAGACAATATGCTAGTAATTGCCCCAAGTTTTATTGTTTCGGAGGTGAAATCTGGTTTTATTATTGGCTTTCTTATCTACCTTCCACTCATTGTCATAGACCTATTAGTGTCCAATTTACTGTTGGCTCTGGGGATGCAAATGGTATCGCCAATGACCATTTCGCTCCCGCTTAAGATCTTGTTGTTCATTGTGGTCGATGGCTGGGAAAAGCTGCTGAGTAGTCTTGTTATGGGGTATTTATAATTATGGATCTGTTTCATCTTACTAAAACCAGTTTGTTTATGGTTGTGCAGTTATCTGCACTTCCTTTAATCGCCGCGATTGTCGCTGGTGTGCTCGTGTCTCTAATACAAACCCTTTTCTCTATCCAAGATCAGACTTTACCTTTTACGGTAAAGCTTTTAGCGGTAGCCAGCATGATGATGGCATCAGGCGGTTGGATGGTGTCTTCCATGCTTGAGCTTACCGAGCTAATTTTCAATGGCATTCCTAATTTGTAAGCATGAACTTCTTTATTAATGAGATAGGTGATTGGATCGTTGGTTTCGTACTCAGTGTTGTGCGCATATTAGTCATACTCTTATTTGTGCCTTTGTTTGAGTTTAAACAAGTCAAAGCCGTTTTGATTAAAGTCGCCATTTCCTTTGGGATAGGTTTACCTGTTTATGCATCTATCATAGAGCAGTTGTATAACAGAGAGCTGCCCTCAACCTTTTTGTCATTAATGATTTTAAAAGAAGTCGCAATCGGTTTAGTGATTGGTTATGTGGTTGCTATTCCGTTTTGGATTTTTCGTTCCACAGGAGCCTTAATAGATAACCAAAGAGGGGCTTTGTCAGCAGGTTACCATAACCCTGCTTCTGGACCAGATGCTTCCATGCTAGGGGACTTGTTTCAAAAGCTGGTGGTATTAGCCATGCTGTATGCGGGTATCTTGCCAGAGTTGTTTACCTTTATTTATTTAAGTCACGAGCTATGGCCAGCGTTAGACAAGATGCCAGCGTTTCAAAATATGGCTTGGTATGAAATCGTGAGTTTATTTAATTTACTCATAAAACAATTTGTTCTCTACGCAGGGCCAGTTGTACTTATTCTATTACTTGTAGAAGCTGCTTTTGCCATTCTCGGAGCCTATAGCCCTCAACTACAGGTGTACTTTATGGCGATGCCAGCTAAAAGTCTGATGGCGTTATTTATAGTCGTCTTGTATCTGCCTTACTTGTTACAGGCAATGGAGATAGAAGCCGGCTATTACTTTGATTTGGTTGCCCTTTTCGAACGAATATTTCAACCTTCTACCGATATTTATAGGCCGTTATGAGCGAGTCATCAGGCGAAAAAACGGAACAACCTACACCCAAAAAAATTCAGGATTCACGTCAGAAGGGCCAGGTGGCTCAAAGCCAAGATGTGAATAAACTGTTTGTTACCTTGGTCGGTATCGAGCTTTTTATTTCAATGCATGCGAACTTATTGGCCGATATAAAGCGTTTGTTCGATTTAGCTTTTAAGCTACTGCAACATGAAAACTTTACAGATGCACTTAGTATTCTCGTGGCTGAGTGTTTGGACGTTTGGCTTGGCTTTATCATTGTTTTGCTGTTGGCCATTGTGCTCGCACGATTTTGTGCTGGGTTTGTACAGTTCGGTTTTTTGATCGCGCCAGAATCATTAAAAATGGATGTAAAAAAGTTTTCTCCCGTGAGTAATGCGAAAAACTTATTCAGTAAAAAAAAGCTGGTTGAATTGGCCAGTAACATCATGAAAGCTATCATCCTGACGCTGATTTTCTCTCATGTGATTCGCTCAGCATTACCTTATGTTTTGCTTTTGCCGAATACTGGGTTGGAGTCTTCTATTCAATTTAGCATCGATATCTTTTCTCAAGCAGCACGCTTGTCTCTCGGATTTTTCTTTATTGTCTCGGTGATCGATTACAAACTGCAAAAAAGCATTTTTATTAAGTCTATGATGATGACAAAGGATGAGGTTTTCCGTGAGTACAAGCAATCTGAAGGGGACCCTATGACCAAAGGGATGCGTAGAGCACTTGGCCGGGAGCTAGCCAGTTCAGGTGGCGGTACCGTCAAAAAAGAAGTTGAAAAATCCGATGTTGTCGTAGTAAATCCTACTCATTTTGCAGTCGCAATTGAATACAAACCTGGTGAAACACCTTTGCCCATTATACGTGTTAAAGGTGTGGATGATCGCGCCAAAGATATCATTGCCTATGCCCAGGAAACTAACACGCCAGTGATTCGTTATATCACCTTAGCCCGCTATTTATTTCGGGTGGGGCAAGAGCATAAATACATTCCTCGTCCCAGCTTACAAGCTATGGCTATGGTATTTAGAGTCATCATGGAAGCGAAGGAGCAAGGTGTTGAACTTGAAGATTTCCATGATTTAACGGATGAATAGCATGTGTAAAACTGATTGGCATATAAATAATCGCTTTTCTTAACGAACTTTTCTTATTTGCTAACCACAGAGTTAATGACACTGAATTGGCAGGTCAGCGTCATTAAAACTTATTTATGGGGAAAGGTGTTATGGCAAAAATTAGTGAATTACAATCGCAACTTGATAAGAACTACGAACGTACTCAAGACAAATGGAATCAGAGCCTGACTAATTTAAATATGGCAGGTGACTTCTCATTTTCCGATGCACAAGAATTCCTCCAGCTTACTACTATGAAATCCACCCGAAACTGGGCTGTATCGCAAGAACTCAGTGCCAATCACGAAGCCCAGAAAAAAATTATTGATAGTCTGTAAATCGATCGTTTTTCTACTCAAGTTAGACTAAGCAAATTATGGCAAACGCAGTGATATTACACCGTTTTCGTGCATGGTTTTTGGTTGCTTTATTTAAGGGGGTAATCTTTAGTGGCAGCGCTGTCGCTAATTACCCTGATTACTGGGATAGAAGCGCCTATGCGAACGAATGCAAAAATGACAGTTTGGCTGAAGTAATGCAGGACTTTGCTACCAGCTTTGGCTTATTACTAAAAATGGATAAAAACGTAGGTGGTTTATGTCAAGGTTGGGTAAGAGCTGAAAATGCCGTCTTCTTTTTGGACTCTTTATCTTATAAGTATCAGTTTGAGTGGTTCGTCTTTCGTCAGACGCTCTACATCAGCTCTATTTCTGATAATGAGACGCTTCGTTTAAAAGTGGACCCGAATTTAAAAATTGCCTTACGTGATTTGGGCTTATACCAGGAAAAATTTGGTTGGGGTGACATTGAGCTGCTGGATGTCGCTCTGATTTCAGGTCCACCATCTTACCTCAAGTTAATTAAGCAGTTGCTGAATAAAACCAAAGATGAGCAAGATGAAGCAAAAGAAACAATCGAGAATATTTATGTAATTCCTGTTATCCATTCTTCTGTGTATGACCACACCACTAAGGTAAGAGGAAACGATGTCACTGTACCAGGAATTGCAACTATCTTAAGCAAGGTTCTGGAAGACCTAGATACATCAGATGACTCTATCTCTAAAGACACGCCTCTGGTAAACAAAAAAGCGTCAAAGCTGCTCAAAGACTCGAAAAATAAAGCCATTTCAGTTCAGGCAGATATCCGTACTAATTCATTGGTTATTAAATCTACGGGTAAAAAATTTAACAGGGAGTTTTTTGAAAAGTTGGTAAAACAGCTAGATCGTGAACAAAAAATGATAGAAATTGACGCTATCATCGTCGATGTTAATAAAGAGAAATTATCCGAAATTGGAGTTAAAAGTTTTAAAACGAATAATTCAGAGCTCGACTTTAGTTTTGAATTACCGCAAGCCCAATCTATCAGCGGGAGTGAATCGACATTCTTATTAACTAATCCCGCAGAATTTATTGCCAATTTAAAGTTACTGGAAGGGCATGGGGACGCATCTATCATTGCCAATACGTCAATCCTGACAATGGAAAACCTGACAGCGGTTATTGATTTGAGTGAAACGCAATTTATTCAAACAGTTGGAGAGCGAGTGGCTAACCTCGAACAGCTCACCACAGGAACCTTGCTCAATGTTGTGCCACAGCATATTTCAACAGCTCAGGGTGACCGAATTAAATTAGTGGTCGAGATAGAGGATGGCAAATTCGAAGGGGGCAGTACATTACCTAGAATTGTGAAATCGAATATCAACACAACAGCAGTAATTAGCCAGAATCAAGCTTTAGTCATTGGCGGCTATCATGTGGAGGAAAGAGCTGAGAACCTGAATAAAATTCCTTTCTTCGGCGATATTCCATTACTAGGCCATTTATTTTCTTTACGTAGTGAAAAACATGTACAGCGTGAACGCATTTTTATTTTAACGCCGAGAGAATCGAGAGCCCAACATCGAGCAGAAAGTTACTCGTATTTTGGCCAAAGTAAATTGATTGCCGAAAATGTACAGAAAATAAAACAGCTTTGGTATAGAGCGAATCAAAATTACGTTGATCTGTTTGTAGAGCAAGTGCAGCAATACCTTAAGTATCAAACCATTAATGACTTCGCCGCTTCGACGATCTCTAAGGTGCCTTTCGAATGTAAAGCACAAGGTGTGGAGTTTGAATTCGAAGGCCTAGAACAGTTTTCTGGTGAAGGCATTGATATTTTTGTTGGTAAAGTGACTAAAACCAGCAAGCGTCCACAAACAGTTCATGAGAAAGCCTGCTTTGGTCGTGGGCTCATCGGAGTATCATTTATGGATGGCGATAGAGTTCTTCATCAAGAAGGGGATCAGAGCCGCGTATTAGTTGCCATCGAAACGGCGAAACTTAATCCAATCTCAAAACTCGGTGTGAGGTAATCATAGTGTATCTTTCTAAGTTTTTTGTATGTCTGCTTTCTTTCGTTTTACTCAGTGCTTGTAGTAAAGCGAGCATAAAGCAGGAAATTAATGGCCATGATTACCGGGTTTGGGTGACACCTGATTACGCTCCTGATAATAAATTTTCTGGCAGACTTGTTTATATCTCTAGTACCACATTAGAGCTTTTGAGCCCAATAGCGAAACAAAAAGAGTAGGAGGCAGTATCATGAATATCGGCTCCGTAAACTCCAACATTCAAACCTCACATAACCAACCAACCCAGACGCAACCTGCAAAACCTATTGCTAAAGAGCAGATCGCAAGTGATTCGAAAGAAGAGCTGCTAATGGCGGTAGCAACAAAAATGGGTGATGAAAAAAAATCACAAGACAATAAGATGCCTGCTAGCTCTGCGAGTTTGACTAAACGCGTTGAAACAGTCGAGCAAGTCAATGAATGGTTAGACAAGCTCAACGCTCAAGACAAAGAAAAAGTCTTGTCTCAACACTTAAGGAACGCGCTTAAAAACAACGCTGAACAAGCTTTGCCAATGCTTGTTGCTAACTCATTATCAAAGGGTGAAGAGCCAGCCATCATTTTCTTATCGTTACAAAAGCTCAATCAAGACAGCAACCTCTCGGAAGAACAACATGATCTAATTAATAGACTAACCGACGAGTTTACCAGTGAAGAGCAATACGTTACTTCAATCAAAGCATCTTTCAATATTGCTGAGGTTACGTCCCATTATTTTCCAGAAGAAGAGCTAGCCTCACAGTTTCGAGTCTTAGTTGGTCGGAGTAATTATGAAAAGTTAAATACGGCTCAGATTTTAGCAACATTAATGGAATCGGGCGAAGAGCAAAATTATGATAAGTTTTTAAATGCGTATGTCGATTCATTAGCAAAAGACTTTAGCCAAGACCTGCCTATACCTTCTACCAATGTTGATTATCTCATTGATAAATTCAGTCGCCTTAGTGAAGTTTCTGCCACCATGAGTGTATTAACAATGTCTCGCCAAACAATGGATAGAACTATCGCTAAGCATGACTCTCTAATTGACTCACCTGCTAGATTAGGAAGCGCTGTTTTAGATTATGTTCAAAACTCGAATCAAGAGAGTATTAATAAAATAGCAACAGAGTTTATGGGAGTTGGTCAGGACAAAAAGGTGTTTTTTGTTAACAGAGTATTGGATATGGTGAACCAGCTTCCAATACAAATATGGGAAGGTGATAATGAACTTCGTAATAAATCAATCGATGAGTTAGTTAAGTACTCATCGCACAATTCATCCGCTATTTTAGGTGGTTTTTCTCGATTAAACAAAACACTTGAAAATATAATTTAATGAAGTTTGATTTGTTTTCTGTAATAAAATATTAATATTACAGTATTGACATTTTATCGATAGGGTGAGTGCGGCTTTCAATTGTAATAAAAAATTCATAATAGAGAATTGACAGCTTTAAAGCCATCAATTCTCATCCTTTATTTTATATAGTCTTAAAATTTAATGTGAAGCTTTAAATTATATGTTTTTGAAGATTTATGTGTATTTTATTTTAATTTTTATTGTGTTAGTTATTTTTATTTGAAATACGAATCTCTCATTATCTCTCTTGCTCTTGAAATCCTTGATCGAACGGTTCCAATAGGGATGTTATACAGCTCAGATGTTTTTTGATAACTGTTACCAATTTCTATTGCTGAATTGAATACATCTCTTATTTCTTTTGGTAGTTTTTCATATGAGCGATTCAAACTTTTAGCCAGTTGCATATATTCATAGGAAGCCTCAGGGTCACGGTAAGAGATAGACTCGCCATCTAAATTGACGGTGATTTCTGACTCTAATAAAGGAATCATATCCGCGGTAAACTCAAGCCTGCTCTTTAGCTTTTTCCTCACATAGTTGCTAATTACTTTGGAAGCAACGCCACATAGCCAAGTCTTTGGCTGTGATTCATAGCGAAAGTTTTTATAAGATTTGAAGGCTTCAAATAATGTAATTTGATAAATATCCTCAACATCATTTTCATCCCAGACATTTTTATTAACAAACGCTTTTAACAGTTTTCCATGCTGAAAAATGAGTTCTTGAAAAGTCGGTTTATCAATGGAATTTTCGGTAATTGATTTTTTCTGTAATAGATTTTTTTTTTGGTTTCTCAGTATATAGAAACATAAATACTCCTTTAATTTATAAAATCGTAAGAATTAAATTCCTACGGCCTAGCGTTTTTATAAACGCTAATAAAATTATAAAAACAGGATTTATTTAATCAATTAAATTTTTTCTATTAAGAATTTTAATATATTAGACGTATAAAATATAAAATATAAGATTTATTAAATAATTCTTTAAAATAAATTTAAATAAATTTAATATATTTTCATTAAATATGAATAGTAAATGAATTGTTTTTAAATAAAGTACTGTCAGAGACTCTTAGTTGCCCTGTGTGATGTGAAATAAAATATATTTGGGGGGATGTATCTATGGTGTAAATCAAATTTCGAAGCGATTATAAAATACATATTTATTCGTTTTGTTGTTAAACGAAACTTAAGTTTTCATTTTTATATAATGAAGTGATATTTCAGTAATTATATAAGCCAATTAATTTTTACTATCGATTTAATGGTTGAAATCTATAACGAAATATAATATTGAAACTTAATAAAAGTCTTAATTTTTTCTTTATTGATATATCATTAATGCATGTGTGTAATATGGTGGATTATTGCTTTTTAATTAAAAAATAAATAAAGAGTGTAAAAACTCTCTTTGAGCAGATGTGATACCTAGGCTTTGCCTTTTGTAAGCTTTTTATTGCTGAAATTAAAATGGATTTATCATGGATCAGCAGATTTTAATCACTAATTACATCTTATTTATGTGGCAAGGTGATATTGCCTTTTAGCAAGGTGCCTAAAGTCAAACTATGCCGACCAAATTCAGTTAATTAACTTCAGCCAAGCAAATTCATCCCAACACTTTATTTCACTTTATTGATTATGAAAAGGAACGTCAGCCAGAAGGGCTGCCTTTTAAGCTTGAGGATTATCTTGAGCTCATTAATTTAACTGGAAGACTTGTTAGAGAAGATAAAAGGGGCTCTCTAGATATCTCGCTTGCTCCTATACTGCAGCGAATAAACCTCACGTCAGAGCAATGGATAGAAGTCACAACCGGCTTTGAGGAACACTTTAAAGCGGCAGTTGGATCAGAAGCTTATTTAGCTGAATATTGTGAACACACTCAACTGCAAGGGCGATCGGGACTAGCTGCTTGTAAGCGACTTCTATCTTAGGCTTAGCTCAATAAGTACAGCTATATTTTGATTAAACCTAAATATCATTAACGCGAGAGTCTTTTCCGTCTAAAAAATGAAAATCTTCAATAAATATCTCAAATTAAGCAATAAACGTTTAAAAAACCTCCAGTTTTTCAATTATAAAATGTAAAAAATAACTAAGTGAGTTTTTCAGGTGATGCTGTGTTTGATCTTTTTTTAGAATGGTTGTCTGAATAAAATGCCAAAACCGATTTGCATCAATGCTGAGTCAGAGCTGTTCATAAAAGGCGTCGTCACCAGCGTGGTGAGGGTTTTGAAGTAAAAAGCTCCTACAAAAGGGTGCTTTTCTTGTCATAGATTCAATGCTCTATTGAAGTGATTTTCCCTATATTCCAATGCTTGATTAAGCTGTTCTTGTAACTGCTCAAGCCGCAACGCCACATTGTGTTGATTTTCATCAGGTAGGTCTGAAAGGTTTTTCAGTGAAACCGCTTTTAGATCCATTAATAGCAGTAAAATTTGTTCCATCGTAACGCTCCTTGTTGATGGTTGATCAGTAGCCCATTCCTTGGGTGCCTATAAGTTAGTCTATCTGGCAAGTAATTCAATACTTAAAATACTTGATTAATTCATAGATAAAACTGTATGTGGACTCACTTTTTTTTCAACTGATATCGTTCTGTTCTATTTATTGGTTGGGCGGGCGGAATAATCCTATCTGACTGTTTTATTTGAATATTTTAAGGGATGTTGTTCATGAAAAAATTATTAGTATTTGCGGCTGTAGTTTGTTTCTCGACAACTGTTACAGCAGAGCAAAATATACAGTTGGCCGTTAAGTTCGATGATATGAAAATGTGCCTACATTCAGGAGTGGTTTTTAGTATTGGTGGTCGTATTATTGTTAATGGAAGTGAATACGAATGTGTAAACGCTAGAAAAAATTCGTACTATATTGATGAGAGTTTTTCTGCTCGTTGGATACCCGCAACAATATCAACAAAGCAGCAGAAGCCATAAGCAGTGACATATATCGATTTCGCGCAGTCAATTAAAAATAAAACATTACCTGAGTTAACATTAGAAGAGTTAGCTTTCGCTCATTTGAATGGTACCAGTTTCATTAGCATTAAAGGCGGCATTCTCTATTCAAACTTAACTTTAGTTATAAAAGAAATTAGGCATGCAAAAGGATTTGTTAATTCGAAAAGTTTTTTGCCATTGGCTGCAGCGTTCACTGTATTGGATCAGTTAGGTTTTTGTTATTCGAGAAATGACATAGCCCCTTTTAGTAACCCTAATGCAAGCGCAATAAAAAAATCTCTCTATTACTTTTGTGGTTTCCGTGAAAATGATAAAGATACCAAAGCTTTCTACGCATTGCGGAACTCTTTTTTACACACCTCATCATGTTTATCGAAGGCTAAGAATAAGAGACAACCAAATTATTGTTTTATTTTTGATGATGAAGCAGAGCTATTGATTACTTATCCTGATAAAGAGTGGGATGGTGAGTTTTTAACATTTGAGCCAAAACTCATGTCTACTGTTGTGAATCGAAAGATGCTAATTGGTCTTATACAAGATGCTGTAAAAAATGCGTTAAATTGTTTATATGAAGGCAAGTTGCTAGTTCACTGTGATGATAAAGAACCAGAGTTTTATTATCGTTTTTTACGATTCTCTGAATTTGACTGTTAAGGAGTAAGAATTGAGTGATTCTAAGCTAGAAGTTAAATTGACTGAAGTTAATTCAAACAAGCTTATTAAATGGATTGCCTGTATTTTTATGGCTGCTTCTGCAGTTATCACATTCGTATTTTGGATTTATGTTTCAAACTTTAAAGGTGAATTAAGCACTAAGCACGATGAATGGGGAATGTTTGGCGATTTTATTGGAGGTACATTAAACCCAATTTTAAGCTTCTTAGCTCTAATCGCTTTATTATTAACTATTGTTCTACAAAATAAAGAGTTAGAAGCTACTCGCGACGAACTCAAAAGATCAGCTGATGCTCATGAAAGCACTGAAAGAGTAATGGCTGAACAGCAAAAAACACTTAATAATCAAAAGTTTGAATCAACCTTTTTCTCTTTGTTAGAGCTCCATAATCAAGCTCTAGCTAAGATTACTGAAATTAATTCATATAGAGGAGTTACAAGCTCATTTGCGTCAAATGTTTGGAATAATGTATTTTTCGCTAAAACTATAGGAGAAGCGAAAGAAAAACTAGAATATGAGTCAAAGGGGATAATTGGTGAATACTATAGGGTTCTCTATCAGTTGCTAAAATTCATAACAATAAGTTTTCCTGAAAATAAAGAGCTTAATATTTCGTTTGAAGAATCTTTAGATAAGCCTGTCACACCTAATGAAAAACTATATAGCAATATGGTTAGAGCATTTATCCCAAGTATTGTTTTACAGTTATTAGCTGTGAATTGTTACTGTGAGAATGAAGATGAATCATACTGGGAATATAAAAAAATGTTAGAAAAACCTAGATCTCAACAATAAGTGACACACGCTTATTTAATAATACTTCAATTGGTGTGAGATAATTTAGCGATTTTCTCGGCCTAAAATTGATTAGCATTTGCGTGACTGTAATGTCCTGCTCTGTGAG
>NZ_JSEO01000018.1 GCF_001624705.1 Marinomonas sp. SBI8L
GTCTAAATTATCAGCTTCTGACTCTTCATTATCTAATGCATCCAACATAGCGTGGTAGTCTTGGATTTTTTGTTCAACTGCTTTTATTTGCTGCGTTAAGCGATTTTTCGTCAGAATGCTTTGTTTACTTGCATTGCCATGGAAGAAACTCCCATCAATTGCTATCAGCTCACCACCAACTAAATCAAGCTGTTTACAGAGTAAAATAAAATCACGGTTTACTCGAATGAGAAGCTTATGATGATCTTTTCTAAAGTTAGCTATCGTTTTGTAACTAGGACGTTGATGCTTGATTAGCCACATAAGCTCAATATTTCTGCGACACTCTTTTTCAAGTTTGCGTGAACTTCGAATACCGTTTAGGTAACCATATAAATACAAGCGTAACAGGTCAGCTGGGTTGTAAGCGGGCTGCCCTCTTAAGGAGGATGAAGGCTTATACACACCAACAGCCAATTGATCGAAATTCAATGTATCAATATAAGCATCAATTGCTCGCACTGGATTCGTATCAGAGATGTGCTGATCGAGGTGATCAATAAACAAGGAAAATTGTGCTCGATTCTCAGTTTTTCGATAGCTTTTATTCATAATGACGATAATCAACCTAACTCAGGACTATCAACATACTATAACAAGAATACTTTCACAGCCTGTCCTTCGTGGGAATGCATACTTGCCAGCTCTGCTGGCTAGGAACTTAATACCACCCACCATGCTTGAGTTGGAGCTCAAGGCTATGCATTCCAATGCCGAGCATGGGAACAAGACTTTAGATTTCCCAAATTAGCAAGCGTTGCTATTAGCGCTAAATACAATCTTATACGTAATAAATATACTGCTATAGTATGGGTTCAGCTATCTAACATGGAGGCGTTTAAAATGAAGTCAAATGCGGTTTGTTGGTTTGAGATTTATGTTAATGATATGGCTAGGGCGAAGACGTTTTACGAAACTGTGCTTGGGCAAGCGCTTACCCGTTTGGATAATCCAGAGGTAAAATCAGATTTCCCTCAACCTGAAATGTGGGCTTTTCCTATGGAGGAAGAGGCGGGTGCAAGTGGTGCAATATGTAAAATGGATGGGGTTGAAGCGGGAGGTAATAGCACGCTTGTGTATTTCAATTGCGAAGATTGCTCAGTAGAGCAAAGCAGAATTGAAACTGCCGGCGGTAAGTTAATCGCGCCTAAAATGTCTATTGGCGAGCATGGTTTTATCGCAATAGCTCAGGACCCTGATGGCAATAATATCGGCTTTCACTCTCTGAAATAGTTAACCATTTTTGTGAAAGCAAAGATTTGAGAAAGTTAAGGCGTATTAGAAATGTAACGAGAGGGGGTAGTACTAGCCCCTTTTTCTTAATTTCTTAAGGGATTATGAATGCTTATGAAGATGCACTACAAAGGTGCTTGCAGCTGCAACCACTGGCAGCTTGAAATAGAAGTAGATAAACCTCTTAGTAAGTTTAATCCGCGGGTTTGTGATTGCGATTATTGTCTAAGCCATCCATCAAGAATTATCAGTGATCCAAATATGAGAATTGAATTAGTTGGTGTTGAGCTGTCAATTAGTCAAAATGGGGACCAGTTGGCTAACTTCTATTATTGTAATCAATGCCATGATTTGTTGGCTGTGGGATGTCATTTAAATGACCAACTACGAGGTGCCGTTAATTCTGATCTGCTTCATTGCTCTGATCAACTAGATGAACCCATGCAAATTCAACCTAAGCTATTGAGCTCGTCAGAAAAGTTAGGACGTTGGGGAAGCTTGTGGGGCGTGTTACATGGCGTCTCTTGAATTCATCGTACTCAAGCCTTAATCTACTTTGCAAATACTTCTCTTTCACTAAAGGAATGGAATTTTCATGTCTGCTTCAAAAAAAGATACCTACCTAGTTAAAAAGTCTGAGATTGATTCGATGGAAGGCTTAGATAAAACCCATTTTCTAAATGAAAAAGCTAAGCGTAAGAATAAATCCCTTGGCGACTTGACTGGCTTAACAGGCTTTGGATTTCATATTATTGAAATTGAGCCGGGCTGTGAATCGACAGAGCAGCATTGTCATTATCATGAAGATGAGTGTGTTTATATTCTAGAAGGGGAAGGTACAGCGGTTATCGGCGAAGAGTGTTTTGAAGTTGGTGTTGGTGATTTTATTAGCTATAGAGCTGGCGGGCTATCTCATACACTACTTAATACGTCAGATAAAATGCTTAAGTGTATTGTCGTAGGGCAACGCCTTGATCATGATGTGGCCGATTATACAAAATTGAATAAGCGTATTTATCGTCAAAAAGGGCTGCCTTGGAATTTGGTAGATATTGAGAATATTGCTACCCCTGTGGCAGGTAAGAAAGCATAATCAATTAAGTTTAAGATGGAATAAGGTCAGTCTGTGTCGAAGAAAAATAAAGTATCAAATGAAGTGGTTGAAGACGCTATGAAAATGGCAAAAGCAACTCAGAAACCTGGTCAAACGAAAGAACAAACTAAGTTGATTGCTCAGGGGATTCAAAAGGGTATTGAAGAGTATAAAAAGCGCCATAAACAGAAGGCTCGCGCTTTAGACAAAGAGAAGAATAAGTTACAGAAAAAGGCTGAGTCTCAAGCTCAAGCCAATGCAGAACTTCCTGAAGAAGCTAGAGAAGCTGAAGTGATAATACAGCAGAGTAAGCTGGCTTGGTGCTTATTAGGTTTAAGTTGGGTTGGCTTTATCGCTTATCTAATGCAATCAGGCCGTTTTTAAAACGGGCCTTTTAGGATTCAATTAAAAAGTCTTAAAGCCTTTTAATTATAGATAGGAGGCCACGCTAGAGGCCTCCATTATCTTTCTTTCTATTTCATAACTCTTTTAATCGCCGCTTCTGCGCATGCTAGATCTAGGTGACCACCTGGTGCACCGCCAATGCCAATACCACCTACAATTTGGTCATTAATTTTTAATGGAATACCGCCAGCTAGGAACAATAAGTTTTCATCCATATTTTGTAATGGTCTAAGGACTGGCTTATCTTGAATTAACTTCATTAGGTTCGCTGTCGGTTGCTTCATGCTAACTGCGGTAAAGGCTTTTTGACGAGAGCTTTCAAGCGTATGTGTAGTTGCATTATTGTTTCTAAGTTGTACCAGTACACGGCCTGCTAGATCGACCACTGTGGTTGTCACGTTGTAGTTATCTTTGGCGCATTCACTCACACCGGCTACAGCTAGAGACATGGCTGTCGAAGACGATAGCTGAGTGAAAGTATGAGTTTGTTCTGACTCTTGTGCTGTGGCTAGGCCTGACATTAGAACTAGAGACACGCCTGTAATTTGCTTGATGATTGATTTCATATGACACATTTCCTCTTAAAGTGAGTATTGCTTTGAAGTTGGTAGCCAGTCTATCTGGCTCAGCTTGCAACCACCTTGCGCTAAGATTACAGCTTTGTAATGCAATGCACTTGGAGAGTCGTGCTACCCTTTAGGGTTGCGAAGAAAGAGAGAACCTATGCAAATTTTAGTGATTGAAGATGACCTTCATATCAGCAACTTCCTAAAACAAGGCTTTGAGCAATTAAGCTATCAAGTGACGGTTTGTCATGATGGTTATCTTGGTTATCAGCTAGCGAAGGACGGATCGTTTGACCTTGTGGTATTGGATTTGATGTTGCCTACTTGGGAAGGGGAAAAAGTATTACAGTACTTAAGAGGTGAGGGCTATGACATGCCGATTATTATCTTAAGTGCGAAACATACGGTGGAAGAAAGAGTTAAAGGACTAGAGTCAGGGGCGGATGATTATCTGATTAAACCCTTTGCGTTTGCCGAATTGGCAGCTCGTTGTCAGGTGCTATTAGGGCGACAGAAAAAAAGCCAAAGTAGTAATATGCTTGAATACCAAGGCATTCGATTAGACCTGTATAGCCGTAAGTGTTATCGAGAAGGTCAAGAAATCTCTCTCAAACAAAGAGAATTTGCCTTGATGCAGCTCTTCTTGCAACAACCTGAGCGGGTCTTCTCCAAGACCGTTATTTTAGAGACCATTTGGGGTTATCAGTTTGACCCACAAACAAATGTGGTCGATGTGCTAGTTTGTAGGCTAAGAGCTCAGTTAGACAAAGATTTTGACTCTTCTTTGATTCATACCATCAGAGGAGTGGGTTATGTCCTTAAAACAGACTAGAGGTGAGAGTGTAAGCCAAGGTGGTATTGAAACAACGACTCGTCTTGCCCAAGGGCAGTTATTTTCACGTTTTGTTCTCACCTTGATACTTTGCTTTGTTGTTATTCAATTAATAGTGACGGCACTATTAATCTATCAACAAGACTTCCAAGCTAAGCAAATGATGACAAGTCTTAAGAGTGAGTATCAAAGGCTTTTGATTTTTGAGTCCAGCGATAAACTTGAGCATGTCCTGTTAAGTTATCCGGAAAAGCTGCTCGATAATTCCATGAGTGTTATTAAGCAGACAGGTAAAGTTAACCAAGATTTTATTGCTGGTGTAACTATTGATCAAACACCTATTTCTCTCGACGCATTTCTTTTATCTGATTCTAGCTGGTTAGACTTTTTGCTCGCTCAACCTTACTTATCGATTAAATTAAGCCCCGAGAAAGAGGCATTAGAGGAAGGTAAGCAAAAGGTAAATGATGTTGAGTATTGGTTGGTTTTAAATGTACCAGCTAAGCTTTCAGCCTTAATTGAAAAGTGGGTGTTTGTCGGTTTGATACTAGCGTTACTATCAATTCTTATTAGCTTTATTGTGTGGCGTTTGATTGGCGACACTTTACAGCCTCTACATGCTTTAGCCAAAGGCTTAGATAATCATAAAGTAGGGCAAGGTGTATCAGAGCAAGAAGCGCTTTTAGATATGTCAGCTTTTTTTGTTGAGGCTAAATTACAAGAGAAACAACGTCACCATGCGAGTAAAGGATTGGAGGCGCTAAACCAAGGTGTAAATCAAGTTATGTACAGCTTAAAGGGGGCAAACTTAAGTATGTCTCATACTTTAGACGCGATCGCACATGATTTAAGGACACCACTTTCCAGGATATTGCTTAGTACGGAAAAAGCTTTAGCTTCTTCTCACTCAGATCTTTCAGATGAAACTGTGTATCACAAAAATGAGGTCTTACGGCTGGTTGCAGCTTTATCTGATTGCGCTGAATCGGCATCACAAGCAACGGAGTTATTAACGACTCTGATGAAAATTAACGATGAAGCAATAGGGCGGCATGAGATAGTAAAAGATAGCGTCTCCTTAAAAGAACTAAGTTTAAATGTTATGTCTTGGTATGAAGAAATAACAGAAGAAAGGGGGATTGGGTTAAGTGCTAATCAAGTACCTGATATTGTCTGTCTAACAGATCCAAAACGCTTAACGCAAATACTGGTTAACCTTGTCGATAATAGTATTAAGTACAGTGAAAAAGGTGATGAGATTCAATTGTGTTGGGGTATGAAAGGCCATGATTGTTTTATCAGTGTGAAAGATACTGGTATAGGTATTGAAGCTGACAAACAAGAAGCGATATTTGAGCGTTTGTATCGAGTGGATCATAGTCGTTCACAATCGGGTTACGGTCTTGGACTGGCTATGGTTAAGGTTATGCTGGATAGTTTAAATGCCACTATTAGCGTCTCATCAGAGTTGGGGGAAGGGAGTGAGTTTTGTGTTTTGCTTACTCAGCCTTTCTCTCCTACTCGCTAGCTTTTAGAAAGATAAAAAAAACGGCCAAACCGGAGAAAGTTTGACCGTTTTTATAGTTAGCTGTAGAGCTCAGTTAACTATTTTGTTTTCGTTCTTAGCGCTAACTTGGTGTAAAAGTCGTGAACTTTAATTAACGTTTATGAACGCATTCGCCAGCAACAATAGTGTGAGAGATTGCTCTGTCATCACCGATTGTCATTAATACGAATAGGGTTTCAGCTAGCGTTTTAGATTGGGCTAAACGGTAATCTAGCAAAGGAGTACCTTTGTAGTCTAAAACTAGGAAGTCCGCTTCTGTACCTACTTCTAAAGTACCTACCTTATCTTCTAGTCTCAATGCTTTTGCACCACCTAGTGTTGATAAGTAAAGGGATTTAAATGGGCTTAGTTTCTCGCCTTGCATTTGAATCACTTTGTAAGCTTCATTCATGGTTTCAAGCATAGAGAAACTTGTACCTGCGCCTACATCAGTACCTAAACCAACATTAACATTAAACTCTTCCGCTTTACCTAGGTTGAAGAAACCACTTCCTAAGAAAAGGTTAGAGGTTGGGCAGAATGCAATGGCAGAGCCTGTTTCTGATAAGCGGGTGTATTCTTGGTCGCATAAGTGAATACCATGGGCAAATACAGAACGCTCGCTTAATAGGTTGTGCTTGTCATAGGCATCTAGATAGTTTTTAGAATCAGGAAAAAGTTCTTGAACCCAAGCGCATTCATTCTTGTTTTCAGACAAGTGAGTGTGCATATAAAGGTTGTCGTACTCTTCTAAAAGCTGCCCCGCTTTATGAAGCTGTTCTGAAGTACTTGTTGGCGCGAATCTTGGGGTAACCGCATAATGGTTACGACCTTTTTCATGCCATTTTTCAATCAGTTCTTTGCAATCTTCATAGCTTGATTCTGGTGTATCAGTCAGGTACTCAGGCGCATTTCTGTCCATCATTACCTTACCGCAGATCATACGTAGGTTGTATTGGGCAGACGTTTCAAAGAAAGCGTCAACAGACTCTTTGTGAACCGTGCCAAATACAAGGGCTGTTGTTGTGCCGTTGCGAAGTAGCTCTTTTAAGAATACATCCGCTACTTCAAGGGCATGGCTCTTTTCTTTGAACTCATTTTCCGCAGGGAAAGTGTAGTTATTTAGCCAATCTAATAACTGTTCGCCATAAGAGGCGATCATACCCGTTTGTGGGTAGTGAATATGAGTATCAATGAAGCCTGGCACTATTAAAGAGTCTTTATGCTCACTAAGTTGTGCATTTGGGAAATCTGGTAATAGAGTTTCGGCATTACCGAGGGCGACGATTTTATCGCCCTCGGTAACCAAAAGACCATCTTCAAAATACTCATATGACGCTTCAATTCCTACTTCTGCAGGGTCAGCTATGGAGTGTAAAATGGCCGAACGCCATGCTTTTAATTGAGTCGTCATAATTTTATAGCCCTTTCGCTTTTTCACGAAGCTTTTGAATACCCATCAGAACACGCTCAGGTGTTGCTGGTGCGTCAACTTCTGGTTGATACTTGTAATCTGCAACGGATGCGATCGCATCTTTGATTGCACACCAAGCAGCAATACCTAGCATAAATGGTGGTTCACCAACGGCTTTCGAGTGATAAACCGTATCTTCTGGGTTTTTGCGGCTTTCAACTAGGTTAGTACGGAAGTCGATCGGCATATCAGCAATCGCAGGTACCTTGTAACTTGCAGGTCCTGATGTCATCAGACGGCCTTTATCATTCCAAACTAGCTCTTCTGTGGTTAACCAACCCATACCTTGTACAAAAGCACCTTCAACTTGACCAATATCGATCGCAGGGTTTAATGATTCACCCACATCTTGTAGCAAGTCAGTACGTAGGAACTTGTATTCACCAGTATAGGTATCTACTAATACTTCACAGCACGCTAGGCCGTATGCATAGTAGTAGAAAGGGCGACCACTTGCGCTATCACGATCATAGTAGATTTTAGGTGTCTTATAGAAACCTGTACTAGAAAGAGATACTTGGTTGAAGTAAGCCAACTGAATGATTTCTTCAAAGGCCATGTAGTTTTCACCCGCTCGCACATGACTGTTGTTGAACTCAACTTGAGACTCTTCAACATTAAAGTGCTTAGCTGCAAATTCTACAAGACGTTGCTTGATAGTCAGTGCCGCATTTTGAGCTGCCTTACCATTCAAATCTGTACCAGATGATGCGGCTGTTGGTGAGGTGTTTGGCACCTTGTCTGTATTGGTTGCTGTAATTTCAATACGCTCAGCTTCAACTTGGAACACTTCAGAGACAATTTGTCTTACTTTGGTGTTCAAGCCTTGACCCATTTCTGTACCGCCATGGTTAATACGGATGCTGCCATCTGTATAAACATGGATTAGAGCACCAGCTTGGTTCAAGAAAGTGGCAGTGAATGAGATACCGAACTTAACCGGTGTCATCGCAAGACCTTTTTTCAGGATGCGACTTTCAGCATTGAAGGCTTTAATCTCTTCACGTCTTTCATAATAATCACTGCTAGCCAAGATCTCTTCTGTAATTTCAGGAAGAATATTGTGCTCAACAGTTTGGTGATAAGCCGTTTCATTACGGTCGTCTTTACCATAGTAGTTGGTACGACGAACATCTAATGGATCCTTATTTAGATTACGGGCAATGGAATCCATAATTTCTTCAATCGGAACCATACCTTGAGGGCCACCAAAACCACGGTAAGCCGTGTTAGATGCGGTATTCGTTTTACAACGATGGCCATTGATTGTGGCATTTTTAAGGAAGTAAGCGTTATCAATGTGGAACATAGCGCGGTCAACGATAGAGCCAGAAAGGTCTGGTGAATAACCACAGTTACCTGCTAGATCAACTTCGATGCCTTCAATCATGCCGTCATTGTCAAATGCGACATCGTATTTAACGAAGAATGGGTGACGTTTACCTGTCATCATCATGTCTTCCATACGAGGCACACGCATTTTAGTTGGACGATTTGTTAAGCGAGCAATAACAGCGGACATACAAGCAGGTAGTGCTGCTTGAGTTTCTTTACCACCAAAACCACCACCCATGCGGCGCATGTCGATAACGACTTTATGCATATCTACGCCTAGTACACTGGCAACCAGTTTTTGTACTTCGGTTGGGTTTTGAGTAGAGCTGAATACCATCATGCCACCGTCTTCAGTTGGCATAACAGAGGCAATTTGAGTCTCTAGATAGAAGTGCTCTTGACCACCAATATGTAACTTACCTTGAATACGGTTCGTTGCATTCGCTAGGGCTGTTTTTGAGTCACCTAAAACGTGCTGGTGGCTATCAAGTACAAAGTGTTTTTTCTCTAGAGCTTCTTCGACACATAAAACAGGCTCTAGATCTTCATATTCAATGATGGCTGCCATAGCGGCTTTACGCGCTGTTTCATGATCGTTTGCGGCAACCGCCAATACTGCTTGGCCATAGTATTCGACAAGATCATCAGCAAGGAGAGGGTCACCAGAAACAACAGGGCCAATATCTAGGTTACCAGGAACGTCTTTTGCTGTAATCGCAATGGCTACGCCATCAAACTCATAACATGGGCTAGTGTCTATGCTAAGAATTTTGGCATGAGCACGGTCACTCATACGAGCATAAACATGTAATTGGTTTGGAAACTCTAATTTATCATCGATATAAAGCGCTTCACCACTTACTTGCTTGTCAGCACTGTCATGTTTGATAGAACGGCCAACACCTGTTTTAAGGTCTTTTTTAAAGATGGCTTCTAGTTCAGCTTGTGTTTTTGTTTGAATGAATTGACTAGACATGAGCGGTCACCCTTGTTTGCGTGTAAGTAGATTGAGCAGACTCGGTTTCAACGAAGTATTTGCGAAGTAGGTTTTGCGCACTCAAGGTACGGTACTCTTTAGTCGCTCTGAAATCGGTGAGAGGGGTGAAGTCAGTGGCCAGTGCGGTACAAGCCAATTCAATGTTCTCTTCTGTATAAGCTTGGCCGATCAAGGCTTTTTCAGCATTGTCAGCACGCTTAGGGATACCTGCCATGCCACCAAAAGCAATACGCGCATCAGTTACAACTTTGTTTTCTACAGTGATATTGATCGCTGCACAAACTGCAGAGATATCATCGTCAAGACGCTTAGATAATTTGTAAGCTTTAAACTGATTAAGCTTGGCTTTAGGTACAAATACTTTTTCAATAAATTCGCTAGATTGCTGAACGGTTTTCTTATAATCCAAGAAATACTCTTCAATCGGTAGGCGACGTGTTTTGTCTCCTTGACGCAATTGAATATCTGCATTTAACGCGATTAATAATGGTGGTGTATCACCAATTGGAGAAGCGTTACCTATGTTGCCACCAAGTGTGCCTTGGTTACGAATTTGTAGTGAAGCAAAACGATGTAGTAGTTCACCAAAATCAGGGTATTCAGCAGAAAGTGCTGTGTAGCAATCAGACAAGGACGCAGCCGAACCTAGGATGATTTCATCTTCGGTACTCGTTACTTCTTGCATGTCTTTTACATTACCGACATAAATAAGTTTACCGATAGGACGGTGGAACTGAGTTACTTCAAGAGCCAAATCTGTACCGCCAGCTAATAGCTTAGCATCTGGGTGCTCTAGATACATTTGAGCAAGTTCAGCTGTTGTTGTAGGCACTAGGCTTACTTTTTCACCATCAGAAAGCGATGCGCCGCCAGCTGGAATTTGTTTCAGACGGTCAACGGTAGACACTTCAGTCGCATCAAAGAAATCCACTTCCTTTGTATTACAAGCTTGTTCAGCTGCTTCATAAATAGGGCGGTAACCAGTACAGCGACATAGGTTACCAGCAAGGGCTTCACTCGCTGTTTCTTTATCATAGCCGTCAGTGTTTTTCTGCATTGCAAACATAGACATGACAAAGCCAGGTGTACAAAAGCCACACTGAGAACCATGGCAATCGGCCATTGCTTGTTGTGTGCTGTGAAGCTTGTCGTCTTGTTTTAGGTCTTCAACCGTGATCAGTTGCTTGCCGTGTAGAGCTGAAACGAAAGTTAAGCAAGCATTAAGTGTGCGGTAACGTAATGCATCACCATCCAGTTCTGCGACGACAACTGTGCATGCCCCACAATCGCCCGATGCGCATCCTTCCTTAGTGCCTGTTTTGGAAACCTGCTCACGCAGATAATTCAATACGGTTAAGTTTGGATCAAGATTCTGCTCGCTGCGCAATTCCTGATTAAGTAAAAACTGGATCAAGGTGTATCCTCCTGTGCCTTTTTATGAGGATTCATGACTGCTGAATCACTCATAAATTATGACGTACTTTAGTTATTATGTATTTTCATTCTAGCTAAACATTGTCCGATCGGTCAAAGATTTTTGAGACTTTCTTTTTTCCTTATGTGAAAAAAATTGGTAATTTTTCACTTGGTGACTGACATGACAGGGGTATCATCTTGAATTTATTTGATTTTGCTTGAGATATGTCAAAAATGAATTTTTATAAATTTCTTATAAAAAAGAATGGTAATTCAGTTTTTGTTTAAAAAACGAAGGTTAAAGTTAGGTTTTGTATCTAAGAAGGCAAAAGTGAGCCTTCCTAGATAACTCAATTAGGCTTGGTGAGGGCGCTTAATGAGGGGGTATTTTCTGATGAGAAGTACAAGAAGAAAGACAATGGTAACGCCAAGAAGGTCTCCAGCAAAATCTGCCCACTCTCCATAGCGGTTAACATAGGGTTGAATGACTTCGATAACCCCGCCCCAAAAGGCGATAAAGAGGCAAATGAAAGAGAAGCGTCTAAAATCACCTGCCGCAGGCATAATTGCCCAAGCCGCAAAACCTAAAACATGATGAAGCTTATCTGATCCAGGTGCTGAAGGGAGTTGTTCTGCAGGAAGCAGAGTTGCTAGGCTAATGCCAATCCAGCCAATCAAAAAGAGAGGGATTTGCCAACGAGCATATAGGTTAAACAAGAAGTGAAATGCAGCCATAGATCATCCTTTATAAAACAGAGGCCCAGTTAATAGCATTAACCGGGCCTGTTTTGCTATTAGCGTACGATACGTACTTTAATCGTACGGCCTTTAATTTTCTTCGTTTGTAGTTCGCTGACCACATACTTAGCTTGTTTATTTGCTATAGCAACATAAGCACGGCGATCGAAAACATTGATTTTTCCGACTTCGTCTTTAGCAAGGCCTACACCAGCTGTTAATGCGCCAACAATATCGCCAGGTCTTAACTTGTCTTTACGACCAGCATCAAAACAAATCGTTGTCATGCTAGGTATTAGACGGAATTCAGCATCATACTTAGGGTCAAGATCTAAATAGTCAGCTTGAATTTCAAACCTTTCTTCTATGTCTTTCACTTTATATGAGTCTTTATCTGTTACTAGGTTAATTGCAACCCCTTTATTGCCTGCACGCCCAGTACGGCCAATTCTGTGAGTATGAACATCGATGTCGCGTGTTGTGTCATAGTTAATGACAGTATCAACTTCTTTCACATCAATACCACGGGCAGCCACATCGGTTGCGACTAGAATACGGCAGCTAGCATTACTAAATTGCACTAAGACCTGATCTCTGTCTCTTTGCTCTAGGTCGCCGTGAATCGCCTTAGCGCTGATCTTATGATCGACTAAGAAATCTGCAATCGTTTGACATTCAAGCTTGGTATTACAAAAAACAATCGCTTGTTCTGGATTCTGGTAACGTACAGCACTCATAAGCGCATAAGGTTTATCATCCTTATTACTCTTTACAAAGAACTGCTTAATATCAGGCTTTGATTCTTGAGTTGCTTCAACCTTGATGGTTTTTGGGTTGCGTTGAAACTCTGCGCTAATTTCGCCAATTGTTTCAGGGTAGGTTGCTGAGAACATTAGAGTCTGACGTTTCTTAGGAGTGCTTTCGACTAAAGTACGAATGCTGTCGACAAATCCCATATCTAACATACGGTCTGCTTCATCTAGAACCAAGGTGTTAAGACTGTCTAATCTTAAAGTGCCTTTGCGCACGTGCTCTAATAGACGACCCGGAGTACCTACTACAATGTGAGCGCCATGTTCTAGAGAGCCTATTTGTGGTCCAAATGGCATACCGCCACACAAACTTAGCACTTTAATATTTTCTAGAAAGCGGGCTGTTTTGCGTATTTCCTTACAAACTTGATCTGCTAACTCCCTTGTAGGGCACATGACTAAGCCTTGTACCCCAAAATAACGAGGATTAAGCTTTAGCAACATACCAATTGCGAAAGCTAAAGTTTTACCACTACCTGTTTGAGCCTGCGCTAGAATGTCATTATCTGATAGAATACTCGGCAAAGTCTCTGCTTGGATGGGCGTGAAGCTTTCAAAACCTAAATCTGATAATAGAGATGTGAGTTTTGTTGGAAGTTGTATATCTAAGTTATGGGAGAAGTTAGCCACAAATTACCTGAAATTTAATAAATGAAGGGATATTTGGCCAAAATGATATCAGATACTGCTAAATGAGTGGTGTGATATTTTAATTATCTAGCTAAAGATTCGTTATTTAATAGTGGATAGATTCTTGAAGCTGGCTTAATGTGTTATTTGAGACATTTAATTTTTAATTAAGGTGCTAAATTTTGTTGAAAGGGCGATATCTAAAGCAAGCTCATCTTGTCGTTTTTTTATTTGTATCCCTTTGCGCTCTTATTGTTTTATTTAGTCTACTGCGTGAAGACAATAACCGTATTGCAGTTAAGCAGGAACAAGCTGGTCAGCAACTTAATGAATCTATTATCAATGCTTTGAATGGTTATGAATTAGAGGTTGCGGGTTTAGCTGCTTTATTTCATTCTAGTCAGTTCGTCTCGGCTCTAGAGTTCGATACTTTTAGCCAAACCTTGATCAACCACAAAAGAATCCCCGTCTATAACAGCTTTTATGCTGAGTCTGTATTAGCGACACAAAAGCAAAATTTTATTGCCGATCGAACTCAGAGGTTCAATGGCCCATTTCGGATTTTGCCTGAAGGCGAGCGCCCGCTTTACTTGCCGATTACTTACGCCTTTCCTGATAAACGCTTTGTGGGCGTAGATACTTTAGAAAAAGGGGTTTTCTTTCTTTATGAGGGGACCCAAGACTGGAATACACGACAAACAAAACTGATTAAACCAAAAACCGCTAACGATAATTTTATCGTTAAACCAAGCCAATCTTCTAGCCTTTATGTGCTAAGTAAAAATGTTTATAAAGATGAGGCTAATAGAAGTAGTAATAAAGAAAATTGGCTAGGAGTCGTTGCAGTCTCCTTCGATATGAGTTCTATGCTACAGGCGATTAGCCTCAAGTTTGATCATGACTTGTTATTTCGATTATCAGATATTACTGATTCAATTGAGGCTAAAAACTACTTTTACCGTTCCCATTCTGCCGATATTTCTGAGTGGTCAAAGCGAGAATTTGATCAAACACAAATTATCTACGGAGGCAGAATTTGGCTACTGGAGAGTAGCTACCTAGATACCAGTATTGCCTTATATGACTGGGGCTCTATTCTATTACCTGTTGTCGCATTACTTATTTTGGCGGTGTTTTTAAGTATTTATATTCGCAGTTTAAATTCGTCGTTTTTAGGCATGATGAAACGGGTAAATCATCAGTTAGAAATCGATGATTTAACGAACCTATATTCCCGATATTTTATTCATGAAAAGCTAGATAAAGCCATCTTAAAAAGCGAACAAAAGCAGGGTGATCTTGCTGTTATCTTTATGGATTTAGATCACTTTAAAACAGTGAACGAAGCTTTTGGACATGAAGTGGGTGACAAGTTACTTAATAAAGTTGCCCAAAGGTTAACGTCGGTTTGGCCTTCTGATGCTGTACTAGGCCGTCTAGGTGGTGATGAGTTTTTAGCCTTCATAGAACTTAATGGCAAGATGAGCCATGATGATTTAAAAATTCTTTGCCATGAAGTGATCACCCAAGTTAGCCACAGTTATTTAATTGATAATCGTACTCTAACGATAGGTTGTAGTATTGGTGTTGCTCTATATCCAAACTTTGGCGACGATGCTATGACCTTGGTAAAAAATGCCGATATGGCGATGTACAAGGCTAAAGCTCTGGGACGTTCTACTTATCATTTTTATGATGGTGATATCGGAGCTCGTTTAGCCCGTAATGTGAAGATAGAAACCCGTTTGCGTTTAGCTATGCAGAATAGCCAACTAAGACTTTATTTTCAGCCTAAGGTAAATTTAGACACGCTTGAATGTGTAGGATTAGAAGCTTTGTTACGTTGGAATGATGAAGAGTTAGGCCCAGTTTCACCGATGGAATTTATTCCGATCGCAGAACAGTCTGGCATTATTCTGCCTCTTGGTGAGTGGGTAATAGAGCAATCATGTCGACAAATAGCGGCTTGGCAGTCTCAAGGCTTAACGGTTCCTCCTATTGCGATGAATTGCTCCGCTGCTCAACTAAAACGAGATGACTTTTTCTCCATCTTGCTACAAAACTTGAATAGCTATGATATCTCTCCTGATCAAGTTGAGTTAGAAGTCACCGAGTCTATGTTAATTGAAGACTCAGAACGTTGCTCTAAGCTGTTACAGCAGGTGAGTCGTTTAGGTGTAAAGATCACCATAGATGATTTTGGAACAGGCTACTCTAGCTTGAGCTACCTAAAAGACTTGCCTTTCAATTGTATTAAAATTGATCAGGTATTCATTCGTGATATGATTGAAGATGTGAACCACGCAGCGATCACAGCAGCCATTATTAAGATGAGCCAAACATTAAACTTACAGGTAGTCGCAGAGGGCATTACCAGTCATAAGCAATTAGACAGGCTGCGTGAGCTAGGTTGTACGATAGGCCAAGGTTTCTTATTTGGGGAAGCATTCCATGCCGATCATTTAGCGATTAATGATGAAAAAATTAAACAGTCATTATTAGCTGAAGATGGTTAAGTTTTAATTGAGTGTGAAATGAAAAAAGGTGCTGATTAGCACCTTTTTTGTTAGCGAATAGGAGAACTTTTTAACTCAGTAACAAGCTGCTGCCAGAAGGCGGTGAGATTCGGGTTCTGATTAAAACGTGATTTATATAATCTGATTTCTAATGGGATATGCCACTGCTTTTCACCCGCTTGTACTACCTTGCCATACTCTAAGTTATCTGACATAAGACGCTCTGGTAACCAACCTAAACCAAAACCTTCCTTAACCATGGCTTTTACGCTGACTGAGTGTAAGTTTTCACTCAAGGTTTGTAGTTGAGCCACTTCTCTTTGGCGTTGTAAATGATGCTGGATAACAGGTTGTAAAAAGGTCGTTTCTGTATAACTGATTACAGGCAGTGGTTTACGCCTTGAGCCCGGTAAAGAATATTTTGCCTGACCATCTTCATCTGTTGCGCTGTATGGTACAAGTGTTTCTTGAGCGATAACAAGATACTCATAGTTCTCATCATCTAAGCCGCGTACAAAGTTGATAGCGGGGTGCCAGAAGCAAAGCATCAGATCACACTGTTTCTCAACCAAAGCATTCACGAAGTCTGCCGCAGCCCAAGAACTGGACTTCATATTAACATCCATATCTAGGTTGATACTTTGGCAAAAAGGCTCTAACCAATCTTTGTAAAAGCTTAAAAATAGGGTTTGAGTCGTAACAAAGCTTACCTGTGATTCTTCTTGCTTACGGATCTCTTGGCAACGTTCTTTCGCATCTCTCAATTGTCTGGTGATGAGTTCGGCACTTTGAAGAAAGACATCCCCAGCTGGCGTTAAAGACAAAGGCAGGGTATTTCTATCTATGAGGGTTACCTTCATCTCATCTTCAAGTAGTTTTATGCGTCGGCTAAATGTAGGTTGAGTCACATGTTGCTCGTCTGCCGCACGGGAGAAATGTCTCGTTCTTGCTAATGCAATAAAATCTTCAAGCCACCTTATTTCCATAATGAGGCCTCCAAAGATAGTGTGTCTTTATCATTATTATTTTCATTTAAAACTGTTAAACAAAAGAGAGAAAATTTAGTCATTAAATTCGTCCCTCTTCCATGGCATGACAAGCAACAGAGCTTAAGTCATCATGCAGTACCATTTTAGGTTCTTCGTGTTTGCAGCGTTCATTAGCATGGGCACATCTTGCTTGAAACACGCAACCTTGTGGTTTGTTAAAAGGGGTGGGGACTTCACCAACTAGACGAATAGGTTGGATAGAGTTGTCATCAAGACGAGGTATCGCAGATAAAAGCGCCTGAGTATAAGGGTGTTTAGGGCTCTTAAATAGGGTTTTTGTATCTGCTAGCTCGCATACTTTGCCTAAGTACATAACCGCAACACGGTTGGAAAAGTGCTCTACCACGGTAAGGTCATGGGTTATGAAAAGATAGGTTAAACCACGTTCTTCTTGTTTATCCATCATCAGGTTGAGAACCTGTGCTTGCACAGATACATCGAGTGCTGCTAGTGGTTCGTCAGCCACAATAAAATCAGGGTCTACAGATAAAGCGCGAGCAATGCTAATACGCTGTCTTTGACCGCCTGAAAATTCATGAGGGTAGTAATCACTCAAGTCAGGGCTTAGATCGACAGATTCCATCAGCTTTGCCACTTTATAATCCACATCGTCTTGAGAGAGTTGCGGGTTATGGAAAGACACTGGCTCAGATAATGTTTGGTAGATTGTCATTCTTGGATTTAATGAAGCATATGGATTTTGGAAAATCATCTGCATGCTACGTCTAAATAGCATTCGTTGGCGTTCATTAAGATTATCAATGCGCTGATCTTGATAATGAATTTGTCCAGCACTTAACGAGTTAAGGCCCATAATGACCCGTGCTAAGGTAGATTTACCACAGCCAGTTTCGCCAACAACGCATAAGGATTCACCTTTTTGAATGGTGAGGTTTACGCCATTTAGTGCATGTACTTGTTCTTTTTTACGGCTAACCTTGCCTTTATTAAAGCGGATTTCGTTAAGCCAACTTTGCTCAATATCAAAGCGCTTTTCTACTCCACTTAACTGAATTAACGGCGATTGTTTCATACTTCGTCGTACTCCGAAAATTCACTTAACATATCCTCAACCATGTAACAGGCTACGGTTGAAATACCTGAATAAATATACCCCGGTTGTTCTACACTGCATTTCTCTGTCGCGTATTTGCATCTAGGATGAAAAGCACAACCACTAGGACGATTCATGAGAGAGGGCATACTGCCGGTAATTTGGTTAAGCCTTTGCCCTGGCAGTGCCATTTGCGGTAAAGCACTTAATAAGCCTTGAGTATAAGGATGCTGTGGATCATTGATTATTTCTAGGGTCGGGCCTTCTTCTACAATACGTCCTGCATACATAACCATGGTACGTTCTGCCACACGAGAGACTACGCCTAAGTCATGGGTAATCAATATTAGGGCGACATTACAGACTTCGCACATGTGTTTTAGTAGTTCAAGAATCTCAGCTTGAATGGTCACATCTAAGGCTGTTGTTGGCTCATCGGCAATAATGATGTCAGGATTGAGTATCATGGCAATCGCGATAATAACCCTTTGTCTCATACCTCCAGAAAGCTCATGAGGAAACTGATCAAACCTGAGTTCAGGTGATGGAATTTGTACCTGAGCAAGTCTATCTATGGCTATCTTCTTCGCATCTTTTTTACTCATGGTCGTATGGCTGCGAATCGCTTCAACCATTTGCACGCCAACACTGATAACAGGATTAAGCGTCATCA
Organism: Marinomonas sp. SBI8L; assembly: GCF_001624705.1. Classification (GTDB taxonomy): domain Bacteria; phylum Pseudomonadota; class Gammaproteobacteria; order Pseudomonadales; family Marinomonadaceae; genus Marinomonas. The sequence goes on from NZ_JSEO01000018.1 coordinate 18,409, forward strand.
TGGGGTCTTGGAATATCATGGCAATACGCTTGCCACGAACATGTCTCAATTGACGATGAGACAATTGTGTTAATTCTTTACCATCTAGCTTAATTGAGCCCGACTCAATAAAACCAGGTTTGCTGATAAGGTTCACAATCGAGAAACCTAGAATGGATTTCCCCGCACCAGACTCACCCACGAGAGCAACTCTTTCGCCTCTTTCTAAGCTAAAGCTCACATCATAAAGAGCTTGCATAACGCCTGACTTTAAACCAAAGCAGACATTTAAATTTCTTACGTCTAATAAGGTCATAATTAGTCTTTGTAAATCTTTGGATTTAAGTGGTCTCTTAACCAATCACCTAATAGGTTCATGACTAAGATAAGAAGGATCAAGGTTGCGCTAGGGATGATGCATATCCACCAAGCGCCAGAAAATACGTAGCTAAAGCCAATGGAAATTAATGAGCCTAAAGAAGGCTCAGAAACAGGCATACCTAAGCCTAAAAAGGATAAGGCAGCCTCAGCCACAATCGCGTTAGCAATTTGAATCGTAAAAATAACTAATAAAGGAGACATGGTATTTGGCAAGATATGTTTGAACATAATACGCATAGGACCGATGCCCATAATTCTTGCAGCATCTACATATTCTTTTTGCTTTTCCGCCAATACGGAGGCTCGTATAGTTCTTGCAAAAAGAGGCCATTCAGCCAAACCAATAACAAGTATGAGCATTATCATGGCAAGTTGTTGGTAATAGTCACTGCCAAACAAGGTCTGAAATATAGCGAGAAAAACGATCGCAATCATCATGGTGGAGAAAGACAGTTGAATATCCGCACAACGCATGAAAAAGTTATCTAGTCTGCCGCCAGCGTAACCGGCTGTTAAACCAATAAAAATGCCTAATCCCGCCTGAATAATAACGGCTAATAAACCTATGCTTAAAGATAGGCGTGTGCCATATAATATGGTGGAGAGTAGGTCTCTACCTTGGGCGTCTGTGCCTAATAGAAAGCGTTCATCACCACTTATCCAATAGGGGGCAATTTCTGAATTTTCAAGATCCATAAATTGAGGATCATAAGGATCAAACGGTGCAATGAGTGGAGCCGCTAGTGCAACCACACAATAGAAAATAAAGATAACCAAAGATAGAACGGCAAGTTTATCACTTAGAAAGCCATTCCAAATATGTTTCCATCTTTGTTTACTAATGGGTAGAAGAGACAACTCTTTAACTGAATACTTCATAGGCCATGACTCGCCAGTTTAACGGTAGGGTTGATATAGCCGTAGATTAAATCAACTAGGGTGTTTGAAATAACGAAGATAGCGCCTACTACAATAAGGTAAGCGGAAATAAGCGGACTATCGACTCGGTTTACGGCATCAAGAAATAAGCTCCCCATGCCAGGCCATTGGAAAATGGTTTCGGTCAAAATGGTATAAGCAACCAAAGTACCTACTTGAATGCCACCAATGGTTATAATTGGCAACATGGTGTTTTTAAAGGCGTGCACAAAGTAGATACGTGCAGGTGACAAACCTTTTGCCCAAGCATACTTTACATATTCTGAGTGCAGCACTTCTAACATCTCAGAGCGAATCAGCCTGACAAACATAGGAAGCAGGGCAATGGCTAAAGAGAAGCTTGGTAAGATCAAATGACTAAGTCCATCTAAGGTTAGAAAGCCTGTCTCCCAAATACCAAAGACTAAGACGGTATCGCCACGGCCAAAACTAGGTGTCCACTGTAATTCAATAGAAAAGGTATAAAGCAAAAAGATACCGACAATAAAAATCGGAACAGACAAGCCAATGGTACTGGAGAACATTAAAAATCTTGCGAGTATGTTTTTAGGCCGAATGGCAGCAAAAATACCACATGGGATAGAGACCATAATAATGATGATAATAGCGGAAAAAGCGAGTTCAAAAGTCGCAGGTAGCTTTTTCAAAATGACATCTAATGCGGGCTCCTTATAAAAATAAGAGGTGCCAAAGTCTCCTTGTAAGACGTTTTTTGCATAGCGTGTGTATTGTTCAAACTTGGTGTCATTAAAGCCTTGCTCTTGGCGTATTTGCTCTATCTCAGCAGGAGAGACGCTTTGCCCAACCATTTGTCGAACTGGGTCGCCAAGGCTGTCTTGAATGACAAAGCTGATAATGCTGATAACTGTCATCACCACACAGGCTTGTAACAATCTTCGTAATAAAAATATTAACATCTAATAATCGTTCTTTTTGGAATCTGTGGTTTATTAATAGAAGAGGCTAACGACTTAGTCTATGACAAGGTCACCTAAATAAGGCCAATCTTGAGAATTAATCACGTCTTTAATATTAACGTTTTGCTTAGCACCCCAAGCAAGGTGTTCCCATGCAATTGGAACAATCACAGCATCTTGCGCTATGGTTGATTCGATTTGCTGTAATAAGCGAATACGCTTTTCAGGGTTTAATTCACGATTGGCAGACTTAATACGATTATCTAGGTTAGGGTTACAATAGCCGTTTGCATTGTAGACACCATACCCCGTTTTTGCGTCTGGGCAGGCAATGATAAATTCAAAAATATTATTAGAATCTAGGGTGTCAGACTGCCAACCTAGCATCATAATGTCGGCAGAACGTTTATCAAATTCCTGAAAATATTGAGCTTTAGGTAAGGTTTTTAGATCCACTCTGATTTTAATCTTCGCCAGCATTGCTGTGATTGCTTGCGCTATTTTCTCATCATGAATATAGCGATTATTCGGCGCCATCATGCTAATTTTAAAGCCTTCTTCATAGCCTGCTTCACGCATTAACTGGCGTGCTTTATCTAGTTCAAAACGTGGCGTCAGTGAATCTAGATGGCCTAAGAAATCATCAGCACTCAGTTGTGCCGCTGCTGTTCCAAAGCCTTTTAGTATTTTATCAACAATGATTTCTTGGTTGATGGCAAGGTTAATCGCTTGGCGAACTTTAGTGTTTTTAAGCTCTTCTCGGCGGTTTTGGTTAAGCTGTAGGAACAAAATTCGAGTACTTGGTAGCGTCACTAATTGAATATTGCGACTGCGCTTAACTCTTGGCATATCTAAAGGTGAGATAGGAAAGATAAAGTCAACATCGCCAGAAAGAAGAGCTGCAAGCCTTGTTGCATCAGACTTGATAGTCGAGAATTCAATGCGATCAACATTGCCTTTACTTTTTGTGTCCCAGTAATTGGCATTACGAACAAATTCAATACGAGTACCAGGCTCTCGACTGGTAATAATAAAAGGGCCGGTGCCAGATAAGTTGCGGGAGGCGAAACTATTACCGAATTTAACTATGTCATCACGACCTTGATAAAAATCTTTATCCATAGGGAAAAGGTAGGCCATCAAGTTAAGCAATAAAGGGGTTTGCTTATGGGTAATAATATCAATGCTATGACTGTTTCGTTTTTCGATGTGTTTGATATTGTCGAATAATGCCCGAAACTCTACCGATGATTTAAGGCGCTTTACTGTATAAATAACATCATCAGCGTCAAATTCATTACCAGAGTGGAAGTAAACCTCTCTACGAAGTTCGAAGCGTGTCGTTAGTTTATCGATACTCTTCCAGCTGGTGGCAAGGCGTGGCTCGAAAGTATGATCTTGTCTCCAGCGAAGTAGAGGATCAAAGGCTAAGTGAGATAGTTGTAATGTGCCTTGAGAAAGTTGTTCATGAGGGTCTAATGAAGACGGATCAGCGTCCGTAGCCATATGAAGTGTTGCCGCATAACTGGCTGAACAAATTAATAAACTCAAAAGAGTGATGAAGCGTGCCACAACCTTCATTTCTTATCCTTAAATTTTAAATGACCAAAGGCAGGGGATTAGCCTATCTAAGCAGAAGTCGCTAAGGCTTTTATTATTTAAAGTGTGGAATAAATCACGAAATACATAGTGTAACTGAATGTTATATCAAGGTTATTATTCTAATTTTTATATTTGGTTGTAAAAATCCATTTAAACCAAGTCGCTAAATATAAGGTTTTGCCTGCCCCGACACCTTATATGTTAGATGAATAACAATATCGTTTTTCGAAAGACTTGCCAAGCTTTGAGCAGTTTCCTATGTAAAACAAGGTAATAAACCGTGACTTTAAGCCGAGAAAAGCGCATAAAGTCTTACATCATGTTTTTTCTTGAGAGCTACTCAGGCAGTTATACGCGTTTTTTAATGTCGTATTAATCACTTTAAATTTACAGTTTTTTTGCGACAAATAGGTTATTTATGAACTATCTGGCACACCTACATCTAGCAAAATTATCTAATACCTCCTATTCAGGCAGTTTAATGGCAGATTTCTGTCATGCTAATCAAATTCAGCTTTTACCTGAGGTAGTTCAAGATGGCATTAAACTTCACCAGTTTGTTGATAAGACATTTGATAGCCACCCGTTAAGTATTGAATTTAGGGCAGAACAAAAGATCGGCAGAAGACGTTTTGCTGGCATAGTGCAAGATTTATTAATGGACTATTGGTTGGTGAATAAATGGGCAGAATATAATGATGCCCCATTGCATCAGTTTTATGATGAGTTTATTCCTGACCTTTTAGCACATAAAGATCTGGCTAAGCCTGAGTTCCAAAGACTTGTTTTATCACTTAATGAGAGTCGTTGGTTGCAGAGTTTAGGGACTTTAAAAGGTATTGAAAGAGCCTTGATGTCCATTATCCGCCCTTGGCGTTATGGCGAGCATTTATTACCTTTTTATCAGGCGCTTCCTTATCTTCTAGAGCAGAGTGAAACCTTATTTGATGGTATTTATCCAAAGGTGATATCTGATGTTAAAGAGGAAGTTGCCCGAACTAATGGCATAAAAAAAGCTAACCAGTAACCCTTACTGATTAGCTAGAAAGACATACCTTTGACATTATGTCTGATCGAGAGAACGCTCAGACCAACAAGGCCTCTTGTTCAGGGATGCACCTGCTGATCTGAGTAAAGCGAGTATAAACTTAGGTTAAATTACTGTTTTGATTTACATCATAGCTAATGGCTTTGAGTCGATAGTCTTTATCTTAATGTCGTTTTAAGCCAATTTGGGCCGTATTTATTGATGAGTATCATGTGGTTTTGCTGCTGAATGAAATTACCTAGAAGGCCTAATGACAAGTGTTAGCGGCTTACTTCGAGCGGTTAGTGTGTTAGAATCCTGCGCCTTATATGTTTAGAAGATAAAAGGTGAGTTTAGTGAGCGTCCAGTGGTTCCCCGGGCATATGAATAAAGCCCGTCGTGAAATTGAAGATGTCATGACGCAGGTGGATATTGTTATCGAAGTGCTCGATGCAAGAATTCCAGATTCAAGCCAGAATCCTATGTTAAGCCAGCTCAGAGGTGATGTACCAGTATTGCGTCTTTTGAATAAAAAAGACTTAGCAGATAAAGATCGTATCAGCACTTGGTTGGATTATTGGCAAGAGCAAGAATCAATCACAGCAAAACCTTTTTCAACCTTAGATAAGCAAGATCTTGCGAATGTTAAAAACTGGGTAGCTAAGCTTGTGCCTCACAGGGGCACAGCAGAAAAGCCGATTCGCGCCATGATTGCAGGTATTCCTAATGTGGGTAAGTCTAGTCTGATGAACGCTTTACTAGGTAGGCGTGTCGCTAAGGTTGGGGATGAGCCTGCTGTTACTAAATCTCAGCAAAAGTTAAAAGTTACTCCAGGTTTTGTCTTGCTAGATACGCCTGGTATTTTATGGCCAAAGATTGAAAATCCTAAAGCCAGCTATCGTTTGGCTGTCACAGGTGCAGTTCGCGATACGGCGATTGATTATCAAGATGTTGCCTTGGTAGGGCTTGAATTTTTTATTGAGCATTACCCTGATTATATTATTAGTCGATATAAGTTTAAAACTGAGCTAGGCACGGCGGATGAGGTGCTTGGTATTATAGGTTCGAAACGTGGTGCATTAAGAGCGGGCGGTGTGATTGATATGCATAAAGCTGCTGAAGTCTTTTTGCATGATGTACGCAGTGGTGCTATAGGAACCTACGTGATGGAAACACCAGAGATGATCTTAGAAGAAGAGCGTCAGGTTGAGATAGTTAAAGCGGAGAAAGAAGCCAAGCGTCAAGCTAGGTTGGCAGCTGCTGTTCCGCAAAGGCAACAAAGCCAAAACCGTACAGAAAGAACACAGGATATTCCTCCGGAAAGTTTGAAAAAATAATCCTTTTTAGTGAATTAATAAATAGCAATGAAGTTGAATAGAATAAGCGTAAAGCAAGGTGTAAGAGGTTAGGTTATGGACTATGAAATAGCATTTGATGATACAGAGCAAACCTACCGTATAGCGACTGAATATGAGTTTTCAGCGATAGCAGATTGGGTAAGTGAAGAGTTAAAAGAAAGAGAAGATATCCAAAAAGTATTGCAAAGTATCCACTTAGTTGACGCAGATACAGAAACACAGATTACCCAGCAAGGTGTTTATATTGTCAGCATAGGTGCAGAAGGTGTGAGCGTAAATCGCCAAGTTGATATGAGTGATGTTGGCGAAGAGATTAGTGCCATGTTTGATACTCAGAGTGATTTTTATCAAGCTTCAGATGAAGGTATTAAGTCTGAATGTGGTTTGGAAGATATGGTGGGTTTGTTAGAAGATTGGCATAACTTACTGTATTAAATATTTTTGTCATGCAAATTGTATGTAATTAATATTGTTCATGATCCTAGCTAAGTTTACACTTAGACTAAGTGGTTAAGATTTGAATCTTAACCACATCTTTCTATTTTACGTTTTAGGGATTCAACATGCTTATCGAACTAGAAAAGGCACAAACTCGAAATAACCTAGTACGAATTTTTCGAGAAGAACTTGATGGTCCGGATAACTGGAGTGATGGATTCATTATTGATGCCAATGAAGAAATGGTGCTTCTACAACTGGTAGATGACAGTATCCGTTTAAACGGTTATCAAATTTTATTTTTAGAAGATATTAGCGACTTTGTGCATCCAGCGCCTTTTAATGATTTCCAGAAAAAGGTGTTAGAGCTTCGTGAAGAAGAAGCACAAAACCCTGAAATTGAGCTAGGTGACCTTAGCCAGATATTACTTGATATCAGTGAAGACTTTGGTCTAGTGACATTACATCGTGAAGAGCTTGAAAGTGACAGTTGTGAGATTGGTCGCGTTGTCAAAGCTGACGAAGTGAGTTTTGAATTAGAAGAGATTGGTTCTGATGCTCGCTGGTTCGATGAAACGTATGAATACGATTTGTATGATATTACTCGTATTGAGTTTGGTGGCGCATACGAAGAAGCACTGCTTTTGGTTAATGATGATCTTGGTGAAGACTCATACGAACTTAACACCAGTCTAGAAGAAAGCGAACTATAAATTAGTTCTACTTTTGCTAGACATAAAAAAAGCCCATATGGGCTTTTTTTATGTCTAGCATTCTTACCAAATTGATTTTTAGAGAAATCTAATAAGGTGATTTAGCCTCAGGATCTTTTTGAGTTTTAAAGCGTCTATGAGTCCAATAATATTGTTCTTTTTTAGGCGCAATCACAGCTTCCATTTGTTGATTCATAATACGAGCATTATCAACATCATCACCCGTTGGTAAAGTATCGATTCTTTCTACTCTCATTTTATAGCCTGTTTCTGTTCTTCCATAATCGTATAAAAGAACCGGTGCTTTGGTCATGCTACAAATGCGTCCAATGTGAGCGATAGTCGCACTTTCTCTGTTAAAGAATGGAGCGAAGACTGAATGTTTACGGCCATAGTCCTGATCAACTGCATACCAGATGATTTTATTGGCTTTTAAGGATCTAAGTACTTCTCGCATATTGCTACGTTCTATTGTTTTCTCGAAAATACGTGATCTTTGTCTTTCCATGATAAAGTTAAAAACAGCATTGTTTTGTTGCTTATAGATAGGGTGGACGACTGCATAGCGAGACATCAAGTTTCCACAAATATCCAGTGAAGAGAAATGTCCGCTAATAAAAACACAGCCCTTACCTTCTGATAGGGCAGCATCTAAAACCTCTTGTCCTTCAAATTCTGCTTCAACTTTCAGTTCATCTGTTTTATGGAACCAGCTACTAAAGGTTTCAAGAAAACCAAAGCCCATGCTCTGAAAGTGCTGTTTGCTTAAGGCAAGCTTTTCATCTTGAGACATTTCAGGATAACAAATGGTTAGATTCGTCATGCAAATATGGCGACGTCGCTTAGCAACCAAGAATAAGAATTTTCCGAGTAAATGACCTAACTTTTTCTGGGCACCAAAAGGAAGGTGGCCAAGAAGCCAAGCTAAGCCCATGAAAATCCATGTAGGCCAGTGTTTAGGTGAAAGTAATTGAGTGAATGGAACTGACTTTTTTGAGTTCTTTTTAGCCATGATAGCCTTCTAATAATAATTGCCAGTGTGTCAGTTCGAAAAGAAACTTAGCATGTTTTCCTGCTTCCTTTTCAAACGAACGCTTTAGTCTTTGTAAATTGGCTTCTTGCCACTGTGAGTTGACACTTCGCTGTTGGCATTTATCAAAGTCGATAAGCCAAACTTTACCGCTTTTATCTAGCATAATGTTGTGACAGTTTAGATCAGTATGGTCTATGCCTTTTTCATGAAAGCGTTTAATCGTTTTGCCAATTAATGGCCAGTCTAGGGCCGCAGCTTTTTCCTTATCCATCAAGCATGAAAAGAGTTCGTCTGCGTCTGGGATAAGTTTGGTAATGATTTCTGCTTGATAGTGTAGACCAGAGCGCTGACAACGGCCTGCAATCGGCTCAGGGACAGGTAGGTTAGATTCCAGCATAAACTCTAAAAGGGCCAACTCTTGATAAGGGCGAGTTTTTTTGAAGCCGCTAAAGAAAAACTTAAACTGAGTTAATTTTGCAATTAAGCCACCGCGACGATAGCGCCTGAGAACAAAGTTTCCTTTTGCAGTATTTAAAAACCAAACAGTACCTCTGCCTGACGCCGTGCCTTTAACTGCATCTTGAGACTGCCAATAATCCACTGAAAACCAGTTATCATTAACGGCTAAATCAGGGTTGCTGATAAATAAACGATCAGGCCCCGGTTTGGTTTGCTCTATTGGCATCTTTTCCACTCTGTTTCGATGAAGTCACACTTTTGTCGATAGCTATTCTATAATAAGCCACTTTTTAACGCAGCAAGACTTTGTTAAACAATAAGTTTTTTAGTTAAATGCTAGATAAAATTTGGATGGGGAAGCGAAAATAAATGAAATTATCTGAAAATGCCAAGATAGCCATAGTGCGTTTATCAGCATTAGGTGATGTCTGTCATGCTATGTCAGTTGTCACTGCGATTCGAAAACGCTACCCAAATGCTGAGATTACTTGGATAACAGGTAAGCTAGAAGCCGACTTAGTTAGTATGATGCCTGATATCAAAATAGTGACCTATCAGAAATCGTCTGGTTTAAAAGGCATGTTGGCTATTCGAAAGCAGTTTATTAATGAATCTTTTGATGTTTTGTTACACATGCAGTGGTCCTCTAGGGCCAGTTTGTTGACTCGCATGCTTAAAGCTAAAACACGCATTGGATTTGCTAAAAGTCATTCCCGTGAAAAACAGCATTGGTTTGTGAATACCTTAGCGCCTGAACCAAGAGGCAGACATGTACTGGATACCTTGATGAGCATGGCAGAGGCAATCGATGTTCCCCATGCAAAACCCAGTTGGCAATTAGAGGTGCCAAAGCGCCAAACTGAGTTACCGAATGATTACATCATTATTAACCCTTGTGGGTCTAAGGTGACTAAGAACTGGACGTTAGAAGGTTATCGCAAACTGATTGAGCACCTTATCTCAAAAGGGGAGAAGGTTGTTTTAACGGGTGGACCGACCAAAACGGAAATTGAATTTGTGAAGGCTATTGCTCAAGGTTATGAGCTGGATAATCTAGTTGGTAAAACAAGTATTAAAGAGTTAACGGCTGTGATTCGAGATGCCAAGCTTATTATTAGTCCAGATACTGGGCCTGTGCATATTGCTACGGTTGTGAATACGCCTATGGTGGGTTTATATGCCTTGTCTAACCCTGAAAGAACGGGCCCTTATTATGGGCAAGCATCTGTGGTGAGTGTGTATCAAATGCTAGCTGAGAAAGAGTATGGTAAACCTATATCAGACATTCCTTGGGCCTCTACTGTTCATGATCCAGAAGCTATGTCTTATATTTCTTATGAGGCTGTACTTGAAAAAGTAAACAATGAACTTGAAGATTTAAATTAAAGACTAACTCGCTAATTAACTAGGATAGAAGGCTAATTAAGGTCTTCATCTTGTTCAGCCTGCCATAGGGGGATGAGCTCAGGTTTATTCTGAACAATATCCGCTAGAGAATATTCTTCCATCTTGGTGAGAAATGCTTCCATAGCCAGAGCGAGAGCTTGCTTTAGCTCACAACAGCTGGCTATTTGACAGGCTGGTTTAGAGCAATTAACCGCATCAAGGTGATTCTCTAGCTCTCTAATTACTTTGCCAACATTAATGTCTTCTGCCTTTTTAGCTAATCGAATACCACCATTTTTACCTCTGATGGATTGTACATAACCTAGCTTGGTTAGCTGGCCTATCACCTTTACAAAATGGTTTTGAGAGGCATCATAAACTTTGGCTACCTCAGGCACACTGCTTAATTGCTCAGCTGGAATGCTGGTGAGATACATAAGAGTTCTCAAACCAAAATCTGTAAAGGCAGTTAGTCTCATTTAATTGAATTAGCTCTTAGTTAAAGTGTGAATGAACTCAGCTTACTGACTAACCCAGCACTGATCTCATTAAGCCTATGTCCTTGGTATTGGAGCTGCTCACAGTCTTTGCTGTTTGAATGAGATAGTTTCTGAAGCAAGTTAATATGTTGAGAAACCTCAGTTACCATCTTATGAACTTGCATTAGGTCGACGTCGTTATGCTGATTTTGCTGACCAATGATAGCTAAAATACCATTTAAGTGCTTGCTTGCAATAGCGATTTGTTCTCGGCTACTCATAGAGGTTTGAGACAAATCAGTTAAGTTTGAAGACTGTCTTTGTATTTGTTCCCCTGCCTCTTTCACCGCTGTACTGATAGCTTGAACAATTAAGTTAATTTGATTCAGACTGTCTTGAGTAGAGAGAGCAAGTTGTCTAACTTCATCTGCCACCACGGCAAAACCACGACCATGTTCGCCTGCTCTCGCGGCTTCAATTGCAGCATTCAAAGCCAATAAATTGGTTTGGTCGGCCAGAGTATCTATTACGGAAACAACACTGCCTATGGATTTTGCTTGCTCAGAGAGGGACTCAAATTTATTACTTAATTGGTTGCTGCTCTCAATGTAATTATCAATTATGTTAGCCATTTCAGACATTGAGCTGGTGGACTCTTCTAACCCTCTTTGAGTGTTTTGTACTTCTCGCTCTGTCTGCTCCGCCCTGTGTTGTAATAAAAGAGATTGTTGGTCTAGTAATTCACATTTATCAGCGAGAGTTTGTACACTTTCGTCTTGGCTTTGGATACGGTTGACTAGGTCTTGATTTCGGTTGGCGAGTTCATCCGCCACATCATCACAGGTATGAGCCTGCTTTTGAATATCGGTTAGGGTGTCTCTAACATTCAGCCTAAAGGAATCAATCACTTTTAGTATTTTTCCCATCTCACTGTTGTATTGGCTATTAACACTACAAGCTTGGGATAAATCTTTTTTCTCGAATGCTTTCATGTATTGAGTTATGCCATGTAGTGCATCTACTCCCCAATACTTCTCATCGATATCATGAATTACCAAAAGTACCACAACGACGTATTGCAGTACTTGCGAGTAGGTTTCTTGGGTGAAGAAGAAAGCATTAATAAATAAACCAATGGCACCTAACCAATGAATAAAACGCATTCTAAAAAAGAGTGATTGCATAAAAATATCCTACTTTAAGTCTTTGCTTGCTTGCCTGATTAAAGTTTGAACAGGCATTGAATGATGCAAGAATATATAACATGCATTTCAAATACAAGTTTAAAAATATAAGAAATAACCTTTCTTATTGGTTGAGTTAAAGGGTTGTGTCGTTGAATTTTTAGAAGGGGGTGAGAGGTGAGCAAGAAAGAAAAAGGGCGGCTGCATAACCTGCAGCCGCCCTTAGGCAGACAAAGGGATTAAGTAATTAATCTCTATAATGTTTTAAAGGGTTAAGCCTCTAATGATCTTTCTGCTAGCTTTAAGTCTAGTGTTGCTTTGAGTAATTTATAAAGGCGAATAGATGCATCAATTTCATCTTTACGGTTGGTTAAACTTTCTATGTTTAAACCAAGTGGTATGCCTAAAGGCAAGGCAGTTTCAATAATTTGTTCAAGAGCATTTCTGCACACTTTAACTGACTCAGCAAGAGGGTCTTTAGCATCTAAAATACGATGTTTGGTTGCCTCTGGAACAGAGATGCCTAACCATTCCATAAAGTCTAAGGTTTTAGCACTACCACATGGAGTGAAAGTTAAAATTAAACGCTTAGGCTTAATACCTCTTTCTTTACAAGTGCGAGCATAACGGCTGATTAGGTCAATGGTTGCCTGTGCATTATAAACCGCTTGGGAGATAAAAAAGTCACAGCCAGAAGCCGACTTATTGAAAATACGTAAATGCTCATCACCTTTAACAGCGTGGCGTTCTGCTATCGTTACACCACCAAGATGATAAGGATGATTATGTTTGTCTAATGTTTTGTATGCCTGACTTAGGGGAAGTTTAATATCACCATCCGAAGAAGGTGAGCCAACAAGTACAATGTCTTTAATGCCGTATTGAGTCCAAGAGTCGTCTAACCATTGGTTAAACTCTTGTTCTGATCGTGCTGAAACGCTTTTATAAGTGATAACAGGTAAGTCTGAACCTTCACGTAGGCGCTTAGACCAAGCTCTTGGGTCTTGAGTTGACATAAAAGGGAAAGGGCGCGGCTTGTCTGTTCTGCTGCTCTCATCTTGAATATCGTACACAATTAAACCATCAACTTCGACTTCGCTAATACGCTGTAGCAACTTGGCAGAAATTTCAGCTAATTTGTCTTCTTCGACAGAAGATCTTGGCGGAGTTGTGCCGATTAAATACACGCCACGATTAGGGTCTTGAAATTTACTGCTCAATTTGGAATTCATTCAACTCACCTTTTGACCCTATCTAGTTGTTAATTTTTCTAAACAGGGTGATAAACTATTTAATAAGGCCATTTTATCAGTGAATTGAATTCAAGATCATCCCATTCTGTTTGAATAATATTGAAGTTGAGGTGAATGAGACTAATCCTTTCTGATTTAGCCTGAGTAATTTAATCAATTATAAAAGAGTAGAGCATGTTAGATGTTTCGCAATTAGCCGAATACGGCAATGATAATTTGCCACCTGTGCACCTTTGGAAGCCAGATGCATGTGGTGATATGGATATGTTGATCAAGGCTAATGGACAGTGGTGGCATGAAGGCAGTCCAATAAAACGCCCTGCTATGGTAAAAATGTTTAGCCGTATTTTGTGGCAAGAAGAGGGTGAGCACTTTCTCGTCACACCTGTTGAGAAAGTGAGAATTCAGGTTGAAGATGCCCCATTTCTTATTACTCATATGAAAGTAGTTAAACGTGATGAAGGTGAGTCATTAGAGTTCATTACCTCAGTGGGAGACCTCCTAGTACTTGGAGAAGACGATATCAGCTTATGGATGGATGATTATCAGGGAGAAGCTCACCCTTATATTTCTGTACGCTATGGTATGAAAGCTTTGATTCATAGAAATATTTTTTATGATTTGGTTGAGCTGGGAGAAGAAGTTGAAATTGATGGTGAGCTACATCTTTGTGTGAAAAGCAAAGAGCAATATTTTAGTTTAGGAAAGCTAGAGGATTAGGGCTTTTGACAATGGCTTAGGATATAATGCCTCAATTCATATTTAGGTTTTCATTGAGGTTCTGTCTTTGCAATTTTCTGATTTTGGTTTTGATGCCCGTATTCTACAATCACTTCGCCACTGGGGCTTTGACTCAGCGACACAAATCCAAGCCCAAGCGATTCCCGAAGCCATGGCTGGGCGTGATTTACTGGCATCTTCAAAAACAGGTTCAGGAAAAACACTGGCGTACCTAATACCTGCGTTACACCGTGTTTATCGCGTTAGAGCCTTGTCTAACAAAGATGCTCGTGTACTGATTCTCGTGCCAACCCGCGAATTGGCAAAGCAGGTATTTTCTCAATTAAGGCTATTAGTGGCCAGCAGTAAGTTGAAGACTGCCCTTATTCTTGGGGGGGAAAACTTTAACGATCAAATTAAAGATCTACAGAAAGATCCTCAATTTATTGTAGCCACACCTGGTCGTTTAGTAGATCACCTAAATCAAAGAAATATGTTCTTAGATGGGCTTGAGTTACTTATTCTTGATGAAGCTGATCGTATGTTGGATTTAGGTTTTGCTGATCAACTTAAACAAATTGATGATGCTGCTAGCCATCGCTTGCGCCAAACATTATTTTTCTCTGCAACCTTAGATAATACAGAAGTCAACGAAATTGCTCAAAGGCTGTTGAATGAGCCTTCGCGAGTAGCAGTAGGTGCAGGAACAGATGTTCATAGTGACATCAAACAGAAGTTTTATCTTTGTGATCACCTAGATCATAAAAAAGCGATTTTGACTCACACATTAGAAAAAGAAACTATTAAACAAGCCATTGTTTTTACGGCGACTAAGTTAGACACAGTTCGTTTGGCGAGTCTATTAGAAGAAAATGGTTTTACTACTCAAGCGCTAAATGGTGATCTAACGCAATCTGCTCGTAATAAGGTTATGGACAGCTTTGCTCGTGGCCACTTTCAAATATTGGTGAGTACAGATTTAGCATCACGTGGTTTGGATATTGCCAATGTTTCTCATGTGATTAACTTTGATATACCCAAACACAGCGAAGAGTATGTTCATAGAACAGGCCGAACAGGTCGTGCTGGCTTCCAAGGCGACGCCTATTCATTGGTAGGGCCAAAAGATTGGCATAATTTTAAAGCGTTAGAAGCTTTCTTATCCCGCACTTTTAGCTTCGATACCATAGAAGGTTTAGAAGCAAGCTTTAAAGGCTTAGCACCTAAGAAGGTCTTTAAAAAGTCGAAAAAACCTCAAGAGAAGAAAGTGAAAGCAGAAACGAAAGCACCAGTAAAACGTCGTGGCCCGAGTAAGACAAAACTTCATACTAATAGCCAGGATGGTTTTGAACCTTTCAAAGTACCTAAGAAAAGTAAAGGTATTGCCTTAGACGATAAGGAATAATAGAAAAGACAGCTAAAAGGATAAGTACAGACAGGATGTCTATTAAAAAGAAGTCGTAAAAGCAGAGAGTCTATTAAGGTAGGAAAATAGAGTATTAAAGTAAGAAGCTATAACTTGCTTAGGTCGCGACTGCCCCTAAGCAGTTTGGGTCTTGCTTAGGGATAGTGCTGGTAGTGCTTTGGTGAAAAGACTTTTAATTGCTGTTGCTACGGCTTTAAAAGTGGCTTTAACTGCCATTGCACGCATTTGTCTTGCACGGTTTTCGTAGTAGATGAAATCTATGTTGTTATCTAATTTAGCGTAAGTTTCAGTTGTTTGGTTTAGGCTGAAAGGGGCTAAACTATCGTATGTTGCTTTGTCCATTGTGTGCTCCAAGTAGTATGTTTTGTTGACATGCATATAGTAAAAATTTTAGTCAAAATTAACAAAGTATCCTTTTTCACGTTATTGATGAATTAATTTCACCTATTTGTAGATAGGGCGTTTTTTTAGTGAAAAGTGTGTTAAAAATGACCTATAACTAAAGTATAAAACGGCATTTAAACTAGGGAGCCTGCGAATAAGTCCTCCCGCCTCAGCGTGTGGGTAAACACCGCTAGATTTATGGCGAGGAGCGCAACTTAATCGCAGGTTCCCTAGATTCCTCATAACTATGGAGTTTGAGATATTAATCGTTTACCCCCTTTAAATACGCTACGTTGCTTTGAAGCGGCTGCCCGTCACGGTAGTTTTATTAAGGCTTCCCATGAACTTTCTGTTACGCCTTCTGCTGTGAGTCATCAAATCAAAGCGCTTGAAGAGTTTTTAGGTATAGAGTTATTTTTAAGGACAAAACGAAAAGTACTCTTGACTGAAGCAGGAGCTGATTACCTAGAGCCGATAGCGTCAATATTTCGGCAGCTTGATGAAGCCACGACTGACTTGATTAATAAGCAGTCTTTAGGTGGTGTTTTACGTTTAAGTGTTGCTCCAGCCTTCCTCTCTCGTTGGCTAATGCCAAGAATGGAGAGCTTTCAAGATCAATATCCTGATGTACAACTTGAATTAAACGCTTCTTCCGGCCTTGTTGATTTCTCGGCGGGTGATATTGATATGGCTATCTATTTTGGTGATGGTGATTGGCCTGATGTTGAAAAGCAATTTTTAAGAAACTCTGCCTTAGCACCTGTTTGTAACCCTAATCTAATCAAACCTCATCAACCAATCCGTACGCCAGATGATATGCGCTTCTATCCATTGCTGCATGTGGCCAAACGCAAAGAAGAATGGCACAGCTGGCTTAAACAGAACGGCCTACAACCAAAGTTATTCCGACGTGGTGTAATGTTCTCGAATGGTTCCTTAACGGCAGCAGCGGCGGCTCAGGGGTTAGGTATAGCCTTAGCTGATCCAAGTTTGGTTGCTCCAGAGATTCATGAGGGCACTTTGCAGGTATTGTTTGATCAACACCTTAAAACACAAAGTGCTTTTTATATCGTCAATCAGAAAGATCGTAAAATGACCCAACCTATGGAGGCTTTTAGGTCTTGGGTCATTGAACAAATGACGGACGAAAGTGACAATGAGTTTTAGACTTGAAAATTGTCAGAACTGTAGAATATCTTATTGATTTTGATGATGAATTTGGTTTAAAAAACCATGACCTTAAAGTCTAAAAACCGTATTCTTGATGACAGAAAATTTATCAATTCATGGGAGAAAAAAATGTCTGAGCTTTCAGTAAATAGCTATTTTGACAATCAGGTAAAATCCATTGCACTAGAGAATGCAGAAGGTGTGTCTACAGTCGGTGTTATGGCTGTTGGTGAATATGAGTTTGGCACGTCACAAAGAGAATACATGACAGTTGTATCTGGTCTGTTAACCGTTAAATTGCCTGGTTCTGAAGATTGGGTTGAAATTAAAAAAGGTGAAACCTTCATTGTGGAAGCAAACCAAAGTTTTGGTGTTAAAGTGAGCGAACAAACTGCTTACCACTGTCGCTATGAATAAGCATTTATTTGCTTAGATTAGAAATAAAAAATGCGCCTTAGGGCGCATTTTTTATTGGGTTGTAGCGGCTAGCTATTAAGTTAGCTTGACTAATGAATTAGCCAGCGACCACATTGATTAATAAGGTTAATCTGTCCCCAGGTTGAACATATTTCTGCCCAGTTACCTTTGGATTCCATTTCTTAATATCAGCCAGTTTTACTCTAAACTTACCAGCCACTTTAGCGAGTGAGTCACCAGGTCTAATGGTGTAGATAATTTTCTTAGTTACACTACGACCAGTGCTGTTGACACGCTTTTCACCTTTTAACCAAACAACCAGTTTTTGGCCTGCAAATAACGGGTCTTTTAAGCCCATGTTATTCCAGCGTGCAAGTTGCTTAGAAGTGGTTTTATACTTTTGCGAAATTTTCCAAAAACTGTCACCCGATTTAACTACATAGTTAATTTTTATGCGGTTTTGACTTGGTGAGCGATTTTGCTTCGCTAGCAATCTTTGGTGAGAGCTTAATGTGTAGCTTTCAATCTTGCTACCTGCAACAGGTATCATTAACTGCTGGCCAACACGAATAAGGGTAGAAGACATCTTATTCACGTCTTGTAGCACGTTTACCGTTGTATTGTGCTGTTTAGCAATTAAAGCCAAGTTATCGCCAGACTCAACAGTATAACGAACCCAAGTAACGCGTTCATCAGCAGGGATAGAAACCAGCTTGCTTCGGAATGTCTTAGCCTTATCTACTGGGATCAATAATCTGTGAGGGCCGGTTGGAGAGGTTGCCCATTGGTTGAAACCAGGGTTTAGAAGGTAAACTTCATCAATACTGATGCCAGCCATATTCGCCGCTTGTGCCAAGTCGATTTGGCCACCAATATTGACTATTTCAAAATATGGTTCATTTGGCATGTCTTTTAGCTGGTAATTATATTTTTCAGGATTTTTGAAAAGTTTACCAAGAGCAAGTAATTTAGGTACGTAAGCTCGGGTTTCTTTTGGTAGCTTAAGTGACCAGAAGTCAGTTGGCTTACCCGCTTTTTTATTACGACGAATCGCACGAGAAACTGTACCTTCACCTGAGTTATAAGCGGCAAGAGCGTGTAGCCAGTCACCTTTAAACATCTTGTTCAAGCGAGTAAGGTAAGCAATAGCAGCACGGGTAGAGCCGACAATGTCACGACGACCGTCATACCACCAATCTTGAGCTAAACCATAACTACGACCAGTTGATGGAATAAACTGCCAAGGGCCTGATGCGCGACCATGGCTGTAACCAAATGGATCAAATCCACTTTCCACAATAGGTAGTAACGCAATCTCTAGAGGAAGGTTCGCTTTTTCTAGCTCTTCAACAATAAAGTATAGGTAGCGAGAACCACGACGTGAAACACGGTCAAGGTAACTTGGGTGTGAAACAAACCACTTTAGTTGGCTAGAAATTCTAGGTTTGTTCAGCTCTAGGTCAAGCGCAAAACCAGATTGCATACGTTGCCATAAATCTATCGGTGGAAGTGGTTCAGGAATGACTTCTTCTACAATCGCTTCGGCTTCTGCTTCAGTTTTTTCAGTATCAAGATTGGCCAATTCCTCAGGAAGTGGGATATCGTCAATAACTGCTGGCGACATGGCAACATCGCGAGTATCTAGAGGGAAAACCAGTTCATCTTCTGTTTGATTGTTTTCATCAGAGTCAATTACATTCGCGTCTAGATTAGACGTGGCTGTATTTTCCGCATCGATCGCTTGGGTTCCTGCTTGATCTTGCTCACTGGTTAACGATTGGCAACCGGTTAACGCAAGGCAAAATGTTGCTGCAATAAAAGTTTGTTTAGTCATCTAGTCATTTTTAGTTGGCAAATTTCGACACATTTTATAGTGCAAACCACTCAGGTCAACTAAAAGCTGTCTTTTGCTTTACGTATTTGTGTAAACCTTGCATCTTTTGTCTTGCCTACTTCTTGATCTAATTGCTTAGCTGCATTGTTCGAAACTTGATCAATGTGAGCTCGAAGAAAGGGATTAACCTCTTGTTCTATAGAAATTTTTGAAGGGAGAGTAGGTAAGTTTTGAGCTCGTAAATCTTGGCATTCTTGCTCATATCTAATTAAATTTTCGTTATTTTCGTCGAGAGAAAGGGCGAAAGAATAATTTGCTAAAGTATATTCATGAGTGCAATAAATTAAGGTGTCTTGAGGTAATTGAGCCAACTTTTCCAGAGAATGTTGCATCTGCTTTGGGCTACCTTCAAATAATCGACCACAACCGCCACGAAATAATGTGTCTCCACTAAAGAGAATCTTGTCCTCTTCTTGGCTTGAGCTGAAATAGCATAAATGATCGAGTGTATGTCCAGGAGTCGCTATGACTTCAAATTCACGACCCAGTACTGAAATAGTATCACCATCGACTAAAGCTTGATCAATAAGCTTTACCAAGTGCGCAGGGCCCGCGACATGGCAATTAAACAGCTTTTTAAGCTTTGCAACGCCACCAGTATGGTCAGGATGATGGTGAGTAATTAAAATGCCTGCCAAGGTCAATTTATGTGCTTCAAGATAAGCGAGCACAGGTTTGGCATCACCCGGGTCCACAACCCAAGCTTGTGAGCTATCATTGTCGGTCAAAATCCAGATATAATTGTCGTTAAAGGCTGGAATGGGATGAATCAAAATAAATCTCACTTTTCAGGTGTCAAATGGGGAGAAAATTACTCGTTTAAGTTATCCTATCAAACTGAGTAATGATACAGGTCAGCAGAGTAAATTGTATGGCGGACAAGCAAGTTAGGCAATTTTTCCAGCAATGGTACCAGTCTGAGCTCGGCCAAAATGTATTAAAGCAAGAAACAGAATTGTTAGATCGCCTGCTAAAAGAAACAGTGGGTTATTATCTTTTGACGCAAAGTCCGCTTAAACAGTTGGATATCTCCCATTCACTTCTTCGTACCAAGCTGATGATAGCTCCCTGTCTTGAATTGGGTGCGCCAGATAACTTGATCGTAGCTAACTCTCACGAATTGCCAGTCGAATCTGATGGTATTGATGTTCATATCTTGCATCATACGCTAGAGCTGTCTGAAGACCCTCATGGAGATCTGCGTGAAGCGGCTAGAAGCCTATTGCCAAGCGGTAAACTCATTATTGTGGGTTTTAATCCTTGGAGCTTTTGGCGAGCAAAACAGCTTTTTTCAAGCCGAAGTTATGCTCCTTGGTGTGCCAAATTTATTGCTATGAAGCGTTTGGAAGATTGGTTGAAAGTAGCAGGTTTAACATTAGAGAGTACAGATTACCTGTGTTATACGCCTCCTTTTAAATCAGCGGCATGGCAAGCCCGTTGGCAGCCTTTAGATTCTTTAATGTCTATGTCAAAGCTAGCGCTTGGCGGTGTTTATGTTATTACCGCCACAAAACAAACCCATAGACTTATTCCACATAAACCACGTTGGCGAAGAGCTTCTGTTCGAGTAACTCCGTTAAGAAAGCCAACGGTGAAAGAGATTAAACAGTGAAACACGTAGTAATTTATACAGATGGTGCTTGTAAAGGAAACCCAGGACCTGGTGGTTGGGGGGCTTGGATTACCTTTGGTGAACATGAAAAGCGCCTATGTGGTGGTGAGAATGATACAACTAATAACCGCATGGAATTAAGTGGAGCAATAGAAGGCCTCAAAGCGCTGACTGAAGCCTGTAAGGTGACTTTATATACTGACTCCTCTTATGTACAAAAGGGGATTACACAATGGTTAGCAGGCTGGAAAAAGAAAGGTTGGAAAACAGCATCCAAGCAACCTGTGAAGAATAAAGACTTATGGCAAGCTCTGGATGATGAATGTCAAAGGCATGATATAGAGTGGAAATGGGTGAAAGGGCATGCTGGTATCAAGGGAAATGAAATTGCTGATGAACTTGCTAACCTAGGCATAGAGAAGATAAGAGATTAATTATGAGACAGATAATTCTAGATACGGAAACAACGGGTATTGACCCAAAGCAGGGCCATAGAATTATTGAAATTGGTTGTGTAGAAATGGTGGACAGGAAGCTCACTCAGAATCACTTCCATGTATATATCAATCCAGATCGTCAAGTCGAAGAAGAGGCTTTTCAAGTTCACGGAATTGGTGATGAATTCCTCGCCGATAAACCGAGATTCCATGAAATAGCACAAGACTTTTTAAATTATATTCAAGGGGCTGAGCTTGTTATTCATAACGCGCCCTTCGACGTAGGCTTTATCGATCATGAGTTTGCAAAGCTAGGCAACTTCCCTAAGGTTGCAGACATTTGTTCTGTTTTTGATACTTTAGCTTTTGCTCGAAATAAGCATCCGGGGGCTAAGAATAACCTTGATGCTTTATGTCGACGTTATGGTATTGATAACTCCCACCGTGAACTCCACGGAGCCTTATTAGACTCTGAAATCTTGGCTGATGTTTACCTATTAATGACAGGTGGGCAAACCAGCTTAGGTTTAGGTGATGACGACGATGACATGATGGGAGGAGCTGCCTTAACGATTAAACGATTAAGCCCAGATAGACCTATGTTAAAAGTGCTTAAAGCAAATGATGCTGAATTAGAGCTTCATAATGAAAGGCTTGATCTAATCGAGAAAAAGGCGGGTAAAGTACTCTGGCGTGACCTTAATTAGGTTTTTATAAGGTCACATGGCTTAGTTGTTTTAGTGAATAATGTGATTACTCGGTAATCGCATCTAACACACAAATTTGATTACGACCATTTTGTTTTGCTTGATAAAGCGCTTTATCTGCGGCTTCAAATAATTGTTTACAGTCAGATTGAGAAACCTTATCTGCTTCAATATGCGCCACACCAAAGGTCGCTGTGATTGAAAAGTTTGATTGCTCATTTAATGTGAAACGGTTTTGAGATAACTTTGTTTTAACTTGTTCTAGCAAAAACTCACATTCTTGTTGGCTTTTATTGTTAAAGCAGATCACAAATTCATCACCGCCAAAGCGGCCGATAATATCTTTCTCTCCTAATGTGTCCATTAAAATCTGAGCGAAGCCAGTTAACGCTTTATCCCCCGCCTGATGACCCAGCGAATCATTAATGCCTTTAAAATGGTCTAGATCACACATACATAAATTGAAAGCAAGCTTATCTTGTTTGTGTTGTAGCAATGCTTGATCAAAAAGATCAAAAAAGTAGCGTCGGTTAATCAATTTAGTTAACGGGTCATAATGGGCGAAGTAGTTAATTTCTTGTGTGGCGGCATCTCGGCTAGCCATAATTTTAACTATCATATAGAGCAGTAATGTACCTAATAAGAAGGAAGAAATATTAAGTGTCACCGTACTTCTGATGACTTGGTTTTCATGTTCTTCAACTTCTTCAGCTGCTTCTTGAGTAAATCTTTGTAGGTCGTCTCTTAAGTCGATTAGCTCTCGTCTTAGTTCCACTTCTTCATTATTAAGTAAGGTAATTAAGGCAGGGTGATACTCTCCTTGGCTGGATTTAAGCGCCTCCATCATATCGATTACTTGGTAATGGTATTGTGTATGTTCCAAGCTGATTTTATTGAGTGTCGTGATAACACGTGACATTTGATCACGCATTATTTGGCGGCTGTCAGTTAACATAGGCTGAATAAAGGCAATCAGTTCATCAATGGTTTGTTCGAACTTTTCACCGCTCCTGATAAAACTCCCTTCAAGAGTGTCTAATACGATTAATCTGTGATCTTGGCTTAGCTGATGTAGCTTTTCGATCAATAAGGTTTGCTCAAATTGACGATCAATCAGAGGTAGTAGCTGAGAAATAAGAGGTAAATCACGGTTAGCAACATCGTAAAACTCATCTTTAATCTGCTGCATTTTGAAGAATGAAAAAAGACCATTTACAACAATGAGTAGGGCAATGAGAAAACTCAAAAGAAAAATGAGCTTGTTACTTTTACGATAGTTGATCATGTCTTTTAAAAGGTGCTTATTTTGGCTGCTAGTTATGGGAAAGTGAGCCATAAAAATGCTACTAGCTCGTATTTAAATAAAGCGCTGTCAGTTATGCTTTATAAACAATATTTTTCAGCCCAAGTTTAAACTAAAATATTTAAAATGATATGGCATTCATAAAAAAGCAAAACTTCTCCATAAAGCGTGGATAGAGAAAGAGAGGAAAAAGCGGGTTAAGGGGATGATGGAGAAAGAAAAAACTCATTCACTAAGGGGAGAAGTGAATGAGTTTTTAGCATTAAAAATAGCGTCTTACTTCAACTTGAATATAGTCATCATTGCGTAATTGATAGCTGCTATCTTGTGTATCTGTATTGGTGAAAACTCTTGCTTGGGTTTCGATAAACCAATCGTCATTTAGTCGGCGGCTGCCTTCTAAACTGATAAATTGGCTTTGATTATCAAGGTCGAAACTGATGCTTGAGATAACCTCAGTTCCTTCAATATCATTAAGTACCCATCGAGTCCCTAAGGCTAGGTCATTCTGATTAACTGTTGCTTTATCTCCATGCCTATCGTCGAATTGATACTCAACAAAAACACCTAAGTCTGAGACAGATTCGTTGATGCCAACATAGGTATATTCAAAGCCACCCACAGCGGCAGTATTTCTATCATCGCCTTTATACTTAATAGAAATACCTTCTAATTTGAATAACCAATCTTCATGGATCGCTTGAACATCTAAGCCGGTTTGCTGAATCTGGGCATAATAAGGCGCAAGTCCTATGACCTGATTGGAAGAGTTAGTAATGGTTTGAAATTGGGGATCTCTTGAGGTACCAATAAATTGGCTTAAACCCACATCCCAATCCCCATAGACTTGAGACCATCTTGCAGCAAAATCAATATGTTCATCTTCTCTAGATGACTGATATCTAGCCGCATCTGTATCTACTCTAAGTTCGCTTCTTAATCGACCATCACTACCGGTGAAAGTACGCTCGCGAAAGCCAAATAGAGCAAAGGCTTCAAAGGTACCCCAGTCTCTTTCCATCAAAACGCTAAGCATAGGCTGGCCAAGTTTATCCTCGCCATCTATGTCCTCTACGGCGTCATCTTGGTTGACGATATCCACTAGGTGTAGTGTTTCAGTAACACCCCAGAATACTTTGCGTACACCAGCGTAAACTTCGTAATCTTGATAGCCGCGCCAAACATAAAGTTCACGAATATCTAGATGGCTTCTTTCACTATCTTGCTCGTCATAACGGCCAAAGGTTGTTGCAACAAACCTTTTGTTTCCATCATCCCAGTCACGGTAATACTCAAGATTAAAGGCAGTGGAAAGGCTGCTGTCATCTTGTCCAGAATAAAGGGCATCCTGGGGGAAATAACGAGCTTCCAATGCACCATAACCTGTCAATTCACTATAGGTATCCTCATACTCATCAGCCATAAGGGCTGATGAGTAGTTTAGAGACAGTAAACTGGCAAGAGTAAGGGCCGCAGTAGGTAAATTTTTTACTTTTAATAAGGGCTTCAAACTCATCATCTTTATCTCTCGTTAAGGTTACTTAGCGCGAGCTAAACTGTTTTTTGTGAAATCTTTTTCACGGAAGCCATTGGAGAATTTCCATCCTTGGTAGTTAAGCTCAGTTGATTTACCTGTTTGGTGGTTAATCATTAGCCAATTATCAGCGCGCCAAAACTTATTCTCGTATTGATTGTAACTAGACAAGGTAAGTGTCTTTAATAGGTCTGATTTACGATCATAAAAATCAATCTTAAAAGCACGATATTCTTGTGTATCTATCCACACATTTTGTACCGAGTAGCCAGACTTAGGATCAACTGGATCTCTTTCTATGACAAAGTGATCACGGCCATCAAGAGTCTCATTGCGTAGGTACTTATAGGTGTATTTCTCGACCTCTTGTGAAGAGATGTCTTCGAAAGCAAACTCACTGCCCATGAAAGGGCCAGATTTGTTGCTAGATGAAATACGTTTTACACGCTTTAGAGCGGGTAGGTAAAGCCATTGGTCATCCGAAGTGGTCTTATGAGTAAAAGATAAAAAGGCTGTGCCTTTCACATCTCTTGGGTTGTCAAAAATGATGAGGGCTTTATCGCCATCATTATCTTGCTCTAGGGTTTTGCTGCGCATACGGCGAACACTTTCTTCACCGTATTTGTTTCTAAGAACCATGGTCATCTTGGTTGAGTTATCTGCAAAACCAAGATCACGTTTGTCTGCTTCAATTGCTATGTCTAGCCCTTTTTGTTCAGCAGGAGATAGGTCTGCTGCTACAAGGAAAGTGCTACCGAAGAATAAGCTACCTGCAACGGCTAAGGTGCTTAATTTAGTGGTTTGACTATTAAATATCTTTTTCATTTTATTCACCTTAGTTTGCTGCTGTGAAGCGAGTGTTTGAATCATTTGATGCGTTTTCTTCTTCTGTTTTATAGGCTTTCTTGTCCAGTTTTAATAACAGAACAGGTAACAATAAGAAGTCAGCGATTAATGCCATAACGATAGCGATAGCGGTTAATACCGCCATATTTGAATTCATACCGAAAGATGATTGAGCCAGTACGCCAAAACCTGCAACCAAGATGACAGATGTTACTATGATGGCCACACCCACCGATGAAAACGCATAACGTACAGCTTTTTCGGCAGACATACCTTGACGACGAACCCTTAGATATTTACTCAAGAAGTGGACCGTATCATCTACAACAATACCCAGTGCCATACCCGTTACCATGGAGACAGCGACATTCACTTCACCAACGAGTAGACCCCAAAGGCCGAAGGCAAGTGCGGCAGGCAGTAGGTTAGGGATAAGACTCAAGAAACCTAGTTTGACACTACGAAGCGCGATGCCAATCAATAGGGAGATAAGAATCATAGCGACCCCAGTACCTACTAGCATGCCTTCAATGTTTCTATCGGCAATGTAGGAGAACATGATCGCAGGACCTACGCCATATGCAGTAATACCTGCATTGTCTTGTAGCCATTGAGTACCACGTTCTGCAATTGCTTTAAGCTGAGTCGAGCCAAGATCTTGCAAAGACACAACAATCTGAGTGGAAGACTTACTTACGTTAACCTGATTGTTAAGATCCAAGCCGTATGGCAAAGATAGCTCGTAAAGCAGTAGGTATTGAGCTGCGAGTTCTGGATCTTCTGGTAAACGGTAGTAGCTCTCATCATCCCCATGAAGGTTCATGTTAAGACGTTTGAATGTATCACTAATACTATTTACATGGATAACTTCAGGCTGAGTACGTAGCCAAGTTGTAAAGTTATCTAGTTTAGCTAGGAAAGCAGGGTTGCTGATGCCATTACTTTCACCGCTATCTAGAGAGTATTGCAGCTGATAAATACCAGTCAGTTCGTCGGTAACAAAGTCAGAATCAACACGGAAATCTTGAGTCTCATCAAAATAGCCAATGAAATTATCTTCAAGTTTGTTCATTTGAATTGAGCTAACAAGCACTAGGGTAATCAGGCCAGAACCCAGCAGGATCTTTCTTTGATTATTAATAACATAGTCCGCAAGCTTATCCATGCTAGTACCAATCGATGTGCTGCTTTTCGTTGCTTTAGCTGGCAAGATAGCCATCAATGCAGGTAGTAGCGTTACCGATAAGAAGAAGGCCATCATAACGCCAACGGCTGTGATATTACCTAGATCGTGGAACGGCGGTGCATCACTAAAGTTCATAGATAAGAAGCCGATCGCAGTCGTTACCGATGTTAAGAAAACAGGGCCAAGGTTTACCTTGATACTTTCTCTTAGAGCATCATGTTTATTTAAACCACTTCGCATACCTGCGAACATGCTGACTAAGATGTGGATAGAGTCGGCGACAGCGAGTGTCATAATAATAGTGGTTGCAGAAGCAGAAGGCGGTGTTAGTTGAACGCCAAAGTGACCAGCGAATCCCATTCCTGCCATCATAGAAAGCATGATAACAATAACAGCGCTGACAGTTGCGCTAATAGAGCGAACAAGAAGATACATGATGGCAATGATAACCAAGTACATGATAGGTACTAAGGTAGACATGTCTTTCATGGTTGCTTCAAAGAAAGCATTAGACAGCATTACCATGCCAGTTAAGCGTACATTTACATCATATTTAGCTTCTATTTCTGCTGCTAACGCTCGGGCAGCATTCACTGCTTGAGGCGCTTCATCGAGCGATTTTTGTGGCATTTGGAAGGTAATATTAACGCCAGAGACAGTGCCCTCTTTGTTAACAATACGGTCAGCCAGCAGTGGCTCACTTAATGCAACTTGCTTTAATAGCTGAAGATTAAGCGCATCAATATCTTTTGCACCTGTTACCAAGTCTTCAACAATCAGGTCATCTTCTTCAGCATAGGTGTGCTGGAAGTTGCTAATTGAGTCCACTCTTAAGGCGAAAGGCAGTAACCAAGACTTTTCAGTTAGCTCTTCTACTGCGGCTAACGCGTCGTTAGAAAAAGCATTGTTGTCTTTTGGCTCGATCGCAAAAAGGACATTATCTATCTTTGTATAGGTACGTTGTAGTTGTTCAAACTCTTGCAGTTGCGGGTTATCTTCACTGAAGAATACGCGGTAATCATTGTTAAAAGCTAACAGTCTAGCCCCACTTGCAATGAATAAGGTAATCAAGACAGATGCGATGAGCACTAGCCAGCGATTACGTATAAGCCAATCCGCATAGCGGCTAGCCCAATCTGATGTTTTCTGTGAAGGTTGCATTTTAATTGCTCCTACAAGGTGTTAGAGTAATCTATACCAACCGCTCGGTATGTTGTCATCTAATCATTCCGACCGTTCGGTATGTTAAAGGTTAAATAAAAACACCTATTAAGGTGCTTTTATAAAGGGAATCTTTTTTGTAACGACTAAAGTTTTAACGTCCTAAGGTATTCGATAAAGGATTCATGAAGCTTCAACATACATTCGGATGAGCGACAGCTTTTAACTATGCTACCTATGCCTTGAAAGCTTGAAATGATAAACCAAGCTGTCTGTTCCACTTTTAAATCCGGTTTCAAAGTTTTGTTTTCTATGCCTTTCTCAATGGCTGTCATCAATAGGTCGCAATGAGTTTTGTACATATTTGAGGTGCACTGTTGAAAGCCTTCATCTGTTGCAGACATTTCTTGTGAAACACTGTTTACAGGGCATCCTTTCATTATGTCATCGATTGAACAATGAGCTTGGAACCCAGCTAACATAAGGCGAATACCTTCAACCATGTCATCATAGGCTAGTGCTGTACGCCAATGGCCCAAATATTCTTCAGCATAAACTTCATCAAATACTGCATAGCCGAGTGCTTGCTTATTAGCAAAGTGGTGATATAGCGCACCCTTAGAGACTTCGGCTTTTTCAAGAATTTTAGAAAGGCTAGCTGCTTTAAAACCATACAAGCGCATCTCTTCAGCAGACACCTCTAAAAGGTGACGACGGGTTGCTTCTGAATCACGAGAGTTTGACATAAAAAAACCTATACCTTGAATAAAGTGAAGTCTACAAACCGATCGGTCGGTTTGCAAGTGTTAAATCTAAAAAAACATCAAATTCCATTATACAAAAAGTTAAGCCTTTGTTTTCAGTAGAATAGAAAAAGTGGTATTTTTGTCACAAATAAAGGCTAAAAGCCCTTATTTCGTGCAAAATCTCTGACATCTTGATCACAATTGATGAGATATAGTACGGATTTTCTTCTTATTATTAAGTGTCTATGGTTTGACGTTTACGAAAGTATTCTGATTTTTCTCTATTGCCACAGGTGCTCATTCGACACCATCGCCTTCCCCTGCCTCTGCCTGAATTCAAAAATAACCAGGTACAACGGCCACATTCTCTTAGCTTGTTCATATCATGAGTTCTTAAAAAGTTGTCTAAGGACAGAAAAAACGTATCCATTAACCAATTTTCAGCTTTGGTATTTGATCGCCACTGATACTGATTGTTTTCTCTAACAAAAGACGCACGGGATATGGCCGCCTGAATACCAGTCTCAATAGGTTTAGGTATCTGATAATTGGTTGATTTTGATAATAAGTTTTTGAACATGACATGGAATGCTTCTCTAATCATATGAAGCTCTATTAAAGCCGCGTTAGACTCAGCTTGGCTATATTTGTGCAGGCTTGCTTTATGCTGAGCATTAAAAAGAGGAGAAAGCTCGATCCAATTTAAAAAACTTTGCCAATCATGAATATGACTAACTAATCGGCTTTTATCTTGATCCTCGACTGTATTAATGAAATCTAAAATGGGGTGCCCACCAATAAAACTATCCTGTGTTTTTATCATACTCAAGTAACCTATTAATTCAAAATAGCGGTTGTTGTTAATCTTTTATCATTATAACCTGTAAATTCAATTTAATGGTTTTTTTGAGATCCATATGCTTAATTTACCTAATCGCTTTCTTTTTGAAGGGCAGAGTGTGGCTTGGAGTGTCATAGGAGAGGGTAAGCCTTTAGTGCTTATCCATGGAACACCGTTTTCATCTCAAGTTTGGCGAAAGATAGCGCCTTTACTTGCCTGTAAATTTAAAGTGTATTTTTTTGACTTACTGGGCTATGGCTTATCTGAAAAGTCTGATGATCAACAGGTTTCTCTCGAAGTGCAAAATAGACTGTTGGTGGCTTTGTTAAATGAGTGGGAACTGACGGAACCTGAAGTGCTTTGCCATGACTTTGGTGGTGCCACTGCGTTACGTGCTTACTATCTAAATGGCATAAGGTATGCCAAATTAACCATTATTGATCCTGTTGCAATTGCCCCTTGGGGGTCTCCTTTTGTGCAGCATGTGCGCAAACATGAAGCGGCTTTTAGTGGTTTGCCTGAATTTGCTCACAATGCATTATTAGCGGACTATCTACAAACATCTGCATACTCAGAGCTTACGAAAGATGCGCTTGAAGTTTATATGACACCTTGGCAAGGAAAAGAAGGGCAAGCGGCATTCTATCGACAAATTGCGCAAATGGATCAGGTTTACACGGATGAAATAGAAAATCTTTATCGGCCGATGGACAATGTTCAACTACTTTGGGGGGAGAAAGATGAATGGATACCTCTTTCACAAGGTAAACGCTTTGCTCAGATGGTGGCCAATAATCAATTGACTGTCGTCCCTAATTCAGGACACCTGATGCAAGAGGATGCGCCAGAGGCCATTATTGCAGCACTTTTGCTCTAAACCTTATTAGTAGGCTCCTTACTTGAATAAAGCGATAATGACGAAAAAAGCCACTCAAATTAATCAGGTTAAACTTGAGTGGCGTAATCTTATTGCTAAGTTGTAATTTACTTAGCGCTCTACGGATTTCGCTTCGTTTAGCTGGTTTTTCTTAATGATGGAATCGTAGTAGCCGGCGAAAGTGGGACGTTCAAAGTGCTTACCGTCCCCAGGTTGGGCTAACAACTCTCCTTCGTGCCAAGCTAGCTTGCCGTTACATATGGTTGAGGTTGCACAACCATTTACAGTCATGCCTTCAAAGATATTGAAATCAATTTTAGACATCTGGGTATCAACACTTAGGGTCTTACTCGAATTTGTATCCCAAATAACTAGGTCAGCATCAGAGCCAACAGCGATAGCGCCTTTTTGTGGGTAGATATTGAATATCTTAGCTGTGTTGGTTGAGGTAATAGCAACAAACTCATTTGGTGTCAGTTTACCTGCGTTAACACCTGTTTCCCAAAGAACAGCTAACCGTTCTTCAACCCCCGCTGTACCATTTGGAATTTTAGTGAAATTATCTTTACCCATGGCTTTTTGTTCTGCACAAAAAGCACAGTGGTCTGTCGCTGTGGTATGTAGCGTACCAGATTGAATCCCTTTCCAAAGTGCATCTTGGTGGAATTTAGGTCTGAAAGGAGGGCTCATTACATGAGCGGCTGCTCGACCCCAGTCAGAATCTTGATAAACACTGTCATCTATTACTAGGTGGCCAGCTAGACATTCACCATAAATTGTATGGCCAGAGTTTTGTGCATACTGAATGGCATCGACCGCTTCTTTTGTCGAAACATGTACTAAATAAAGTGGCGCGCCTAACGTGTTCGCAATACTAATTGAGCGGTTGGCCGCTTCACCTTCAACCGAAGATGGGCGAGAGAGTGGGTGAGCTTCTGGGCCCGTAATACCTTGTTCTAATAATTGTTGCTGAAGGTGGTAAACCAACTCGCCGTTTTCGGCATGTACTGTTGGCATGGCGCCTAATTCTAAACAACGACTAAAGCTTGCTACCAAGATATCATCGGTCGCCATGATGGCATTTTTATAGGCCATGAAGTGCTTAAAGCTATTTACACCATAGTTCTGGGTTAGCTCTGCCATTTCTTCTTTAACACTTTCATCCCACCAAGTAATGGCAACGTGAAAACTGTAGTTCGCATGGGATGACTGGGCCCAGTCTTGCCATTGGTGATAGGCTTCAATTAAAGACTGCTGAGGACTTGGGATAACAAAATCTATAATAGAGGTTGTACCACCCGCTAAAGCGGCTGCTGTGCCTGCTGCAAAATCATCTTTTGCTACCGTCCCCATAAAAGGCAATTGCATATGAGTATGGGGGTCTATACCACCAGGCATAATTAACTTTCCACTGGCATCGACGACTTGTGTGTCTTTATCAATTTCTAAGTCTTGACCTATTGCGGTAATTTTACCGTCTTTACAATAAATATCTGCTTGATAGCTAATTTCGTGAGTGACTATGGTTCCGCCTTGTATTAGTAAGGACATGGCTTCTCTCCCTAAGAGCAATTAAAGAATAGGGCACCTAATACAACGAATGAATAGGTGCCTAATTTGATAAAAGATGAATTATTGAGCTGAGGTTGCACCATCAGAGATGGCTTGGTTTTGCTGTTGACCTGCGACAAAGTAATAAATAACTGCACCAGAGATGGCACCAGTAAACCAACCGTAGCTATAGAACCAGGTCAGTACATCAAAGGTTAATGAGATAACAGTGACGGCAACAGGCAGGCAGAAGGCAATAAAGCCAGCGCTATTAAACAAAGGGTATTGATTGTCTTTGCTATAAAGAGAAACAAGATCCAGTTGTTGGCGTTTGATTAGGAAGTAATCAACCATCATGATGCCAGCGATCGGGCCTAATAAACTTGAGTAGCCCAGTAGCCAGTTAGAATACATACTCTCAACACTGACATCTGAAACAATCCAGCCCATCTTTTTCATCAGTTCCCAGCCCATCAGCAGAATACCGACAACCCCTGTCATTAATACGCCACGTGTGTGGTCTATGTATTTAGGTGCAATGTTTTGAAAGTCATTCGTTGGTGATACAACGTTAGCTGCGGTATTGGTTGAAAGGGTGGCAATAATGATTAGGAACATAGCAATAGCAACCCAGAATGGGTTGTCTATTTTACCAATAAGACTGATAGGGTCTGATACGGTTTCACCAACTAGGTTAACGGATGCTGCGGTTAAAACAACGCCGAGTGCCGCAAAGAAGAACATAGTAATAGGTAGGCCTATGATTTGACCTATGATCTGGTCTTTTTGTGATTTTGCATAGCGGCTAAAATCAGGGATATTAAGAGACAGCGTCGCCCAAAAACCTACCATGGCGGTTAAGCCTGCAAAGAAGTAGCCCCAAAAGCCAGCATCTGCTGGACGGTTGGCTGGAATCGCAAGTACTTCTGAAATCGATACTTTATCGCTGGCCCAAAACATCAACCCAAGACCTACCACTAATAAAAGAGGAGCAGATAATGTTTCAAGCCACTTAATAGATTCTGAGCCTTTTATAACGATGAAAATATTCAAAGCCCAGAATATAAAGAAGCCAATCACTTCTCCTACAGAGCCTAGGCTTGCCCAGCTATCTGAAAAAGAGGAAAAGAGTAGATGTATCGCTAATCCGCCAAACATGGTTTGAATACCGAACCAACCGCAAGCGACAAGACCTCGGATTAAACAAGGAATATTTGAACCAACTATACCAAAGGAAGAACGTAATAAAACAGGAAAGGGAATACCATATTTGGTACCAGCAAAAGCGTTTAATGTGAGTGGTAAGAGTAGAACGACATTAGCAAACAAGATGGCTAACAAGGCTTCGGTAACAGATAAACCAAAATAAGCAGTTAATACACCGCCAAGGGTATAGGTTGGAACACAAATAGCCATGCCTACCCAAAGGGCGGCTATGTTTACTTTATTCCAGGTTCTTTCTTTTACTTTGGTGGGCGCCAGGTCGGCATTATAATAATCACTTTTTTCTAGGTCTGGGCCCACTTGGAGCTCATAAAAATCATCTACTTTAACTGACTTACTGGACATGACACTTACCTCATAATCGTTAATTGGATGTGACAAAAACTACCTATTGAGCAAATCTATTTTCTTACGGTTAACCCTCAGATTTGTTTGCTTTAAAGGTAAACCCCATGCAATTGCCCCATGGGGTTGTTAAGCAGACGTTTTTATTGCTCTGCAATACGTTTACTTGCTTCTAGCATTGTGTGTAACAGTACATTGGCACCTGCTTCACACTCTTCTAAAGTGGTTGATTCGGCTTCATTATGACTAATGCCGTTGAAACAAGGGGTAAAAATCATCCCAGTTGGAACGAGATCCGCCATGTAGCAAGCGTCATGACCTGCACCAGCATAAATATCCATGTGAGAATACCCCAGCATTTCTGTTGCCGCTTTAACATCATCAGAAGCATTAAATTCTACTGGTGCAAAATACCAAAATGGATCTACTTCAATTTCAATATTACGCTCTAGTGAAACTTGCTTACAAAAAGCGAGCAATTCCTGATGCATGGTTTCAAGTACGGTGGGGTCAGGGTTTCTAAGGTCAGCACTAAAACTGACGCGTCCTGGAATGGTGTTACGTGAATTTGGATAGACATCCATATAGCCAACTGTACCTAACCCATTTTCGTGACGGTGGGCTATTTTCTCCATTTCACTGACTATCATGGCACTTGGAATAAGGGCATCTTGTCTGAGGTGCATAGGTGTGGTGCCTGAATGGGATTCACGACCTTGAATTTTGATGTTGTACCAGCGAATACCTTGACCTAAGCGGACAACGCCAATGCTTTTCTTTTCATCTTCTAGAATGGGGCCTTGCTCGATATGGGTTTCAAAAAAAGCACCTAAATGACGGCTACCTGGTTCATCTTGACCTTTGTAGCCAATACGCTCTAGCTCATCACCCAATCTTATGCCGTTAACATCGGTTTTATTTAATTCTGTTTCTAAATCAAAGCGGCCGACATAAACCCCAGAACCTTGCATGGCCGGTTGAAAGCGAGAGCCTTCTTCATTTGTCCATACGGAGAATTCCATGGCTGTTGGGGTTTGAATATTGTTTTCATGTAAGGTTCTAAGCACTTCGACACCAGCAAGTACACCAAACACACCATCAAACTTACCACCTGTGGGTTGAGTATCTAAATGACTCCCAGTGCCAACAGCTGGAAGAGAAGGGTCTGTTCCTTCACGACGAGCAAAGACATTACCCATCTTATCAACACTGATTTCGCAACCTGCTGTTTTACACCAGCTAACGAACAAATCCCTTGCTTGACGATCTAGGTCTGTTCCTGCGAGGCGGTTACAACCTCCTTTCTCTGTGGCACCAAATTGTGCCATTTCCATTAAAGTGCTCCATAAACGATCACCGTTAACTCTTAAATCATTCATCTTCTTTCCTCAACTCAGTCTCAATTTATATATTTTTATTTTAGTTTTTAAAATAAATTAAAGTCTTCCAGTTCCCATGCAATGCAAGGTAAATAGGGGCTTTAAGGCAACTTATCTTTAATATTTTAATTTACCAAATGGTCAAAAAAACATTCAAAAAAATATGACTCAATTTCAATATTTAATTGGAGTCTGATTTCACAAAGCTAAATCTATGCCAAAAATAAGTTTGATTAAAGTGATGAGCTTTTTACTCAGTGTGAGTTAATAAACTTTAAAATTTATTTAAGCGTTAATCAACTCTATGGATTCGATATAATTAATAAATTAAAAAATATTAATCTTTAGTTAACGGATTACTTAATTAAAAGAAAATAGTTTATAGAAAAGGAAAGGCTAATATTCTCTTAGGCGGCGTACTATCTGACTATTTCGAAGGCTTGAAGTATGCTATGTTTGCGGCAATTTCGCATCATTGATACATATTTAGGACACTCTGTCTGATGATAATGAAAACACCACGAAAGCCATCAAGTAACCGAGTATTACTTGAAAATCGAATTTTACGTGCTGCAGAGAAGGCGTTTGCAACCAAGGGTTTTAGTGGAACCTCTATGGAATCCGTGGCGGACTCTGCCGGAATATCGAAACAAAATCTCATTTATTACTTTTCATCTAAAGAGGCGCTTTACCACAAAGTGTTGCAAGTTATTCTAGATTTGTGGGTCGAGAAAATGGTGTTTAGTGATGATGAAGATGCTTCACCAAAACAGGTTATCGAATCCTATATTGTTGAAAAACTTGCACTTTCTAGAGACTACCCTGATGCCTCTAAAGTATTTGCACATGAAATAATTAATGGTGCTCCCGTTTTAAAAGATTATATGGTGAGCCATCTTAAGCCTCAGTTTGAACGAGATGTACAGCTGGTTAAGCGTTGGATTGCAAAAGGGTTGATTGATCCAGTTGAACCTGAGCATTTGTTTTTTACCATTTGGGCGTCGACTCAAACCTATGCAGACTTTTCGATTCAGATTCAACTACTGATGGGTAAAACCAAGCTAGAAGCGGATGACTTTGACGTAGCGGCTAAGTTCTTATCAAACTTTGTGCTTAAGGCCCTAGGTGCACAAAACGAATAATTTTTTGTTTTCTCTCTTCAGCTAGAGAATTCTCGCATTTTATCTTATCAAATTGCTTTTTTTAGTATTTAAAATTAAAGACTAAAAAAAGCAAAAAAACCTTCAAAATCAAATTCTTCTTTTAAAAACTAAATGTCGGTTTTCTATTTTTCGTGTTATTTAATTCGGTTATTAAATTTACGTTATTCTGACATTTAAATAAAAACTTTCTCACTCTCAATTTAAGAAAACACTTTACCTTCAAAAAATAATTGTGTTATTTATAAAATTATACCAAATGGTAAAACTTTTTATTTAACGAAAAATATTATGTTTTTAGATCTTATATTCGTTATTAGGTAAGAGTTGAAATACCTTGTGACCATATAGTTTGAGGGTGAGTAAATGCTTAAAAGAAGTGAGGCTTTACAGCTAGAAGGGATTACAGGACCTGATTTGTTCTCCTTGTGCCAAAGTGCAGGGCGAATCAGGGATGAGCACTTTGGCAGAGTGCTCACCTATTCTCGAAAGGTATTTATTCCACTGACCAATATGTGCCGTGATACCTGCGGTTATTGCACTTTTGTTAAAACACCAAAATCTGGTGAAGGCAATATTATGTTGCCAAGTGAGGTGCTAGAGACAGTTTTAAAAGGTCAAAAACAAGGTTGTAAAGAAGCGCTTTTTAGTCTGGGAGAAAAGCCAGAAGCAAGGTATCGCTATGCTAAGGATAAGCTTGCTATGTTGGGCCATGATGCCATGTTGGATTATGTGCGAGAACAAGCCCAAGTCGTTTTAGAGAAAACTAGCTTACTACCTCACATCAATGCGGGTGCCATGAGTTTAGCTGAAATGCGAGCGTTAAAACCCGTAGCGGCCAGCATGGGAATGATGATTGAGAGCACAAGCAAACATCTAATGAAAAAAGGCCAAGCCCATTTTGCCTGTCCTGATAAAGAGCCCGAGATACGCCTGAATACGCTGAAATATGCAGGCCAACTAGATATTCCCTTTACCACAGGTATTTTGATTGGCATAGGTGAAACCTGGCAAGACAGAATCGATAGCTTACTCGCTATTAATCAAATCCATCAGGAATATGGCCATATTCAAGAAGTCATAGTGCAAAACTTTAGAGCAAAAGCTGGCACTGAAATGGCAAAGCACCCTGAACCCGATTTAGATGATATGCGCCGCACCCTCGCATTAGCACGTTTAATTTTAGATCCGTCTATTAGCTTACAAGCACCACCAAATTTAGAAGAAAGATATGGCAGCTATGTGTCTGCTGGAATCAATGATTGGGGTGGTATTTCTCCAGTTACTCAAGACTTTATTAACCCTGAGAGGGCATGGCCACAAATTGATAGTTTGGCAGAAGCTTGTCGTGGTTTGGGTTATGACTTGAAAGAAAGGCTAACCGTATACCCGCAATATTTGGATGAAAAGCGTGGCTATCTAGATCCTGCATTAGCATCGAGAATGCCTTTCCTTGCAGCACAAAATGGGCTAGCAGCAGAGCAATGGAAAAACCTTTAATTGGTTATGAGAGAGAAATTTAAAATGAAAAATAATAATCTAATCAATGCTCAACAGACAGAATCAACGTCAGCTTTATTTCACTTTGAGCAAACTGAGAAACAAAAAGATGCCAGTAGAGACTCACTTATACCCATTAGCAAAGATGCTAGACACCAATTTTTATTAGCCTCAAATGCTGCCTACGCCAAACAATCTAAGCAGCTCGTCGCCAAACTTAAAACGATAGATTTACCTACTGCGGAAATACTTTATCAGGCGCTAAAAGGGCAAGAAATCAGCGTGGAACAAGGGACTTATTTATTTAAGGCTGAGCAGAGTGAGTATCAAGCTTTATTGGAAACGGCAGATTTAGTGAGACAGCAAAGGTGTGGGGATGACGCAAGTTTTGTCATCACTCGCAATATCAACTTTACCAATGTGTGCTACATGGGCTGCCGCTTTTGCAATTTTGCTAAAACAAAAGAGCAAGAAGGTGCTGAGTTTTTAAGCTTTGATGAAGTTGCAAATCGAGCAGAAGAAGCTTGGAACCGAGGAGCGACAGAGGTTTGCATTCAAGGTGGTTTACATCCTGATATCGATAAATACTATTATAAAAACCTTATTATCGCTGTTAAAAAACGTGTTCCTGATATCCATATCCATGCTTTTTCTCCTTTTGAAATTTGGTATGGGGCTAAAAAAGCGCGTATGACGCCGCAAGCCTTTTTGACTGAATTAAAGGCTGCTGGTTTAGGTTCTATGCCAGGCACTGCTGCAGAAATCTTAGATGTTGAAGTACGTAAGCAATTAACTAAAAACAAACTAACCACGGAAGACTGGATCACCATTATTAAAGCGGCCCATGAAGTTGGGGTGAAAACTACTTCAACCATTATGTATGGTCATGTTGACCAGCCTCACCATTGGGCTGCTCACCTAGGTTTACTAAGAGACATCCAAAAAGAGACCGGAGGGATTACCGAGTTTGTGCCTCTAGGTTTCATTCATTATGAGACCAAACTTTATAATGATAACCCTGATTTAGTTCGCCCAGGGCCGACTCGATTAGAGCATTTTAAAATGCATGCCGTGGCGAGACTTATGTTGCAGGGCCACATAGATAATATCCAAGCTTCTTGGGTAAAAATGGGGCCAGAAACGGCGACTCAAATGTTACAGGCTGGGGCAAACGATCTGGGTGGCACCTTGATGAACGAAAGTATTTCTCGTGCTGCTGGCGCCAAACACGGTCAGGAAGTTGTGCCTGAAATGATGGTCGATAATATTCATAAAGCCGGTTTGAATGCCACAAGACGTAGCACTTTATATCAAACCTTAGAAAGATATCCTTCTCCTAAGCATGCTCTTAATACAAATATTCCTAGAGCATCTGAGCAGATTGACCTCTTGGGGGTGGTTTAATTATGTTAAATCACACATCCCATAAAGGGCTGAATGTTTTGTTATTAGCAGGTGGCGTTGGTGGTGCAAAAGCCGCTGAGGGGCTAGCTAAAACAGGACACAAGGTCACAATTTTAGGCAATATTGCCGATGATCAAGAGTTTCATGGACTATGGGTATCGCCAGATATCGATACATTGGTTTATAGCCTTGCAAATGTGATTGATAGAAACCAAGGCTGGGGACTGAGCGGGGAGTCTCATCGAGTATTAGATAGACTTGAAAAGCTGGGTGCGGATACTTGGATGTCACTTGGTGATCTGGATTTCGCCACCCATATCTATCGCACTCAGGCCCGCAAAGAAGGTGTACCTGCTTCTGAGATCGCCGCATCAATCGCTCAAAGTTTTGGTGTCAAACCCCCCATACTTTTGCCGACTAATGAGGTGGTTCAAACTCAAGTAGAAACGGAAGATGGCTGGCTTTCATTTCAAGAATATTTTGTTAAAAAACGCTGCCAGCCTGATGTTAAAGCCATTCGTTTTGAAGGCATTGAGCAGGCGAAACCTACTCCTGAAGCCTTAGCCGCTATTGCTGACGCTGATGTCATTGTATTTGCGCCAAGTAATCCGATTGTCAGCATTACACCTATTCTTAATGTGCCTGGTATCAGGGAGGCGATTAAAGAGAGTGCAGCGAGAAAAGTGGCCGTTTCTCCCTTTATTGCGGGTAAAACGGTGAAAGGGCCAGCAGATAAAATGATGGCAAGTGCTGGTGTGGACGATGGGCTTTTAGGCGTTGCTCAACTCTATCAAGGTTTGGTTGATGACCTTGTTATTGATACCCAAGATACTGCTTTCATCGACTTGCTTACTCAGATGAAATACGGGGTTCTTAGTCGTAACATCTTGATGCAATCCCTTGCCCAAAAACAAGCTTTAATGGCTGACGTTGTGAACTTTGCTTCTTCGAAATTAGATACTAATTTGCAGGTGGCAGGATGAAGACGATCAATCTTGTTATTCCTATGAAGGCACCAGCAGAGTCTAAACAGAGATTGAAATCAGCTTTAGGTCGGGATCAACGTTTCAAGCTTGCAATCAGCCTTTTTGAGCAAACACTGGCTTTCTTTCATCAACACTTTAATCACCTTCCTATTTTAGTGGTGACAAGTTCTGATCTGATCGCGAATTTAGCAAGACGATATGAGGCTAATGTTTTGCTTGAGGAGCAATCTGATGGTCTTAATTTAGCCTTAGAAAAAGCAACTCAATGGAGCATAGAGCAAGGCTTTGCTAGCCAGCTTATTTTGCCTGCGGATATTGCCTGTCTAAAAGTCGAAGAGATCGAGAAATTGCTTCATTTTGAGATGGGTAAACAAGGCGTTGCTATTGCACTTGCTAAGGATAAGGGGACCAATGCTTTATTGTGTTCTCCCCCAGATGCCATTCCTTTTTGCTTTGGATTTGAATCTTCAAAGGCACATCAAATTGAAGCTTTAAATAAATCCTTAGATTGTCATTTATTAGACCTTCCATTTCTCGGTCAAGATGTTGATTTACCAATAGATCTTGCTTATCTAAAGGCGCCTTTAGATGCTTTGAATCGCATCAATTTAATCTCTAAAAATACCTTAATAGGAGGGCAATATGCCAATCTCAATGGATGAAGAATTAAGTGTTTTTAGACTGCCAAACCTTGCTGACTTTAAGCCAGGTGATGATGCAGCGCTCGCTATTATAGAAGCGGTTAATCAACTCGAATCACCACTGCAAGAAGGTGATATTTTGGTGATTGCGCACAAGATGGTGTCTAAATGTGAAGGTGCTGTTGTCAATCTACATGAGGTGAAAGCTAGCCAAGATGCGATTCAGCTAGCCAAAGAAGTGAACAAAGACCCACGAAAAGTAGAGGTGATCCTATCTCAATCAAAGCGCATTGTGAGAGCCATTAAACGCCCTGATCAGGAAGAAGGTGTGCTTATCGCTGAGCATAAACTTGGCTTTATTTGTGCTAATGCGGCGGTAGATGAATCAAATGCAGATGAGGTAAATCAGTTAATAACCTTACCTAAAAATCCAGATAAAAGTGCAAGAGAGATTTGCCAACGCCTTGAAGAGGCATTTGCCTGTCGTATTGGTGTGGTGATCAGTGACACTTTTGGAAGGCCATGGCGTTTGGGCCAAACCAATGTGGCAATTGGTCTTGCTAATGTGCCCGCCATTACTCACATGCTTGGAGATCAAGATGCCTTTGGTCATGAATTAAAGGTGACAGCCCCAGCTTTTGCCGACGAGTTAGCAGGTGCATCGGGTCTTTTAATGAGTAAGAGTGGTAAGTGTCCCGTCATTATTTTTCGTGGTCTTGAGTGGCAAGCCGAGGATAGTCATGCCTCTGATTTGATCAGGGCAGCAAATGAGAACCTTTTTAAATAATCGCAAATTTTAATAAACAGTGTTGAAGACAATCAATGTGAGGGTAAAGGATGAGTATTGCAATTATTGGGGGCACAGGGCCTCAAGGTAAAGGCTTGGCATTACGTTTTGCTAGAGCTGGAATTGATGTTGTTTTAGGTTCTCGTGATGGAGAAAAGGCGGCTAAAGATGCTTCCCAAATGAGTGAATTGTTGCCAGCGGGTAGTGCCAGTATTTCGGGTATGGGCAATATAGAAGCGACTCAAGCGGCTGAGGAGATGGTGATTTTTGCCGTGCCTTTTAGTGCGCATGAGGCAAGCTTGTTGAGTTTGAAACCACATTTAGCAGGCAAGATATTAATCGATATTGTCGTTCCTTTGGCTCAAGGCAATCCAAAAGCGGTTGATATGCCAGCTGAAGGGTCTGCGACCGAAGCAGCGCAAGCACTTTTAGGTGAGGATATTCCTGTTGTCGGGGCTTTGCATAATGTCTCTGCTGTGACCCTCAATGATTTAGAACACGAGATAAATTGTGACGTTTTAGTTTGTGGTAACCAACTTGCTGCTAAGAAAAAAGTGATGGCACTGATTGATGTATTGGGTGTACGCACCTATAACGCTGGCCTTGCTGATAGTGCTCGTTGTATTGAGGCAATTACGCCGATTTTAATTCGTTTGAATATTTCTAAGGATGTGCCTTTTTCACATGCAGGTATAGGGGTGCTGCCACCTCAACATGACTAGATAACTTAGTTGTGCTGACAAAGGTATTTAACGGCTTTTGACATTATTCAAGAGTGGAACAGATTGTTAGACGTAAATGTAAGTAGATGAAAACAATAAAAACTTGAAGACAAAGAGGAATAAAGAATGGAATTTGGTATTACTTTTAAAGGCTTCGTGAGCCCAAATCGTGCTAGAAATTTAGTGAGACAAGCCGAAGAAGCAGGCTTTGATTATTGCTGGTTCTATGACTCTCATATTTTGTGGCGTGAAT
This sequence comes from Marinomonas sp. SBI8L, assembly GCF_001624705.1. GTDB lineage: Bacteria > Pseudomonadota > Gammaproteobacteria > Pseudomonadales > Marinomonadaceae > Marinomonas. Next base: position 60,770 of record NZ_JSEO01000018.1, read on the forward strand.
CATTTGTTGCTATGGCTATGTGTATGGAGCATACAAAAACCATGCGTTTTGGACCTTGCGTAACTAACCCTAATATTAGAGATTGGTCTCTTTCTGCTAGCCTTTATGGCAGCTTGGCAGCGCAAAGTGGCGGCCGTTTTGATATTGGCTTAGGCCGTGGTGACTCATCTATGAGGGTGATGGGTAAGAAGCCAGCACCTTTGGCTCGTGTGGCTGAATTTACACATAAAGTAAAAGCCATGGTTCGCGGTGAAGAAGTTAGTTATGGCGAGTGTGAAGAGCCTGTTAAGCTACCTTGGGCTGATGGCTATGAGTTACCCGTTTGGATTGGTGCATATGGCCCTAAAGCCCTTGCTACTGCAGGTGAAGTGGGTGATGGTGTCATTTTGCAAATTGCTGAACCCAGCTTGATCACCTGGTTTAAAGACCAAGCGATTACAGCGGGCGAAGCTGCCGGTAAAGACATGTCTAACTTTAAAGTTCAGGCTGCTGCTCCTGCTTACTTCGGTAAGATGGAAGATTGTGTCGAACACACTAAATGGTTCCCAGCTATGGTAGGTAACCATGTGGCAGATATCGTTGAGAAATATGGTGCTGATTCAGGGCTTGTACCAAAGAGTCTAACGGATTATATCGAAAACCGTAAAGGTTATGATTATTCAAAACATGGTCAAAGTGATAACCCTTATCTAGATTTCATCTCTGAAGATATTGTTAAAAGTTTCTGCGTATTAGGCGAGGTGGATGATCATATTGCGAAAATTCGCAATCTTGAAGAAGCGGGTACCACTCAGTTTAATATCTATTTAGATAATGGTGATGAAGAAAACATCATTGCCCAATACGGTAATCACATTATCCCTGAATTTAAAAAAGGGTAAGTTCAGGCTTTCTCCCTTGTGTGGCACTGTCATTTTCATGTTAGTGCCACTTTTCCTCTCTTCATTCCTGCTTGTTTATTCTCAAAGCGTTAACCTCTTGTTGTAGATATATAATTTTTTGTAATTCCACGGCATTAAATCCTTCCTATCAATGTGTTTTTTTCAATCCCTACTAATATTTACTAAGACAAAAAAATTTTGTTTGTCTTAGATAAGAAAACTTTATCAGGCATTTAAAAAGAAAGGCTTAGTTAAGGCTGTTTATGATAAAGAAGTCAGAAAATACGTTACATAAAGGCAGTGGGAAACTACATTGGTACCACTGGTTAGTTGTTGTTTTATCTCTCGTTTTAACCTTGAGTGCTTGGCAAGTGACATCTCGTTTAGCGGATCAGAAAAGTCAGATCCAATTTGATTTCCAGTCAGACCTTTTGGTCGAACTCGTGAAAGAAAGAATGCTGAAATATGAAGATGCTTTGTGGGCTGGTGTTGCTGCCATACACTCCCAAAAAAAAGTGGTTAATACTAAAACATGGAATGCCTTTGCTAACGCTTTATCGATTGAAGAAAAGTACCCAGGTATTAATGGTATTGGTGTTATAGATTATGTCGCACCCGATAAGTTGGATGATTATCTTGAAGAACAAAGACAGCTTAGGCCTGATTACCAAATTTACCCGACCCACGATAAAAATGAGTATTGGCCAATTACCCATATAGAGCCTGTTAAACTTAATAAAAAGGCTGTGGGTTTAGATATGGCCCATGAAAAAAATCGCCACACAGCCTCGATAAAAGCAAGAGATACCGCATCGGCTCAGATTACTGGGCCGATTATTCTCGTTCAAGATGCGAAAAAAACGCCGGGATTTTTGTTTTTCGCGCCTTACTATCAATTTGTTCAACCCCCTAACAGTATTCCTTTAAGACGCGCATCTTTTATCGCTAATGTCTATGCGCCTTTTATCATGGAAAACCTTATGCGAGGCACACTAAAAAATGAAAATCGACTTGTTAACTTTAAAATCAGCGATGGGGAAGATCTTCTTTATGATGAGTTAAAGCCAAACTCTGAAGGATATGATGTGTCTCCTTTGTTTTCGAAAACATTTGAAGTTGATATGTATGGCCGTAGTTGGACTTTTGAAATGCAATCAACAACACTCTTTCGGCATCAGGTTTCGAATGATCAACCTATGATGATTCTAATAGGAGGTATTAGCATTGATATTATGTTGCTTATTCTATTCATTGTACTGGCCAGGTCGAATAAAAAAGCCATTCTTTATGCGGGTGAGATGACCCGTGAATTGAAAGTGAGTGAGAAAAAGCTCACAACAACCATTAATAGTATGCGTGACATACTCATTACGATTGATAACTCAAATAAAATTCTAAGTTTTAATAAAGCAGCAGAAATTGCATTAGGACTTAAAGAGTCTGACGTGATTGGTCAAGACATATCCGTGGTACCTGATCCTAACCTAGTTGCATCAGATAGTGTTGAGAAACATTACTTAAATGTGAAAGGTAAGCACACCTACGAAGAGAAAAAAGTTATCAATATTGCTAACAAAGAGGGACGGTTGTTACCTATAGATTTAACCATTACTAAAGCCAGTTCAAATTCTACTAATTATTATATTGTTCTTATTCGTGATCTATCGAATGAAGTGAAAATCGAGAAAGCATTAGAAAGTTCTGAGGCCTTATTGGATACGGCCGTGAATGCTTCTTCAACTGGATTTGCTATTTTAAATCTAAACCTAGAATTTATTGAATTAAATAAATCGATTTGCTCATGGTTAAGCTTCAATCGGAACGACCTGATAGATGAAAATTTTAATAAGATATTATCAAATGAAGGTTCTTTGATAATAAATGACATGATAAAAAATATGTTAAAGCGTAAGCAATCCTCTATTCATGTTGAAAGTCAATTTATCAATAAAAATGGTAGCTATATTTGGGGCTTACTTACCGCAGCTTTGGTAATTGATAAAAATAATGTTATTTCTAACATTGTTATTCATATTGTAGATATTCAAAAAGAAAAAGGGCTTCTACAAAACCTCATTCTGCAAAATAAAGCATTAGAGAAGAGTAATGCAGACCTAGAACAGTTTGCCTATATTGCATCTCATGATCTGAAATCGCCATTAAATGCAATTCAACAACTGGCTCATTGGATTGAAGAGGACTGTGACAAAGCCTTATCAAAGGAGTCTAAAAATCACTTAGACCTGATGAAGGGCCGTTCTAGTCGTATGATAAGGCTTTTAGATGATTTACTAAATTACTCCCGTGTTAGTCGCTATGAATATAAACATGAAGCACTTGAGTTAAAGCATTTGGTTTATGATCAGTTTAATTTAATTGATAAACCAGATGAATTTATTTGTATTTCATCTAACTCATATTTATTAATTCCTAGAGTGCCATTTGAACTTATTATTCGAAATATTTTATCTAATGCTGTTAAACATCATGATAAAGATAAAGGTTTAATAGAAATTAAATTTAATAAAACCGATACAGATCAAATTATTACAGTTACCGATGATGGTCCTGGTATTCCGCCTGAAATGCATAAAAAAGTATTAGAAATGTTTCAAACACTTAAACCTAGGGATGATGTTGAGGGAAGTGGTATGGGGCTAGCTTTAGCGAAAAGAATAATTAATCACTATAGTGGTGATTTATTTATTGAATCTGATGGTGTAAGAGGGACGTCTTTCATTATTCGCTGGCCATTGCCTAATCAATAATTTTTTAAATTGAGGTTGAAATGAGTATTACAATTTTATTAATCGAAGATGATGATGTTGATGCAATAGGAATCAATAGAAGCTTTGTAAAAGCTGGTTTGAAAAATGAAATAGTAAGAGCAAAAAATGGTAAGGAAGCCCTCCATTTATTAAAAATGGGAGTCGTGGGATATCCTTTTATTATTCTTTTAGATTTAAATATGCCAATGATGGATGGGTTAGAGTTTTTAACTTATTTGCGTGAGTATGAGAAATTTAAGCAAAGTATTGTATATGTATTAACTACCTCTAAATCTGAGCAAGATATTGCCTTGAGTTTTGATAAAAATGTAGCAGGTTATTTTATCAAAAATGAAGTTGGAACGGGTTATGATTCCATTGTTGAATTTTTAGGGTCCTACATGAAAATTGCCCATTTTCCTAAATCAGTGTAACCACTGTTTTTAAGGAGGTCATCTTGAAAGTATTGATTGTAGATGATGATAAGGTTGATCAGGAGCTTGTCTTAAGAGCACTTAGGAAGAGCCACTTAGATGCTTCTATTGATACAGCTAAAACGGTCGATGAGGGTCTCGATCTCTATTAAGAGCATTCTTACGATATTATCTTACTTGATTATCGTATGCCTGAACGTGATGGCACAGAGATGATCTATGAACTTACTCAGTTACCTACAAGTTCAAATACAGCGATTGTTATGATGAGTTCATCGGAAGATGAGCAACTCGCTATAGATTGCCTAAAAGCGGGAGCCCATGACTTTTTAATGAAATCTGAGGTAACAGGCGTCAGGTTAAGACGGGCAGTACTTCAAGCGAAAGCGCGATTTGAGTTAGAGCAAAAACTAACTGAAAGTTATAAAAAAGTTAAGATTTTATCAGAGTCTGATCCTTTAACAGGACTTTCAAATCGGGCTTACTTCGAACATTCCTTAAGAATCAATATCGTTAACAACATTCGAGATAAGCATAAAATTGCTCTTTTATTAATTGATTTAGATAATTTCAAATTCATTAATGATACCTATGGTCATGATGTTGGAGATAGGTTACTGCTATTAGTTGTTGATAGTATTAAATCTTGTCTAAGAGGCAATGAACTGTTTGCAAGGTTAGGTGGGGATGAATTCAGTATTTGCTTATCTAACCTAGATACAGCTGAGGACGCCAGTAAGGTTGCTACTCGTGTGGTTGAAACCTTAACCAAGCCATTCTTGATTAATGAATCTGAAATCCATTCAACAGCCAGTGTTGGCATCTCAATTTATCCCGATAACGCCACAGATTTTGAAGAACTTTTTAAACAAGCAGATATTGCTATGTATCGAGCGAAGAAATTAGGCCGAAGCCGAGTTTGTTTTTTTGAAGAAGAGATGCAAGAGCAGTTTTATTTACGTGCACTATTAGAGAAAGAGTTAAAGTAAGCTCAAGAGTTAAGGCAATTTTTGTTACATTATCAACCCATACTTAATCCTAAGAATAAGACGTTATTTGGCTTTGAAGCTTTGATACGCTGGGGAGTAGATGGCCGCTTACGCTCACCCCGAGACTTTGTACCCGTTGCAGAACAAACTCAACAAATGGTTAGTATTGGACGCTGGATAATAAAAACAGCTATCTCTTCTTTGGGTAAATTTAATCAAGGCAGGGAAAACTTGCTGGTGATGACTATCAACTTGTCTACTATCCAGTTTCACGATGTTAAATTAGTGGATTATATTCAAAAGTGTCTAATTGAATATAAGGTCGCTCCTAGCTTAGTTGCATTTGAGTTAACTGAGAGTGCTTTTTCCGAAAAATCACATCACTCAATTAACATTATCAGAGAGCTAGATAAGTTGGGCTGTAAAATCGCATTGGATAACTTCGGCAAAGGCTCTTCTTCTGTTAACCATTTGAAAAAGTATCCTATTTCTTTGATTAAACTTGATCGTTCATTAATGCCGAAAAATCTAAATGACAGCCAAAATATGGTTTTAATCAAGGGACTAACTGTCATGTTACAGCTGTTAAAGCGTGAGGTAGTTGCAGAAGGTGTCGAGACGGAAGCGCATATTGCCGTGTGTTCTGAACTTGGAATTAACTTGATGCAGGGCTTTTATTTTTCTGAAGCTAAAGGCTATGAGGAGATAGTGCAGGATTATCTGTAATTAGATGATTAAGCACATCTATAAGTTTACTTCAAAAATGAGGCTTATTGATCCTGATACAAACCTGATAGAGGTATCAGGTTTGTGTTTGCAGATTTTAACTAGCAAGCTTGTGATCTAATCACTTTCTTATCCTAGCCATGTTGATTAATGGTTTTAATAATATCTGCTAACGCTTGATCTGCTTCTTCATTTGCCACTTGGCAAGTACCTGCATTCATATGACCACCGCCATTATAGGCTAGGCATAATTCGCCCACATTGGTGTTAGAGCTTCTATCTAGAATGGATTTACCGATTGCAAAAACCGTGTTTTGCTTTTTCAGGCCCCATAGTTTATGGATAGAAATATTACAATTAGGGAAGAGTGCGTAGATGATAAAACGGTTTGTTGCATAAATCGTTTCTTCATCTAGAAGATCAAGCACAACCAGGTTGTCATGACGCGTCGCACAACGGCGAATTTGCAACTTAGCTTGTTCATCATGATGACGATAAAGCTCGACTCTTTCTTTCACATCTTCCAGCTCTAGAATCTGTTCGATGGTATGATTCTTACAATAGTCGATTAGCTTCATCATAAGCTGATAGTTAGAAATACGGAAATCTCTAAAACGGCCTAAGCCTGTTCTCGCGTCCATAATGAAGTTAAGCAATACCCAGTCTTGTGGATTAATGATTTCTTCCTCAGAGAACTGGGCTGAATCGCCTTTATCAACCGCGTCCATCATATCAATTGAGATGCTTGGGAACTTCTTCCAACCACCATAATAGTCGTATACCACTCTGGCTGCCGATGGCGCGTTTGCATCTATAATATGGTTTTTAATATCCGCATCATTTCTAACTGTTTCGCTTAAGTGATGGTCAAAAGCCAGATGACAACCAGCCACATAAGGTAGGTTAGTGGTGATGTCGTTTTCTGTGATTTCTATTTTTCCATCCTGCATGTCTTTAGGGTGAACAAATAAAATATCATCAATAATATCAAGGTCTTTTAAGAGGACTGCGCAGACTAAACCATCGAAATCACTACGGGTAACAAGGCGAAATTTTGTTTCAGACATGATGTTTTCCAAATAGTTGTATAGAGAGTGCTACTTTCATATAGATTAAAGAATATAGTGAGTTCACCATACAAACAATATAATTATAGTTAAATTCAAATTTCATTCATTTATATAAGGTATTGATTTATATAAAGAGAATATCAATAAAAAGTCATGTTTATTTATGAAAAATAAAGTTTTCAAATGCTAATAAATGTTGACTCAACACTTCATATCCTTTTTTGTTTAAGTGTAATTCATCATCGCAAAAAAGTTCAGTTTTTAAACTTTTATCCTGTTTGGTAAAAGCAGAATAAACATCGATAAACTCTGTATTGGGTCTAGTGAAAGCTAATCTTTCTAACAATTTATTCACTTCAATGATTTCTTCATGATGCTTCATTCTAGCAGGACTTGGTTTAACACTGACAAGTGCAACAGGAAGGTCTGAAAAGTGTTGATCAACTTTTTCTAACAACTGAATATAGTGTTCTGTGATCTGGTTATAACTTTGTCGGTTACCTATATCATTATCACCTAGGTAAATAACCAATGACTTTGGCTGACGAGCTACCACTAAGCGCTCAAAATAATAGACGCAAGCTTCAAGTGTTGCGCCACCAAATCCAAGATTTACTGTGTTGATATGGCCTAGATTATGTCGAAGGTCATCCCAGAGTTTGAAGGTAGAAGAACCATAAAATGCGACTGCCTGGCTTTGATTGGATATTTGCGCAAGCTGACTTTCTAGGGCTCTCACGTCCGATTCGAACTCAGCTTCAACTTGATTGAGCTTTAACATGTTAGAGCGATATCCAGGCTGGTGGCTCAAAGAAGGCGTAATGGCTATTTCTCTAGCAAGCTGCCTAGCTTCACTAACATAGCCTTTAAATTCACTTTGATATTTCTTCAAAAACTTAGAAAGTGCATCTTTGCGGTTAAGGTTAACCCTATCCGAAAGTTTAAATGCAGGCTTGATCACGACAGAATATATGGTGTGATCGACTCGCTTATCAAAGTTTGCAACGGCAATAGGTACAATCCAAGGTTCTTCATTTAAAAGGTTTGATTGAGTTAAGGAAAAGGCAGACTCACCAAAAGTAGAGGGAGAGTCTTCCGTTGAAAAACGCGCGCCTTCAGGGGAAATAAGTAAAGGGATATCATCATTGATGACATTCGTTGCATCTTGAAGAAAGCTATTATTTGCCGTGTCATCCTGGCTTAATGATTGCCAACTATCAACAAAGATATGGCCAAACTTGTGGTAATAATCGTCTCGCCAGTATTCATTTTTTTGGCTACGACCAACGACCCTTAACCCTGTCACACCATACTGGTTATCTATGATTAAAGAGCTTATAAACTGAGCGTCTAAAGGAAAGTTAAAACCGTTAGGTAAGGTGGTGCTTTCAGCATTGGCTAGGTGGTTATATATAAACAGGCTACCCGCTTTTTTGGGAAGGTTTTCTAAACCTTTAATTACATAGGGGACTTTTTCAAAGGCTTGCTTAAATAGTTGGGCATTCTCACGCCTGATATCCATTTTAGGGGTATCTGAGTCCAGTTCTTTGACTCTGTCGTAGGCCTTTTGTAATTGTAGGTAAAATCCATTTTCCCTTTGCACATCTTTTAAAATATCAAGACACATGCCGGCAATGGTTTTTTCTAAAGCACTGCCAAAGTGAAGGCTTTGATATAAAAGGCCAAAGGCTTCATTTGTGGTGATCTGGCTCTTAAGTAGTTCGCTGATTTTATATAAAGGTGAGCTGACCGATAATAGTGCCGCATTTTGTGCAATAACATTGCTTACGGCTGTGACTTCGTTATTGAGGGTTTGGGATAAGAGCCTCATCCTTGCTGCTAACAAATGTGTACCGACTAACCAAATTAAGCGATACCAGTACTTATGTTTAATCTTAGGTGACATCTCTAACAGTTGATCTAGCTTTTCTTGGGATATATACAAGATGCTGCTATCTCTGGAAGCTATGATAGAAGTTCGGTTATTAATATTTTGATTTGGTGCTGTCCAACTAAGTACAGTACCCCTTCTTGATATCGTGCGTGTGGTTAAGGTTTTACCTTTATTTGTTTGGTAACTAACGATGACCTTACCCTTGATCAAAAGGTATAGGCCATCTGATACTTTTTCTTGTTGGCTAATAATATCGCCTTGATTCACTAAGAAAAAATTACCAGATTTACTGAAAATGCGTTTTTCTTGTTGGTTAAAGCCTTCAAAAAATGCGCTCGACTTAATTAAGTCAAATGCCTCTTGGGCAGAAAATTTATGATGACTAGTTGGTTCTAAGGGTCTCGTTTCATCAAAGGCTAAACTTTCGTTCGAGAAAAATGGTCGTGTTTGGTTTTGAACCTCTTCTAATACGGGCAGGCAAGAAGTATAGATAAATGACAAGATATCATTGCCGAACTCAGGGTTTTGATTAATTAAGGTGGTGAGGGCCTGTATTGGCAGCCTTAGTAACTGTGTTTTTTTATTCGCTATGTAAGTTGTTGTATAGCGAGCAGGTGATCTAAATGCAGACCAGCCTATGGGAGTATTCTTGATTTTGACACTGCCAATATTGTGCTCAACATTATTTTCTTTTAGTGGAATAAGTGTGCCGAGTTCCCCAGATAGAAGAAAATATAAATGCTGGCCAATATCAAACTGCTTAACTAAATACTCATCTTTTTCCAGCTCTATAATGTCGGCAATTTGAATTAAACTGCTAATGACTTCTGGTGCTGCTTTCTCGATAAAGGGCAGTTGCTTAATTTGCCTTGTTAAATTCACAGAACGTCCTCTTCTTATGACTAAATTTAGCTGGGTCTTTTAAGGGTTAGTTTTTCATTTAAAACACCATAATCACTACCGCCTAGTCGACTTAGGGGTGATAAACCTAAACTATCTATAAAATATCTGCCTTCGGCTTCACTTAGGATTGAATCTTCAACATGAATGTTCAGTACTTCTAGATAGCAGGCACTTTGGCTTTCACTTAGTTGATGTACATCATATAAGCGACAGTGCATGGCAACTTTAGCATCCGATAATCTCGGTAAATTTGGGCTAAAAGGGGTAAGTGCTAACCCTTGTTCACTCACTTCTGACTGACCATACTTTAAGGTTGCTGCACTTGTATTAACATCTTCTGCATTTTGCACACTAGGAATATGCAAAATGCATTCTTTATCTCTTAATAAGTTGGTTTTTGTATCTTTGTTCAGGTTTTTTTCTTTGTTACCTATGGAAACTACCAGTAAAGCCGGCTCTGAGCTTAATGCGGCAAAGTAAGAAAAAGGCGCTAGGTTGAAGCTGTCTTCTTCATTCGCTGTCAGTATCCATGCTATGGGCCTAGGTAACACTGTTTGAGTGATTAAATGGTACCTCTGATTTGCCGACATTTTTTCTAGTTCAAAAATCATACTTAGTTTCTCAATTGAATCCCGATATCTAACATTATTCTTTTTGCATCAATTTGTTAATAGACTTGCCGAAGTTTCGGACTGTGCTAAACCTTAGTTATGGAATCAACAAAAACTTTGCCAATAATAGGCAAAGAGTAATCTTGATTATAGGGGACAATAACATGAGTATATTTGACCATGTTCAATCTCGTTATGATTCTCAGCAAGACGAAGAGATGTCATTAGACGAATACTTGAACCTATGTAAAACGGATGTTGGTGCATATGCAACACCTGCGGAGCGCCTGCTAAAAGCCATTGGTGAACCTAAGATCATAGATACATCAAAAGAACCTAGGTTAAGCCGAATTTTTTCGAACAAATTAATTAAACAATATCCAAGCTTTGAAGCTTTTTACGGTATGGAAGAAGCCATAGAAAGGATAGTTGCTTTTTTAACACATGCTTCTCAAGGTTTGGAAGAATCAAAGCAGGTTCTATATCTGCTTGGGCCTGTTGGGGGGGGGAAATCCTCGCTTGCTGAAAAGCTAAAAGAATTAATGCAAAGTGTTCCTTTCTACGCGATTAAAGGATCACCTGTTTTTGAATCGCCTCTGTCTGTATTTGATGTCAGAGAAGATGGCGATATTCTTAATGAAGTCTATGGTATTCCAAGACGTTACCTTAAAGGTTCTATGTCACCATGGGCAACAAAACGCCTAACCGAATTTAACGGTGATATTAGCCAGTTTAAAGTGGTTAAGGTCTATCCTTCTATTCTTCAACAAGTAGCTATTTCAAAAACAGAACCTGGAGATGAAAACAACCAAGATATATCTGCATTAGTAGGTAAAGTTGATATTCGTAAGCTAGAGTTCTTCGAGCAAAATGATGCTGATGCTTATAGTTTCTCTGGCGGCTTATGCCGAGGCAATAGAGGTATCATGGAGTTTGTGGAAATGTTTAAAGCACCTATAAAAGTGCTGCATCCACTTCTAACGGCCACCCAAGAAGGTAACTACAATGGTACTGAGGGGTTAGGTGGTATTCCATTTGATGGCATTATCTTAGCTCACTCGAACGAATCTGAGTGGCAGTCATTTAAGAATAATAAAACCAATGAAGCTTTCATCGATAGGGTATATACCGTCAAGGTACCTTACTGTACTCGTGTCTCTGAAGAGATGAGTATTTATCAGAAGCTTTTGGAGCATAGCTCTCTTAAATCGGCACCTTGTGCTCCAGATACATTAAAAATGCTTGCTCAGTTTACTGTCTTATCTAGGGTGAAAGAGCCTGAAAATTCATCAGTTTACTCGAAAATGAGAATCTATGATGGTGAAACATTGAAAGATGTGGATCCAAAAGCGAAATCTTTGCAAGAGTATAAAGATGCTGCTGGTGTTGATGAAGGAATGGATGGTCTATCAACTCGATTCGCATTCAAAATTTTATCTAAGGTCTTTAACTTTGATCCGGTTGAAGTTGCTGCTAACCCAGTTCACCTTATGTATGTTCTTGAGCAGCAAATTGATCAAGAGCAGTTTGATCAAGAACGACATGATAGATATTTAAGAAGTTTGAAAGAGTATCTCGCTCCTAGATATGTCGAATTTATCGGTAAAGAAATACAAACAGCTTATTTAGAGTCTTATTCTGAGTATGGCCAAAATATCTTTGATCGATATGTGACTTATGCTGATTTCTGGATTCAGGATCAGGAATACCGTGACCCTGAAACTGGAGATATTTTAGATAGAGCATCAATCAATGATGAACTTGAAAAAATAGAAAAGCCAGCGGGCATTAGTAACCCTAAAGACTTCAGGAATGAAGTGGTTAACTTTGTTTTAAGGGCGAGAGCTAATTACAACGGTAAGAACCCATCCTGGTTAAGTTATGAAAAACTCAGGATAGTGATTGAGCGCAAAATGTTCTCCAATACGGAAGATTTGTTACCTGTTATCTCATTTAGTGCGAAATCTTCGACCGAAGATAAAACCAAACATAATGAGTTTGTGAAACGTATGGTGAAAAGAGGTTATACCGAGAAACAGGTGAGGCTACTTTCTGAGTGGTACTTAAGAGTGCGTAAATCACAGTAAAGAAAACCCAACAACACTTCCTATGTTGGAAGTGTTGTTAGCCTATTTCAGGCATTGGTGAGAAACCAGTGTCTCTTCTTTAAGCTGCATAGGAGGTGAGCCCATGTCTTATATAATTGACCGCCGCCTGAATGGAAAGCACAAGAGTAGTGTCAACCGACAGCGATTTTTACGCCGTTACCAAAAGCATATTAAAAAAGCGGTAGAAGAAGCTGTTAACGAAAGAAGCATTAAAGACTTGAATCGTGGTGAAAAAATCACCATACCACAACAGGATATACACGAACCTTCTTTTGGCCATGGCCAAGGAGGAACTGGCTCCATTGTTCACCCAGGTAATAAAGAGTTCAACACTGGAGATCGTATTCCAAAGCCACCTAGTGGTGGAGGGCAAGGCAGTGGCTCGGGTGATGCCAGTGATCAAGGGGAAGGGGAAGACGATTTTGTTTTTCAAATCTCACAAGAAGAGTTTCTCGACTATGTTTTCGAGGACCTTGAATTACCTAACCTTTTGCAAAAAGAATTAAAAGAAATTAAAGAGTTTTCTTTAAAACATGCGGGTATCGTATCAGACGGTACACCATCTAAATTGAACATAGTGCGTTCTATGCGAAATGCTCAAGCACGCCGTATTGTTATGAGTAGAAGTTCAAAACGGCTTTTACTTGAAATTGAAGAGCAGATTGAAGAAATTGAAAAAAAAGATGCTGCTCTTAAAGATGAAAGCTTGCTGAAAGAATTGTTATTACAAGCTGAACAGTTGCGTCAAAAAATTGATAAAACGCCTTTTCTAGACAGTTATGACCTTAGATACAACCATCATGTTAAAGAACCTAAACCAAGTAGTCAGGCGGTTATGTTCTGTATTATGGATGTATCGGGTTCTATGACCCAAGAAACTAAGAATATTGCTAAACGCTTTTATATTCTCTTATATCTATTTCTTCGCCGTAATTATGAAAAAATAGAAGTCGTCTTTATTCGGCATCATACGAGTGCAAAAGAAGTCTCTGAAGAAGAATTTTTCTACTCAAGAGAGACTGGTGGCACCATAGTATCGAGCGCACTCAAGCTTATGGATAAAATCATTCAAGATAGATATCCATCCAATGCTTGGAATATCTACGCCGCTCAGGCTTCTGATGGTGATAACTGGGATGATGATTCTGATACTTGTCGTAAAATCTTGGAAGAATCCATTATTGATCAGGTGCAATATTTTACCTATATCGAAATCACACCAAGAAACCACCAGAGCCTTTGGTATGCTTACGAGCAGGTTCAAAATACACATCCTAGCTATTTTTCCATGCGCCACATTACAGACCTGACCGATATTTATCCGGTATTTAGAGATTTGTTCCAAAGGAGGTTGCATGAGTCAAGCCAAAACTAAGCGGAATTTCTTGTCAACAGGATCTGATTGGACATTTGATTTAATAGAAACCTACGACAAAGAAATCGGCAAGATAGCAGCAGAGTTTGGTTTGGATACCTATCCAAACCAAATTGAAGTGATTAGCTCTGAGCAGATGATGGATGCTTATGCGTCTGTAGGTATGCCATTGGGCTATCACCATTGGTCATATGGTAAGCAATTTTTAGATGTTGAACAGAACTATAAGCGCGGCCGTATGGGGTTAGCTTATGAGATAGTGATTAACTCTTCTCCTTGTATTGCTTACCTTATGGAAGAAAATAATATGATGATGCAGGCCTTGGTAATTGCCCATGCCTGTTATGGCCATAATTCTTTCTTTAAAGGAAATTACCTTTTTAAAACCTGGACAGATGCAACGGCTATTATTGATTACCTTGTATTTGCGAAGAAGTATGTTCAAAAATGCGAAGAAAAATATGGCATAGAAGATGTTGAGCTCACTTTAGATTCATGTCATGCCTTGATGAACTTTGGGGTAGATAGGTATAAGCGTCCTGTGCCTCTATCAGCAGAAGAAGAAAAAGCAAGAGTTTCTGAAAGAGAGCATCAATTACAACAGCAAGTTAACGACCTTTGGCGCACTATCCCTAAGTCTGATAAGCCTGGAGATGGTGAAGATATTAGAGAATCTTTCCCTAGCGAGCCTCAGGAAAACCTACTTTATTTTCTAGAAAAACACGCGCCTCTTTTAAAACCATGGCAACGTGAATTAGTTCGGATTGTGCGCAAAATGGCGCAATATTTTTATCCTCAAAGACAAACTCAGGTAATGAATGAAGGGTGGGCGTCATTCTGGCACTACACGCTTGTTAATAGCTTATATGACAAAGGCTTAGTAGAAGATGGCTTTATTCTAGAGTTTTTACAGTCGCATACGAATGTGGTTTATCAACCTTCTTTTGATTCTCAGTTTTACTCTGGCATTAACCCTTATGCTCTTGGTTTTGCTATGTATACCGATATTAAGAGAATTTGTGAAAACCCAACCCAAGAAGACAGGGAGTGGTTTCCTGATTATGTTGATAAGCCTTGGTTAGAGGTTTTAGATTTTGCCATGCGTAACTTCAAAGATGAGAGCTTTATATTGCAGTTTTTATCACCAAAGTTAATGCGTGATTTTCGCTTTTTTGGCTTAGAAAATGATGTGTTAGATCCTTTTGTTGAAGTTAAAGAAATTCATAATGACGAAGGTTATCGTTTACTAAGAGACCGATTGGCACAACAGTACAACTTGAGCTATCGAGAGCCTAATATACAGGTGCAAAAAGTAAACATTTTGGGAGATAGGAGCTTAGTATTAAAACACACTATGAATGGTGATCGACCACTTAATGAGGACACAGTTGAAGTGTTAAAGCACTTTAGACGTTTATGGGGGTTCGATGTTAGGTTGGAATCATGGGGCAAAGATGGCTTAGTAAAAAGCTATACCTGTACCGACGATTCAGAGTAAAACAAACTGAGTAAACTAACTAGGGGAAAGTATTTAATGTCTGATGCTTTCCCCTTGATTCTCTTCCCTAGAATGTGATCTCATTTGTTGTTTAATGTCTTGAGCAACATTTCTTTTATGAATAAACCCCAAATAATTGATGCCATTGTTAGCATGCTTGAAAAGCGGTTTGAAACTGCCGCGGCAGCAGCCCTTCAAGCCTATGAAGCGGCTACGGATAAAGAAACTGTCGCAGAAAATAAATACGATACATTTGGTTTAGAAGCTTCCTATTTAGCCCATGGGCAATCTCAGAGAGTGATTGAATGTGAGAATGATTTAAAACACTTTTTAGCTACTGATTTTAAGCAATTTAGAGAAGATGATGAAATTGCTATGGGGGCTTTGATCCGCTTAACTCATGACTCGGGTAAAGTGATGAACTGTTTCATATCGCCTTGTGCTGGTGGACAAGCATTTGAGTGTGGTGAAATGAATGGTATTTTGATCACACCTAATTCACCTATGGGGAAATCGTTAATGGGATCCTTCCTTGAAGATGAAATAAAAGTGGCGATTGGCCATGAGACCAAGTACTACGAAATTACCTACCTTTGCTAATTTAATATATTTTTAAGTTGTCCATAGATAAACACTCGAATCATTTTTTTAGCTATGTTATTTTGCCCGCCCATTTTTTAAAACGAACTGTATAGGCTGATAAATAAATGATAGCTGGATTTGACTATGGTACTTCTAATTGCGCGATATCAGCTATTTCTGGTGACACCCAAGAGGTTGGCCTTGTTGAGTTAGAGCAGAGTAAATGCTTTGTACCTTCAACTTTGTATGCTCTAGAGCGTGAACTGATTGTTGAATCTGTGGCGCTGAATATTAAAGATGCCAACTGTAAATCTGAGTTTCTTCAGAATCGTAAGAACCAGTTAAACATGGCTCAAAGGGTGAGGCGAGAAGCTGATATACAACAGGATGAGCAAAGTTTGTTCTTTGGGCGTGATGCTTTTGCCCAATATTTAGCTCAGCCTGATGAAGGCTACTTTGTAAAATCTCCTAAATCTTTCTTAGGAGGCAGTGGCTTTAGAGCAGAGTTCATTCATTTCTTTGAGGATGTTGTGACTGCTATGATGCAAAACATTAAGCAGCAAGCAGAGCAGAGTTTAGGCCACGAATTACTTCATACAGTTGTTGGTCGTCCTGTCAATTTTCAAGGCATTAATGCGGATAACGCTAACCGACAAGCGTTAGATATTTTAACAACCTCAGCTAAACGTGCTGGTTTTAAGTCTGTTGAGTTTCTGTACGAACCTATTGCTGCAGGTTTAGCGTTTGAGAGCCGTCTGGAAGATGATAAAACCGTATTAGTGGTAGATATTGGTGGTGGTACGAGTGACTGTGCCATGGTTCGTATGGGTCCAAATTACCGTAATAAACTTGATCGTTCAGCTGATTTTCTTGGTCATACAGGGGAAAGAGTCGGCGGTAATGACTTGGATATTCAACTAGCAGGCAAAAACCTTATGCCTTTATTTGGTATGGAGTCTAGCTTGAAAAACGGCCTTCCTATGCCAACGCAAGTTTTTTGGGATGCGGTAACAACTAATGATGTAAGTGCTCAAGCAAGTTTTAATAGTTTGCAAACACAAGTACATCTTGAGCAAATGTATCGTGATGCGAAAGAGCCAAATTTATTAGAGCGTTTTATAAACTTGCGAGAAGAAAAGCAAAACTTTCATCTTGTTAGAGATGCAGAGCAATGCAAGATTGCTTTGTCTGATAATTTGATTCATACCTTAGATTTAGATTATGTTGAATCTGGCTTAACTTGTGATGTTTCTCGTGACAGCTATGCGGATCGCATTCAGCCTCCTTTAACAAAAATGCTGAACCTAATGGAAGATGTAGTAAAGCAAGCTGGTGTACAACCGGATCTTGTCTTTGTGACTGGTGGTTCTGCTCAATCGCCAGTGATTAGAGAAGCGATTGCTCAAAGGTTAGGACAGGTTGAAATTCTTGATGGGGATCATTTTGGTAGTGTGGCCGCAGGGCTAGGAGTCTGGGCTAACAAAATTTACGCCTAGGGAAGCTGCTATTATCTTAAACCCTTTAACGTGATATTAATGTTAATGGGTTTAAGCTATTAAGTCATGATTCTATATCGAGTTCGGTCTGCACTGCTTTAACACCACAAAACATCATCACTAGATTTCTCATGCCAGTATCTATATCTAGGGCGTGAAGGCCCTTAATGGTTTGATCAACTAACGCCATATAGCGCTGCATATAGTTTAAAGTATTAATATTATGACGGCTTAGGGCGCTTTCATAAAAAGGGATACGCTTGTCCCAAATTCTTTGTTTTTGGCAGGCCTGCCTAACTGGCATGCTGGTACTTGCTTGAACCAGTTTATCTAATGTTTGTATCTCGCGATTCAGTAACCAAAGTAGGATGTTGTTATCAACCCCTTCAGCACTTAATTGCTGTAAGCAGTGTAATGATTCTTTTACTTTACCCATGAGAATTCGATCACTTAAATCATAAACTGAATAGCGACTACTATCAGAAACAGAGTCAGCTATCATTTGTTCATCAATCTTGCTTCCAGGAGCATGGGTTAAGACGAGCTTTTCAAGTTCCTGTGATAGAGCTAGTAGGTTGCCTTCATTACGCTCACAGATCAAAGCAGCGGCGTCACGAGTCAGGCTTAGCTCTAAACTAGTGGCTCTCTTTTGTAGCCATTGACCAAGGCGGTTGCTTCCAACGGGCCATATTTGAACAAAAACACCTTGTGATTCAAGCTTGGTGAACCACTTAGTTTTTTGGCTGCGGCCATCTAATTTAGGTAAGGTAAGCAGAATAATATTATCTGTGCTTAGCTCATTTCCTAATTGAGTTAAGGCTTTAGTATGTTTCTCTGAAAGCTTGTCAATTTGTATATCGAACAGACGCTGAGAGGAGAATAGAGACAGAGCTTGGTTTTCTTGGATAACTTCTTGCCAATCAAACTGAGCATCAGCGACAAATCGTAAGCGCTCGTCTATGCCTTTGCTTGGGAGTATACGGCGAATAGCATCACTGGCTTCTTGAACCAACAAAGTTTCATCACCAGAGATAATATAAATCGGGTGAATTTGCTTATTAATCGTTTGTTCAATTTGCTCTGTTTTAACTTTCATCTAATGGTTTTCTTAAGCTTATTCTGCTGATGTTATAAAGGGGAATAAGCGAGGTCGTTTACTAGCTGTTTTGCTAGATCTTCCGCCATATCTTGCATTTGCTCTTTATTGTAAGCAAGCACAGTATCGTCGCTGGCATCCTGATTAGATAAGGTTCTTGATAGGGTTACTATGCGAGGCCCATACAAAGATTTCCCAGTATTATTACGAATAAAGTAACTTACCTTTAAGGTTCTTTCTCTTTCAGTGACATCATTATTGCTAGCGGTTGATAAGGTTCTATCAGTAAAAGTGATTTTTAGGACTTTTAGTTCGAGTACTGAATCATCAACTTGGGCATCTTCATCAATGATGGAAACATCAGCAAGAATAAGCGCTTTATTAAGCGATTGATCAAAACTTGGCATCTCACTTTGAGTGTTAAGTTTAAGATTTTTAAGGGCAAGAGGGATGGGCACTTGTCCTTTTAGATGGAAACCACATGCACTGATGAATAGTGCAATAAAACCAATAATGAATGCTTTCGTACTGAATGATATGGATTGCTTTTTGAGCTGAGTAAAGGCCATTTATTTATCCCAATATAGAATGAGAGAGGGTGAGAAAGAGATTCTCACCCTCTAGCCGTACTAGTTTGCGACTATGTTTACTAGTCGACCAGGTACTACGATGACTTTGCGAACAGTCTTGCCTTCAATAAACTTGATAACATTTTCGTTAGCAAGTGCTAAGGCTTCAATTTCATCGTTGGTTGCATTGGCAGACACAGACATTTCTGCGCGTTTTTTACCTAATACCTGGACTACGATTGTAAGCTCATCTTTAATAAGAGCGCTTTCATCTACTTTTGGCCAAGGCGCATCTACAACGTTAGTCTCATGACCTAGTGCTCCCCATAACTCATGAGAAATGTGTGGCACGATTGGAGAAAGACATAAGGTTGCAGCTTCTAGTGCTTCTTGCTCTACCGCTAATCCAAGCTCTGATTTATCTTCGAACTTGCTGATTTCATTACATAATTCCATCAGTGCAGCAATCGCCGTATTAAAGGTCTGACGACGTTCAATATCATCTGTCACTTTTGCAATGGTTTCATGTGTTTTACGTCGTAGCGCTTTTTGGTCTGAGGTTAGCTTGCTTGTATCAAGTTCACCGACTGTACCTGCATTAGTGTGACGGTAAGCCAGAGACCATAAACGGCGTAGGAAACGAGAAGAGCCATCAACACCCGCATCATTCCATTCAAGTGATTGCTCTGGCGGCGCAGTGAACATGATAAATAGACGTACTGTGTCAGCACCGTACTTCTCAATCATTTCTTGAGGGTCCACTGTGTTGCCTTTAGATTTAGACATCTTAGTGCCATCTTTATTTACCATACCTTGAGTAAGTAGGCGTTTAAATGGTTCGTTAGATGTGACTAGACCTGCATCACGAAGTAGTTTGTGGAAAAAACGAGCATAAAGTAAGTGCAAGATTGCGTGTTCAACACCACCGATATATTGGTCAACAGGAAGCCAGTAGTTTGCTTCTTCTGTTAGCATCATCTCATCACTTTCAGGGCTGCAATAACGAGCATAATACCAAGAGGATTCCATAAAGGTGTCAAAGGTATCTGTTTCACGTTCAGCAGCCATGCCATCAAACTCAATGGCAGAAAATTCTGGGTTGTTTTTGATTGGAGAGTTAACACCATCCATCACAACATCTGTTGGAAGTTCAACAGGCAGTTGATCTGCAGGTACGGTTTTAACTTCGCCATTTGGCATGTTAATCGTTGGGATTGGTGTTCCCCAATAACGCTGACGGCTAACACCCCAGTCACGCAGACGGAAGTTAACTTTAATGTCACCTATACCTTGGTTTTTCATCCATTCACTTACCGCCTTAAATGCAGTACTGAAATCTAAACCATCAAATTCGCCAGAATTACATAGAATTCCTTTTTCTGTGTAAGCAGCTTTAGTTAAATCAATCTCATCATTTTCAGCTGTGATAACTTGTTTGATTGGTAAGTCATAGGCATTTGCGAATTCAAAGTCTCTTTGATCGTGAGCGGGTACAGACATTACTGCGCCTGAACCATAGTCCATCAAGACAAAGTTAGCGGCATAAACTGCAATTTCATCACCAGTAATTGGATGAATGGCTTTAAAGCCAGTATCCATACCTTTTTTCTCCATTGTTGCCATATCAGCTTCTGTTGTAGAAGTCTTCTTACAGTCAGCAATGAAGTTTGCAAGCTCTGGGTTTGTCTCAGCGGCTTCTAGAGTAAGAGGGTGCTCTGTTGCTACTGCCATGTAAGTTACACCCATAATTGTATCTGGGCGTGTTGTGTAAACACTGATTCTATCTTCGTTCTTGTCACCTTTGCCTTTGATTGCAAAGCTGAACTCTAATCCTTCTGAACGACCAATCCAGTTACGCTGCATGGCTTTTACTTTTTCTGGCCATTCATCTAGTTGATCTAGATCGTCCAATAGCTCTTGTGCGTAATCTGTAATACGGATGAACCATTGTGGGATTTCTTTTCTTTCAACTGTTGTACCACAACGCCAGCAACCACCATCTTCAACCTGCTCATTAGCTAATACAGTTTTATCATGTGGGCACCAGTTAACTGCTGAAGTTTTTTTGTACGCCATGCCTTTTTCAACAAGTTGAGTGAAAAACCATTGTTCCCAACGGTAATACTCTGGTGTACATGTTGCAATTTCTCTATCCCAGTCATAACCAAAACCAAGTTGCTTAAGTTGGTCTTTCATATAAGCAATGTTTTCTTTGGTCCATTTAGCTGGTGCAGTTTGGTGTTTGATCGCTGCATTTTCAGCAGGAAGACCAAAAGCATCCCAACCCATAGGCTGGAGAACATTTTTACCCTGCATACGCTGGTAACGAGAAATAACGTCACCTATGGTGTAGTTACGCACATGACCCATGTGAAGACGACCACTTGGGTATGGGAACATGGAAAGGCAATAGAACTTTTCCTTGTTGCTATCTGCAACCGCTTTAAATACTTTATTTTCGTCCCAGAATGACTGAGCGATACTTTCTATGTTTTGCGGATTATATTGTTCTTGCATGACGGTAAAATTGTCCCATTTTGGCTTGATAAAAGCGCTTTAGATTCAAGCCTAGTGTTAATTATCGATAGAATTGTTAATTGTGAGCTATTTTATATAGATGAGGCACTAATTAGAAGGCACAAGAGGGTCTAGTTATGAAATCAGATAAAAAAGAAAGCAAAACCAATGAGGGAATCGTAAAAGAGACACGAAAAACACTGGAAGCGGCTAAATCATGGGTGGTTGATGATGCACATCTTGCTACAGCATATTGGCATCATAAGATGGGATACATGGAAGCTTGGGTGTCTGCTCATTGGCATTTGGTACTTGAAAAGGGGCATGATGCACTAGAAGATCTTGAAGAAATTGAAGACTTAGGTTTGTTGTGGTTGGTGGATCATGTTAATCAAAACCCAGTTCCTTTAGCCCATTGTCATACGGCAGGTAGTCGTTGTGAAGCAGGAGAGTATTTATGTATGTCTTGCAATCAAAATCAGATATTAGAAATAAGTACTGAATTAGAGGTTTGTGATAACTGCGGTTATGGTGTGTTTTCAAATCACCCTAAGTCTGCTGAAGAATGATTTAAATCACAGTTAAGCTCACATTTTACTAGATGAGACTCATCTGGTGAACCAGCTTGAATTGATGGAAGACAAAAGCCCTAAAACCCCCCCTCAAGGTTTGCACAGATAACCTTTGCTATATTACTCTTGCTCTCGAAAAATGGTTTCAAGGATAGAAACTGCCGCTATAAATTGAAGGATGCCTCCTCTTTGTTATCCCTTGCTGCCATTTCATGTCGGCTAAGCCGAGTTCACAGCTTTCTATCACCCTAAAATTTATGTGCGGCTGAATAGAGCATGTTTTTTATGCTTGTTAATAAGGATATTAATTATGAAAATGAGCCAACCGCAAAATGTTGCGGTCATATCTCAAGGCGCAAAGCCTAGAGAAGCGTATTTTAACCTTACTAGGTTTAACCCTGTTTTACTCTTATCTTCTGCTGTCATACTGATTGTCTTACTTGTGTGCCTCTTTGTTCCTGAATGGGCTAAAGGTATTTTTGTGGGAGGTAGACGTTGGTCTGTGATACATCTTGATTGGCTCTTTATGCTAAGTGCAAATCTATTGCTTGGCTTTTGCTTAGTCTTGGCTGTTTCGCCTTTAGGTAAAAGAAGGCTAGGTTCTGAGTCTGTACAGTTTTCAAATTTCGCATGGTATTCAATGATTGTAATGACAGGCGTTGGCTTAACCTTGGTATTCTGGGGAGTAACCGAGCCTGCTGCATTTTATACTGATTGGTGGGGAGTGCCTTTTAACCAAGAGGCGAGGAGCCAGGAAGCGGAGAACTTAGCATTGGCTGCCAGTTTATACCACTGGGGCTTACATCCTTGGGCTATCTATACTGTCATGGGGCTAGCCATTGCTTATGCTACATATAACAAGGGCTTACCTTTAAAGTTTAGTTCCATTATTTATCCATTTTTAAAACAAAAAACACACAGGTTAAGTGGAAATGTGCTTGATACCTTGGCTGTGGTGGCAACCGTATTTGGGGTTGCCACCACTATGGGACTAGGGGCAAGACAAGCGGCTAAATCCTTAGAATATTTATATGCCATACCTAATACCCTGATCAGTCAGAGTGTTTTGATTCTTGTTGCAAGTCTTCTTCTCTTTTTAGTTATGCACTTGGGGTTAGTAAAAGGGATTAAAAAATTCAGTTTGGCTAATTTGATTTTAGCTTGTGTATTTGCGCTTGCGCTAGTTGTGTTAGCTGGCTTAACTAATGCCTTGTCAGTGTTAGGTATTACGGCTTTTGAGTATGCGAACAACTTTATTGCCTTCAGCCAGTGGTCAGAACGAACTGATCTTAAGTTTTTCCATGGCTGGACTATTTTTTATTGGATTTGGTGGTTTTCTTGGGCGCCTTTTATTGGTTTGTTTATTGCCCGAATTTCAAAAGGTCGCAGTATTAGAGAATGTGTTTTTGCAATTCTTATTATTCCAAGTTTGTTTTCATTGTTTTGGTTTAGCGCTTTAGGTGGTATTGGTCTAGAGCAAATATCTCAAGGCATTGGATCGATAATGGAGCCGAGATTATCACCAACTACTGCCTTATTTAAAATGTTAGAAATATTGCCATTTACTCAAATGCTAGCTTTTATTGGAATAGTGCTTGTGCTGATTTGCTTTGTATCTACAAGCAATGCGTCTGTCTATTCGCTTGAGTTGCTAACAAGAAATACTAAGCAGATTAGAAGCAAAAAAGTGAGTCAGTTTTGGGTTCTAATTCAAGCTTGTGTAGCATTAAGCTTATTAGTGTTTGGTGGTAAAAAAGCCCTTGAATCAGCCCAATCAGCATCGCTACTTATAGGTGTTTTATTATGCTTTCTGCTGTTAATTGCCAGTGTGGGTTTGATTTATAATCTCAAAAAAGACAAGCTCTAGAGTCCATTAGACTGACAAAAAATTCCAATAAAAGAAAAGCCAAGGTTAAAGCACCTTGGCTTTTTAGCTTCAATCCTTAGCTTTGATTAGGTAATAGAGTAGATATAAAGCTATGAGTGAAAAAAGGAAGCTCAGCACAATGAGGTTGCCGTAAGTAACATAGGGAGTAATACCTTTTAAAAGTTTTACGTCTGCTGTTAGGCTTGAGCGAGTAAATTGTGGTAGCTGTTTTATAATGTTGCCTTTCTCATCCATAATTGCCGTAACACCGGTATTTGTTGCCCTGATTAAATATCGGCTACTTTCTTTGGCTCTAAATTGAGCTATCTGTAGGTGCTGTAATGGCCCTATGGACTCACCAAACCAACCATCATTGCTCACCGTTAATAAGATATCACTGTCTCTCACCATATTTCGCACTAGATCTGGATAAACAATCTCATAACAAATAAAGCTAGATATTGCCCATTCGCCAATTTGTAAGCTTGGTTGGTTAATCTCTCCTTTTTGGAATGAGGTCATTGGTTGTCCGAAGATATCAAAAACTGGACCGAGTAAATCTTGAAAGGGAATGTACTCACCAAAAGGAACAAGTTTTTGTTTAAGGTATAAACCAAAACCATCACCGAATGTCCAAAGGCCATTATAGAAACTGCCTTGGCCAATGTCTTTATCGGGGGATTGAGTAAAAACAGGAACACCCGTGATTAAGCTGGTATTAGACTCTTTTAATACTTTATCGAACGGGGCTAAAAAGGGTGCCACTTGATGATGTAAATAGGTGATGGCGGTTTCTGGCCAAACAATGAGGTCACTATCAAGGTGCTCTAGACTTGCTGCCTGATAATAGTCGAGAGTTGGCCCTGCGTTCTCGGGTAACCACTTTTCATCCTGCTTAATATTGCCTTGAATTAAGGTTGTTTTTAACTTGCCAATTTCCTGACTAAATTCGATAGGGGTGTTGTGAAGATACAAGCTTGTTCCCCACGCAAGCAATATTGTAATACCTAAGAGGGATTGTTTTTTTAATCCCTCAAAAAAAGCGGCGACAGGGAAACTAAAGGTCAAAATGGCGAGGCTGGTTAACAGCCATATCCCACCAATAGGTGATAACTCAAATGCCCACGTTGTATGTAAGCTATAGCCAGGTAATAGCCAAGGGAAACCTGTAAATAAAGTACTTCTCAGGTATTCAGATAAAAGTAGGCTGACAGTGAAAACGAGACTAATTGGCCAGTGTTGAAATCTTGTTATGAGTTTCCAAGTTAGGCTGAAGGCAAGTGCATAAAAGCTTGCCAATACAGCGACAAAGGCGAGAGTAATTAGAACCGAGAGAAGCCAGCCTATTTGCCCATAAGTGGCAATACTGACATAAACCCATGAGATACCAGCTCCAAAAAAACCTAACCCTAACGCGAGACCACTTCTAAAAGCTGTTTTTAATGTATCTGCTTGTTTGATAAACCAAATACTAGAACAGATGCTAATGGCATAAGCTGGCCAAAAATTAAAGGGAGCGAAGGCTAATACGCCAAAGACACCGCTTAATAAGGCAAATAAGTAATTAACTTTATTGCCATATTTTGCTTTGCATTGGTTAATGAGTTCGCCGCATTTCGTTAGCAGATTAAGAAGTAATGTATTAGTTGTTAAACGTCCATGTTTCATTATTAATTAGGCAAAATCTTCAGCTTCAGGAAAAGTCACCTGTAACGTTTTCACACGACGACCATCTGATTTCACAACTGTGAAGTTAATATCGTCAATTGCGATTTCCTCTCCACGACTTGGTACATGACCAAACTGCTGAACTATAATGCCGCCAATAGTATCAAACTCTTCTTCACTGAATTGTGTTTTAAAGTACTGGTTAAAATCTTCAACCGCATAAAGGGCAGGTACATGGTATGTGCCCGGAGACTCAAGCTTTTGCACATCTTCATTTTCTAACTTGTCAGTTTCATCTTCGATTTCACCAACAATCTGTTCTAGAACATCTTCGATTGTCACTAAACCAGAAACACTGCCATATTCATCTAATACAATCGCCATGTGATAGCGCTTGGTACGAAACTCATTTAACAGTACATTTAAGCGTTTACTTTCAGGAATAAAGTTAGCTTCTCTTAATCTTTCTAAGAAGTCTTCATTAGTGACTTCACCTTCATTAAAAAGAAGAGGAAGTAAATCTTTTGCTAGTAATACACCTAATATTTCATCGGAATCTTCACCCACAACAGGAAAACGCGAGTGTGATGATTCAATGATTTTTCTCAAGGTTGTTTTTGGGTCATCATCTGACTTGACTACCACCATCTGAGAAGGGGGGATCATTATGTCTCTTACTTGAACCTCGGATACCTCAAGTGCGCCTTCGATAATTGTGAATGCATCCTTGTCGATAACTTCTGATTGAACAGAAGCTTCCAGTAGATTGATAATATCTTCTCTACTTTTTGGTTCATCATTAAAAGCCTGACTTAGGCGCTCAAACCATGATTTTGGCTGTTGATCGTTTGAGGGACTCGATCGGTCTTCGCTCATAGTAGTCTGATCTCACTCATTTATCAGATAGGGATTAGGAATGTTTAATTGCGCTAGTATGCTTATTTCTAAGCTTTCCATTTCTTGCGCATCATCTTCATTTATATGGTCATAACCAAGTAAATGCAAGGTACCATGAATTACCATATGTGCCCAATGATGAAATAAGGTTTTATTTTGATCTTTTGCTTCAAGTTCAACAACCTGCTTGCAAATGATGAGATCACCCAAAAGTGGGATTTCTATTCCTTCGGGCACATCAAAAGGAAAAGACAATACATTGGTTGACTTGTCTTTTCCTCTATATTGATGGTTAAGCTGTTGGCTTTCTTCTTCATCAACAATACGCACTGTTAATTCGAAAACAGTACCGTTTTGAGGAAGTGCTGGTGCAATCCAGTTTGCAAAGTCTTGTTCACTGGGTAGGTTATCAGTGTTCTCACTTGCAAGTTGTAAATCGAGATCTAGGTTTGTCATCTTATTCACTGTCTGCATTTAGCATTTCTGCTTTTTCTTGTTGAGCTTTGATATTGGCTGCTTTTTTTGCTTCGCGCTCTTTTTCTTGCTCTTCATCAAAGGCATCATAAGCTTCAACAATGCGTTGTACAAGTGGGTGTCTGACAACATCCATTGAACTAAATTGAGTCATGCTAATGCCTTTGACATTATCCAAGACGTGCATGGCATGAGCTAGTCCAGACGAGGTGCCTCTTGGTAGATCAACCTGAGTTCTATCACCAGTAATAACCGCGGTTGAACCAAAGCCTATACGAGTCAAAAACATCTTCATTTGTTCTCTTGTCGTATTTTGAGATTCATCAAGAATGATAAATGCATTATTCAGTGTTCGACCACGCATGAAGGCTAAGGGTGCAATTTCAATAACATTTTTCTCAATAAGCTTATCAACTAGTTCAAAGCCGAGCATTTCATACAAGGCGTCATAGAGAGGGCGTAAATAAGGGTCGATTTTCTGGGTTAGATCACCCGGCAAAAAGCCTAGTTTTTCACCTGCTTCTACGGCAGGACGAACCAACATAATTCGTTCGACTCTATCGCTTTCTAATGCTTCTACTGCGCAAGCTACTGCTAGATAGGTTTTACCTGTACCAGCAGGGCCAATGCCAAAATTAATATCATTCTGGCGAATTTGCTTCACATAGCCCTGTTGGTTACGACCTTTTGCCTTTACATGTAGTTTACGTGTTTTAATTGTTTGGAATTCAGGTGTGCTGTCTTTTGACGATAAAGCTTCTACCGCAGATTCTTGTAAAAACAAATGAATCATTTGCGGGCTTAAATCGGCTTCAACCAATGCTTCACGGTACAAATTCTCAAGCAAGGTTTTACAGCTTGATAAAGCCTTTTTATCAGCCCCTGTGATGGTAAAAAGCTCTCCACGATAACCTATCTCTACTTCAAGTCTTTCTTCGATAAGCTTTAAATTACTATCAAGTTGACCACAAAGGTTAGCGAGTGCTGCAGCTTGTGCAGGCTGCAGTCTTGTATGTAGGGTTGCTAGTGTGTCCAAGAGTTACCTTAAAACGAAAATGAATGTTAAAAATTAAGCTAGTTCAAACTCTAATTCTAGTTCAGAGCTGATCAACTCACCTAATAAAGAATTAGGATAAGCGTTAGTGATAATAACGTCTGCAAATTTACCAACAAGCTGAGGTTCAACAGCCGAGAAGTTAACAATTCGGTTGTTTTCAGTTCTACCTTGCATTTGTCCTGGGTCTCTGGGCGAATAGCCACTGACAAGAATACGTTGGGTTGTGCCTATCATAGCTTGGCTATAGTCGTAGGCATGCTGTTTGATACGACGTTGAAGTATCGCTAGGCGCTGCTTTTTCACGTCTTCAGAAATGTTATCTTCTAAATCAGATGCTGGAGTGCCTGGTCTTTGGCTGTAAATAAAGCTAAAGGAGTGGTCAAACCCGATTTCTTGAATCAGATTCATGGTATCAATAAAGTCTTCATCAGTTTCGCCTGGGAAGCCAATAATAAAGTCTGACGATAAGCTAATCCCAGGGCGCGCTTCTTTAATACGATTAATTTTATCGATATAAGATTGTCTGTCATGACCGCGTTTCATTGCTTTTAGAATGTTGTCAGCACCGCTTTGAACAGGCAAGTGCAAGTGGCTGACTAGTTTTGGAATGTTTCTAAACGCTTCTATTAAGCTGTCAGTAAACTCAACCGGGTGAGATGTTGTAAATCGAATACGCTCTACTCCGTCAATTTGAGCAATTGCACTGATAACATCTGCAAGATCAGACTCTATACCATCTGCGTCTGTACCTCTATAGGCGTTTACATTTTGGCCAAGTAGGTGGATTTCACGAACACCTTGTTCTGCCAGCTGCATCACTTCAACAAGTATATCTGTGAAAGGTCTGCTTACTTCTTCGCCACGTGTGTAAGGTACAACGCAGAAAGTACAGTATTTACTACAGCCTTCCATAATAGATACAAATGCTTCAGCGCCCTCAACCTTTGGTGCTGGAAGGTGGTCAAACTTTTCAATTTCAGGAAAAGTGACATCCGTAATAGGGATGGAATTCGCCGCAGCATCAACCATTTCTGGTAATTTGTGTAAAGTTTGTGGGCCAAAAATCATATCAACATGTTTGGCTCTTTTACGGATTGAGTCACCTTCTTGGCTGGCAACACAACCACCAACGCCAATCTTTAAATCTGGATTCTTATCTTTTAGCTTTTTCCAGCGACCAAGTTGATGGTAAACCTTATCTTGTGCTTTTTCTCGAATAGAACAGGTGTTTAAAAGAAGCACATCTGCTTCTTCTGCATTATCTGTAAGCTCCATTTCGTGACTATCGCCAAGTAAATCTGCCATACGAGATGAATCATATTCATTCATTTGGCACCCATGGGTCTGGATGAAAAGTTTTTTTGCCATTGTGATGTTAAGAACCGCGTAATTAATCTAGATAAAAAGGTGTCAGTTAGACTTGGTCGACATTATATGGAGCTTTGCTTTAGAAACCTAGACTAGAATACTAAACATTGTGTTTTTCTTAATATTTATGAAGTGGGTCTTCATTAGG
This sequence comes from Marinomonas sp. SBI8L, assembly GCF_001624705.1. Taxonomy (GTDB): domain Bacteria; phylum Pseudomonadota; class Gammaproteobacteria; order Pseudomonadales; family Marinomonadaceae; genus Marinomonas. The sequence continues at coordinate 90,338 of NZ_JSEO01000018.1, forward strand.
GGCGCTAGCTTGAACTCCTTATAAATTGGCTATTTATATGATGATTTAAATTATTATGTGTTTTGGATTCGCCTTTTAGTCGTGTAAAAACAAGAAAAACTACACATTAAGATCTAGTCTTGAAATATAAGAATAGGATTATAGGTATCAGCTTTCTCATTTTATTTGAATGGTGGATCTATTATGGGGCAAGTAGTTTGCAAAAACTTTTCTTCTTTAGATCATGAACTAAAGAAAGATTTGGTTGAATGTTATAAGGAGGCTCAGTTAGAAATTGAGGAAATTATCAATGATATTGAGGATCAGGGGTTTGCGTTTGATAAGTTAGATACGCTATTTCGATCACTGCATAGCATGAAGGGTAATTGCTCAGTATGTTTTCTTGACCCACTTGTGGAGGTGCTTCATAAGTTAGAAGAAATCGTTGATGGAATGCGAGGAAGGTACATTGCTTATACCGTTTCCTTGGGTGAGTTAACGAATACTGTCATTGAAGAGGTTGGCGAAATCCTGCTAGAGCTTTTTAACTCTCATGTCGTTGAAGATAATCAATTAACTTTAATGAGAGAAAAGCTGACCGAGTTATATGATTTAGAAGATGATGCTTTAAGGGGGAGTAAAGCAGAAGAAATATTGTCACTTTTGACAGCGGAAGAGAGTCAAGATACTAAAGATGAGGATAAGGATGCCCTATTAGTAAAAGTTGAATTTACAACTGAACAAAGTAGCGACATTGAGCAGTTTAAAGCTTTGTCAGCCAAGCTAAATAGATTATTAGGTTACTCTCCTGAAAGAGGTGAACGAATCGTGAAATTGTGTCTCTTGATCAATAACGATTTAGCTAACCCTGTTGATGCAGCTCAATTAAGCGCCGCTGCTTATATGCATGGTATGGGGAGAGCCTTGGTGTTAAAAGCCCGTGATGATGAGCAAGCGAGAATAGCAGCAGAAAAAAACCATCCCATTGTTGGAGCCAAACTTTTAAGTAAGCATCCAGGGTGGGAGGAGGCTGTAGTGATTGTTAAAAGTCATGAAGAGCGTTTTGATGGGACGGGGTTTCCAGAAGCCTTAGTTGGATCTTTAATTCCACCAGGTGCTTTTGTTTTGTCTATGGCGGTTAAATTCATTGATCTTGTTTGGGGTGCTTCGGGCAATGAATATAAATCGAGCGCTATGAAGGCAGTACAAAAAATTAACTTCGAGAGTGGGAAGCAATTTCCGCCTCATTTTATTGATGTGTTTAATCAAACGATTAGAAAAGTGTTAGTTGCCAAAAATAGGTAGGTATGAAAAAAAGCCAGCAGTTTGCACATACTGGCTTTTTAAAAGTGCAGAATTATTGCGGTAAAGCTTCTTGATCAGCTAAATCTTGAGTTAACTTATCAACCAAAGACTGCTTTAAAGTAAGCTGTTGTTGTAAAGACTCGATTCTTTCTCTGAGTACTTCCTGCTGTTTGTTTGCTTCAGCTAGAGATGTTTCCTCTTGGCTAAGCTTGTTTTGGCTAGCTTCAAGCTTTGCTTTTAAACTGGCAACTTCATTTTCAAGTCGTGTCGCATTATCTGTATTGGTTAGCTCTTCAATCAGGTCGACAATCATGTCTTTCTGAACACGTACAGGTTTGTCTCTAAAGTCTGATCCATCGATTGCTTTAGATATTTCAAGTAAACGGTTTTCAACTTCCAGAGCAACCGCTTCAAACTTAAGGTTAGAAGTAGATCTTAAACGCTGAACTTCATTGGCTACTTGTGTCGTGTGATCAATTTCAAACTTCACTTTTTTAGTCGCAGCAAGAATAACATCTTGGTTACGTGCATTATTTTCTACTTCGCTGGTCGCCAAGGTCAATTCTGCTGTTACCTTGTTATAGCTAATAGGGGCGAGTGTTGCTATGCCACTTTTCTTAAGTTGAGCCGCTTCTTTTTCTAATGGTTCAATGTTTACTTTAAGAACGACTCTTAATTCGAGTTTTTTTGCTGTATTTAAAAATGCTGCCTGTTTGTTTTGAGCATCACCAATATCGTTATCTGCAACATAGGCAAATAAGGCAACATAGGCATTTTTAACGGTACGGTAATTTTGTTTGAAATGTTTTTCCGCTTCAATGCTATCAAGGTATTCCATCTGATCAATTGAATCGGCCAGAATAGTGTCTGCCTTGTCTTTTAAGTCAAGTAGCTTGGCATGATTGACTTTTACGATAGCTAATTTTTCGTTGTACTCTTCTGCATAAGTGCCAGATGAAAAAATAGAGTAATCTTTTACTGCTTTAGCTGGGTCATCAGCAAAATCTTCATAAACATCAACCGCTTTAGCCCAAGAGCTTAATGTTTCTTTGTAAATGCTTTTTGAATATAGCTCTAGCGGTTCAATTTCCTTCATCTTGCCTAACCAAAGCTCATAGTCAGCTTTGGCTGAATTATAAATGCTTTCTGCCTGAACGCTTTCATCCACAGGCGAAATACTGCCAGCAACTTCTGCAGGTTTAGTGCTTGAGCTTCCACATGCAGTTAAGGCGGCACCAGTTACAATGACTAATGCACATTTTTGAAATTTGTTCATATCATATCCCTAAAAAAGACATTTTATTCTTGGTTGATTTAGTAAAGGTTAACACTCTGAGACAAATGATTAAAAAGATATTTGATTATTTCTAGTGCTTATAAGTTAATGCCGATAAAGGCTTTAATCAAGATAGATTTTAACCCTAGCTTTAAATGTATAAGCTTTTAAATGTCCCGTGAAGAAGTTATAAAAAATTGTTTTAAGAGAGTTTCATTAAATTACATAAAATTAGCCAGCAAGTGCCTTGACCTTAATTTTTTCTTCTATTTTTAGTAAATGGATGTAAAAAGATGTGGCTATGCAAGTATATACAAAGAGTATTCTAGTTAAGTTGTTTGTTCCCGTTATTCTGATATTTATCATAATGGGAGTGGTGCTAGTAACTTACTTTTCTTCTGCTATGCGGGAAAATGTCGAAGATAGTGCGTTACCTTCTGCTATTAGCACGGTGCAACAATATAAGACCATTCGAGGTTACTATACCAATAATGTTGTTAAGAAGGTGCTAGCTGGGTCTGATATGAAACCGCACTTTGAACACAAGTCTAATGCTAATCAAATCCCTTTACCTGCCACCTTTATACACGACCTTAGCGAAGAATTTTCAAAACAAGGTATGACACTAAAGTTATATAGCCAATTTCCTTTCCCAAACCGTAAAAATCGTCAACTTGATGAGTTTGGGTCTCAGGCTTGGTCTAAGCTCAATGATGATCCAAAAGCGACAGTTAGTCGGGTCGAAACAATTGATGGACGTGAGGTTGTTCGTGTTGCTCTAGCCGACACCATGACTCAGCAAGGCTGCGTTAACTGTCATAACTCACATCCTGATACACCTAAAGTTGGTTGGAAGCTAGGGGATGTTAGAGGCGTACTTGAAGTTCAAATCCCAATAGATGAACAGATAGCGGCAGGCAATGCACTCAATCTAAACCTAGTTAGTTTCTTAGTGATTACTCTTATTGTCTCTTTATTAGCACTTATGTTTACCTTTAAGCGTTTGGTTACTGTCAGACTAAACAGTGTCAGCCAAGCTTTACAAGGAATAGCAGACGGGAAAGGTAACCTATCACAAAGGCTTGATGTTTCTGTTAATGATGAACTTGGCGCAATCTCTACCGCGTTTAATAGTTTTATGGAGAAAATGGAAGCTTCTTTAAATGTGGTTGCCAGCCAAGTTGGAGGACTTGTAAACACCTCAAAATCTTTAGCGGGTGTTGCAGAGCGCTCACAACAAGGAATATTAAGGCAACAAGAAGAAACGGACTTAGTTGCAACTGCTATGAATGAAATGACGGCTACCGCCCAGCAAGTTGCGGAGTTAACGTCTAGTGCGTCCCAGAGTGCGCAACAAACGCAAATTGACGCAGAAAAGGGTAAGCAAGTAGTCGTCTCGAATATGCAAGCGGTTCAGGCATTGTCGAAAGAAATGCAATTGTCTGCTGATGTTGTCACCAAACTTGAGGCTGATAGTCAAAATATAGGTGGAGTGCTAGATGTGATTCGGGGTATTGCTGAACAAACTAATTTATTAGCACTTAATGCAGCAATAGAAGCTGCTAGGGCAGGAGAGCAAGGGCGTGGTTTTGCAGTGGTAGCAGATGAGGTAAGAACTCTAGCAAGCCGTACTCAAGCGTCTACTGAAGAAATACAGACAATGATCACACGACTCCAGGATGGAGCGAAAGAAGCGGTAACTACCATAGTAAGAGGGAATCAAAGTTTAAATTCAAGTTTAGAAAATGCGGATGAAACAAATGCTATGATTGAGAGTATTGCTCAATCAACAAAAAGTATTTATGACCTTAATAGTCAGATAGCAGCGGCGGCAGAAGAGCAAACTAGGATAAGTGACGAGATAAACCGTAATATTAGTAACATTGTGGATGTCGCGGAAAACAACACCCATGATACTGAGCAATTATTAACCTCAGTAGATAAAATTGCTGATGCGGTTAAGTCTGTGAATCAACAATTAAAAGGGCTATCAGACGATTAAAACTAAACTAAATAAGGTACTTATTAATGTTAATAAGTGCCTTATTTGATAGGTCGATTAAAAAGAGAAAACTTAAAAAGGGCAAACCGCGATAAATTTAAGCCAAGCTGTGGTGAAAGGATGGCTAAACTCAAGGCGATAAGCGTGAAGGTGAAGGCGTTCATCCGCTTTTGAGCACATGTCATCATAAAATTCATCACCTAAAATAGGGTGGTTCATACTCTGCATATGTACTCTTAGTTGATGTGACCTTCCTGTGATAGGAAAAAGGGCGACTCGACTATTTCTTCTGTCCCGATTAATTAGCTTCCAGTGAGTTGTTGCTGTTTTCCCCCACTCTCTATGTACCATTTGCCTTGGGCGATTAGGCCAATCACAAATAAGTGGTTTAGAGATAGTGCCTTCTTTAGCTAGAACCGGGCCTCTTAAAACGGCTCGATATTCTTTCTGAACACGTCTTTCACGAAAGTGTTCAGATAAACGTTTATGGCATTCCAAGGTTTTTGCCACAATAATTAGACCAGAAGTAGCATAGTCAAGACGGTGTACCGCATGGGCTTCTCCAAATAGAGTAAAAGCCCTATGCGTAATACTGTCTTGTTTTTCTACCCCGCGTCCAGGAACAGACAAAAAGTTCGCTGGCTTATTAATAACAGCGAACCATTCATCTTCATAGAGAATATTGAGCATCTCGTTTGCAGGCATATTTACTAAGGTTTTGTTGTCAAAATAATGCGTATCGCATCTAGGCGAATCTGGCAATCATCAATACGACTCAAACCTTCTTGTAAATTGTTTTCTAGGCGCTCAAGCTCATCATCTTTGATTTGATTGTTTTGCTTTTGCAGTTCGATCAAACGATCAAGTTCGCCTTGCCACTTTCTTTGGTACTCTTGCTTAGCTTGCGAAATGATTGGTCTTGCTTGTTCATGAGCATTTAGTTGGTGGTTTTGTAATAGCTCAATTAGATCTTTACGTAATGCAGCCACCCATTGTTCAGCAACGCGATTAGGTACACTTTTTAGACGATCTGCCCACTTTTCTGGAGTGAACTGATTATGTAAAAATTTACCGTTAGCATCTGATAGTTGCCAAATAGGTGTCATAGGTAAAGACTGGCTCAATTTCAAACGAGGGTGCGCACTTGCTTCAATCACAAACAGGCTTTCTATTAGGACTGTGCCTTCAGGTAAGGCTGCAATAGGCATAGTTGAGGCTGTCAGTTTGCTTGAGTCAAAAGTATGGACTTCATCCATCAACATAGAAATTAATGGGTGTTCCCATGTGGCAAAAGCAACATCTTCTCTCTGGCTTGCTTTACGGCGATTTAAGACTAAGGTTTTGCCTTCTTCTTCAATGCCTGGCAATGCTTCTAACATCATATCGGTAGAAGGGCGGATGAACCATTCGCTTTCATCTCCTTCTTTTTCAATGCGGTCAGTATGGATGTTGAATGCATGGGTCACTTTTTCGATATATTCATCTAAGCCTGCTGATGCGTTCTCTTCTATATTATCGATCAGTTCTTTTGCTCTTTCTGGGCGACAAGACGTCATTTCGAGCAGGCGATTTCGTCCTTGATCGAGCTGAAGTAATAGCGCTTGGTGGTAAGCTTTAGCTTCAGAAATTAAGGTGTCGTCATCGTCATTACCTTGTAAGAAACTGGCTAAGTTGTCTTTAAAAGTGTGATTAACTTTGTCGCCACAAGGTGTCGTATGACAGAAAGCATTCAAGGCAAGGTGATACCATTGATAAAGCCTTTCTTGCACTGTGCCTTCTATATAAGGCACATGGATTTTGACATCTTGGGTTTGGCCAAGTCGATCCAGACGACCAATGCGTTGCTCTAATAAGTCTGGGTGTTCAGGTAGATCATACATAACCAAATTATGGCTGAACTGGAAGTTACGACCTTCACTGCCTATTTCAGAGCACACGAGTACTTGCGCGCCTTCTGGATCTGCAAAGTAAGCTGCTGCCCTATCTCTGTGAATAAGTGGCATTTGTTCGTGGAAATCTGCACTTTGAAAGCCTGCAAAAGTGAGTTGTTCACTCAGCCATTGAGCCATGTCTGAACTATGGCAAATAACTAAAACTTTATCGGCTTGGCACTCTAAAAACTCTTTTAACCATTCCCAACGAGGATCTTCGCCCCATTTAGCTTGTTCTAAGCTATTTTGTGGAAAGACTGAGTCTTGGCTATAACTATGTGCTGGGTTTGCTGCCAAAGGGTAATGATTAAGTATTCTGTCTGGGAAGCCACCAATTGCCGCACGTGTATTACGGAAAACCTCACGGCCAGTTCCATGGCGATCAATAAGCCAACTAATGGCATCTTGCACAGCGGTCTCAAATGTCGCTTGATCTTTTTCATTTAAAGACTGGAACCACTCTTTTGAACTGACTTCTTTTAAATAAGGTGCAAACCATTTGTCCCAATCAGGACTTGTTTCTGGCTCTTTGCCTTGAGTTAAAGGCAAAAGTTGCTCAGCAAGAAGAGCGGCTTGTTTAAAATCTGCTTGCTGCTCCTGATACTGCGAGAAACTATGGTAGCTTTCTGGATCTAGCAACTGTAGACGAGAGAAATGTTCTTCTTCACCTGTTTGCTCTGGTGTAGCACTTAACAGCAATAAAGACTCTGACTTAGCGGCTAGGGCTGCTGCGAGCTGATAACCATTGCTTGGCGCTTCAGGGCTCCAGCTTAAGTGATGTGCCTCATCGATAATTACCATGTCCCAATCAGCGCTTAACATTTGCTGAGCGGCTTTCCCATTACCTGCCACCCAATCAATAGGAGCAATGACAAGAGGTTGTTCTTCGAATAAGTTAGCGTCTTCATCCCAGCTTTCTTCGTAAGCGGCTTCATTAATTAATGAAAAATGCTGATGGAAGCGGCGTAACATCTCAACTAACCACTGATGCTGTAAATTAGTTGGAGTTAGGATGAGTGCGCGTTTACATAGACCGTTCAGCATTCTATGGTGAAGGATCAAGCCCGCTTCTAAGGTTTTACCCATACCCACTTCGTCACACAATAGAGCTCTTGCTTTAGGGCGGTTTGCAATATCATGAGCGAGATAAATCTGGTGAGGAAGCAGCTCTGCTTTCAACCCCATTAAGCCCCTAACTTCAGAACTTGCTAGTTTAGACTGATGATTTAATGTTTGATGGCGAAGGTCAAACCACATGCGTTTAGCAGGGGATAATGATAGTAAGGCATCGATTTCATTTTTATCATTGCGTGGGAATTGAATGATAGATTCCTCTATCCAATCATCACCAATAAAATATTCAACAAGGCCGTCAATCTCTCTTACATCTTCAATAACAAACGCTTCATCTTGAAAGTAAAGCTCATCACCTTCTGTCAAAGTGCGTCTGACAAGGCTAGTTTGGGATACAGAGTAGTGTCGATCAATTTCTGACTCTGCAAAATGCACAGTGAATGATTTGGATTCTAACTCTACTATCATGCCGACACCTAGATCAGGTTCGTTACGGCTACTCCATCTTTGTCCAGTTTGGTACATATTAATTATTCATCCAGATTTGTAAGGGTCAAACTGCCTTGACATAAATTCGTCAAGGTAGCTTTCTGTTCTATCCAAGAGTTAGGTATGACAGCTAAATCAAAAATAATGTCTGTATCAAAGTGTTTATTAATGACATCAATATCACTTTGTTCTAACCAATACTCTACCTTGCCTAATAAAGCGTAGGATATTTTTAGCTGTATATTATCCCTTGGAAAAATTTGTTGAGTTTGGGTGTTTGTTAGCGCTTCTTGTACCGCTTGGCTGTAGGCGCGAACTAATCCTCCAGCTCCGAGTTTGATACCACCAAAATAACGCGTAACAACGACACAGGTTTCGCCAAAATCTGAGTGTTGTAATACGTTTAACATGGGCTTTCCTGCCGTTCCTTTTGGCTCACCATCATCGCTTTGATCCCATAAATGTACATTGTCTGGGTGGCCTGCGATAAATGCTGAACAATGGTGGTTGGCATCTGGAAAGGTTTCTTTGACGCTTTGTATAAATGCTTTAGCCTCTGCTCTCCCTTTGGTACGGCATACCTGAGTGATAAATTGACTTTTTTTGATAATAAGATCAAAACGCTGAGGCTCAGTTGGGCTTAAGAAATAATCCATGTACACTTGAAAAATTAGTTTTGATGATTGATTTGTATAAGATTTTAGCAGGTGGCAAGTAAATGAATAATGATCAAGTTGCAAACATGATCGAGCCTTTTTCTTTGGCGATGACAGGCTTTTTTGTTGGGGTCATTCTTTGCATCGTGCTTTTTTTCGCTATTGTACATTCAATGCGGCGTAAGTGGCAGCTTGAGAAAGAAAAAAGTGAACAAGAATTACTAAAGCAGGTGGGAGTAAATCAAGAACTTGATCGAAAGTTGTTACATCAGGCCGAGCTAATTCACTCAATGGAAAAAGAAGCGCTGATCCTAGAGCAGCAATTCGCTGCGGCGCAAACAGTTTGGCAAGAAAAAGATACCTTGTTTCAATCGCAAAAACGTCAGATGGAAGTAGAGTTTAAACAGTTGGCGCAAGACATAATGCAGCAACAGCAAACTAGAATGTTATCTGAAAATGAAAAGCAGTTAGGTTCTTTACTGAACCCATTAGGCAGCCAAATTAAACATTTTCAGGAAAAGGTTGAACAGAGTTATCAGGCTGAAGCAAAAGAGCGTTTTTCCTTAGTTCGTGAGATTAAAAATCTGCAGCAACTGAATCAAAGAATTAGTGATGATGCGGCAGGGTTAACGCAAGCTCTAAAAGGTCAAAATAAAATACAAGGCGGTTGGGGAGAAGTTATTCTTGAGCGTGTATTGGAACGTTCAGGGTTAGAAAAGGGAAGGGAGTACCTAGTGCAGGTGTCTGCCACAACTGAATCTGGAAGGCGTCTTCAGCCTGATGTGATTGTAAACTTACCTGAAGGTAAGCAAATTATTATAGACTCTAAGATGGTACTTATTAGCTATCTTGCCTATGTAGAAGCTCAAACAGAAGAAGAAAAGCAAAAGGCGTTAAAACAGCACCTTGAATCTATCAAACGTCATATTAAAGACTTAAGTGCTAAGGCATATGAAACCTTGCCTGGAGTAAAGAGCTTGGACTTTGTACTCCTGTTTATTCCCATCGAAGCAGCTTATCTATTGGCAATACAAGCGGATGCTGATGTGTTTAGTGATGCCTTTGATAAAAATATTATTGTGGTTGGGCCGTCGAACTTATTGGCAACCTTAAGAACTATTCAGAACATTTGGCGAAATGAAAAACAAAGCCAAAATGCGGTCGAAATTGCTAAGCAAGCAGGTGCTATGTACGATAAATTTGTTGGCTTTGTTCAAGATATGGATGATGTTGGTAATCGTTTAGATATGGCAAGGAAAGGTTATGATAATGCCATGAATAAGCTTAACTCTGGACGAGGTAACTTGGTAGTTCGAGCTCAGCAATTAAAGGTGATGGGAGCGAAAACCAATAAACAGCTCCCTGACTCGCACCTTGAAGAGTCTCAGGCAAGTTTAGTGATAGGTGACAATAAACTTGAATGAGATGCTATAAGGAATCTGCTTAGCTCTTAATTGTGTTCTAAGTACCTGCTATTCACTTAATCATTGCTTGAGAGCTTATCCTGAATGTTCCAAAGCAAGTTTACTGATTTAGCATAACGAATATTCATGCTATCCATCTCGACACCAGCAGTGGCCCGTTCCATGGATTCATTTTCTCTAAGAGATTTTGCATAGGCTATTAAGCTTATTTCAAGGCCTGAATCTAGGTAGTCGAGTTTAACCTTAGTTAAGTCGATATAGTGCTTATGAGACCGCATAAGGAAGCCCAAATCTGCGAGTATTTGATTTCTCGCAGGCAACTTGGCAATGGTTTGTTTGATTGTTTCATCATTCGCTAAAGAGCTTAAATCTATGTGAATAAGAATGTCTTCAACCTTTGTATTATGTTGGCGAATTTTGCTTGATACTAGTTCTCCTAAATAATGGCCTTCACTAGCACTAATATGTTTATTCACTTCTAAACGCATATCCAAATAGACTTTACCCGCCATGGTTCTTGCTCTGATATTACTTGGCACAGCAAGTGGTTCTATACTCTTCGCACATTCAATAATGCTATGCATTGTTTCTTTGTTTGGTGCTGTATCTATCAGCTCGGCCAGTGTTTTCCAAATGGTGGTAATAGCGATCTTAGAAATAAGTAATGCAATAATAATGGCTGCAATTTTATCTAGCCAAGCATGGCCTAAATAAGTACCTAGCATACTCACTAATACAATGAATGAAGAAAGTGAGTCAGTGCGGCTATGCCAAGCATTAGTAATGAGTAATTGGCTCTGTATTTTATCGCCCGCTTTTTTTGTGTAAAAGAAAATGCCTTCTTTGCAAATGATGGTGGTAATCAGAGTGCCGACGCCTAGCCAAGTGATTTGTGCGGCACTATCTCTTAGGGCTGAGTCTAAACCTATGCCAACAGCTACTAATAATAGGATGAAGCCAAGTAGCAGATTACCTAAAGACTCAAACCTAAGATGGCCAAATTGATGGTTTTTATCGGGTGATTGGCGAGAAATTTTGAAGCTAACAAGTACCATTAAGTCTGTGAGTAAATCTGATAGGCTGTGTATGCCATCTGCCATTAAGGCTTGTGAACCTGAAATACTGGCTGCGAAAATTTTTAAGAGACCTAACAAGGCATCAATAGCACCACCTAATAAGGTTACTTTTTGTGCAAGCCTTTGTTCCGTTTCGATTTTATTCATTTTATTTAATTAATTTTTAAGGTAAGGTGAGTTAAGAAGGTAAAAAAAAAATTTATAAATTGCTTGCATTAAGAGGGATGCTAGAGCTGCTCTAGCTTGCCTGTATTTCTCCCCAACTTATCCACCTAAACTGTGGAAAAGCTAACAGCTGTGTGCTTCATTCAAAGAACTTTCATTTATGAGCTGAACTATATGAGTATAGTTCAGCTCTTTGTCCTTGGTTACTTCTCTTGTATGTCAAACCAAAGTTTGTAAGAGTCGTAAAACTGGCGCAGTTCAAGAGACATAAGTGCAAAGTTTGCATCTAAATCTGAAAGACCGCCGCCTTGAGAATCATTAAAAGCTTGCTCTTTAATTGTGTCATCGAACTTGATCTTACGTAACGATAAGTCGTCATGAAGCACGAAATTAAGTTTTTCAGTCCATTTCAAGGCTAGGCTTTTAACTCGCATTCCTTGTTCTATATGGCGAGTAACATCTTCAGATAGGGGCTCTAATGCTTTAAAGCGAATGCTTGCTTTCTCTTCAGAGCCATCTTGAATCTCACATTCTTCACCTGTGTTTAGGCTTGCAGGGAGCTCATTCTTTAATAGCCAGTTACTCATTAAGCCGCTTGGAGACTCTTGTGCCATGAGTGGTGCCATGGGGAAGCTGCCAAGTGTAGTTTGAAGTTGCTTGAATAGAAGCTCTGTCATTGACGCATTGGTACTATTGATTACCAGTAACTTGGCTTCCATATCCAAGTATGCCCAAATATCTGAGCGTTTTGAAAAGGCTTTCGGTCTTAGGGTGAAAACAAGCTCATCTTTAATGTCTGATTTTTCTTTACGACCAACTTTACGACCTTCCATTAATTCAATTTCGGAGATCTTGGTTTCTAGCTCTTCCCTAACGACAGATGAAGGTAGCACCTTCTCTTCTTTGCCTGCTCTAATAAGAAGGCATTTGTTGCTAGCAAGGTACCATTGCTCACTATTTCGAATTAAAGGCATCCAGCCAAAAGAGTATTCATCTTGACTGCCACACTCTTTTAGGGGGAAATCAGCAAGCTTGTCTATTAACTCGTTTGTATCAATTGCGTCTGTATCTGTTAACTGAAAGAACTGTACGTTTTTAAACCACATAATTAATCTACAACCGCCTCTTTAAAATGTTTACGGCAAACAGAAATGTAACGACTATTGCCACCAATCTCGACCTGTTCCCCCTCACGTAGTGGGTTACCATCACCGTCAATACGTATCACCATGGTTGCCTTGCTTCCGCAATGGCAAACAGTTTTAAGTTCAATTAACTTATCGGACCAAGCCAGTAATGCTTTACTGCCTTCAAACAGTTGGCCTTTAAAGTCAGTTCTAATGCCAAAAGCTAAAACGGGTATTTTAAGTTTATCGACCACCTCAGATAAAGCATAAACCTGAGCCTCAGTTAAAAACTGGGCCTCATCAATTAAAATGCAATCAAGTTTACTTTTATTTGCAAGTTGGCGGACTTCTTCCAGTAAATCTGTGTCAGGTTTGAAGGTTTGAGCGTCTGCTGCAATGCCTATACGAGAGGCTATTTTACCGATAGCTTCCCTATCATCAATGGCGGCAGTAAATAGTAAAGGTGTCATACCTCTTTCTTTATAGTTATGTGCAGACTGTAATAAAACGGTCGATTTGCCGGCATTCATGGCCGAATAATAAAAATACAATTTTGCCATAGGTTTATATATATCAAAGTGTTAGTTTAGTTTGGTTGCAGAGTATAACAAATACACCATGATAGGGGATTATATGTGGGGAAAAGCGAAACAAGTTGCTGAATTAGAGTCAAAACTTGAAGCGAGTCAGTTAGATTGCGCCGGTTTGTCGACAGAACTTGATCAATTACAAGGTAAATACCAGCAATCACTTGCTGAGTTAGAAGACTTGTTAACCCGTAGGAAGGTGTCACCATTAGAATCTATGTATTTAGAGGCTATGTCTCCTTTTGATACTATGCGTGAATCTTTATCCAATAGTTTGGTGGATTTAAGCCAAGAGAAAGAAAATCTGGCTGATTTTAGTGAACTTGCTGACAGTAGTAATGCAGCAATGCAAACTCTTGAGACTGAAATAAAACGTATTCAAGACGGTGCTCGTGAAAGTAATGAGAGTGTTACTGAGTTGAAGACACTTGCGAGTAACATTACGCAATTTGTTGGAATTATTAGTGGTATTTCTGAGCAAACCAACCTTCTTGCTTTAAATGCTGCGATTGAGGCTGCCCGTGCGGGTGAGCAAGGTCGTGGTTTTGCTGTGGTAGCGGATGAAGTAAGATCCTTGGCACAAAAAGCTGGTGACGCAAGTTCTGAAATTGCGCAATTAGTTGAGTCCATCGAACGCAATACTGGTATTGCCGATGGTCATATTAATCTTGTGGTATCTGGTTGTAATAAATTAGTTGAAAGTACAGACGAAACCTTTAAAGGGGTTAAGACTGTTTTCAATAAGGCATTAGATACGCAAACAACCGTGAATAAGCAGAGTGTTCATTGCATGCTACATACGGCAAAAATGGATCATATGGTCTGGAAAGCTGATGTTCATCGTCATTTTGTTGAGCAATCATTGAGCACTCATCATGACTTTGCTGATCATACTCAATGTCGTTTAGGGCAGTGGTATGAGGGTGAAGGGCGTGCTTTGTTTGCTGGTAACCATTCTTTTAAGCAGTTAGGTGAAGTACATGCAGACTTCCACCAACATGGATTGGCTGCTGTAACAGCTAAGCAGGGTGGGGAGCTAGAAAAAGGTATTGAACATCTTGCGAAGATGGAAGCTTCAAGTCGCCGAGTTGTTGATTTACTAACTCAGTTAGAATCTTAAGCTATTGACTAAGGCCCATCTCATTTATGAGGTGGGCTTTGTGTTTTCCGCTTGCTCTTGAGTTACTTTAAGTTGTTTCTTTGCTTTTGGTTTTGAATGCGCAAGAGAAACCTGCTGTACAATCCATTCGGCTCTTTTGATGCCTTCAAGTTCACATAATTGATCAAGCATTTCTAATACATTGCTTTCAAGTGTAATTTCTACGCGTTTAAGTCCCTGTTGTTTTTCTTTAAGTCGTTGATTTCGTTTATTTGTTTTTAATTGGTCTTTTCTTGTTAATGGACGAGTCTTAGGTCGGCCTCGTGTTTTTGAAAATAAATCTATAGTATTGCGGTCTGAAGAAGATTTTGCCATTTGAATATAATATCTGAGGTCGTTAGATTGTTATGGAAATAGAAGAAATAGAATCCATTATGTTGACAGTTTGTGTAACTGGCATTGTGATTTTTATGGGCTTTATTATGGTTGATTTAGCGCGTAAATCCAATGCTGGAAAGCTAGGAACTTTTGTTATTCTTGGTGGTTTGGGCTTAGGCGTTCTTGGGTTTGTGATGAAAGGCGTGATAGTAGAGTTAATTTTAGGGGTTAAGCTGTAGCCCTGATTTAACAAGAAATGACCCGTCACTTAGGTACGAGTCATTTCATATGTTAATGATTACTTATTTTGCTGGCGTTGATTCATGCCGATAAAATCTAACAAGATTTCAGACGCTTCTTTAGAGTAAATATCTTCTGCATCTTCATCATTGATATCGTCTAATGATGTGATGAGTTCTAGTCCTAGGGCTTCACGGCGAGTATTTTCTCTATTTAACTGAGTCTCTTCGCTTTCTTCCCTTTGCTCAACTCTGTTAGTTTCATTTAATGAAATAGCGCTAAATCTATCTGATTGTTCCTTTATCTGATCAAGCTGCTCACTTAGGGCAATAAAGTTAGGGTTCTTTTCTACCCTTTGATTATGGCGTTGCTCCAACTCAGGTAAAAAGTTTGGAATGTCCCAATACACTGGATAACGGGTTTCCATGATTTTGTCCCAAGGCAGTGGGTTATCTAAGGCGCTTTCTCCCACGCTGTTTTCATCTAGCATAGATGGAAAGGCGATATCAGGCATAACACCTTTATGCTGCGTACTTTCACCAGAAACACGATAGAACTTAGATTGAGTGATTTTAAGTTTACCTTGATCAAGATCTTGCAGTATTTGCACTGTGCCTTTACCAAAGGATTGGCCGCCTAAAATAAGGCCTCTACCATAGTCTTGAATTGCACCTGCTACGATCTCAGAGGCTGATGCACTCATTCTATTAATAAGTACAGCCATAGGGCCACTGTAGGTTACGCTTCTATCTTGATCACCCAAGATGCTCACTCGACCTGCAGAATCACGGATTTGAACCACAGGGCCTGCTGGAATGAAAAGGCCTGTTAATGCATTCGCTTCTTGAAGTGAGCCACCACCATTGTTTCTAAGGTCAAGAATTAGAGCGTCAATACCATCTTGTCTTAGTTCTTCTATGAGGTTTTTAGTGTCTCTTGTTGAGCTCTTGTAATTACGGTCCCCAGCTTTAATTGCTGCGAAGTCTGAATAGAAAGTTGGTAGCTGAATAACGCCTACTTTATAGGTGTCACCATTTCTTTCGACTTCGACTATCTCTTTTTTGGCTGATTGATCTTCTAGTTTTACTTTTTTTCGTACTATCGTAATGATCTTATTGCTTTGGCCATCACTGTTAGAAGGGATTATTTCTAATAAAACTTTCGTGTCTCTTTCGCCACGTATCATATCGACAACATCATCTAGGCGCATGCCGACAACGTCGATCATCTCTTCGCCTTCTTGGCCTACAGCAACAATCTTGTCATTTGGTTTAAGTTCACCCTGATTGTCTGCTGGGCCTGCTGGAACGAGCCTAACAACTTGTGTGTATTCGTCTTCTTGTTGTAGTACTGCGCCTATACCTTCAAGCGACAAGCTCATATTGATACTGAAGGTTTCAGAGGCTCTTGGGGCAAAGTAACTGGTGTGAGGGTCAAAGGCTTCAGTGATTGCGTTAGCAAAAATTTGATACACATCAATTGAATTAGTTTGCTCCACTTGGTGCAATTGGTTGGTATATCGACGAGTTAAAGAGGTTTCAATTTTATCTTCTTCTTGGCTGTTTAGGCGCAAGGTAAGTGCTCTGTTCTTGATACGCTTACGCCAAGTCTCTTGTAGCTCTTGTTCTGTTTCTGCCCAAACTGCTTGATCTGGGTCTGCGTTGAAGGTCTCTTCTTTGTCAAAATCAAACCCTTCAACCATGCTAGGCATAGCTTCAATAACCTGATTTAGTCTGGTTTCAACTCTTTGTGAGTAAATGTTATATATGACGAACGCATCGCTAACATCCCCAGAAGTAATTGCGTCATCAAAGCGATATCTGTATTTCTCAAACTGCTTGATATCTTCAGCTAGGAAAAAGCTTTTACTCGGGTCTAAAGAGTCTATATAGGCATCAAATGCGAGGCTTGAAATTCGATCATCGACTTGAGTTTTGTTATAGTGAATGCCTTCTAACATTTCGACTAACTGAATGGATACTTTTTTATACTCAGCTGGTGGCTTAAGTTCGTCAAAAGCCTGAAGTGAAGGTGACGCTAACGCACACCCTGTGAGAAGGCTTAACAATAGTCGTTTATATTTTCTCGGCATATTTGTCTCTTTAAAGTTGAGTCTGGCGCATGTTGAAATCATATTAGACTCATTCGTTTATGGCCAGCTAATCTACGCAAAACTATTAATTATTTACTTAATTTTGTACAAAGGAAGTTATGGAAAATCAATCTTTTAATGCCTCATTGTTATCTTTTTTAAAGGCATCACCCACTCCGTTTCATGCAACTACTAGTATGAAGACAGCATTAGTTGAAAAAGGTTTTGTTGAACTAAAAGAAAATCAAGATTGGAGCATTCAAGCTGGTGGTCGTTATTTTGTGCGCCGTAATGCTTCTTCCATTATTGCATTTACTACACCAAGCCTTGATTTTCATAAAACTGGCTGGCGCATGATGGGGGCACATACAGATAGCCCTTGTTTGAAGCTTAAACCAAATGCTCACGTCAATAGATATGGGTATGACCAGTTAGGCGTTGAGGTTTATGGCGGTGTATTAAGACACACTTGGCTGGATAGGGATTTGTCTATCGCTGGACGTGTAAGCTTTAGCCAGTCTAATGGTGATATTGTAAGTCGTCTGATTGATTTTAAAGACCCAATTGCTGTTATTCCTAACTTGGCAATACATCTTAACCGTGGCGTGGTAGAAGGGTTTAGTGTTAATCCGCAAGAAGAGTTGTTACCTATCCTTGGAATGGGGGATAGTCAATTTGAGCTTGAGGAAATGATTAAGCAGCAACTAGAGAAAGAGTATTCAGATCTAGATGTTTCTAAAATTCTTGATTTTGAATTAAGCCTTTATGATCACCAAGCACCAGCACTGGTTGGTTTGAAGCAGGAGTTCATTTGTTCGGCGCGATTAGATAACTTACTCAGTTGTTTTGTTGGTATGGCAAGTTTGCTAGATGCCAGTGATGAAAGACCGAGTCTGTTAATTTGTACTGACCATGAAGAAGTCGGTAGTCTTTCAACAAGTGGGGCGAATGGACCTTTCTTAGAAGATGTCTTGCGACGCCTGTCCCCAGAGCCTGCTCACTATGTGCAAGCAATGAATCAATCTATGATGATTTCTGCTGATAATGCCCATGCTTTGCACCCAAACTATGCTGCTAAGCATGATAAGTTGCATGCGCCTTTAATTAATTCGGGTGCTGTCATCAAGGTGAACTCTAATCAAAGGTATGCCACAAACAGTGAAACAGCGGCTGTTTATAAAAAACTTGCAGCAGCTGAAGGCTATCAAGTCCAAACGTTTGTCGTACGTAGTGATATGGCGTGCGGCAGTACGATTGGGCCAATTACGTCTGGTGAAGTGGGTGTACCAACTTTAGATATTGGCTTGCCTACCTTTGCTATGCACTCAATTCGAGAGCTTGCAGGCAGTCAGGATGCCATTGGCCTTTATCGTGTTTTAAATCGCTTTTTAAAGTTAGAGACACTGATTAGTGAATAACTTTCTGGGCAAATAAAAAGGGCGCTGTATGCGCCCTCAGACTGCTGACAAAGTCCTCGCCAACCTAGGCGGGGATTTTTTATAATAAGCCATGCTTAATTCTCGCCCCCAAACTCAGTCTTCTCTTGAGTTCGTCTGTATTGACGAGCTTGTTCCTAAAGAT
>NZ_JSEO01000019.1 GCF_001624705.1 Marinomonas sp. SBI8L
CTGGGTGTGTAAGCGTTGTGAGGCGTTGAGCTAACCAGTACTAATTGCTCGTGAGGCTTGACCATATAACGCCAAAATGGTTTAGCGTTATATTACGATAAAGCTGGTTTGAGGCTTGGTTATCGTTAACTTCTCTAATAAAGAGAAAACTATTCAGAAAGTTATTGTTAAAGACACCGTATTCGAGTGTGAATGAGCCGTCTAAAGAGACATTAAGACTCATAAACCTCAAAACAGTTTTCTTGATAATCATAGAGTCGTTGAACCACCTGATCCCATCCCGAACTCAGAAGTGAAAAGTGACATCGCCGATGGTAGTGTGGGAGGTCCCATGTGAGAGTAGGTCGTTATCAAGATTAAAATATGAAAAGCCTGATCTTATGATCAGGCTTTTTTTTTGCCTAAAATTTATCGAAAGACACATTGTAATCCCGGGGTAATCCCCCCGAAAAGTTACAGAAGTGACATCGCCGATGGTGGCTCTTTTCTTCAAGGAGAGGTGCTAAGGGGTCAAAGGGCTCGTTATCAAGATTACTCTCTAAAGATAAGTAAGAAGCCTGATCACTGATCAGGTTTTTTTATCTGAAATTTATTGAAAGACACATCATAAGCCGCCTATCTCTCGTTCCCATGATCTTTCGTAGGAATGCATATTCGCCAGCTCTGCTGGCTTTTGTGGCTAGACGCGCTAACACGCGCTTGAATAAGCCGATAGCCTTAAAGCCTTCTACCTCTCAGAGCGAGACAATCTGATCAACTTGCCCGAATCTGTTCCTATGTATAAATATCCCTTTGAGTCTTCCGCAATGGATCTAAACCTTTCATCTAGTTCACCTAGATAGCGGTTTTCTGTTGGTTCGCCTTGGCTGTTGAAGGTTACTAGGTTTAAGTGTCTTTTGGCCAATGCTAGGGAAATGTGGTTACCTTGCCAGCCATCGAATAATTGTCCTTGGTATATGTGTAAGGCGCTTGGTGCGATTGAAGGAATAAAGACTTTTAATGGATTTTCGATGCCTTCTTTTTCTGTGCCATCGCCCACGCTAATTGGGCCCCAGTATTCTTTACCGTGGGAGACGATAGGCCAGCCGTAATTAGCACCGCGTTTGATTTTGTTTATCTCATCACCACCTCGTGGGCCATGTTCGTTTGACCAAAGCGTGTTGGTGACTTTATCGAAAAAGAGACCCTGCGGGTTTCTATGGCCATAACTCCAAATCGCATCTTGAGCTGCTGCTGTCCCAACGAATGGGTTGTCCTTAGGTATACGTCCATCCGGATGTAATCTAAGAATCGACCCCGCATGATTTTGAAGATTCTGTCCATTGGGTCTTTCACCTCGATCACCGATACCAAAGTAAAGATAACCTTGATTATCGAAGGCAATACGAGAGCCAAAGTGTTGGCCAGAAGAGGAGGCGGACTGGGTAATGAAAACATCTTCCCAATTGATTAATTGTGAACCACTAAGCTTGGCTCTGCCCAAGGTCACTGTGGCACCTTGAGTCATAGGTTTACTATAGGTGAAATAGAGCCAGCCAGATTCGTCATATTCTGGGAAAGCTGCCACATCTAGCAAACCGCCCTGGCCACGGGTGGCAATTTTAGGCAAGCCAGATAACTTAGTTTGTTTGCCAGTGATTAAATCTAGGTGAAAGGCTTGGCCTTTTCTTAAGGTAAGTACCGCCTCTGTATCATTAATCAGCGCAAGCCCCCAGATAACACCATCTAATTCGCTCACAAGATCTGCTTTTAATAGCGTGTCTTGATAAAGTGTTTTTGTCTTTATGGAAGCGGCTTGTATTGAACCAGAAAATACTGAGAGGGAAAGAAGAGAAACAGACAGCACAGAGGAGAAAAGCAGTGCAGGTGTCAATGTGACTAACCAAGGCTTCATAATGAAACACTCCTTTATTTAATTCAGTTTTAAACTGGTTATCATGATACTCATCATAAGTAAGAAACACCTTAAGAGCAGAAGTTATTGCTCGTCTAAAAGCCAAGCAATAAAGGCCTTAATACGTTTATCTTCTACTAGGTTTTTATGGCAAACAATGCCCCACTCGCCAAACCCTTTTGCTGTGTGCTCCACTGGAATGACTAAACGACCACTAGCGAGATCTTTATCTGCAAAAGGTCCATTTACTAGAGCGATGCCTTCTCCGATGATGGCCATTTCTAGAGCCGCTGCCAAGGTATCCACATCCATACAGTTTAAGCTTGTTTGAGCCTTGTTGTCAGGCTTGTGATCAATGCCTGCTGATTCAAACCAGTTCTGCCAACTCCAGTATTTGTTTTCGGTATAGACTGAAATCAAAGGATAGTTTTTAAGGTCATGGGTTTCTAGCTGGCTAGGTAGCTTTGCTAAGAATTCAGGGCTGCAAACCGGGAAGACTTTTGACTGAAAAAAGGGTTGCCAACTTAAATGCTCAGGCAAGGGTTGGGTTTTATAGATAATGGCAATGTCTGCGTGTTTTTCATCAAAGCGCCAATCTGCGCTATAGGTACTCACTTGCAATGTGATATCTGGGTGCTGCTGACGAAACCTATTTAGACGTGGTGCGAGCCAGCGAATTGAAGTGGTTACATAGGTCTGTACTCTAAGTGGGGGCTGGCTGGTGTTATTTCTAACTTCTTCTGTGCCAGCTATGAGGATGTTTAATGCTTGTCGAACAAACTGATAATAGCGTGAGCCTGCTTCGGTAAGGCGAATAGTTCTTCCTTCTCGAATAAAAAGTTTACAGGCTAGGCTCTCTTCTAAAGTTTGTATTTGGTGACTAATTGCTGGGTGAGTGAGGTTTAGTTCTTCTGCTGCACCTCTAACACTGGCTAGACGAGCAGTGGCTTCAAACCCTTTTAATGCTTTAAGAGGAGGAAGTTTGCGTAAGTCGATTTGTTCGAATGCAGATTCATTTCGATGCTCTTTCACTGTCACCTTCTTCCTATTGGTTTATATGTCCCATTACCTACCTAAGTTTTCACTAAGCACGTTATCTATTCACGTAAATGATTGGAAGATTTTTTTTACCGAAGTGTCAAAAAAAGATCAAATTTTCCTCTTTCAACTCACGGGTACTCTGATTCTAGGCCAGTACATAGTGTCTAAGGTTTGATGCTTTTGCTGTGAGTAAGCTTTTCTAATCAAGTATTTGGAGGTTTTTATGCAAGTAGGTTTTGTAGGCTTGGGTAATGTGGGAGGTCAACTGGCAGGGAGTTTACTGCGAAATGGTATGGACCTCATGGTGAGAGATATTGATGAAGACTTAATGGCAAGTTTTGCAGAAAAAGGTGCCAAGACAGCTGAATCGGCAAAGGTGCTTGCTCAAGCATGTGATGTGATTATTACCTGTTTGCCTTCGCCTGCTATCTGTGCCCAAGTGATGGAAGCCGATGATGGGGTTATTGCAGGTCTGAAAGCAGGTGCTATCTGGTTAGAAATGAGTACTACAGATGAAGCAGAAGTTAGGCGTATTGCCGACGAGGTAGAAACACGAGGTGGGATGGCGGTTGATTGCCCTGTTTCAGGTGGCTGTCATAGAGCGGGAACGGGAAACATTTCTATCTTTGCTGGCTGTGAGCGTGCTGCATTTGATCGAGTATTACCTATTTTAACTACCATGGGACGTCGTATTATTCACACAGGCCCACTGGGTAGTGCCTCAAAACTTAAAGTAGTGACGAATTACTTATGTAGTGTGCATCTGATTGCTCTATCTGAAGCCTTAACGGCATCTAAGGTGATGGGGTTGGATATGAACGTGACTTACGAAGCAATCAAGGCTTCTTCTGGTAATTCCTTTGTGCATGAAACCGAATCTCAAGTCATTTTAAACGGTAGTCGTGATATCAGTTTTACGATGGATCTAGTCACTAAGGATGTAGGCTTATTTGATCAAGTAGCTAAACGCCATGGTTTACCGCTAGAGCTGGCGCCTCTTGTGGTGGACATCTTTAAGGATGGGCAGTCCCGTTATGGCGATAGGGAATTCTCGCCAAATATCATTCGTCGTTTAGAAGAGGCTTGTGATGTAAAAGTATTAGGGCAAGGTTTTCCCGCTCAAATGAAAGATGATGAAAAAGAAGAAAGAGGTTATGAGGTGAAAATTCCTCTAAGAATGGATTATTAAAAGTACAACTAAATTGCAGTTCAAGAAAAAAGGCTTAGTGGTTCTTGCTCACTAAGCTTTTTTGTTTTCTCTTTTGCTTCTTATCTATGTTGATCCCTTGAAGGCGTTTATTCTTTTCTTATATTAGCTAGGGTAAATGATAGCCTGAGTTTCAATATACTCTTCTAGTGCTTCTTCCCCCCATTCACGGCCATTACCAGATTGCTTTACACCGCCAAAAGGCGCGTGCATGGAGAAGTAGCTCCCTTGGATATAGCATTGTCCTGCTTCTAATCGTCTAGCAATGGTTAAGGCTGATTCTGGATCCTTGGCGTAAACCGCAGAGGATAAGCCGTATTGGCTATCATTGGCGATTGCTATGGCTTCCCCTATATCATCATAGGTAAGGATACAAAGCACAGGGCCAAAGATCTCTTCTTGTGCGATGCGCATTTTTGGGGTGACTTGGGTAAAGATGGTGGGCTTTATGTAATAACCTCTGTCTAGATGCTCAGGTAATTCAGCTCCTCCTGTTAATAAACTGCCACCTTCTTCTAAGCCTAATTGAATATAGTCTTTTACCACCTGATGCTGTTTTGCTGACGCAAGCGGCCCCATGCTGGTTTCTGCTAATCTAGGGTCACCGACGTTTTGTTCTAGTGCGACTTGTTTAGCAACTTTTATGACTGTTTGATATTGGCTTTTTGGTATTAACATACGAGTGAGTGCATTACAGGTCTGACCTGTATTTGCCATGACATCTTCTACACCATATCGAACAGCCGCTTCGATATCAGCATCTTGGGTAATGATAAAAGCCGACTTGCCCCCTAGCTCTTGGCATACTCGCTTAACACTTGTGGCAGCGTTCTTAGCGACTTCTATTCCTGCTCTTGTGGAGCCAGTGAAAGACACCATATTAACTTTGGGGTGTTCTGCCAGTAGTGGGCCTATTTCATGGCCATGTCCAAAGATTAGATTAAAAACGCCGGCAGGTAGACCAACTTTGTGCATAATCTCCGCCATGATGATGTCTGTTAGCGGGGTTTGTTCGGCAGGCTTTTCAATCAAGGTGCAGCCTGCTGCTAAGGCCGGAGCGAGCTTTCCGATAAGCTGATGCAATGGGTAATTCCAAGGGTTGATAAGTGCGCAGACACCTATGGCTTTTTGGGTCAGTAATACGCCTTCTCTAGTTGTTTCTTTCTCCATGTTGAAAGCAAGCTTTGCATAGTAACGCATGGCATCGATAGCACAATCTAGATGGTAGGCACCTACTAAGTGAGCGGGGCAGCCCATAGAAAGTACATGAGCTTCAATTAAGTCCTGATAGCGAGCCTGCATCCCATCAGCGATGGCATTCATATAGTCTGCTCTAGTTTGAACGCTGGTATTTGACCAAGAAGCGAATGCTTTATGTGCCGCCGCTACGGCATCTTCGACATCTTGCGGTGATGCCATATTGACTTGGGCTATGCCATCTTGGGTAGCAGGATTAATCAAAGAGTAAAGAGATGAGCTTTGTGTTGGGCGCCAATTTCCGCCTATGTAAACTTGATCTATTTGCTGCATAAGGACGACTTCCATAATTAAGCGAGTGGTTGGGTGATCAAATCAGATTAATAGGCTTAAGGGTGCGGAACAATTGATATTTTTTGCCTAAAAACGGTAAAAATATCTAACCAATTTAGATTACTAAATGTAATGATTTTGTATAGAGATATGTGTTTTGTTGATAGTGTGATAGCTTCTTTTTTGACCTATTCATGATGATAAAAATAAAGAGGAAGGCCAAATGAGACTAAATAAAATAAAAAAGACCTGGCTGGTGAGTGTTGGTATTGGTGTCAGTATTGCTGCATCAGGCCATTTATTTGCATCAGAGCATGCGTTAATGAGTGATGCTGAGATCGATGAAAGATTAAATTATTTGGAGCAGAGCATAAATGATGTTTCGAGTCCTTATGCTTATTGGCAATATGGCTGGAGTGGGCTCTATTCGGTGAGTGCAATTAGTAACTTCTCAACAGCGCTGGATGAAGATGATCATGATGAAGAAGTGTTCGCTTGGGTGTCTGGCTTGAAGTCCTCCGCCGCTTTAGCAAAGATGTTATTAGAACCAGTCCCTTTGTTATCTGAGCCTGATGTGAGTGAACTGGCAAACGAAACAGCACAAGAGCAACGGGCTCTTAAGCTATATAAGCTAAAAGAGTACGAAGCCCAGTTAAGTTCGACAGCTTTAAGAAGTGACGAAAGGTACCAATGGCAAACACATGCAACAACCATAGGCGTGAATTTAATTGCAGCTGCTGCGATAGCTGCATGGGGTGATAGTGATGATGCTTTAGGTTCCGCTGCACTCGGAATCGGGATGGGTGAGTTGGCTATTTGGACTCAGCCAACCAAAGCGAGCCAGAAGTGGCAAGCTTATCAGGCGCACTTTTCTGATATAGAAAAAGAAACCGTTTCTTGGCATCTAGTGCCAAAACTGAATGGAATGGATTTAGTTATGACATTTTAGTAGCAGATTTGGGTTTGTTTTGATTTAAGAAAATTAAGTGTCATTAAAACGAGTTTAGAGCACCAGCAACATTTGTTGCTGGTGCGTTTGGTTAAGCTTTAGGAGAGTTGTTTCTTAAAGAAATCGAGTGTACGAGACCAAGCAAGTTCTGCTTGGGACTCATCGTAACGGCCTGTTGAATCATTGTGAAAACCATGGTTAGTTTTTTCATAAATAAAGGCTTGGTAGTCAACTTTATTCGCTTTTAATGCTTTTTCATAAGCAGGCCAAGTGGCGTTTACGCGTTTATCAAGCTGAGCAAATTGCAGCATGAGAGGTGCTTTTATATCTTTAATATAAGCCTCTTTTGGTGGTGTGCCATAGAAGGGAACAGCTGCATCAATCACATCTGGTAAACGTGCTGCTAACATGTTGCTTGCATAGCCGCCAAAGCAGAAGCCAACTACACCAAGTTTGCCTGAACTTGCCGGATGAGCTTTTAGCATTTTAGCCGCCGCCATAAAGTCGGCTTCTATTTTGCTTCTATCTAGACTTTTCTGCATGCTGCGCCCTTCATCATCATTACCCGGGTAACCTCCAAGAGGGTGCAGTGCATCGGGTGCAAAAGCGACAAAGCCTGCTTTTGCTAAGCGCCTAGCGACATCCTTAATGTAAGGATTGAGGCCACGGTTTTCATGAATGACGAGTACCGCAGGAGCTGTACCTGATAAGTTCTTAGGAGTAACTAGATAGCCTTTCCCTTCTTTGTAACCTTTCGGAGAGTCAAAAGTCAGGTAGCTGGCGGTTATGTCTGGATCATTAAAGGAGACTTGCTCTGCAAGAGCGTAATTAGGTGTAAGAGCACTCGTGAGTACACCAAGACTTAAACCTGCAACACCAAGGGCGCCTAATCTATTTAAAAAAGTGCGTCTATCAATGTCTCCATGAGCGTACTCATCGTACCAATCAAACGCCTCTTGAGGGATTTGATCTGGGGTTAACTTATTGTCTTTTACTGGGTGAGTCTTTGGGGATAAGTCTGAAACCTGCATTGCATCACTCCCTAATAGAAATCAAAATTGAGGCCGTTTGGCATAAAAAAGGCTAGCTAATAGTGAGGGATATGTCCTATCAAAAAAGGCACCTTTACAATAAAGCGCCTTAATTTGATTGTTTTTTGCACATTTTTTTTGATGGTTTTGCTAAACAAGATTAATTATTTAGCGTGAACACAAGAGTTCTTTATAAGCTTTAGCGCTGGCTTTCAAGCTTCTCTTCTGTGTTCCATAATCAACATACACTAAACCAAAACGTTTGCTATAGCCTTCAGCCCATTCAAAGTTGTCCATTAAACTCCAGGCGAAATACCCCTGAATGTCGACTCCTTCTGTGATGGCGTTGTGAATCGCATTTAGGTGGGCATTTAAATAACGTACACGCTGCTCATCATGAACTTCACCCTCTATCAACTTGTCATCACAAGCCGCACCGTTTTCCGTAATATAAATAGGAGGAAGAGCGTACTCTTTGTTCAGTTCAAGCAAAAGTTGGGTTAAGGATTCTGGATTAACCTCCCAGCCAATGTGAGTATATTCGACCTCTGTTACAGGCTTTAAGATTGTTTGGCGTTTCAGCTCTGGATGCCATTTTGCGTGATTACAGGTGTAATAGTTTAAACCCAGATAGTCGATAGGTTGGCTTATGATATCCATATCGCCTTTTTCTATCTGAGGGATTAACTCAGGAGATAGGGCTTTGATAATGTTTGGGTATTGGCCCTTTAGTAAAGGCTCAATGAAGAAATGGTTATCCAAGGCTTCAGCATATAGGCTTGCCATCTTGCTACTTGCTTCATTATCAGCTGGGTAAGCCTTGCTCATATTCAGTACAATACCTGCTTGGGCATTTGGGCAAACTTTCTTAAGAATCGGCATAGCTAAACCATGGGCGAGTAAAACGTGGTGGCCAGCTTGTCTTGCTTTAACTGCATCTTTTAAACCCGGTGCATGAATGCCTTCACCATAGCCTAGAATGCTGGTGCACCAAGGTTCATTAAAGGTTGTCCAAACATCTACCCACTGACCAAGCTCTTCAGCAGCAAGCTGGGTATACTCTTTAAACTTGTAAGCTGTCTCTCGGTTAAGCCAACCACCCTTTTCTTCTAAATGTTGAGGTAAATCCCAGTGGTAAAGTGTGATAAAGGTTTTAATTTGGTTGGCTTTCAACTGCTCTAATAGATTGCGATAAAAGGAGATGCCTTTCGGATTGGCTTTACCTTCTTTATCCATTAGTCGTGGCCAAGCGATGGATAGACGATAGGCATCCACACCCAAGGATTTGATTAGGTCTATATCTTCTTGCCATTTGTGGTAATGATCACAAGCTATGCTACCGTCATCACCATTCAGTACTTTGCCAGGTGTCGCGCAAAACCTATCCCAGATAGATTCAATTCTGCCATCGAGTTGGTTAGCTCCTTCAATCTGGAATGCCGCCGTGGCAACGCCAAAGGTAAAGTTTGATTGTAATAATGGTGAGTTGCTTGGTAATGAGATGGACATGTAAAGGGCTCCATTAGTATCTACTTAATGGAATGAGTTAAAAAGAATGGGCGTTAGGATGCAAGTAAGCGATATCTAAATTAAGAGGTTTAAGAAAATTAAGTAGATTAAGGCTCTTAAGATATTAAGAGCTGCGGATAAGTAATGCGAACTTCATAGGTATCAGGGCTTTGCCTGATTGAGTATAAGCTAAATACCTAGATTTGAGCGCTATTGGAAGCTCCTCAACTGTGATGCTAGTAAAGCCTGCTTTTTGGTAGAAACCCTCTAAATGAGTGAAGGCAAAGCAATAGCAGGGCTTTGTTAATAGAGGCCGGGTGCTATCACTTATTAATGCCGTTAATAGGCTTTTTCCTAGTCCTTGTTTGCGAAAATTAGGATGGGTAACCATAGCGGTTAAAAGCTGACAATCCTCGAACTGCTTTAGACGTAGACAAACACGTATCTGATAGCCTTCCGTAAGCGCCCAAATAGGGTCTGCTTTATTCGCTTTACCTGATGGGTAATGTGCTTGGTAAAACTTCTTCGCAAGGGGAAAGTGCAATTTATCTATAAGCTTGTGAGTGAGAGTGCTTGGCATAAAGTGGGTTTAGATGTGTGTGAATTATGGAGTTTCAAATAAATGGGTTTAGATAAGCTTATATTTGATAGGATTAAGCCTAAGTTTTCAATCTTCTTATTAGGTTAAGGAGTTAGCTTGATTCTATAAAGGTATGGTAGGGATTAAATCATGAAGGGTATGTTGAATTGTATGAAGCAAATTGGATTGCTTTTTTGCTTGTTTGGAAGCATTTTTTCAAGCCTTGTAATTGCTCAATCACAGTGGCCGATTCCTCAAGAAGGCCAAGAATTTTCTGACTACCTTGTTGAGACTGATCGTTTCCTAGAGCAAAATAAAGAGTGGTTGGTAAGCGCTAATAAACAGCTTGAGAAAGATGCTGTCATGCCGTTTGAAATAAAGCCAAGTGCAACTTGTGAGCAAAATGGTAAGGGTGTTCTTCTGTTGCACGGTTTATCCGATTCAACTTACTCACTAAAGTCTATGGGGAAGGCTTTAGCTAAAGAGTGTCTTTGGGTTAGGGCTGTACTATTGCCAGGACATGGAACAAGAGCAGAGGATCTTATTGACCTTCATCGTCGTGAATGGCGTGAGGCGGTTAAGGCGTCAATTTATAATTTCGCTCAACAAACGGACTCTCTCTATGTTGCTGGTTACTCGACAGGAGGTACGCTTGCATTAGATTATATGAGCCGCCCTGAAGTGTCATTGTCCGGCTTAATATTGTTTTCGCCATTGCTAAAGATTAATACTAATGCAGATTGGTTAACACCTATATTAGCGCCATTCGTAACTTGGTTGGATTACAAAAAGCCGGATGATTACGCTAAGTACGCATCAATTCCTGTGCCTGCTATGGCGCAAGTGTTTCATTTAGCGACAGAAGTTCGAAGGGGGTTGAAGCAAAAGTCGATAGACATCCCTGTGTTTGTTGCTATGTCAGCTGAAGATAATACGGTAAATAGTCAAACAACTTTAAAGCTTTTCAATCAGAATATGGTGAACCCCAAATCCATGCTTTGGCTCTACGCTAATGAAAAAGTGAGTTTCCCTGATAAGCGTATTACCGAGTTTAATAGTTATAATGAAGCCTTAAAGATTACAGGCTTTTCGCATATGTCAGTGCACATGAGCCCAAAGGACCCTTATTACGGTCAAAACGGGGAGTACCGTGTATGTCAGTGGTACAAAGGTGATGCTTTGGCAGAGTGTAAAAAAGATAAGCAAGGCTGGTCTGGTGAAAAAGGGGCGTTGCTTACCAGTAAAAGTCAGTACGGAGCACGTTTAAGTTGGAACCCTGACTTTGACCAGCTGGTGGATAAGATTGCGCATTACATTAAATCTGATGCAAATCTGAACCTAAATTAAACTAATGGGCTGCTTGCTAGTGAGCAGCCTATTTTAACCTTAAAGTAATAAAGGCGAGTGAATGAAGCACTTCTTAAAAATTAGAAAGCAATTAGTTTTAGGAGCGCTATTAAGCGTGACCGGTTTTTCTCAGTTAGTCGCGAGTGAATCGGTTATGCCGCTACCCGGTCAGACATTTGCTGATTATTTGGTAACAGCCGATACATTTTTGTCTGATAACAAAAAGTGGTTAGACCCAAATAATAAAACCATTGAGAAGGCCGCGGTAATGCCATTTGAAATTAAACCAGCCGAGAGCTGTGAAAGGCAGAATGTTGGGGTTTTATTATTACATGGCTTATCTGATTCCCCTTATTCTTTGCGCTCCATGGGAGAAGCTCTTGCTCAGCAATGTTTGTGGGTTAGAGCTGTGCTATTGCCAGGGCATGGAACAAAAGCGGAAGATCTGATTGATGTTGATCGCAGCGAGTGGAGGCAGACTACCAGGGTTGCCATAGAAAACTTTGCGGCTGAAACAGACAGTCTTTACCTTGCTGGCTTCTCTACAGGTGCTGCGTTGGCATTAGATTATGTGAAGCAAAATACAGCAGATGTAAAAGGTTTGGTGTTATTTTCGCCACTACTAAAGATCAATTCGAGTATTGATTGGTTATCACCTTACTTAGCGCCGGTTTTGACTTGGCTAGAGCATAAAGAAAGTGATGATTATGCTAAATACGCCTCTATTCCCGTACCTGCTATCGCGCAAGCTTATGAACTGGCGGCAGAAGTAAGAGATGGCTTAGAAGATCAGAATATGACACTGCCTACTTTTGTTGTTATGTCGGCAGAAGATTCTACGGTAGATAGCCATGTTACCTTGGACTACTTTAAGCGCACCATGGTCAATGCTCATTCAAAAGTGTGGCTTTACTCAAATCATGCCGTTGATTTTGATGATGCTAGGGTGCAAGAGTTTAATGCTTATAACGAAGATTTAAGAATTACTGGGCTATCTCATATGTCCGCGCATATGGACCCTAACGATACCTATTATGGAAAGAATGGGCAGTACCGAGTGTGTTCTTGGTATCAAGAAGAAGAATTAAAAAGCTGTAAGCAAGATAAAATGAATTGGTTGGGTGAAAAGGGTGAACTTTTGAATGAAAAAAGTCCCTATGGTGGGCGCCTAAGTTGGAACCCTGACTTTAATCGTCTGGTTGATCAAATAGCGCAATTCATCAACACCCAATCATAAAAATACGATAAAATTTCGCTTCGTTAGTGGGGACTAGCACTTAAGAGCTAGTTACCCAGATAGATAAAGTTTGGAGAAAAGCATGCGTGATCTATTGCTCTTGTTGGCAGATAGTCAGTTTCATTCAGGAGAAGAGCTAGGGGAAGCACTCGGTGTGACTAGAGCGGCTATCTGGAAGAAATTAAAAAAGCTTGAGACTCTAGGTATTAAATTGCATTCAGTAAAAGGAAGAGGTTATCGACTCCCCCATGAAATTGAGCTTTTAGACCAGACCAAATTAGATGGTATGGGGTTGAATGTGCCAATTAAAGTTTGCTTTGAAACTAAATCCACTAACGATGATGTAAAAAAACATATTAGCTCAGGCTCAGGGCTCCCTATCGTTATAGCGACTGAAATTCAAAATCAGGGTAAGGGGCGTCGTGGGCGTCAATGGCAGGGCGGTGTTGCCAAAAATATCATGATGTCATTTGGTTGGCGTTTTGAAAGTGGTATTTCGGCGGTTGAAGGTCTAAGTCTTGCTGTTGGGGCTGTTGTTGCTCGAGTGCTGAAAAAGCATGGTGTTGAGTCTGTCGGTTTGAAATGGCCCAATGATGTTCAAGTTGAAGGCCGAAAGATTTGTGGCATTTTACTAGAGATGGTGGCTGATCAGGATATTTGCGATGTCATTATTGGAATTGGGTTAAATGTGTCCATGTCAGAACAGGATATGACAGATGTTGAGCAACCATGGACTGATGTTAGACACGAAACATCTCAAACAGTCAGTCGTAACCAAATACTTGCTGATTTGGTAAGTGAGCTGGAGATCGTTTGTAAAACGTTCGATCAAGGAGATGGTTTGGCTGCCTATTTAACTGAATGGATGCAGCAAGACGTGTTGAAAAATCAGCCTATCAAAATGATCAATGGTAAGCTTGAAGAGTTTGGTATTGCTCGCGGAATTGATGCGAAAGGGGCTTTGTTATTCGAGCAAGAGGGCGTAGTTAAGGCCTTGCACGGAGGAGAAGCTAGTGTCCGTAAACAATAGGGTACTTGTGGTTGATGCAGGGAATACTTGTGTAAAGTGGGCTGCATTTGACGGAGAAGACTTATTGCTAATTGGACGCGATATTCAGTTGTATCCTGCTGAGTCAATTGATGAGGCGGGAGAAAGTATTTTAGCTTACCAGCCGGATAGTATTTATTTTGCGAGTGTTAGAAGCCCAGAACAAGAAGCGTTGTTGAGAAACTTCATAGCAGACAAGTTTTCTGGTGCTCCTTGTTATGAGCTTAAGAGCGAACCTTACTCATGTGGTGTAAAAAACTCTTATGAGGATGTGTCTCGTTTAGGTGTGGATCGTTGGTTAACTGTTCTCGCCGCTTATGATAACACTCAGGATACCCTAGTTATTGATGCGGGAACCGCGCTAAAGGTAGAGTTTGTTCCTGCTACTGGCCAGTATCAAGGCGGTTATATCGTTCCAGGGCAAGCCATGATGGAAAGTATGCTGGTGGCGAATACAGGAAAAATTCGCTTTAATGAGGAAGATTTAAAAGACTATCAAGGCATTATCAATAATACTGGCTTGGCAGTGCATCTAGGTTGTTGGGAAATGACCTTGGCGTTAGTTGAGAGAGTGTGTGCTCAGAATAAAGAAAGCCGCTGTGTATTCACAGGGGGAAATGGTGAGAGGATTATGAAAGCACTGGGTATTGAAGGGTTGTTTGAGCCTAACTTAGTTCTTTTAGGGGCAAAAAAATTAGGTGATGAGTGGGTGAGCCAAGCATGAAGTGGTTATTTCTATTGCTAGTGATTAGCAATATCGGTGTTTTTGGTTGGTTTAATTTCGTAGCGATTAATAAAGAAGTCGCAGCCGAGCCTGTTTATGCGCCACCTGTTAGTCAAAAGATACTGACACTCAGCGAAGTGCCAAAAGTGGTTAAAAAACCAGAGCCAACAGCAAAACAAATTGAATTTAAGGCTGTTGAGCAAGAGTTAAGAGAGATTACAGGTGCGTTTGAACAGTTAAGTTCGCTTGATGCTAATCAAATGTATTGCCCTCATATTGAGTTTGAGAAAGAGCAAGATAAGCGCGCTTTTCTACCGCAGATTGATGCTTTAGGTTGGCAGTACATCGAGTCTAAAATGGAAGGAGAGAGGCAAAAGTTCTGGCTTTACATAAGCGCTCCAGACACTCGAGAACAGGCAAATAGGGTAGTAAGAGCACTCAAAGTGCGGGATATCGATAGTTTCATTATTAACCGCGGAGAGATGAAAAATCGTATCTCTTTGGGTTTATATTCAGTTGCAGTTACAGCAGAAAAAGAGCGCCTTAGAATCAGCGATTTATCTGGCTTTGATGTTAGGGTGTATCCGCACTTAAGAAAAGTGCCTCTCTCTGTGATAGAAATTAGTCAGGGTATTAATGAATCCGAGTGGAAGAAGTTCATTGGACAAATTAATTTCGGCAAGATGATGATAAAGTTAGAAAAAAATCCTTGTTAGGTGTTGCAATTGCATTTTCTATTCATATAATGACTCGCACCTTTTGGGGTTATTGCAAGAGTTAGTTGCAGTAGTGGAGGGGTTCCCGAGTGGCCAAAGGGAGCAGACTGTAAATCTGCCACGAAAGTTTCGGTGGTTCGAATCCACCTCCCTCCACCAATTTGCGAGTATGGTACAATGGTAGAACCTCAGCCTTCCAAGCTGATGATGCGGGTTCGATTCCCGCTACTCGCTCCAATTGCTCATGTAGCTCAGTTGGTAGAGCACACCCTTGGTAAGGGTGAGGTCGGCAGTTCAAATCTGCTCATGAGCTCCAGTGTTACTTCAAAAAATAAATAGGGTGGCGATACGCCTTTTTTATTGTCTGTTTTTTGGGCAAAACCACTTGCGAATTACTTTGTAAGTCGGTATCATCCACCGCCCATGTGAATGTAGGCCAGTAGTTCAGCTGGTAGAGCGTCGGTCTCCAAAACCGAATGTCGGGGGTTCGAATCCCTCCTGGCCTGCCAATTTCACATCCTAATTCTTTGCTAGGGATCACCTGAAATATGAGTTCAAGTACTGAAGCTCAAGCACCTCGCGCTGATGTTTTTAAGTGGGTTGCTGTTGTGCTGCTGGTCACTGTTGCTGTGGTCGGTAATAACTATTTTTCTGAAGAATCGTTGCTGTATAGGCTGATAGCTATTTTAGTTTTAGCTGGTTTGGCTGGTTTTATAGGTTTGCAGACGGTTAAAGGTAAGGCGTTCTCTGTGTTGGCTCGTGAAGCAAAGACAGAAATTCGCCGTGTTGTATGGCCAACAAGACAAGAAACCGTTCAAACAACTTTGATCGTGTTGGCAGTTGTAATTTTTATGTCTCTTGTGCTGTGGGGAGTTGATTCGCTTCTTGGCTGGATTGTCTCTGCGGTAATAGGTTAGGAGTTGTTCGTGGCGAAACATTGGTATGTAGTACATGCGTACTCAGGGTATGAAAAGCACGTGATGCGTTCGCTTACAGAACGGGTTCAGATCATGGGCATGGAAGACTATTTTGGTGAAATCTTGGTCCCAACTGAAGAAGTAGTTGAGATTCGAGATGGCAAAAAGCGCAAGAGCGAAAGAAAGTTCTATCCTGGCTATGTATTAGTTCAGATGGATATGAACGACGACTCTTGGCACTTGGTGAAGGGTACTAGTCGTGTGCTAGGTTTTATTGGTGGAACAGCTGATAAGCCTTCTCCAATTACAGAAAGAGAAGCTGATGCGATATTGCAGCGTGTTAGTGATCGCGCTGATAATCCTCGTCCTAAGACATTGTTCGAAGTGGGTGAGGTTGTGCGAGTGATTGATGGTCCATTTGCTGACTTTAACGGTGTTGTTGAAGAAGCGGACTATGATAAAAGCCGAATCAAGGTTGCTGTGCTTATCTTCGGACGCTCAACACCTGTTGATTTGGAATTTAGTCAGGTCGAAAAGTCCTGATATTTATAACCGGGTAGCCTTAGGGCTGTGACCCAAACGGAGTTAAAAAATGGCTAAGAAAGTCGAAGCTTATATCAAGCTACAAGTTAAAGCGGGTCAAGCGAACCCAAGTCCGCCAGTTGGTCCTGCTCTAGGTCAACATGGTGTGAATATCATGGAATTCTGTAAAGCGTTCAATGCTAAAACTCAAGGCGTTGAGCCAGGTCTTCCAACACCTGTAATTATCACTGTTTACAGTGATCGTAGTTTCACTTTCGAAACTAAATCTACTCCTGCTTCAGTGCTTCTTAAGAAAGCAGCTGGCCTTAAGAGTGGTTCTCCACGTCCAAACACTCAAAAAGTTGGTACTGTTACACGTGCTCAACTTGAAGAGATTGCTACAGCTAAAGCAGAAGATCTGACTGCAGCTGATATGGATGCGGCAGTTCGTACTATCGCTGGTAGCGCACGCGCTATGGGTCTTGATGTAGAAGGTGTTAACTAATGGCTAAGCTAACTAAACGCGCTCGTTTGATCGCTGAAAAAGTTGAATCTACTAAACAGTACTCTGTTGAAGAAGCGGTAGCGCTTTTATCTGAGCTTTCTACTGTTAAGTTTAAAGAATCTGTAGACGTATCTGTAAACTTGGGTGTTGACCCACGTAAATCTGACCAAGCTGTTCGTGGTGCTACTGTGCTACCAAATGGTACTGGTAAAGATGTACGTGTTGCTGTTTTCGCTCAAGGCGCAAATGCTGAAGCTGCTCTAGCTGCTGGTGCTGATGTTGTAGGTTTTGATGACCTAGCAGCAAAAGTTAAAGAAGGCGAGTTGGATTTTGATGTTGTAATCGCATCTCCAGACGCTATGCGTGTTGTTGGTCAGTTGGGTCAGATTCTTGGTCCACGTGGTCTTATGCCTAACCCGAAAGTGGGTACTGTAACTCCTGATGTTGCAACGGCTGTTAAGAACGCTAAAGCTGGTCAAGCGCGTTACCGCACAGACAAAAACGGTATCATCCATGCAGGTGTTGGTTCTATCGACTTTACTGCTGATGCTGTTAAAGGCAACCTTGAAGCGCTATTGGGTGACCTACGTCGCGCTAAGCCTGCTTCTGCTAAAGGTGTCTACATGAAGAAAGTAACCTTGTCCTCTACAATGGGACCTGGTTTGGTACTTGATTTAGGTTCTTTGAGCTTCTAAATCAAACTTTGGGGTCTCTGTGTTTTATATATAAATATAATTCAGAGGCCGTCAAAGACCGTAGGAATCGAAAGGTTTAATTAAACATTGTGAAATGTTTGTCCTGCGCAGATGGTGTGGTCCCGATTCAGATTAACTGGATCCAGCTCACCAGTGAGTACTCCAACATTTAGTTGGGGAATTGGTAAAATTGGGGATGCTTTTATCCCTGTCAATCCAGGAGAAAACCAGTGGCATTAGGTCTAGAAGACAAAAAAGCCATTGTTGCCGAAGTAAACGAAGCTGCCAAAGTTGCGTTGTCTGCGGTTGTTGCTGACTCTCGCGGTGTTACCGTGGGTGCGATGACTGCATTGCGCAAAGAAGCTCGTGAAGCTGGTGTTTATGTACGTGTAGTACGTAACACTCTAGCTAAACGTGCTGTTGAAGGTTCAGACTTCGAATGCTTGCAAGATAGCTTTGTTGGTCCTACTCTGATTGCATTTTCTAACGAGCACCCAGGTGCTGCAGCGCGTCTGCTTAAGAAATTTGCAAAAGAAAATGATCAACTAGAAGTTAAAGCGTTGGCGTTCAACGGTGAGTTGATCCCAGCTGGCGACATTGATCGTTTGGCGACTCTGCCTACATACGACGAAGCAATTGCACGCTTGATGAGTGTTATTCAAGGCGCAACAAGCAAATTCGTACGTACACTTGCAGCAGTTCGCGATCAGAAAGAGCAAGAAGCAGCGTAATAAGCGCGCTTTTTGAATTTATTTTGTTTAATTGCCTACGGGTAATATTGTTAAAAAATGCTAGGAATCTGAGTCATGGCTCTATCTAAAGAAGATATCATCAATGCAGTAGCAGAAATGTCTGTAATGGATGTTGTTGAATTAATTTCAGCAATGGAAGAAAAATTCGGTGTATCTGCAGCTGCTGCTGTAGCTGCTGGTCCTGCTGGCGATGCTGGTGCGGCTGCTGAAGAACAAACTGAATTTGACGTTGTTCTTACTGCTGTTGGCGATAAGAAAGTAAACGTAATCAAAGCAGTACGTGCAGCTACTGGTCTTGGCTTGAAAGAAGCTAAAGGCATGGTTGACGGCGCTCCTGCAACAGTTAAAGAAGCTGTATCTAAAGAAGATGCTGAAGCTCTTAAAACTGCTCTTGAAGAAGCTGGTGCTTCTGTCGAAATCAAGTAATGCTACTTGTATTTTCGCACTTCGACTTTTAGTCGGAATGGCTGGTGACTTTATGTCACCGGCCTTTTTAGGTTTACACCTAAATAAATTTTGAATTTTTAAAGTAAGAGAATGTCTCTTATTTCGGTAAGGCCTGTTTGAGGGCCTTTTGCGTCAATGTGCACAAGCTGGGGAATGCTGATGGCTTACTCATACACTGAGAGAAAACGTATCCGTAAGGATTTCGGTAAACTGCCGCCCGTTTTGGATGTGCCATACTTGCTGGCAATTCAGCTTGAATCCTATCGTAATTTCTTGCAAGAAGGGAAACCTCTTGCAGAGCGCGGGGACTTAGGTCTGCATGGGGCCTTTAAATCTGTCTTTCCAATGGTCAGCTTTTCCGGCAATGCAGCGCTAGAATATGTTGATTACCGTTTAGGTAAGCCAGTTTTTGATGTTAAAGAATGTCAACTTCGTGGTGTGACTTATGCTGCTCCTTTGAGAGTGCGCGTACGACTTATCATTTATGATAAAGAATCGTCTAATAAAGCCATCAAAGATATTCGCGAGCAAGAAGTCTACATGGGCGAAATTCCGCTCATGACAGAAAATGGTACTTTTGTTATTAATGGAACTGAGCGTGTAATCGTATCTCAGTTGCATCGTTCACCTGGTGTTTTCTTCGATCACGATCGTGGTAAGACACACTCTTCAGGTAAATTGCTTCATTCTGCCCGTGTAATTCCATACCGTGGTTCTTGGTTGGATTTCGAGTTTGATCCAAAAGATTGCGTCTTCGTACGTATCGACCGTCGTCGTAAATTGCCAGTAACAATTTTACTACGTGCCTTGGGTTATAACACTGAGCAAATTTTAGAAACTTTCTTCGAAACAACGAAATTCTATCTTGGCCGTGATGGCTTTGAGATGGAGTTGATTGCAAATCGTCTGCGTGGCGAGACTGCAATGTTTAACATTACCGATACTGAAGGTAAGGTTATTGTTGAAGAAGGTCGTCGTGTTACTGCTAAGCATATCCGAGCTATGGATAAAGCAGGCGTTGAGCGCTTGAGCGTTCCGCTAGAGTATATGCTGGGTAAAGTAACTGCGACTAATTTAGTGGACTCTGCAACGGGTGCATTGATTTCTGAAGCAAACACTGAATTGACAGTTGAATTGTTGGAAGCATTAGTAGCGGCTGGCATTAAAGAAATCGAAACGCTATATACAAATGATTTGGATCACGGTCCTTTCATTTCTGATACTTTACGTATCGACCCAACAAACAACCCACTAGAAGCGTTGGTAGAAATCTACCGTATGATGCGTCCTGGTGAGCCACCAACTAAAGAATCTGCTGAAGGTCTATTCCAAGGCTTGTTCTTCACAGAAGATCGCTATGATCTATCTGGCGTTGGTCGTATGAAGTTTAACCGCCGTCTAGGCCGTGATGAAGATACGGGTGCGGGCATTTTGGATAACGACGATATCGTCGCTGTTCTTAAGACCCTGCTTGATATCCGTAACGGTAATGGCATGGTTGATGATATCGATCACCTAGGTAACCGTCGTATTCGTTCTGTTGGTGAAATGGCAGAAAACCAATTCCGCGTTGGTTTGGTACGAGTTGAGCGTGCAGTGAAAGAGCGTCTGTCTATGGCAGAAGCTGATGGCCTAATGCCACAAGACTTGCTAAACGCGAAACCTGTTGCTGCTGCAATCAAAGAATTCTTCGGCTCTAGTCAGTTGTCTCAGTTCATGGACCAAAACAATCCATTGTCTGAAATTACTCACAAGCGTCGTGTTTCTGCATTAGGCCCCGGTGGTCTAACTCGTGAGCGTGCTGGTTTTGAGGTACGTGACGTACATGCGACTCACTATGGTCGTGTATGTCCTATCGAAACACCAGAGGGACCAAACATTGGTTTGATTAACTCCCTTTCTACTTACGCGCGTACAAATAGTTATGGCTTCTTAGAAACGCCATACCGTAAGGTTGTTGATGGCAAGATGACAGATGAGACTGTCTATGTATCTGCTATCGACGAAGCTAAGTACGTAATTGCTCAAGCGTCTGTAAAAGTAGATGGTGAAGGTCGTCTAACTGATGAACTGGTTCAGGTTCGTCACATGCATGAAACAACATTGATCCAGAAAGAGAAAGTGAACCTAATGGACGTGTCACCGCGTCAGGTCGTTTCTGTGGCTGCTTCATTGATTCCATTCCTAGAGCACGATGATGCTAACCGAGCTTTGATGGGTTCGAACATGCAACGTCAAGCGGTTCCAACACTTAAGGCTGATAAGCCAGTTGTTGGTACAGGTATGGAGCGTAATGTAGCTAAAGACTCTGGTGTATGTATTGTTGCACGCCGTGGTGGTGTGATCGAAGCAGTTGATGCTAGCCGTATTGTGGTTCGTGTTAACTCTGAAGAGACGCTTGCAGGTGAGGCGGGTGTAGATATTTATAACTTAACTAAATATGTACGCTCTAACCAAAATACCTGTATTAATCAGCGCACCTTGGTAATGAAAGGTGAGAGTGTTGCTTCTGGTGACATCATGGCTGATGGTCCTTCTGTTGATATGGGTGAATTGGCTCTTGGTCAAAACATGCGTATCGCTTTCATGCCTTGGAACGGTTTCAACTTCGAGGACTCGATCCTAGTATCTGAGCGCGTTGTTGAAGAAGATCGCTTCACTTCTATCCATATTCAGGAACTAACCTGTGTTGCTCGAGATACTAAGCTTGGGCCAGAAGAAATCACAGCGGATATTCCAAATGTTGGTGAAGGTGCGTTATCTAAGCTTGATCAATCAGGTATCGTTTATATCGGTGCTGAAGTTGAACCAGGCGATATCCTAGTTGGTAAAGTAACTCCTAAAGGTGAAACTCAACTAACACCAGAAGAGAAGCTATTACGTGCTATCTTCGGTGAAAAAGCATCTGATGTTAAAGATACATCGCAACGTGTTAAAACAGGTACGCGCGGTACAGTTATCGACGTTCAAGTATTTACACGTGATGGTATTGATAAAGATGAGCGTGCTAAATCAATCGAGAAATCTCAGTTAGATCAAGTTCGTAAAGACTTGAATGAAGAATTCCGTATTGTTGAGCAAGCAACTTTTGAGCGTTTGGCTGAAGCTCTAGTGGGACAAGCTGTTGAAGGCGGTCCTGGGCTAGCTAAGAACTCAATTATCTCTGCTGATTATCTAGAGGCGCTTGAGCACTCTGAGTGGTTCAAGATTCGCGTAATTGACGAAGTTGCGAGTGAGCAATTAGAGAAGGCGCAAGCTGCTCTAGTTGAGCGTCGTAAAGAGTTAGATGCGAAGTTCGAAGATAAGAAACGTAAACTACAAAGCGGTGATGATCTTGCGCCTGGCGTACTTAAGATTGTTAAAGTTTATGTAGCGATCAAGCGTCGCATCCAGCCTGGTGATAAAATGGCCGGCCGTCACGGTAACAAGGGTGTAATCTCTAAGATCATGCCTGTTGAAGATATGCCGTATGACGAAAATGGTGACCCAGTTGATATCGTACTAAACCCATTGGGTGTACCTTCGCGAATGAACGTTGGTCAGGTACTTGAGACTCACTTGGGTGCAGCTTCTAAAGGCCTTGGTCGTAAGATCAATGAAATGCTAGAAGTTGAGCGCGAGAAAGCGGGACATGTTGCTGAATTGCGTACTTTCCTTGATGAAGTGTATAACGGTCATGAAGGTGGTGTGCAGTGTGCTCGTTCAGAAGATCTTGATAGCTTCTCTGATGATG
Organism: Marinomonas sp. SBI8L; assembly: GCF_001624705.1. Classification (GTDB taxonomy): domain Bacteria; phylum Pseudomonadota; class Gammaproteobacteria; order Pseudomonadales; family Marinomonadaceae; genus Marinomonas. Next base: position 22,385 of record NZ_JSEO01000019.1, read on the forward strand.
ACATCATGGAGTTAGCGGGTAATCTGAAAGGCGGTATTCCGATGGCTTCTGGTGCCTTTGATGGTGCTAAAGAGTCGGAGATCAAGCGTATGTTACGTCTTGCTGGTATCAATGAAAGCGGACAAATCAAATTGTTCAACGGTCGTACCGGTGAATCTTTTGAGCGTCCTGTAACTGTTGGTTACATGTACATGCTTAAGTTGAACCACTTGGTTGATGATAAGATGCACGCGCGTTCTACTGGTTCATACAGTCTGGTTACACAGCAGCCGTTGGGTGGTAAAGCTCAATTCGGTGGTCAGCGTTTCGGTGAGATGGAGGTGTGGGCACTTGAAGCTTATGGTGCTGCATATACATTGCAAGAAATGCTAACAGTGAAATCTGATGATGTGAATGGCCGTACTAAGATGTATAAAAACATCGTAGATGGTGATCACAGAATGGAACCAGGTATGCCTGAATCCTTCAATGTATTGGTCAAAGAGATTCGCTCTCTTGGTATCGATATTGAACTTGAAGTAGATTAAGCACGAATTATATTTGACCTGCTGGGAGAGTGATTCTCCCAGCCTTACGTACGGGGCGATTTTCTATGAAAGACTTATTAGGTCTTCTAAAATCACAAGGACAATCAGACGAGTTCGATACAATCCGTATCGGTCTAGCGTCGCCAGATATGATTCGTTCATGGTCTTTTGGTGAAGTTAAAAAACCAGAAACCATCAACTATCGTACCTTTAAACCTGAACGCGATGGTTTGTTCTGTGCAAAAATCTTTGGTCCTATCAAGGACTATGAGTGCTTGTGTGGCAAATATAAGCGTTTGAAACACCGTGGTGTTATTTGTGAAAAATGTGGTGTTGAAGTTGCTTTGTCTAAAGTGCGTCGTGAGCGCATGGGACACATTGAGCTAGCTTCACCTGTTGCTCACATCTGGTTCCTAAAATCTTTGCCTTCTCGTATTGGTCTTATCCTAGATATGACGCTACGTGACATTGAGCGCGTATTGTACTTTGAATCTTTCATCGTGATTGATCCAGGTATGACAACGCTTGATAAAGGCCAGTTGCTTAATGATGAGCAATACTTTGAAGCGCTAGAAGAATTTGGTGATGAATTTGATGCCCGTATGGGTGCTGAAGCGATCCAAATGCTATTACGCGACCTTGATATGCCTGTTGAAATACAGACAATGCGTGAAGAGTTGAATGCTACTAACTCTGAAACACGTATCAAGAAGCTATCTAAGCGTCTTAAGTTGGTAGAAGCTTTCTATCATTCTGGTAATAATCCAGAGTGGATGGTGCTTGAAGTGCTTCCAGTACTTCCGCCGGATCTACGTCCTCTAGTACCACTTGAAGGTGGTCGTTTTGCGACGTCTGATTTGAATGACTTGTATCGTCGCGTTATCAACCGTAATAACCGTCTAAAACGTCTATTGGAATTGGCTGCGCCAGATATCATCGTACGTAACGAAAAACGTATGTTGCAAGAATCTGTTGATGCGCTATTGGATAATGGTCGTCGTGGTCGTGCGATTACTGGTTCTAACAAGCGTCCTCTGAAATCTCTTGCTGATATGATCAAAGGTAAGCAAGGTCGTTTCCGTCAGAACTTGTTGGGTAAACGTGTAGATTATTCTGGTCGTTCTGTAATCACAGTAGGTCCATCTTTACGCTTACATCAGTGTGGTCTTCCTAAGAAGATGGCGCTTGAATTATTCAAACCATTTATTTTCTCTAAATTAGAGCTTCGCGGTATGGCTACTACCATTAAAGCGGCGAAGAAAATGGTTGAGCGTGAAACACCAGAAGTTTGGGATATCCTAGATGAAGTGATTCGTGAGCACCCGGTTATGCTTAACCGTGCGCCTACTCTTCACCGTTTAGGTATCCAGGCATTTGAGCCTATGCTAATCGAAGGTAAAGCGATTCAGTTGCACCCACTTGTGTGTGCGGCATATAACGCTGACTTTGATGGTGACCAAATGGCGGTACACGTACCACTGACTATTGAAGCTCAGTTGGAAGCGCGTGCGCTTATGATGTCGACTAACAACATTCTTTCTCCAGCCAATGGTGAGCCTATCATCGTTCCTTCTCAGGACGTTGTACTAGGTCTTTACTATATGACGCGTGATAAAATTAACGCGCAAGGTGAAGGTATGATGTTCTCTGACATTAAAGAGGTTCATCGTGCATATGGTGCTAAGCAAGTTGCTTTGCATGCCAAAGTTAAAGTTCGCATCAATCAAGTAGATACAACAATCGAAGGTGAAAAGGTGTCTTCTACCTTTATTGCTGATACGACTGTTGGTCGTGCTTTATTGTTTGATATTGTGCCTGATGGCCTACCATTCTCTGTTGTTAACCAAACAATGAAGAAGAAGGCGATCTCTAACCTGATCAATGAGTGTTACCGTAAAGTTGGCTTGAAAGAGAGCTGTATCTTTGCTGACCAATTGATGTATACCGGCTTCCAGTATGCAACAGCATCAGGTTCTTCTGTTGGTGTAGATGACTTTGTTATCCCGCCTGAAAAAGCAGAAATCATTGAGCAGGCTGAGTCTGAAGTTAAAGAGATCGAATATCAGTACGCTGATGGTCTTGTAACTCAAGGCGAGAAATACAACAAGGTTATCGACTTGTGGTCTCGTACCAACGAGAAAGTAACTGATGCCATGATGAAAAACTTGGCGAAAGAGCAGACTACTAACAAAGCAGGTGAAACTGTTGAGCAGCAATCATTTAACTCAGTTTATATGATGGCCGACTCCGGTGCTCGTGGTAGTGTTGCTCAGATGCGTCAGCTAGGTGGTATGCGTGGTCTAATGGCGAAACCGGATGGTTCCATCATCGAGACACCTATCACAGCTAACTTCCGTGAAGGTCTATCAGTACTTCAGTACTTCACCTCGACTCACGGTGCACGTAAAGGTTTGGCCGATACCGCTTTGAAAACAGCTAACTCTGGTTACCTAACTCGTCGTCTTGTAGATGTAGCGCAAGACCTTGTGGTAACAGATGTTGATTGTGGTTCTGAGCGAGGCTTGATCGCTAGTGCAATGATTGAAGGTGGCGATGTTGTAATCCCACTAGGTCAGCGTGTACTAGGTCGTGTAGCAGCAACAGATGTAATGGATAGTAAAGGTAATGTTGTTTTACCTGGCGGTACTTTGATTGATGAGCATCACGTGCGCACAATTGAATCTGCTGGTGTGGATGAGATGCTTGTACGTTCTGTTATTACTTGTGATGTTAAGCACGGTGTATGTAGTACTTGTTATGGTCGTGACCTAGGTCGTGGTCATTTGGTTAACATTGGTGAAGCAATCGGTGTTGTTGCTGCTCAGTCTATCGGTGAGCCCGGTACTCAGCTAACAATGCGTACCTTCCACATCGGTGGTGCGGCGTCTCGTGCGTCTGCTGTTGATAGTGTGCAGGTTAAGAGTGCTGGTACTGTTCGCTTCCATAAAATGAAGTCGATCACTCGTCCTGATGGTAACCTAGTAATTGTTTCTCGTTCTTCTGAATTGGCGATTGCTGATGAAGCGGGTCGTGAGAAAGAGCGTTATAAGCTTCCATATGGTGCTTTGTTGACTGTTAAAGACGGCGAAGAAGTATCTGCAGGCCAAGTTATTGCTAACTGGGATCCGCATACGCACCCAATTGTCTCTGAGATGCAAGGTCGTCTAGAGTTCAGTGGTATGGAAGAAGGTCAAACAATTCGTCGTCAATCAGATGAAATGACTGGTTTGACAACAATTGAAATTCTTGAGATCAAAGATCGTCCAGCTGCAGGTAAGGACTTACGTCCTATGATTGCTGTAGTTGATGAAAACGGTGAGCCAGTACTTGTTCCAGGTACGGATTCTCCAGTGCAGTACATGTTGCCTGAAAAAGCACTATTGAGCTTGGATCATGGTGCCAGCATTCAGTCTGGTGAGGTACTTGCACGTATTCCTCAAGAAACAATTGGTAACAAGGATATTACCGGTGGTCTACCTCGTGTTGCTGACTTATTTGAAGCGCGTCGCCCTAAAGATCCAGCTGTTATGGCTGAGGCTTCTGGTGTGGTTAGCTTTGGTAAAGAGACGAAAGGTAAGATTCGTTTGGTAATCAATGCTCAAGATGGATCTGATCCAATTGAGACCTTGATTCCTAAGTGGCGTCAAATCAACATCTTTGATGGTGAAGAAGTGGAGCGTGGTGAAATTATTGCCGATGGTCCATTAAACCCACATGATATCTTACGCTTGAAGGGTGTGGCGGCATTGGCTGAATACATAACTAGTGAGATTCAAGAGGTTTACCGTCTACAGGGTGTTGTGATCAACGATAAACACATTGAGGTTATCGTTCGTCAAATGCTACGCAAGGTAGATATTTCTGAATCAGGTGATACTAACTTGATTCAAGGTGATCAGGTTGAGTTAACGCAAGTACTTGAAGCAAATGAAGAAGCGGAAGCTGAACAGAAATTCATTGCTAAATACGAGCGTGTTTTGCTTGGTATCACTAAAGCCTCTTTGGCAACTGAGTCATTTATCTCTGCAGCATCCTTCCAGGAAACAACTCGCGTGTTAACAGAAGGTGCGGTAACAGGTAAGAAAGACCATTTGCGTGGCTTGAAAGAGAACGTTGTAGTAGGTCGTCTGATTCCAGCCGGAACAGGTTTGGCTTACCACAGTGAGCGCAAGAATAAGAAAGAGCTTGCGCGCGCAGAGAAAGAAGGTTCAGCAACAATTAGTGCTTCTGATGTAGAAGAAGCGCTAAGTGCGGCACTAAAAGACTAAAATTCGATGCAAATTGGGTAGGGAGGCGATTTTTTAGTCGCCTCCCTATTGACTGTTTTATAAGCGCAAACTAAACTTGCGCATCCTAAATATTGGCGATTTCCGCCTTTTAATGTTGGATTCAGTGGAGCTTGTTTAATGGCAACCATTAACCAGTTGGTTCGTAAACCACGTAAACGTAAAGTGGCAAAAAGTGACGTACCTGCGTTACAAGCTTGTCCGCAACGCCGCGGTGTCTGCACACGCGTATATACTACTACACCTAAAAAGCCTAACTCGGCTTTGCGTAAAGTATGTCGTGTTCGCTTGACTAACGGCTTTGAAGTAACTTCCTACATTGGTGGTGAAGGTCACAACCTACAAGAGCACAGTGTTGTTTTGATCCGTGGCGGTCGTGTAAAAGATTTGCCAGGTGTTCGTTACCACACAGTTCGCGGTAGTCTTGATACTTCAGGCGTACAAAATCGTAAGCAAGGCCGTTCGAAGTACGGTACTAAGCGTCCTAAGTAAGTTTTTTACTAACTTAGTTGAACGATTAGACAAAAATTTTAATACAGTAAGGCCGAGCACAATGTTTTGTCTCGGACTAACCTGAAGAAGGATATAGACATGCCAAGAAGACGCGTCGTCGCAAAGCGTGAAGTACTTCCAGATCCTAAACATGGAAGCCAACTTCTTGCTAAATTTATTAACCATGTAATGGTTAGTGGCAAGAAGTCTGTAGCAGAGAGTATTGTTTACAATGCACTAGAAACTGTTGCAACTCGCGCAAAAACAGAAGAGCCAATGGCTATCTTCGAAAAAGCACTAGAATCTATCCAGCCTATGGTTGAGGTTAAATCTCGCCGTGTTGGTGGTGCTACCTACCAAGTACCTGTTGAGGTACGTCCTGCACGTCGTGCAGCTCTATCTATGCGTTGGTTGGTTGAGTCTTCACGTAAGCGTGGGGAAAAATCAATGGCACTTCGTCTAGCTGGCGAAATTTTAGATGCTGCTGAAAATAAAGGTTCTGCTGTTAAGAAACGTGAAGACGTTCATCGCATGGCAGAAGCTAACAAAGCGTTCTCGCATTACCGTTTCTAAAAATTCGGAGAGTAAATCGTGGCACGTACAACACCTATCAATCGCTATCGCAATATTGGTATTTGTGCACACGTTGACGCTGGTAAAACGACGACAACTGAACGTGTTCTTTTCTATACTGGTCTATCCCACAAAATTGGTGAGGTTCATGATGGCGCTGCCACCATGGACTGGATGGAACAAGAGCAAGAGCGCGGTATTACCATAACATCTGCTGCCACTACCTGTTTTTGGGGTGGGATGAGTAAGCAGTTTGATCAACACAGAGTCAATATAATTGATACGCCTGGGCACGTGGACTTCACTATTGAAGTTGAGCGTTCTTTGCGAGTGTTGGATGGTGCGGTTGTCGTACTTTGCGGATCTTCAGGTGTTCAGCCTCAAACTGAAACAGTATGGCGTCAAGCCAATAAATACGAAGTTCCGCGATTGGTGTTTGTTAATAAGATGGACCGAGTTGGTGCTAATTACTTTAATGTAGTTGAGCAGCTTGAGGAGCGTCTTGGAGCAAATGCTGTGCCTATTAATATTAATATTGGATCTGAAGACGACTTTAAAGGCGTTATCGATTTGATATTGATGAAAGCTATTATGTGGAATGAAGATGATCAGGGTATGACCTTCGAATACGAAGAGATTCCTGCTGGTCTACTTGATACTGCAGAAGAGTGGCGTGAAAAGCTTGTTGAGGCTGCGGCTGAAGCAAATGATGAGTTGATGGATAAGTACCTTGAAGAAGGTGAATTGTCTGTCGAAGATATCAAGATGGGCTTGCGTGCTAGAACGCTAGCTAATGAAATAGTCTTGGTAACTTGTGGCTCAGCTTTCAAGAATAAGGGTGTTCAGGCTGTACTTGATGCAGTGGTTGAATATCTGCCGTCACCATTAGAGGTGAAGGCTATTGAGGGTACGCTAGAGGATGGTGAAACATTAGATGATCGAGAAGCAGACGATAAAGCACCTTTTGCTGCGCTTGCTTTTAAGATTGCTACTGATCCATTCGTAGGTACGTTAACCTTCGTTCGCGTTTACTCTGGTGTATTGAATTCTGGCGATGCTGTTTATAATTCCGTTAAAGGAAAGCGTGAACGTATTGGTCGTATGGTTCAGATGCACTCGAATAATCGAGAAGAGATTAAAGAAGTTCGGGCGGGTGATATCGCTGCAATAATTGGCCTTAAACATATTACAACTGGTGACACCTTGTGTGACCCAGATAAGGCGATTGTATTGGAGCGTATGGACTTTCCTGAGCCGGTCATTTCAGTTGCAGTAGAGCCGAGATCACAAGCTGATCAGGATAAAATGAATGTTGCGTTAGCTAAGTTGGCGCAAGAAGATCCATCGTTTCGTGTAGAAGTGCATGAAGAGACGGGTCAAATCATTATATCTGGTATGGGTGAGCTGCATTTAGATATCCTTGTTGAACGTATGAAGCGTGAATTCAAGGTTGAGGCGAACATTGGTAATCCTCAAGTCTCGTATCGTGAAAAGCTTCGTAAAGAAGTTGAAATTGACCAAAAGTTCATCCGTGAATTTAACGGAAAAGGACAATACGGTCACGTTGTAATGAAACTTATCCCGACTGTTGAAGAAGGGTTGGAATTTGTCAACGAGATTGTTGGTGGTGAAATCCCTAAGGAATTCATCCCAGCGGTAGAGAAGGGTGTATCCGAGCAAATGAAGAACGGTGTAATCGGCGGCTTCCCAATTTTGGGGCTGAAGGTTGTATTGGTCGGTGGTTCTTTCCACGATGTTGACTCAAGTGATATGTCTTTTCACATAGCCGCATCTCAGGGACTAAGGAAGGGCGCGGTTGAGGCCGATGCTTGTCTTTTAGAGCCTGTTATGAAGGTGGAGGTTGTTACTCCTGAAAGCTGCATGGGGGATGTGATGGGTGACCTGAATCGTCGTCGTGGTGTGGTGTTAGGGATGGATGACATTCCGTCTGGTAAAGTAATTCGAGCAGAAGTGCCCTTGGGTGAGATGTTCGGTTATGCTACCGATGTACGTAGCTTGTCGCAAGGTCGTGCAAGTTATGCAATGGAATTTGAGAAGTACGCTGAAGCGCCGTCAAGTGTGGCAGATGCGATCATCAATAAAGAATATTAATCATCTACCTACAGATCTTATAAGGTGTATGTATCATGGCAAAAGCTAAGTTTGAACGTAATAAGCCACACGTAAACGTTGGCACAATCGGTCACGTTGACCACGGTAAAACAACTCTAACTGCAGCACTTACTCGTGTATGTGCTGAAGTTTTCGGTGGTGAAGCTGTTGATTTCGCTGGTATCGATAACGCTCCTGAAGAGCGTGAGCGTGGTATCACAATCGCGACTTCACACGTTGAGTATGATTCAACAATTCGTCACTACGCACACGTAGACTGCCCAGGACACGCCGATTATGTTAAAAACATGATCACTGGTGCTGCTCAAATGGACGGTGCTATCTTGGTATGTGGTGCAACTGACGGCCCTATGCCTCAAACACGTGAGCACATCCTACTTTCTCGTCAAGTAGGTGTACCTTACATCGTTGTTTTCCTAAACAAAGCTGACCTACTAGCTGAAGACTGTGGCGGTGCGGATTCTGAAGAATACGCTGAAATGCTAGAGTTGGTTGACATGGAACTTCGTGATCTTCTTTCTGAATACGAATTCCCTGGTGACGACACTCCAATCATCCCTGGTTCTGCTCTAATGGCATTGAACGGTGAAGATGACAACGAAATGGGTACAACTGCTGTTAAGAAGCTAGTTGAAACTCTAGATAACTACATCCCAGAGCCAGAGCGTGCTATCGACGGTGCATTCATCATGCCTATCGAGGACGTATTCTCTATCCAGGGTCGTGGTACTGTTGTAACTGGTCGTGTTGAGCGTGGTATCGTGAACGTTGGTGATGCTGTAGAAATCGTTGGTGTTAAAGAAACAACAACTACTACATGTACTGGTGTTGAAATGTTCCGTAAGCTTCTTGACGAAGGTCGTGCTGGTGAGAACATTGGTGCACTTCTACGTGGTACTAAGCGTGAAGATGTTGAGCGTGGTCAAGTATTGGCTAAGCCTGGTTCTATCAATCCTCACACTGACTTCACAGCAGAAGTATATGTATTGAGCAAAGATGAAGGTGGTCGTCATACTCCATTCTTCAAAGGTTACCGTCCACAGTTCTACTTCCGTACAACTGACGTAACTGGTGCTTGTGAGCTACCTGAAGGCGTTGAAATGGTAATGCCTGGTGACAACGTTCAAATGACTGTTTCCCTAATTCACCCAATCGCGATGGACGAAGGTCTACGTTTCGCGATCCGTGAAGGTGGTCGTACAGTTGGTGCTGGTGTTGTTGCTAAAATCATCAAATAATTTACTAGTTAAATAGTAAAATATTAATGGTTTCAAAGGGCTGCCCGAAAGGGTGGCCCTTTTTTATGTGGAATCAAGATGAGCATAAAATGATTTGTTAAATTGGTTACTTGACAACCAGTTTGCAAATCGATAAGATTCGCCGTCCTCAAAAGAGGAAGGCAGCTTAGTTATTGAGATTTTGTTGTCAAAAAAACACTGTATTTGGAGTTGGAAATGCAAAGCCAAAAAATTCGTATTCGTTTGAAAGCATTTGATCATCGTCTGATTGATGCTTCAACACAAGAGATTGTGGAAACAGCGAAACGTACAGGTGCGCAAGTACGTGGACCTATTCCACTTCCTACTCGCAAAGAACGTTATACAGTACTGATTTCTCCTCACGTAAACAAAGATGCGCGTGATCAATATGAAATCCGTACACACAAACGTGTTCTAGACATCGTTGAGCCAACAGAAAAAACTGTTGACGCTCTAATGAAGCTAGATCTTGCGGCAGGCGTGGAAGTACAAATTTCTTTAGGTTAATCCTTAAAGATTGGGGTGCGAGAACCGATTGGTATCAATCGGCTTATGCACATTAGTGGAATGATCTGGAATGATCAGCCGTAGCGGGTGATAGCCCCTTACACAACTGGCAAACGAGGTATAAAATGGCTATTCAATTAGTCGGACGCAAAGCCGGAATGACACGTATCTTCAATGAAGATGGTGTATCCGTGCCAGTAACCGTCATCGAAGTAGAACCGAACCGCGTAACTCAGGTAAAAACTGCAGATACTGATGGCTATACAGCTGTTCAAGTAACTGTTGGTTCTCGCCGTGCGAGTCGCGTCAATAAAGCAGCTGCAGGTCACTTTGCAAAAGCGAAAGTTGAAGCAGGTCGTGGTTTATGGGAGTTCCGTCTTTCTGGTGACGAAAAAGAAATCAATGTTGGTGATGAGCTAACTGTTGCTGATTTCGAGTCTATTACTACTGTTGACGTTATTGGTCAATCAAAAGGTAAAGGCTTCCAGGGTGCAATCAAGCGTCATAATTTCAGTATGCAAGATGCAACCCATGGTAACTCATTGTCTCACCGTGCACCTGGTTCCATTGGTCAATGTCAAACACCTGGTCGTGTTTGGAAAGGCAAAAAAATGGCGGGTCACATGGGCGCAGCTCAAGTAACTACTCAATCACTAGAAGTGGTTCGCGTTGATTTAGAACGTAACCTAATCATCGTGAAAGGAGCAGTTCCTGGCGCGACTAATGGTGATGTTATTCTTCAACCAGCTGTTAAAGCTCGCTAGAAGGGGTAGACAATGAACTTGAATCTAACAGGAACTGAAGGAACTCTAGAAGTTTCAGAAGTTACCTTTGCTCGTGAATACAACGAAGCCCTAGTTCACCAAGTGGTTACTGCTTACTTGGCTGGTGCTCGTCAAGGTACACGTGCTCAAAAAACTCGCTCTGATGTTGCCGGTGGTGGTCGCAAGCCATGGAAACAAAAGGGTTCTGGTCGCGCTCGTGCAGGTACTATTCGTAGTCCTATCTGGCGTAGCGGTGGCGTAACTTTCGCTGCTCGTCCACAAGACCATTCACAAAAAGTGAACAAGAAGATGTATCGTGCAGCAATGCGCACCATCTGGTCTGAGCTAGTACGTCAAGACCGTCTTGTTGTAGTTGAAGAACTTAGTTTGGAAGCTCCAAAAACTAAGCTTTTCAAAGCTAAAATGGCTGAATTGAATATTGAGAATGCTTTAATCGTTTCTGCTGAATTAGATGAGAATCTTTTCCTAGCAGCACGTAACATTCCAAATGTTGATGTACGCGATGCGGCGTCTATCGATCCAGTTAGCTTGATTGCTTACGACAAAGTGTTGGTGACTGTTGGTGCTCTTAAGCAAGTTGAGGAGGCATTAGCATGATCGGCGAACGTATTTATAAGGTTTTGTTAGGACCACACATCTCTGAAAAAGCTACTATCGTTGCTGAAGGCAATGGTCAGTATGTTTTTCGTGTAGTTGGTGATGCGACAAAAACTGAAATTAAACAAGCAATCGAAGCTCTATTTGAAGTCAAAGTAGACACTGTTCGTACCTTGAACCAAAAAGGTAAGACTAAGCGTACTGCTCGTGGTCTTGGTAAGCGTAACGACGTTAAAAAAGCGTACGTACGTTTGACTGAAGGCCAAGAAATTGATTTCTTAGCTGAATAAGGGGAGATAGGTCAATGGCTGTTGTAAAATGTAAGCCAACGTCTGCAGGCCGTCGTCACGTTGTTAAAGTTGTAGGTGAAAATCTACACAAAGGCGCACCATATGCACCACTTCTTTCTAAGAAGAGCAAATCTGGTGGTCGTAACAACAATGGTCGCATCACTACGCGTCACGTAGGTGGTGGTCATAAGCAGCATTACCGTATGGTTGATTTCCGTCGTAACAAAGATGGTATTCCAGCGGTAGTTGAACGTTTGGAATATGATCCAAATCGTTCTGCAAACATAGCATTGGTTTTATATGCTGACGGTGAACGTCGTTATATCATTGCTTCTAAAGGCATGGTAGCAGGAACCACTGTTTCTAACGGTGCTGATGCACCTATCAAGCCAGGTAACACTTTGCCATTGCAAAATATTCCTGTTGGTAGTGTTGTGCATTGTATCGAGCTTAAGCCAGGTAAAGGTGCTCAAGTAGCACGTTCTGCTGGTGCTTCTGCTCAGCTTGTTGCTCGTGAAGGTCGTTACGTTACTCTTCGTCTACGTTCAGGCGAAATGCGTAAAGTATTGACTGAATGTCGTGCAACTCTTGGTGAAGTATCCAATTCCGAGCATAGCTTACGCGTGCTAGGTAAAGCTGGTGCTAGTCGCTGGCGTGGTGTTCGTCCTACCGTTCGCGGTGCGGCGATGAACCCGGTAGATCACCCACATGGTGGTGGTGAAGGTCGTAGCTCAGGTGGTCGCCACCCAGTTAGTCCTTGGGGTATGCCAACCAAAGGTTACAAGACACGCAGTAATAAGCGTACCGATAAACTTATTGTACGTCGTCGTACTAAGTAATAAGAGGAAACGACTGTGCCACGTTCACTAAAAAAAGGTCCTTTCATCGACCTTCATTTGTTGAAAAAGGTAGAGGCTGCGGTAGAAAAGAATGATCGACGTCCAATCAAAACTTGGTCTCGCCGTTCTACTGTCTTCCCTGAATTTGTAGGGTTGACTATCGCTGTCCATAATGGTCGCCAACACGTCCCAGTTCTAGTAACTGAAGACATGGTAGGTCATAAATTGGGTGAGTTCGCTCCGACCCGCACATATCGCGGTCACGTCGTGGACAAGAAAGCCAAACGGTAATAAGGGGTAATAAATATGAGTGAAGTTAAAGCCTCATTAAAAGGTGCTCGCCTCTCAGCGCAGAAGGCCCGTTTGGTTGCAGATCAAATCCGCGGCAAATCTGTTAGCGAGGCGCTTGACATCTTGGCGTTCAGCCCTAAAAAAGCAGCAGTACTAGTTAAAAAAGTACTAGAATCAGCTGTTGCAAATGCTGAACATAACGAAGGTGCTGATATAGATGACCTACGTGTTTCAACTGTATACGTTGACGAAGCTACAACGTATAAGCGCATCATGCCACGTGCTAAAGGCCGTGCAGATCGCATCTTGAAGCGCGGTTGTCATATTACAGTTAAAGTCGCTGACTAATTAGGAGAAACCCAATGGGTCAGAAGGTTCATCCAACTGGAATACGCCTAGGGATAGTTAAAGACCATACTTCTACTTGGTATGCGAATAATCAAAACTACTCTAAGTTGCTATTAAACGATCTTCAAGTACGTAAGTACTTAGAAGGTAAACTAGTTCAGGCTTCTGTTTCTCGTATCGAGATTCAACGTCCTGCTCAATCTGCACGCATCACTATCCACACAGCCCGTCCAGGCATTGTGATTGGTAAGAAAGGTGAAGATGTAGAGAAGCTACGTAACGCAGTTTCTGACATGATGGGTGTGCCAGTGCACATCAACATCGAAGAAATTCGTAAGCCTGAATTAGACGCTAAACTTGTTGCTCAGAACATCGCTGGTCAACTAGAGCGTCGCGTAATGTTCCGCCGTGCTATGAAACGTGCTGTACAAAACGCAATGCGCGCAGGCGCAAAAGGTATCAAGGTTCAGGTAAGTGGTCGTTTGGGTGGTGCAGAGATTGCACGCGCAGAATGGTACCGCGAAGGTCGTGTACCATTACACACTCTACGCGCTGACATTGACTACGCTACTTATGAAGCAAACACAACTTACGGCATCATTGGTGTTAAGACGTGGATCTTCAAAGGCGAAATCTTGGGCGGTATTGAGCAAGTGCGAGCTAATAAAGGCGCACAAAAGAAGAAGTCTAAGTAGGGGGTAGCATATGTTGCAGCCGAAACGTACTAAGTTCCGTAAAATGCAGAAAGGCCGTAACCGTGGTCTTGCATTACGCGGTAACCAAGTTAGCTTTGGTGAATTTGGTTTGAAATCCACAGCACGTGGTCGTATTACGGCTCGTCAAATTGAAGCGGCGCGTCGTGCAATGACTCGTCACATCAAACGTGGTGGTAAAATCTGGATTCGTGTTTTCCCTGATAAGCCGATTACTCAGAAACCTCTAGAGGTTCGTCAGGGTAAAGGTAAGGGTAACGTAGAATACTGGGTTGCACAGATTCAACCTGGTAAAATGCTTTATGAAGTTGAGGGTGTTTCAGAGCAGCTAGCTCGCGAAGCTTTCGCACTAGCAGCCGCTAAGCTTCCTCTGGCCACAACTTTCGTGACGCGTACGGTGATGTAGATGAAAGCAAAAGATTTACAAGAAAAGTCTGTAGCTGAGCTACAGGAAAGCTTGATTGAACTGCTAAAAGAGCAATTCACGTTGCGTATGCAAAAGGCTACTGGCCAGCTAACGCAAACTCATTTGCTTCCTCAAGTTCGCCGCAATATCGCACGTGTTAAAACCGTGCTAAATGATAAGGCAGGTAACTAATGGCAAATGCAGAAACTCAAGCTCGCACAGCTACTGGTAAAGTAGTAAGCGACAAGATGGATAAAACCATCACAGTACTAGTAGAACGTACTGAAAAACACGCTCTATACGGCAAGTTTATTCGTCGTTCTACTAAATTACACGCTCATGATGAGAACAACGAATGTCGCATTGGCGACACAGTAAAGGTTGTGGAAACACGTCCTTACTCCAAGTCTAAAACTTGGAACCTGGTTCAAGTTGTTAACAAAGCGGCAGCTATCTAAGCTGCCCCATCGTGAGACTTGTTATCTAATTTTATTGGAGAGCAGTTATGATTCAAACAGAATCGATGCTTGATGTTGCAGATAACAGCGGCGCAAAGCGTGTTCAGTGTATTAAAGTACTGGGTGGCTCACATCGTCGTTACGCTGGTATCGGTGACATTATTAAGGTCACTGTTAAAGAAGCGATCCCTCGTGGTCGTGTTAAAAAAGGGCAAGTTCTTAACGCAGTAGTAGTTAGAACTAAGAAAGGTGTTCGTCGTCCTGATGGTTCAGTAATCCGTTTTGATGTAAACTCAGCGGTTCTATTGAATGCAGCAGGTCAACCGATCGGCACACGTATCTTTGGCCCTGTTACCCGTGAATTGCGTTCAGAGCAATTTATGAAAATTATTTCTCTTGCACCTGAAGTGCTGTAAGAGGGAGGGGACGTAAATGCGTAAGATCAAAAGTAACGACGAAGTTATTGTGATTGCCGGTAAAGATAAAGGCAAACGCGGTAAAGTTGTTAAAATTGTAGACGAAAACCGAGTTCTTGTTTCTGGCATCAATATGATGAAGAAACACGAGAAGCCAAACCCTATGAAAGGGTCTACTGGCGGTATCGTCGAGAAAGAAGCACCTATCCAGGTTTCTAACGTAGCTATCTTTAATGGTGCTACTGGTAAAGCGGATCGCGTCGGCTTTAAAGTGAATGAAGATGGTACTAAGGTACGTATCTTTAAATCTAACAGTGAAGCGATCGACGCCTAAGAGCGAGAATTATAGCCATGGCGAGACTTAAGCAAGTTTATAAAGATCAAGTTGTAGCAGCTCTAACTGAAGAGTTTAGCTACAAGAATGTAATGGAAGTGCCTAAAATCACAAAAATTACATTGAATATGGGTGTTGGTGAAGCTATCGCAGACAAGAAACTTCTTGAAAATGCGGTAAATGACCTTGAAGCACTTAGTGGCCAGAAAGTTGTAGTGACTAAGGCTCGTAAATCAGTAGCAGGCTTTAAAATCCGTGACGGTTACCCGATCGGTTGTAAAGTTACGCTACGTGGTGAGCGTATGTGGGATTTCTTCGACCGTTTGGTTGATGTAGCAATTCCACGTATCCGTGACTTCCGTGGACTTAATCCTAAGTCTTTCGATGGTCGTGGTAACTACAGCATGGGTGTTAAAGAGCAGATTATCTTCCCAGAAATCGATTACGATAAAGTAGACCGTGTACGTGGTATGGATATTACCATCACAACGACTGCTCGTACCGATGCGGAAGGTCGTGCTTTGTTAGCAGCCTTTAGTTTCCCTTTCAAGAAATAAGAGGTAGGAATCATGGCAAAGATCTCAATGATTCAACGCGAAGCAAAACGCACTAAATTAGTAGCTAAGTTCGCTGAAAAGCGTGCAGCTCTAAAAGCAATAATTAGCGATGTGAATGCATCGGATGATGAAAAGTGGGAAGCAACTCTTAAGTTGCAAGCTCTTCCACGTGATTCATCTTCTTCACGCCAGCGTAACCGTTGCCAAGTAACGGGTCGTCCACATGGTGTTTATCGTAAATTTGGTTTGTCAAGAATCAAACTACGTGAAGCAGCTATGCGCGGTGACGTACCAGGCTTGAAGAAAGCTAGTTGGTAAGCAAGTAGATCACGATCATAATACACGGCAGTGGGTGGGGTGTCTGGATTAGTTCTGGACATTCTGTCTGCTGCTGTGTACTATGCGCGAGCTCTATTTGCTGCACAATGGTTTTTAATTAGGAGCTCTTCAATGAGTATGCAAGATACACTTGCGGATATGTTTACACGTATTCGTAATGCGCAGATGGCGTCTAAGACATCTGTGAGCATGCCTTCATCAAAAATGAAGGTATCTGTTGCTTCTGTTCTACGTGAAGAAGGTTATGTAACCGATTTCGCTGTAACTGAAGAAACAAAACCGACTCTTACTATCGAACTTAAGTATTTCGAAGGTAAACCGGTAATCGAAGAAATTAAACGCGCTTCTCGCCCAAGTCTTCGTCAATACAAGTCATCAGTTGATCTACCTAAAGTAGAAGCTGGTCTTGGCGTTGCTATCATCTCTACCTCTAAAGGTGTGATGACCGATCGTGCTGCACGTGCTGCAGGCATCGGTGGCGAAGTAATCTGCACAGTATTCTAGGAGTTAGTATGTCTCGTGTTGCTAAAAGTCCCGTGACGCTTCCTGCTGGTGTAGATGTAACTCTTAAAGGACAAAACCTTGTAGTTAAAGGTGGTAAAGGTTCTTTAGAGTTGAATGCGCATCAAAGCGTTGAACTAACTGTTGAAGATAAGGTTATTACTTTTGCTCCTCGTGATGGTGCAAAACAGAGCCGTGCTTTAGCAGGTACTACTCGTTCTTTGGTCAACAACATGGTTGTTGGTGTTAGCCAAGGTTTCGAGAAGAAATTATTGCTTCAAGGTGTTGGTTACCGTGCTGCCGTTAAAGGTACAGTACTTAACTTAACTCTTGGTTTCTCTCACCCTGTAGAATACGACCTACCGGAAGGTATCAGCGCTGTTGTTAACGGCCAGACTGAAGTTGTAATCTCAGGCGTCGACAAGCAAGCTGTTGGCCAAGTGGCTGCAGAAATCCGCGGTTTCCGTCCTCCTGAGCCTTATAAAGGTAAGGGTGTTCGTTACGCTGATGAGCATGTTCGTCGTAAAGAAGCTAAGAAAAAATAGGTAGACATCATGAACACTAAAAAACAATCTCGAATTCGTCGCGCACAACGCGCACGTCTGCATATTCGTGAGTTGGGTGCGAATCGTCTTTCTGTTCACCGCACACCGCGTCACATGTATGCTCAAGTTATTTCGGCTTCTGGTAGCCAAGTGCTAGCTAGCGCATCTACCTTGGACGAAAGCCTTCGTTCTTCTGCAACTGGTAACAAAGATGCGGCTGCTAAAGTCGGCGCTTTGATTGCTGAACGTGCAAAAGAAGCAGGTGTCACTGCGGTCGCTTTTGATCGCTCTGGTTTCAAATACCATGGTCGCGTACAAGCTTTAGCTGACGCAGCCCGTGAAGCCGGTCTAGAGTTCTAAGGGGTAGCAAATGGCAGTTAATGATCAACAAACTAGCGACCTCCAAGAGAAGCTAGTACAAGTCAACCGTGTAGCTAAAGTTGTAAAGGGTGGTCGTATCTTCTCTTTCACAGCGTTAACAGTGGTTGGTGACGGAAATGGTAAAGTAGGCTTTGGTCGCGGTAAAGCGCGTGAAGTGCCTCAAGCTATCCAGAAAGCGATGGAGCAAGCTCGTCGTAACATGGTTACTGTTCAGTTGAACGGCGATACTCTTCAGTATCCTGTTAAAGCTGTTCACGGCGCATCTAAAGTTTACATGCAACCTGCATCTCAAGGTACTGGTGTAATTGCCGGTGGTGCGATGCGTGCGGTTCTTGAAATCGCTGGTGTACACAACGTATTGGCTAAGTGCTACGGCTCTACAAACCCAGTAAACGTTGTACGTGCAACCATTAAAGGTTTGCAAGACATGAACTCTCCTGAACAGATTGCAGCGAAACGCGGCAAGTCAGTCGATCAAATTTTGGGGTAATGTGAAATGGCTAAAAATACCATCACAGTAGAACTAACCCGTAGCCCGATCGGTCGTCTTCCGAAACATCGTGCAAGCGTTAATGGCTTGGGTTTACGTAAAGTTGGTCAACGTCGCGAGTTGGAAGATACTCCAGCTGTACGTGGCATGATCAATAAAGTTTATTACATGGTTAAAGTGGTAGGAGAATAAAATGTTCTTGAATACTATTCGACCTGCCGAAGGTAGCAAGCCTACTGCCAAACGTCGCGGACGTGGTATGGGTAGCGGCTTGGGCAAAACAGGCGGACGTGGCCATAAAGGTCTTAAGTCTCGTTCTGGCGGTTCAGTACGTCCTGGTTTCGAAGGTGGTCAAATGCCTTTACAGAAACGTCTACCGAAATTTGGCTTCACTTCACGTCAAGCTAAATTTGTTGCTGAAATTCGTTTGAATGAACTAGCAGCAGTAAATGCTGAAGTTGTAGATTTAGCTTCTTTGAAAGGCGCTGACATCATTGGTCATCAAATTAAAACTGCACGTGTAATCTTGTCTGGTTCTATCGACAAAGCTGTTACCGTTCGTGGTCTTAAAGTGACTAAAGGTGCTCGTGCAGCTATCGAAGCAGCTGGCGGAAAAATCGAGGAATAGATGGCTAAGCGTGGTTCACTACCAGCTGGAATGCAAAACGGTTTAGGCGAACTTTGGTCGCGTATCCGTTTCGTATTCTTAGCAATTATTGTATACAGAATAGGTGCTCATATACCGGTTCCGGGTATTAACCCAGATCGTTTGTCAGCACTATTTGATCAAAATGAAGGCACAATCCTGAGTCTATTTAACGTATTCTCAGGTGGGGCATTGGAACGAATGAGTATCTTTGCTCTTGGTATTCTGCCCTATATTTCTGCTTCTATTATTATGCAGTTGTTAACGGTAGTTAGCCCGCAGCTAGAGCAGCTTAAGAAGGAAGGTGAAGCTGGGCGTCGTAAGATTACTCAGTATACCCGTTACGGCACCGTCCTTCTTGCGTTAGTCCAATCAGCCAGTATGGCTGTTGGCCTAGCCAGTCAAGGGATATCATTCAGTTCTGGTTTAGAGTTTTATGCTGTTGCAGTTATTACTCTTGTTGCTGGTACTGTCTTCCTTATGTGGTTGGGTGAACAAGTTACTGAAAAAGGTATTGGTAATGGTATTTCCATTCTTATCTTTGCAGGTATCGTGGCTGGGCTACCTTCTGCTCTTGGTATGTCATTCGAATCGGCTCGTCAAGGCGATATAAATATCCTTGCCTTATTGTTGATTGGCATTTTAGCTATTGCGACCATCGCATTCGTTGTTTTCATCGAGCGTGGACAGCGTCGCATTACAGTTAACTATGCAAAACGTCAGCAAGGCAAAAAAGTGTTTGCTGCACAAAAGAGTCATCTACCATTGAAGGTGAATATGGCGGGTGTAATCCCACCAATCTTCGCTTCAAGTATCTTGTTGTTTCCTGCTTCGATTGGCCAATGGTTTGGTCAAGGTGAAGGTATGGAATGGCTTCAAGGTATGTCGTTGGCTCTAGCACCTGGGCAACCTCTATATGTGCTGTTGTTTGCTATAGCAATTGTATTCTTTTGCTTCTTTTACACAGCATTGGTGTTCAACCCTAAAGATGTGGCAGATAATTTAAAGAAATCCGGTGCGTTTTTGCCGGGTATTCGTCCAGGCGATCATACCGCTCGATATATTGATGGGGTAATGACTCGATTAACACTGTTTGGTGCTTTGTACATCACGCTAGTGTCCCTGATGCCTCAGTTCTTTGTTGTGTTCTGGAACGTGCCTTTCTACTTTGGCGGTACATCGTTACTGATCGTAGTAGTTGTGGTTATGGACTTCATGACACAAATACAAAGTCATCTGATGAGTCATCAATATGAGTCATTAATGAAAAAGTCTAATCTGACTGGTTATGGTCCAAATGGCCTAATGCGCTAAGCATAGGTTGGAGTTGAACATGAAAGTACGTGCATCTGTAAAGAAAATCTGTCGTAACTGTAAAATCGTTCGTCGTAACGGTTCAGTTCGAGTGATCTGCTCTGAGCCTCGTCACAAACAGCGTCAAGGTTAATTTAGAGTCGGGTTCGCTCGATGATGGGAAGGTGGTTGATTTTTCGCCTAGAGTTAGGCATAATCAGCCGCCCTTATGAAAGCAAGTGATGAATTATCATCCTAACAACGGAGTAAAGTTGAATGGCTCGTATAGCCGGTGTCAATATTCCTGACAATAAACATGCGGTCATTTCTCTGACTTACATCTTCGGAATTGGTCGCACACGTTCTCGCGCAATCTGCGCGTCAACAGGTGTCGCAGAGTCTGCTAAAATCGGATCTCTAAGCGATGAAGTGCTAGACCAGTTACGTGGCGAAGTTGCTAAGTATACTGTAGAAGGTGACCTTCGCCGTGAGCTAAGCATGTCTATCAAGCGTTTGATGGATATGGGTTGCCACCGCGGAATTCGTCATCGCCGCAGCTTACCAGTTCGTGGTCAACGTACCAAAACGAACGCTCGTACACGAAAAGGCCCTCGTAAGCCAATTCGTAAGTAATCTTAACGCGTTTCGCTCTAGTTACAGGTAATTAGAGCTGAGCATTAAATAGGAAAGTGCAATATGGCTAAGCCAGCTACGCGCAATACCAAGAAAAAAGTCAAAAAGACGGTTGTCGACGGTGTTGCTCATGTACATGCGTCTTTTAACAATACAATCGTGACTATCACCGATCGTCAAGGCAATGCTTTGTCTTGGGCGACTGCCGGTGGTTCTGGTTTTCGCGGTTCACGTAAGAGTACTCCGTTCGCTGCACAGGTTGCTGCTGAACGCGCAGGTGCTGTTGCTCAAGAGTTCGGTCTTAAGAACGTTGACGTTATGATCAAGGGCCCTGGTCCTGGTCGTGAGTCCGCAGTTCGTGCATTAAATGCATTAGGTCTGCGTATCAATAACATTACGGATGTGACGCCAATTCCACACAATGGTTGCCGTCCACCGAAAAAACGTCGCGTTTAACTGAGGAGACAGATACATGGCTCGTTATATAGGTCCAACTTGTAAGTTGTCTCGTCGTGAAGGTACCGACTTGCAATTGAAGAGCGGTTCACGCGCTCTTGAGTCGAAATGTAAAGCAGAGACAGTTCCTGGTGTGCACGGTGCACGTCGCGGTCGTCTTTCTGATTACGGCTTACAATTACGTGAGAAACAAAAAGTTCGTCGTATCTACGGCGTACTAGAAAAGCAATTCCGTAACTACTACAAAGATGCGGCTCGTGGTAAAGGTGCAACTGGTGAAAACCTTCTGCAACTTCTTGAGTCTCGCTTGGATAACGTAGTATATCGCGCTGGTTTCGGTGCGACACGTGCGGAATCTCGTCAGCTTGTTGCTCACAAAGGCATTCAAGTTAACGGCGCAACAGTAAACATTGCATCTTACCAAGTTAAAGCTGGTGATGTTGTTTCTGTTCGTGAAAAAGCTAAGAAGCAATTGCGTATTCAAAATGCAATTGAGCTATCTAAAAATCGCACTTCTACACATTGGGTAGAAACTGATGCGACTAAACTGGAAGCTGTATTCAAAGCGGCTCCAGAGCGCAGCGATTTATCAGCTGAAATTAATGAGAACCTAATCGTCGAACTTTACTCTAAGTAAGTTCTGGCTATTAGGATTAGATATAGGTGGATCTATGCAGCGTTCAGTGAGCGAATTGTTAACCCCACGCAACATTGAAGTACAAGAAGCAGGTAAAACACGCTCTAAAGTTACTCTTCAACCGCTTGAACGTGGTTTTGGACATACTTTAGGTAATGCGCTACGCCGTATTCTTTTATCTTCAATGCCTGGTTGTGCAATTGTTGAAGTAGAAATCGACGGTGTATTGCATGAATACAGCGCCATTGAAGGGGTTAAAGAAGATGTAATTGAAATTCTTCTTAACCTTAAAGGAGTTGCGATCGCTCTACACGGGCAAGATGAAGCAACTCTTACTTTAAGTAAAAAGGGACCTGGTGTTGTAACAGCTGGCGATATTCAGCTTGTTGCAGATGCTGAGATCTCGAATCCTGATCACGTAATTGCGCACTTAGATGATACTGCAGAACTAAATATGCAGATCAAAGTCGCTCGTGGTTGTGGTTATGAGCCTGCTGATGCTCGTATTGCAAGTGATGATGAGACTCGTCCTATCGGTCGCTTGCAACTGGATGCCTCATTCAGCCCTGTGCGTCGTGTTTCTTACAGCGTCGATAATGCTCGTGTAGAGCAACGTACTGACCTAGACAAGCTTGTCATTGACATCGAGTCTAACGGTACTATCGATCCAGAAGAAGCAATCCGTCGCGCGGCTACTATCTTACAACAACAGATCGCTGTGTTTGTTGCTCTTGAGAGCGAAAGCGAGCAAGTTGTTGAAGAAGAAGAAGATGAGATTGATCCAATATTACTACGCCCGGTTGATGATCTTGAGTTGACCGTTCGCAGTGCTAACTGTTTGAAAGCAGAGAACATTTATTACATCGGTGATTTGATTCAACGTACTGAGGTTGAGCTTCTTAAGACGCCTAACCTAGGTAAGAAGTCGTTGACTGAAATTAAAGATGTTTTAGCACAGCGTGGTTTGTCTTTGGGAATGCGTTTGGAAAATTGGCCACCGGCTAGTTTGAAAGACGATAGCAAGGTACTAGCTCGCTAGGTCATTGTTCCCTGACCACCGTAGTTCGGTAAGGAATTTAAAATGCGTCATCGTAAGAGTGGTCGTCACTTAAACCGTACTAGCTCGCATCGTAAAGCGATGTTCAAAAATATGGCTGCTTCTTTATTTGAGCACGAAGTTATTAAAACTACGTTGCCGAAAGCCAAAGAACTTCGTCGAGTTGCTGAACCATTGATAACAATGGCTAAAGTTGACTCCGTTGCGAACCGCCGTTTAGCCTTTGCACGTACACGTGACAAAGCTGCTGTAGGTAAATTGTTTGGCGAACTTGGTCCTCGTTACCAAGCTCGTCCAGGTGGATACATCCGCATCCTAAAATGTGGTTTCCGCGCTGGTGACAATGCACCAATGGCTTACGTTGAATTGGTCGACAGACCAGTTGCTGACGAAGCGGCAGACTCAGCTGAATAAGCCGAGTATGTAACATGAAAAACCGGACTTTATAGTCCGGTTTTTTTTGCTTTAAATTTTGTTTAAGGCTTACCTTATGGCTTTAACTTCATTATCTATGAGTTTTAAAGGCATAAAAAAACCTCCCGGAGGAGGTCTTTTAGTTACTTCTATTCTTTAGTCCATCTTCAACAAAGGTTTTAAGAATCTAGCGGTATGGGACTTTGTTTCCATAGCAACTGTTTCTGGTGTGCCTTCGGCAATGATATAACCACCACCACTACCTCCTTCTGGGCCGAGATCAATAATCCAGTCAGCTGTTTTAATAACATCTAAGTTATGTTCGATCACGACTATGGTATTACCATGGTCACGCAACCTATGCAGAACTTTTAATAACTGTTTGATATCTTCAAAATGTAAACCTGTTGTTGGCTCATCTAAGATGTACAAGGTTTTACCTGTATCTCGTTTAGAAAGTTCTTTAGAAAGCTTAACCCTTTGCGCTTCGCCACCAGAAAGTGTGGTTGCTGCTTGTCCTAGGCGAATATAGCCAAGTCCAACATCTATTAGTGTCTGAAGTTTACGAGCAATAGATGGGATAGCGTCAAAGAAGCCTCTCGCATCCTCTACAGTCATTTCTAAACATTCATGTATGTTCTTATCTTTATATTTAATCTCTAAGGTTTCACGATTATAACGTTTACCTTTACAGACATCGCAAGGCACATACACATCAGGTAAGAAGTGCATCTCTACCTTAATTACACCGTCACCTTGGCAGGCCTCACAACGGCCGCCTTTTACGTTGAAACTAAAGCGACCTGGTTTATAACCACGAGATCTTGCTTCTTGTGTCGCCGAGAATAGCTCTCGCATTGGTGTAAAGATACCTGTGTAGGTTGCAGGGTTTGACCTTGGTGTTCTACCAATTGGGCTTTGGTCTATGTCTACACACTTATCAAATAGGTCTAAACCTTTTACTTCTCCATGAGGAGAGGCTTTAAGAGTCGTTGCACCATTAAGTGCTGTTGCAGCTAATGGATATAAGGTGCTGTTAATAAGAGTTGATTTACCTGAACCAGACACCCCTGTTACACAGGTCATTACTCCTGCTGGTATTTTGAGATTAACATTTCTCAAATTGTTACCAGTAGCATCAGAAAGTTCCAAGTACTCGTTATTTTTAGCAGGAATACGTGTTGCAGGTAGGTCTATACCTAAGGTGCCATTTAGGTACTTACCTGTAATCGAATTCTTATTATTCATTATGTCCTGCGGCGTACCATGAGCGATAACTTGACCGCCATGAACACCTGCCCCTGGGCCGATATCAACGACAAAGTCAGCTACACGAATAGCATCTTCATCATGTTCCACTACTATTACTGTATTCCCTAAGTCTCTTAAGCGAGTTAGGGTAGCAATGAGTCTTTCATTGTCTCTTTGATGCAGGCCGATAGAAGGTTCGTCTAAGATATACATGACACCAACAAGGCCAGCGCCTATTTGGCTTGCTAAGCGTATTCTTTGTGCTTCACCACCTGAAAGGGAATCCGCTTTACGATCAAGGGTGAGATAATCCAAACCAACATTAACCAAGAAGGTTAATCTATCGCGAATTTCTTTTAGTATTTTGCTAGCAATTTCACCTTTCGCACCAGCGAGTTGCAGGTTCTCAAAATACTCTAAACAAGCTGCCACAGGCATGACTGTGATTTCTGGCAGGGTTTGCTCTTCTATAAAGACATTACGTGCCGCTTTATTTAGACGAGAACCTTTGCAGTCAGGACAAGGTTGCACGCTAATATACTGAGTTAGATCTTGGCGTACGCTATCTGATTCTGTCTCGTGATAACGACGTTTTAGGTTAGGTAGGACACCTTCAAATGGATGCGAGCGACTTATTTTGTCGCCTCTGTCATTAATGTACGTGAATGACAGCTCTTCTTTACCTGAGCCTTCCAGAATGCGTTTTTTGAATTTATCTGGAATATCTTTATAAGGCAGTTCGATATCAAAACCATAATGATCTGCTAAGGCGTTTAATTGTTGGAAATAAAAGATACTTCTACGTCCCCAACCGCGAATAGCGCCTTCCGCCAGAGTAAGTGTGTCATCAACAATGATAAGTTCAGGATCAAATAATTGATGCGTGCCTAGGCCATCACAAGTACCACAAGCACCATTTGGGTTGTTGAAGGAGAAGAGTCTTGGCTCAAGCTCTGTCAAACTATATCCACAAACTGGACAAGCAAACTTGCTGGAAAAGATATGCACATCTTTTTCATCATCCATGTTCACTGCCATCGCAATGCCATCTGACAATGCTAAGCAAGTCTCAAAAGATTCAGCTAAACGTAGTTGTAAGTCTGGGCGAACCTTAAATCTGTCTATGACGACTTCAATTGTATGCTTTTTATTCTTCTCTAACGCAGGAGCGTCATCTAGATCTACTACGAGGCCATCGATACGTGCACGAATAAAGCCTTTTGATAATAGATCACTGATAGTATGTAAGTGCTCACCTTTTCTATCTTTTACGATAGGGGCGAGTAGCATCATCTTACTGTCTTCAGGTAAGGAGATAACCTTATCTACCATTTGTGAGATAGTCTGAGCTTCTAGTGGTTCACCATGTTCTGGACAGCGTGGTTGGCCTGCACGAGCAAATAATAGGCGAAGATAGTCATAGATCTCAGTAATGGTTCCCACTGTCGAGCGAGGGTTGTGGGAAGTAGACTTTTGCTCAATAGAAATCGCTGGGGATAAACCTTCAATATGATCAATATCGGGTTTCTCCATCATGGAGAGAAACTGCCTCGCATAAGTTGATAAAGACTCTACATAGCGACGCTGTCCTTCAGCATATAATGTATCAAATGCCAGTGATGATTTACCTGAACCAGATAAGCCGGTAATCACAACGAGTTTGTCTCGAGGAATATCTAAATCTATGTTTTTTAGATTATGAGTACGTGCCCCACGTATAGTAATGGTATCCATTAATCTTGTGCCTATTATGCTCAAAAGTGCGAATGTTAGAGAGATGGGTGAGGCTAAAAACAGTACTTGCGCATCACACAGGTCGTAAAAGAGTGAATATTATCAACTAATCTACTACTCATCTTAAATTACTGTCTATTTTTACAGTAGTTCAAATGGAGCTTCAACGGTATTTTTTGTAAAATTGCCAACCTTTGTCATTAATTTTGTTTGGTCTCCCTATTTATGGATGCACTTGAGCGTCGATCTGTCCTGGCTTTGGCCAGCGTATACCTGTTTAGAATGCTGGGCTTATTTCTTATTATGCCTATTATCAGCATTGCTGCGGACGACTTAACTGGCGCTAATGCTGCACTAATAGGTGCCGCGATTGGGGTGTATGGACTAACCCAAGCTTTGTTACAAATTCCTATGGGGATGATGTCAGACAAAATAGGGCGCAAACCTATTATTTTGATTGGCCTGACAATTTTTGCTTTAGGTAGCTTAATCTGTGCTAATGCCGATAGCATGACAAGCTTGATTGTTGGTCGAGCAATTCAAGGCGCTGGTGCGATAGCGAGTACCTTGATGGCTTTGCTAAGTGATGTCACCCGAGAGCAAAATCGTACCAAGGCTATGGCGACTGTGGGCATCAGTATTGGCGTGTCTTTTATGCTGTCACTGGTAATGGGGCCTTGGCTATTTTCCATGATAGGGCTAGCAGGTTTATTCTATTTGTCTTTGGCTTTCTCAGTAATCGGCATGGGGCTAATCCTGTTCGCTGTTCCTAATGTGAAGCAACATACCTTTAAACGAGATACCACGCCTTCCTTACAAGCTCTCACGCAAGTCTTTGCTAATAAGCCACTGCGCTTTATGAATATGAGTATCTTTATACTACATGCCAGCTTAACTGCGCTATTTGTAAGTATTCCTAGCTTGCTGCTAACTAAGTTTGATTTAGCGCTGGCAAATCACAGCTGGTTGTATCTGGCAGTAATGGGGCTTGCCTTTGTTGGCATGTTACCTATGGTGATAGTGGCTGAAGCGAAAGGTAAAATGAAGCAAGTGGTTAGCTATGCCATTCTAATGTTGGCGTTTGGTACCTTATTGATGGGCTTTAGCTCTTCTGTTAGCTTGTTCGCCATTACCCTTTGGCTGTATTTTGTTGGTTTTAATACCTTAGAAGCCACCTTGCCATCTTTGGTTAGTAAAGTATCCCCTGTGGGCTTTCGCGGTACAGCCATGGGCATTTTCTCAACTCACCAATTCTTAGGTGCTTTTGTTGGCGGCATTGGCGGCGGTTGGATACTACAAAATTATTCTAGCCAAACACTTTTTGTGGCCGTGGCCGTGATTATGTTTATTTGGACCTTCCTTGCAACGAGACAAGCACCAACGCGTCATTTAACCAGCCTTGCATTTAGCTTGCAGCATCTAGATCTTACGCAAATAGATAAGCTTGCCAATGACTTATCTGATGTGGATGGAGTAGAAGACATGCAAATCTTTAGCGACGAAAAAACGGCTTATCTCAAGGTGGATAAAAAACTCTTAGATAAAGATAAATTACTGCAGCTAGCACCCACTGTTTCAGTGTAAACTAGGGCACATATTTGGCCTTGGCCTAAAACGAATTTAGAAAAAACGAATTTGGCGTCCATTTGCTGCAAACAGCAAGTGCATAAAACGCTAAACGAATAGGAAAACTTGGAGAACGTCATGGCACGTGGAATAAATAAAGTCATCTTGATCGGTAATGCGGGCAATGATGCAGAAGTACGTTATATGCCTTCTGGTGGCGCGGTTGCAAATGTCAGCCTAGCAACAACAGAAAGCTGGAGAGACAAGACAACAGGTCAAATGCAAGAGCGTACTGAGTGGCACCGTGTTTCTTTTATGGACCGTGGTAACTTCCGCCTAGGTCAAATTGCCGGTGACTACATCAAGAAAGGTTCTAAAGTGTATGTTGAAGGTTCTCTTCGTACACGTGAGTGGGAAAAAGACGGCATTAAACGTTACACCACAGAAATCATTGCTAACGAAATGCAATTGCTAGATGGTCGTGGCGATCAAGCTGGCCAAGGTGGTTTTGACAACAATGCACAAAACGGTGGTTTTGGTGGTCAACAGCAGCAAGCGCCAGCAATGAACAATATGGGGAACCAAGGTGGCTTCCAGCAAGCACCTCAGCAACAAGCGCCTCAACAAAATAATGGTTTCCAACAGCGTGCACCGCAACAACAAGCACCGCAGCAAAACCAACAGCCTCAAAATAATGGTTTCCAACAGCAAGCGCCGCAGCAGCAACAAGCTCAGCCGCAATCTTTTGGTAGCTGGGGCCAGCAACCACAACAAGCTGCTCCACAGCAAAATCAACAGCAAGCTGCGCCTCAACAGCGTGCGCCACAGCAACAGGCTCAACAACGCCCAGCGGCACCAGCACCTAAGCCTGCAGCACCTAGCTTTGATGATTTTGATGATGACATTCCTTTCTAAGGAACAGATTGTCTAGATTGAAATACAGAAAGCCTCGCTAAATTAGCGGGGCTTTTTTTGGGCTGTAAATAGAGCTGAAATCTTACCCGTAAAGTACGGTCGCTATTATTCAATGTAGAGTGTTTTTTATAGTATGATTTAAGTTATTGAAATAGTTAGATAATTGATTGGCAGGGACTTATGCAATTTGTTAAAAACGGACCAAATATACCTGATGAACTCCTTCAGGCGCATGAAGATGGCAATGTCATTTTCTTCTGTGGAGCTGGTATATCTTATCCTGCCGATTTACCAGGCTTTAAGGGTCTAGTGGATAAAATATATCTTGAGGTTGGTGAAACTAAGAATGAAATAGAATCAAATGTTTATGACCGTGAGCAATTTGATAGCACTCTTGATCTTCTTGAAAGAAGAGTTGTTGGTGAAAGGCAGACTGTTAGAAAAGCGTTATTAAAAAGCTTAAAACCAAACTTCAGAAAAAAGCATGCTTTACGCACCCATGAGTCTCTTTTGAAGCTTTCTTGCGACAATGAAGGAATGACTCGTTTAGTTACAACAAACTTTGACAGGATTTTTGAGAAGGTTATAAAGCAGCGGAAGCTTGATATAAACTCTTTTGTTGCACCATTACTGCCAATACCTAAAAAAAGTCGTTGGGATGGATTGGTCTACTTACATGGTTTGATTCCAGACAAAGAAAACTACTCAGATTTAAATCGCCTAGTTTTCACTAGTGGTGACTTTGGGCTGGCTTATTTAACAGAACGTTGGGCATCGCGCTTTGTCTCTGAATTATTCCGAAGTTATGTTATTTGTTTTGTTGGATATAGCATTAATGATCCGGTACTTAGATATATGATGGATGCACTAGCTGCAGACCGTATGCTAGGAGAAGATCTACCAGATGCTTATGCTTTTGCTGATTTTAAAGCTGGTAATGAGGAAGTCGCAGCGAATGAGTGGAAGGCTAAGAATGTAATTCCGATTCTCTACGAAGATCATTCAAAATTACATGACACCTTAGATAGTTGGGCTCAAACATACTCAGAAGGATCTCTAGGTAAAGAAAGTATTGTAGCAAAGTATGCAATGTTCCCACCTACAGCGAGTACTCAAAATGATGACTTTGCAGGAAGGGTTATCTGGGCATTATCTGAGCCAAATGGCTTACCTGTTAAACGATTCTCTGAGCTAAATCCCTGCCCTCACATAGATTGGCTTGAGATAATTTCGGAGAGACGCTACTCAAAAAAAGATTTACCTCGACTTGGCATTTCTACATTAACAGAGGGTAATTCAGACTTAAGTTTTAGTTTAGTTGAAAGGCCTTCTCTTCCTAGCGAAAGTATATACGACTCTATTCGTTCTTTGCATTATGAAAACAGTAATTGGGACCGTGTAATGTCTCAAATTTGCAACTGGCTTTTAAGGCATCTAAACGACCCGAGACTTGTATATTGGTTAATAAAATATAGAGGCGAGCTTACTAGTAGTTTTAAAAGTACCCTTGAAAGAAAACTGTCTGCGTTAAACAAGCTTGATGATAATGAAAAGCTGATTTTACAAGAGAATTCACCGAACGCTATCCCTGATGATGAAATGTTGTCTCTTTGGAAAATGCTACTAGCAGGCAGAATCCATACAGCATCAAATGATTCTCGATTGTATAACTGGGTAGGCCGAGTAAAGCAACATGGCTTTAATACGCTCTTAAAGCTAGAGCTGAGAGAGTTATTAGCTCCAAAAATATCCATTAAGAAGCCATATAGCTTGAGTACACGACGTTATGATTGGGAATTAAAGCTAACATATAATTTAAAACACGATATAGAGAAAATAACCTCATTAATAGGGCCTGAAAATTTAGCAGAACTCTTTGATGATTTTCAAGTGCTGCTTGTTGACGCATTAGATTTGGCCCAAGAGATGGGGGAGGCTGATAACCTCATAGATAATTCCCACTGGGACTTGCCATCAATTTCTCATCATATGCAAAATCGAGGTTATCATGACTGGATAATTTTAATCGAGCTGTTGAGGGACTCTTGGTTAGAGGTTTTGTCTAAAAATATTTTATTAGCTAGGGAAAAAGCTATTCTATGGTTTCAAAAACCTTACCCTGTTTTTAAAAGGCTTGCTTTATTTGCTGCAAGTTATGATCAGGTTATTGCTCCAAAACAATGGTGTGATTGGCTATGTCAAAATGATGCTTGGTGGTTGTGGGATACACAAACTCAGCGTGAAACTATGAGGCTACTGGTGCTTCAAGGTGAAAATTTAGATCAACACAGTCAATCCTGTTTAGAGGAGGCTATTCTATCAGGTCTCCCTCGTCGGATGTTCCGAGAAGATTTGGAAGTAAGCCAATTTCAAGAAATGAATGAACATACCATATGGTTACATTTAGCTAAGCTTGATAGTGGTGGAGTAAATCTTTCAGACAACACAGAAGCATACTTCAAAGAGTTATCATCTAATAATCCAAAATGGGAGCTTGATAATAAATATCAAAAAGATGAGTTTTCCCATTGGATGAGTGGTTCGGGTGATCCTGATTATGAGGATAAGCGAACATACGAATTGGCACCAACAAAGAAGTTAGATTTAATGGAATGGCTGATGGAGAGTAAGTCTAATTATTCGTTCGAACATGGAGATAATTGGAGAGATGTTTGCATAGAAGATATGAGTTTAGCCTTCAACTCTCTTTATGATTTATTTAATGGAAAAAAATTTCCTGAACATCGATGGAATGTTGCGTTTTCAGCTTGGTGTAGCGATAAAACAATAGCTGATTCGTGGATATTAGCTGCTCCAATTATAGTCACATTCTCTGATGACCAGTTTGTAACATGTATTCATGGTATTGGCCGGTGGCTTCAAGCTGTATCTAAAAATGTAACATTACATGCTGAAAAATTTCTTCTTTTAGTAGAGCGAGTATTAACGATTTACCCTGAAAGTGAGAATACAGGAAATGTTGCAACTGTTTCTTCTGCTATTAATCATCCTGTTGGCATATCAACAGAAGCATTATTTAATTACTGGTTTACTACTGGGTTGCAGGATAATACAAAAATCGATGGAAACTTTTCTCAAATTTTCCATCTTATTTGTATTGATAAAACCAATGCTTTTGATCAGGGAAAGGTAATTGTAGCGTCTCGGGCTATGGCTTTGTATCGTGTTGACCCAATTTGGACGAAAGATAATTTAGTCCCTTTATTTGACTGGGACAAGAATGAGAGGGTGGCTAGTATAGTTTGGAACGGCTTTTTATGGGGAGCGAGAATATACCTCCCGCTAATGGAAGAGTTGAAAGATTCATTTATTGATACAGCAATGAGGCTCCCTTTTTTAGAAGGTGGTGAAAGGAGGTATATAGAATTTTTAATTCATATTTCTTTAGAGAAAAATGCGATTTTAAACGATAAAGAAGTTCATCTTGTATTTAATAAACTATCGCTTAAGTCCTTAGAAAATGCTGCAAATATTCTAAATCAAATTCTTAGTGCTTCAGAAAGAAAAGAAGAGCTTTGGAAGAATAGAGTACTCCCTCTATGGAAAAGTGCTTGGCCAAAATCGAAAGATAAGCTGACACCTAAGATCTCAGACTCATTGATAAGATTTTGTTTAGATTCTGGCGATGAGTTTCCAAATGCCTTTTTGCTGTTGAAAGATTATATTGGAAAAGTTAAACAGCCGGATTATGTTATTAGCTTAATGGCCCAGTCGAAAACATCGGAAAAATTTCCAATAGAAACCCTCGAGTTATTAGATCTTATTGTTGATCAAAATAGCAATAGAGCTCCTTATTCTCTAACAGAAGCTTTAGAGGTATTAGGGAAGTCTAATGGGTTTTGTAATAAATCTCAGTTTAAAAAGTTAATAGAGTTTAACAGACGCTTTGGATGCTAGGGTATTATCTCTTAAAGTAGATCTGGATTGATATTTTAAGAGATCTCAGATAAATTGTCTGAGATCTCTTATGTTAGAGTGATTTCCAAAAAAGAGAAATGTGATTTTGTTTTGGAGTTATCGTCTCTCCGTTTTTATAGCTCCTCTATAATTAGAAAAAATAACGCATAAATCTTAGTGAATGAATTTAAAAGTAAGAAAGGGTTAATGGAATATGATCTTTTTGAAGAGTAAAGTTAAAAATATAGCTTTCTTTTTAGGACTTATTACTGCAGTGATAACTTTGTTAGATTATACAAATGAATTTTACTTTTGGGCTTCAGGTAATGATTCTGTTTTTACTGAAGATGATAAGTGGGTTGGAAGTTACAAGTGTATCGGCTCAGAAAGGATTCACCTTGAATTGTATACAAAAGAAGTGGTAGAGAAAAATGGCGAATTTAATTTAACGATGGAAGCGGCATTTTCTGAAAAGGATCGATTTGATGGAGCCACACTTAGACACGGAAGTTTTGAAGTTTCAGGTAAATATTTTCCAAGAAGTGGTAATGTTGATTTAAAACCTTTAGGACCAGATGATTTTATTGTAAAACCTAAGAGTTCGTATACAACAATTGGCTTTATAGGGAAGGTAACTTCGAATAAAATTAATGGGAGTGTTTGGAATCCTGATGGGTATCAAGGATGTAAGGACTTTAGAGTAAACAAGTTAATTTAAACTTCTCATTTACTTTTTTACCTGAGTGAAACTTGATAACTGTGATTGTTCATTTGTCATAATAAAACCAGTTATTAATATCTTCAATGATGCTTGAATATTGACCGTTAAATACTTTCAACTTTGCTTTGTCAAAGTCCTGTAGGTATTGAACCAATATCCGACAGGGTATTGTTTTTTTTATTACTAATGAGGAATTAAGAGCAAGCTAAGCTAATCAGGCTTTCTCTCCACCGCCACATAAGCCCCTTTCAGTGTCATAGCGACCTGATCACCTTGTTTGACCTCGATTTCTAGGTTGAGGCGACCACGACCTTTGTTGTCGAGGAAAGACATAAATGTGGTTAAGTCTGTTTCATCCGGAAGGCAAGTCTCGGCATAAAAATCATCTGTGATAGGGGCGAGATAGTTGATCTGGCTATCTCGGATCATAACATCACAATCTCGACCTTGTTCACGTAGGTAGAGAGTAACCAGCGCCCAACCACATAAGGTTGCAACCGTAGAAAGAGAACCACCAAAGCCCGTACCTTTATCATTCACATTAGGTGTTAATGCCGCTGGCATTTGCAGTGACTGACCATCATAAACAAGATCACCAAAGCCCATATGATTAATCAGCGGAATTTGTCCTTTTAGCCAAATAAGAAACTCGTCGGCGGTTTGCTGCTGGGTCATATTCGTCTCCGTGAATTATCTTGGTGAAATTGAGTTTGTAGGCTAAGTGCTATCAATTAATTGGTGGACTTGAAGGCTTCTAACTGAGCTTTAGTAAAGTCCTGCAGGTAGCTAATTAATTCTGCCGATGCATTCAAGGCCGTGTCTTTATCCGAGAGAAGTAGGGCGTTCATCTGTCTGATATAAAGGTCTGTACAGTAGGCTTGGTCCTTCGCTGTGGCGTAGTAGCACCAAAAGCGTCGTGAGAGCGCTTGGGTGGTTTTGATCGAGGCAAGAATAAATTCATTTTTAGAAGATTGAGCCAAGATATGGTGCATTTGGCGTAAGACATCCATAAAACCATTTCTGTCTTCAGCATCGAGCTGGGTGAGGGTCATGATGACTTTTTCCACTTCCCTCTTGTCAGCTTCGTTCATTCTATCAATGGCTTTATCAATACATAGACTTTCAATTAGAGATCTTGGCTCCAGCAGTTTGAGCATAGTCATAGGATTAAGCTCAGGAATGACAACGCCAGCACGGGATAAGCGGACTAGGTTTTCATTGGCCAGCTTCATCAAGGCTTCTCGTACCGGTGTACGACCTAAGTTGAGAAACTCACTGATTTCGGTTTCTGTCATAACAGAGCCCGGTTCAATGAGGCAATCGACAATTGCTTCTTCTAACTTCTCTGCTGCAACTTCTGCTTTCGTTCTTTTCTCTAACGGGTTGTGCATGATTGAATAATATCCCAGTTTAGCTTAATGCCAAGGCCATCTTGTTCTTTATCTATTGTAACCATGCCATCCTGATCAATGCTATAAGGATTTTTGATTAGGTGTTGGCGCAACAGAGATGGGCTGGTGGAATATTCAAGAGGCTCTTGTTTGTTCTGGGTTGATAAAAAGTGGCTGTTTACTGCAATTGTGATGTCTGTGTTATAGGCATGAGGCACGATACGTTTGTTCTGTTTATTCATTAAACCTCTTAGCTTGATGACTTCGCTGACTCCTCCGAATAGGGTGATATCCGGTTGAGCGATATCAAATGACTGTTTTTCTAAATAGGGTAGAAACTCTTTGCAGGTTGTCATGCCAAGGTCACCGACGCCTATCGGAATATGAGTTAGCTGCTTTAAGGCAATGTGATCTTCAAGGTTTTCTAAGTTAAATGGCGCTTCTATCCATTTAAAATCTAATGCCTCTAAGGTACTAAGGAAGGGTTTTAATTGTGCTAACGAATTGAATTCTAGTGCCACATCTAGCATTAATTCTATATCTCGACCAACTAGGTGTCTCAGATAATTAAGGTTGGATCGCGTTTTATCAAAGTTGCTCCACCAAGGCTCAACACAAATTTTAATTCGCTTCATACCTTTTTCTAACAAGGGCATGATTTGAGCTTTGATGCCGTCTTCGGTATCCGCTAAAGGGTAAATGGTGGCATAGGCAGGTAATCTTTTATGCTTACGTTCACCAAAGTAATGATGTAATGGGACTTTATTGAGGCGTGAAAATAGGTCCCAAATAGCAATATCAAGCGCACTAATAGCGTGAATAACAGCGCCATTACGTCCATGCCAATAACTACCTTGATACATTTTTTGCCAAAGACGTTTTGGGTCATCTAGGGCTTCGCCTATTAACAAAGCGGCAAGACCTTGAGATAGATGGTTATAGCTTGGCGCTTCAATGAGAGCTTTAATTATTTGCGGAGGCGAGTCGCTTTCACCTATGCCATACATGCCATTGTCTGCTGTAACAACAACCACAACATTTTGGTAGCTACCCTCAAAACGAACAAAGTCCGCTTGAGGGTCTTGTAAGCAATAAACGTCAATTTTCTCGATACGATTTAGCATGAACTTAACCTAAAGATTGAACTCTTTGCGTTGATAAATGAAAGGCTCGATCTGCTCCCAATCTAACTCTACTCCTAACCCTGCTTTAGTTGGGGCTTGGATATAACCATCTGTATCAGGTCTAAATACTTGTTTAGCACCAAACTCATATTTCTCATAAGGGGCAGCTTGTTCAAAATAATGGCAGTTATTGTGGGCTAGCATAATATGAAGGTTAGCCGCTTGAGTTAGGGTATAACCCCATGACTGCACTTCCGCTATTCGGTTTAGCTCTTTGGTAAATTGCATCACTTTATTGGCATTAGTAAAGCCGCCAATACTAGTAACATCAAAACGGCTTCTATCCCAGCAACCTTCTTTCAAACCATACTCAATAAGTGAAGGGTGAGGGAGGCTATTACCGCCGCTGATAACATCTAAATTAAGACGTGAAACCAATACCTGATAGCCAGTGAAGTCTGAATCAGGCAGGGGCTCTTCGAAGAATTCCCACTCGTATTCATCAAGTAGTTGCCCCATTTTAATGGCTTCTTCTAGGCTGTAATTGGCGTCAACATCAAGGCTCCAACCAATGTTTTTACTGCCAAACTCAGCTTGTAGCGCTTCAACTAGCTCTCTATCGGTTTGATAAACACAAGGGGGATGAATTTTAATGGCGTTAAAGCCTTGTGCTAGCATCTCGTGGCAATAATCTAGGTATGCCTCTATGGTGCTGAATACAGGGCTAGACGCATAAGCACGGACTTTTTCTTGTTCTGCTCCTAGCATCTTATAGATAGGCAAACCTAATGATTTGGCTTTTGCATCATGTAATGCAATATCAAATAAGGAGCTGGAAATATGCTTGAGTGGTACATACTTAGCTTGCATATCTTGATGGATTTCAGGAATTTCATCTAGATGACGGCCCAGAATAAAAGGTGACATCAAGGACGCACTATGAAATGCGGTTTGGTCGAACTCATGCTCAGTGTAAGTCGTAAGGCCAGCAATACCTTCTAGACCATTATCAAAAGTAAGACGAGTTACTATCATTGCTTCACTCATAGGCCCTAGAAAAGAAGACCAACTGATCTTCTTTCCATTTGGGCCTATCGCGAAAAGCTCAATTTTTTTCACAATAGGCGCAGACATATTAGGCGTTATCCTCTTTGATATATTTGCTGGTGGTGATCATCATAAGTACTAAGATTCCCATAACAGGTAAACCAACCAATACGGATGCAGTTTGCATACTTTTTAGCCCACCTAGGAACATTAAAGTCAGTGGTAATACGGCGATAGCAAAACACCAGAATAGTCGATTAGAGCGTTCTGGCTCTTGACCTTCACCTAACTCTTTTGTTGTTGCACATGCCATCACGTAAGCAGCTGAGTCAAAGGTTGTCGCAAGTAGTACTATGCCAGAAGCCGCTAGAGCAATAAGGACTAAGCCACTCGCTGGTAAGGTTTTAAAGAGTTCGATAATGGCAACAGCAACGCCTTTTGTATTGACCAGTTCAGACATAGGAAGTATGCCTTCCATTTGTAGATTAATACCGTATCCGCCTAGAACTATGTAGAAAAGGGCACAACCAGAAGAGCCATAAACTAGCATACCAAAGATAACTTCACGGATAGTACGACCACGAGAAATACGAGTAACAAACATACCCATGAATGGTGCGTACGCTACCCACCAGGCCCAATAGAAAACAGTCCAAGCTTGAGGGAAACCACTCTTCTCGACACTGTCAGTCCAAGTGCTCATCTTGATATAGTTTTCAGCCATATAGCCTAAAGAATCCATGCCTAAACCTAGGATGAATTTTGTTGGCCCTACGACAAATACATAAGCAACAATGGCAAGCGTTAATAGCGTTGAGAAAGTACTAAGGCGTTTAATGCCTTGAGAAAGACCAAGACCGCTACTTACAGAGAAAATTGCAGTACAAATAAGAATGACAGAGATGTCCATATAAGTGCCGCCGGCTACTCCTAAGACTTCTGCTAAAGCATTGCTTATCATAGGGGTGCCTAGGCCAAGAGAGGTGGCTGCTGCACCTAATACCCCAAAGATGAAGGTGTAATTGATAATGGTACCAAGAGGCCCGTCGACAAGGTCACCTAATGCGCCACGGCATGATTCACTCACCTTATAGATGTGTTTTTGACGCACATAATAAATATATGAGATAGCAATTGTCGGCACACAGTAAAGTGCCCATGCAGTCGGGCCCCAATGGAATATGCCGTAGCCTTGCGCCACTGTGTACATTTCAGTGGTTTTAGCTTCGATACCAAAAGGAGTCCAAGCATAATGGTAACCCCATTCAGTGCCGCCCCAAAGTAAAAGACCCGAAGCAATACCAGCAAGAAAAACCATGGC
This sequence comes from Marinomonas sp. SBI8L, assembly GCF_001624705.1. Classification (GTDB taxonomy): domain Bacteria; phylum Pseudomonadota; class Gammaproteobacteria; order Pseudomonadales; family Marinomonadaceae; genus Marinomonas. The sequence goes on from NZ_JSEO01000019.1 coordinate 60,576, forward strand.
TCCCCATGCACCTTTCGAAAACTCCGCTTCTGCATTTTTATCTGCACTTAGCTTGATATTGCCATGGCGAGAAAAAGCCAATGCCAATAAGAAAATAAGTGCACCAAGGCCTATGCCGAGAAAAGCAAAATCAAAGCTGTTTGTCATCCATTTAAAAAGCGCATTGATGGTTGTTTTAGCAGACTCTGGGAAGAGAATAATAGGTAATGCCATAGCAACAATGATCATTAAACTAATGACCTGCATTCTGCGATCGGTTTCAACGCTCGCAGTTTGAGTTTGGGTGTTTGATGCCCCGAGGTTTTGAGAAGACACGCTCATAATTTTTCCAACATATTGTTATTATTTAGTGGTTACCCTGACTGGCTTGGAAAGCGTTAAGCTTGCTGCATCAGTTGGGCGATTCGGTTACCGTCGATCGCTTGAAAATCAAGCGCTTCCATAATCGATATATGTGCAGCAAGGGCTGCTGCTTTTCCATATTCAAAGCATTGGGCTGTGACACGACAGCTTGCTAGTGCTTCGTGTTCACTGCTTAAACAGCGGCCCGCAACAATGAGGTTTTTGCCTTCTTTAGGCACTAAGGTATGAAAGGGAACTTCATAGTAGTCATCCACTAGCCATTCAGTTCTTGGCTTGTCGCCATAATGCAATTCGATCGGCCAAGCGCTTTTCACCATGGCATCTGAGAATTTTGCGCCTGAGACAACATCATGATTGGTTAAGGTTTTAACACCATCGATGGAGCGAGTTTGTCGAACACCCACTTCGGTGGCGTAATCAATAAAGTAGCTATTTTCACAGCCAGGCAAATTTGCCTTCATAAAATTGAAAAATGCCTCAGCTTGATAAATTGAGAATTGCTCGGCTTCTGTATGATCGACAGGGTCTGTAACATCCAAAGCGCGTTTGTCAAAACCTGTGATTTTCGTGGCATTAACGAGAAGCTCACCTGGGTTCACCGTAGGGAATAGCCAAACTTTTTTACGCAGTAGGTCATCTTCTGCTTCAAGCATGCTAACGACTTTTGGGGGGGAAATAGTGTTCTCACCCCAATAGTTTAGGTAAGTCTCCATATCCACATTACCGACTTTAAACATCATTGTTGGGTTTTGAATGATGCCGTTTTGACCCTTACGAGTTTTTTGCCCCAACTTGAATACCAAGTCTGCATCACCACTGGCATCGATAAAGCGTTTCGCTGATACAGAGGTAAAGCCAGACTTTGTATGAAGTACTAGGCCGGTAACTGTGTCTTTTTCAGAAATTACATCAACAACTTGAGTGTGATAAAGGACAGAAATGTTTGGTTGGCGAAGCATGTCAGTAGCGACTTTTTTGTATTTAGCGCAATCATGAGTAGCAACCCAGGTTTTTCCGTATATTTGAGGCTCAGTTAAGCCACCTGCTGCATGCAAGGCATCACAAAAACGCCCAGCGAAACCAAATACAAGTTGTTCTGCTTGTACCTCACTTGGATTCTCAACAGACTTATATAAACCACAGACTGTACCTGATAAGCCTGCGACAGCTGCACCACCACAAAAGCCTAAGCGCTCTATGATAAGCACTTTGAGATCCAGTTCGGCAGCGGTGACTGCTGCTGCGATACCAGCAGGGCCTGCGCCAGTGACAATAACGTCATAGTCACCAAAGCAAGGTAAGTCGGTTTTATAGTCAGCAGGGAGGTTGAGGCAATAGCTCATAGTTAGCACCAAGTATGTTTATATTTGTAGAATATATTTAAAATATATTTTAACTCTTGCTGCTGTCAAGCACTGTTTTACGACGGATTTAAATTTGCTTTCTTAATCAATTCGTTAGGTTTTAAAATAATTGCGTGAGCTTATACATCGTGTAAATTTCAAAAAAGCGCTACAATCCCGCTTCTATCTGGCTTGTATACTTGTATATAAGCATTTGAGAAGGCAGTGTTTAAAGCGGCAATAGAGTTGAAACGAAAGCTCATTGTTATCTTGGTAGTGGTTGAGGTTGTTGTGGAAGAAGATGATTTTTCATTGTTCGCGGAAGAAGTTGCGGGCATAAAAAAAATGCGAAAAGATGAAGTCTATCTTGGCAAAAAAGGGCCGAGTGTAGATTTTAGTGAGCGCAAAAAAGCCGCCACAATCGCACCTGAAAAAGACAGCAATCACTTATCTGCAGACTATGTGGAAAAAGTCGACATCAACGATGTACTTGCCTACAAAAAAGACGGTGTACAAGAAGGGGTTTTTAAACGCTTACGCCAAGGGAAATATGGCATAGAATCTCGTTTAGATTTACATAGAAGGACGGTAAATCAGGCCCGAGAATTGGTGTATCAATTTGTGGGTGACTGTATGCGCAATGATATTCGCGTTGCTATTTTGGTGCATGGTAAAGGCGATCGTACGCCAGATAATCAAGCAACGCTTAAGAGCTACATTAATAAGTGGCTTAAAGACATGGATGATGTCATGGCGTTTCATACCGCTCAACAATACCATGGTGGTTTAGGCGCCGTTTATATTCTTTTTAAGAAGAGCGAAAAAGCACGTCTTGAAGCCTGGGAGCAACATCAAAAGCGTTAATTCTTAACTTATCAGTGTCGTTATCTGGTAATTTTTCCTGTTATTTCACCTGTTTTATTCTAAGCCTGTCTTTGTTCGTGCAGTAAATACGACATTTTTGCTATAATCTTGGCAATTTGCTTAGACCACAAGAAGTTAACGGATTTAATTTTCATATAGAGGGGAGCACTTACATTCATGCTGACCCTATTTAGTCTTTTTCAATTCAGAGGTAGATAATGACAACACATACAGCGCATCACCCAGCGTTTACCCTAGTGCGTAAAGAGTTTATCGATGCATTAAATGTTGAAGTGATTGAGTTTGAGCACAAGGTAACCGGTGCCAAGCATTTCCATATTGCCTCTGATAATGATGAGAACGTTTTTCTTGTTGGCCTAAAAACTGTGCCAACAGACTCTCGAGGTGTGGCACATATTCTAGAGCATACTGCACTTTGTGGCTCCGAGCGTTTCCCTGTTCGTGACCCTTTCTTCATGATGATTCGCCGTTCATTAAATACCTTTATGAATGCCTTCACTTCATCTGATTGGACGGCATATCCTTTTGCCAGTAAAAACAAAAAAGACTTTAAAAATTTACTTGATGTGTATCTTGATGCAGTCTTCTTCTCGCGCTTGGATAAACTAGACTTCTCCCAAGAAGGGCATCGCCTTGAGTTTGCTGAAATGGAAAACTCAGAGTCTGATTTAACGTTTAAAGGTGTTGTATTTAACGAAATGAAGGGGGCTATGAGTTCAACCAACTCTGTGCTTTGGCAAACCCTGACTAAGTACCTTTTTCCAAACAATACCTATCACTTTAACTCTGGTGGTGAGCCGACAGATATTCCTGATCTGTCCTATGATGATTTACTCAGCTTCTACCGTACCCATTACCATCCAACCAATGCTGTCTTTATGACATTTGGTGATTTACCAGCCGCTGAATTACAAACTGAATTCGAAGACAAGGTGTTATCGCGCTTTGAGCGTCTAGATCAAAAAGTGAGCGTAGATAATGCTAAGCGTTATTTCTCTCCTATTAGGGTTGAAGAAGGCTACGCTGCTGATGAAGCGAAAGAAGATGCTAGCCATGTTGTTGTAGGTTGGTTGTTAGGTGAAAGTACAGATTTGAGCCAACAGTATGAAGCTGAGCTTTTGTCTAATGTCTTACTAGATAACAGCGCTTCACCTTTGCGCCGTGCTTTAGAAAATACGGATCTAGGTAATGCGCCTTCTCCTCTTTGTGGCTTAGAAGATAGCAATAAAGAAATGAGCTTTATGTGTGGCCTTGAAGGTGTGCGTAAAGAAGATAACGCCAAAGTTGAAAAACTTGTTTTAGATACGCTTGAGCAAATTGCCGAAGAGGGTGTTGCTCAAGAAATGGTTGAAGCCATGCTGCATCAATTGGAACTACATCAACGTGAAATCGGTGGTGATAGTTATCCTTATGGTCTGCAAATCATCTTGTCAGGGCTTTCAACAGCGGTGCATGAAGGTGATGTCATTGCTCAGTTAGATGTTGAGCCAGTGATTCGTGAATTACGTGAGCGTATTCAATCTCCTGGTTATATTGGCCAATTAATTAAAGATCTACTGTTAAGTAATGCGCATAGGGTAACTCTGAGCTTAAGCCCAGACACTGAATTGGAAGGCCGTCGTAACCAAGCCGAATTAGATCGTCTTGCTTTAATCAAAGCGTCTTTAAGTGATCAAGATAAGCAAGATGTGATTGATTTGAGTTTGGCGCTTCAAGCAAGGCAATCACAAGTAGATGATATGAGTATCTTGCCTAAGATTGGTCTAGAGGATGTGCCAGCAGAGCTTCCTAGTTACGAAAGCAAAAAAATCTCAGCCGATATCCCTGTGACCTTTTATCCACAGGGTACAAATGGTCTGGTGTACGAACAATTGGTTATAGACCTGCCAGAACTAACTGAAAAAGAACGAGACCTGTTGCCTCTCTTCTCTTATGCCCTTGCAGAGCTAGGTTCTGGAGAGCAGAACTACCTTGCCGTGCAAGAAGCGCAAGCGCAAGTATGTGGTGGCATTGGAGCATCTAACTCAATACGCCCATTACTAGATGATAAGCAGCAAGTGGGCGCTTACTTTGTATTATCAAGTAAAGCGCTGGTTAATAAGTTCTCTGATATGAGTGATATCTTAAAGCAGACTTTTTTAGCGCCTCGTTTTGATGAGTTGCCTCGTTTACGTGAGCTTGTTGCTCAGCGTCGTGCTCGTCGTGAACAATCTATTACGGGACAAGGTCACTCTTTTGCCATGATGGCTGCATCAAGTGGTGCCAGTGGTTTCAATATGCAGCAAGAGTCTTGGGGTGGAATGACAGGAATTCGTGCACTAAAAGCGCTAGATGATTCCTTGAACGATGAAGCAAATGTTCAGGCTATGATGGATGTGTTTGCTTCTATTCATGCAAAACTTTTAGCCTCATCTAAGCAGTTATTGCTGGTGGCTGAAGCTCAACATGAAAGCACCTTGCTAGAGTCTTTAAAGGCGAACTGGCAAGGTGTTGATGCGGGTGCGTGCGAACAAGGTTTCTCTATTCCTGCTGTTGATGAAAACCAAAAGGTCGCTTGGCTTACTGCGTCGCAGGTTAACTTCTGTGCAAAGTCTTTTGCAACCGTATCTGGTATTCACCCACATATTGCTCCTTTGACTGTATTAGGTGGCTTCTTACGTAATGGCTTCTTACATAGGGTTATTCGTGAGCAAGGTGGTGCTTACGGTGGTGGCGCAAGTTTTGACCCGACATCTGGTGCGTTTAAATTCTATAGCTATCGAGATCCTCGCTTAGTTGAGACCTTAGATGACTTTGATGCTTCAATTGAATGGCTGTTGAATGAAGAACATTCAGACCTTGCCTTAGAAGAAGCTATTTTAGGTGTGATCGGTTCTATGGATAAGCCAGGCTCGCCAGCAGGCGAAGCCCAAGGTGACTACTTCTTAGCGCTACATAAACGTACTAAAGAACAAAGAGAAGCCTTTAGGTCCGACATTCTTAACGTTAGCATTGCGCAACTAAAAGAAGTCGCGAAAACCTATTTGATAAAAGAAAATGAGAGTGTGGCTGTCATAAGCTCACCTAATAACAAGGATGTTTTACAAGAGTTAAATTTTGACATTCAAACTCTTTAATAAACATTTCAACTAGCGGAAAACTTAATGGATCAGTTTCAAGATATTCGCCCGTATAATGACGATGAAGTCGCTAAGGTACTGGCAAATTTAGTTAACACACAAGATTTTATCGATACGATTATAGGTTTTAGGTTTAAGCACTGGCCTGCAATGTTTAAAGGGCCTTTGTCATTCTTTGTCAAGCTTGCTCTTAAAAAGCAAATGGCAAAAATCCACAATGTTCATGATTTCCAGTCCATCGTGAAGGGATACATGGATAGAATGATTAAAACAACCACAACTGAGGTTGAATATCGCGGTATTGAAAAGTTAGACAAAAGTGTAGGTCATTTATTTGTCTCTAATCACAGGGACATAGCAATGGATCCTGCGTTTGTGAACTATGGCCTGTACTTAAATGGCTTAAGCACAGTGCGTATTGCTATTGGTGATAACTTGCTACGTCGACCATTTGTCTCTGATCTGATGCGTTTGAACAAAAGCTTCATTGTAAAGCGCTCAGCAAATGGTGTGCGTGAAATGATGGCGGCTTTTACTCAGCTTTCTGGTTACATCAATCACTCGGTTGAAAGTGATTTGTGTAACCTATGGATAGCACAAAAAGAAGGGCGTGCTAAAGATGGTTTGGATAAGACCGACCCTGCCATCATTAAAATGTTCTACATGAGCAAGAAGAAAAAGATGAGCTTTGCTGAGGCAATGAAATCTTTGAATATTGTGCCAGTGTCTATTTCTTATGAATATGATCCTTGCGGTCTAGATAAAGCGGGCGAGCTTCATGAGAAAGCTGAAACCGGTAATTATGAAAAGTCTGAATTCGAAGATATCGACAGTATTAAGAACGGTATTGTTGGGAAAAAGGGGAAAGTAGTGATTACCTTTGGTGATCAAATTACCGAAGACTTTGAAACCCCAGATGATTTAGTGGCTGAAATTGATCGTCAAATCATAGCGAACTATGAAATTCACTCTAGTAACAAGAGTGCTCTCGCCATGCTAAATGGTGAATCAATAGATGACCAAGAATTTGCAGACTATATTGCTAATTGTCCGCCTGAATTGAAGCAAACTTTACTACAAATGTATGCAAACCCATTGATTCAAAAAAATCAGCTGGTAGATTAACCATCATTAATAATTGGTGCTGCTGAGTTAGGATCTGATTTCTGTAAGGAGTATTACAAAGAATGAGTTTAGGTGTATCCATTCGTTCGTGGGTTGGCTCGACGCTGTTTGGTATCAGCTATGTTGTCTCTACCGTGATTGCAGGTGTTGTGGCTCCGCCGATTGCGCTGTGCTTTCCAGGTATACATAGACAAAAGGTCTTGAATGTTCACAATGCTATTTTGCTCTTCGCCTTTCGTATATTTTGCGGTGTGAAGGTGAATGTTCAGGGACGTGAAAATTTGGTTAAAGGTCGTTCCTATGTGATAGTTGCGAATCACCAAAGTGAGTGGGAAACCTATTTTCTTCAAGTGCTGGTTACGCCACTTTCTACGGTACTCAAGAAAGAGCTTTTGTCGGTGCCGTTTTTTGGTTGGGGTTTACGTATGGTTCAGCCAATCGCGATAGATCGTAGCCAGAAATCAAATGCGTTAAAGCAGATTTTGAAACAAGGTAAAGAGCGACTATTGGGCGGGCGTTCTGTATTGATCTTCCCAGAAGGCACGCGAGTAAAAGCAGGCGAAGAGAAAAGCTTTAATAAGGGGGCTGCCATGCTAGCGACTTCAGCGGGCAAACCTATTTTACCTATCGTACATAATGCGGGTGAGATTTGGCCAGGTAAGAAGTGGCTAAAACAACCAGGTACTATCAATGTCATCATAGGTGAATCAATTGAAGTAGAAGGTAAAAAGACTGGCGATATGCATGAAGAGATGGAAGTCTGGATGCGAGAAAATATGGCTAAGGTAACGACAAAGTAGGTTTATTTAGCGATTGTCGTCAAGATAAGAAAAAGGGAGTGAACCTGGTGGGTCACTCCCTTTTTTTATATCTGCTAATTATGCTTATCTAGAATTTTGGTTTGATAAAATCCGAGCAATAAAAAAGCCGCATAAGCGGCTTTTTTATTGCGTAGGTATAAGCCTACTACAGAATTAGTCTTCGTATTTCTTGAATACTAGGCTGGCATTTGTGCCGCCAAAACCAAAGCTGTTTGACATGATTTGCTTAAGGTTAGCATTATCGATGCGCTTAGTAACAACTGGAATATCACCAGCAGCTTCGTCAAGCTCATCAACGTTTGCTGACGCTACGATGAAGTCATTTTCCATCATAAGTAAGCTGTAAATTGCTTCGTGTACACCGGCTGCACCTAGAGAGTGGCCAGATAGTGATTTAGTTGAACTGATTTTTGGAATGTCGCCACCAAAAGTTTCGTTCACAGCTTGAAGCTCTTTCATGTCGCCAGCAGGAGTACTTGTACCGTGAGTGTTGATGTAATCAATATCACCCTCAGTTGTGCTCATAGCCATTTGCATGCAGCGTACAGCGCCTTCACCAGATGGAGCAACCATGTCATAGCCATCAGATGTTGCGCCGTAGCCCACTAGCTCACCGTAGATTTTAGCGCCACGAGCTTTAGCGTGTTCTAGTTCTTCAACAACAAGCATACCGCCACCACCTGCGATAACGAAACCATCACGGTTAGCGTCATATGCACGAGAAGCAACTTCTGGTGTGTCATTGTATTTAGAAGATAGTGCACCCATAGCATCAAACATGCAGGTTTGAGTCCAGCTTTCTTCTTCACCACCGCCAGCAAAAACAACATCTTGTTTGCCTAGCTGAATAAGCTCCATAGCGTTACCGATACAGTGAGCACTAGTAGAACAAGCAGAAGTGATTGAGTAGTTAACACCCTTAATTTTAAATGGTGTTGCAAGGCAAGCAGAAACTGTACTACCCATAGTTTGAGTAACACGGTAAGGGCCAACACGTTTAACGCCTTTATTGCGTAATGTGTCTGCTGAATCAACTAGGTTGCCAGCGGACGCACCACCAGAACCAGCGATCAAACCTGTACGAACATTAGATACTTGTTCTTCTGTTAGGCCAGAATCTGTGATTGCTTGTTGCATAGATACATAAGCATAAGTGGCAGCAGGGCCCATGAAACGACGAGTTTTACGGTCGATCATTTCATCAGAATCTAGGTCGATACGGCCACATACGTGACTGCGGAAGCCCATTTCTTTGTAATCATCCGCAAAACGAATGCCAGATTTGCCTTCAAGCAAAGAGTTTAAAACGCTCTCTTTGTCATTACCAAGACAGCTTACGATACCAAGACCAGTTACAACTACGCGACGCATAGGGTGTGCCTCTCTATTCTTAATCTTTAGAAATTGTCAGTTGAAGTAAACAAACCGACACGCAAATCAGTTGCTGTGTAGATCTCTCGACCATCAACACAAACGCTTCCATCTGCGATTCCCATTACTAGTTTACGCTCGATAACACGTTTTAAAGTAATGCGGAAAGTGACTTTTTTTGCTGTAGGTAGGATTTGACCTGTGAATTTAACTTCACCTGAACCTAGAGCGCGACCACGTCCTTTATTGCCTTTCCATCCAAGGAAAAAGCCAACTAGCTGCCACATGGCATCAAGACCTAGACAACCAGGCATTACTGGATCACCTGGGAAGTGGCAATCGAAAAACCAAAGATCAGGATTGATGTCTAGCTCAGCAATGATTTCACCTTTACCAAATTCACCGCCATCAACGGTTATGTTGGTGATTCTGTCGATCATTAGCATGTTGCCAACAGGTAGTTGTGCATTACCTGCGCCGAACATTTCGCCATGGCCGCACTTTAAAAGTTCGTCTTTCTCAAACGATGATTGAGTAGTCATTATATTCCTATTGCTACTTTAAGTAGGTTGACCTAAGTGTCTATCCACTTTTCAGTAGTTCAGTTATCAATTTTTAATCGGGCAAATTATATCGGTTAAGGGCGAAAATATGAATGTTTGAGTGCAAAAAAACCAATTTCGTTAAAAAAACTACTGAATTAAATGTTTGTAGAGGTTTACTAGTGTGTATTTTTTGATCTTTGAGGGGTGCGCCTTTCTTTTTGATATAACTTTTTTGTCAAAAGTGTTTTATGTTACATTCTCTGTTGTTATTTCACTTTGTGATGTTTTTTTACCTTATCTAGACACTAAATTGTACTGATTAGGCTTATTTTTGATGCTGGAGTTGAAGATGGAGAGTGCAAAACTGGCCCAAATCAGAGAGTGGCAAGCAGAGCTAATGCAATGGGAATATAAGATAGATGCGAATATGTCTTTGCGTGGAAAAACGTCTCTAGTTCGAAATGGTGAGAATGATCAAGAGGTTGATGACGGTAAGCCAATATTACATTTCTTACATGGAAATGGCTTTGCTTCTTTAACTTATGCTGAATTGCTTATGCCGCTTGCGGGTGAATATAAGATCTTTACCCAAGATGCGTCTGGGCATGGATTAAGTGGTGTAGATAAGCGTTTTGTTGGTTGGAATAAAACGGCTGAAAGATGTTTGCAAGCAGCACAACAACATTTGCCAAAGAGTCAGCCCAAAATAGGTTTTGCTCACAGCTTTGGTGGTTGCTTGACTATGCTAATGGCCGCTCAATCACCTGACTATTTTGATCGTTTGATTATTCTTGATCCTGCTCTTTTTCCACCAAAAATGCTTTGGTTAATTAGAGGGATGCGTTTCTCTGGTTTAATGACGCAGGTACCTATGGTGAAGCAAGCTAAAAGGCGCAAGGACAGTTGGCCTAATATTGAAAGTGCACGTAAGTACTTTACTGGACGAGGTACATTCAAAGGCTGGACTGACGAGAGCCTGTCTTGTTATTTAGATAACTCACTCAAAGTTGATGGGGCTGGCTGTAGTCGCTTGGTTTGTCCTCCTTGGATGGAGTCCGCCATCTTTGCCAGTTACCCTAAACGTCTTTGGAAAAGCCTGACAGAGTTACAAGTACCAACAACCATTATTGCAGGGAAAGATACTTTGCCTTTTTTTAAGCAGTCTTATGCCCATGCGGCAAAAGTGAATCGGAATATTGACTTGCTTGAAGTTGAGGGTGGTCATTGCTTTATGCTGGAGCGGCCAGATGAAATAGCAGCCCTAGTGAAATCACTTATTGAGCAGGTTTGATGCGTGCTTTTGAATACGCATAAAAAAGAGCCAGCATAATGTATGCTGGCTCTTTGGGTTTTAACCTTGCAGTATCTTCTTAGTTACGACGATTAACGGATGCTTTTGCTAAGTCGATAAGAGCTACTTTATATGGCGAGTCATCAAGAGGGGCTAGTGCATCGATTGCCAATTGTGCTTGGGCTTGCGCTGCTTTCTCTGTGTACTCAATAGCACCGCATGCTTGTACATCAGAAATGATGGCATCCAATTGCTCTAAGCCACCTGTTTCTATTGCATTACGAACTCTGTTGGCTGCATCTGTTGGTGCTGTTCGCATAGTGTAGATAAGAGGTAGTGTTGGTTTACCTTCAGCAAGGTCATCTCCAACATTTTTACCCATCTCTTCAGCTGTGCTGGTGTAATCCATTACGTCATCAATAAGTTGGAAAGCGGTACCAACATAAGTGCCATAGTTCGCTAAAGCTTGCTGTTGCTCTTTATTCGCATCTGCCACTATCGCGCCACAAAGTGCTGCGCCTTCAAACAGTTTCGCCGTTTTATATTGGATTACCTTAAGGTAGCTCTCTTCTGATGTGCTAGGGTCTCCACAGTTAATTAACTGTTGGACTTCGCCTTCTGAGATGATGTTGGTCGTTTCTGCCAAGATTTGCATACACTGCATGCTGCCAACTTCAACCATAATCTGAAAGGCGCGAGAATAAAGAAAGTCACCGACTAAAACGCTAGGTGCGTTGCCCCATTCTTCGTTCGCTGTTTTTTTACCACGGCGCATATCGGATTCATCGACTACATCATCATGTAGCAAAGTTGCTGTGTGGATAAACTCTATGATGGTTGCCATCTTGACCATATTGTCTTGATAGCTAGCGTCATTAGGTTTACCACAAGCGCGGGCAGCCATTAACACCAATAATGGACGTAATCTCTTACCGCCATTGCTAATAATGTAATAACCAATTTGCTCGATGAGCGGAATTTCACTTTTTAACTGGGATAAAATGTGGTCATTAACAAGACTAAATTCGTTATTAACGACCGCATGTATAGAGTTGGACGACATTAAATTTTTTCCAAGCTGGCTATTTTCCTAGCGAGTTTTCGGTCTGAAAACCGCAAGATTGCCACATGCTAGGTAAGGAGGGGGAAAGGGTCAACCCAAATCTCAAAATATGCGTGATAAATGTCTATATGTCTTGTTTTTACTGGTGTGATTTTGTACAATCCTGCGTCCGATTTATCCACATTTTGCTCCCTATCATATGGTGATTAAATTTTGGTGAGTTCTTGAGTCTCAATTCATGAGCTTTTTGAAATTTAGGCCACTAGAAGTAGGTCAAATAAAATCCAGTAGCCGGATAAATCTAATTGGAGAAAAACATGTTTGCAGTGATCAAAACCGGCGGTAAGCAATACCGTGTTCAAGAAGGCCAAGTCCTTAAGGTTGAAAAACTGGCAGTTGAAGCTGGTGGTAGCGTTGATTTCAACGAAGTACTACTAGTTAGCAATGGCGACGACGTTAAAGTTGGCGCACCAGTTGTTGAAGGCGTAAAAGTTGCAGCGGAAGTTGTATCTCATGGCCGCGGTGACAAAGTTAAGATTCTTAAATTCCGTCGTCGTAAGCACTCTATGAAGCGTCAAGGTCACCGTCAGTGGTTTACTGAAGTTAAAATCACAGCGATTGGCTAATACGTAACAAATTCAAAATTAAGGGGTAGATTATGGCTCATAAAAAGGCGGGTGGTAGTACTCGTAACGGTCGCGACTCGGAGTCGAAACGATTAGGTGTTAAACGTTTCGGTGGTCAAGTTGTGATTCCAGGTAACATTCTTGTTCGTCAGCGTGGTACTCAATTCCACCCTGGTGCAGGTGTTAAGATCGGTAAAGATCACACTTTATTCGCTGTGACTGAAGGTCAAGTGAAGTTCGAAGTGAAAGGTAAGTTTAAGCGTCGTACAGTTTCTGTAGTAGCAGCTTAATACTCGACCGAGTAAGAAAGAGCTCCGCTGTGGCGGGGCTTTTTTTTTGGAAAAATTATATAATAGATTTTTTGAGTGGTGCGAGCTTGTTTGCATCACTGATACTGTAATACACACCTAAGAGGTGATTCTGTGAAATTCGTTGATGAAGCCAGTATTTATGTACGGGCGGGCAAAGGTGGAAACGGTTGTTTAAGCTTTTGGCGTGAAAAATTTATTGCTAAAGGTGGCCCTGACGGCGGTGATGGTGGTGATGGCGGTAGTGTGCTTTTAGAGGCAGATGCTGCGCTCAATACCTTGATTGATTACCGCTACACTCGTCGCTACCAAGCTGAAACTGGTGAAGGTGGTAAGGGTCAAGATTGTACTGGTGCCAAAGGTGCTGACTTGACGCTAAAGGTGCCGGTGGGTACTACTATTATTGACGAAGACACAGGTGAAACTCTTGGTGACCTGACTCATGATGGCGAAACTCTTTGTGTGGCTCAAGGCGGCCATAGAGGTTTGGGTAATGTACGCTTTAAATCCAGTACTAACCGTGCGCCACGCCAAACAACGAAAGGCACTGAAGGTGAAGAGCGTAACCTTAAGCTTGAGATGAAAGTCTTGGCTGATGTTGGTTTGCTAGGTTTGCCAAATGCGGGTAAGTCTACTTTTATTCGTTCTGTTTCAGCGGCTAAGCCTAAAGTGGCGGATTACCCTTTTACGACGCTTGTGCCTAACTTGGGTGTTGTGAAAGTAAAGCAACATCAAAGTTTTGTTATTGCGGATATCCCCGGCATTATTGAGGGTGCTGCTGATGGTGCGGGTTTAGGTATTCGATTCTTGAAGCATCTAGTGCGTAACCGTATCTTGTTACATTTGGTTGATATGGCGCCTTGGGATGAAGTGACGCCTGCTCAAGCTGCTCAGGTTGCAGTGAATGAATTACATCAGTTTAGCCCTGTATTGGCTGGGCGTGAGCGTTGGTTGGTACTAAATAAAATCGATATGGTGCCGGCTGAAGAGCTAGAAGAGCGTTGTCAGGCTGTCATCGATGCATTGGGCTGGGAAGGCAAAACCTATCGTATTTCAGCAATTTCAGGGGAAGGCACTCAAGTTCTGTGTTTGGATTTGATGACTAAGCTGGATGAAATGCGTCAGTTGCTAGAAGACAGTGAAGAAGCGCGTGAAGCAGAAGAAGCTATGCGTTTGCAAATTGATGAAGAAGGTCGAGAGCGAATTAACTCTTACCGTATGGCTAAGCGTGCCGAGGCGCATGCAGCTAAAGAGGCGGCAGAGGATGATGACGACTTCGATGATGATGATTACGATGTTGATGTGGAATATGTCCGTTAAGGGTGTGTTCGCTCGATATTAAGTTTTGAAAATAAGGCATCTTGATTTTGGTTAAGGTGCCTTATTTTTTGGTCCTTTGGTGGGGAAGGCGAAAAGAGAATGTCACAAAATATTTCAAGAGAAAAAATTGCTCAAGCTCAGCGTATTGTAGTGAAGATTGGTAGTGCTTTGCTGACCAATGATGGGCAAGGTTTAGATGTAGGGCGAATTGGTGATTGGGTGGAGCAGATAGCTCAGTTGCGCGCTATGGGTAAAGAGGTTGTATTGGTTTCATCTGGCTCAATCGCGGCTGGTATGAAGCGCTTAGGCTTTACGAAGAGGCCGACTCAGGTAAATGAGTTACAAGCGTCTGCAGCGGTGGGGCAGATGGAGTTGGTTGGTGTGTATGAGTCTCATTTTGTGAAGCATGGCCTGCATACAGCGCAAATTTTGTTAACGCATGATGACTTGTCTAATCGTCGTCGTTATTTGAATGCTAGGTCTGCGTTGCGAACCTTGTTGAGTTTAGGGGCAGTCCCCATCGTCAATGAAAACGATACTGTTGTGACGGACGAAATCCGCTTTGGTGATAATGATACTTTGGGGGCTTTGGTTGCCAATCTTGTTGAGGCAGACCTTTTGATTATACTGACTGACCAGCAGGGCTTGTTTGATAAAAACCCAAGAGATCATGCTGATGCGACATTAATTTCACATGCATTAGCGTCTGATGAAAGGTTAGAGTCTATGGCTAGTGGCGGTGCTGGTGTTTTGGGGAGTGGTGGCATGCTAACTAAAGTGAAAGCGGCAAGTTTGGCTGCACGTTCTGGTGCGGATACCTTAATTGCTTCAGGGCGAGAGCAGAATGTGATTGCTCGTTTGATGCAGGCAGAGTTGCTGGGTACTTGGTTGCAGCCTGAGCAAGAAAGGTTGGTTGCTCGTAAGCAGTGGTTGGCTGGGCACCTTAAGGCACGTGGGACGCTAACGCTAGATAAAGGGGCTGTTAAAGCACTGAAGTCAGGTGGGAGTAGTCTATTGCCTGTAGGTGTGAAAGACGCATCAGGTGACTTTACTCGTGGTGAAATGGTTGTTTGTGTGAGTGAGGCGGGTGAGATAGTAGCGCGAGGATTGGTTAACTATTCTGTGGCTGAATCTTTGAAGCTACTAGGAAAGCCATCTTCTAAGATAGGTGAAGTGTTGGGTTATGAAGGTGAGCCAGAGTTAATTCATCGTGATGACCTGGTTATTGTTTAAGTTAAATGGGGAATAGGCATGGCAAAGCCGAGTAAAACTGGGTTGACGAGAGTGATAGATGCAACAGGTTATTCGTTTCAGGGATTGAAGGCTCAGTGGAAGTATGAGGCGGCTTTTAGGCAGGAGATTTGTCTATTCTTGCTTGCGTTGCCATTCGCTTTGTATTTTGGTGAAACTGGGCTTGAGCGTGCTTTATTGATTTTTGTAGTTGGGCTTGTGGTCATAGTTGAAACGATTAATTCAGCAATGGAGGCTGTTGTTGATCGTGTGGGAGATGAGTATCACGAGCTCTCTGGAAGGGCGAAGGATATGGGCTCTGCTGCTGTATTTTTAGCTTTGGTATTAGCTGGTTCGGTATGGTTGCTAGTATTGGTACCAAAATATATGGCTTAGCCATATATTTCAGACATAAAAAAACCGGCTGATGCCGGTTTTTTTAATGCGACTTGAAAATCAATTAAGCAGCTAGTGCTTTGATTTTCGCGCTTAAACGGCTCTTATGACGAGACGCTTTGTTTTTGTGGTAAAGACCTTTACCAGCAGCTTTGTCCATTTGAGACGTTGCTGCAACGAATGCTGCTTGAGCGTCCGCTTGGTTACCTGCTTCAATAGCAGCATCTACTTTTTTCAGGTATGTGCGCACCATAGAGCGCAGGCCACCATTGTGAGCGCGACGCTTGATAGCCTGGCGTGCACGTTTTTTTGATCCGGCGGAATTTGCCACTGTCTGGCTCCTTTGAATTCTTTAAAATGAAACGAAGACGCACTCTGCGTCTTCGAGGAATAAATGTCAAGTAATACTTGAAAATCTCGCGGCGAATTTTACCAGCTTTTCACTTTACCACAACCCCCTGTTGAGTACTTTTTATCACATTTAGCGTGGCTTTTTGCTTATTCCCTTTGGTGTTGAGGTGTTATCCTTGCTGAAATTTTAAAAAATCATGTTTTGGATGGATATGGAATCACCGAACCTCGAAAAAAAGCCAGGATCAAAAGTGGCTAAAAAAAGCGCTTCCTTACTTAGATCTGGTGTTCTTGTCTCCATCTGTACCATGTTGTCGCGCGTATTAGGTTTGGTGCGAGATGCTGCTTTAGCATTTGTATTGGGGGCAAGTGGTAGTGCTGATGCTTTCTATGTGGCGTTTAAAATTCCAAATTTCCTGCGCCGCCTATTTGCAGAAGGGGCCTTTGCGCAAGCTTTTGTACCTGTATTAAGTGACTATAAGGTGAATCAAGGGCAGGCCGCCGTAAAGGAGCTGGTCTCTGCTGTTTCTGGCTCTTTAGGTTTGGTCTTGTTGTTGGTCAGTGCCTTGTTTATGGCCTTCTCCCCTTGGGTGGTTTATGTATTTGCTCCTGGTTTTGCTGATAATGCTGAGCAGCTAGCTTTAGCGTCTGATCTTTTGACTATTACGTTTCCATATCTCATGTTCATTTCCTTAACAGCTTTAGCTGGCGGGATACTAAATAGTCATGATGAGTATGCTATTCCAGCGATTACCCCCATTTTTCTAAACTTGTCCTTGATTGTTGCGACTGTATTTTTTGCAAATAACGCTTTGCAGAAAGAAACTGCGATAGCTTGGGGTGTGTTCGCAGCAGGTGCTTTGCAACTTGCTTTTCAGTTGCCTTTCTTGGCTAAGCTTAATCTATTGCCTATGCCTAGCTTGGGGTTCTCTCACCCAGGTGTTAAGCGCATTTTTAAACTTATGCTACCTGCTTTGTTCGGCGTGTCTGTTAGCCAAATCAATTTGTTATTAGATACAATTTTGGCCTCCTTTCTGCAAACAGGCAGTATTACTTGGTTGTACTTGTCTGATCGTTTATATGAATTGCCACTTGGGATTTTTGCTATCGCAATAAGTACGGTTATTTTGCCTTCGTTATCTCGCAGTTTTGCTGGTGAGGAATCTGAACGCTTTACCTCAACTCTAGATTGGGGGTTAAGGACTGTGCTACTTATTGCTGTGCCATCTTCGCTGGCGCTTTATCTTTTAGCTGAGCCTCTAATTGCGACAATTTTCTATCGTGGCGCGCTAACGGTTCATGATGTCTCTATGGCAGCTGTGAGTTTGCAGGCTTACTCTGTGGGCTTGGTGTTTATGATGCTCATTAAGGTGCTGGCGCCAGCTTATTATGCAAGGCAAGATACAAAAACTCCGGTGAAGATTGGTATTATCGCTATGGTGGCTAATATGGCTTTTAACCTTATTTTGGTTGGGCCTTTTGGGCATGTTGGTTTGGCTATGGCCACAACGTTGTCTGCTGCTTTAAACGCGTTTCTTTTGTGGCACGGCTTGAGAAAAAGGTCGCTGCATCAGTTTAACTCAGATTGGATTAAACCTTGTTTCGCTATTTTGTTGGGCGTTTCTTGTTTGGCGGGTCTTTTGTTGTGGCACAACGCTCTAACAGTTGATTGGACTCAATTGCCTGATTTGGAGCGAGTATGGCGAATTGCGTTAGTGGTTATTGCTGGTGTGTTGGTTTATTTTGCTGGACTGTTTTTAGGTGGTTTTAGGCCGAGAATGCTAAAAGCCTAACCCTTTGCTATCGCTTAGTTCTAATGATTTTTGAGTAATTTGGTCTAACAGTCCCTATATACTAATAGGATTTCGGGGCATGGCTATCGTCTCTCAATTAACTGCTATATAATCTCGGTTATTTTTTCAGCGAAACGTCTTTCTCTTTGATGGGGCAATATGGAGTTAATTCGGGGTATTCATAATATCCGACAACAACATCGTCAGTGTGTATTGACCATTGGTAATTTTGATGGGGTACATCTTGGGCATCAAGCGATTCTCAAACGAGTAAAAGAGTTGGCACAAAAGTATCAAGTGCCATCTTGCATTATGATTTTTGAGCCTCAACCAAGAGAATACTTTGCCGGTATGAAAGCACCGGGAAGGATTAGCCGTTTACGTGATAAACTACGTTTTTTGCAAGAGCAAGGTATAGATTACGTTCTGTGCATGCCTTTCAATAAAAAGATTCAAGAATTAGATGCTGAAGCATTCTGTCAGACTATTTTGCAGAACGGCTTGGCAGTGCAGCATTTGGTTGTAGGTGATGACTTCCGTTTTGGTTGTGATCGCCAAGGTGATTTTAGTTATTTAAATGAATTCGGTCAGCGACATCAGTTTGCTGTTGAAAATACACCTTCGGTCTTGTCTGATGAAGGTGAACGAATTAGCAGCTCTTTGGTGAGAGAGAGTTTGGCTCATGGGCAGATGGTGAAAGCCGAAGCTTTATTGGGGCATCCTGTCATTTTATCGGGGCGTGTTGTTCATGGTCAGAAGTTAGGTCGTACACTCGGCTTTCCAACGGCTAATGTACATTTGAAAATTGCGAGCCCTGCCATGAGTGGGGTTTATGCAGTGCAGCTTGTAAAACAAGGTGTTGCTTATAACGGTGTTGCCAATATAGGTTGTCGGCCTACGGTAAATGGTGTGACACCAATATTAGAAGTGCACTTATTCGAATATCAAGGCTCTTTATACGATGATTATGTGTTGGTGCATTTTTGTCACTATATTCGAGAAGAGCGAAAAATGTCTGGCTTAGATGAGCTAGTTAAACAAATTCAATGTGACAAAGAAGCCGCTCAGCACTTCTTTGCAAATCAGTAACCTGATAATCAGCACCCTGATGATCTTTGAGGAAAAATCGAAAAACCATGAGTGATTATAAACCAACTCTGAATTTGCCAAATACTGACTTCCCTATGCGTGGAGACTTGGCAAAACGTGAACCAGCTATGCTTAAGCATTGGCAGGATATCGACCTGTATCAGAAAATTCGAGATACCAGTAAAGGTCGTAAATCTTTTATTTTGCATGATGGTCCTCCATATGCGAATGGCGATATTCATATTGGTCACGCAGTTAATAAAATCCTCAAAGATATTATTGTTAAATCTAAAACAGTAAGTGGTTTTGATGCGCCTTATATCCCAGGCTGGGATTGCCACGGTTTGCCTATCGAGCACAAAGTTGAGCAAATGATAGGTAAGGCTGGCACTAAAGTGACTCATAAAGAGTTCCGCGCTAAGTGTCGCGAATATGCTTTGACGCAAGTGAATGGACAGAAGAAAGATTTTATTCGTCTTGGTGTTATGGGTGATTGGGATAAACCTTATCTAACCATGAACTTTGAGACGGAAGCTAATATAGTAAGAGCGCTTGGCAAGATTGCTGATAATGGCCACCTAGTAAAAGGTTTTAAGCCAGTTTATTGGAGTGTGGTTGGTGGCTCTGCATTGGCTGAAGCTGAAGTTGAGTATCAGGACAAAACATCCTTATCTCTTGATGTTCGTTTTGTTGTTGCTGATCAAGATGCTGTATTGGCTAAATTTACAGATGTTGAAGGTGAAGGTCAGGTATCGGTTGTTATCTGGACCACAACACCTTGGACATTACCTGCCAACCAAGCAGTTTCTCTACATGCAGAGTTTAATTATGCTTTGGTTGAGCTTGACCTTGGTACTGGTAAAGAGCGTCTTATCCTAGCTGAAGACATGGTTGAAGGCATAATGGGTCGTTACGGTGTTGAAGAATATCGTATCGTTGGTCGTGCTAAAGGTGATGTGCTAAATGGCACGTTAATGCAGCATCCATTTGCTGGTCGCCAAGTGCCTGTGATTTTAGGTGATCATGTGACCACTGAGGCGGGTACTGGTGCAGTGCATACAGCGCCTGACCATGGTGTAGATGACTTTAATGTTGGTCGTGCTAACGGTTTAGGTACACTTAACCTAGTTAATGATGGTGGTGTATATACTGATGCAGCGGGTGCTTTTGCAGGTCAACATGTTTATAAAGTTGATGCCGCTATCCTTGAGGCCCTAGAAGAAAACAAAGCATTGGTTAAGCAAGATAAAATCTTCCACAGTTATCCACATTGCTGGCGTACCAAAACACCGCTAATTTATCGTGCAACGCCACAGTGGTTTATCAGTATGACCGAAGAAGGTTTACAGGATAAAGCGCTAGATGCGGTAGAAGGCGTAAGCTGGGTGCCTAGCTGGGGTCAGAATCGTATTGAAGGTATGCTAAAAAACAGTCCAGATTGGTGTGTTTCTCGTCAGCGTACTTGGGGTGTGCCAATTACCTTGTTTATCAATAAAGATACACAAGAGCTTCACCCTGAAACAACTCGCCTAGTTGAAGAGGTTGCTAAGCGTATAGAAAAAGAAGGCATTGATGCTTGGTTCGATTTAGATGCGACGGAACTTCTAGGTGACGATGCAGATAAATACAGCAAGGTTACTGACACATTAGATGTTTGGTTTGACTCTGGTGTTACTCACTATTCAGTGATTGATCAACGCGACGAGCTAACTTTCCCTGCTGATCTTTATTTAGAAGGTTCTGACCAGCACCGTGGTTGGTTTCAATCTTCTTTGAAGACATCTATCGCTGTTCGTGGCGTGGCACCATACAAACAAGTTTTGACTCATGGTTTCACCGTTGATGGTGACGGCCGTAAGATGTCTAAATCTTTAGGAAATGTTTTATCTCCTCAGAAGGTGATGAATAGCCTAGGTGCTGACATCATTCGTCTTTGGGTTGCTGCAACAGATTACACAACTGAAATGACAGTGTCTGATGAGATTCTTAAGCGTGTTGCTGACTCTTATCGTCGTATTCGTAATACAGCTCGTTTCATGATGGCAAACTTGAATGGTTTCGACCCTGTTACTGATATGGTCGCGCCTGCAGATATGCTGTCTTTGGATAGTTGGGTAGTTGATCGCGCAGCACAATTGCAAAAAGAGATTGATCAGGCTTATAACGACTACCAATTCCATACAGTAAACCAAAAGATCCAGAACTTCTGTTCAGAAGATCTTGGCAGTTTCTATTTGGATATTATTAAAGACCGTCAATACACAACTCAAGAAAACAGTCTTGCCCGTCGTTCAGCGCAAACGGCTTTGTTCCATGTTATGGAAGCCTTCACTCGTTGGATTTCTCCAATCTTGAGTTTTACCGCTGATGAAATCTGGCGTTCTATGCCTGGTGAGCGTGCCGAGTCTGTGTTCCTAGAAACTTGGTATGAAGGTTTAGTTGAATTAGACGGTAGTGAAGCGCAAGGTCGAGAATTCTGGAAGCAGATCCTTGAAGCGAAAGTGGCGACTAATAAGGTATTAGAAGCTGCCCGTAGTGAAGGTAAGATCAAAGCAAGCTTGAGTGCTGAAATTACCCTTTACTGTGATGATGCACTAACGGCTAACTTGAATGTATTGGGTGAAGAATTAAGGTTCGTATTGATTGCATCTAATGTCACTGTGAAGCCACTGGATCAAGCTGGCGATGACGCTGTCGCATCAGAGATGGAAGGTCTTAAAGTTAGTGTTCAGCTAAGCGAAAAAGCGAAGTGTGTGCGTTGCTGGCACCATAGGGAAGAAGTGGGTCAACGTGAAGCGCATCCTGAGCTTTGTGATCGTTGTATCAGTAACTTGCCTGATGGAGAAGGTGAAAAACGCCTTTACGCTTAATGACCAAGTCTTTTGTATGGCAACAACTCCAGCGCTGGTGGGCGCTGGCGTTAGTTATTTTTGGCTTAGATTGGCTGGTTAAGCAATGGGTCGATACTAGCTTGAGATATGGGCAGGAAATTTCTGTCCTACCTTTTTTTGATATTACCCTGAGGTACAATACTGGCGCAGCGTTTAGCTTTCTTGCAGATGCTGGTGGCTGGCAGCGATGGTTCTTCTCTATTATTGCTATTGTGGTTGTGATTGGAATTAGCTGGCGATTAGTAAAGATTGCCTCATCCAATTACTGGGAGGCCTTATCTTTAACTCTTATATTGGGTGGTGCGATAGGAAATCTTTATGATCGACTTGCCTACGGTCATGTTGTTGACTATCTACAGTTCCATTGGCAACAAACCTGGTACTTTCCCGCTTTTAATATTGCCGATTCGGCCATCACTTTAGGTGTAATTGTGATGTTGCTAGAAGGCTATCTGAATAAAAAATTTACGAACAAGAGCAAATGATAATGATTTCAAAAACAAGCCAGATCACAATGCATTTTGAGTTGGCATTAGAAGATGGTCAGTTAGTTGACAGTAATTTTGATAAAGCACCTGCTGAATTTAAGTTTGGTGATGGCAGCTTGCTGGAAGCATTTGAAGATGTTTTGCTTGGTTTGAAAGAAGGTGATGAGTGTGAATTCACCATGCCTCCTGAAAAAGCGTTTGGTCAGCATAATCCAAATAATGTTCAGACAATGCCGCGCAGCCAATTCGATATGGATCTTGAAGAAGGCATGATAGTGTCTTTTGCTGATGTGGGTAAGAATGAATTACCTGGTGTGATTGCTTCAATTGCTGAAGATGAAGTAACAGTAGATTTTAATCATCCTTTAGCAGGTCGCACACTTACTTATCGAGTTAAAATAGTATCTGTATCGGAGTCTGTATGAGCTTTGCTATCCAGCTAGCAAACCCGAGAGGTTTTTGCGCAGGTGTGGATCGCGCGATTGATATTGTTAATCGCTGTCTAGATTTATTTGAGGCACCTATCTATGTTCGCCATGAAGTTGTGCATAACAAATTTGTGGTTGAGTCTTTAAAGGCGCGCGGAGCTGTCTTCGTTGATGAGCTGGATCAAGTGCCTGATGATAACTTGGTTATCTTTAGTGCTCATGGTGTATCTAAGGCTGTGAGGCTTGAGGCTGAAAATCGTGGCCTTAAAGTGTTTGATGCTACATGCCCGTTAGTAACTAAAGTACACCTAGAAGTAGTGCGCTATTCTCGTGATGGTATGGAGTGCGTGCTTATTGGGCACGATGGGCACCCTGAAGTTGAGGGTACCATGGGGCAGTATGACTATAGTAAAGGTGGGCATATCTACTTGGTAGAAAGCCCAGAAGATGTTGCTAAGCTTAAAGTTAAAAATCCAGAGAAGTTAGCTTTTGTCACTCAGACTACGCTATCTATGGATGATGCATCTGTTGTTATTGACTCTTTACGTGAGCATTTTCCTTTAATACGCGGACCTAAGAAAGACGATATCTGCTATGCAACTCAAAATCGTCAAGATGCGGTTAAGAAGTTGGCAGAAGAATCGTCATTAGTATTGGTCGTTGGCTCGGTAAATAGCTCTAACTCGAATCGACTAAAAGAGTTGGCTGAGCGTATGGGGACAACTGCCTACCTAATCGATAATGCAGCTGAAATTAAATGCGAATGGTTAAAAGGTATATATAGTATCGGTATTACTGCTGGTGCATCGGCGCCTGAAGTCTTGGTCCAAGAAGTGATTGCGCGATTGGAAGAAGAAGGTGGCGAAAGTCCGCAAGAATTGGCTGGCCAAGAAGAGAATGTCTCCTTTTCTATTCCAAAAGAGTTAAGAATTGTCGATTTGACTAAATAAAGATCAGAAAATGTACGTTTTGCTATTTATTTGAATTAATTCAAATAAATAGCAAAAAACACTTGCCTTAAAAAATCATGTGCGTATTATACGCCTCCACTGACACGGGGTAGCAAACAAAGCTTACACCGACAGCTTACCAAGTAAGCGATTACAAACAGAACATTGTTTAGTAAGTTAGACGCTCTTTAAAATAGTTAATCAGATAATTTGTGTGGGCACTCGCTAGAGACTTCAGCAAGTTATTCGAGTTATTGCTTTTTAAGTGATGTTCGAATGACTACAAAAAAATTGAAGTCTTACGAGAGTCGATACTAAAACGCTTTATGTTTGATTCATTAGATTGGATCGAGTTTTAAAGTCAGCAGTAAAGATTTGAGTGAGCAATGATTT
>NZ_JSEO01000002.1 GCF_001624705.1 Marinomonas sp. SBI8L
ATCTTTAGGAACAAGCTCGTCAATACAGACGAACTCAAGAGAAGACTGAGTTTGGGGGCGAGAATTAAGCATGGCTTATTATAAAAAATCCCCGCCTAGGTTGGCGAGGACTTTGTCAGCAGTCTGAACGCCCATTAAATAATGGGCGTTTTTATTTTTTCAGTTGCTTAGCTGTTTGCTAGAGCTTTAATTCTGTCATCCAGTGGTGGATGGCTTGCTAATAATTCACCCAATGTCGGGCGCTTACCTGCGTTAATGCCAAATGCCATCATGGTTTCTGGCATATGGGATACTTCACTCTCTTTTTTGATACGGATAAGTGCTGCCATCATGTCTGATTTGCTTACTAATTGCGCACCTGCGATATCAGCCTTGTATTCACGGTAACGCGAGAACCACATGACTATCATAGAGGCCAAAATACCGAATAAGATTTCGAAGATGATGGTGGCAATATAATAACCCCAGCCTACACCGCCTTCGCCTTCATCATCTTTACGTAAGAACTGATCAACCGCATAGCCTGCAATACGGGCAAAGAACATAACAAATGTATTTACTACACCTTGTATTAGCGTCAGGGTAACCATGTCACCATTTGCAACGTGACCAATCTCATGGCCAAGTACCGCTTCGATCTCGTTAGGTGGGAATCTATCCATCATACCTTGAGAAACAGCGACTAACGCATCATTTTTATTCCAACCTGTAGCAAAAGCGTTGGCATCATGGCTTGGAAATATTGCTACTTCAGGAGTTTTTATACCTGCTTTATGAGCTAGTTGAGCAACTGTGTCTAATAGCCACTTTTCTTTATGGTTAGCAGGAGAGTCGATTATCTGAGCTCTGGCACTCATTTTTGCCATTTTTTTAGAAAGCAAAAGCGAAATAATACTGCCAGTAAAACCAAATACAGCACAAAATGCGAGTAGTGAGCCAAGGTTAAGGCCATCATTTGAAATGTATCTATCTACACCTAAAACACTGAGGACTATGCTAGCAACTATCAACACGGCGATGTTGGTGGCTAGAAATAATAATATACGCATTACAATTTGCTCCAAAATTAATCATGGCGTTAAGCCTGTTGAGCTAATCATATGGTCTTAATGTGTTTTTTCAAGCTTAAAAATAAGCATTTGAATGCAATTCACATTCCATTTGAACTGCTTATCACCTGAGGATGGCGATAAGCAGTACACTGAGTGGGGATAATCGCTTTGTTAGGTTTGGATTTAGTTATTTTCCTGGTGTCATACTTGCCATCACCCCGTCTTTACGAACGAATTTATGAAATAGCGCGCCACCTATATGAAATACGAGTAAAACTAGTAATAGGTTAATCGCACTTTTATGCAAACCTCTCATTAATAGAAAATCCGCTTCAAGGTAGCCTGAGGTAGAGACTTGGCTTAAATTGAATAAAGTGAAGGGCATCACTGGGAGTTCATGCAGACTTGCACTCAAGTAGCCAGTAATAGGAATCATGATAAGGCATGCGTACAAAGCAAGATGTACAAAACTGGACACACGTTTTTGCCAGCTTGGAATAGCATGCACGGGTCTCTCTGTTCTCACGATAAAACGTTTAACAAGTCTAAGAATGATAAATAGAGTAAGGATAGAGCCAATACTGGAATGGCCAATTAGCATATTGGTTTTATCTTCAACGCTAAGGGCGCTCGCAAAGCCGAATTTAGCCAAAAGCATGAGTAAAATGAGAGTCGCTACAAACCAATGTAATAGCTTGTAGACGGTATCGTATCGCGTGACGTGAGTTTGTGATGAGGTGTTCATCATGAGTGTATCAGGATTTAAATTTGATCGAGTTTGAATTGACATAATTGAGCTCCAATCGAAAGTTGCTTTATTATGACTGTTGTCTGTATATTGATAATCAGTTAATTAATGAAAAGATTGTTTTATATGCAGAACAATGATCTCAACCAAATCCGTATTTTTATCAAGGTTGCTCAATTCTCTAGCTTTACGAAAGCAGCAGATGTGCTTGATATCGAAAAATCCACCGTGAGTGCCAAGATTAGCCAACTTGAAGCATCTCTAGGGATTCGCTTGTTAGAAAGAACGACTCGCTCTGTTAGGTTGACTGAAGCAGGAAGAGAATACTTAACCTATTGCGAACAAGCACTTAATACCCTGGCTCAGGGGAATGATTACATCAGTTCATTGAAAGGCGCACCTTCTGGAACAATTCGGTTCTGTGCACCGAACAATTTGATTGATTTTATTTTATTGAGTGTGATCGAGCCCTTTCTTAAGCAGTACCCTAAAGTGAACCTTGAAATACATCAGGTTAATTCAGATGAGGGGTTCTTTTCTGGTGATTATGATTTAGCCATACGAAATCATAGAGGGGAGTTGAAAGATACGAGCTTAATATGCCGGCCTTTATTTGAAAGCCAATGGGTTTATGTCGCAAGTCCAGAACACCTTAAAGAGTTTGGTTATCCAAATACGCCTGAGATCTTATTGGAGCAACCGAGCATTGGCTTAAGGAATGCGAGCTTGAATAAAACCTATGATCCAAATTTAATCTGGCAAGGTAAAAGGCTCACATTTAAGCACCGATTTGCGGTAGATAATATGAGAACTGTGATTGCTTCGATAAAATTGGGGCTTGGTTTAGGTATGGTGCCAAAAAATATGGTCCAAACGGAATTAGAGAAAGGGGAGTTGATTGAAATAGTAAAAGAGATTCAGATACCTCCTACGTCACTTTATCTCATTTATCCCTCTAGAGAAGGGCAACCGGCCAAACTCACTAAATTTATCGACGTTTTGATGCAATGGGCAAAAGCTAACAGCTAGTATATAAAGCCTTATATAAATAAGTGCTATTAGCCAAAGGGTTCCCTGATACGAGAGCGCTGGGTTAATTCTTATCTTTTTCTAAACTAGTTCTAAACCAGCGGGTAGATAAATTGGGCTAACCTACAATTTATACCAATATGTCGTGAATTAATTGAATAAAAAGGGAACATCTAGATGAAAACAATCGCATTTAGTTTAACCATGCTGTCTTTAGTTGGCTGCTCTCAAGCCAGTTTACCTGTGAGCTCAATGGATTTGTCTGATTACAAAGGTAGCGGAGCCATTAGCCAAGGCCCAGCTAAAACCATCATTAAAAACTTGTATGAATGCGATAGAGGCAGAGCTCGGATTGCGGGTGTTGGAGAGGTACAAGATGTTAATGGAAATGTCTGGGTTGTGCCTGGTGTAAATCATTTTACTAGTGCTCCTATTAGTTCCGATTTACATAATGAATGTACGGGGTATCGGCCTAATAGCCTCTCTCAGGTCAATTTAAATAAGGTTCCGGTTGTCGAGGTTGATCCTGATGGTGAGATAGTCACTGGTTATATTTTTGCCGATAACTACTTTGAGCTTTATATCAATGGCGTCATGGTTGGTGTTGATTCAGTGCCTTTCACTCAATTTAATTCCAGTGTGGTGAAATTTAAGGTCAAAAAACCCTATAGTATCGCTGTTAAAGTCATTGATTGGGAAGAAAACCTCGGTTTAGGCACAGAAAGTAATAGGGGGAGTAACTATCACCCAGGTGACGGTGGTTTTATTGCCAGCTTTAGTGATGGCACTATCACGAATGCTGATTGGCAGGCTCAAACCTATTACACTGCGCCTATTTATGATTTAACGTGTCTAGTTGAGCCTAACAGCCTTCGTTATTCAAAAACTTGTTCAACAAAAGGCGTAGATAACGGATCTAATGCCTATGCTATTCATTGGAAAACACCAAGCAATTGGCAAGCACAATCGTTTGATTCAACAGATTGGCCTGCTGCAACCACCTATACAGAATCAGTGATAGGTGTTGATAATAAAAAAGCTTACATGAATTTTAGAGAGAAGTTTGCAGGCGCTGGAGCAGAGTTTATTTGGTCAACTAACGTGGTTTTAGATAACGAAGTGTTGTTAAGATATCAGGTTAAATAATCAAAAAAATGGCTTCACTATTTTGTTGAAGCCATTTTCATTTCTAGCTGGAAGAAGCATGAGACAAACTATTTTAGTTGTTGATGATAAGCATAATGTGCAACAGCTGCTGACCGAGTTTTTAACAGGTCAAGGCTACCAAGTAAGGCTTGCAACAAATGGAAAAGATGCACTTGTCTCTATAAAGGAAGAAACGCCAGATCTCATTTTATTAGATGTCATGATGCCTTTCATGGATGGTTATGAGTTCATGAAAGTCTTGCGTAAAACGAGCAATTTGCCTGTCATTATGATCACAGCTAAACAGCATGAAAGTGATTTAATTAAAGGTTTTGAGCTGGGAGCTGATGATTATGTGAGTAAACCTTTTCGTTTAAGCGAGTTATTAGCAAGGCTTAAAGCAGTATTAAGGCGGTCGGTTAGTTATGATGAAATTAAAACAAGCCATATTTACGCAGGTCTTAAGTTAGACAAATCAACGAATGAGGTTATCTACCTAGAGACTCAAATAATACTGACAGCTAGTGAATTTTGTTTATTAAATTTATTGGTTCAGCGTGCTGAGCAAACCGTTAATAAAGCTGATTTATGCCGCTACTTGATTGAAAATGGTAACACAGGGCTTGAATCCACTTTGAAAATTCATATTCGTAACCTGCGATTAAAACTGGCTGAAAATACAAACAATGCTTTTGATATCAATAGTGTATTTGGTGTCGGTTATCGATTAAGTGTTATGACAGAATGAAAATGTCTCTGAGAATTAAGCTAACGCTAAGTTACTTCGCTTTAACGAGTTTTACTGGCATTGTGATATTTCTACTTATCTATTTAACGTCTGATCAAAGATTAAAAAGCTTAGTTGATCAAGAACAACAGGCTGAGATCATTGCCGAAGTGATTAATTGGTATGAAATTGAAGGTTCATGGCAAGGGTTTGAAGAATACTATATAAACCTACATCCATTAAAACTTGATAATAAAGTTAATCTAGCTGGGCGAAACTCTACCAAAAAGCCGCTTGAGAGGCCAACTAAAAGGCGTATAAATCAGCATGGTATTTTGGATGCAGATAAAAGAGTACTAAAGCAATTTTTAACTTTCTCCACTGGCGACACTCCTCCTGATGTCTACCTCACCAAGATTAAACCGATAGAAATAGATGGTGAGGTGATTGCTTGGTTAGTGCCAAAAGATGGTAAGGGTATTAGCTTACAATCAGAGAAGAAAATCTTTTTTGAGCATACAAATCAAGTTCTTCTGATAGCTGTAGCGACAGCATTATTTGTTGCGGCAATCTTAGGAGGAATATTAGCAAAATACTTGCTAAGACCAATCGAGGCACTAACAAAAGCAAGTCAGGCTATGGCAAAAGGTGACTTGAAACAGTCTGTTGTAAAAACGTCTCGTGATGAGCTCGGTGAATTAGCAGAAAGCTTTAATAAAATGAGTGCTGAGTTAGCTCTTGCAGATATAAAAAAGCGTCAAATGACAGCCGATATTGCTCATGACTTAGGGACGCCATTGCAGGTGATATCTGGCTATATAGAAATGGCACAAGATCTTAATTCCCCTTTAGACTCCTCTAAACTAGACATTATCTCTGGTGAAATTGGCCAAATAAAGCGACTTTTAACCGACTTGAGCATTTTATCGGAAGCAGATGAACAAACCCTAAGCGTTATTTGTACTGAGGTGAATTTAGTAAAACTCTTTTCACGTATAGAAGGCGCTTTCCAAGCGCAATGTCTGAGTGTAGGGGTAAGCTTTAAAACAAATGTTGAGCATGGTTTATCCTCTGTCTTATTAGATGAAGAGCGTATGGTCCAAGTATTAAGTAACCTTGTGAGTAATGCTTTACGTTACAGCCAAGTTGACGGTGAAATTGTGTTAAAAGTGAAGCGTGAAAAGGCTTATTTGATAATAGAAGTGAAGGATAATGGTATCGGTATTGAGGCAAAGCACTTACCCTTTGTTTTTGATCGCTTTTATCGGGTTAGTCATAGCCGTAGCAGTGAGATTGGCCATATGGGTCTTGGTTTATCTATTACTAAAGCGCTGGTGGAGTTACAAAATGGTGTAATAAAAGTCGATTCGGCTGGTATAGGTAAAGGTTGCAATTTTCAGATACGTTTTAAGATGTTTAATATGGGGAAATGAGCAATAACATTCAAGAAACTACCTAATTTATGCTTTATTTTAGTGTTTAAATACAAAATAGGTAATGAGGGGTAATGAGTTTGGAATTAACACAAATATTGGCATATATGACTGCGCTCGCTATCGCAGCGGCTATTCCCGGGCCAGGAATAACGGCACTTGTTGCAAGAAGTGTTAATAGTGGCGCTGGTGCGGGTTTTGTCATGCTATTCGGGTTAATTTTGGGTGACTTAACTTATTTATCTTTTGCTGTTTTTGGTTTGGCTCTTCTGGCAAGCAGTTTTGGTTTGCTATTTGTCTTGGTGAAATGGGGTGCGCTTTGTTATTTGTGCTACTTAGCATATTGTTTTTGGACTGCAGAGCATCAAAACCTAGATAGCCAAGCTGAACCTAAGAAAAAAGATTATATTAGTGCGGCAATCTCGGGCTATACCATCACATTAGGCAACCCTAAAACGATTGCTTTTTATATGGCTCTTTTACCAGTCGTGATTGATTTAGAGTTGGTAAATATCACGACTTGGGCTTTTGTATTGGTGCCTAGTACCATGCTTGTTCTACTTGTGGTAGGTGCTGTTTTCATTCTTGCTGCTATGGCAGTACGACAAGCCTTGTCGAGTGAAAAGGCACAAACCCTGTTACACCGTGGTGCTGCAACAACTATGCTAGGCGCTGCTGCTAGCATGTTCGTTAGAGAGTTCTAAGCTCTCTTTTAGCTGATTGAGTGTTTGATCATACTTTTTAATAAAGAGATAGTTGAGACCTGCTATGGATTGGAAGCCTAAGGTATAAGCTATCTCTTTAGTGTTATAGCCCTTTTTAGAAAGATTTATAGCAAATTCACATATCACCTGATCAAGACAGTTCTGGAAACTTGTATCATGAGACTTTAATAATCTAGATAATGTTTTTGTGGTTGTTCCTAATTGGTCAGAAATATCTTTTAGGCTAGGCTTTTTGCCCTTGTAAATATTATTTCGGATAAGTTTGTTTACACTTAATACACAGCCTTTGATACTTTTGTAATAGTTTGATTTTTTCAAGAATTTATCACGATTTTTATTGAAGAAAGTTGGGTGCTTCATTATAGAGGGAAGCGGGAGTAATTCTTTTTCTATTTTTATTGATCTTGAATGTTTATTCGGTTTGTTTATCTTGTATATGAAAGGCTCTGTTTTTATTATATGAAAATCAGTTTTGAAGAAACGAATATATTTCTCTAGCATAAGGCATGATAAATCAAGAATATCGTCATTAAATTCTTTAAAAGTGCCTGGGTTTTCTATAATAAACTCTACCCCTTCTGAATTTGTCTTTTCTAACTTAAAATCAAAGCTTGGCTCTAGAATACAGAAAGCATTCTTAATCAGCTCCAGACCTTCTATCAGGCTGGGTGCAGAGAGTAGTGTAAAGCCAAAACCACCCAAATCAGATATGTTTAAATTCTCTTCTAGCACGTTAGCAATCTTTTCGTCAGGTGCCAAATAGCTCTTTATTAGCGCAAGTGATTTAATGAGAGTCTCAATTGTAATTTGGTTATGTTCATTTCTAAGGTCTTTATAACTAAAATTACAAGTGTGATATAACTCATCAAGATTTAAATTGTTTTTCAAATAAAAATCATGCGCCATTTTTAACGCATAAGTTGATATTAAGTTGAAGGATAAATGTTTCAAATCTTATCTCATCGAAAATATGTTTTTATAGCTTGTCTTATTATTTATATAGCTTTCTATTTTGAAAGTAAAACAAAATATTTATGAGATATATTCTTATTTGTAATGGGTGGGTTGTAAAAAATGAGACTACTTTCTTTAAAAAGTGAGACTGGTTCGTTTTGTCCCTTTTCTTATGTTTGTTGTCTTTATTCTTTGTTGTTTTAAACGCTTTTCTACATGGATACTTTGTCTTGCAAGTTTGCGCTAGGTAAATCAGCACAAATAAATAATTAAAATTAAGTGTTGCCTTGTGCCTTGCATAACAATGAACATTATAGATGGATGATAATAATGAAAAAATTAGCAGTGTTAACGTCTGCAGCTTTTGCTGCGCAAGTGGGTTTTGCTAGTAATTTGTTGGATGAATATTTTAATACACCTGAAAATGGTGGCACCATTACTTACTTTGAAAGCCAAAGCTTTGGTAAATCGAGTAATGGTAGCGATTTTGACATGTGTGATAATTATATGAATAAGCGCATGCCGGGAGACAAAATTACATCTATCACGGCTTACAGCGGTGATGAACGCATCAAAGGGCTAAAAATTCAGTACTTATATGCAGATGATGAGTTAGTAGGCAAAACGGATGGCAGTGGTACAGAAAAACTTTTAGGCGGCACTGAATACATTCAGGGCTGGCGTATGTATAAGAAGAATGCTGACAATATTTCACGTATTAGATTATATGTTGAGGATATGCATGACGGCTCAACTCGAGAATTATATTTTGGCTCTAACAACGGCTGGGATAAATGGCAATCCTATGATTTAGCGATTGATACTCGTTCTGTTGTGGGATTTGCAGGAACGGCTAGTGACTCAAAAATATGGAGTATCTATCCTTGTATCGGTGACAGGTTAGACTTAGAAGAAGTTGATGTTGAGATTCATTGGGATCAAATCAGTGACTATTCTGGTACTAAAACCTACTTTGGGGAGCGTTTACTACAAAACTCATCAAGTCTGATACAAGGTGATACGGCTGAAGTTTGGTATGTTGATGGTAAAAGCCAAACCGATTCTTGGACAGAAACACTAGGCGTGTCAGTTACCGCAGGTGTCAGCTTGACTGAAGGTTATAAAGTGGGTGTGCCTGGAACCGTAGAACAAAGTGGCTCAATTACATTTAACTTTTCAGAGACGTTTAATGCATCAACCACGGTTGGGGAAGACACTACCGTGAATAATCAAACAACAGAAAAAGAAGCGATGCCAGCGAATGTACCTGCTTACGGTTTAATGCTGGCAAGAATGGAAGTGCAAAATAGTGAGGTTGATATTCCCTACACAACAACAGTTCGTAACCCTCATAATAATGAAGAGTTTGAATTTAAAGGGGTAATTTCTGGTTCGGATTATTCTAATTCGATCAAACGTTGGGATGAAATCGGTAAAACATACCCCGACAGATACGAAATTTATGAGAGCTATGAATGGGTGCTTGATCAATATGCACTAGAGAATGTGACGATTATTGATGATCCAGTCATTGAAGAGTAAAGGCTAATTCTCGTTTTATAGGGTGACGCGATTGCGGCGCCCTTATTTGTCTTTTTAGGTCTAGATAGCGTCCTCTTTTACCCTTTGGCTGACATCACTTTTTCGGTACTTTAACTTGTGTTAAATCCTTAAGGTGTGATTGGAGATATAAATGCTAAACATGAATATGAGTAAACAAGGAGATGCAATAAATCAGTATTGCCCAAGATCAGGTAAAGATGTAGTTTCAAACTCTTATACACTTTACCGTGAGTATACCGTTGGTTTTTGTAACCCGGGTTGTCGTGATGATTTTCGAGACAACCTCAATGAAAGGCCTAAAGATAGGGCTTTTTTCGATAAGTTAATTGATAGTTTAATGTAATAAAGTCGAGTGCCTAAGTCGCACATCAAGTAAGAGTGATTTATTAATTACATTATACTTAACCACACAAAGCGCCTTTTCATGGCGCTTTTTATTTTTACTCTCAAGCCTTTCTTTAATATGGCTAAGTTTTTCTAGCATGCTAGGGAAGTCGTAATTAGTCTAAAATGATATTAGTCAAATTGTGCTTTAGTTCAATATGGCAAGATAGGCGCCAAATCTATAAGTGATATTTATTGAAATATAAAGTTTCGTCCCCATTTTATTAGGGCTACAAGAGATAACGTAACTTTTGATATGAGCTGACACAAACGGCTGTATTTTATTTTCATGAAATCAACCATGTTTTTGATGGTGTTTAGATATCTAGCCAAGCATTTTGGCATGAATCCCCATTAAGCGTTACATAATAAATAGAGAGAATCGAATGGCACTAAATAACATAGAAGACATTATTACAGATATCAGAGACGGTAAGATGGTCATCTTGATGGATGACGAAGACAGGGAGAATGAAGGCGATATTATTGTTGCTGCCGAAAAAGTTACGCCTGAAATTATTAACTTTATGGCGAGCAAAGCTAGAGGTCTCATCTGTTTAACTCTGACACCAGAGCGCTGTGATTATTTAGGCTTACCTTCTATGGTGGCAGGGAATGGATCTAAGTTTAGTACGCCGTTTACTGTTTCCATTGAAGCGGCGGAAGGGGTAACAACTGGGATCAGTGCCGCTGATAGGGCCAAAACAGTTTTTGCTGCTGTTAATCCTATGGGTAAACCTGACGATATTGTTCAACCTGGTCATATCTTCCCTCTAAGAGCGCAAGCGGCTGGCGTATTATTACGTGCCGGTCACACAGAAGCAGGCTGCGATTTAGCAAAACTTGCTGGTCTACAGCCAGCTAGCTGCATTGTCGAAATAATGAATGACGATGGCACTATGGCAAGAAGACCAGAGTTAGAAGAGTTTGCTAAGGAGCATGATCTTAAAATTGGCACCATTGCTGATTTAATTAAATACCGTATGGCAAATGAACACACGATTGAAAAGCTTAGCCAAGATACATTAGATACAGCCTACGGTGAATTTGACCTTCATTTATATAAAGACACAATTAACAATGAAGCCCACATGGTTCTTACGCATGGGGATGTGGCTGCCAGTGAAACGCCTCTGGTGAGAGTACAGTCTCAAGAAACCTTAAGGGATGTGCTAGGTGTGAATAGTCCAGGGTCTCATAGCTGGCCTATGCCAGAAGCGTTAAAGACAATTGCTAATTCAGATGCAGGGGTTCTTGTATTGCTTAATGTCGGCGAAAAAGAAAGCGTGATAGATTCAGTTGAAACCTTCTTGGGTCGCCAGAAGCCACAGCCTAACGCCAATATAGATAGTTCTGGCTCCTATGTGACAATAGGTACAGGTTCTCAGATTTTAAAAGACCTAGGTGTGAGCAAAATGCGACTACTGAGTAGTCCAATGAAATTTACCGGAATATCAGGCTTTGACTTAGAAGTCGTGGACTATCTCGAATACCAAAACTAATCGTTTATTTTGGCAAGCATTAAGATTTTAAGTATTAACTAACAATATTAGTGACACAGATAAGTAAGGGAAAAAAATGAAAAAGATCGAAGGTAACTTTAAGCCACTAGATGCGAAATTTGTCATTGTAAATACAACTTGGAATGAGTTTGTTGTAGATAAGCTAGTTGATGGTGCTGTTCGTGGTCTAACAAGGCACGGAATTAGTGAAGATGACATTACCTTGGTAAGTTGCCCAGGTGCATTTGAAGTGCCTTTAGTCGTTAAAAAATTAGCTGAAAGTGGCAAGTATGATGCTGTTATTGCCCTAGGTGCGGTTATTCGTGGTTCAACCCCTCACTTTGATTATGTTGCGGGTGAAGCGGTAAGTGGCTTAGGTAAAATCTCCTTAGATACGAATGTGCCAATTTCTTTTGGTATTCTAACCGTAGATACTATAGAACAAGCGATTGAGCGTGCTGGTACAAAAGCAGGTAACAAAGGTGAAGAATCAGCACTATGTGCTTATGAAATGGTGAGCTTGCTTAAACAAATCTAATAATTTGTAGATGGCATAACTTTTAGAGCCAGGCCTTTAGGGCCCTTCTATAAAGTCAGTGCTATAAAACAAAAAAGCCTTGATTAGAGTGAATCTGATCAAGGCTTTTTTATGGGGAGTGTGGCCTTGCCTGAACTTAGTACTTGCTTGCTCGTCTTACAAATCCGGGCGTTTCAGCAAAAAATGCTTTAAACGCTTTACTAAAAGCGGCCTCCGAGGAGTAGCCAGCATCTTCAGCAATTTGATACATAGAATCATCCGTCCCTTCTAATCGTGTTTTTGCCTTTTGCATACGCCAGTTAAGTAGATAGGTTTTTGGCGCTTGGCCAACCAGCTTGGAAAACTTATCTGTAAAGGCACTGCGCGACATAGCGACTTTTTCTCCTAACTTTTCGATGGTCCAAAAAGCTGACTCTTCTGCGTGTATTAGATTCAGAGTGGTGCCAATTTGTTGATCATTGAGGGCGGCGAGGTAATTATGCTTATTTGGTTGAGAATTAAGAAAGTAACGAATAATTTGAATAAACAGTACTTCAGTTAACCTATCTAGCATTAAACTTGAGCCAGGTGAAGGAGAGCGAGATTCTCTTGAAAGAGTCGCAACGAGTTCACTCATCCATCTTTGTTCGTTATTTTGTTCTGCTTTGATGTGTATGAAACAAGGTAGGTCTCGAATGAAAGGGTGCTTCATTTTTGTATCATAGCTGAATGATCCACACATTAAGGTGTTTTTGATAATTTCTTGGCTGGGCTCTGTTTGTGTTTCAAAGGGGCTTTCGCCCGATAAAATTTTATCTAGAACAAAGCGACTCGGCATTTTGGGACTGTCTTGATGGTCACTGATCCAATGGGCGCCACCACTGGGAAAAGCGACAATATCTCCTTTATTTAAAATGATGGTATTTGAATTATTACTTATATTTAGTACACAGCTGCCTTCAAGTACGACATGGAACATACCTTCACTGTCTTCATCCATCACAATCCCCCAAGGTGCATGAAAATCACTGCAAAAATAGGTTTGAGTATTTAAACGCAGGGTTTTAAGTACATCGGTTAATGCATCCAAAAGAATCTCCAAAACTGAGGTAAGCTGTTAAAGCCAAGATATCAGGACAAAATGACAATTAATTTGGCTATTTCATCATATTTTGAAGCAAATATATAAGGATAATTGCATGTATTGAAAATATGAATACTTTGGAGATTAGCTATGAGTAAATCAAACACAGTCCCAGGACTCGCTTTATATCACTATCATGCTTGCCCATTTTGCGCTTATACACGCCAAGCTCTTGATAAACTGAAATTGAATGTAGAACGCAGGGATATTCAAAAAAGTGCTCAACACAGAGGTGACTTAATTGCTGGTGGTGGTAGCAAGCAAGTACCTTGTTTAAGAATTGAGCGTGAAGATGGCCAAGTTAAGTGGCTGTATGAATCTCAAGATATAGTGAAGTTTCTAGTGCATTACTCTCAACAAACAGACTTAATTGCGTAAGGGTATTGCAGATGAACTTTAAAGAAGTTGATGTCGCCATTATTGGCACAGGTACAGCTGGCATGTCTGCTTATCGAGCCGCTAAAGCTCATACGGATAGTATCGCTTTGATTGAAGCGGGTGAATATGGCACTACTTGTGCGCGTGTTGGTTGTATGCCAAGTAAATTATTAATTGCTGCTGCAGAAGCTGCGCATCATGCTCATCAGGCGGATATCTTTGGTGTTGACGTTAGCGGTATTAAGGTTGATGGTACCAAAGTACTTGAACGTGTCAGAAGTGAGAGAGATAGGTTTGTTGGTTTTGTAATTGAGTCTGTTGAAGGTTTTGATGCAAAACATAAGGTGAAAGGCTACGCAAGATTTGTTGATGACAACACACTTTTAATTGATGATCACACTCAAATTAAAGCTAAGCGTATTGTCATCGCAACAGGCTCCAGACCTCACTTTGCGGATCTCTTTTATGAGGCTGGAGAAAGACTGCTTATTAATGATGATGTGTTTGAGCTTGAGGCCTTACCGAAATCGCTTGCTGTGTTTGGACCAGGTGTTATTGGACTGGAATTAGGTCAGGCATTGAGTCGTTTAGGTGTTGAGGTAAAGGTATTTGGGCGTAGCGGTTCGTTAGCGGGGATCCAAGATCCAACGATCAAAGAGTATGCTCAAGCGACATTTAACAAAGAGTTTGTATTGGACTTAGACACAGATCTTAAGCGTATTAGTAAGCTTGATAATGGTGTTGAAGTTGAATATATCAATGAAAAAGGCCTAAGTGTTACAGAGTGTTTTGAATACATTCTGGCAGCGACAGGTCGAAAAGCTAATTTGGATAACTTAAATTTATCCTTAACTAGCTTAGAATTAGATGGGCGTGGTACTCCAATTTTTGATGAGAAGACCTTGCAAACAAGTTGTGATCATATCTTTATTGCAGGAGATGCTAATGCTTTTTTACCGCTTTTGCATGAAGCTGCCGATGAAGGTAAGACTGCTGGTTCGAATGCTGGAAGCTATCCAGAGGTGAAGGCTGGTTTGAGGCGAGCTAGCATTGCTGTTGCTTTTACTGATCCACAAATCGCCAGTATGGGGTTAACACTTTCTCAAATTAAACAAGCTTATGGTGATAACTTTGCCGTGGGTGAGGTGAGTTTTGAAGGACAAGGTCGCAGTCGAGTCATGGCTAAAAACCAAGGGATGCTTAAAGTTTATGCCGACAAGCATTCTGGCGAGTTTTTAGGGGCTGAGATGTTTGGTCCTGCTGCTGAACACGTAGCACATTTGTTATCTTGGGCAATACAGCAAAAGTTGACGGTTGCTGAAATCTTAGATATGCCTTTTTACCACCCTGTTATTGAAGAAGGGGTGAGAACCGCATTCAGAGACTTAGCATCAAACCTTAATGTTTAAGTTTATATCGCCTTATTTTATATGCCCTTAGGATAAAAAAATGACAAAGAAGTTAACAAAAAATCTTGTTTTTAAAGCGATGAAAGTGGCGAGTGTTGTCGGTACGGTATTGCTGATAATTAACCAATATGATGCTTTATTTGGCGATGCGGAGCTTAGACTTGCCTCAGCGTTATTGACGTATTGTGTTCCTTTTGTCGTATTTCTCTCTGGTAAACTCTCTAAAGACTAAGTGGGGATTACTTAGTTTGCTATCATTGCTTGCTAACAATTGGCGAGCAATGATTGTGTCTTTAATTTGCTAATTTCCCTTCCTAAAAAATGCCTTAATTTGCTTAATCCTGTGCAGTTGCTTGCTTAATTAAATACTCACTTCGATTTGTCTCTTTTAGTTGTGTAATTAACTTGCCCATGTTTTGGCATTTATCCTTGTTCATCACAAGTACAGCATCAGCTGTTTCTATCACAACTAGGTTCTCAACCCCTAGAGTAGCAACTAACCTAGATTCAGATTTAATTAAACACTGGCTAGAATCTTGGCTAATAACGTCTCCCATTAGGCTGTTCTTATCATCATCTTTTGATGATTGATCATATACAGCAGACCAATTACCTAAATCTTGCCAGTCACAATAAAAAGGAACGACTTTCGCCTTTTTAGTTTGCTCCATAACCGCATAGTCTATTGAGTTTGCAGGGCAGAGTTTAAAAGCATCTTCATTGATGCGGATAAAATCATCATCTTGTTTACGTTCGCCAAAGGCTAAATGACAAGCTTGGAAAATCTCAGTTTGATGATTTTTTAATTCATTAAGATAACTTTCTGCTTTAAAAGCAAACATCCCAGAATTCCAAAGGTAGCTTCCATTTTTTACATACTCTTGTGCCTTAGCCAAGTTTGGTTTTTCAATGAAAGCCATGACCTCATGATTTTGACCTGCTTTGATGTAGCCATATCCTGTTTCTGGGTAATTTGGTTTAATCCCAAAAGTTACTAGATTGTTATCTTGAGCTAATTTGTTTGCAGCTTTAATACTCTGATCGAAACTCTCATCCCATTTGATATGATGATCGGCAGGTAAAACTAATAAGGTGTTATTAGTGTTACTTTGTAATGACTCTAATGCGGCAAGGGCAATAGCGGGAGCCGTATTACGTGCTACAGGTTCAAGTAAAATACGTGTATTTGCCAGATAAGCGTAGCTTTGTTTCAAGCTTTCAATTTGCTGGGCAATTACAAAGCGATGCAATTGATTGCAAACAATGATTGGAGAATTCAAATTAAGGTGCGCTATATGCACTAGAGTTTGCTGCAATAGGCTTAAATCATTTTCCGTTAATGTTAGGCAAGGTTTAGGGAAGGCTAAACGTGAAGAGGGCCAAAGGCGGCTGCCAAACCCACCGCATAGAATAACGGGTGTAATATTCATGAATTCTGACTCAAGTTGCTCGTTAAAAACGGATTAAGATGACTTAATCCGTATGTCGCGCATACTAACTGAGTTTTAGATGTGAGGCTAATGCTTTAGTTGAGCTGAATTAATTTCAGAGCACTTAATTCAACTCAGTTGTAAAAGGTTATCTTTGAGAATTAAAGCCTTCTAATACGTTGACTGTGTTAATACCTATCTCTTCGACGGCATAACCACCTTCCATTACAAATAAGGCGGGTAGGCCAAGTTCTGCTATGCGTTTCCCATAATCATAAAAGTCATCAGATTTGAGCTTAAAAGCGCTGATAGGATCATTCTCAAAAGTATCGACACCTAATGATACGACAAGGATCTCAGCATTAAATTGTTTGATTTGCTCAAAGCTTCTCTCAAGTGCATTTCCCCATGTTGTGTAATCACTACCAGCAGCAAGAGGGTAATTAAAGCAATATCCTTCACCTTCGTTTTCGCCTATTTCATTGGCATGGCCTAAAAAGTAGGGGAAAGCGAAATCAGGGTCACCATGAATGGAGAGTGTTTGAACGTCATTTCTGCGATAGAAAATTTGCTGAGTACCATTACCATGGTGATAATCCACATCTAAAATGCTGACTCTGGCATATCCATTATCACGAAGGTGTTGGGCAGCAATTGCAGCATTATTTAAGAAACAGTAGCCTCCAAATTGATCGCGGGCGGCATGATGTCCTGGCGGGCGACAAAGTGCAAAGGCACTGTTTTCTCCTTGGATGATATGCTCGGCTGCTGTGAGGGCGACGTCCTTGGCGGCATTAACCGCTTGCCATGTGCCTGCTGAGATCGCGGTTTCTGCTGCTAAAGCATAATAGCCAAGCTGTGCTTCTATATTGCTTGGAATGACATTAGATGGCATGGAGCGGGAAGGCCAAATATTCGGGATCGCATCACAAGTATGGCCAGCGTCGAGCCACTTTTGCCAAACGTTTTGTAGAAAATTGACGTAATCCTTGCTGTGTACCTTATGAACTGTTTCAAGGTTAAAAGCTTGCTCGGAAATGGGCCTATCGAAACCTCTTTTATCAAGCTCTTTTAATATGTAATCGACCCGCTCTTTACGCTCAAAAGGTGGGA
Organism: Marinomonas sp. SBI8L; assembly: GCF_001624705.1. Classification (GTDB taxonomy): domain Bacteria; phylum Pseudomonadota; class Gammaproteobacteria; order Pseudomonadales; family Marinomonadaceae; genus Marinomonas. The sequence goes on from NZ_JSEO01000002.1 coordinate 17,255, forward strand.
CTAATTCCCCATTATGAATTTCGGCTTTAACTTGTCTTAATATGTGTTTATCAGAATAAATGGTTTTCATAGATAGCCTTTGAGTTTCTTATTTTTAGTTATTTCTGAGTTGAGAAAATAAGTTTAAAGCTAAAATATGTTAGATATTAGATGTATTATTTAACAAATCTTATAGCAAATTGAACATAATGATTAATGGTGGTGTCTATTATGATAAGTGGTGGGGGTATTTAAGGATTAAAGTATGGATGAATTAAACCGTAAGATGTTGGCCTTATTACAGCTAGATGGACGCATGTCGATTGCAGATCTTGCTAATGCGTTAAAGGTATCTAGGGCAACCGTAAAAACAAGGTTGGACCGTCTAATCGCAGAAGGGGAGATTACAGGTTTTAGTGTGCAACTAAAATCGGCATTAAGCCCTCATGCGGTTCGGGCTGTGATGATGCTTGAAATTGAGGGTAAACCTTCAAATAGTCTTATTGTTAGGTTAAGAGCCATGCCTGAAGTGCTAGCCGTACATTCAACTAATGGGCGTTGGGACTTTATTGTCGAAATAGGGACAGAGAGTCTTGAAAGTTTTGATCATACAATTAAAGCCATTAGACTGTTAGATAGTGTCTCTTTAAGCGAAACCAGCATTAAGTTAACAACCCATAAGTCACATGATTAAATAGCATGTTTTAAATAGTTTTGCTCGAACGACTGCTAACCTTAACTTTTAGTCGCTAAGTGTGGCCTAATCTAAGTGTTCGGTATTGGCTAGGGGAAATGCCCATTACCTTATTAAATACCCTTGAGAAATAATAGGCATCTTCATAGCCTAGTTCCCAGCCTACTTCAGCAACTCCCTTGTCACTTACATCTAATAGGTGACAGGCTCTTTCAATCTTCATCTGGATAAAATCATTGATAGGTGTTCGGCCTGTTAGTGTTTTATAACGTTTGATAAAGTGACATTTTGATAAATTAGCGGCGTTAGCTAGTGTTTCTACATCAAGCTGTTGATGTATGTGTGTCAGCATTAGACTTCTTATTAATTCTAAATCTAAGCTTTTATCAAATTGAGACTGCACCTGTTTATTGAGTAGGGCGATATGAGTGATTATTTGACTTAATAAGCTACAACTATGGAGGAAGCTTTCAAAAAGTGAGTTATTGAGTCTTGTATCTAAAAGTGCCTCGAAATCAGTAATTAATCGCGAATGTAGACCTATGGATAATATGTTGCTCTGGGATTGAGTGATAATCTCATCAAGATAGTCTTTAGCGAGTATGCCATCACAGTGAACCCAGTAGATGCTCCAAGGTGACTTTTTCTTAGCGGTATACTCATGAGAAAGTGTTTTTGGCAGTATTAAAAAGTCCCCCGTACTGACTTTTATACTTTTCTTATTAAGCTTTAATAAACCTTCACCCGCAACGCAATATATTAATAAATAATCATCGTGATCTAGTCTGGACATAGTGTGCCCTTGTGCTTTTTTGTAAAACCCCATCGCAACTGGGTGGAGAGATTTTCCAATCGGGTTTTCTTTGAGACTATTAATTACGGGTCTTGGCAATAAAAAACGAACACTATCATTGGGAATTGGCCAGTTTGACGTGTTGCTCATGTGTGGGCTCTCTAAAAAATAATGTACAAAGTTAACCTAAAGGTAAACTCGTGATGTTTATCGCAATATAGTCCATCAATAAAGCAACTTTATCAATCCTGAAGTAGGAGTTTGCGTGGTAAAACATATTTCTGTTGAAAAATAATAAATATGAGATTAACGTTAACGTAAAGGTAATGACTTTGCTTACAAAGCAAACTCTCTGATTAACGCAATCTCTAAACTCAAGGAGAAATGGTTATGACACATAAAGTTCCTATGCTAATTAATGGTGAGATGGTGCAAAGCACCTCTCAAAACTGGATTGATGTGACGGATCCCGCTACTCAAAATGTCATTGCAAGTGTTCCTTGTGCAACTGAACAAGAAGTTGAGCAGGCTGTTACTAGTGCACAGTTAGCATTTGAAACATGGAAAGAAGTGCCTGTGTCAGATCGTGCTCGTCTTATGTTGCGATACCAGGCTTTGCTAAAAGATCATCACGATGAACTTGCTACCATATTAAGTAAAGAAACAGGTAAAACCTTTGAAGATGCGAAAGGTGATGTCTGGCGTGGTATTGAGGTTGTGGAGCAGGCTTGTAATATTGCAGCGCTAAGTATGGGTGAAACAGTTGAAAATGTTGCCCGTAAAATTGACTGCTACAGCTACACTCAGCCACTAGGTGTGTGTTTAGGTATTACTCCGTTTAACTTTCCTGCCATGATTCCGCTTTGGATGTTCCCTATGGCCATCGCTTGCGGCAATGCTTTTGTACTAAAACCTTCCGAGCAAGACCCATTAACGCCTATGCGATTGGCTGAGCTCTTTATCGAAGCAGGCGCACCTGAAGGTTTATTGCAAATCGTACACGGTACTAAAGATGTGGTGAGTCAACTGTTAGTTCATCCTGAAGTACATGCCATTTCGTTTGTTGGCTCTGTTTCTGTTGCTGAGCATATCTACAAAACTGGTACCGATCATATGAAGCGAGTACAGGCTTTTGCTGGTGCTAAAAACCACATGGTGGTCATGCCAGATGCACAAAAACAGCAAGTTATTAATAACTTATTAGGTGCATCGGTGGGTGCAGGTGGTCAACGTTGTATGGCTATTTCTGTTGCTGTCTTTGTTGGTGAGTCTCGTCAGTGGGTACCTGAATTAAAAGAAGCTTTATCTAAAGTTAGACCAGGTGCTTGGGATGATGAAGGCGCTGGATATGGCCCTTTGATCAATCCTGCTGCGAAAGAACGTGTGTGTCGCCTTATCAGTGAAGGAATAGAGGCAGGTGCTGAATGTCTATTGGATGGGCGTGACTATAAAGTCCCCGGATTTCCAAATGGTAACTGGGTAGGGCCAACACTTTTCACCAATGTTAGCCGTGATATGTCGATTTATCAGGAAGAAATTTTTGGCCCCGTGTTGTTAGTCATTGAGGCGGATACCTTAGAAGAGGCGATCCAAATTATTAATGAAAACCCATATGGTAATGGTACCTCTATTTTTACTGCATCAGGTGCGGCTGCACGTAAATTCCAACATGAGATTAAAGTGGGGCAAGTAGGTGTAAATGTGCCTGTGCCTGTGCCACTTCCTTTCTTCTCATTCACCGGCTGGCGCAAGTCGTTTTACGGCGATCAGCATGCATATGGTAAACAAGCTGTACGTTTTTATACGGAAACTAAAACAATTACAGCGCGCTGGTTTGAAGATGATATTGCGCATGGTCCTAATATGACGATTCAACTTAAATAATTACAATCTGAGGTGACAATATGGCCAGCGATTATCTAGCCAGTGACTAGATCACCTCATTAACAATTTAATAGTTTTAAAGGCTTAGCTTGATGATATGGCTAAGCCTATTTTGGAGGCTTTAATGGATTTTGAATTAAACGAAGATCAGGTGGCATTTTCGGATATGGCAACTGCATTTGCTCGCAGTGAGTTGGAACCAAATGCAGCAAAATGGGATGAAGAGTCTTTTTTTCCGGTTGATGTGATTCGTAAGGCGGGTGAAATGGGTTTTGCCTCACTTTATACCCCAGAGTCTGCGGGTGGCCTAGGTTTAAGTCGTCTTGATTCAAGTATCATTTTTGAGCGCCTTTCTATGGGGTGTACCTCCACTACCGCTTATTTGACCATCCACAATATGGTGACTTGGATGGTGACCAGCTTTGCTAAGCCTAGTGTGCTTGAAAAATATGCAGAGTCTTTGATTAGTGCACAAGCCTTGGGTTCTTATTGTTTGACTGAACCAAATGCGGGATCCGATGCGGCTTCTTTAAAAACAACGGCTAAGAAAGAGGGTGATCACTATATCTTAAACGGCAGTAAGGTATTTATTTCAGGTGCTGGTAGTACAGATGTATTGGTTGTAATGGCTCGAACGGGTGGTCTTGGTGCCCGTGGAGTGTCTGCTATTGTGGTTGATGCTCATAGTGACGGTATTAGCTATGGCCGAAAAGAAGACAAAATGGGATGGAATAGTCAGCCAACACGCATGATCAGTTTTGATAATGTGAAAGTGCCAGTGGAAAACCTGTTAAGTGAAGAAGGTGAGGGTTTTGTGCTTGCCATGAAAGGGCTTGATGGGGGGCGAATTAATATTGCTTCCTGCTCTTTAGGAACGGCTCAGCAAGCTTTAAATCAAGCGCGTGATTATATGCAAGAAAGAAAGCAATTTGGCAAACAAATTGGTGATTTTCAGGGTTTGCAGTTCCGTTTAGCTGATATGGCGACTGAGCTTTTAGCCGCTAGGCAGTTAGTCCGCTTAGCTGCAAGTAAGCTGGACCTTGGCCATAAAGACGCGACCACTTATTGTGCTATGGCAAAACGTTTTGCTACCGATGTTGGCTTTAAGGTATGTGATGAAGCGCTACAGATTTTTGGTGGTTATGGTTATATCAAAGAATACCCAATGGAGCGCTATGTGCGTGATACAAGGGTACACAGAATACTTGAGGGAACTAACGAGATTATGCGTGTCATTATTGGCCGTCGTTTATTGGCAGACACGGATTCTGAATTTTAATCTCATCATAAATTGAACATTCTTGTGTTCTGTATCGGCTCAATAGAGATTGATGTGATTTAGGACTGCAAGAGAAAGGAGCTAAACATGACTCAGGTAAAAACAGACTTAGTTTTGGTTGAGAAAAAGGGCCATATTGCCATTCTCACAATGAATAATTTACCCGCAAATACTTGGACGGCAGAAAGTCTAAAGGCGCTTAAGCTAATTGTTGAAGAGCTAAACCAAGATAAATCAATTTGGAGTTTGGTTTTAACGGGTGCTGGCGATAAGTTTTTTTCAGCAGGTGCTGACTTAAAGCTCTTTGCCGATGGGAATAAAGAAGTTGCTCGTGAAATGGCGCGTTTATTTGGTCTAGCTTTTGAAACCTTAAGTCAATTTAGAGGAGTCTCTATCGCTGCTATCAATGGCTATAGCATGGGGGGCGGCCTTGAAGTGGCACTTGCCTGTGATTTGCGTATCGCAGAAGAACAAGCTCTGTTAGCGCTACCAGAAGCAAAAGTTGGCTTGCTGCCTTGTGCTGGTGGTACCCAAAATCTGACTTGGTTGGTCGGAGAGGGATGGGCAAAACGAATGATCCTATGTGGTGAGCAAGTTAAAGCTGAAAAAGCGCTAGAAATAGGATTGGTCGAAGAGGTTGTTGAAAGAGGCGATGCTTTAGAGAAGGCGATTGCTTTAGCTGAGCAAGTCGGTCAGCAGAGCCCATCTTCTGTTGCTGCATGTAAATCTCTTATTCAAAATGCGCGAACAGCACCGCTACAACAAGGGCTAATTCTTGAAAGAGAGCTATTTGTTGATCTTTTTGATACGGAAGATCAGGCGGAAGGGGTGAATGCCTTCTTGGAAAAGCGAGCGGCTAATTGGCTAAACAAATAAAAAGCTAAGGAAATATTTATGGCAAGCGTAATCTTTCATGAGCACTTTACTGCTTCAGGTGAAATTATTGGTGAAATTAGGTTAAACGCTGAAAAGAAACTTAATGCGTTAACGTTAAAAATGATCGACCTTATTTCGGCGAAATTAGATGCTTGGCAATCTAAAAAAAGCGTTGTCGCTATTATATTAGATAGTGAAGGGGAAAAGGCTTTTTGTGCTGGTGGCGATATTATCAAACTGCACGAAGCAATGATGCGAGACGAAATTAGCTCTTTTCCAACTGACTTTTTTACCCGTGAGTATCAGCTAGATTACCAAATTCATACTTATCCTAAGCCAATTATTTGTTGGGGCAGTGGTTTTGTTATGGGGGGCGGCATGGGGTTGTTTGCCGGTGCTAGCCATAGAGTTGTTACTCAAACAACTTACCTTGCTATGCCTGAAGTGAGTATTGGTCTTTATCCTGATGTTGGAGCGAGTTATTTCCTGAATAAGCTGCCAGGTAATATTGGTATGTTTTTAGGGTTAACGGCGGCAGGAATTAACGCAAAAGATGCGATGGCATTGGGAATGGCAGATTATGCTCTAGATGTCGGTCAAAGATCTCAGCTTCTGGAGCGACTTCTTGTTGCCGATTGGCAAGCTAACCCTCATGAGGCAGTGAATAAACTTTTGCCTGGTTTGGGTGATGAATCACAAGGTGTATTTGAAGCATTACCTAGCCCAATAATATCTCATCAAGGTTTGATTGAAGATTTAATGTCTAATGATTCTCTAGATGACGTATTAAAGGACCTAGCTGGCATTGAAACAGAGGATAAGTGGTTGGTTAAGGCTCAAAAAACGGTTGCGAGCGGTAGCCCTGTGTCACTTGTTCTTATTAAAGCCCAATTAGAGCGAAGTGTGGGCTTGTCGCTGAAAGAGGTTTTTCAGCAAGAGCTTGAAGTGTCTGTGCAATGTACAAGACATGATGAGCTTGCTGAAGGTGTAAGAGCATTATTAATCGATAAGGATAAGTCGCCAAAGTGGCGTTATGAATCTGTGGCTGAGGTAGAAGATACTTATATTGCAGACTTATTAGGTTCTCCTTGGGATAAAGCTGATCATCCACTTAGGTATCTTTAGATTAGTAATGCTTATATAAGCACGCTGTTTGGCTTGTTTTTTTAAGCATTTAACAACAGAAAGTGGCAGATCAAATTACTAAAACAAGAATAATGATTTAAAGGATAAACGTCATGGCAAATATTGGATTTATAGGGCTTGGCAACATGGGCGGGCCAATGGCAGCTAATTTAGCAAAGGCTGGTCATCAGGTAAAAGCATTCGACTTATCAACAGAAGCGTTGGATAAAGCTGTGCAAGCTGGTTGTATGAAAGTGGACACGACTTTAGAAGCGATTCAAGAAGCAGAGTTTATTATTAGCATGCTACCTGCTGGTAAGCATGTTCATGGTTTGTATGTCTCTTGTGATGCTCCCTTGTTTGATCATATCCCCTCAGGCGCTTTGGTTATTGATAGCTCGACCATTGAAGCTGATGTGGCAAGGACAATTGCTCATCTCGCTAAAGAGCGCGGTATTGAGTTTATTGATGCGCCTGTGTCTGGTGGTGTAGGTGGTGCGCAAGCTGGCACATTGGCATTTATGGTTGGTGGTGAACAGGCTCAATTTGATAAGGCTTTGCCTGTACTAGAGTGTATGGGAAAGAATATTTTTCATGCGGGTGATCATGGTGCAGGTCAAATAGCAAAAGCCTGTAATAACATGATGTTAGCTATTCTTATGGCGGGCACTTGTGAGGCTCTGAATATGGGCATGAAGAATGGTTTAGATCCGAAGGTTTTGTCTGACATTATGAAGCAAAGCTCAGGTAATAACTGGGCTCTACAAGTCTATAATCCTGTGCCTGGTGTAATGGAAAATGTTCCTTCATCTAATCAATACCAAGGTGGATTTATGGTGGATTTGATGTTTAAAGATTTGGGGCTCGCTATGAATTTAAGTCAGCTAAGTTCATCTCCAACGCCTATGGGAAGTGCTGCTAGAGGCTTGTTTAACCTGCATAAAGAACAAGGTAATGGTGGTTTAGACTTTTCTAGTTTGATTAAGCTATATCAAGAAAAGTAAATATCATAATTTAAAGATAATCATGATTTAAGCTTGAGTCTGTGCATAACTTGATTTTTATAAGCTAATTCAGTCTTGAGTGTTATATAAAAGGAAGGTGTATGAAACTTGATCAAAAGGTGTTTGCAATAACTGGTGGTGCAAGAGGTTTAGGTGCTGGAATGGCGTCTCATTTAGTAGAGCTAGGCGCGCATGTTGCCATTATAGATCTTGATGATGCTGCTGTAGCTATGATGGCGAAAACGTTATTGGAACAAGCGCATCAGGCAGATAAAAATCTCACTGTGAAAGGGTATGTTTGTGATATTTCAAGTGAAAGAGAGGTGGAAGATACTTTCTCACAAATCAAACAAGACTTTGGTCAATTAAATGGCTTAATCAATAATGCTGGTTTAATGCGTGATGGCATGTTGATTAAGGTGAAAGATGGAAAGCTCACAGACAAAATGTCACTTAAGCAATGGCAGTCGGTTGTTGATGTGAATTTAACTGGATCTTTTTTATGCGGCAGAGAGGCTGCCGGTATTATGGCTGAGCAAGCAGATGCTGGCGTCATCATTAATATTTCATCTGTATCACGTGCTGGGAATGCTGGACAGACTAACTATAGTGCGACTAAGTCGGGTGTTGCGACTATGGTGGTAAGTTGGGCGAAGGAGTTAGCTAGATACAATATTCGTGTAGCTGGTATTGCTCCTGGCATGATTGCAACGGATATGACGGCACAAATGAAACCAGAAGCGGTTGAGCGTATGTTAAAAGCGGTGCCATTGAGACGTATGGGTGAAGTGGATGAAATCGCTCACACTATGCAGTACATATTAGAAAATGATTATTTTACGGGCCGTGTCATTGAAATGGATGGCGGACTTCGCGTATAACTTAGGGTGATGACCCTTATTTATCAGGCAAAACAAATAGTTAAAGAAGTATATACCTCTAAAGCTATAGATTGCAGTTAGGGCCATAAGCCTTGGCTGATTATAAAAAGGCCAAAAGCCATAAATTAGACAGAGATGGGAATTTGCCAATGAAAATTTTGGTAGCAGTAAAGCGCGTTATTGATTACAACGTAAAAGTGCGAGTTAAGGCTGATCAATCTAATGTTGATCTTAATAATGTTAAAATGGCCTTAAATCCTTTTTGTGAAATTGCAGTTGAAGAGGCTGTTCGATTAAAAGAGCAGGGTGTAGCAACTGAAGTGGTTGTAGTGTCAATTGGGTCAAAATCTTGCCAAGAGCAACTCAGAAATGCGCTAGCACTAGGTTGTGATAGGGCAATTCAAGTTGAATCTGAGGACGGGCCTGATTCACTCTCAGTAGCTCGTATTCTTGCTAAAGTTGCAGAATCAGAAGAGCCAGGTTTGATATTGCTGGGTAAACAAGCAATTGATTCGGATAATAATCAAACGGGCCAAATGTTGGCTGCATTGCTTGATAGACCTCAAGCCACTTTTGCATCTGAAATTAAAGTGGAAGACGGTAAAGCTTTAGTTACTCGTGAAATTGATGGTGGCTTGCAAACACTAAGGCTTACCCTACCTGCTGTTGTTACTACTGATCTTAGATTGAACGAACCTAGATTTGCATCTCTTCCTAATATTATGAAAGCTAAACGTAAACCTCTTGAGGTTAAGTTGGCTGATGATCTTGGTGTAAATGTTTCATCAAATCTAAAACTTATAAGTGTCGAAGAACCTGCACAAAGACAAGCAGGTATTAAAGTTTCTTCAGTTGATGAATTAGTTGAAAAATTACGTAATGAAGCAAAGGTGATTGCATGAGTACCTTAGTATTAATTGAACATGATAATAGAACGCTTTCACCTATAAGCTTGAATGTGTTAAGTGCGGCTAAACAAATTGGCAAACCTATTACTGCACTTGTGGCTGGTGCAGGTTGTGCAGATGTTGCAAATCAAGTTGCAAAAATCGCTGATGTTGATTTAGTTTTGTTAGCTGACAGCGTAGCATATGAGCATCAAGTTGCAGAAAATGTTAGTAAACTGCTATTAGAGCAAATTGACCCTGATAATAAAGGTGCTGATGTTGCAAGATTTAGTAATCTTCTTGCGGCATCTACGACAACTGGGAAAAATGTTCTACCAAGAGTGGCTGCGTTATTGGGCGTTAATCAACTATCGGATGTTATGTCTATTGAATCTGAAGGTCGCTTTAAACGTGCTATTTATGCAGGCAATGCGATAGCGACAGTTGAATCATGTGATGCTGTTAAGGTTATGACGGTTCGTGGAACCGCGTTTGATGCTATCTCTGCTGAAGGTGGATCGGCTCAAATAGAGCAAGTATCAAGTGTTCATTCATCAGGCGATATTGAATTTATTGAGGAGTCTTTAGCTGTATCAGAAAGACCTGAATTAACCGCTGCAACAACTGTGGTCTCTGGTGGGCGTGGTCTTGCAAATGGTGAAAACTTCAATATGTTGTACAGCTTAGCGGATAAGCTAGGTGCTGCTGTCGGCGCCTCTCGTGCTGCGGTGGATGCTGGCTTTGTTCCTAATGATATGCAAGTTGGACAAACGGGTAAAATGGTTGCGCCAGAGCTTTACATTGCGGTTGGCATTTCAGGAGCGATTCAACACCTTGCGGGCATGAAAGATTCTAAAGTGATAGTTGCAATCAACAAAGATGAAGAGGCGCCGATTTTTCAGGTGGCTGACTATGGGGTAGTTGGTGATTTGTTTGAGCTAGTGCCTGAGATTGAAAAACAAATCTAAAGCGATTGTTTTTCACTAGCAAGATTCCTTAAAAGCCTGTTCAATAGCCTATTGGGCAGGTTTTTAAGTTTATAACGATTTAAAAAAATCATACATTTCCTTTCATATACTCCTTTTTGTAAAATTCAGAGTTAGTAGTATATATTTTGCTGATTGAAATAATTGTGTGTTAATTCAGTTAAATACGACATTTGTTAAATACTGTTATTAAAAAATATATATGACTGTTTTTTTTGGCTTTTTTCTGTAATCATTGTGCCCAATAAAATTACACCTGATAACTTTAATGCCATTGATAAATATTGAATATAAATGCATTAAACAAAAAGCGATAATTGACCTTATGAAAACTTGTAAAAAAACAATTATTACCATCTTTATGCCTATTTTTTTAGCTGGTTGCTCGGTTCCAGGGTCTTACCTAAGTGTACAGGATGGTGACAAGGATCCTGCTTTAGAAACCAGTTCAACTGATATTATAAGTAAGATCAATCTTTACCAGTTAACAGCTGCTGAAATGAAGAACTTTAAAACCCCTAAAGTGGTAGCAAGAGTTAATACAGCATTAGATAAAGAAATTGCAGATTATGAATACCTAGTAGGAAGTGGAGATATTCTGAATATTACCGTTTGGGATCACCCTGAATTGACGATACCAGCCGGCTCGTATCGTAGTGCAAGCGAATCTGGTAATTGGGTTCATGCGGATGGGCGTATTTTTTATCCATATATTGGCTTTGTTGAGGTTGCTAATAAAACAACTACACAAATCCGAGAAATTATGACGACGAAGTTGTCAAAATTCATAGAGTCACCTCAAGTCGATGTGAGTGTTGCTGCATTTCAATCTAAAAAAGCCTACGTAACTGGCGCAATTAGCTCACCAGGTCAACAATATATTTCCAATGTACCTTTGACACTACTTGATGCGATAAACCAGGCTGGTGGTCTGGTTGAAGATGCAGATTGGCGTAATGTAAGCCTTACCAGCAATGGGGCCGAAGAGACATTATCTTTATATCGATTAATGCAAAAAGGTGATTTAACTCAAAATCGTTTATTAAAACCTGGGGATATAGTTCATGTTCCAAGAAACGATAATCAGAAAGTGTTTGTTATGGGTGAAGTTAACAATCCTCAACTACTGAAAATTGATAGATCTGGTATGAGTTTAACTGAGGCGTTAAGTAGTGTAGGAGGTATCAATCAATTAGCTGCTGATGCGACAGGTGTGTTTGTTGTAAGAACTAATAAAGATAATACTAGCAATGAATCTAAACTAGCTAATGTATATCAGTTGGATATTTCAAACTCGATTGCATTGGTAATAGGTACTGAGTTTGAATTGAAGCCAAAAGATATTGTGTATGTTACAGCTGCACCAATCGTTCAGTGGAATAGAGTGATTAGTCAAATAGTGCCAACAACAGCTGGTTTTAATAGTTTGACCGACGGTATTAATGATGTGAGGGGGTGGTAATGTTTGATAAAATTTTAGTTGTTTGTGTAGGGAATATATGCCGCTCACCAACAGGTGAATACATTTTAAAGTCACTATTACCTGATAAGATTATTGAGTCAGCTGGAATTGGCGCCTTAGTTGGTAAGCCAGCGGATAAAACCGCGTTAGAAGTGGCAAAGGAAAATGGGTTGAACATGGAGGGGCATATTGCCCAACAACTCACATCAGATTTATGTAAAGAGTTTGACTTGATACTTGTTATGGAGCAAGGACATATAAATGCAGTTACAAGTATAGCTCCTGAAGCGAGGGGGAAAACCATGCTATTAACACAATGGCTTGATAAACAAGATGTTCCAGACCCATACCGACAAAGTAAAGAAGCATTCGAATATGCATATACTCTTATTAATACATCTGTAGTTGCTTGGTCTAAAAAACTAAACTGATTTATTATTTATTGGAAAAAATTATTTATTATGAATAATCAAACACGATTACCTCCTCAGGAAAAACAAGCAGATGATATTGACTTAACTAAAGTATTTGGGGTTCTGTTAGATAATATCTGGTTAATCGTTGTTATTACTGGTGTATTCCTTATGCTTGGGGTTGCTTATGCATTGTTATCTACACCAATATATAAAGCGGATGCTTTGTTACAGATTGAAAGCAAAAGTAGTGGTATGTCTGCTTTAGTTGGTGATATGGGAGAAATGATCTCAAATAACTCATCATCAAACACTGAAATAGAAATTATTACATCCCGTATGATTTTGGGGAAGACTGTCGATAAATTAAATTTGACAATACTCGCTAGACCATATTACTTGCCGTATATAGGAAAGGGGATTGCTCGGATAGTTGGTAAGCAAAATTCAATTTTAGTTAGTCGTTTTGATGTTTCATCAGGTAACTCCTCTTATCTAACTCTGAAACTTGAGGATGCTAGTCAAGGTAAATACTCTTTATATAATAATGAAAATCGAAAAATTCTAGATGGTGTGGTTGGTGAATTAGCTTTTAATGATAGTTATAGTTTGTTTGTGCAATCAATAGTTGGTGAGAATAAAGATGAATTTTTACTAGGGAAACGATCCAGAGAACAAAGTATTGGATGGATAAAACAAAACTTATCGATAGATGAGAGAGGGTTGCAAACAGGTGTTCTGGAATTGGCATTTGTAGGTGAAGATAAAGTATTAGTTGAGAATATACTTAATGATATAAGTCAGAACTATTTACTGCAAAACGTCAAAAGAAATTCTGCAGAGGCAGAAAAAAGTTTGGAGTTTCTTAAAGGGCATTTGCCGAGTATTCAAGTTGAATTAACGTCATCTGAGGATGCTCTTAATCGCTTTCGTCAAGATAATGAGTCTATCGACCTTGGACTAGAGGCACAATCTACGTTGAAAGTAATGCTGTCTCTTGAGGCGCAATTAAATGACTTAACATTTAAGGAAAGCGAGATCAGTAAACGTTTTACTAAAGATCACCCTGCATATAAATCACTTCTTGATAAACGGGCTATTCTGTTAGGTAAAAAGGATGAGCTTAATACGCAAGTGCAAAAACTACCTAAAACGCAGAGGGATGTTCTGCGTATGAAGCGTGATGTAGAGGTTAATCAGCAAATTTACATTCAATTACTAAATAAAGTGCAGGAACTGAATATTCTAAAAGCTGGAACAGTAGGTAATGTGCGTATTTTAGATGCAGCACAATCATACTCCTCCCCAATAAAACCAAGAAAGCTTATAATCGTAATTTTATCTACAATGCTTGGTGGTTTTTTTGCTTTTGCATTTGTTATTCTAAAATTCGCATTGTACAAAGGTGTTGAAAGTCCCGATGAAATAGAGGCCCTCGGGCTTTCTGTATATGCAAGTATACCAATGTCAGATTTTCAAGCAAAAATGAATGTTAAGTTAAAACAAAAAATTAAAAAAGATGATTCACCTAAATTACATCAAACATTGCTAGCAGTTGCTAATCCAGCAGACCTTGCTATTGAGGCTTTACGTGGACTGCGTACTAGTATGCACTTTGCTATGATGGAAGCAAAAAATAATGTAGTTATGATATCTGGTCCTGGACCTGGTATTGGTAAATCATTTGTGTCAGTAAATTTTGCAACGGTAATGGCTAAAACTGACCAGAAGGTTCTTTTAGTTGATGCTGATATGAGGAAAGGATACATACAAAAACACTTCAGTTTACATTGGATGAATGGATTATCTGAATTATTATCAGGTAAGTTAGCAACTGAAAAAGTTATCAAAGATTCTCATTTTGAAAACCTTGATATTGTTACTCGCGGACAAGTTCCACCGAATCCATCTGAGCTATTAATGAATTCCCGTTTTACTGCGTTTGTTGAGTGGGCTTCAGATAATTATGATCTTGTAATTATAGATACTCCACCGGTATTAGCTGTAACAGATGCGAGTATTGTCGGTTCAGTTGCAGGTACAACTTTGATGGTGGGCCGCTTTGGTCAAAATACAGCTAAAGAAATTGATGTTGCTCGACATAGATTTGAAATGGCTGGTGTTGACGTTAAAGGCTTTATTCTTAATGCTGTTGAAAAGAAGGCAAGCACATCTTACGGTTATTATAATTACAGCTATGAGAGTGATAAAAGTTAGCTTAATTGGATGTTTTTTATTTATAATTGTATTAGCTTTTCATTATAGACTGAATGCTAGTTGTTTTTTGTAAAAATGTTGTTGTATGTTTTTATGTATATAAATGAAAAGTACTTGAATTTAACATTTATACAAGTGTTTTGATTTGAGAGTAAGGAAAAGATAATAGGAAAATGAATGTATTTCTTATATTGAGCTTTATGTGCAATAGATATCTGGATAGATAGTCTAAACTTATTGATTTAAATCTGTATTATTAGAACTCATATGGCAATGTTAAGGTATTTATAAATATGTAAAAGTTTAATTTTATTACTGGGCTAATAAAAATAGTGAAAAATTAAAACACAATAGAAAACCATAAGTGGTTGAATAAATAGAGTATATGTTAAAAAATTAAATAGTTAGCATTGTGATTTTAATGGGATTTATTTTCTAAGGTTGTATCACTTATATCTTTGTGTAACGAGTTAAAGATCAAGTTTTTAAAAAAATAACGAAAGAGTAATTTATAAAATATGATGTTTTTTTAAATAGTGTAGAAAGCAACTATTAATCAATGGAAATACTAATATATAAATTTGCATCATGTTTTTTGGTTAAATTTTTTAGTTTGTAATGATTAGTTAGAGCAAAGATCGTCAAAGAATGAATATAATCAGTTAGTCATATTTATATATTCATAAGTAAACAATTGAAATTAAAATAAGAGATAAATATGAAAATCCTAGTTACAGGTGGTGCAGGCTTTATAGGATCTGCTGTTATTCGACATATAATTAAAAATACAAATGACAGTATCTTTAATATAGATAAATTAACCTATGCGGGTAACTTGAAGTCATTAGAAGATATTAAAGAATGTGAACGCTATAGATTCGAAAAAATTGATATTTGTAATCGTGAAAAGTTAGATAAAATATTTTTAGAATATCAACCGGATGCAGTGATGCATTTAGCTGCGGAATCACATGTCGATCGTTCAATTGATGGGCCGGCTGCATTTATTGAAACTAATATTATAGGGACGTACACTTTACTTGAAGCAAGCCGTGCTTACTGGAGTCAACTTAAAGAAAATGAAAAAAAAGAGTTTCGTTTTCATCATATTTCTACTGATGAGGTATATGGTGATTTGCAAGGCGTTAGTGATTTATTTACAGAAACATCACCTTATAAGCCAAGTAGTCCATACTCGGCTTCCAAAGCATCAAGTGATCATTTGGTTCGCGCATGGCAAAGAACATATGGATTACCAATCCTAATAACAAACTGCTCAAATAACTATGGGCCATATCACTTTCCAGAAAAGTTGATTCCACTGGTTATATTGAATGCAATAGAAGGTAAGCAGTTGCCTGTATACGGTAATGGTAAGCAGATTCGTGACTGGCTATATGTAGAGGATCATGCGTTTGCTTTACATAAAGTGTTAACAGAAGGGGTTATTGGAGAAACATATAATATTGGTGGTAATAATGAGAAGACTAATATTGAAGTGGTTGAATCAATCTGTGATTTACTTGAAAGGTTAGTACCTTCTAAACCAAAAGGGGTTAATAAATACGTAGATCTAATTACATATGTTACAGACCGACCTGGGCATGATATTAGGTATGCTATCGATTCCTCTAAAATCAAATTTAATTTAGACTGGCAACCAAAAGAAACGTTTGAGTCTGGGTTGAAAAAAACTGTTGAATGGTATTTGGCTAATGAGCGATGGGCTAGTGAAGTGATTGATAATACTTATAAAGTAGAGCAAATTACATCAGGTGGTAAGCAATGAAAGGAATAATATTGGCAGGCGGTACTGGCTCACGTTTATATCCAATTACAATGGGGGTGTCGAAGCAATTATTACCGGTATATGATAAACCAATGATTTATTATCCATTGTCAGTTTTAATGTTAGCAGGAATAAGCGATATATTAATCATTACAACACCAGAGGATTTAAATAGTTTTAAGCGTTTGTTAGGTAATGGAAGTTATTATGGAATTGAAATTTCTTATGAAATTCAAGTTAAACCTGAAGGAATAGCACAAGCATTTATTATTGGTAAAAAATTTATTGGCAATGATTCAGTGTGCTTAATTTTAGGTGATAATTTGTTCTGGGGACAGGGCTTTTCTCAAATGCTAAAAAAAGCCGCAAAAACTAAAAATGGAGCAACAGTGTTTGGTTATCAAGTAAAAAAACCAGATCAGTTTGGGGTTGTAGAGTTTGATAAGAACATGAAGGTTATTTCGATTGAGGAAAAACCAGTAATTCCTAAATCCACATATGCCGTCACAG
Organism: Marinomonas sp. SBI8L; assembly: GCF_001624705.1. Taxonomy (GTDB): domain Bacteria; phylum Pseudomonadota; class Gammaproteobacteria; order Pseudomonadales; family Marinomonadaceae; genus Marinomonas. The sequence goes on from NZ_JSEO01000002.1 coordinate 34,034, forward strand.
GGTTATATTTTTATGATAACAACGTTGTTGAAATAGCAAAAAAAATTAAACCGTCTGCTCGAGGTGAGTTAGAAATAACTTCGATAAATCAAGTTTATCTAAATAATAGTGCTTTAAATGTTGAATTGCTTGGCCGTGGTTTTGCGTGGCTTGATACTGGTACACATGAAACACTTTTGGATTCTGCAATGTTTGTAGAGACAATCGAGAGGCGTCAAGGATATAAGATAGCTTGCTTAGAAGAAATTTCTTTACAAAACGGTTGGTTAAGCTCTGAGGATGTTATTAAAATAGCAAAAAAAATGAAAAAAAATAGTTATGGACAGTATTTAGAGAACTTAGTAAAACAAATATGAAAAAAATACTAATTTTAGGTGTCAGCAGTATTATTGGTTTTCAGTTTTATCTGATGAATAGAGAAAAATATCATATTTATGGTCTATGTAGGAAATGGTCACATGATAAAGATGTGAAAATTTATACTGATAATGAACTTAATTTTAATTCAATTGAAAAAACTATTTATGAAGTTAACCCAGATTTAGTAATTAACTGTATAGGAATTAATGAGTTAGATCTTTGCGAAAGATTTAAAAAAGACTCTTGGAGGTTGAATGTGGATCTTGTAATACATTTAGTTAAAATATTGAATGTATTAGGAGGTAGGCTTTTATCATTATCTACAAGTCATATTTATTCAGGTAATAGAACGGAATACTTTGAAGATAGTATTCCTGATCCAATTAGTGAATACGGTAAACAAAAAAAATGTGTAGAAGATTTTATTAAAAAAAATAGTAATAATTACTTGATTTTGAGATTGTCAAGTGTAATTTCAGTTAGATATGGGTTTCAACGGAATAATTTGACGAATTATATAATTGAAAAATTGTTAAGAAAAGAGGTGGTTACACTTGTCGATGATGATGTAACAAATTTCATATATATTGATGATTTAGTGAATTCTATCAAAGAACTAATAAATAAAGAAGCGACAGGTATTTATAATATATCTGGTAATAAAGCAATCAGTAGATATGAACTTGGAAATGAAATAATGAGAATTATGGGTTGTGAAAAGCTCATTAAAAGAACTGATCTTTATACTTTTTCAAATGGATTATATAAAAAGCGAGACTTAATATTGAATAATAATAAATTAAATAAAGAAATTAGTTACAAATGTCAATCTTTGGAAGATAGTCTTAAAAAAGTACTTAAAAATAAAGAGATTTAAATATGTGTGGTTTATTTGTATCTAATAATCCAAGTGTAAATGCAAGTTCACTTTCGACAATATCAGCCTGCTTAAAATTTAGAGGTCCTGATTCATCTTCAGGTCTAGTTTTTCATCATAAATGGTCACTTTATCATTCTAGATTGTCAATAATTGATGTTTCGGAACAAGAAAATCAACCTGTTTTTGATAATATGGGAGGGGTTTTAGTATTTAATGGTGAAATATTAAACTACAAGGAGTTAGGTTTAAAATATTTTAATAAGGAATATTTCAGCGATTCAAAACTACTTAGTGATTTGCTAGCATCAAAAAAATTAAACGTTAATGAGTTGGATGGTTTTTTTGCATTTGTTTATATTGATGAATTAGGTGCGGTGAAAAAAATTTGTCGTGATAGGTTTGGTGTAAAGCCATTGTTTTATTATGAGGATTCTGGGTACATAACCATAGCTTCAGAGCCACGAGTATTCAAGGAATTATTTAATACTAAAGTTAATGAGAATGCTATTAGTGAATATTATGCGACAAGATCACCAATCTTTTCAGGTTCTTTTTTTGAAGGTGTTAACTCAGTAATACCTGGAAGTTGTTTGATTAGCGGCACTTATTTTGATTGTCAGGATTTTATTTTAGAATCATATAAAAATAATTCAGAGAAAGAATTAGAAGATATTATAGTTAAAAGTATTTCAAGCCGTTTAGTCGCTGATACCCCTGTAGGGTTACTTTTAAGTAGAGGTATAGATAGTAATTTACTTAAGGAATTAGGTTCATTTGATAGTTTTTATTCAATTGGTTTTCCTGGTGATGCTGATATTGAATATTTAAAATCAAAAGAAATTGATAATTTAACTATAGTAGAATGTAATAACGAACAGTATTTAGAAAGTTTTAATTATTTATTAAAATTACGCGGCGAACCAATGTCTGTACCAAATGAAGTGCTCTTATATCGTTTAGCTAAAGTTGCATCTAAAGATGGAGTTAAAGTTTTACTTTCTGGTGAAGGTGCGGATGAATTCTTTGGAGGATATGATAGGATATTTAACTGGGCTGCTAATACTGAACACTTTAATTTAGATGATTTTCTAAGTCTATATTGTTACATTCCTCCTGATAAAAACTCTAAATTATATCAAAAGTTTTTTAACTTATTTGATTTAGTAAAATTTAAAACAACATTTGAAATTGTGAGATGGTTTTTTATTCGATATCATATGCCGATTTTATTTAGACGTTTAGATTTTTCGCTAATGGCTGCGGGTGTGGAAGGAAGAGAACCGTTAGCAAATCATCATATTTTTGAAATCGCAATAAATTATTGTAAAGATGAATTGATGTGTAAAAATCTAGGTAAAGCTCCATTGAGACAGCTGTTAATGAAGTATCTTGGTAAGGATTTTGCCTATGAAAGTAAAGTTGGTTTTCCTGTCGACTTAAGAAAAGTGTTTACTAATTCAGACAATAAAACTTCATACGACTTATGGTTTCAAGAAAATTTAAAGGTATTAAAATGATTGTTGGTTATACAAGTGGTGTTTTTGACTTATTTCACATAGGGCATTTAAATTTATTAAGAAATGCAAAAGGTATGTGCGATAAATTAGTAGTTGGTGTAACAAGTGATGAACTGGTTAGTTACAAAAACAAACAATCTGTTATATGTCACTCAGAGAGAATGGAAATTGTAAGATCAATTGAATATGTAGATGCTGTTGTCCCACAAGAAAATATGAATAAGTTTGAAATGTGGGAAAAGTTAAAGTTCAATGTAATGTTTGTTGGTGATGACTGGTTTCAAACTGAAAAGTGGCAAGAGCTAGAATTAAAATTTAAAGATGTTGGAGTTGAAATAGTTTATTTCCCATATACAAAAGGTACGTCTTCAACACTATTAAATAACACCTTAATTAAGCTTCGTGATGAAATTTAAAATGAATAAAGAATTAAAATATATCTCAGTAGCTGGTTATGGGTCTACAGGCTCTAGTGCAGTTGTTAATTTATTAGAAGAGTTAACTTCATGTCATGTTGTTGGAGGTGAGTTTCGATTTATCCAAGACCCAGATGGACTAGAAGACTTATGCTCAAATTTAACCAATTCATGGGGATGGGTAAGGAGTGATGCATTTGTTAGGCGTTTTATTAAATACACGGATATTATTGGTAGAGACCCTCACTATTTTCAGTTTGGAGAAAGATTAGACATTCTATTTAACAATAAATTTTTTAAATATAGGGATGAATTTCTAAGTGAAATAATTGATACAACTTGGAATGGTTATTGGTTTTATCACGACTATCATGAAAGAAATTTTTTTGAAGTATTTATAGAGCGTATAAAGAGATACTCGGCAAGGTTTGGAGTACAAAAACATAGAATAAGATCCCTTACAAAAAAAACAGACATGTATTTTGTGAGGCATGATATTGATAGCTACTTTTTTGCTAAAGCTTTTATCAAAAAACTATTCTCAGAATTAATTGGTGACTTAAATAAGAGCATTGTTTTGGATCAGTTAATATTACCCTATAATCGTAATAAATTTGAATTACTTTTTGAAAACCTAAAGCAGATTGTAGTCGATAGAGATCCAAGGGATGTTTATTTAGATGCTAAAAATTATAATGCTTATCCAATAACTAACGATATCAATACATTCATATCATTTTATGAATCGGTTCATTTAAAAGAAAAATTAGATCTGGATGATAATGTTTTAACAGTACAATTCGAAGATCTCATTTATAAATACGATGAAGAGAAAGATAAAATTTTTAATTTCTTGGGTTTTGAAAATTCACAGCACATAAATTTTAAAGAAAAATTTAACCCTGATGTTTCAATTAAAAATACACAGACTTGGTTAAAGCCTGAAAACAGTATTTATTTAAATGATATAAGAATGATAGAATCAAAATTAAAAGAATGGTGTTATGATTTTTAAAAAAACTAAGAAATTGCTTTTTGTAATTAACGACAAGAATTACAAAAAATTTTTATTGCTCCTTATGTTGTTAGTTTTAACTTCGATTTTGGAAGTTGTTGGTATTTCATCAATAATGCCGTTGATTACTTCAATAACAGACATCGAAAAAATTTTGGAAAATACATATGTTTTATGGTTTTATGATTACTATCAACTTGATAATAATCAATTAAGAATGTTAATAGGTTTTACATCATTAATATTGCTACTCATGAGCTCTTTGTTTACTATATTTTCAAATCGTGAATTATTGATTTATGGAAATAATATAGGAAAAACTGTTTCAGTTTCTTTGTTCGAAAGTTATATACACAAAAACTATTTGTTCCATGTTGAGAGTAATAGTTCTGAATTAATAAAAAATATTACACAAGAAACTTCTCGTTATACACAGAACGTTTTTATTCCGATGCTAAGATTAATTTCAAAAATCATATTTTTAATGATTTCATTTTTTGTTTTAGCTTATATAAACCTCTTTATTGCCTTATCATCTATAATAAGTATTGTATCTATTTATTCAGTTATATATTTTATATTGAGGTCAAAATTAAGTAGTAATGGAGAAAAAATTTCAAAATGTAATAGTAATCGCTTTAAACTTCTAAATGAAAGTTTTTTTGGAATTAAAGAAACAAAAATGATGGGGTTAGAAAAAGAATATGTAGATGAGTTTAGTAAAAATAGCATGCAAATTTCTACATCGACTGCTTCAAGTCAATCAATCAGTATTATTCCAAAGAGTATAATAGAGTTTTTCCTTTTCGGTGGTTTGATATTTATAATATTATATTTAGTCTTTGTCGATAAAATTAATGAATATTTACCTGTTTTGACTTTGTTTTTATTTATGGGGTATCGCACTCTTCCAGCATTGCAAATGATTTATAGTAGTATGGTCTTAATTAGATCTAATGAAAGATCAATTGAAAGTATATCTAGTTATAATACTGATTTTTTAACAGTGGAAAAAAAAGATAATGTTTCATTTAAATCATCAATATCTGTTTCAAATGTTACATTCTCATATCCAAAAACAAACACAAAGGTTTTAAGAGGTATTGATTTTAATATCAATTCTAATAGTATTTTAGCCATAACTGGCTTATCTGGATCTGGTAAAACAACATTAATTGATTTACTGCTTGGTTTAATTAATCCTTCTACTGGATTTATTTTTATTGATGGTATACCAATAGAAAACAGAAAACCTTTTTTTTCTTATGTGCCACAAAATGTTCATTTAATTGATGGGACAATTAAAGAAAATATAACACTAGGTTATAATGGTGTAGTTGATGATTCTATGTTAAATAAAGTCTGTCAACAAGCGGAGTTAGAAGGCCTTATATCTGATTTGACACTAGGCATTGATACAAATGTTGGTGAAAATGGTTCACAATTAAGTGGTGGACAAAAGCAAAGAATTGGCCTTGCCAGAGCTTTATATCGCAATAAAGATATTATAATACTTGATGAAGCCACTAGTGCTTTAGATGCAAAAACAGAAACTAAAATTTTAAATTCACTAAAAGAATTATCTGAATTTAAAACTATTATTATGATAACGCACAAACTCGACACATTGAGTTTTGTTGATAATATTATTTTTATGGAAAAAGGCAGCATTGTAGCTGAAGGTTGTTATGATATGATTTTGAAATCTTGTCATGAATTTAAAAGTTTGGTAGAAAATAATAAAACGGAGAGTGTTAGTGAGTAGTATGAAAGTTACAATTGTTGTACCTACATACAATGCAGAAAAATTTATTATTGAAACTATTCAATCGTGCTTGAACCAAACACATAAAAATTTAAGTGTAGTTGTAATAGATGATAACTCTAAAGATAATACTTTAAAATTATTAGAAAAATTTTGTGATAATATAACTATTATAAAAAACACTAAGAACTATGGGTTACCAAGAAATATTAATAAAGTAATTTTAGATGACAATAGTGATTTTTTTATCTATTTAGGGCATGATGACATCTTGTCAAATGATCATGTTACAATTATGTTAAATGAATTTGAAGATGATGTAGTTGCAATACATTGTAATAGTAAAATAATTAATGGAGAAGGTGTTGTTTTTGATTACACCAAGAATAATGAATTGCAATTGTTAAAGACCGACAGAATCCATTATGAATTGGCTAAGAATAATTTTATAAGTATTGTTGGTATGATGCATCGAACAGATTCATTTAAAAGTATTGGTGGTTGGGATTCATCATACGATTTATATGGAGAGTGGTTGTATTATATAAATTTATCAACAATTGGTAGAATAAAGTATTCAGAAAAAACATTTTCATATTATAGGCATCATAACTCAAATGTATCACAATCATTATATGATGATAGTAAGTTAAAATCTTTCTTTCTATATAAAAAGCGTTGCAGAATGCTCGCATATTCTAAATGTAAAAATCTAACTTTAATTGATAAATTAAATTTTAGATTTATAAATCTATTAGAGTTTTTGCGATCCAAAAAAAGTCTTCGAACACTTAATAAAATTATATTTAAATGATTATTAAAGTTCAGTTTTTAACCTAAATAAATAAAGCAGTGATAATGCATGGATAAGAAACTCATTTTAGTTTTAAATGAAGGTTATTCTGATAACCTTGGAGATCAAGCAATTAATGAAAGTATACATTTCTTACTAAAATCAAATAATATCCATAATATTGTATTTCATGATTTTTCTAAAAAATTAGATCAACCAATGAAAATAGCTTCTATTGAAAATATTCAAAATAAGAATGTTAGTAATATATTCTTACTTTTGCGTCTTTTACCTGTAAAGTTAAGATGGTTAATACTTAACTTTACCCGTATTTTGAAGGTTTCTAGAAAAAAGTACGATCATGTGATTATTGGTGGCGGTCAATTAGTTCTTTCGAATGATACATTTTCTTTTGCTATGTTTATTTGGGTTTTGCTTTTAAAAATTTATGGGAATAATAATATTACAATTTTGGGTGTTGGATTAGGTGATAAATTCAATTTTTTAGATAAACTTCTTTTTAAATGCTCTTTGCGATTTGTAACGAGAATTTACCTAAGAGATAAAGAATCACAATTAACTTTAGAAAAAATATTCAAATTAGACAGTGGTTTTATTTATGATTTAGCATTTATTCACAATAAAATAAATTTCGAAAGTGTAGAAGAAAATGAATATAGCTCTTTGCTTGGGGTTATTTCATATGATGTTTATAAAAAATATGCTAAGGATGAGCCTCTTTCTAAATATGATTTTTATGAAACATGGATTAGTTTGCTTTCAGAATCAAATGTTTCTTTAAAAGATGTCAAATTATTTTATACTACTGAAGATGATAAGAAAGCATCACTTGAATTTATCAATTATGTTAATCATAAATATAGTATAAAATTAGAAATGCTTGATACAGACCAACTCGATGTTTTGGTTACAATTATTAGTAAAAGTGAATTAGTTATTTCTGCCCGAATGCATGCACTTATATTGGCAATTACACATAATAAGGATATTGTTGTATATCCTGTATCTGAAAAATTAATTGAATTTAAAAATATGATTGAAAGTAATATTTCACTTGAATTTATGCAGGATGAAATTGAGAATAAATTCAAAAAAATTATCGAAGAAGAATATTTTGAAAAATAATAAAGTTTTAGTTTTCTCTCACGAACTTCCACCTTTAGGGGGGGGGGCAGGTGTTGTAGGGTTGCAATATTGTAATGAATTATATCAGGCTGGTTTTAATGTTACTTTATTAACAAAAAAAGAAAAATCTTACCCAAACTCTCTAAAAAATATTAGAATTATAGGAGCTGAATATATACCTAAGGTATATTTGTTACCATACGTTTTTGCTTTAATGAAAGTTAAATTAAATGATTATGATTATATAATTCTTAATGATATGGTTGCAGCTTATGTTGCTGGTTTTTATTTTTCAGAGGAAGACCTGAGTAAATCAACATTGATTTTACATGGATCTGAACCGGAGATAATTTATGACTCACCCGATATATATCAAAGAATTACACTCCTGAAATTTTTTTATAATAAAGCATTAAATAAAGTTGGTAAAATAATTGCTGTTAGTAATTACATGAAAAGTAAAATATTAAATGAAACCCCTTTTAATGATGCGAAAAAGATATTTGTGCATTATTCAAAATTGGGATCGCCATTTTTTCCTTTATCAAATAAACCTACAAAAATAGAAAAGACAAAAAACAAAGAGGTTATATTAACTGTTAGCAGAATTGAAAAAGGCAAAGGCTTTTTGGAGATGTATGAGATATTTAAAAAATTGATTTCTTTAGATAATACATTTCAATGGACAATAGTAGGTGATGGTAGTTTTAAAAGCGCTTTAGTCAATTTGATTAATAAAGATAAGATGAATGAATATATAAAATTTGTTGGAAAAATTGATAGGAATGATCTTATATACCAATATAATAATGCGGATGTTTTTTGGCTCCTTTCTAACTATAAAGAATCATTTGGTTTGGTCTATTTAGAGGCTCAAGCCTGCTATTGTCCAGCCGTTGGTTATAAAAAGTATGGGGTAATTGAAACAATTAATAATAACAAGACAGGTTTTTTGGTTGAGAATAAAGAACAGTGTTTAGATATATTTATAAATAGAGAATATAAATATTTTAAAAAATCTGATTTTAAAGAGTTTATTAATGCTCTGCATTTGTCATCTATAAAGGCCATATTATAAATAGCTCTGTACTTATATGTATTTATTGTTTTGTCATTAGTTTCTTTAACACCTTTTGTTAAAGGTTTAAATAAGAATAAAAAATTTTTCTTTATATTAATATTTATAGTTCTTTTTTATTTTCGGCTCTTGGATATAAAAGTGTTGGTACAGATGTTTTTTCATATATTGAAAAATATCGTAGTATTCCTGATATTAGTTATTGGTTTACAGGAGAGTTTATTTACTCTTTTAGCTCGGTATATATGGAGCCAGGATATACAGCTTTTGTTACTGTAATTCGTTATTTTTAGAATGATTATATATTTCTATTTTTTTAGGTGTTTCATTATTATTAACTGCTTTTGCTCTTATAAATTATTATAGGTATTCAAAATATTTATTTTTAATGTTACTTCTGTTTTTTGTTCATGATTATTTTTACCGAGATATGAATCAAGTAAAAGATGCGATTGCATGTGCTATTAGTTTGTTTTTAGTTTTTAAAATACATAATAAAGAGTATTTCTAAACGCTTTTAATTATCTTTTTTGCAAGTATGTTTCATATTGCAGCGCTGTCATATATTTTAATTTTTCATTTTTTTAAAGTTACAAAGGAAAAATTATATTTGATGCTTCTAATATCATTTGTTTCTAGCTTTGTTGGCGTTACTAGTTTTATCCTTTCAAATATTCCTAGTATGGGGCGTTTATCTCTAAAAGTAATTAATTACTCAAATTCAAAATATGCAGAGTCAGTTGGTTTATTTGACATTATAAATATTAAGATCGTAACGTTTTTTCTTTATTACTACTATCTTATTGGGAAAAAATAATGACATTAGATTCTGTAAGTTATTTACCTGATGATATTCTAGCTAAAGTAAACAGGGATTCTATGGCTGTGTCTCTTGAGAGTCGGATACTTTTTTAAATCATAATGTTGTTGAGTTTACTTGGACTTTTCCTATTGATTACAAGTTTAGGAATAATGAAACAAAATGGTGTCTAAAAGAAGTATTGTATCAATACATGCCTAAAAAATTACTTGAACGTTCTAACATGAGATTTGGAATACTAATTGGAGCTTGGCTTAGATGACCTTTAAAAGAATAGTCCTCAGTATTACTTAAAGAAGATAGATTACGTATGGAGGTTTTTTTTGATCCTGTTTCAGAGTTATGTGAAGAGCACCAGTCAGATAAGAGTGATTGGCAGTGTATACTATGGAATATTTTGATGTTCTAGGTTTGGTATGAAAAAAATCAATAGGTCAACTGGGTGTAATTTTTTCCTAAAGAAAAGTGTTTGATTTAATATTATATCTAGTTGTAATCATTAAAAGCGATTCACTGTCAATAGCATTTATTCTTTAATTTATCGAACAAATATTTGTAATCGTCTTTAATTTAGAACAAAAGATTTATTATTAATCGTTTTAATATGATAGTTTTCTGAAATGATATCTATTTGATATGTTTTTATGAAATAATGATACTTGATCTAACTTGTAATAATTGCATTAGTTTAGTTCTAAACTAAAAACTAACTTTTTAATGGTTATTCAGTTTCTTGGAAGAATTACAAAGTATTTCTAAAAATGAAAACTTTATTTGTAAAAGTTGTTTCTTTTATCGTGCTGACACAAACTATATTTAACGAGTTACCTAACATATAATTATTCTGTAGTGCATTTAATCTAGAGTTGAACTTAACAAGTATGTATCTGTTTTAGCTATTAAAAAATCATTGTTAATACGCTTTTTTAAGATTAATAGTTGAAATGATTTTTTGATATATTAAGTTATAGAATATAGAAGCTTTGATTTTTATAAAATTATTATGTTATTATTTCTGTTTCCTTTAACCGATTTCAGAAGATAACAGCATAATTTTTAGAGGAAGATCTTTATATTTTCTTATTGTTTTAGTTATTTGAAAATAAAGATGATCTCTTTTCTTTTAACAAGTTTAAAACTGATTTTTCCATAATTTGCACTCTTAGAAATCTCTCATGGAAAGGGTAGGTGTTGATCATTACTTATTCAAAATGAACTTTAATTTTCTTAACCTTTCAGTTCTAAAAGGCAATTTACATATTATATTTTAATTGAGAAATTAATTCCGTAATCTATTTTTTATATTTCGTAATTTATCAATTATTTGAACTGGTAGGCTTATATATTTGGATTTTATATTGATATTGATATTGATTTCAATTATTTTAATTAAATAAATATTTAATGTACAGTTTAAACAAAACACTAAATCACATATGATATTTATACTCAATTGTTTTTTAGGTGGTTCTGAGTTAACTAATGAATTTAAAATAGTCTTGATATTAAAACTATTTTAAATATCAATAACTTCTCCATCTTAGGTTATTAAAAGCACTTTGAGCAAAATGTTAGATTAATAAAAAATACTAGAAGTGAATGTCGATATAAAAAAATGACAATTAATTATCTGGATAATAATGGATTATTTTAGTAATATTTATTTAGTTATACGCAAACTTTAATGAGTGGGGCTTAATGAAGAGTATTGATTTTATAAACGAGTGTAAATTTTATTTGATATAAGAACTTAAGTTTAAAATATAGCCGAATTAAATTTTTTATCAAATTTTAAGGCGCATTATGATTTTACAACTTCTCAATGACTTTTAGTTGAAATTTATACACAAAAATCTCAATAAAAATATATAGAATCTTGTTATCATACTAATGAAAAATTATATCAATAGTTTTTATAGAGATCTATTTATTTTTTTTATGTTTTTATTTGAATTTTCTAATCTAGAAGAGTTTTGATTGAATTTAGTATTATATAAATTATTTCTTTTTTATTATGATATTATGTATGAAATATTTCAAACTTTTCTTTGATTAATTTTTAAAAAATTAGTGAGACCTTTAATGAATAAAATTAAAATCCTTTATTTATGTTCTACTCTTAAAAACTCGGGTCCAACAAATCAATTGTTTAATATTATTACAAACTTGAATAGTGATAAATTTGAATGTATTGTAATAACCCTTTCACCTGAAAGTAATAATAGTTTGATTCATAAATTCAAGAATAAAAAAATAACTGTAATAAGCTTAGAATTATCTAGGATAAAGGGAATATTTTTTTTGCGCAGAAAACTTCTTAAACAGTTAAAAGTGTTTATTCCTGATATTATTCACAGTCAAGGTGTTAGAGCTGATAGCTTATCTTCTTCTCTTTTAGGCTCATTTGTAAAGATTTCAACTTTGAGAAATTTTCCACAATTAGACTATAGAATGACTTATGGTAAAATTCTTGGAGCTTTATTGACAAAGAATCATATTTCCTCATTGAATAAAATTGATTTTTGTGTTGGGGTTTCTAAGGCGGTAACTAAAAATCTTAATGAAAATTTTTTGTTTAAAAATACTATAAGTATTCAAAATGGTGTGGATGATACTACTTATTACCCATTAAGCTTTGAAAATAAAGTTGAAATGAGAAATAAACTTAATATACCTAAAAATGCTATAGTATGGGTAACAACAGGTCATTTGTCTGAAAGAAAAAATCCAATTAATATAATCAATTCTTTTACTAATTTTTTGAAAATGAATGATAAACATTATTTGGTTTTTATAGGAAATGGTAATTTGTTAAATGAATGTAAAAGACTTTCAAACGGAATGAATATTATTTTTACCAAAAAAATTGATAATGTTCATGAATATCTTAAAATCTCCGATTATTATGTGTCAAGTTCAAAAGCTGAGGGGTTACCAAATGCTGTTTTGGAAGCGATGGCTTGTTCTTTGCCTGTTTTGCTATCTAATATAGAGCCTCATAATGAATTTTTTAATGTTAACCTCAATATAGGCTATAAGTTTAATGTAGATAGTGAATTTTCAAATGAAATTAATTTAATGATAAACTCAGATTATAAATTACAATCAAAATCTTGTCTTGATGTTATAAATAAAAATTTTAGCGCTTCGATTATGTCTAAAAAATATCAAGATTTGTATATTGAACTATTAGAAAAAGATAAATCTAATGTCTAAAATAGCTGTAGCAATGTCTATATATCATGGTGATATTTTAAGTAATATTAAGATGAGTATTAACAGTGTATTAGAGCAAAGTTACTATGACTTTGATTTTTTTATTGAAGTTGATGGAGTTTGTGACTTTGAGATAAATGATTATTTAATTGAAATTTCATCAAAATTTAAAAATATTTTTTTAAATTTCCATGATGTAAATTTAGGGTTAGCTTATCGCTTAAATACAATTATAGATAATTCTCTTAAAAATAATTATACTTATTTAGCGAGAATGGATGCAGACGATATATGTCATAAAGATCGTTTTCAAAAACAAGTATCCTTTCTTGAAAGCCATGAAAATATAGACTTAGTAGGTAGTGATGTAATTGAGATTGATGACATGGGAAAACATCTTTTTTATAAAAAAATGGAAACTAATAGTAAGTTAATTATATCCAACGTGATCAAAAAATGTCCACTAAATCACCCTACAGTAATGTTTAGAACTTCAGTTTTTCATGATCCTTTAAATCGTTATAATCATTTATTGAAAAATACCCAGGATTATTATTTTTGGATAGACTTAATATCTAAAGGTTATTGTTTATCCAATATTAATGAACCTTTGCTTTACTTTCGAGTAGATAAAAACTTTCACAAAAGGCGAGGGCTTAAAAAAGCGTTTAATGACATTCTAAGTAGATTTTATGCTATGAATAAGCTTAATTGTTTTAGTGTTCCTAATGTAATATATGTTTTTTTGCTTTTTGGGTTAAGATTATCTCCAAGCTTTATTAAAAAATTTTCTTATAGGAAGTATCGTTAATATGAAATTCTTAGTAACGGGTGCTGCAGGCTTTATTGGATCAAGCGTCGTATCACGTTTATGTGTTTTAGGTCATCAAGTTGTTGGTGTTGATAATCTAAATAGCTATTATGATGTGGCTTTGAAGGAAGCTCGCTTGAATCGTATTCAAGATAGAAATTTTAAATTGGTTCAGTTAGATATAGCTAATCGTGATAGTGTTGCAAATTTGTTTGAAACTGAGCAATTTGAACAAGTTATTCACTTGGCAGCGCAAGCTGGAGTTCGTTATTCTATAGAAAACCCATATGCGTACGCAGATTCGAATTTAGTTGGGCATCTGAACATTCTTGAAGGGTGTCGTAATAATAAAGTGAAGCATTTGGTATATGCATCTTCAAGCTCAGTATACGGGTTGAATGCAAAAACACCATTTGCAACGTTAGATTCTGTCGATCATCCAGTATCTTTGTATGCAGCGACAAAGAAATCGAATGAACTCATGGCACACAGTTACTCACATCTATATGATATTCCAACTACTGGCTTGCGTTTTTTTACTGTGTATGGCTCATGGGGGCGTCCGGATATGGCTCCGTTTATTTTCACTAAGAAGATCCTTGATGGCGATATCATTGATATCAACAACAATGGTGATATGTGGCGTGATTTTACACATATAGACGATATAGTTGAGGGTGTGATACGTATTTCGGATGTGGTACCACAACGCGATAATGATTGGAAAGTAGAAGGTGGTTCTCCTGCAGGCAGCTCAGCCCCCTATGCTATATATAATATCGGCCATGGTTCACCAATCAAATTAATGGATTTTGTTAAGGCGATTGAAGACGAGCTTGGCATTAAAGCGAAGAAAAACTTCAGAGATATGCAACCTGGTGATGTTTACCAAACCTATGCTGATACACGAGATTTGTTTGAAGCAACAGGTTACTTACCAAAAGTAACTGTTAAAGAAGGTGTTAAGGAGTTTGTTGAATGGTACAAAAAGTTCTATAAAAAATAATTTTTCTGTTTATATCTGTGTCTAAAGGAATTTGAATGACCGTTTTAGTGGCTAGTCGCGCAGATTACATGGGTAGGTCATACAATATTAGAGCTGTTGTTTTTGATAACCGGTCTAACTCAAGAAAAGAATTATTGAAACGTATTGAGTAAATTACTGGTAAATAAGCTACTTTTTTATCTAGGTGATATTTTTGATAGCGAGTTATTAATGCGTATCTTTTGTAATCATCAAATTCAATCTGTGATCCATTTCCATGCTTAAAAGCAGTAGGTGAGTCAAATGAAATTCCTTTAACATATTGTTGAAACAGTATTACAGCCACGATTAATTTGTTAGAAGCAATTGATGCGTATAATGTTAAGGACTTTTTTTAGCTCTTCTGCAACTTTTTATAGTGATCCAGAATCTGTTCCAATTGATGTTAGAAAAGTTTTTTGCTGATTTACATAAGTCAGATACCTCTTGGAATATTGCTAGATTACGTTATTGTAATCCAGTTGGTTCACATGAAAGTGGATTAAACGGTGAGGATCTTAATGGTATCCCAAAGGGTCTTATGCCATTTATATCTAAAGTTGCTGTTGGGAAGTTAAAGCCGTTAAATGTATTTGGTGATGACTAAGGTACTAAAGATGGAACAGGTGTGCGAGATTATATACATGTTGTTGACTTGGCATTAGCCCATTGAAGCATTTTAAAAAATATCTCTTTTCAAATATCACCTCGTTGCCAAGGAGATATCGCTTAATGTTATGCATCAATAGACTTAGCAGAATGTGAACTTGATTGGAAAGCGGTTAGAAATATTGATGATATGTGCCAAGACACTTGGCGATGACAGATAAACAGCCCTAATGGTATATTGAGATAAGAGCACTTAATTAATAATATATTTTTTGTTATAGGGCTAATAATATAACTTTTCTTTGCTATAATTGATCTTCTGACTAATTGTAATCTTATGTCATTTGCTTATATGGATTTTTATGTTTTTTGAAATATCTTTGCTTTTTGCTATATCTTTTTTAGCTTTGTTTCTACTAAGAAAACTTGCAAAAATAATTGGCTTAGTAGATAAACCAAATTTAAGAAAACAACATAAAGGCTCTATACCTTTGGTTGGAGGCATATCAATTTTCTTAGTTTTCTCTTTGTTTCTTCTCTTCAAACCTTTGTACTTGATTGATTCAACAGTTTATTTGTTATCAATGATGTTCTTAGTTTTTATAGGTGTGCTTGATGATAAGTTTGATGTCAGTTACAAGTTAAGGTTTTTTATTCAATCCGTATTATCTTTGATTATGATGTTGATAGCAGATATTCAACTTCATACAATTGGTAATATTTTTGGTTTTGGTGATATTGACTTAGGAGTAACTGGTTACCTTATTACAACCATAGCGGTTATTGCTGCGATTAATGCTTTTAATATGGTTGATGGAATAGATGGGCTTTTAGGTGGTTTGTCGATTGTTACTTTTGGTGGCTTAGGTTTAATTCTAGGTTTAGATGGTCAAAGTAATATGTCATATTTATGTATGGTTTTAATTGTCATAATTTTACCTTATGTCTTTATGAATTTAGGTCTTCTTGGTCACAAGCGTAAAGTGTTCATGGGTGATGCTGGTAGTATGTTTATTGGCTTTACGGTTATCTGGTTCTTACTTCTATCTTCTCAGAATGGGCATGATGCGCCGTTAAGGCCTGTTACTGCTTTATGGCTGATTGCTTTACCATTGATGGACATGGCTGCCATTATGATTAGAAGAATTAAAAATGGAAACTCTCCTTTCAAGCCAGATAGGGAACACCTACATCACATCATTCAACGTTTAGGTTTTAATTGTAACCATACACTCTTTATTATTTGTTTTGTTGCGATATGCTTTGCAGCATTTGGAATTTATGGGGAAGTTAATGGATTGCCGGAAAGCCTTATGTTCTATGCTTTCATTTTTTGTTTTTTTGTATATCTCAAGATTGTTTCTAAAGCTTCATCTTATGAAGGTGACGCTAAAAGTTCTATAATACAGGCTATTACTAGGAATAAATAATTTCATTGAGTTTGAGTCTTTATAAACACTCTTATGAACCAGTTAATAATATTTATTAGTTGGTTTTTTATTTATGATCACTTAATTTAATTGTGTAAACTTAAGAAGTTACAAGAGGGAAATATTTATTTGATAAGTATTTTTTCAGAGTTAACTACTTATTTAAAACTAGTTACTGAACTTTGATGCTTGCTTTTAAGGCTGAATGGAAATAATTTTTTGAATGCGGTTAGAAGTGTTTGAAATGTATTTGGTATTAAGGCGCTCTCATTAAAGCGCCTTAATAATTATTAATTCTTAAAGCTGGTTCTTAGCTTTAAATGCTTGAATCAAAGTTTCAGGTTTTACTTTTTTGTTCTGGCTATTTAAAGCGTAAACAACGGTTTCGCCTTTAGGTCCTGCACCGATTTGAGTAAAGCGTAAAGGTACTTCACCTACTACGCGAGCAGTTGTCATTTCTTCTAAAGATGAGAATACATAGATTCTACCTTCTTCAGTGCGAGTCTCGCCATAAAAACCAGCTGAACCTTCAAGCTTGCCGTCGTACATGTCAACTGAGGCGATACCTTGGGTTTTCTTTTTGTCTTCGTTAGTTAGGCCAAATACGATAGTTTCACCTCTAGGGCCTTCACCAATGCGTACTTTTCTATAGGCAGTCTCACCAACTTGTAGGAAGGTTTGGTAAGTAGCAAAATCATCGAAGAAATAGATGCGACCTTCGTGATCAACTTGGTATAAGTCTTCGTTGTTTTGAGAAACAACTGCTTCAGTTTGAGTGTTTGTAGTGAGTGTATTATCGACAGAGCTTGTGCCGCAAGCCGTTAAAATTAAGCTAGTACCAAGTACACATGAAAGGTTAATAAGAGTTCGTTTCATTTTAGTCTTCCTAGTTAAATAATGACAAAGATGTTACAAAGTTCTTATTAAGCTTTTGTGTCAAAGAGGTGACACTTTTATGGCATTAACTTTTCATTTGAGCCAGAGCGCGCCAGCCTTGTATATTTAGCGGTTCTTAATTTGAAATCACTTCCTGAATTCAAGTTCGATACTTTTTATTTCCATTGACTGAATAAATTTACAAGATTTTTAGCGTTTCTTGCTAAGAGAATTGTGGGCTAGTTTTGATTTTTAGGCTCATTAAATGATCTTTTTGAAATAGCTTTGTCAATCTATGGCTGATGCATGGGGTTTTATATTAGGGTTTTCTTTCAAAAAACGAAGGAGAATGACTAATGCTCAAATTACGACATGGACTGTTAGCCTTAACGATAGTCGGTTCACATCTTGTTAATGCGGAAAGCTGTCCAGATTATGAAGTGTTGGATGCACTTCCCAACTTTACTTACCCTGCTGAGCGTTCTTTTGAACATACTGCGAGCACTTTGTTATCAAGTTTCTATAGCCCTTATCATATTATTCATGACCAAGTAGCGAAGGCAGATGAGCCAGTAACAATAGTGGGTAAATTTGACTATAGCCGTGTTTTTCACAAAGACTTAGAGGATTAAAATGTTCATGCTTATATTTTTGGTAGTGGTATGAATCAGTGGCAGTATCTAGGTACTTACACGACAGATGCTGATGGTAAGGTTTTTGTTCCAATACAAAAGCCAGAGGGTGAATATCAAATTCGTATGGTGGTGGAAGGGGATCTATCGAGTGTTGATGGTTACCTTTCTGTCGTTAGTGATAATCGTAAAGCGGTCTTGTTCGATATTGATGGTACTTTAACGCTTAATGATTTTGAGTCTGTAGGTGATTATCTGGGAGTTGATAAAGCCGATCCTCACTATTTTGCTAAAGAAACTGTCTTAGCATACAAAGATAAGGGCTATCAAATTATTTATTTAACAGGTAGGCCATATTGGGTCGGTAAAGATAGCCGCTAATGGTTCGATTATATGACGCTACCTCAAGGCCAGTTACATACCAATCCTTATGGTGATGGGCCAATACCAGGTAATACACAAGCTTATAAAACTGAATATCTAAATCAGTTAATTAATGACTCGTCTATTGAGATTGTTAGAGCTTACGGTAACGCAACGACTGATATAGCCGCTTATGCTGATGCTGGCATATCAATTGATGAAACCTATATTATTGGCGAGAACGCAGGTATGGATGGAACTCAAGCTGTATATGGCGATTACGCTTATCACTTTGCTGACAAAATTAGTGAATTTGCTGGGCTAAATTGTGACTAATTACTAAGGTAAATAAAGAGTGAAAACTTATCCCCTTACAACTTTAACCTTATAAGGGGATAAACTTCTCTAGTTTTGATTAGGCAACGTTCTGCTGATGATTCTTTCCTACAAGGTTTAAGCGGGTGTCAATTAAATCAAGTGCTTGCTTAAGATCTGCTATCAAATCATCTTCATGCTCTAGACCTACTGATATACGAATTAAGCCATCACTGATACCCGCATCTAAACGTTCTTCTTGAGTATAAGGAGAGTGAGTCATAGAGGCAGGGTGTTGAATTAAAGACTCAGCATCGCCCAAGCTTACCGCAATAGAAAAGAGTTTCATGCTATTAATGAATGCAGCGCCACCTGCTAAGTCTGTATCAAGCTCAAATGCAATGACACCGCCAGCCGCTTTCATTTGTTTTCCAATGAATGTATTTCCTGAGTGACTCTTAAGGCCTGGATAATGGACTTTAGTGACGTGTTTATTTTCTTCTAAAAACTCAGCAACACTTTGTGCATTGCGACAATGGCGCTCCATACGAATGGGTAAGGTTTTAATTCCTCTTAATATTAACCATGCATCGTGAGGGCTCATGGTTGCGCCGATATCTTTCAGTACAGTCATTTTGATGTGATTAATCATCTCACTCGTACCACAAATAATACCGGCAACCACATCTCCGTGGCCATTCAAGTACTTGGTAGCACTATGGACAACGATATCAATCCCAAATTCTCTAGGTTGTTGCAAAATAGGTGTGAGGAAAGTGTTATCTACGACTGAGATGAGGTCATGCTCTTTAGCTATGTTTGAGATGGCGTCTAAATCTAATACCACCATATTGGGGTTTATAGGCGTTTCTAAAAAAACCAACTTGGTATTTGCTTTAATTGCCTGACGGAACGCATCCATATCAGTCATATCGACAAAAGTAACTTCAATGCCAAAACGAGTCAGCATATGGCTGATGAGTGCGTAAGAGCAACCATAAATCGCTTTAGAAGCAATCATGTGATCGCCTGCTTGCAAATAACTTAGTAAGGCACCAGAAACAGCACCCATACCTGTTGCAGTAGCTGCTGCATCCTCCATACCTTCCATTGCTGCAACACGCATTTCTAATTGACGTGTTGTCGGGTTACCTAGACGACTATAGATAAAGCCTTCTTCTTCTCCGGCAAAACGGTCAGCACCTTGTTGTGCGTTCTCGAAAATGAAAGTTGATGTCTGATATAAAGGCGTGGCTAATGAACCAAATTGCTCATCATTTATGCGTCCTGCATGAATTGCTTTGGTTTCAATATTATTACTCTTCGCCATGATAATAGTCCTTAAGGTTACTGTTAACCTGTTATCTCTGATGATTTTTGTTTTATTTATATCTCCTTATTAGATAGCAACTCTCTTGCCAATATATATAAATTTATATTAATCAATGGTTTAGAGATTGTTTTGGTTTTTAATGTATTATTTCTGTCATAAAAGAGTGACACTTGAAAGTTTAGACTAATTAGAATTTTGTTTTTTAATCGTAAGGGTTTATTTTATAAAGAATTTATACGGAAAAGTGGGTGAAAGGGAAGAATTAAGCTGGTTAAAGTGCATTTTAATTGTAATATTAATATTACGCTGTCATATTTAAATGACATTTGGTGTTGGAATGCGGTGAGTTTAATGCGCTTAGAAATTAGATCGAATGATAGAATAGGTATTAGCCAAGAAATATTGCATATTTTCTCTAAGTACGCGTGGGATATTCGAGCAATAGAGGTAACGGCTGGCTTTACTTATGTTCATGTGAATGAAAGCTATCAAGACTCTTCCCTTATCATTGAGCAAGTGCACTTAATTGATGGTGTCACGTCATGCGACGAAATAGAACTTATGCCTCAGGAGAGGCGAGAAAACCACTTAAGGACCTTACTCAACCGTATCCCAACCCCAATATTTGACCTCGATGAAGCGGGTAATATTTTAGCCTTGAATCAAGCCGCGATCCATTTAATTGATTTACCAGATACTAAACTGGAAGGCCTCTCAATCAGTGAGTTTATCGATCAAGACTTTAATGGATTACTGCAAGGTAAAGGAAGGGAGCAAAGTATTGTCTTCAAGCAAGATGCCCATATTGCAGAGGTAAGCCCCGTTTTGGTAGAAGGCCAAGTGCGTGGTGCACTCTTGATGCTAAGAGACATGAATAGCCTAGGGCGGCAAATGTCGCTTATGCAGGCACAAAAGGAGCATGGGTTAGAACAAATAATAGGTCAGTCTGAAACGATTAAACTTTTGAAACAACAAACTAAACGCTTTGCACAGCTTCATTTGCCAGTTTTAATTCAAGGCGAAACAGGGACAGGTAAAGAGTTAATCGCTAGGGGGTTACATCAAGAAAGCGAACAGAAAAATGCCGCATTTCTCGCGTTAAATTGCGCAGCCTTGCCAGAGCACTTATTAGAAAGTGAATTATTTGGTTATGCATCAGGCGCTTTTACAGGTGCGCAAAAAGGTGGCAAACCCGGTTTATTAGAACTTGCGGATGGTGGCACCTTATTCTTAGATGAAATTGCTGAAATGTCGGTTTATCTTCAGGCTAAGTTATTGCGTTTTTTGCAAGATTATCGCTTTCGGCGTGTGGGCGGGAATCGCGAAATCAAAGTAAATGTGAGAATTATAAGTGCCACTCATCAAAACCTACCCCAGCAAATCGAAGAAGGTCGTTTTCGAGCAGATCTTTATTATCGCTTAAATGTTTTGAATCTTGTTCTACCTGCGCTCAGGCACAGAGGAAATGATATTGCTTTACTGGCTAAGCACTTTATTCAAAGTGCAGCAATTCAAGTTAATATGCCAGCCCCTTTGATTGATGAAGCATCAATTGCTGAATTACATGCCTACACATGGCCTGGTAATATTCGACAACTACAAAATATATTGTTTCGCCTCGTTGCTCTTAACAAAGGAGAGTATCTTTCTTTAAAGGATATTAAGCAAAGCCTCGCTCAAGCTGCTGGAGAAATGAAAAGTGTCAAAAAAAGTCATTTGAGACTTGAGTATGATGGGGAACCAATCATAGATAATAAGTTACAGGGACAAGAAATTAGAACAGAAGATGATAAAACTTGGGCGAATGCTCAAGCTGAATTTGAGGTGGATTTATTATCACGTTTATACCCGCTTTATCCAAGCACACGTAAATTAGCAAAGCGTCTTGGCGTATCTCACAATAAGATTGCTATGAAGCTTAAAGAGCACGGTTTTACGTCTGATTAAATGTATTTAATCAGACGTTTCCTAGATTTATCACCATTTTGCATAATGGTCTTCAACTAAACCCATAGCATTTTGAATCTTTATGGTTTCCTTATTTAGTTTAATGGAGCCATTAAAGTATCCAAAAAACTGCCTGAAATTAGATGCAATTAGAATGAGATTCATCTTCTGAGCGCGTTTGCCTTGTTTCTCAAAACTAAGTTCGAGCTTTGCATCATTTGATATAAGGTGCCATGTTTGAGACTCTTGGTAGCGATCAAAGCTGAAATCAACCATGTCAATTTTGTAGTATTCATCATCCAACCAGATAGCGTTTTCACTAAAGCCTGTTTCATTTACGCCGGAAGCCAAATTAAAACCCAGTCGACGACCATCTTCTAAATAGGTAGAGAGACTAGCCCAGTGCCAACTTGTCTCTCTACGCATAAATCCCGCACTCCAATCAATGCTTGCTAGAGCTCTTCTTGCTTCTAAAGGGTAACTTTTTGATTGCCAGTTTAATTGCCCATGAACAGGGCGAGCAGTCAATTTTTGAGTATAAACCCAACCGTTATAGCCTGCTTTAGAGCACAGATTAAGGGCTTTGTCTGAGTTTGTTTCATCAATGATAGCCTCTAAACTAAGGCCATTCTTTAATCTCAAGGTAATATATCTAGCTTGATGCTTTGCTTCAAACTGCAAAAAATTATCCGCTTTAGATATGCTTGAAAATCCTTTGTTGGGATGAGAAGACATTCTTGTTTTAAGGCTAAATGGCTGAATGAAATCAAACTCCTCAAAAGTTTGTTTCTCGATGTGGTAAAGGTATACAAAGCAGTTGCTGGCATATTTTAAATCAACAATAGCCATCCCCATGATAAAGTCATCGCACTTGATTGAAATGAATTGGAACTGATTAAACTTAAACTTTTTCCGCCAATGAGAAAGCGGTTTATCCATGGCATTTCTGAGGTCATAATCAAGATGGTTAATCTCTTTCGCTTTTGTGTAGCCGAATTCGATTTGTCCTTTACTGTTAACCAAATATGACATTGAAACGTCCCTGAATAATTATTAGTCATTGTTATAGTGTCTTTTACTAATATAAAAATCAATTATTCAGTTCAACTGCTCAATTTATACATACCTGTAATAGCAAAACTCATTTCAGATAAGCTATGGATACATTACCTTTATAGTTTGCTATAAGGCGCTCATTTATGGCTGACTTTTGACTAAAATAAGTACTGTATCCTATATGGATGCGTTTAATGGCAATTTACTTGAATGCAGTACTTTCTATTGCTAAATTTTCAAATTGCTAATAGGCCAAATTAACAGGTAATATACCCTCTAAGCCTTTAAAACCTTGTAGCCGCTCTTTAAGCCTCATACCAAAATCACTATTGTTGAGGTGAGGGACGCGAGTTTTGTCTGTTTCATAGTTATTAAGCTTAACTTCATCAGCAAGATTAGGGTCTTTTAGGCTTGCCTGTTTATCTCTTGCTTGAATAGAAAGCTCTCCAATTAAATCAATATCATGCTGCCAACTAAAGCGATTAACACCTCTGAAAGTAAAGTTTTCATCTAGATATCTATCGCTAAGCTGAATCAAATACTGCATTAAATAATGATGTAACAAATGAATGTTTGCTTCATCTAGTATGAGTGTAAAAGGGGTGGCTGATAATTCGGCTAATTTGCTTTTATCGGTGGCAATGAAGGTCAAATCAACAAGGTATTGCAATTTTACTTGGGCTTGATGAGTTACTTGTCTCTCTTCAAAGTTAACTAGTCTAAAGCAACCATGATCATATTGAATTCTTGCAAGCGCGCTTTGAATTATTTGCTGATTCAGTCCAAGCGCATGCTTATCAGTCTTATTTGATAGGGCATGGCTTAATAAAGGAAGATCGTGATGACTATTAAAAGGAGTGCTGGTTTTATCCTGGTGAGATAGCCTAAAGAGCTCACGAATCTCATGCTCTCGGGCTTTTTTTAAACCTAAAAAGGCTGTTTGGATCACTTCAGAGCTGGGTAGCTGTGGCTCAATACGCCATTTACGGCCGTATACAATTTTGTAATGTTGCTGATTTTCTTGGTTTAAATAATTGTCATAGCCAATAATACCAACCTGTAGATAGAGACCAGACTTATCTTCGCAAACAAAAATAGGGTATTCAGTATCAAACTGAATTTCTTGAATCAGTTTTTCAATCGAAGCAAGCGTATGTTGATATCGTAAATAATGCTGAGGAATGCATTGAGTATTATTATCTAAACAAATGACAGGGGCATGCTTAATTGCAGACTCGCCTAAATGTAATGGAATGGCTTTGCTCATCATAAACTCTTCAAAGGCTCTTATAAAACAAAGAAATGGAGTTTAATCAAGTATACTAATGGGCGGAAGTTGCAAAAAATGCAACTGGTCGAACTAAAAATGCACCAGTTGTTCACCTGTTTATCTGTTCAAAAATAGTGTAAAGATAATAAAAACTTGAAATGGATTCTAACTTTAGGTTTTTAAAAAATGAGGCGTAAATTTTGTCACCAAACCAATATACTTGCCCCTTATGTCATCAAACTAATGCTTGTGGCCTTAATCAAATGAGCAGCAAAGCGTGCTGGTGTGAATCATTGTCGCTACCTGAGAAAACGCCAGAATTAAATGAAAAATTAGAAGAGCTGCAAGGAAATATGGTGAGTTTCTCTGAGCTTGGGCAGAGTCAATCTTGCATTTGCCAAGCTTGCCTAACGAAATTGAATCATTTGTCTAAAGGTTTAATTACTCGTTAATATCATATTTTTTACTGAGGGTAATAACATCACTAATTGGCATGGGTTTATAAAAGTAAAAACCCTGAATAAGTTCTACTTTCAGCCTTTTTAAATAGTTCAGCTGCTCTTCTTGCTCTACACCTTCTGCCACAATAGATAAGCCAAGTCTATGGGCTAACAATATGATGTGCTCAACAACATAGCCAGAGCGAATGTCATGGGGGATTTTTTTCACGAAGGAGTAATCAAGCTTGACCACATTAACAGGTAAGTTCTGTAAGTAGGCTAAAGAAGAATATCCAGTGCCAAAATCATCAAGGGCGACATGAAAGCCCGCCGCTTGAAGTTGATTGCTTATGATAATGGCGCAATCTAAGTCTTCTAACATGCTACTTTCGGTAAGCTCAAATTCGATATATTTGCTATTAACCTGATGTTTTTGGCAAATTCCCAATAACTCTTTCACAAGAAAATCACGATTAAACTGATAGGAAGATAGGTTAATAGAAATCCGAAAGCCTGGGCAATGATTAAAATGCTCGATTAATAGTGATGCTTCACTGATGATTCTACTGAATAGATAGTTTTCTAATTGAAGCATGAGGTCTTTAGAGGTTTCGACAATAGGCAAGAAATCTCCAGGTCTCAATAAGCCTCTTTGTGGGTGCTGCCAGCGAATAAGGGCTTCAACGCCTTTGATTTCACCCGTTTGACTGCAAAGTTTGGGTTGGTAATAGGCAATGAATTCTTTATTTTTTATACCTGAGGCAACCATGTTTAAGAGATTTTCTCTAGCTTCAATTGCTTCAACGATAGTATTTGAGAAAAAAACTAACTTGTCACTTTTTAAGCCTTTTGAGTGTTGTAGTGCTTGTTCAAATCGGGTAGCGATAGCCGAATTATCTAGAATGAAATCAAGTTTGATACCACCAGAATGTAGTTTAATATTTTTCATTCTGTTGATAATTTGCTTCATCAAATTATCAATGTTTTGTTTAAATTCATCCTGACTATGGGCCGAAGTAATGAAGGCAAATTTGCCACCATATAAGCTATAGCATTGGCTTTGCTTATCACCATATTGGCTAATGATATCCGCCACATTTTTTATTAGATC
Source organism: Marinomonas sp. SBI8L (assembly GCF_001624705.1). Taxonomy (GTDB): domain Bacteria; phylum Pseudomonadota; class Gammaproteobacteria; order Pseudomonadales; family Marinomonadaceae; genus Marinomonas. The sequence goes on from NZ_JSEO01000002.1 coordinate 60,257, forward strand.
GTCAGCGATTTTAAAGCCTTGGCTTTTATTAATTTTTTGCAGTTTGGCTATATCAATAATAGCCAAGTAGTGGTTGGTTTTATTACGGGTACGACATTCTTCGAAGAAAAGCATCATAGCAGACCGGTTTTTCATGCCGGTTAATGTGTCTTCAAATGCCTCTTTCTCAAGTTTTTGCATCGCAAAATCAAGCTTACTTTTTAAAGTACGATTCCAAACATAGAGGAGGACTATCATCAGCAAAGCCAATATGGCGCCAATAATACTGTTTCTTATCCAAGATTTATCCTGATGGAATTCGTCGTATATGGACTTTCTTGAGAAAACAGCCTGACCATTAGTGACTTCATTAAATGTATCAAACATAACGGCCCAACGATCTGGGCTGGTATAACCAAGAGGAATTTTTTTTGAATCGATTAGTTCTATTGTTTTTTGAGCTTCAAATTGTTGGTGCAATAAATTAAAGGGTTTAGGGTTGAGTGTTTCAAGTGACAAAATATGTCTAATAATCTCATCTGGATACTTGATGGCGTAATTCCAACCTCGAATAACAGCACTGCGAATGGATGCTACACGATTAGGGTGATTATTCAGTTCAGATTGTGTTGTCGCTAAACTGTCACCATAAAAATCAATACCATAATCAAGCGGTGAAAGTATTTTAACCTTTTGTCCAAGAGCGGCTAACTGGTATGGCTCATTTGAGATATAACCGTAAATGGCAAAAACAGTACCATCAATGAGCTTGCTAACATCGCCATCATAAGGGTGTTTGGAGTAGCTGGTGGAAGGGACACCATTTTTATTCAACATGGCATCAATTTGGCCTGCTAACGCCGCATCAGCCAGCATTAGCTTTTTCCCCTTGAGCTCTTTTATATCTTGAACATTGTCTTCTAGACGAGTCATCAAAATTTCAGGAGCGTGCTGAAAAATGGAGGTAACAATAATAACGGGTGAACCAAGAGCCAATGAGTTTATAGACTCGCTACCAAGTACAGCATATTGGCTCGAGTTATTAATGAGTTGGTGTAAGTGGTTTTTATGAGGGCCGCCTTCAATGAGCTGGACATCCAGCCCCTCATCTTCAAAATAACCTTGTTCTAAGGCGGCATAATAGCCTGCAAACTGAAACTTGTGATACCACTTGAGATGAATGCTAACCGTCTCTGCTAAGGAAAGAGAGGTATATAAAACAAGGACGAGCAAGGACACTAAGTGTCTGGCTGATATTAGCATTGTATGATCTGCACTAATTTATTCATAAAATGCGCGTTACCATCAATCAACATATTTAACAAATCCATTAGCTATAATATTTAGATAAAAATGATTACTTCTATCTCTATAAGTATAACCTTTTTTCTCTGATTAAATTTATATTAACTTGGCCAATTGTAGTTTTTTGTGATTTATAAAACGAAATTTTACCAAGATTATTCCTAGCAGAAAATTCATGCTTTCATATTAATGAAAAAGACACCTATTGTTACTAAGTGTATGAAATTAATAAGTAAGTCCTAATTTAGTTTGTAATCAATTTGTGGCTGTAACTTGCTCTGATTAGCTTGGTTCTACTTAAAATATTAAGTTCAAGCCTTGGCTAAGTTTAGTCTAGATTAAAAATTAAATGCCTCTTCATTACTTTCGCAAACTCCCTAGTGCCCACTATTATTGGAGGTGGTGGGTAGAGAGATAGTCTTGCCATTGAAGAAGTGGGTAATAGATGAGATTTGAGAAAAGGTATTGATATAGACTTTATTTTGATAAAACCTCTCTTAGATAAAGTTTCAAGCTGCAACCTTCTCTGACTCCAGCTTGATTTTAGTTGCTTAGTTAGGCTTTTTGTTTGCGATAAAGCTTTGATACACATAACCATAACTTGTATGTTCTGCTAATACAGCACCAAGTTCTTGGCCCTTAGGGCTTCTCCAGTCATCCATAATCTCAGCGAGTACAGAAGTCCAAGTAACTACTTTTACACCAGCTTGTGTCATACGATGAATCGCAGCTTCACGGCTAACTTTATCCCAAGTACCAGATGCATCGACAACCGCGTAGACATCATAGCCTTGTGCAACGGCTGAAATGGCAGGAAACATTAGGCACACATCAGTCACTATGCCTGCCATGATAATTTTATTACGACCAGTGTCTTTAATTGCCTTTCTAAATTCAGGCGATTTCCATGCATTTATTTCACCTTGTCGGTTAATCACTTTTGCATCAGTGAGTACTTGGCTAATTTCTCCCATTACAGGTCCGTTAGGCCCTTGCGGATAGCTGGCGGTTACAATGCTTGGTAAGTCCAATACCTTTGCCATCTTAGTTAGGCCTAAAATGTTATTTTTTAGCTGGGCAGGATTCATATCTCTTACTCCCACCATAAGTCCAGTTTGATGATCTATCATGGCTAGAACGGCATTATCTGGCGTTAATACTTCACTGTATTTATTCGCATATGATTGGCTGGCTAAGCCTAATAGTGCGGCTGTGAAGAGAGTATTTTTAACAATAGATTTGAAAATTTTCATGAGTTAAACCTCGTTTTTGAATGTGAGGTCATATTAATTGTTGGTTTAAAAGTGATATATAACTATAAATGAGATTCTTTGTTGATTTATTGATAACAAGATGCTGTATTTGAAAAAATGTTCTTGAAACTAAATTGGATTAGATTATTTTATTTAAAGAAATATGACTTATTAAAAGTAGGAAAAATAATAATGAACTTTACCTTGAAGCAACTGCGTTACTTTGTAAAAGCAGGTGAATTTAATAGTGTAACCAGAGCGGCAGAAACCTTATTTGTTTCTCAGCCATCTATTTCTTCTGCCATTTTACATTTAGAAGATGTGACAGGTTTACAGCTTTTTGTTAGACATCATGCTCAAGGTCTTTCCTTAACGCCTGCAGGTAGGCAATTTATCCTTAAAGCGAAGCAGCTTTTGGCTGATGCTGAAGGGTTAGGGCATTATGCGAATACTCTCGGTGAAGATGTTGCTGGTACTCTGAGAATTGTCGGCTTTCCCACTTTTACCCCAATACTTTTACCTTCTTTAATGAAAAAGTTTGTCGAAACCTACCCTGATGCAAGTGTTCAATGTGATGAAAGCCATCACAAAGACATTATTGAAGACTTGATTGATGGTCGTTATGAACTTGCTTTAACCTATGATATGCAAATTCCCGCTGAGATCGAATTCGAGCCGATTGTAGAGTTTCCTCCTTATGCCATCTTGTCTCAAGATCATCCATTGGCACAAAGAGAGACATTAAGTCTAAAAGAACTCGTAGAATATCCAATGGTGCTGTTGGATTGGCCTATGAGCCGAGATTATTTCTATTCGCTATTTTTAAGCCAAGACCTTGAGCCTAATTTTGCCTATCGAGCACAGTCCTTGGGCATGGTACGAGGTTTAGTTGGTAACGGTTTTGGTTACTCCTTGTTTAATACACCACTTGCAACAAACTTAGCCTTAGATGGTTCTCAGTTGATAGCTATTCCTTTAACAGATAATTTGCGACCACTGAGGCTAGGTGTAGCAAAGGTTGCTCAGTTTAGGCTGACACCTGTGGCAGATGCCTTTATTGAAATGTTAAAAGAAAGAGCGAGTGAGCTTACAGACTCAGTGTTTACCGATAAGCGTCTTTATAAAAACTTGAAATAATCTTGTTTAACTTTCCTGCATAAATTTTTTTTATGCAGGAAAGTTAAATTAAATATTTTACATATGCACTGGGGCTTTTTAATCTGTTGTTATAGATATGTTCATTTACTGACTTCGAGGTAAATGCGCTTAACCCTCTATATCATTGGATTAAAAAATGACTGTCCTAAAAAAAATAATTAAATCGGTTTTACCTTGCGATACTTTGAACAAATCAGAGTTTGATAAGCTGGTACAGCTCTTTCATTTGCAAAAATTAAAGCAAGGGGAAATGTTCCAACATGACTTATTAAGCTCAGATGTTATTTTGCTTGTATCTGGGCAGTGTCAGTTGATATATCAGGACATTCAAAAGCATTTAGATACCCCTTCACTTTGTAACCCCTTCATAGGCGATGATAGTGACACCGCATTACGTAATATTTGTGTTGTGAGTGAGTCAGCGTCATTTGTCAGTATTAAACGTCAGGCATTATCCACTTGGTTGGATACAAACCAAAATACAGCACTCTTAAGTCATGCTTTTCTAAAATTAGAGATGAATCGTTTGAATGCTCAGGTCTTAGATGTACAAACATTTCGTACCGAAAAAGATTTACTTGGGGTTCGACAGGTTGAAGAAAGTGCATTGTATGGCATTCAAACCCTACGTGCCCAAGAAAACTTTGCTATCACTGACATCAAGGTCAAGCATTTTCCTCAACTTGTTAGCGCGCTTGCTATGGTTAAAAAGGCGGCGGCTAATGCTAATCATAAGTTGGGTTTACTGTCACAAGAACATAAAAATGCTATAGGACTAGCGTGTGATGAAATCATAGGGGGTGAATGGCATGAGCATTTTGTCGTTGATGTGATTCAAGGAGGCGCGGGCACATCAACGAATATGAATGCTAATGAAGTGATTGCCAATAGAGCGTTAGAAATCATGGGGCATAAAAGAGGGGAGTATCAGTATCTACACCCAAATAATCATGTGAATCTCTCTCAATCCACCAACGACGCTTACCCCACTGCGATACGTTTAGCTATCTTGCTAAGTCATCAGGACTATGTGGATGCTTTATCAGATCTCTGCTATCAGATGAAGCAAAAAGCCGTGGAGTTTTCTGATGTCATCAAGATGGGGCGTACTCAGCTGCAAGATGCTGTGCCTATTACTCTAGGTCAAGAGTTTGATGCTTGGTACTTCACCATGAAAGAAGATATCTCAGAAGTGAAAGACGTTATTGAATACTTTAGAGAGATTAACCTTGGTGCTACTGCCATTGGAACAGGGATAAACACGGACCCTGATTATTCCAGTTTAGCCATTGAAGAGCTATGCCGTATTTCAGGAAAAGAATTAGTCAGAGCAAGAAACCTTATTGAAGCAACGTCTGACATGGGCGCTTTTGTAACCTTTTCCAGCGTGCTTAAGCGAAATGCTGTCAAGTTATCTAAAATCTGCAATGACCTTAGGCTCATGTCGAGTGGTCCAAGAGCTGGGCTACAAGAAATCAACTTGCCCGCTATGCAGCCAGGTAGCTCAATCATGCCAGGCAAGGTTAACCCTGTGATACCCGAAATGGTCAATCAAGTTGCATTTCAGATTATTGGGAACGACATCACGATAACAATGGCAAGTGAAGCAGGGCAATTACAGCTCAATGTTATGGAGCCTGTCATCGTCTTTAATGTTTTACAGTCTTTACGATTACAGGTTCGCGCTGTTTCAACCTTATCGCAAAAATGTATCAAGGGAATAACCGCAAATGTTGAGCATTGCTTAAACACGGTTAATCACAGTATTGGCATCATCACAGCGCTTAACCCATTTATAGGTTATGAGAATGCTACTCGTATTGCTAAACAAGCCTTAGATGAAAGCGCCAGTGTTAGAGATCTTATTTTGGCTGAAGGTCTGTTATCTGAACAAGCTTTAGATGACGTGCTCAGTGTAGAGAATATGACAGCACCCCGAAAAATGCGTGTTAAAGAACCAATGCAGCTAGTTTGATCCCATAAAATTAGACTAAAACTATTTAATAGAACCTATGTCGGGCAAGGTGTCCTGATTGGAGAAAAAGAATGAAAAACAAACAAGACTGGTTAGATCTACAGCAAAAGATTGAGCTTAAACATCAGGCTTTTATTAATGGACGTTTTGTTGATGCCAGTGATAAAGGTGTATACGAGACAATTAACCCAGCAAATGGTGAGCGACTAAATCAAACGGCTGCTTGTACCGAACTTGATGTAGATACTGCAGTAAAAGTGGCTAGGGAGTCATTTGATGCTGGCGTTTGGGCAGATAAAGCGCCGGCAGAAAGAAAAGCTGTTTTAAAGAAGCTTGCCAGTTTGATTATGGAAAATCATGAAGAGTTAGCTTTGCTTGAGAGCCTAAATGTAGGCAAACCAGTGCAAGACGCTATGAATGTCGATATACCAGGTTCAGCTGCTTGCTTTGAATGGTACGCTGAAGCGATCGATAAACTCTATGGTGAAGTAGCGCCAACAGATAAAAACAATGTTGCCACGATTACACGTGAACCTGTTGGTGTGGTTGCAGCTGTTGTGCCATGGAACTTCCCGCTTGATATCGCAGCATGGAAGCTCGCACCAGCGCTAATTAGTGGTAACTCTGTGGTACTTAAACCTGCCGAGCAATCACCATTGACCGCATTAAAACTCGCTGAGCTTGCTCAGCAGGCAGGTTTGCCAGATGGTGTTTTAAATGTCGTAACAGGTCACGGACACATAGTGGGTAAAGCCTTGGGTCTTCATCAAGATGTCGATTGCTTAGCTTTCACTGGCTCTACTCAAGTGGGTAAATTATTTATGGGCTATTCTGCTGCTTCCAATTTAAAGCAGGTTTGGCCAGAGACTGGTGGTAAAAGTCCAAACCTTATTTTTGCTGATTGTGATTTAGACGCTGCTGTAGAGCATGCAGCCTTTGGTATCTTCTTTAATCAGGGCGAGGTCTGCTCGGCAAATTCACGTGTTCTTGTTCAATCTAGTATTAAGCAGGCTTTCTTAGACAAGTTTGTAGCAAAAGCAAAATCAATGAAGGTTGGTGATCCGCTTGATGCAGATACCCAAGTGGGTGCTTTAATTGACCAACAACATGCCAGCAATGTTAGAGCCTGTATTTCTCAAGCCCTTGAACAAGGAGCAAGCTTGGTAACAGGTGGTTTAGGTGATGAGAGTACTGCCGTAGTGGCGCCAACAATCTTTGATAATGTGAGCTCTGAAATGGCCATAGCGAGAGATGAAGTCTTCGGTCCTGTGGCTGCCATTATTGGGTTTGATTCAGAGGAAGAGGCTATCAAGATAGCGAATGACTCCATTTACGGATTGGCAGCTTCTGTTTGGACCCAAGACTTAAACCGAGCTCATAAAGTATCTGCGAAACTAAAAGCAGGTACAGTCTCTGTGAATACAATGGATGCTCTAGACTTTTCGACACCATTTGGCGGTTACAAGCAGTCAGGGTTTGGTCGTGATTTGTCGCTTCATGCACTTGAAAAATTTACTCAGTTAAAAACCACTTGGATCAAGCTTACTTAGGTTGTTTTAGTAAAAAAGAAGCACAGAGTTTGATTCACTCTGTGCTTTTTTTATTTAGAACCTATGAGTAATTTTTTTATCAAGATGAATCAAGGCTGAACCTTATCGCCTGATATAGCTCGGTTTTCTTTTCTAATTTTATTTCCCCCAACTTTTAGTCGTTTTACCTATGCGTGACGCCTGTTTTGAGATTTATTTAATTTGGAGTTATTACATGCAAAACATTAATTTATGGCAGCTTGATGAGCTTGACTCAGCAAAAAGGCAATCTCTATTAATGCGAACAGAGGCTGACTTGAGTCTTTATATAGATCAAGTTAGGCCCATTATTGAAAGGGTGAAGAAAGAGGGTGATTTGGCTCTCATTGAGTATACAAAAAAGTTTGATGGTGCCAGTTTAAGTCTAGAGACAATTCAAGTGACAGAACAAGAGTTTCTTGATGCCCAAGCTCAGGTCGATGAGGATACATTAGCCGCAATCAAATATGCCTCAAACAACATACGTCAATATCATGAGGCGCAAAAACCTCAAGAAATGGTGATGCAAGAAGTTCGAAGTGGTAGTTATGTTGGTGAAAAGTATTTGGCGATTCCTTCTGTCGCTTGTTACGTGCCAAGAGGTAAGGGGTCTTTTCCATCCGTACTCATGATGAATGCCATTCCGGCGGTTGTGGCTGGGGTTGAGCAAGTGGTTATTTTAACACCACCTGGGCCTGACGGACGTGTTGATGCTGCAACTTTGGTCGCTGCAAAAGAAAATGGCATCAATCAGGTATATAAATGCGGTGGGGCACAGGCGGTGGCAGCGGTAGCGTATGGTACGGATACATTACCAAAATGCAGCAAGATAGTCGGACCGGGTAGTCCATGGATGATAGCAGCAAAGCAAGAGCTCGCTAGCCTGATTGACCCAGGTATTCCAGCGGGTCCATCGGAATCTATCGTGTTTGCAGATGATAGTGTTGATGGCGCACTGGCTGCTATGGATTTATTGATTGAGGCAGAACACGGGCCAGATTCCTCTGCCTATTTAGTGACAACCTCATCTAGAGTGGCGCAAGAAGCATTATCAGCTATTCCTCAGCATTGGTTAGCTATGAGTGAGCTTAGGGTTGAATACTCAAAGACAGTGCTAACAGGTCCTATGGGGGGCATAATTCTCGCTGACAATATTGAGCAGGCTTTTGATTTTATTAATGACTACGCACCTGAGCATTTACAAATTCTAAGTCAAGATGCATGGAAATACTTGGGTAAGATTCGTAATGCAGGTGAGGTTTTATTAGGTCAACACTCACCAAGCACTTTAGGTAACTTTGTTTTAGGCTGTAATGCTGTTTTACCCACTTCAGGGGCGGCAGCCACTGTATCGCCATTATCTGTGATGGATTTTATGAAGTTCATGTCCGTGGCGTATGTGACTCAATGTGGTTATCCAGAAATGGCAAAACATGCGCACGTCTTGGCTAGCTACGAAGGTTTTGATGCTCACGCAAATGCGGTATCTGATAAGCGCAAGAGCTTAATAAAGTAAAGAAGTAAAAGTGCCATCAAAGCGGTGCTAGTCACCGCTTTTTTGTGTTTATTAAATATAAAGATAGGTGATTGGAGAGTGATAAGAATAACTGAAAACCCTATTTTACAGGCACAAAAAAGGGTAGATGGGAGAACATCTACCCAAAATGAGCAACTTGGGAAGCTGCTCATAAGGCTGGTGGGTGTAATTCAGCCTGTAAACTTATAAGAAACCATCACGTTTTAGATCTTGGGTTGTGGCTTCAATACTTTCTCTTAAGGTACTGACTAGGAAATCAACATTCTCTTTTGTAAGCGTCAGTGGTGGTGACAATACGTTCATATGCGCCAATGGACGGACAATCAAACCGCGAGCCTGACAATGGTCTGCAATTCGGTTACCCACAGCAGCATCAGGGTTGATTAACTCTTTGGTTTCTTTATTGGCAACATTCTCAATGCACATCATAAATTTACGACCGCGCACGTCCCCAACAATAGAAAGGTCACCCAGTGATTTAACTTGTTCTTCGAAATAAGCACCCATATCCATCACGTGCTCGCAAAGTTGTTCACGCTCCATGATCTCAATATTTTTGATTGCAGCCGCACAGCTAACCGGGTGGCCAGAGTAGGTATAACCATGGGTAAATAAGGCGCCGTCTTCTTGTGGCACACTGATAACATCGTAAATATCATCAGACATTATGGTGGCACCTAAAGGAAGGTAGCCAGAGGTTAAGCCTTTTGCGCAAGTGATGATGTCAGGTACTATCTCAAACTCATCATCAGATGCAAACATATGGCCTAAACGACCAAAGGCCGTAACCACTTCATCTGATACATAAAGAACGCCATATTTACGGCACACTTCTAAAGAGCGTTTGTGATAACCCTTAGGCGGTACGATAACACCACCAGCACCCATGATAGGTTCTGCAAAAAATGCAGCAACGTTATCTGGACCTAATTCAAGAATTTTATCTTCTAGCTCTTGAATCTTCTCATCGCAGAAGTCTTCGATACTTTGATCATTTGGACGACGATAGGGATTAGGGCATGAGATATGGTGTACAAGCTCTTCTTCAATATCAAAACCAATGTGGTCAAACTTGACGCCAGTAATCGACATGGCCATATAAGTACTACCATGGTAACCATCAATACGAGAGATGATTTTCTTCTTCGATTTTTTACCTAGCTGGTTAAAGTAGAAGTGGATAATACGAACCGCGGTATCGTTGGCAACAGAGCCGCCACAACCGTAAAAGACATGATTCAAGTTACCTGGCGCTAGTTCTGCAAGTTTGGCAGAAAGCTGTGCCGCAGGAACTGTCGTGTGATGACCGAATGAAGAATAGTAAGGAATATTCATGATTTGATCAGCAATGGCTTGTGCCATTTCTTCGCGTGCATAACCTATGTTGACGCACCACAGTCCGCCAATACCATCTAGGTAGCGTTTACCTTCACCATCCACTACATGCACATTATCGCTGTCAGCGAGGATCATAGAGCCTTGCTCTTTGAAGGTTGAAAAGTCAGTCCAAGGGTGAACATAGTGATCTTTATCTTGTTGCCACACTTGCTTCATATTGATGTTTTTTGTATTGGACATTTTCGAGATTACTCCTCAATGAAAATTATTATTCTTTTTTCTGATCTCTCTAAGGTAGGCATTTGTTAGGTATAAATAAAATATTAAAAATTTTACTTAAATATTAAAAAAACCTATGCAAAGAATGACTGTAATTAAGAATCTAAAAAGTCCTGACTAACTAAGTGCGCTTTAAAAGTATAGGAGATCTTGAAGGTGGAAGAAGTACATTGGTGAGAGCAAAGTGAGCGTAAAAAAACAGAAAAACCCGTAAACATTATGTTTACGGGTTTAGTATTAAAGTTCACTTAATACTTAGGTGAAGCTATTTTGGCTTGAGAATTTCATCAATGTCTGTGGCTTTGAAAAGGGGTTTACCCATGACCAGTTTCACCCAAAGAACACCAATGATGGTCACAAGGCCAAGTACCACACCCGCGGCACCAAATATTTGAGTACTTAACTCTGGTGCTGGTGAGGCATAATAAATGGCATAAAGCATTCCTAAAATACCAACAATCTGAGGGATAGGGTAAAAAGGTGTTTTATATGGTCTGTCGATACTTGGATAACGTTTGCGCAATACAAGAACGTTGATATGGGTGATGATATAAGCCAACAACCAGGCAATCGCAGCTGAGATAAGAAGTAAACCGATAGACTCAGGCTGATCTCTTAACAGCAGCATAGGAATACCTGTAATTAAAGCGACAAAGACAATAGCAACCCAAGGGGTTTTCTTTTCCTTTGTTAATGTTTTGAATTGAGGGAATGCCTGACCATTTTTTGCCATACCATAAAGCATTCTTGGTATTGCCGCTAATGAGGTATTCACCGTGCTACAAGTTGCTGTAATAGCAGCAATGGCTAAAAACATTAAACCAACATCACCAAATACTGCTTGGGCAAAGTCATAGTGAGGCAGTGTTGAATTAGCTAAATCATCAGCTGGGATATAAAGCAAAGCACCAAGGCAATATAGAGTGATAGTAATGAAAATAATGGTCACACCTATCATCATAGAGCGAGGTATATTTCTATTCGCATCTTTTGACTCTTCCACTAGCGGACAAACAAATTCTGCGCCAACAAAGCCCCAAATAGCTAATGCAGCTAGGGTAAGCACTTCTGCACCCAGTGGATTCCAGTTGGAGACCAAGTCTATGCTTTGATTGTGAGGTGCTGAGATTTCAGTTACAGCAGATAATCCAAGTACCAAGAGGACAACAACCATTACAAAGGCTAGCGTGGTTTGTAGCTTGGCGAAAACATCTAACCCCATTAAGTTTAAGAAGGTAAAGATGGCTAATAAACCAAAACCAACTGAGTATTGAGGGAAGATACCCGGATAAATTTTCTCAATGATGAAGTCGACCAATAAGAGTTCGGCAGATAGAGCGAACATGGCAACGACGACGTAACCAGAGAAAACCGCTAAAATAGCTGGGAAATGGCCAATAGCAGCTTCGGTATAAGTACTTAAGCTTCCTGCTCTTGGGATCATTAAGGATAGTTCTGAAAAAGACATGATATAGGTAATTGCAAGCAAGTAGGCAATGGCTAAAGGTATTATGAAACCTAAACCAGCAATGCCCGCGCCCTGTAGCATGAGTACCATCACGCCTTGAGACACTACTAAACCAATAGCGACCGCTAACAGCGAACCTAAACCTAATATTTTATTAAAGCCAGTTGGCTTTGATGTATCTGTTTTAGCCTGATCGGCATTACCATAGGTGGTGGGGTTTGACATCTTTCGCTCCAAAGAGAGTATTTATTGTTATTTGACTCGGCTATTAAAATTTAAAGCCTGTTGTTCACTTACTTGTTAACGAATTAGGCTCTTCTTACTATTTTTTGAATCCTTATCAAAGATGACATGTCATTGTTTAATCTTAGTGGATTAGCGCTAAAGAGTGCTTTGTATCAGTTTTTGCTGATAAATTAAGAGTACGTAGTCTTTCTTTATTATTAAAATATTAAAAATCACTTTGCTGCATAAATATTTTTTATCCAAATAATCTGCTCTTTACCAGCCAATTTATTCGTTAAAATCTAATAGAAAGTTAAAAGGCCCCTAGGTTAGACATAAAAAAAGCCAATAGAGGCGAGTCTATTGGCTTCAACTTTTTATGTGACAGCTTATAAAAGCAATTGAGTCCAGACTTTATCAACTAACTTTTGTGCGACAGGAGAGCATGCCTGGGTAAATTTGACTCTTACTTCAGGAAATATCTCTGGCGAATTATTCGGTTTGTGTTTGGCGTTTCTTGCATTAATGATGAAGCCTGATGAGTGGCCATAATAATTGTATTGGGTTGTCGCATTGGCCTCTTGGCTAATCCAGTTAATAAAGGTTTTAGCATTTTCTGTATTGCGTGAACCTTTAGGAACCACTAAAGCATCTAGCCAACCAATCAAACCCTCAAGTGGTTGAGCATAAATAATGGGGGCCTTGTTATCTTTTCTAGCTCGCATTGTGTCTCCATCCCACCAAGAGTGCATGGCGACTTCTCCGCCTGCTAGGCGAGAGCTGATATTGTCTGAGCTATAAACCGCCACGTAAGGCTTTTGCTTTTTAAGTAGCTGATAAACACGCTTCATTTCATTACTGTCTTCACTACAAAAATCGATTCCTAGATAAGCTTGTGCTGCTGGAATGATTTCATCAGGCGTACTAAAAGCAGCAATTTTTCCCTTCAAACTTTCTTCTGGTTCAAAAAACTCTTTCCAAGAGTTGCCAGGACCTGAGTATTCATTGGTATTAAATGCAAAGCTTGCTGTGCCATAAGCAAAGGCGATGGAGTACTCATCATTTGGGTCCCACCATTGGCCTTTCCATCTTGGGTCAAGGTTTTTAAATGCAGCAAGTGATTTAGCGTTAATGTTTTTAAGCAGATCTTCCTGAATCATAATTTTAACAAAGTGCTGGCTTGGCATAACCAAGTCATAATCACTTGAGCCGGATTTAAGTTTTGCTAACAAATCCTCATTAGAGGTGTAGCCATCTAAGGTGACTTGTATACCTGTCTCTTGCTCAAATTTTTCTATGAGACTTGGGTCAATGGACTCAGACCAAGTATAGATATTGAGCTTTTCAGCGGCGCTAACCGAGAACGAAAGGCTAAGGGCGGTAAGTCCTGCTAGGGTAGATTTTGCAAATTTCATAGTGCTTATCCTTTGTTATTGTTATCGAGGTTACTTATTGCGTTTAGATATCATCCAAGCTGGTGTTACCAGTAATAGGGAAACCAGCATGATGAGGGTGGAAATAGCATTTAACTCAGGTGAAACGCCTTGTTTTACCAGCGAGAAAATATAAACGGGTAGGGTTGTTGCGCCTCCACCTGACACTATGCTGCTGGTGATAAAATCATCCATTGAAATCACAAAACTAAGCATGGCGCCGGCAAAAATCCCGGGAAGAATTAAGGGTAAGGTAATGCGCTTAAAGGTAATCCAAGGGTTGGCATATAAATCTTGAGCTGCTTGCTCTAAATTGTTCGTCATACCTTGAAGGCGAGCGCGAATGGGTAAAAATGCAAAGGGGATGCAAAAACAAGCGTGAGCAAGGATTAACTTGGTTAATCCATCTTGTAAGCCAAGTTGAGAGAAAAGAATCAGTATGGCGACCGCAAAGACGATTTCTGGCAGCATTAAGGGTAAATTGATCACTGTCTCAGACAGTTTTACATGTTTAACCTCTTTACCACGAGATAGAACCAATGCGGCCGCGGTAGCAACACTGGTCGCAATAATAGTTGCTATGGTGGCAACGGTTAATGAGACCTGTACTGCATTCATTAAACCTTCATTTTGCAAAGCGCTGAGATACCATTTAAATGAAAATCCTTGCCACACAGAGACGATTTTATTGCTATTAAATGAGTAGGTGATTACGACTAAAATGGGTAAATACAAAAAGAGAAAGAAGGCGACACTGATTAGGCCAAAACCAGGATAGTGTTTCACATCTTTATTTTTTGCGGTGATAAAACGCATAAGTGCATTTTGATTATTTGAATGGCTCATACAGCACTCCCTTCAACAATAGGGCGAGAGCTTTTTCTGGCATTCCACATAAGAAAAAGCATGACTATGATAAGTAACACCACAGCAAGGCTGGCTCCAAATGACCAGTTTCTAGCAATGCTGAATTGGTTTTGAATCAAGTTCCCCATCATCATGGTTTTGCCGCCGCCGAGTAACATGGGCTCGAGTACCGTGCCTAAACATGGAACAAAAACAAGAATAAAACCTGCCACTATGCCGGGTTTGCATAAGGGCAAAATGATTTTAGTTAAGGTACTTAAACGAGTGGAGTAGAGGTCACTGGCTGCTTCTGTAAGGCGAGCATCAAGTTTTTCGATACTGGCATAAATAGGCAAAATCATCAGTGGGATATAACTGTAAACCATGCCAACTAACATGGCGTTATTGTTATACAGAAGGCTATCCATACCTGAGGTGAGGCCTAAGAAAGTTAGGCTAGACTCTAAAACACCATCATTGCTTAAAATCAAAACCCAAGCATAAACGCGAATCACCATGCTGACCCAAAACGGTAAGGTAATCAGGTAAAGCAGTAGGGCCTTGGTACTGTTTGATTGTCTTGATATGAAGTAGGCAACTGGAAAGCTGATTAATAGGCAAATAATTGCGGTGGCTGATGCTAAAAGTAAAGTGCGAGCAATAATAATCAGATATTGAAAGTTAAGGTTTAAATTATCATCCCAGTCATAGGTAAAGAGTATTTGCTGGTATGACTCTAAGGAAAAAATAGCTTCGTATCCGCCATAGGGATCTGAAGTCATCATAGAGACATAAAAAATGATGCCTAGAGGAATGATCATTAAAAAAAACATCACCAAATAGGCTGGCATTAGGCCAATTAGATTCCAAGACAATCTAAGGTTAAAAGGCTTGTTGATTGAGGCATTCTGCTTATGAGCGTTATTGATGATCTGGTTCATTGTGTTAATACCCTTACTGATGATTGTAAGAAGCCAATTTTGACCATTTCATTAATGCCGTAGCTTATGTTGTTGCTGATGTGATTTCGTTTAGATACTTTGAGGTTCTGCCCTTGTTCTGTGTGCACTGTATAATGGGTGTAACCACCCATATAAGTACGTTGGGTAATCCTGCCTTCTAGATTGATGTCTAGCCCATCACTGTTTATAGAAATTTTCTCAGGTCTTAAAGAAAGGGTGGCATGACAGGATTGGTTTTCAATTAAAGCGTTGAAACCCGCTTGTGTACTAGGGTCTAGTTCAAGGTCAACACCTAATGGCGTTTTAACCTTTAGGGGTTGATCCTTTCCTTTGTTAATCACATCAACATTTAAAAAGTTGGTTTCGCCTATAAAATCTGCAACAAATTTATTCGCCGGGTTTTCATAGATCTCAGCTGGTGTGCTTAATTGTTGAATATCACCATTTGCTAAAATGCAGATACGATCCGACATCGCCAGTGCTTCTTCTTGATCATGGGTGACAAAAATAAAAGTAATGCCGGTGTTACGCTGTAGTTGCTGTAATTCATCCCGCATTGCTTGGCGAAGTTTGAGATCCAATGCTGAAAGAGGCTCATCGAGTAACAGTACTTTCGGTTCTGGTGCCAAAGTGCGGGCAAGCGCAATACGTTGTTGCTGACCGCCGGATAACGCCGATGGCATGCGCTTGGCAAACTGCGTCATATGCACAAGGTTTAGCATCTCATCAACACGGGCTTGAATTCTGTCTTTACCCCAGCCGATCATTTCAAGGCCAAAGGCGATATTTTGCTCAAGGCTCATATGAGGGAATAAGGCATAGTTTTGAAAAACGGTATTGACTCGTCGCTTGTGTGCTGCAAGAGACTGAATGTCATCCCCATGGAGCTGGATGACACCAGCATTGGGTGTTTCAAAGCCAGCAATCATTCTCAGGAGAGTTGTTTTACCGCAACCACTTGGGCCTAAAAGGGTAAAAAACTCATTATCTTTAATCTCTAGTGAAATATTGTTGAGGGCTTGATAAGAGCCATACGACTTTGAGATGTTATTTATTTTTATTGCAATGCTCATTGTGCGTCTCTTCTTTAAAATGAATGTGTCTATGCGCTAGGGCTAATTCTCGATAAATGACTCTTTAATGGCTGATGAATGTAAATGTGTATTTAGTTTGTTTTTCCCTAGTTAGCTTGCTGTAAACTCTGTATTAGCCTTTTTAAAAAAAGGTCACACTGAGCTAGTTGGCAGGCTTCAATGTACTCATCTGGTTTATGGCCTTGGTCCATGCTGCCTGGCCCACAAACGACAGTGGGGATATTTAGTTCTTGGCTAAATAAACCGCCTTCTGTACCAAAGTTGATGTTGGCTTTTTCCTGAGATTGAGCGAGATTTCTGACGTAGCTAACGACATCTTCGGTTTCTGATGTACTTAATCCTGGATATTGGGTGATTAACTCAATTTGGATATCACAGGCTTCACTAATCTCTCTCATTTCAGTGATGAGCTGGTTAGCATAAGTTTTGAATTCTTCGAATAGCTGGAAAGGGTCTTCTTTGGCTATATTGCGCATTTCAAAGGTAAAATCACAAAAATTAGGAACGATATTGAGGGCTTGGCCACCCTGCACAACACCTGTATGTATCGTGCTATATGGAATGTCATAGTTGGAATCAAACGGGCCTGCCAACTTTCTTTGGATAGCCGCTTGTTCTAACCAATGAATCAATCTAGCTGCATAGTTAATGGCGTTGACTCCCATTGGCGCCATGCCTGAATGGCATTCTTTACCGATAACTTTTACAGTCGCCGCTATTTTGCCTTTATGACTGGTTACAACCTGCATGGAGGTGGGTTCGCCAATAATGCAAATTGCAGGTTTTATTGTTTGCTCTTTGAGGTTTTCGATCAGCTTTCTGACCCCGACACAGCCAACTTCTTCATCATAGGAAAACGCGAGGTGAATAGGAGTGTGTAGTTCATTTGCTTGTATTTGTGGCACACTAGCCAGCACTGCTGCCACAAAGCCTTTCATATCACTGGTACCACGACCATAGTAACGATCGTTTAACTTGCTCAATTTATAAGGAGGTTGTGTCCAGTTTTGGCCAGTAACAGGTACTGTGTCTGTATGGCCGGATAGCATGACGCCAGCTTTGTCTTGAGGACCTAAGGTTGCATATAAATTGGCTTTGGTTTTTTCTTGGTTGTAAACCAAGCGACTTTCTACACTGTGCTCAGAAAGAAAAGATTGCACATAGTGCATGAGGGCAAGGTTAGATTCACTGCTGGTGGTATCAAAAGCAATTAGCTTGCTTAAAATCTGTGTGGTGAGGGTATCTGTCATCATCTTGCCTTTAAATTTGGTTGCAGTGTTTGGAATCAAAGCTCGGTTTTTACTTACTTGTTAAAAACTGATTGAGATCATTCTCTAAGTGATAACTTGAGGATATGTCGTAATTTAAAGGCAATAAAATATTATAAAGTTGTTAACTGTATTAAAAAAATGAATCCAATTGGCATATTGTTTATGTTTTTAGAATGCTTAAGTTTTTTAAATATCCAATTGAAAATAAAAATTTTTTCTTGTCTTTAGTGAAAGAAGTTGATGGAAAGGTATGAATTACCCTAAAACCTTGGATTGAAACCAATAAAAAACCAGTGGCCAGCACTGGTTTTTAGATATCAAATGAGAGTTTATTCGTCCCCTGGGACTCCGTATGATTCGGCGTTAGCTGGATCTTTGGCGCGTGTGATATAGGCTTGCATTTGCGGCTCGTATGCTTGCCATAAAGACTCAAGCTCTTGTAGTGGATCATCATGCCAGTCCACCCTTAAATCTATGATAGGCCATTCAGGGTCTGAACACACTTTTAAGCCAATAGATTGTATTGGCCCCATCTCACCACCAGCCTCAAGACCAGCTCTTAATGCAAGCAGTAAACGATCAGCAAGTTTACCCTTACTTAATTCGAATGCATTTACCATAGCTTGAGGTACTTGATCGTTTGCTAATAAGTTGCCCATAGCAATAACATTTTTGCCCTTGGCAAGATTATGAATGCCCAATGCTTGCTCGCCACTGAAAGTTGCACTGTCTCCATTAGCTGCAAGTATGCCTAATTGACGCCACTCAATACTGGCTTCTTCTTGCTTAAGTTGCTCTAACACAGATTGGGTATCTGGGTAGCTGCTATCTTCTAATAATGTGAGAGCACGCGGTCCTAAATCAGGGTTAGTAATGTTTTGCGTTAGCGCAACACCCACTTTGGATTTAACGAAATGACAGCGGCTGGCAACGCAGATACTAGACGAGGTGATAATACTGCCAAGCATACCTGTATCAGGGCAAACTCCAGCAACAGAGAAGGTCATTATGCTTCTCCTTTTTCTGGTTGCCAATCGTCTGGAATCACTGCAATAACATCAATTTCCATTAACCATTGGGCTTGAGCTAGGGCTTGAACCACTAAACCAGTTGAAATAGGGTAAACACCTTTAAACCATTTACCTGTTTCCTTGTAGACATCTTCACGGAATCTTGGGTCTGTTATGTAGGTTGTTGTTTTGACAACATGGCTAATATGAGAGCCAGATTCTTCTAGTAACTGATTCACATTTTTCATAGCTTGTTTTGCTTGAGCACCTGGGTCACCCAAACCGACTAGATTACCTTCAAAGTCCGTGCCGACTTGCCCGCGCACATAAACTGTATTGCCTGCACGTACTGCTTGGCAGAGGTCATTGTCCAAACTTTGGTTGGGATAAGTTTCTTTGGTATTGAACATACGAATTCGAGTATGTGTCGGTGTAGTGTTAGACATGAAAGCTCCTTACGCTTTGTCGCATTCTGAAAACCATACAAGGGCTAAAAACAGCCGTTAACGCGTTTTTAATGCAGCATAAGAAAGCCCTTTAGATAAATAAAATACTATTAACTTTTAACTTGTATAAGAAAAAATAATGCAGTGAGAGTGATGTTAAAAAATAATAATAGAGAAGCTTTTTTTTGCTGGAAAACAGACAGGGCTTTTAAAAAATATGTGCCATACTTAGCTCACTTTTTATTCAATTAGGATGAATGATGGAAAGTTTCCCCGATAGCTCTTGGCATGATTACCTTGCAAAAGTTAAAACTAAACCTCACCGAAAAATTCTGGAAAAAGTTGTCGAGCTACTCCCTAAGGATATCTTGTGTGCAGTAGAGTGCG
This sequence comes from Marinomonas sp. SBI8L, assembly GCF_001624705.1. Lineage (GTDB taxonomy): Bacteria > Pseudomonadota > Gammaproteobacteria > Pseudomonadales > Marinomonadaceae > Marinomonas. The sequence goes on from NZ_JSEO01000002.1 coordinate 79,791, forward strand.
GTTGTGGTGTTGGAAATAATAGCCAATTTTTAATTGATAATGGACTTAATATACATGCCTTCGATAAAGATCCTAATGCAGTTAATTTATGTCGCATGCGGTTTATTAACGAATCAAATTTTGCCATCTGCTTAAGTGATTTAGATACCTATATCTATCCTTCTAATGGTCTGGTAATTGCTGATTCAAGTTTCTTTGTATGTAACCCTAAGCGCTTTGAGATTTGCTGGCATAACTTAGCGCGCTCAATACAGTTAGGCGGTTTGTTTTGTGGTGACTTTTTAGGTCTTAATGACTCGTATGCCAAACACGACCCAGACAATGTTCTGGCTTTAAGTGAGGCTGATATTAGACGTTACTTTTCATCTTTTGAAATAATTGATTGGCATGAAAGAAACCGTTCTGGCGTTAATTTTCAAGGGGAAGAAATTAATCGTCATAGTCACACCTTATTAGCGCGTAAACTCCAATAATTGCACCTCATTACTTTTCATATTAGTTTTGCTAATGCATAAAATTAATTCTGCTTAGTTAAGACTTAATTTTTAAGACTTCAACTTTTAGCTTAATCGGTGTCAGATTTGCTAAAACAGAGAAAAATTACAAATTAAGTATAAAATCACCTAGGCCTTATTAACCTAAGGTTACTTAAGTTATGGTATTGTAACTGTGTGACCAATATTTTTACCTAAACGTAATGGAGTGTAATATCTTTTTGGATATTACTTTTACAATTTAAAAAATTGGATGGATTAAATTTTCTAATAAGGTAAGTGTATTATGTTTGTAAATCTTAGCTTTAAAGCGAAACTAAGTATTCTTCTTATCAGTGCTATCAGTGGATTTATTATTGTCACTTTAGTGGCGTTAAATGGATTAAATATCCAAACAGAATCTTCCAACCGCTTACAAACCTTATCTGGAATTGAAAGTAATTTAGATTCACTCGAAATCGCAATGATGAAAGAGTACGAGGCGATGTTTGAGGTTAATGATGATAACTTTCAAGTTTATGTTGATCAGATAAATATGGATAAGATTGATCTTCTTCTTGGCCTTGAAGAAGACATTTTAATCATAGAATCCCCAGAAGGTCAGTCTCATTTAGAAGCAACTATGGTGAGTTTAACTAACTTCTCCGATGCACTTGGGTATGTGGTGCTACAAAGACAGCGTTTAGGCTTTAGTGGCCAAACTGGGCTTAAGGGAGAAATTGCGGGTTTAGGTGACAAGGTACTTGAAGATGTGGGCAAGCTGAGTTTGGTGAAACGCTCATTTCTACCTGTTCGTGAAGCTGAGAAAAACTATGTATTCGAAACCACCCAAAATAACCTTGATACCTTTATGGCGAAGTTTAACGAGTTCCATAAAAGGGTTCAGAACTTTGGTTTAGAAGACAGGTTTGGTGAAAGCATCAATGCTTACTTAGTTTCCGTTGAAAAGCTCACAAAAGAAACCTTGAAAACCAGTGCCGCTGAAGAAGACTTTAAGCAGCAACGAGCTGAGTTTGATGTGAAACGTGACAATGCATCTGAATATTTAGCGAGTATGACCAGAAACGCGACTGAATTTGCTAAGAAAAGCTCGCAACAAGCAAGTCTTACCTTAATTGCAGTCAGTGTCATAGTGGCACTTTTTGCTGGTGTCTTAATGGCATTCATAGGAAAGAGCGTCAATCGCTCACTTAACCAGATTATTCGCGACCTAATCAAGGTGCAGGAAGGGGATTTGAGTGCTAGGTTAGCAATCAATGCTAAACGCAATGATGAGTTTGATGCCCTGTGTAATTCGGTTAATGCCATGACTAATGGGTTAGGTTCAGTAATAGGTGATGTCGTTCAAACCACAGAAGAGGTTAATGGCATGGTAAGTGAACTTAACCTTGCTGTTACTGATATTGCTGATAGTAATAAATCGGTTAACACACAAACGAACTCCTTAGCAGCAGCAACAGATCAAATTTCTGCAACTATTTCGAATATTGCCACTACGACAAGCACTTTAAGTGTTCAATCGAAAGATACCTTTGAATCTGCTAAAAATGGCGCTGAAACCATTAAAGATGCGCTTGATAATTTATCCATGACAGTTGGGTTTGTTAATAAAACCAGTGATCAACTGAATGATTTAGGTAAACTGTCTAAAGACATTGATGGTGTAATTTCTATGATTAATGATTTGGCTAATCAGACTAATTTACTCGCTTTGAATGCGGCGATTGAAGCGGCAAGAGCTGGGGAGGCAGGTCGTGGTTTCTCTGTTGTCGCTGATGAGGTTCGTTCATTGGCAGAAAAAACTGTTGAAGCAACGTCAAGTATCACTGCCATAGTAAGTACGATTCAAACCTCGACGAATAATGCCATAACAACCATGAAGGATGGTCAAGAGAACTTAAAGGCCATAGAAACCTCTGGTGAGAAGGCCGCACAAGCGATGAGAGAGATTGAAGTAAATGCTCAAACAGGGGCTGATTCTGCTCATAATATGGCCATCTCAATTCAGGAAGTTTCCAAAACCTCTCAACATATGAGCGAGGAAATGGATGCCATTGCACAGCAATTGCAGAAAGACACGGATTCCATTTCAACGATCGCTGATAGTACTAACCAAATAAACTCCTTAGTTGATCACCTAGATACTAAAACCCGTGTATTCACAACAGTGTGATGTTGCTTAGCATTTAAACTAACTCTTCTAGAATACGCTTTAAAAGGAAGGTCTCTCTGACAATAGAGAGGCCTTTTTTTGGGCTTGAAGCCATAGTTTCTTCATTATGAGCAATGGCCGCATGAATATTCATCCAAACTGGGTGCATGCCATTTTGAATTTCATGATGTTCTAGTTCAGGTGTATCAAGTTCTTCATCAATGTCACAGACATAACAAAATGATTGCATCTGCATTATGTCTATATCTTCCTTATACCAAGGCCTATATTCTTCATAACAACCAAACTCTTGGATATTACGAACATTTTTAGCGCCTGTTTCTTCTCTTAGTTCTCGTATTAAGCCTTGAATATTATCTTCACCTTCATCAATGCCACCACCTGGTAAACTATAGTCATGATAACGCTTGGTATAGAGCATGAGTATTTCGTCATTTCGAATAATAATGCCCCTTGTTGCACGTCGTAAAACTCGCTTGATAGAGGCATCTTGGAGCTTTTCAGGTGAAATATCAGGATGAAGTGTAGAAGCTAATAAACGCATGTAAGCACTCAATAATAACTAGTAAAAATAGAAAGCGGGATTATAAGTGCGACCTATCATTTTTAACACTCTTTTATAATAGTGCTTAAGGAAGTCTTTAATACACTTACTATTGGTTAGCTTGAAAATCGGCTAATGTCATTTTCTCTGTATGTGTCGCATCGTCAGCACAACATTCATCCTGCAAAAAGCCAATAACATTCTGCAACTGTTCGTACTGAGCAACACAATATAACACTCTGCCTTCACGCCTTTGATTAATAAGCCCAGCTGATGACAAGCTAGAAATATGATGAGAGAGGGTGGAACCTGGAATCCCTAAAGATTCCTGTAAGCTGCCTACGGCAACGCCTTGAACCCCAGCTCTGACAACGGTTTTAAAGACTCTAAGCCGAGTTGGATGGCCTAATTCTTTTAAGGCTTTGGCAATAATTTCTATGTCCACAATGGCATCCCTGTTAAAAGTTATTTCGATAATAATCGAAATAATTTGTTTTATCTAATTTATTTCTTTATATTTCGACAAATCCAGGAATATAGAAATTAATAGATAAAATGATAGTGAGATGATTATGTTAGGTATTGATATGAGTATGGTGACAGAAACTCTGAATATGTTCGTGTTTTTAGCGGTGGAATTAACCTTGTTGTTCCTACTGATAAGCTATCTTGTCGGGGTGTTACAGCATTATATTCCCCCTGCTAAAATTCAAAGCATTTTGAGTACAAAGAAAGGTAAAGGTTATATCGTTGCTGGCTTTTTAGGTGCCATTACACCGTTTTGTTCTTGCTCTACCATCCCTTTTTTAAAAGGCTTGTTACGTGCAAAAGCCGGTTTTGGCACCATGATGGTTTTTCTATTTGCTAGCCCTTTGTTAAATCCAATCATTATTGGGCTATTTGCCGTGACTTTTGGTATTCAGGTAACTTTGTTTTATTTCGCGATTGCACTTGGTGTCTCAATTATGGCGGGAATCCTGCTTGAAGCATTAGGATTTGAAAAGTATGTGAAACAAGAAGCTTATGCAGAGCCTGTTAGTAAAGGTTGTTCTGGCAACTCAAAGGGACAAGCTAAGCAAGGCACACCATGGTTTGCAATTTGGCAATCAAGCTGGAAAGACTTTAAAAAGTATTGCCTTATCTGATAGGGGGGATCGCGTTAGGCTCTATGATTTATGGCTTTATGCCAACAGACCTTGTTGCTCGGTTCGCCAATGATAATAATCCTTTTGCCATTCCAGTCGCTGCTATTATCGGTATTCCTTTATATATCCGTGCTGAAGCTGTCATCCCTCTTAGTGCGGCATTAGCCGCTAAAGGTATGGGATTAGGAGCTGTCATGGCGTTAATTATTGGCAGCGCTGGGGCGAGTCTTACTGAAATTATTTTGCTTAAATCAATTTTCAAAAATAAAATGATTTATGCTTTCCTAGCTGTCATTTTAACTATGGCAATGGGAGCGGGCTTTTTATATAGCCTTATCTTTTAATGGTCTGAATACATTGTTCTTCTAAGATAGCCAAATGGATTTAGCGAGTGAAATAGCTCTGCTAAATCCTCAGTATTTTTATAATTCTCAAAGGTTAGATTGATTTTATTGTTTGATTATTTATAAATGATCCAACGTATCTAAATGACACCGTAGGGAATTATTCATGTTAAAAGGAAAAATCAAAGACCTATTAGGCACCGAGCTTCCAATTATTCAAGCACCAATGGCCGGAGCACAAGACAGTGCTTTGACTATTGCAGTCTCTGAGGCTGGAGGTTTAGGGTCTTTGCCTTGTGGCATGTTAAGTATCGATAAGATGGTGTCAGAAATTCAGCTAATAAAAGCGGCGACAAGTAAACCTTATAACTTAAATTTCTTTTGTCATCAGATGCCTGATTATGAACAAGAAAAGCATGATGTTTGGCAAAAAACCTTAGCTAAGTATTTTAGTGAACTCGGTATCGAGTGTAAAAACAGCCCAAACAGTGCCACCAGAATGCCTTTTAATCACGATGTTGCTGATGCCATAGAAGCTTTTAATCCGGAATTTATTAGTTTTCATTTTGGTTTACCTGATGATGACCTGCTCGCTCGAATTAAAGGCTGGGGGACACGCATAGTCTCTACGGCAACAACAGTAAAAGAAGCTTTGTGGTTGGAGGCAAAAGGCGTTGATGGCATTATTGCTCAAGGGGTTGAGGCTGGTGGTCATAGGGGAATGTTTTTAACCAAGGACATAAGTACTCAAATTGGCACCTTTGCTTTGCTTCCTCAAATTGTTAAGAAAGTAGACCTTCCTGTCATTGCCACAGGGGGGATTACAGATGCAGAAGGCGTTAAGGCGTCTTTGTTGCTAGGTGCTGATGCCGCCCAAATCGGAACCGCCTATTTATTAGCGGATGAAACCAAAATATCCGAGCTTCACCGTAATGCACTTAAAAGTAATGCAGCTGAACATACCGCATTAACTAATATTTTTTCAGGGAGGCCAGCGCGAGGTATTGTAAATAGAGTAATGGCCGATCTTGAAAATATGTGTGACCAAGCGCCAGACTTTCCTCATGCTGCTATTGAAATCACCCAGTTACGTAATAAAGCTGAAAGCCTTGGTGATGCCGGATTTTCTCCCTTATGGTGTGGTCAAAATGTCTCAGGTTGTTTATCCGCTTCAGCAAAAAGTATTACTCAAGAATTGGCTGGCAAGGTTTAAAAATAGTGACATTGCCTTTTCTTTCACCAGAAAGGGCAATGAAACTAACCAGCTTTTAAGGCGTCTATACTTATATCAAATAATTTAAATTCCTTAATGTCATTAAGAATAGGTATTAGATATAGGTAGGTTTTTATGGCGACTCTGAACAAAAAATGGCTGCTTTTTATCTTCATCACTTTATTACTCACTTTTCCTATGGCTCAAGCCAGCTTCTTTGAGCAATGGCCCAAAACCGACTTCACCAAGAGTAGTGTAAATTTAGAAGAGGTGATGTTTGGTGGACCGGGTAAAGACGGTATTCCTGCAATTGATTCACCTAAATTTGTTTCTCTCGATGAGGCAGCAACAAAATTAAATGACACTGATCCCATTATTGGTGTGGTAATAAAAGGAGAAGCGAAAGCCTATCCTTTGAGGGTGTTAATTTGGCATGAAATCGTTAACGATGTTATTGCCGATGTACCTGTTGCTGTTACTTATTGTCCTCTTTGTAATACTTCAATTGTGTTTGATCGCAGGATTGGGCAGAAGGTCTTAGATTTTGGAACAACAGGAAACTTAAGGCATTCCGATTTAATTATGTACGATAGGCAAACACAGAGTTGGTGGCAGCAATATGAAGGTAGTGCCATAGTGGGCGACTTAGTTGGTACAAACCTTAGAGTGTTGGCTTCAAGGCTTGAATCTTTTGCTGATTTTAAAAAAAGAGCACCAAATGGTGTGGTGTTAGTGCCAAATAATCCAGCGTTTAGAGATTATAATCGAAACCCTTATGTTGGCTATGACAGCTCTGCACTCCCTTTTTTATTTAAAGGAAAATTGCCCAAAAACTTAACGCCAATGATGAGGGTGATTGCGGTAGATGGTTTAGCTGTCAGTCTACCATTACTATCTCAACAGCAGAATGTTAAGCAGGGCGACTTACTGTTTAGTTGGCATAAGGGGCAAAGTTCAGTTCTTGATACTTCTGATATTGGCCAGGGGCGAGATGTTGGCAATGTGTTAGTCACGCGTAATGGAGAAGATGTCCCTTATATAGTGACATTTGCGTTTGCCTACTTTGCTTTTAACCCAGATGGAAAGCTTTTTACAAAGCAAGGTGAAATGGCTGTTTATTAATTTTAATCGCTGTTTTTCTTCTGGACTCAGTTAAACTTGTTTGTTGGTGAGTATCTGGCACCTTAAAAAATCACCTTATCAAGAAACTAAGGGTTTTATATAAGCTATTGATTTATATGAATTAAATTTCTTTTTATGTAATGGGATGTTATTTTTACAGCGTCTTAAGCAAGGCAAAATTACAGACTTCAATCTTGAGCTGAAATACAGCTTAAGAACCCTAGTGATTAAGGAACACACCTAATGAAGTCTTATAAAATTATTTTTGCAGCAATTATTCTTACCCTTTCTGGCATTGCGAGTGCTATCAACTTTTTTGCCACTAGCAATTATTATCAAGGTAATTACCAGAATATGGACCCAACCTACGGCGGTATTTGTATTGGTGGCGATATATGTGGATTAGAAAATACCTTATTTATTGTTTACCCTCAAAATACTTACTTGTCAGTTGCTGAGGTGACGGCTCATGATGATGTTGGCAGTAAAACAAAGGCCCGCCTTCAGTTATGGGTTGATGGCGTATTTCAAGAAGATATGGATGTGAAAAAAGCAGGCTCTACACTTCGTTTTTACATCAACAAAACAGTGAAAGGTAATATTGAGTTTCGCTCTGTTGGGGAAAGTGACGGTAAAACAGATGAGACAGTCATTGAATCTGTTTTAACTTTTTAATTAGTGAAAAGGGTACAAGTATATTTCTTGTACCCTTTATATTTACTCCCCTTTAACCAAAAAACATTAAAGCGTGGCTTAAAACCTTTCTTCTAAATCCAGTGATTCTTGTGTTTGGCAGTTATAAATGACGGGCATCTTGCCTTCCCAATAGTCAAAAAGGTAATCTTCTCTAGTTAAACGTGCCATAAAGTTAGCAACATTAATTCGGCTTGTTGTGCCCGGATCAAAGATTGCACTTCGTTCTGGAGAGGCATGCAAAGTGTAGTTCGAAATGTCCTTTTCATTTATTAGTGTATCTGGCCTTACGATGACCCATTTTAATTGATAGTCGTTTTTAATTTCGCACCTTAGATAGTTTGCCGCTCTTTCATTATCTAGGTGGGGTGGAACAAGGCATCGAATTATCGCTAAAGCCATCTTCTGAGATTTTGAAATGGGCTCTGCTAAATCTAAGTTTTGGCTACCAGAGCTGCTCATTAAAATAATTCTAAGGGGTTTTCTTCTTGTTAGGGTTTTCCTTATAAGGCGTTCTAGCTGGCAAATTTGCATTATGCTGTCTCGAACTAGCATTCTTGGCTGCCCATAGATTCCTTTAAAGGTTAAGTTATGGCCTAAACAAGAGGCGATACACTCAACTCTCGCTAAGATCTTAATCAGCTTAGCTTCACTAAGTGTTAATACTGTCCCTTGAATTTGCTCAAGGTTAGGATGGGGTGGTAAATTTGGGCTTCTAACTAAAGCGATGACACTTTGGTTACTGGATAATAAATCCTTAACAATTAGTTGGCCGGTTGCCCCTGTCGCTCCTAATACAAGAACCGCCATATTATTTTTCTCCCGTTTGAAAACTAAAAAAACATTATAAGTATTCAATATAAGGCAGAAAATACGCTTAATTTCATAGTATCTATTCATAAATGAATACCAAAAGCCGATATACTGCTAAAATTCTATTTAACAATGTATAGATAAAGTCGTTAAGGTGTTTCAGTATGGAATGGCAACAAAATCAGTTTGATTGGAATCATGCTCGAGCATTCATGATAGTCGCTGATGAGGGTTCTTTGTCAGCTGCTGGAAGAGTGATGGGAGTAAGCCAGCCAACATTGGGTCGGCAAATCTCTTTGTTTGAAGCAAAGTTAAACCTAGTGCTATTTGAGCGAGTTGGCAGAGGGTTGGAGTTAACGCAGGCAGGCTTAAGGTTATATGAACACGTAAAGCAAATGTCTCATGCGGCAGATCAGTTTTCCCTAGTGGCTTTGGGACAGAGTAACGACCTTCAAGGTACGGTTGGTTTGTCTTTGTCACAACTTGATGCATTTTTTAAGTTTCCCGAACTTTGGCCTAAATTCCAAGAAATAGCCCCTAAAGTACGAATTGATCTTGATGTGAATAATCAAATTAGTGACCTTAAACGCCGACAATCAGATATTGCTATCCGTTATAAAAGGCCAGAAGAAGCGGATTTGATTATCAAAAAACTGGGTGAAGAAAGGGTGTTTCTTTATGGGCATAAGGATTACGTAGCAAGCTTTGAAGACAAGCAGCCACATGAAATTAACAATTTGCGTATATTAGGTTTTGACCAGACTGAGCAATTAAAAGATTATTTTGCTAGTTGTGGTATGACAATCAAGGAAGAGCAAATTGTTTTTTTGACTCATAATCAGCTAGTGCAATGGCAGTTGCTTAAGCAAGGCAATGCATTGGCTCTTTTACCGGACCATATTGCAGCAAGAGACCCTAATCTAGTACCTGCTTTTTCGTCTCTTTGTAAACCTATGAGTTTTGATATATGGCTAGTTTGTCATGGTGAATTGCATACTAACCCAAGAGTAAGGTTAGTTTTTGATTTTCTCGTTGATCACTTTATGAAATCCAGTGCTACTTGAATAAACTAACTTGGCCATAAGAAAAGTAACTAGGGAGAAGCTCATGCCTGAATTAATTTCTTTGATAGAAGAAGTGCGAGCCTGCACCTTATGTTCTGAACATTTAGAGCATGGTGTAAGGCCTGTTGTACAGCTTCATGAAAAGGCTAGAATTCTTATTGTAGGACAAGCCCCGGGTCGTAAAGTACATGAATCTGGCGTGCCATTTGATGATGCAAGTGGTGATAGATTAAGAGATTGGTTAGGGATAGATAAAGCGACTTTCTATGATGAAGCTCAAATTGCTATTCTTCCAATGGGGTTTTGCTATCCAGGGTCCCATAAAGGAAAAGGTAAATCGGGAGATCTTGCTCCAAGGCCTGAATGCGCGAAAGCTTGGCGTAAAGCGTTATTGTCTAAACTTGAGCGTATTGAGCTCACCTTGGTAATAGGGCAGTATGCTCAAGCTTATCATCTTGGAAAACGATTAAATGTGACTGAGACAGTGAAAGCGTGGCAAGACTATTGGCCTGATTGCGTGCCTCTGCCACATCCTAGTCCGAGAAATAATATCTGGATGGCAAAAAATCCTTGGTTCTCAGAAAACCTATTGCCTAAATTAAAATTGGAAGTGGCTCGTATTCTACCCTCTTGAAACGTGAGTCTCTTGTGAATAAAAAATTATTCGTATTTAGTTTTTTACTACATGCTTCAAAGTGATGCCTTGCTTGATACTTTACCAATTACCTTAGCAGAGTAGGCTAATTAGAGGTGAATTGATCTTTGGCTCTCAAGGCAATTATCTAGGCTTTTTTTGTCTGAATGTATTTGTTGTGAATTCTGAGCATGTCTATAAAAACTTTCTCCTGACGGTTTTTGTAAACTATTTTCATCCAACGGTTTTAGTTTTTTACGCTTGATTTGCCCTAGTTAAGCATAGGGTAAGCTGGATTCAGTTTTTCTAAAAACGCTAAAAACAGTGTCAGATTAATAAGTTGTTTGTAAGTTTTTTGTGTTTTTTGCTAAGCTTGCTCTGGTTGCTTGCATCTTTTTTGAACATTTCAATGTTTAGCCTTAAGTAAACTTTATTTATCATTATGTTTGTTTAAGTGAGTATGCAGCACTACTTTTAAATAGGTCTGGATGAAATCCTAGTGCAATAATATCGGGAAGTAATTATGCAAAAGCCTTATCAAATTACCTTTACCATAATGCTCGCTTTAGCTCTGAGTGGTTGTGCAACCATTATGGGCTTTATTTTCGAAGATAAAAAAGTAGAAATGTTTGCTGCTGAAACAGATCCAATAAAAATTCAAGAATATCTTGAGTGGTCAGTTAATCGGCTCAATGAAGAAGATGAAGATAGTCCCGATCTATTGGCTAGGTTGATGCCTATTGCTGTTACGCAAGCTAATAATATTGATCTTTTTGACGTTAAGCCTAGTTTGTATAGTGCACTAACAGACAGTCTTGTAAATATCGCCAAAGATGGTGTGCAGACGACTGATCAAGAAGAGTGGGAAGAAGACGGGTTTCCTTATGATGTCACGATAGATTATTTAAGGGCTTCTGCTGCTTACAATTTGGGAAAACTTGATGGCGATACGATAGCATCTCAACTTCTAGTGATATTACGCAAAGTAGATTCACCAGGGGTGCAAACTGTCGTCATTAAATCTATGTTGGATAGAGTAAACAGCTATCGTGTTAGCCCCGAAATACAAGCACAAGCTGTGACGGCCTTATCCAGTGTTGATGTGGCAAATTTAGCAGAAGATACACCATTGAGTCAGCTTGTTTACGCACTAGAAAATGAGCTTGTTACGCTTGCTATAATCAACCGAGTTTTAGCAAAAAAAGATATCTATCAATTATCGGTGCGTAATTTAAATTACATCTTAGATGTGAATGAAGGTTTGTTTATTCATCACTTAGACAACCCTGGTAGTATTAATAAATCTGAATTGATTAAAAACTCTCGTTTACTCAGTTCTTTAGTGTTACCAAGGCAAGCCCAATATGATGGTGTTTTACCTAAGTTCACTAGTATTCAATTAAGAGCTCAAAGATTACTTTTGCAATATGTTCCAGGGCTTTATTACTACAGCATGTATGAAAATGCGCCTATTAGTGATTATAGTTTGGGCCAATTGATGGCGAGTCTGGCGTTTTTAGATAGACATGATGACTATGCGACAAAGGCAAAAGGAAAATTGGTCGCAAAAGGGGATGATGAACATTTATTCTTTAATCATCATCAGGTTATGAACGCAGAAATCTATGCAACAACTAAGCTACGAGCGAAAGAATTAGTTTTTACTAGTTTGCAAAAAAGGGTAGAAACACGTCCTTATGCATACATAGATTTTATCTATTCATTTTTATATCTAAATTACCCTGATGAGTTTGCCGCCTATTTAATCAAAGCCGTTGATGTCAAATATAGGAATGCGAACCTTGATCAGCTCCAGCATTACTATGGATTACGTTTATCAAAAGATTCAGCAGTAACGGCCAAGCACAAAGCGCAAATAGTAGACAAAATTTCCGCTAAACAGTTATCAAGAAGCTTGGCTTACAATGATAGTGAGTTTAAGCGTTATACAGATAAAGTTATGCCTGTTTTTGTGGCAAACCAGCCTTTAGCCTTATTAAAAGGTCTGACTTCTCGTAATCAGAATGTGAAAAAACAAGCAGGTATTTCACATCTTGTTAATTACTATATTTCGGCACTTGAGAAGCAAGCGATAGTTAATCGAAAAACATATTTAGCGCCAGCAGGACGAATCATCGCGCTAAGAAAAGAGTCGGATACTAAAAAAATATTTGGCAGCTTAATGGCATTACCTTTATCCGAAACCAGTAGTATGTTCGAGCAATATGCGTTTTCTGATTCTCGTACCAGCTTAGCAAGTGATTATTTATTCTTAGGTAATTATCTTACTAAACATAAAACGGGCTTAACGCCAAATTATGCGAGCCGATATGCCAAGTTATTTAGCTCAGGCGTTAGGCAAGCTAAAAGTGAAGATGCCTCTTTGCATGCTGGGCAACAAGGGATTGCGAATCTAAGTTCGGATGCAGATCTACAACAAATTAAAGCGGCGTTATCGGGTCGTTTTAAGAAAATCAGTTTTTAAGCAGGGAGAATTGCTATGAAGATGAATACGTTTTATGTCAGTTTAACCTTGCTTTTAGCTTATGGACAAACCGTAGTAGCTGATGAAGTAGAAGAGTATGATTTTTCGTATAAATCAGACTACTCGGTTACAAATTATGAAACTGATCTTGCTTTACTGCCGCAGTTTGATGTGACGGCGGATACCGGTGAAGTTTTGTTTGATCGTCGTGATGGGTTAGCTGCTAAAGTAAGTGTTAATCAGAGTATCGAGTCAGTTAAACAAACCGTTGTGGCTTACTCGGCAAGCAAAACAATGACATGGCAAGCTAATTACTTGCCACAGCCAAACACTAACAAACTCAATAAACTTTATACATTTTCCGTTAAAAATGAACGTATCCCTGTTTATTATGATGGACAAAAACATGTGTTAAATCGCGTTGTGCTCCAAGATGAAAATGGCCAAGTTTATTTCACCGCGAAATATGGTACGACAGAAAATGCTAAGCTGCATTTCCCCGCAAGTAAGTTGCAATACAAACTGACTAGCTTAAATGGCAGTATGCAATCAGATGGCAAATTGAGCTATAAAAAGAGTAATCCATTTACCGCTGCTAAAACTGGTTACAAGGTCAGGGTTTCTCTTAATAACAAGGTGAATGAAAGTTTTGTTATTGCTCCATCCTTAAGGCTAAATGGCTCTCATTCGGCCAACTTATCTACACCAAATGCTAAAAATGGCAACCATGGTAGTGATGGCCGTGGCGGAACAAGTTATTCCAGTAGTGCGTTATCAAGTGTGGCTGGTGCGTTTGCTGGTGGTAGCGGGCGAGACGGTAACAATGGTGGTGATGGTCGTCGAGGTGGCGATGGTGGTGATGGATATGATGCGAAAGATGTTGGCAGCATTAATGTGACAATTAAACCCTTTAACTCTCCCTTCTACCAACAGCCGTTAAAGGATTATACCTATAAATCTAGACAAGGTTCTGACCACTTATTATTTGAACAAACCCAAAAACTTTACATCGCAGCTGTAGGTGGCAGAGGTGGTAAAGGGGGGAATGGTGGTGACGGTGGTAATGGCGGTAATGGTGAGTCGGGATCCGCGGGCACCAAAGGTAATAATGCAAGTGAATACAGCAGTGCAGGAAGTGGAGGTACTGGTGGTGACGGCGGTGACGGTGGTGACGGAGCTCGTGGGGGTAATGCAGGTGACGGCGGTAACGGTGGTGATGGCGGTCGAATTCAAGTCACATTATTTGGTCCAACCAGTTTTCAAGCTAATGCCCGTAGCTACTTTAGCGCTAAGGTAGGCGGTGGTTCTGGTGGTAGTTCTGGCCAGCCGGGCTCTGGTGGGTCTGGTGGTAGCCGAGGTGGCGCGGGGCCTGGTGGTCCTGGCGGTAGTTCATATTACAACCCAAATTGTACGATAGATTATTCAACAGGTTATTCAAGCTGTAACCCAATTAGTCGATCAGCAGGTTACCAAGGTAGCTCAGGCTCTTATGGTCGCTCTGGTTCATCAGGTTCGTCTGGTTCTTCAGGCTCATCAGGCTCTTATGGATCTAGCGGTAATATTAGCTTTTATGCGTCTGGAAATTGATTGAATCATGCATAAAGAAGCAAATGATGTTGCAATAAAAGTTACAGATTTAGACAGATATTATCTTATCGATGGAAAACAGTCGCCGATTTATAAAAACCTCACTTTGGAGGCAAAGGCAGGTGAGGTTACTTTAATTATGGGAGCCTCAGGTAGTGGGAAGTCCTCGCTTTTAAGACAGATAGCTTTATTGGATAACATACCTAAAGGTGACATTTTTTATGGTCATCAATCTGTCGCCTCTTTAGGCAAGGCTAAAAAGGCTAAGATTAGAGCGAAAAACTTGGGTTTTATTTTTCAGTCTTTTGCGCTTATTCCAGAATTTAGTGTGCTAGAAAATTGTGCTTTGCCGCTTTTAATGAATGGTAGTAAGCGTACAGAAGCGAATCATAAGGCGAAGGATTATATAAAACGTTTTATGAATGATATTGATCCGGATAAAAAGCCAAATGAGTTATCAGGAGGAGAGCAACAAAGAGTTGCCATCATTAGAGCTTTGATCCATGAGCCTAGTGTCGTGATTGCAGATGAGCCAACAGGAAATTTAGACGAGATTAATGCTGAGTTTATTAAGTCAGAGTTAAAGCGAATTGCCAAAAGTTTAGGCAGTGCCGTCATTATTGTTAGTCATGATAAAAGTTTTATTGAAAGTGCTGACGCTTATTATCAGTTAGATGCTTGTCCTAATGGATTAAGTAAGTCTTTATTAACAAGGTATAAATGAGTGCGGTTAGATATCAAGTTGCTGCTTGCTTGGCGATTTTTTAAAGGGCCATTATTTAGCTTTTTTATACTCTTTGCCTTTGTTTCCTGCTGTATTTTTAGCTTTTTTTTAATTACTGATAGTTATGAGAAACAGGTTGAAGAACGTTTTGCTAGTAAACAGCCACATTTCACCTTGAGTTTGGGGGGGGGTGTTTCTAGTTGGTCTGATTATAAAGCATCAGGTGAACTAGAAAATTTAAAGCGGAGCTTGCAAGATGAAGGCAGTATTTTAAGTGTAAGTGAATTTACTAAGGTCACTAAATGGCTAAGGTTAAAAGCAGCTACTGCGCAGCAAAGTGGTTTTGAGTCGGCTCAAGAGTACGATAAATTTAGCTCAGGTAATGTAACCCTAATTGGTTTAGAAAGGCATTTTCCAAGTGTGATCCCATTAACTGAGCTTAATTATTACGATGCTGGGGCCTATAAATTTAAAATTACTAATCTTGAGTTTGCTGCTGATTGGTTAATGAATCCGAGTTTGGTGTTACCCAATGCCGTGTTAGATGCGAGCTTTTTTGCTCCCATAAGTCAAGAAGTCAGTATTAAATCAGTAGGGCATGGCTACCAAGGAAAAATTAAAGCTTTTATTAATGATTATAACGACGAATCCATCTTATATATGGGGATTGAACAGATAGCGGCATGGCTTGATGACGATGATTTAAAAGAAGAGGGTCTTTACCTTCGTATCTTAGATAGTCGCGATATTGAGCAGGGTAAAAATGTGATTACAGCTTTATTGGCCAAGACAGGTGAAAACTGGACTGTAACAACTTGGTTAGATGAGAAAAGTAAGCAAAAAAGTATTTTGTTGATGACGAAGCTTCTAGGTTATAGCTTGATCAGTGTATTGGTATTTGCCTTGATTCTTATATTGGGACTTAATCAGGCGAATGTCTTCATTAAAAAAGCTAAGTCATTGAATATACTTTATATGACAGGCTATTTACTGACACTACCTCTGGTTGTAACTAGCTTTTTTGTTGGTCTATTAGGACTTTTATTGGCTTATTTGGTGACTTTTATTTGGCTAAAACCCATGATTCTACAGGTGTTTTCTGTCTCAACAACTTTACACCAAGGTATGTCTTGGGGAGTGTGTATTACGGTACTTTTGTTGATTAACTTACTTAATTTGATCGGTATGAAGAATAGGTTAGGGTATTAATGTTTAATCGAAATTTTAGACTTATTAGCAGTATTATCTTGGCAATAGGCCTTGTGGGCTGCAATACAGTTGAAGAAAAGCCATCAGGCCCGACCAATATTTTTGATGAGCTTGAATTAAAAGTATCGGAAGCTAAGGCAGCTAAACCTAATAGTTCTAGTTGGTCTGACCCTAGTGTTAAAGATATTAGATTGGTTGGCCCTATTTACCAGACGGGTTTTGAAAAAAGGTCACCTGCTACCAAAGCGCTGACAAAAGTACTGCAATACATAGAAAATAACCCCTCTAAATTGCCTCAATTAACAAAACGCTCTTTAAATGACCAGTTCTCTGATTATCAGGTGAGTGATTTTGTACTAGGAGATAATGAATTTAGTTATATACCCGCTGTTTTTAATGTAGGTTATGGTGATGAAGCTGACTTAAATGCCGTGCTTAATATCGTTTTAGAGCCAAATGGCCCTGCTGAAATTGGGTTTTATATTGATGCTCAAGCTTGGCAAAAAGACATTATCAGTTTACAAGGCTATAAAACGATCAAGTCAGAAGGTAAAGATCGTAATTCTACTTGGTATCATTATAAGTTAAATCTTGAAGGGCAAGACAGTAAGGCTAAAGTCGATGCACTTTTGCGTATGGCTCTTTATGCAATTGGTTCAGATATTCGTGAGTTTGCGAGTATTGATCGCGATGCGGTTATGAAATTTAACGATAAAGATTATGTTGTAGAGCGAGCGAATGGCGATACTTTCGCTTTTATCTACCAAGATAGAGTTAAGCTTATTGAGAAGGATATACAACGAAAAATAGATGGGTTAGATAAAGAAAGAATTCTTAACAATACTGCCAATGCGCGAAGCCTTTTTATTGATGCTAATGAGAGTTATGCCACAGTAAACACGCTAACAGATTATGTAAGTCAGGTTTCTCTTATATCCCTTAAAAACTCAAACCAAGTTAGGCCCCTATGGGAAAGTAAGCAATGGGATGAGTTTGCAAAAGCGGCATATTTTTTACCTAAACTAGACCTTACTCTTATTCTGACTGATAAAAACTTAGTTCTAAAACAAGGTAATCTTGTTAAGTTTAAAAAAGACGCTACAAGAATAAGCTCTTTGAATGTGTTAGAAGCGAGAGAAAAAGCCTTTTATGTTAATAGCGGTGTTGCCTACTCCCTTGATCTTAAAAGTTATCAAGAAAAAGTACTAAACACATTGGGTAAACTGTCTTTATTGGCTGCAAGCCAAGACGGTAAAAGCCTTTATAGTTTGTCAGAAGAGACAAAACTCTCTTATTTCGACGCTAAGAATCAGCGCTTAATTAAACTTAAAGATTCAATTGAGTTAACTGGTATGCAGGTCTGTTCAGCGGGTAAAAAACTCTTATATTGGCATAAAAATAAAGCGTATCTGTACGAAAACCAAACTCAAACACACCACCTTATCCAGTTTGCCTCAGACCTTGATGAAGACTTAATTGCAGCAACCTGCGCTGTGTCTGAAAATAAGCTCTTATTCATGACAGAGTCTGGAGGAATAAGGCAAATCGACACAGAGACCTATCAAGAAATTACCCAATTTGCTGGAAGCTATGATGCTTATGACAAGCTAAATTCTGGCTATGTTCTTCATTATTTGGCTGAAAGTGAGTTTGTTTATGGCGGTAAAAATGATCTTAGAATTAGGCCCACTACCACAGAAGCTGAAATTAGACGTGTTTATCAAAAACGTTTAGAGCGTATTGAAAGTGCACGTTCATGGTTAGATAAATCATCGATTAAACAGTTGGTTTTTGCTGAGTCTATCTCTACAAGTGACTTAGACCTATACCAAAGTCTATTTAATGAGCAAGTTGTCACACAGTCACAAAAAAGTGCTTATCTTAACTTTATTAATGAAGAGCAGGCAGATCCTTTACTTGTCGCCAATAAACCCAGTTTATTTAATGCTTTGAGTGGTGGTATAGAGGTGACGCAAGACGGCAATATTATGCTTGTAAAACAAAACGAAGTTGATTCATCTCGCTTTTTTACGACGTCTCAGCCTAACTGGGAGCATTTAGGCTTTCAGGTGGATACCCTTTTTCTTGGGACACAAGGCTTTGAGTCTAAAATCTATCGTCAGCTAGATAATGCGCAATTGACGGCAGATATCGTGAATATGGATTTAGGAAATGACGATTGGTTACTGACTAGTCTTACTAATGGTGAAATATCGTTCGAGTCTTTGTCATCAGAGTTTGAATTTAATGAAACTTTTGATGCTCACAAAGGTGCTGTGACTGCTACAGCGATGACACAAGATAGAAAGAAGCTCGCCACCGCAGGCCGAGATGGTTTGATTAAAATTTGGCAGATAAATATACCGGCTAAAGAAGATGAGTCATGGATCAACTTAGAAAAAGAGCTAAAAGGTTATGCGGGCCATGTGCTAGACCTTGAGTTTGTTGATGATGAGACTTTGTTATCAACGGGGACAGATCAGACGATAAAACTTTGGGAATTAAGTTTTGAAGGTACTGTGAAAAATGAAATGTTAGGTCATACAGATAGTGTCAAATTTGCTAAGTATGACGCTTCGATTCATAAAGTGGTTTCTGCTAGTGATGATGCCAGTGTCAGAGTATGGGATATAGATAAGGCTGAACAGGTTAAATCTTTTAAAGGGAGTAAAGGCGGGGTTGTTAGTTATCATCTTGGTTCTAACCGACTGGCTTATGCAAAGGGAGAGCAAATCATAGTTAAAAATATTGTCAGTGGCGATACCTTAGGCCGTATTGCAATTGAACAAATGCCAATAGGGTTAGCTCTTGGGGTAAATGGCCTTGTTAGCTATCTTATTTACCAAGACAAAGTGGCTGTTCACAAGGTGGCAACAGGTGAGCTGATCAATGATATTCAGCTGGCCAACGTAAAGAATATTAAACAAGTTTTTACCAGCTTTAATGATCATGATTTATATATAGTGACAGACCAAGAGGCTTACATGCTGAATATGGGCCGATATGCTTTATATGGAATTGAAGATGCTAATTAATAAGAAATCTGTGCTTGCATGTTTAGCTGCTGTATCTTGCTACCTAAGTCCAGCATTAACTTTGCATGCCGTCGAGATTCAAGATGAAAAACCTGATTGGGCTAAAAGTAATTATAGAGCTGACTCGGGTTTGGATTTTATTGGTTTATCACAGTTATGGGTATCTGGCCTTGCTCAAGCTGAAGCAAAATCTATTACCGAAGCCTGTACTAATGGGCTAGGTAAAGTCTCCGAATTTTTTAGTGTTGAAATCGCATCAAAAAGCTCATCATCTCAAGTGGTGGTGGATGATGAGTTTCAAGGACAGTTTAGTGTTAAGACTGATAAGTTAAGTCGAATTAATCTCACAGGTATTAGTGTTACGGCTTCTTATTCAGAGCGGGTAGAAAAGGGCGATTATATACAATCATACTGTCTTTATCGTTTAACTCGTGCTCAGGTTAATGAAATTAAAAGAGATTTAGCGAAAGAGGCCGCTGAAATTCAGACACTTATTAGCCAATTTGGTGCAGAGTTAAACTCAGGCAATATAGCCCAAGCCAAAATACAATTGGCTCTATTAAAAGGGAAAAAAAATGTATCTCCTGTACTTATACAGGAGTTGGATGTTTTGCTAGTTGAGTTTATAAAGAACAATATCGCGATAGATTTAGTGTTTGGTCAACACGCTTTTAGCGCTAACGATATTCTCTCTGTGCAGCTTAGGTCTAATCAAAATGTCTTTGTTTATTTGTTTGTTGATGATGGGCAATATGCAAATATGATTTTGCCAAGCCCTGCTTATGGCTTTAATCTGATTAAGCAAGATGTGGCTTTGACAGTACCAACATTGGAGCAAAAGAAAAAAGGAAACATTTATAAACTGGCTAAATCTCATCAGGGTAAAAAAGAGCCGAAGGTTTATTTAGTCGCTTCAAAGCAAAGGCTGCAAACAGGTTTTGCTAAACCTGCTTTTAATCGCTTTTTAGTGAATGATACATCCAAGTTTAGTGACTTTTTGGCCAGTTGTAGGCTAATTCAAGATTGTATAGTGAATCAATACCCTTTGATGTTGGATCAAACGACATCTGATTTTAGTATTCAGTCCTATGCACTCTTTGTAAATCGCCAGCCTTATGATGATCTTGGCCAAAATGTTAAAGCTACCCTTATCGAGCAAGGTTTTAAATTTGATGATAAAGGGCTTAATTTAAAGTTCTTTATTAATCATAAAAAGGTTTTTTCAAATAAATTGGAAGCGGATATGTTTGTGGCTGAATTACGCCTGGTTTCAGATGTAAATTCACAAAATAAGACATTGTTAAAAATGCGCTTTAATAGTCTATATGATGAGAGTCGTACTGACTTTTATATTGAGAGCATGCTTAAAAAGGCCACAAAAAAACTGATGAGTAAGGTGGAAGCAGGTGAAGTATCTTATTAATTTAGTATTAATAGGTTTGGTACTAAGTTGCTTCAATATTAACTTGGCAAATGCAGATAATGAGGCGGTTGAAAGCTTATTAAGTGAAGAGCTCCCTATAAATACAATTGAATGGGTAAGTATTACTATTAAGGGTAATACTTGGCCTGAAATTATAGGGCCAACTTTAAATCTTGGTGATGACTTTAGCTTTATTTCCGCGTTGCATTCTTTGCCAAGTGACTTTTCTATGATGAAAACAGAGGTGACTTGCACTCAAATGTTAGCGGGTGAAGGCTTATCTTCATTTAGAAAAATAGAAATAGCTAATTTGTGTGAATATGGTATGGATGAACCTGTTACTGGTGTCGCATTTCATGAAGCAAATGATTTCTGTAACGCTTTAGATGCTAGTTTACCGACTGAGAGCCAATGGGTTTATGCAGCAAGTCAGGTAACAAATGACTGGTTAACGCGATATGGCGTGATTAATTATTTACATTCTGAAGAGCCGCAAAACGAATTACTGAGTTATTTTGCGGCTTATAAAGAGGATGCCTATGAGACAAGTGAAGGCCCACTGGGCCTACTTGGGTTATATGCAAGTGTTTGGGAAATAACGCAAAGTATTTGGGGCAAGAACAATCGTGCCTATGTAATAAAGGGCGGTGCTTTTGATCTGGTTAATAAACCTTGGTTGATGCACCCATACTTAAAAGCGGCTTATAACGAAAATGATGTGGTCAATCAAAATGTTGGTTTTAGATGTGTTAAACCCTGACGTAGATTTTATCTATATAGATAACTTTAAAGGAGAGCGTAATGCTTAGCTTTAACTATCGATTAAAAAGTCGTTGCTTTAGCGCCATTTTAACGACGCTTATGGCGAGTTTATGTATAAAGGCTAACGCGGCAAGCCTTGCTAGCCAAGGGCTTAGTGAAAGCATTGATCATTATTCAAGTATCAATTATCAGGTGAGAAATAGCGCTCAACGTCAGTTAACTTATGCTAAGCCTGGTACGCAGACTACGGTCCTAACCTTGTTAGAGTCGAAAAATAGCCTACAGCTCAAGCAAGGTATCAAGGCTTTTCAGCCATTGTTTCAATCAGTTCAGAAACAGCAGAATTATCAGAATTTAAAGAAAGCTTTTATTGATCAAAATGGTGTTGAAAGACAAGCAGATTTAACGAATGAGCTTAATGAATTAGATCAAGAGCTAAGTGCTCTATCAACCCAAGTAAATAATGAAAAAGACGTAAATAAAAAAGCGAAATTAAATAGTGAACTGGGTAAATTAAAGCAAGAACAAAGGAACCTTGAAAAAGCAATAAAAGGTATTAAGCGAAAACAGAATGGTCTGACATCTTTGCCTGTTTATGACCTTTCTCAAGTGTTTGCTCAAGCTTATAAGAAAAACTTCTTTTTGGTAGATAGTGAATCTTTATACCTAGTCAATGTGAAGGTGACAAGAGCTCGATATCAAGATAGTTTGAGTGGCAAAAGCTTGTCTGTAAATGAGCTAGATTATCGTATAGACAGCCAGATTACGTTGGCGTCACCTAATAAGTTTTCACGTCAAGATCGCTCAGTGCTTAAGCTAACTTACCATCAAGATACCTTGGTGCATTTCAGCTATAGACAGCAAGAAGGCGTATTAAGTCATTTAGAAGACGCAGCCTTGTCTGAATTCGCGCGGTTGCTTAAGAGTACGCCGTTAGAACCTAAGGAGTTATCTTTTAAGGGTGAAACCTTAACAAACCTGTATCTATGGTCGAATGCTGATCAAGAGAAAACGTTAGAGGTTAGCTATAAAGAAACAGGTAAACGTAAAAACTTGATTCAAGTGAAAGTCAGTGCGCAAACAAACGTATTTGATCCTAAGCAATCTTCTACTGCACTTGAAAAACACATAGGTGTGCTTGCTGTGGCAAAAGGCCAGCGCTTAGTTGAACTGAAGAAAATACAAACCATCAATGGCAAAAAAGACATAGGTTGGGATCAAGATATTCGTAATGGCATCATAAAGCTGGGGCCAGAAACCATTTTTGTTTCTAAAGAAGATTATTATGGTTATGAAGGCTTATGGTATCTCGCAAGCTGGATGAGTCGTAATAATATTAAGCTAAAACGTATCTTTTTGATTAATGGTACAGAACCCATTTCTTTAACTGCCAAATTAACAAAAGCGGGTGAGGTTGAGATATCGAAAGCAGGCAATGCGCTCTATCAGTTCAGTGTCGATTTAAATGGATTCGTTACAAATTTATTCTTTACCCCATCTAAGCAAATGTTAACGCTAGTGAGTAAAGAAACAAAAACAACTAAGGCAAATAAAGCCAAAATTAAACAATACATGCAGAACAATAAGATAATTTTATTATGAATAAATTGATCTATTTAAGCCTTATTTCAAGCCTACTTCTTGGTTGTGCAAGTCAAGATACGGAAGATACATCCGCTGAGACAAGTTTAGAGCAGAGCTTTGAGCAGGACTTATATGTGGACCTGTTTGATGAGGAAGAAGAGGAGCTAGATTACGAAGCTTATTTCTTTGACTCTAAAGGGCAGCGCTTTTTAGAAAAGAATAGTTCTTTTAGTAAGCTAGATACATTAATTGAGAGACTAATAGAGCAAGCATTTGCTCAAGCTAGTACTCGTATGGCTAATGCTTATGGTGAGTTAGATGTTGCTTTAGAGGTAAGTGGTGGAGGCAGCTATCGTAATGACGTTATTACAGCATCTGAGCAATACATTGTTTCCAACCCCTTACTTAGCTTGAGAGCGCAAGAGGAAGAAGTCGATCAAGTATTAGGAAAAATCCTAAAACAGGAATTGGACCCTTTCTTTGCAACGTCTGACGGTGACTTTGGCGAGACAGCTGAGGTATCTGACTTGGTGCTATATATATTGGCTGAAGAAAAGGAAGAGACTCTAGACCTTAAAGTCAGTGCCTTAAGTAAGTCTGGTCAAGTATTGGGCGTCGCTAAATCAGAACTTCCCTTAAGAGGGCAGGTGACTCAAGCTAACCGTTTTTCTTTTGTTGAAGTACCTTTTAGCGAGAGTAGTGGTGGTCGTGAATTTCAAATCATGAGCTACCCTGTGAGCGTGAATGAGATGTTTGGATCAGGTTCAACGTCCATTGCAGTGACAGATGTTAGTTTAGAGCAGGCAAGTAATTACTGTTATGAAAACGATTTACGTTTGTCGTCACCCTATGTTTTTGAATTTGCTCGCCGTGATTTACAAATTAATCGACCGGCTGGCAATGCCTATGAAGAGATCATTGCGGCAGTTGATTATGAAGATATCGACGAGCCATTTTATCGAGAAGAAGACAGATTAGAACTAGAAGATGATGATATGGCAAATACCTTTCTGGCTTTTAACTGGAACACAGAGCGTTACACAATAGTGTCAAATAGTTATAGCTCTAGAAATATGACGTTTCGTTGTTTTAAACAATAAAAGTCTTATAAAAGGTACGTATGTTGTCATGATATTAAATCAGTATTTTAGGAGCCTTGTGAATGCGTAAATATCTAATAAGCATGAGTCTTTGCCTTGTGTTGTTATTTACTCAATCAGCTTATGCTGCGAATAATATAGCGATTGCTGAGTTTGTAAATAATATTCGAGGGTCATTTAATATGCTCGTCGCAAAAGAGTTTGTTCCTGGCTCTAAGCGACTTAAAAAGACACGTAAAATGATTAAAAAAGGCTATAACAATGAAATCCGCAATATGCAGATTCTACTATCTGGACTGGATCTAGTTGCTAACATTCGTACCGCCAACCCCAAGCTGCTACCTCAGTTTGCAATTCAAGAAAAAGAGGTGGGTAAAACGTTAGATAATGTTGTTGTCTCTTTAACAAGTATTATAAAAACGCGTATTGATGCCAGTAATCAGTTGGCTTCAACACAAATTGATAATTCAGGGGCAGAAATTGAGCTTATTGATGAAGAGTTTGATGAAGATGATATCGGTTCAGATATTGATTTAGATGATAATCTAATTGAAATATCAGACGAATCTATTGAGATAGATAATGAAAGGCTAAATTTAGATGATGTAGCTAAACAAGCTTACATTGATATAGCCATTCAATATGTGCCTCAGTTTGCAGGTAAAGAAGTGACTTGGTATGCGGGCGATAAATCCGAAAAAATTCAATTAGGAAAGGGGATGTCGTTAAAACATGCGTTTGTTCCTTATTCACGACAAGGGCTCATCCAGCCATATCCGCTGCATTCAATCTTTGCGACCTCTTTTCTACCTGACCGTAAAGGGGTGCTTCACGTGATGCGCATGTATATTATTCTCATGGTGAATGAAGCAGAGCACGGTACTGTCCGAGTTGCTACCAGGGAAATACCGACCTTTAGATGGGATAGGAACCCTTACTTTATCGCCGCTGCAACTGGAACTGTTTTGAAGAAGATATTTACCAGTACCTTAGGTCAAAAAGTAGATAGCTTTTAACGATAAGGATAAAGCTGGTGCTAGAACATTCAATTCAGTTGCTTAAAATTTTAAGCAGGGGGCAATCAAAATTTATCCGTTTAGCTCTTTTGAGTTTGCCCCTAATACTGATAATTGTATTTTATAGCTTTTTCATTACTCAAAACTTGGTAGATGCTTTTGAAAAGCATATGCACAAAAGCTACTTTGGTGTGTTTGGTGATCTACAACTAGTATCAACCTCAGGATTACTAGAAGAAGTTTATAATGCACCTGAACTCAAACATCTTAATCGTTCCTACCGTATCTCTACTCAGTCTGTTTTATTATTTGAAGCTGGTAAGAAAGACGTTCTAAAAGGCGTCAAACTTCTTGCTTATGAAACGGATTACCTTATTAATAAATTTAACTCAGAGAGTGATCTTAGGAGCTACCAATCTGGTTCAATCATTTTAAGTGCAGTCGTATTTAACCAGCTTGATGCGGGAAACTATCAGATAAAAAGCATCTTTAACCCTTTGACTAAGTCATCAGCTAATTTTAATCAGCAGATGAAATTAGATTTTGGCTTTTTAGGCAGTGAACCCATTGTCGTCATGAGTTTAGTTGATTTACAAAAGCTATTTTCAAACAATAAGCGTGAGGATAATGCTGATGGAAAGCTTAGCTACAATCAGATCGAATTTAATGGTTTGAATGAACAAGATATAGCGCTTGTTAAGCATGTTGCAAGTAGCGCTTTAACACTGGGTTTGGCTAATGATTATCAATTGATTAATCAAAAAGCGCTGACGCAAGAATCCCGTCTTATTTTTGCTCGCATTAATTATTTTAAAGCGGCATTCTTTTTTATTCTTATATCCATTAGTTTTGCGATTTATTTGATGGCGCTGAAATTGTTACTGAATACTAAGAGAGAGGCCCTTACTATTCTGCAATGCTTAGGTGTTTCGAATACTCGCATTGTGATGACATTAGTATTATTAATCTTTGTGGTTACTTGTTTATGCTTCTTCTTAGCCCAACAGTTGGCTTTATCATCAACGGCTGAATTCATTAAGTTTGTTGGTATAACGCTTTAGAAGAGGGTTAGTTGATTGCTAATGCTTGTTTTGGGTTTCTAGGGTAGAACTTTTCTTCAGCGCATTCATTTAAGGTGAATTCTCGCGTATTTTTATAAGGCATTTTCATAAAACCGGATACACCTAACCCTTTAATTTCTGGTATGGCATCAACAATGCGAGATAGTGCTGCGGCAAACGCTTGTTCTTGCTCAGGCTCTAATAAGACATAATAACTATGTACTTTAAGGTGAGTCGGTAAAGCCTCAAAAATAATAAGCCCCGTGTGTCTTATCGTATTTAAGTAAGCAATTTCTCGCATAATGGACTCTGGTAAATTAAGTAATTCATCTGGGTCCTGACCGTCTTCAAAATAAGAGTGGTTCCGGCTGTGGTCTTCACTAAAAGGCGTGTGAGTCACGTCAAATGGTATGCTCATTCTATTGTCAGGAATAAAAGCGGCTTCTTCATCAACACGATTGATATGCTGAGTGTTTTTAGCGTTAAACATGCAGCATTTAAAGACACCATCTCTGTGGATTGTTCTTGCAAGCGCCACAATATTGTTAACGGCTGTGACAAAAGGGAGCCTTAACGCGTTATCTTTTAAATGTAAGCTGGAATCGATATAAAGGTGCTCTTCATCCCATCTAAGAGCTAGGCCACCCACGACAGGGTATTTGCCTAATCGGCTAATGGCACCTAAGAATGCTCGCTCAGTATGTCCCATGCCATGCATGAAATTCTTGTAATACTTTTCAAGTTCAACATCATCTACTTCGGCGAGTAAGTAATGATCAATATTACCTTCTTTTAAAAAGCTCTTTCTTGAGCTGTAAACAACGGTTTCCATATCAGTTGCTTCATTGAAGCTCCATATAGGAATGAGTGGCTTTTCTTCTTCTTGAGGTAATTCCGGCATCACAAGACGTTTCATGTTGTCGATTTGTCGGAATAAATAATCACCAGCAGTTTGTCTTTGTTTTCTGTCGCCCGAGAGTAGGGTTTGTAAACACACTGCAAACTCTTTAGGTAAGCCTAGTGACGTAACTGGGATAGCATCATAGCCATAGCGGCAACTTTGCCCAGAGGCTAAAGCATACAGAGTTCCAGCAGCACCTTGTTCATCAAATCTTGGTGAACTTAAGCCACCATTTAATTGCTCTTCACCTATAAAATATACATCACCTAATTTTGCATTGGTTTGTTGCAAGTCTTCACTTAAAAAGCTGAACTGCTGGTGGCCAATTGCTTGGCCTGTAGTATCAGTTTGTGCGAAAACACTTGAACCCCAGTCAATTAGCTTGATGGTTTCTGTGTTTTCGTCAAAAACGATATTGGAAGGTTTAATATCACCATGGACAATGGGGGTTTCAACCTTATCTTGGGTGGCATTACGCAGGCTTTTAAGAATATCGATTAATTGCGCTGCAATTTTGACAACTAATCTGGGGGATAATCGACCGTGCATGACTGAGTAGGCCTCAAGGTCCAGACCTGGCGCTCTTTCCATCATGAGTACAGATTGTCTCGATATTTTTGTGTATTCACTGACGGCAGGAATAAGCGGATGCATGACCTGCGACTGCATCCATGCTTCATCTTCTAACCTGTCTTGAATATGCTGAGGTAAGTTGATTCTTGAAAACTTAAATACGTAATCAGAGCCATCATTCGCTTGTCCACCAAAAACAAAACCATAGGCCCCTTTGCCAATAAATTCTATACCTGTAAAACCAAGCAATTTTAACTGATCAATACATAATTGAACCCAGTCTTTTATCTTCTGAGCATCTTCATGGCTCATCAAATAAATTGATTGTTCTTCGTTAATATAAAACTGTTGTAGCAAGGGGCGCGTCATAGATGCTTATTCTTGTTTGCTTAACGTAAGTGGGAAAGCATAGTTACTGGGTTTTCAAGATAAGCTTTCCAGTGATTACAGAAACGAGCCATAGTGGCACCGTCAATTACTCTGTGATCGCCTGACCAGCTGATCTGCATTATCTTACGAGCTTCTACTTCACCTTTTTCATTAAACCTTGGTAGGGTTTGAATCTTGCCTAGGGCAACGATTGCTACTTCAGGTTTACTTATAATTGGTGTCGCAACTGTGCCGCCAATTACGCCAATGTTGGAAATGGTAATAGTGCCACCTTTCATCTCATTGTTTTTGAGCTTACCTTGGCGAGCCATGTCAGCAAGGCGGTTCACTTCTTGGCAAACTTCAAACAAAGAAAGAGACTCAACATTTTTTACATTAGGTACGAGTAAGCCTAATGGTGTGTCGGCCGCCATGCCTATGTTAACTGCGTTAAGGTAGGTTATTTCAGTACAAGACTCATTGACTCGACTATTGAGCTCAGGGAAATGAGGTAGGCTAAGTGCTAATGCCTTCATGAGGAATGGCATCATGCTAAGCTTGGCGCCTTGATCTGCAAAGCTAGCTTTAAGCTCCTGGCGAAGAGAATCTAGTTTGGTGACATCGATTTCTTCTGCGTAAGTAAAATGAGGAATCGTACTCACTGATTCCATCATTTGTTTTGCCATAACCGCTTTTACGCCCTTAATAGCTTCAGTTCTGTTTGTTTTACTATCAGGCACTGTAGACAGTGTTTGTGGGTTATCTAATTGTGCTGGCTCTTGCATATTATTAAATAGGTCTTGTTTCATGACTCGACCGTTTTTGCCAGAACCAACTACTTGGCTGATCTCAATATTGTTTTCTCTTGCTAAGCGTCTCACCGCAGGGCTGGCAATGGCTTTACCTGTATTTGCAAGTGCGCTGATTTGAGTCTCTGAATCTGGCACTGTTTGAGGCTCTAGAGTATTGATATCTGAATTAGCGACCATAGCAGGCGCTTCTACGACTTGCTCATTGGTTTCTACTGATGTTGATTCATCATCTGCAACTTCAATTTCAAATAAGGGTTGATGTACTTTGGCAATTTCACCTTTTGCATAATAAAGCTTGCTAATGGTGCCTGTGTACATAGAAGTGATTTCTACTAAAGCTTTGTCAGTCATAACATCTGCTACAGACTGATCTTCTGTGACTGCCATACCTTCACTTATGTGCCAATCGACAAGTTCGCATTCAACAATACCTTCACCGATATCCGGTAGAATAAAATCAATTTTCATTATGGGTCTCCTGATAACGGGTTAGTAGTTTAGGCTGGCTTTAATTGCTTCATAGGTCTTCAGATGATCTGGCATATATTCTTTTTCTAACGCTAGTGGAAATGGGGTATCTAAGCCTGCCACTCTGACAATAGGGCTTTCTAGGTATAAAAAGCATTCTTCTTGAATTGCGGCGGCAATCTCTGCACCAAAGCCACTGGTTTTAGGTGCTTCGTGGTTAATGATAAACCGACCAGTTTTTTTTACTGATGCAGATACAAGATCACGATCCCAAGGTAGTAGGGTGCGTAAGTCGATAATTTCACAGGAAATACCGTCTTTTTCTGCCATTTCAGCGGCTTTTTCAATGGCTTCCATTTGCGCTCCCCACGCAAGTAGACTGATATCTGAGCCTTCCTTAACTATTTCGCCTTTACCGAGAGGGATTTCATAATCATGATCTGGCACTTCACCCGTTGAAGCTCGATAGAGCTTTTTAGGCTCAAAAAATATGACAGGGTTATCATCACGAATTGAGGCAAGCAATAAACCTTTCGCCTGTTCTGGATTGCGGGGAACAACCACTTTTAACCCTGGGGTATGGGTAAAGTATGCTTCAGGGGATTGTGAGTGGTAAAGACCACCATTTATACCACCACCATATGGGGTACGTATGGTCAGGCTACCTACATTAAACTCATTACCAGAACGATATCTAAATTTAGCTGCTTCATTCACAATTTGATCGAATGCGGGGAATATATAATCAGCAAATTGTATTTCGGCAATCGCTGTCATACCTTGAGATGCCACACCATTTGCAAAGCCTATAATGCCTTGTTCTGTTAAAGGGGTGTTAAAACAACGGTGTTTACCATGTTTTTCTTGTAGTTGGCTGGTCGCTCTGAACACGCCGCCAAAATGACCTACATCTTCACCAAAACAAAGGGTTTTCTCATTGCTTGTCATGGCAATATCTAAAGCATTATTGATTGCCTGTAATAAGTTAATTTTACTCATCGTCGAATCTCCAAGATGTTGTTTTATATGCATCCGGATATTTTCGGATATGTTGCTCTAGTGCCTTGTGCTGTTCTTCTAAATGCCAAGGCAAGCTGTCATATACATCTGTAAATAATTCTTTTAGAGCTGGGGCAGGTACTTTTTCCCCTTTTTTCATTGCTTGTACAACACTGGTTCTATGGGTTTCTTTACGCGCTAATTCTTGCTCTTCATCCCACCAACCTTGATGTATTAACCAATGCTTAAATCGAGAAACTGGACATTTAGAACGCCAAGTATCTTCTTCGGATTTATTGCGATACCCACTTGGATCATCTGAACTTGAATGAGCGCCTAATCGGTAGGTCATCGCTTCAATCAAAACAGGTTGATGATGTTCAACGGCAAGCTTACGAGCTTCTTGTGTCGCTTTTAAAACCGCCAATACATCATTGCCATCAACTCGAATTGTTTTAAGGCCGAGGGCAACACCTCTTGGCGCTATACCATCACCGGCAAACTGTTCATGAGCGGGTGTTGAAATGGCATAACCATTGTTTCGACAGAAGAAAATTGAAGGTGTTTTTAAAACACCTGCCATGTTTAGCGCGGCATGGAAATCACCTTCTGAGGCTGCGCCATCGCCAAAATAACAAATCACACAGTTTGGTTTATCTTGCGCTTTCAGGGCGTAAGCGTAGCCTGTCGCCTGTGGTAACTGAGTTGCTAGAGGTGACGAAACGGTCATGTAATGAAGTTTATTAGAACCATAATGAATGGGCATTTGTCGCCCTTTGCCGTAGTCCTTTTCATTAGAGAAGATTTGGTTCATAAATTCATCAGGTTCAAAGCCACGAAAAGCGAGAGCGCCTTGCTCACGGTATTGAGCCATGATCATGTCATCGTCTTTAAGCGCTGCTGTACTGCCAATATCGGCCGCTTCTTCGCCTGTTTCAGTCATATAAAAGCTAATACGACCTTGACGTTGAGACGCCAGCATACGCTCGTCTAAAGCACGAATAAAAAGAAAAGTATCGTAGATTTTAAGTGCTAGTGTCTGGTCAATATCAGGCATAGCAGCATTAGGGTAGAGGGTTCCGTCATCTTGAAGTATACGTAAGGTTGGTATATTCAAGGATGAGTTTTCTGAAAATTCAGGGCAATGCACGATCTGCGCATCTGTCTTGCGTTTATCACTCATAGTTGACCTTCTTGTTTTTATTTTATGACTAACGATTGTGTCGGTAGCATGGGTAAGATTTTTGGGATCGCCAAAAACTTACCCCGTGACTTTAATACCGAAACACTAGTTATGTAAAGATCATACTGAAGAAGATTATGTAAAAGAGTGTTGCAGTATTATCAGTTTTAAATATAGACCCTTAAGGCGCAACTGATTAAGCTTTATAAACTTTTTTGTTAGGAAATTGGTTCAAGAAGGCGGTTGGAGGGCGTTTTTGTGAAAAAAAGAAAACTTGATATTGGATATTTATATAATTACGACTGAATGCGATCTTGAAAAATCTTGGCTTTTTGATGATAAATAAACCTAATTCAGTCGTGAAAAATAAACTTTTTATATAAGTGCCTGATCAAGTCCAGAGAAAATAACTGGTTTTCCTTTGTCAGTGATTGAAGCTGCAATGATTTTTGCCTTCAAAATTACCTTTTTGTCACTGGTTCTGATGATTTCTTGATGAAAGTCGAACTTGAATTTTGACTGGCGTTCAGCCTTAGTTGTGACAATGAACTCATCACCACTGGTTAGAGGCTTTTTAAAATCGAGCTCTGCTCTCATAACAACTAAGTGAATTCCTTGCTTGGTAATTTCAGCAAAATCAACATTGTTAGCGAGTAAGAATTTGTGTCGAGCGTGTTCGATATAATTCTGGTAAACCGAGTTGTTTACTATACCTTGCATATCACATTCATAGTCTCTTACTTCAAAATTAATCGAGTGTAATTCAGGCATAGGGCATCCTTGGTTTAAGTATAAAGTTTACTATAAAGTTTGTAATTTGGAGGGTTAATGAGAAACGGTGCTGTTTCTTCCCATTTTTTTCGCTTCAGTTAAGTATTTTTTGGCCCTATCCATTAGATGATCGGCGTTTTCTTCACCAATTGTTGTTGCAACGCCAATGGATACTGTGAAGCGACATAGCACTTTTTTGGTTTCTTTATGTCTTAGAATCTGACCTTCAATATTCGCTCTTAATGTCTCAGCATATTGGCTACTAAAACTCATACTTGCTTCATTCATCAAGATAGCGAAAGTACCACCATAGAGTCTGGCAATCAAAGCGTTTTCAAGCTTCTTACTTTTTAAGTAATTTGCTAAGAAACGAATTAGCTGATTTCCAACTTGTTTACCATGGTCTTTATTGATTTTATCTAGATGATCAATGTCTAAAATGAAAAGGGATAAGTCATCTTCTGCTGCTGGGAGCCAAGAGAATAAATGCCTTTCAAGTCCTTTTTGATTAGCAAGTTTTGTAATTGGGTCAAGTTCTACTTCACTCTTAGCTTCTGCAAGGGCTTGTTTTAGCTCTGCCATTTCAGTTTGCGCTTCTTCAAGCTTAGCTAAGAATTTTTCAGATTCTTGTGAGGCTTTTTCTGTACCCTTTTCAAGATATGACACGACCTTTTCTAGTTGCTTATTACCTGAGCTTGATTTGAGAACTTTCTTGCTATTGCTAAGCACCAAGTTTAAATCCTTGATGCTATTTTCCATTTGTTTGGAGCTTGAACCCACTGTATTAATAATTTTTTCAATTTGATTCTTTTTGTCATCATCAAACTTTTTATCGTCATCAGCAACAAATTCGTGGAAGAACTCCTTTGCTAAGAAATGAGGAATATTACCCAGTTTGCGAATAGTTTGATCGACAATTGTATTTAATTGAGAGTCACGGTTGGAAACATAATGGTACCAGACACCATAGTTATAAGGTGTTGGAGGAATGTTTAATTTTACCATCAAGGGTACAGCTTTCCGCAGCAAACGTGACGCTTGTATTGGATTGTCTTGATGCATTTAAGCGTTTCCTCTTAGGTATACATTGTCGAATTTCCGTCCTGGTGAAATCGAAAAAATAAAACAGTTAAGTGAGTTGCTGTTCATTTATTCTTACTGAAACAGCATTTTTATCGTTTGCTTTGAAATAAATCACGACTAGTTTATCGACTAAACATGTAAAAGCTTTAGTAGTTTTAAGTAAAATTAGAGTAGGGTTTAGTAAAACTTAGCCACCTGCTTTTTTTGCTCGTATCTTCTTCTTTTCTAAGGCTAAAATTAGTTTATCCCTATGATCTCCCTGGATTTCGATTTGATTGTTTTTTACCGAACCACCAGTACCACATAGGTTTTTTAGCTCTTTTGCTAGGCTTTTTAAGTCTTTTTCGGTTAAAGCTAAACCTGTGATAACAGAAACGCCTTTACCTTTACGGCCTTTTGTATCAAGGGTGATTTTTACGTTACCGTCACCAACTAAAGCGTTTTCATCTTTACAAATACACACATTTTGATGTTGGTTACAGTCAGGACACATTTGAGTTTGATCTGTGGAGTATACGAGGTTGCGCTTTTTCATCTTGCTCTTAATCTAAAAATTCTGCTTGGCATTATAACATCCTCTTTGAGGGAATCATGGCTGTTTAAAGTTATTTTGCTCATTAATTCGAAAACTTTCCTCAGTCTGCCTAAAATGAAAGTGACAGGAGTCACACAAAAGACATTAGATTAATTTTGATATGTCATTTTTCAAACAAGGTAATAAGGGACTCCTTTTATTTTCGAGTTATCACTATGAAGTCTCTTTTTTATACAAGAACGGCCAGCACTCAGGATGTATTAAAAATTTTAGCTTTTGAACAAGAAAACAAAGACTGGTTTTTAAATTATCTACCCAGCTCTTATTTAGATAAATTGGATCAAGGTTTCATACGTCAGCAAATAGAGAATCAAAGAGATCATAAGTACTACTTGGTTTATTCAAACTCAGGAGTACTGATTGGTCGATTTAACCTCTACTTCATAGAAGAACACAGGAAAGTTGTTGAGGTTGTTTATCGTATGGATCAAGCTTGGATAGGAAAAGGCATAGCAAGCTATATCCTTAAACGACTTGTTGCCTATTGGGCTTCATCTGGAATAGAAGAAATATATGCCACAACACTAAAGTCTAATTTGGCAAGCAACAAACTCTTATTGAAAACGGGTTTTAAGGTAACTAAGCGTCCCTCAAAACCTATTCTAATAGGGGATGTGAATCAAGAAACCAGTGAATATGTGTGGTCGATTGAAGGTTAAACTTCTGTCTATATTTGTTAAGTGTCAGCTGATACTTTCGTCGGCTAAATACTGAATAAAATCGCTAAAACTTACTGGTAACGGTGCTTCACAACTAATTGAGTTTAAGCTAACAGGATGAATAAAGCTGAGTGACTTGGCATGTAACATCAATCTTTGGGCTCGGCCTAAACCTCTAAAGAGTTTGTTATGGTGGCGACAGCCATAACGAGTATCACCTATTAGCGGAAACCTTATATGCTTAAAGTGTCTTCGTATCTGGTGTTTTCTACCTTGCTCAGTTTTGACTTCCAATAAGGCGCAGCGAGTGGTGCTGTACTTGCTTACAGGGTGATTTAAGGTAAACCGATTGAGGCAAGAAAAGTTCGTGATAGCCTCTTTTTCTGTACCTTCTATTTTAAAGCGAGATTGGCCTTTGTTTTCATTTAATTTCGCCAAAGGGTAATCAATAATGCCAGTGTCTTCTGGGTGACCTCTAACAATACAAAGGTAGTTCTTGTCTACCTTTGCTTGGCTAAACTGTTTAGAGAGGTGGCGAGCTGTCTCAGCGCAAAAAGTAAGCACAAGCGCACCCGATGTACCTCTATCAAGCCTATGAACAGGGTAAACCCATTTACCAAGTTGATTATTTAGCCTTTGTACAACGGCATCAGTTTCTTGGCTAGCAAGTTGAGTGCGGTGAACGAGTAAACCAGAAGGTTTATTGATGACAACAAGGTGATCATCTTGGTATAGGATATCTAAATGCATGTTTTAATAAATTAATGTAGATCGAAATAAAGGCTTATCAGTTTAATAATAAGCCTTTATGTATTGTTTGGTGCAATCATCAATAGATAAATACACGTTAGGCGATTTGATGAGTTAGATATTAGCTCATAAAGTCTGACAATTGCTGCATACTGGTATTAGCTAATGTTTGCATTGAGTCATGACTTGCCCAAGCTACATGTGGGGTCAGAATAAAGTTTTCTTCTTTACTCAGGTCTTGCAATAGGTGAGAGGACGGCATGGGTTCTACACTTGCGACATCAAACCCAGCGCCAGCAATTTGTTTGGTTTTAATAGCCCTTGCTAATGCGGCTTCGTCTACTAATCCACCCCTTCCTGTATTAATTAGTACGCAATTTGCTTTCATTTTGCTAAAAGCGTCATTATCAATCATGTGCTTATTATCATCAGTAAGAGGACAATGGAAACTGATGACATCCGCAATTTCTAGAGCGGTATCAAATGCGATATAGCCTTCTCTCACTTCGTGTGCATGTTTTCTTTCACTGAAAAACGTTTTCATACCAAACGCTTCTGCAATCTTTGCAACTTGGTTACCAAGTGCACCTTTACCAAAAATGACTAAATTGGAGCCAGCTAGGTCTGTGATAGGAAAGTCATGAAAACAAAAGTGATCAGATTTCTCCCAATCTCCATTCTTTGTTGCTTGGCTATAGGCAATGAGATTACGTTTAAGTGCCAGAAGGAGGCTAAATGTATGTTCAGGTACGCTATTAATTGAATACCCAGTAACATTTTTAACTAAGATATTATTTTGTTGGCAGTACTCAAGGTCTACATTATTTGTTCCAGTGGCTGTGACAAGGATAAGCTTAACACTGCTGGCTTGAGCTAAAATATCAGCGCTAAGTTGGACTTTATTAGAAAGCACGATATCAAAACCCTGAATACGTTCGAGCACTTGGTTTTTCTCTGTACTTGGGTATTCACGAACAGTCTCTAGTGTTGCTGGATAATCAAAGTTGATGCTGTCGGGGAAACTACCGCGGTCTAAAAAAACAGCTTTCATAGTATTTCCTTATTTTAATTCAAGAAGTGGCAAGACTTTAGGCATAATGTTTTCTAATACGAACGTTTGCCCTTGAGCATTTGGGTGAAGGCCATCATTAAGCATAAGGTCTTGATTTAGCGCGATATTATCTAGCATAAAGGGAACAAGTGAAACCTCTTCTTGTTTAGCAATGTCCTGATATAGTTGAAAAAAGGCAGTTGAATAGCGACGACCATAGTTTGGTGGTATTTGATTGCCAATTAATAGAACCTTCGCACCCGCAAGTTTGCTGGCTTGAATCATCTTTATAAGATTGCTTTTGGTGGTTTTTAAAGGGTAACCGCGTAGTGCATCGTTAGCGCCGAGCTCCAGAATAACGAGCTTTGGTTGTTCTTGAAGTAAAGAGGTTAACCTTGCTGCACCGCCTTGGGTTGTTTCACCACTGATACTTGCGTTAATAATGTTAATGCTTTTACCCTGTTGGTTAACTTCTTGTTCTAACAGGTGTACCCAACCACTTTCGACAGGGAGTTGGTAGGCAGCACTAAGACTGTCTCCAAGTACTAGAACGGTTGATGCCTGAGTGTAGGGTAAGAAAAGAGAGATAAGTGTTAAAAGAAATATTCGTAACAGTTTAAACATCATAATCGCCAATAATTGAAGAGTAAGTTTTATTTATGAATGATCCACAAGCAATTGCCATCAGAACCGATAATTTAATTCATAGTGTTGCAACCAGTGCTGGTGAACTATCCATATTGAAAGGTATTGATATGGAAATCAAGGAGGGTGAGTCTGTTGCAATTGTTGGCGCTTCTGGATCGGGTAAATCAACTTTACTTGGATTAATTGCAGGATTAGATGTGTGTTCAGGTGGCGAAGCTTACATTTATGATAAGGCTTTATCTAAGCTTGATGAAGAAGAAAGGGCACAATTAAGAGGACAATATGTGGGTTTTGTCTTTCAGTCTTTTCATTTATTACCAAGCTTAACCGCGCTTGAAAATGTCATGCTACCTGCAGAGCTTAGTGGTGATAATCAAGCTAAGGAAAAAGCACTTGGTTTTTTAGAGCAAGTTGGTTTGTCTCATCGTTTAAATCATTATCCGAGGCAACTTTCAGGAGGAGAGCAGCAACGTGTTGCTATTGCTAGGGCATTTGCTTCTGCTCCAAAAATACTTTTTGCAGATGAACCAACGGGTAATTTAGATGCTGAAACAGGCAAAGTCATCAGTGATCTGATCTTTGATCTTAATGAGTCTCTCGGAACAACTTTGGTTATGGTAACCCATGATGCAACCCTTGCTAAGCGTTGTCAGCGTCAACTTTCTATGAGCGCTGGTCGCTTAAGCGAGGCGTCATGAATTTAGCGCTGAGACTTTTATTAAGAGAGTTAAGAAATGGCGATGTGCTGACGTTAGCGCTTGCCCTTGTGTTATCAGTCGCGACAGTTACTGGTATTAGCTTATTCATAGATAGATTACAAAGTTCTTTTGAATTGCAATCAGCTACCTTGCTGGCAGCTGATAGGGTCGTACGAAGTCCTGAGGTTTTACCTATTCAATGGGAAGAAGAAGCTGAGTCTAAAGGGCTAGAAGTAGCAAACAGGGCTTGGTTTTCGACCATGGTGTTTACTGAATCTGGTTTACAGCTATCTCAAGTAAGTGCTGTAACTGAAGCTTATCCGTTAAGAGGTGAGTATCTAATTGATAGCACTCTATTTGGTACAGGAAAGGCGACGGATGCAGGCCCTAACACAGGTGAAGTTTGGGTATCTTCTCGTTTAGCAAGCTTAATTGATGTTGAAATAGGGAATAGCATTCAAATAGGTGAAGCTGACTTTGTGGTAACGGCTTACCTTGTACGAGATCCAGGTTCAACGGCTAGTGCATTTGCTATTGCACCAAGAGTGGTCATTAATTGGCAAGATCTCGATAAAACAGAAGTTATCCAGCCAGGTAGTAGAGTTCGTTATGCGTTGCTTATGGCTGGTATAGAAAGTCAGTTAGATGAAATGGAAGAATGGATTACGCCAAAACTAAGTGATAACCAAGAATGGCGTAGCCCAAGAGCGGGTGGCAGAGGTATAGGTGCAACAATTGATAGGGCTGAGTCTTTTCTATTGCTTGCAGGCACTTTGGCAGTGGTTATGGCTGGTGTTGCTATGGCATTGGCATCAAATCGCTATGTAAAAAGGCATTTAGCGCAAGTTGCTGTGATGAAAACTTTGGGCGCGACACCTAAAAAAGTAGCCTCAATTTTAATTTGGCAACTGATTTGTATTTTAGTCTTGGGTTCTATCGTTGGCCTTCTTTTAGGTTGGAGCGTTCAAGCATTTATAGCACTTTCTCTAGAGGCATTGTTATCGACTGCGTTACCTGAACCCGGTTTTGAGAAAATGTGTCTTGGCGTTGTAACAGGTTTAACATCATTAGTTGCTTTTTGTTTGCCATTAATGGTGCGCTTATTAGGTGTCTCACCTTTAAGTGTGCTGCAACCAATGGGGCGAATTGAGGGAAAAACAGCGCTGTTATATGCCTGTGGTTTCGTGGGTATGTTTGCTTTGATGGTAATATACACCCAAGGCATTTTGTTACCAAGCCTCATGGTATTGAGTATCTTATTAGTGTCTGCTTTGGTTGGTGTTATTGGTTTTATTCTATTCAAGTTAGGTCGGAAATTGACAACTGGCGCAACCAGTGGTTGGCAAATTGGTTTGGCAGCTCTTCATAGAAGGCTGCAGTCTAACTTATTTCAACTTTTGATTTTTACTCTCATTATCATGCTCGTACTTATTTTAACGGGTGTTAGAAGTAATTTGATTTCAGACTGGCAGTCTCAGCTTCCTGAAGGTGCGGCGAATCATTATTTATTTAATATTCAGCAGCAAGATGTTGAGCCTTTGCAATCAATGATGACAGGTCTTGAAATTGAAGAGTCTGACTGGTACCCAATGGTACTTGGGCGGGTTACTAAAGTGAATCAAGAAAAGGTTACTGACCTCTATGGTAAAAAAGAGGAAAGACCCGAAATGTTATCTAGAGAACTTAATTTAACTTGGACTGATGTAATTGGTGAAGACAATACGATACTCGAAGGTGTATTTAACCCTCTAGAAGATGGTTTCTCTATTGAATCAACCGCAGCTGAAGAGGCAGGGGTGAAACTTGGTGATGAAATAACGCTCTTTATTGGAGGGCGTGAGTACAGTCAAAAAGTCACCTCTATACGTAAGGTTGATTGGGGGAGTATGAGGCCAAACTTTTATCTTATTCTACCTAAAACGATTTTATCCGATTTTCCAGCGAATTATATTACTAGTGTGCATGTGACTGATGAAAGTAAGCAGGCGTTTTACAAAGGAATGGCAAATTATCCAACTGTCTCTCTATTGAATGTGGGTGATTTGATAGGGCAGATACAATTAATTATTGCGCAAGTTTCTCAAGCAATTCAGTTGTTGTTGGGCTTTATTGTTGCTTCAGGTGCTTTAGTACTAGTAGCAAGTATTAGAGCAAGTTTGGATGAAAGGTTAGAAGAAGGCGCCTTATTACGCACTTTGGGTGCAAGTAAGAGCTTAATTCGTCAGGCAATGCTGATAGAGTTTGGGTTTTTAGGCATATTTGCTGGCATTATTGCGGCAATGGCCGCGGAAGCTTGTTTGTTCGGGTTGCAGGTGTACTTATTTGAACTGAGTGCAAGTTTTCACCCTATCTTATGGCTGCTTGGGCCATTACTTGGATTTATAATAGTGACAAGTATCGGTTTGTTTGCGGGGAGAACTGTGCTAAAAGTGGCGCCTATGAGAATGTTGCAAGCCCTATAAGCTATGTCTGAGTTAACTGAAATTAATGGCTACATCCTTACTCGCCAGAGTAAGGATGTAGCTAATAAAATAGAAACCGCATTTTGGGTTAAAACTGATGCAGTTTGTTTGAAAGTGATTCCAGAAAAGCAGCAATGCATTTTTTTTGTATCTGTTCTTGCCTTGCCCTTGTTAGAAGGGCTTCCTTGCATAAAAATTATACAGAAATCTTATTTATCATTTTCAGAAGAGCCTCTTTATCTTATTTCTTGTGAAAGCTTACTGGTTCAATCCCAGGTTACTCTATTACTTGAAAAAAATGGTTTCCCTTATTATGAGCATGATGTAAGACCAGAAGACAGATACATCATGGAACGAGGTATTAAGGGAAAAGTAAAAATGCTTGGATATTTATCAGAGGATAAAAAAACTTTAACTCAAGCGCGCCTTTTACCTAGTAGATATGAACCGAACTGGCTTATTTGGTCATTAGATATCGAAACCTCAGTCTCACGTAATTGCATTCTATCGATTGCTATTGTTTGTGAAGAATATGAAGCCTGCTTTATCGTTTCAGATCGAAGCTTTGATGATGAAAGGGTCTTTCCTTGTAGTGATGAAAAAACTTTGTTACTCGAGTTTATGCGTTTTCAAAAGCAATATTCACCCGACATTATCATTGGCTGGAATCTTGTTGGGTTTGATTTAAATTTTATTGATCAAAGATGTCACTTTTATGGTTTAAAGCCAGGTTTTGGTGTTGATGGCCAGAATTGGAATATGCGTGGAAAAGAAGGTTCTTCAAGGCGTTTTATTCGTATTC
The DNA here is from genome assembly GCF_001624705.1 of Marinomonas sp. SBI8L. Classification (GTDB taxonomy): domain Bacteria; phylum Pseudomonadota; class Gammaproteobacteria; order Pseudomonadales; family Marinomonadaceae; genus Marinomonas. Next base: position 120,840 of record NZ_JSEO01000002.1, read on the forward strand.
CCGGGCGAGCAGTGTTAGATGGTATTGATCTCCTGAAAGTGGCTGGTTATCACTTTGATTCTTATAGCCTTGAAAATGTTAGTCGTGAGATTTTAGATGACGGGAAATTGATTCATGGTAGTCAGCGCTGGCAAGAAATAGAGAGGCTGCATCAAGAAGATCAAGAGAGTTTCATTGAATACAACTTGCAAGACTGTCGCTTAGTCTTGGGGATTTTCAAAAAACTAAATTTAATCGAGTTACAGCAAACACGCGTCGATTTAACTGGTATCCCATTTTCTCAAACTGGTGGTTCGGTACAAGCGTTTGAAAATCAATACCTTCCTCTGTTACATCAACAGGGACGAGCTGCGCCTAATTATTCAAAAGACCCATTTATTGCAAGCCCTGGTGGCTTTGTTATGTCATCCGTGCCTGGCTTGTATAAAAATGTATTGGTATTTGATTTTAAAAGCCTATATCCCAGTATTATTCGCACTTTTTTGGTCGATCCTTTAGCTAGGGTTAAGCAATCAGGCGAAAGGGTGGAGGGGTTTCTTGGTGCAAGTTATTCGAAAGATGCCCCCATATTGCCTAACTTAATCAGTGAGCTATCTTCAGCAAGGGAAGAAGCAAAAGCAACTGACAACGATATACTAAGTTATGCCATCAAAATTATCATGAATTCGTTTTATGGGGTTTTAGGTTCAAACTTATGTCGTTTTTATCACCCTGAGCTTGCAAGTTCTATTACTATGCGTGGGCACGAGATTCTAAATCAAACTCGCAAGTGGTTCGAGCAAGCAAATGCCAAGGTAATATATGGTGATACTGATTCATTGTTTATTACTTTTGATAATGAAAATTTATCTTCAACAGAAGTAAAGTTTAAGGGAGATGTGCTCTGTAAAGAAATAAATCAGAAGTGGGTATTGTTCTGCAGGGAGAATTATCAAATTGACTGCTACCTAGAGCTAGAGTTTGAAAGAACCTATGAAAGATTTTTTATGCCGACGATTAGAGGGCAGGTTGAAGGTAGTAAAAAGCGATATGCAGGTCTTGCTAATGATGAGCTTATCTTTAAAGGGCTAGAAGCCGTAAGAAGTGATTGGACGCCATTTGCTCGTTATTTTCAGAAAGCTTTATTTAAGCGAATTTTTAATGATGAATCTCCTGTATCATTTGTTAAACAAGTTGTAGAAGAGCTTTATCAAGGTAAGTACGATAATCAGCTTGTCTATCAAAAGCGCCTTTCAAGACCTCTATGTGAATATACTAAAGTGACACCTCCACATGTAAGGGCGGCTAAGATTGCAGATCAGAGGCGAATACAATTAGGGGTTAAGCCCGAATTTTCATTAGGTCGTCAAAGTGTGCAATATTATTACTCTGTTCAGGGCGTGCAGCCATTTGCTGAGGAAGGGGACTTAGATAATATTGATTATGACCATTATTTAGAAAAGCAAATAGAACCTATTGCTGACAGTGTATTATCTTTGTTTGGAACTGACTTGGCGAGCTTAACAACGCCTCAGTTGGGTTTGTTGTAATCTGATTTTTTAAAAATATGCTATTTAGTTATGCAAGATATGAGAGCGTTATTTGTCTTAATCTTGATAAAAAGATTGATTAACGCTTTAAAACTGAGATAGATTGCATTGAAGGTAATAACTTGGTGACAAAGGAATGACATTTGCTAACGTACGAGTAGCGTTATTGGTGTTTTTTTTATTTGCTGTGCTAGTTTTGGTTTGGGCGGTAAATGAGCATAGGATTAGTAAGTCAAATATCGAGTATGCTTCGGATTATCAGGTATACATTTCTGAAAATGAAAACTTAGCTTTTCATGATATTCTAAATTTGCCACAAAGCGATTGGCAAAACCTACTGCAGAAGTCTAATTCACTTTCTTTTGGTTATTCGACCGCTTCTCATTGGATTAAATTACCCCTTAAAAATCAGATAAAGAAGGGGCAGTTCTTGGTTGTTAATTACTCATTACTTGATGAAATCGACTTTTATCAAGTAATGAAAGAAGGTGAAACACTAAAGATAGAGACAGGTGATGCTCGCCCTTTTGATAATAGGTTGGTTAAAGTCTCAAATTTTGCTTTTCCTATTGACGCTCAATCACAGGGTTCAACTTTATTCATTAGAGTGAAAAGCAGTGGTACTTTAAAGGTTCCCTTATACTTTGAGCAATATGAAGATTTGATTCAGGCGGAAGCAGCCGAAAATCTATATTCTGGTGCTTTTGCAGGTTATATGGGCTTAATGATCTTAATGAGCCTTATTATTGTTGCCATTAGTGGCGATAAGAATTATTTGCTTTACGGTGTTTATGTGTTGGCAAGTTTGGGGCTCACTCTAAATTTGCATGGCTTATTATTCCGTTGGCTTTGGTCTGGATCTCCCGAGTGGAATCAAGTCTCAACTAATCTCTTTTCTTATACCCTTATTTATTTTCAGCTCGTTTTTGTATGTCGTTATATTAAACTAGAAAATAGCAGGATAAAGGTGCTTTCTGATGTACTTAAAATGCTTGCCATGGTTGGCTTGCTGATTTCTCTTGTACCGCAATGGTATATGCCATTAAGTAAAATTAGTGGAATATTTATCCTTTTAACCAACCTTTTTTGTCTTTTTCTTGCGGTTGATTACTGCCGTAAAAACAAGAGTAGGTTGAGAGGTGAGTTATATTTTGCTATGGCTTGGCTTGTAATGGCTCTTGGTGTGAGTGTTGTTGTACTTGGAGTCTTTGGAATATTGCCCTCAACCCCTATTGTTAATAACGCTAACATGATCGCTTCTGTTCTGGAGGTTTTCTTTTTAACAACAGCCATGGTATGTCGTTTTGAAAGCGAGAGGCAAGCTCGTATTGAGGCGACTTTACAAAGTCATAAGGAAGCCGAGCAGAGAGTGCATATTGAAAAACATATGTTATTCCAAGCGACTCACGATTCAGTTTCGCACCTACCTAAAAAAGACGTGTTACTAGCTAACTGGCCAAAGTTGAGTGCCGAAGTGCCTTCTGATCATAGTGCCAGTGCTGTTTTGATTCATTTTGAAGGCTATTATGGGCAAGTATTGTCGTTTGGTCAGCAAGTTGCTGAAGCTATGGTGCATGAGTTGCACGATAGAGTAAGGCGATTACTTGGTAATAAGTCTCAATATTTAAAGCTTGATTACCAGTGGAGCCAAGATAGGGCTGTGGTATTGGACTCATTAGATTTATGTCTAATTTTAATTAGCCCGAAAGAGTATGACATTAGTGAAGAGCTTAATTGGTTGCATAATAGTCTAAGTGGTCCATTTAATTATGAGAATATGTTTTTAGATATTGAATTAACGATTGGTGTCAGTAAACTGCATGACTCAGAAAAAGTAGACCGTGTAATAAGGCGTGCACAAGTTGCTTCTAAAGAAGCATCACAAAGGCGTTTAAAAGTGTTACATTACCATAACAAATTAGGCCAAGACCCTGAATTAACAGGGATTATAATGTCTAAATTGAAAATGGCATTAGACCAAGGTCGATTACAGCTTGCATTTCAGCCACAGGTAAATACTCATAATGGGAGTTTATTTGGTGTTGAGGCCTTGGTTCGTTGGAAGGATGATGAGTATGGTTGGATTCCTCCTGATGTCTTTGTGCCTATAGCTGAGCAGTGTCGATTAATTACACCTTTGACTGCATTTGTAGTGAAAGAATCGTGTGCTTTTTATCAAAGATTTTATCAAGAGACTGGTCAGGAAATTGCTATATCAATAAATTTATCGGCTAGAAACCTATCTGATGAATTTTTGATACAAGAAGTCTCAAGTATTATTGAGAAATATCGTGTTCCACCAAGGTTAGTTACTTTTGAGGTGACAGAAACTGCTATCATTGGTGATATAGAAAAAAGTCGTAATGCCCTTGAGGATCTTTTGGACTTGGGGGTTAAGATGGCGCTGGATGACTTTGGAACGGGTTATTCTTCTTTAGTGTATCTTAAAGAGTTGCCTTTTACTGAATTGAAAATTGACAAAGGATTTTTAGTTAAGGATGACAAGGCACAACACAATGCAAGTCTCGTCGAAGCAGCGGTGATGCTAGGTAAGGCTTTGAATATGGAAGTGATAGCAGAAGGTGTTGAAAGTCTCGAAATGGCTGAACAGCTTGCAGGCTATGGCTGCCAACTTTGCCAAGGTTTTTATTTTGCGAAACCTATGTCAGAGACAGATTTTGGATTGTGGTACAAAGGATATGACAATAAACGGAATATTATTGGAACAAAACATGAAATCACCTATGAAACGTGAACTAACTCTAGATAGATTACGCATGTCTGCGCAAACTATGATCTTACAATCTAATTGGAATGAAGTGGGCGTTCAGGACATTGCTAAGTTGGCAAATGTTAGTATTGGCACCTTTTATAACTATTTTGATAGTAAAGATGCCGCTTTGGATGACCTTAAAAAAGTATTGAGTGATGTCTTGTATCACGATCTTGATGCTTTATTAAAAGTAGAGATGGATCCAGTTTCGCAATTAACCTTGCTTATTAAATACTTTTTTGAGCTTGCGAATTCAAAAGCTGTATGGGCTCAGTATATTTTAGGTGGTACTGAGTTCTCTGATCGTCTTGAGCCTGGTGTGGATCAACTTTTATCACCCATTTTACAAGCAGGCAAAGCAAAAGGGCTATTCTCTATAGAAGTTGATGAAGTTGTTGTAGACTTTGTTGAAAAGGGTATGTTCGGTTTGCTAAGGCAAGCGCTGGAAAATCAGGACAGAGGTCAAGAAATTGCAGTAAGCTGTGCTGAACTTGTATTAAGATTAGTAGGTGTTCCTCCTACTATTTCGAAAGATGCAGCTAAAAAAGTATGTCCTTGTACACCATTATATACTTTACCTGTTTCTGTTTTATCACTAAACCAAACTAAAAATGACTATGCATAAAGCGTTACCAGAAGTTGTTTTATATGGAACACTAGGGTGTCATCTTTGTGATGATGCTCTTGCCTTAGGAAGGGCTGCTCTTCCTAAGGATGTTTCAATAAAACAAATAGATATTGTTGAAAATGAAAGCTTGATGAGTGCCATGGCGACGAGGATTCCTGTCATGAAGCTTGGCGATCAAGAGCTAAATTGGCCTTTTGAGGCGAGTGATATTCAGAAAATCTGGCGTCAGCACTCACCAAAGCGTCGCTATTTACTCTAAATTAAGGTTTAAATTGAAAAGCTTTTCTGTGTTTTGACGGCTTGCCTGAATTAATTCATCGTCTGACAGATTAAGTTGATTCGCAATTTGAGTTGCTATGTGAGGTAAAAATTTAGGGTGATTCTTTTTAGGTCTTGGTCTAAGTGTTCTTGGTAGCAAGTAAGGTGAATCAGTCTCGATCAAGATTTTATCTTGAGGTATGTACTTGATTGCTTCTTGAAGGTCTTGTCCTCTTCGTTCATCACAAACCCAGCCAGTGATTCCAATATAAAGCCCTAAATCTAGATAACGCTTCAATGTGTTTTTATTTGCTGTAAAGCAGTGTAATACCCCATGTACTTCGCTTGAAAAGTGAGATTTTAAAATGTTGATTAAGGTTTCTTCAGCATCTCTTTCATGGAGGTATAAGGGGGATTTTAACTCTTTAGCAAGTTGGATTTGTTCGTTAAAAGCGATTATTTGGTTATCTTGAGTTGAGTAATTACGGTTAAAATCGAGGCCAGTCTCACCAATAGCAACTGCTTTTGTGCTCGCTTTATGTAAAGCAGTGATCCTATTTGCTGAATCTAGGTTCCATGAATCTGCATGATGAGGGTGACAGCCTAATGTAATGTAGATGCCATCAAATTTTTTTACAAGCTCAAAAAGCTGCTCGCTTTCTTCAATATTCGACGCGATTGCTATTATGTTGCTAACACCTGCTAGTTGCCAGTCAATCATGTTTTGCTCAAGGTTGTTGAGCAAAGAGGGGTGAGTAAGGTTTACGCCAATATCTATCATTAAAACTGCAACTCTTTTGCTTGTTTGATGCTTTCAATATAAAGCGACTTCATTTCTGCTTTATCAAGACCTGCTTGTGTTAAAGCTTCCAAGGGGAGGCTTTCCCACTGCCCACGTTCGTATTGTTGAACCATTTTAAGAGTGTTTCCAAGGGGACCTTTAAACTGAGTAAGTGCAAGAGACAAATTCTTATCAAGAGGTATTTCATTTAATAGCTGCTCTATGCTTTCACCAAAAAAAGAAGGAAGGTATGAGAATAGACCAACTATAAAAGCATGAGCTTCACCTGGGTAAAGCTTTTTAGCTACTTGCTGGCAAAACATTGCTCTGGTGAGGGCCATTTGACACAAGCAGTCAGGTTTACCATCAATAGCGTTAAAAACAGCCATGCTAAACCATTTCATTACATCCCTAAGGCCTATTACTTCTAGCGCTCTTTGAACACTTGATACTTGGAAGTTTTGATAGCTGGGTGCTCGTTTAGTAAGTTTTATTATTTTGTAAGCTAAAGTAGCGTCTTTTTCAATGATGGCTGCTAATTCGTTAATATTACTGTTAGCTTCATTTACCTTGGCAAGGAACTCAATAACAAGTGCTTTATATAAATGTGTTTTCTTGCCATGAATATCTTCTTTTGCAGTATGGAAGTTGCCTGAAAAGAGGGTTATCTTTGGTATCTGTTGTGCGGCATCATTATGCTGGCTTAGATTGATCTGATTGGCGAGTAAACAGACATCTTTATAGAAAGAGTCGTCAAGCAACTTAATTGTGTTACGTAAACCCATTTCTTTAAGGTTAAATTTAACATAACTAATGTAAGGCATAATTGCTAAAGGAACAGATTCAGGAGTTGCATTAATTAAACCGAGTTTATAGCCATCTTCATGTAATAATGCGATATGTTCGATTAGACTGTCTGGAAAGGGTGACGGGGCCCTAAAAAAAAGTACATAATTATCTAAGGAAAAAGCGGGCGGTTTTAATAACACATCAATGCTAATGTCAATGAAGGCTTTTGTGTTATTAGTTACAATATCAAGATCAAGGTCCGTGATTAACGTGTGTAATAGGTTGTTACTACTTTCTAAATCAGAAAGTTTATTGTCAGGATAAAGGATTGAATAGGCTTCAATATGTCCTTTTCTATTTAAAATGGCTTGTCGTGCAAGCAGCACGGATTGTTCTTGCATGAAAATGTCTCAAATATAGTGGTCAATAACTAAATAAGTACTGTAACAGCTTACGCAATTCAATATCATGTTTATAATAAACACAATGCTAGATTTAATAACTTTGGAGTAACGCATGGCGGGAATGTTAGAAGCCGTAGATCAGAGGACGCAACTTGTAGGGGAAAATAGATTAGAGTTGCTCATGTTTCGCCTCAATGGAATGCAACTTTTTGCAATCAATGTGTTTAAAGTACAAGAGGTAGTGCAGCTACCGAAACTTAATCTAATGCCACAGCGTCATCCTTCTGTCGGCGGAGTTACTCATTTCCGTGGTAAAACAATTCCTGTAATTGATTTGTCACAGGCAATTGGGCTGCGTCCTCTTTCTGATGAACAAACCTGTAATTTAATTGTATCAGAGTACAATAACTCCATTCAGGGGTTCATGGTTGGTGAAGTAGACCGAATTATCAATATGAACTGGAATGAGATTCTTCCACCACCAGACGGTGTAGGACGTCAAAATTATTTAACGGCGATTACTAAAGTAAATGAACGTATTGTTGAAATCATTGATGTTGAGAAAGTGTTGGCTGAAATATCTCCATACGATAGTCGTATCAGTGATGAAATTATTGATAAAGACCTTCTTTCATTAGCTAAAGGGCTTGAGGTTCTAGTTGTAGATGACTCTTCGGTTGGTCTTCACCAATGTCAGATAACTTTAGATTCTTTGGGGATTAAGGTTCATACAGCAACAGATGGTAAGAAAGGTCTGGAGATGCTTAAGAAATGGGCTGCTGATAACGAAGATGTGCCTAATAAGCTGCTGATGATGATTACTGATGCTGAAATGCCTGAGATGGATGGTTATCGATTAACGAAAGAAGTGCGTGATGATCCAAGGCTTAAAGACCTTTACATTGTTTTGCATACTTCATTAAGTGGCAGTTTTAATAAAGCTATGGTCCAAAAGGTTGGTTGTAATGATTACTTGTCTAAATTTCAGCCAGATAAGTTGGCGGCCATCGTACAAGATAGAATTAGAGATGTTGTGAGTCGTGACTGATTTTATTAAGTGTTAATGAAATAAGGCAGCATTCGCTGCCTTATTTTTTGTGTTGGAGAAAAGTTTGGATTTACTTTGGTTACTGCCTCTTGTTTTTGTGCTTGCGTTAATATCGGGTGTTTATTACAAGTTAAACCGTGTGAGCTTGTCATTAATCCTTATTCCGGGAATGTTGGGGTTTGAGTCTTTATTGCCGGTAAGTGTTGAAGATTCATTATTAATTTTAATTGCCTCTTGCTTGGCTGCAAGTTTGCCTTTTTGTGTTTTATCTTTTGTGTCGGCCGCGAAAAATTTTAAAGGGGACTTTGAGGTGGTTCCAAGGTTTGCAACAAGAGTTAGCTTAAGTTCAATTTTAATTGCACAAATTTTAGGTATTGTTCCATCAATCTATGTTTACAGCTTCTATTGCATTCTTTTAGCTTTATTTGCAATGTCATTGATTTTAGGTCCATACCTTAACAGGGAAAAGTATTTTCAAGAGAGCTTTAGTGGTCGTTTTTGGTATCTTTCGCTACTTTCTTTGCCGTTAGGGGCGGCTGGAATGGAATGGCGAAAGGTTTTACCTATCAAATCTAATGCAGAAGGGTTTGACTACTTTTTGACCTTAAGCATGTTTGTTGTTTTTCCTGCCTTACTAGGCTTCGTTTTTCCTGCATTACCAGTTACAGTTTTTGAATCACAGCAATGGCAGCAAAACTGGATGATTGGTTATATATGCTGGCCGCTATCAATTCTAGTATTTTGCGGTTCTTACATTGGAAATGCTTTGGTTAAAAACACGCAGAACCAAACTGATAAAGCATGGTTGCACTATATACTCGCTCTATTTCTTCTTGCCATCGTAATTAGAAGTATTATCACTTAGCCCTTTGCTTGTTTATGAGAGAATTCGCGTGATAAAATTAACTGTAATTATATACATGAGTTAATTCTTTCGAGTGCGTGTTAGTCACTTGATGATATTTCTTTGTTTGAATCTAAATTGGATATTAAATGACTGAAAATAAACCAGATTTTGGTGTTCTTCTTGTAAACTTGGGAACCCCTGATGCACCTACTGCAAAAGCAGTAAAAAAGTATCTAAGAGAGTTTTTATCAGACCCTAGAGTAGTTGATTTAACTCCCTTAATTTGGAAGCCCATTTTAAATCTAGTTATTTTAAATATCAGGCCGAAGAAAGTTGCCGAACTGTATGAAAAAGTTTGGTTTGATGACGGTTCTCCTCTCTTGGTTTTAGGTAAACGTTTAGCTCAGAAACTGGCTGCTAACTTTGAAGAAGCGGGGCAAAACATTCCTATCGTGAATGCAATGACATACGGTAATCCAAGTATTACTGATGGCATAGCAGACTTACGTAAGCAAGGTGTTGAGAATATAGTCATATTGCCTATGTATCCTCAGTTCTCTGGTACAACAACTGCGGCTGTATATGATGCGGTTTTTAAATCTCTTTCTAAGAGCTCAGACTGGCCATCTCTTCACTTTATTCGTGATTATGCAAATCAGCCACTGTATATCAAAGCATTAGCGAATAGTGTCCGTAATCAGTGGCAAATCCAAGGTGAAAAGCGCCACTTGTTATTCTCATATCATGGCATCCCTAAGCGCTACGTTACTAACGGTGATCCATATGAGAAACACTGTAATGAAACAAGCGAATTGGTTGCTAAAGAATTGGGTCTATCTCCTTCAGAGTGGACTCACTCTTATCAATCTAGGTTTGGGCGTGAAGAATGGTTACAGCCTTATGCAGATGAAACACTTAAGACGCTGGCTCAAGGTGGTGTTAAGTCGCTGAATGTTATTAGCCCAGCCTTTGCTGTTGATTGTTTAGAAACACTTGAAGAGATTTGTTTTGAGTTAAAAGAAGTGTTTGAAGAGGCGGGTGGTGAAAAGTATGACTATATTTTTGCTCTAAATGATAATGATGATCATGCGGCTCTTTATCGCGAACTGATACTGAAAAATTCTAGCCAATGGTGTTCTGATAAATGAGTCAAACTGATAATAAATATGCCATCTCAACAATCGCTTTTGATGCTGATGATACCTTGTGGCGAAATGAAGAAATTTTTATGAAGGCACAAGAAACCTTTATTAATATGCTAACTGAATATCATGATGAGGCATATATATCATCTCATCTAGCTGAGATTCAGGTTAGAAATTTGTCATTGTTTGGGTATGGGATAAAAGGTTTCACTCTTTCTATGATTGAAACGGCAATTGAGTTATCCGAAGGGCGTATTAGAGGTCATGAAATTCATGACATTATTACTTTGGCTAAAGACATGGTTGCAGCTCCGATTCATCTTTTACCTCATGTGGTTGATACTGTAAAAGCTTTAAAAGGCAAGTATCAGCTTATGGTGATTACTAAAGGTGATTTGCTGGATCAAGAAGGTAAACTTGCTCGATCTGGAATCGCAGATTTGTTTGATTACATTGAAATAGTATCAGAAAAGAAGCCATCCTCTTATCAGGATATCTTAACGCGTTACCAGATTCCAAAAGAGTCGTTTTTAATGCTTGGTAATTCTATGCGATCAGATGTATTACCTTTATTGGATATTGGTGTTAAAGCGATACATGTTCCATACCATAGTACTTGGGCGCATGAGCAAGTTGATGAGAGTGAACTGACTGCTTACGGTGAAATTGAAACATTTGAAAATATTTCAGAACTTTTGCCTTGGTTAGCCAAAAATGCTTAGTTATGACATTGAACAATTAGAGGTTGGCATGAAAAGAATAGTTGAAACGACGCTGATAGTATTTTGCTTAAGTGTTCCATATGTAAGTGCCGCCGATACGGATGTTGATAAAGCATTAGATAAAACGAAAGAGGGTGCGATCGAGTTATTTGAAATCGCAAAAGAGAAAAGTGCTCAGATTGGAGAAAACATACTAGACAAGAGTGCTGAGTTAGGTGACGAAGCTAATAAAAAAGCTGAAAAAACTGGAGAAGCTTTTTGGAATAAAATGAAAGAAATAGGTTCAGCATCTAAAAAGCTAGCTGAAGATGGCACAGAAAAGTTAAAAGATTTTGCATGTGATTTATCTGATAAGGCTTGTTTGGATGCTGCAAAACAAGAGTCACCTCAAAACTTAGATAGTTCGATTTAGCGCTCCTTTTATGAGTAAAAAGAATGGCGGAACTTGGGAAAACGAATTTGTTAACCAGGACAGTGCTTACGTAGAAAATGCTAGTGTTAGGTATCGCTGCCCCAAATGTCAGTCTTTTTTACAAAAACGTAATGGCAAAAAAGGAGAGTTTTGGGGGTGTAGTAGTTTTCCTGTATGTGATTACACTGCAAATGATGAAAATGGAAAACCTGTTCGTCAAAAACGATATCTTTGTCCAGACTGCCAGTCCCCTCTAAAAAAACATACGTACAAAGAAAATGTTTTTTGGGGGTGTACAAATTACCCTGACTGTAAGGTAACAATTGAGGATGAGGACGGAGTACCGACACCTCAAAAAAAATACCCTTGTAGGAAGTGTGGCCACTATCTAGTTAAGAAAAAAGGGCCCAAAGGGTATTTCTGGGGGTGCATTAAGTATCCAGAATGTCGTCATACACTAGATGACTTCGATGGCAAACCTAAATTAAAAAAATAACCCTGTTAAAAATTGCTGCAAAAATGCACAAGTCTTATTGGTATTGCTATTAAAGCGCGCCTTTTTACAAAACCTTCTTCTTTTTCTAATTAATGATAGCTAGAATGTCAGCTTGATTTAAAAGGGTGTTTAATGAATTCAACGAAATATGATCATGTAATCTTACTTGCTCATGGAAGCCCAGATAGTATCTGGAAAAAACCATTCCAATCCTTGCAACAAAGAGTAAGTGACGAGTATGGGGCAGGTAAGACAAGTTTGGCATTTATGGAGCTGACTGATCCTACTTTAGAGCAAGTTATCGCAGCGTTAAGTGATGACTGTAGACACATCGCTGTATTACCAATATTTTTAGCTGTTGGTAGGCATTTAAGGGTTGATGTGCCTGCTCAAGTTAAAGCTTTAGAAACGGATCAGTTGAAAATAGATTTACTCAAACCAATAGGCGATAGCCCTTTATTGCAAGATGCTATGTTGCAAGTGATTGCAAATCAACTGGGCGAAAGCTAGATGCATCATTACTTTCAACCAAGTTCCCAAGTTTTGACACAGGTATGATGATATATGCTCTTTAAGCATTTACCCGATGAGATATTTCAGGCCTTAAGTGGCTCAAACAAACAGCTAGTGGAAGCTGTACTGTTTGATTTATCAGATGTTTTTTATGATTACGCAGAAGACCCAATAAAAGATAAATCAACCATTATTGAAGCAATTGAAGATAGTTTGCATAAGGTTGATATCTTATCTTGGCAAGAAGATCAAAAAGAGTCGTTTGAATCCCCTAAAACCATTCATGATTATGCGCTGCGTATCTATCATAGATTAGTTAACACGGGCTGGCTGGTTGAAGAGCAAGAGCTTTACCGCGTTAGTGTGCTGATGACACCCCAAATCTCTATGCTGTTGAAATCTCTGGTTGAAATAAGTCGTCACGGTAAACGTAATTATGGTGCTACTGTATTAAGTATTTTAAGTAATTTAGAGTCAGTGGCATTATCACCGTTAGAGCGCGGTGTAACGTTAAATCAGGCTGCAGCAGCTGCTCGTGATTTTTCTGCTCACCTCAATCAAATTCTCCTAGGTATTCGTTCTCTTCAGCGAGAGCTTTTTGCTAGCCGAGACCCAAAAGCGATAGTATCTGGTTTCTTCGAATTATTTGTCGAAGGGATCTTAATCGCAGACTATAAGACCCTTAAAACAAGCAACAACCCCTTTCGTTTTAGGCGTCAAATTTTAGAGTTAGTACAAAACTTTTTGGCAGACAGTGATTCTCTATATGCAATTTCTCAATGCTATAGCGAGCAACAGCTTATATCTATTGAAAAAGCTCAGGCGCTTGTAGAGAAAGACTGTCGTGCAATTTTACAAACCTTTAATAATATCGAGCAGCGATTAGAGCGAATTGATGAGTATAGGTACCGTCTAGAAAAGCGTGCCGCAGATACCGCTCGATATATGGACAGCTCTCGACCTGGTATGGCAACAAAGATTGCTAACATAATCACTAATGTTGCTCGTCATGACTCGGTACCTGTTTTAAAACAAATGTTAGGCGTTAAAGTGTTAGGTATGGAGTCGGCCGCGACACCAAGTCGAAGAAGAGAACCGCCAGCACCTAGGGTGGTAACACCTGCCAGTGTGTCAGAGAATGCAATTAAGATACGTGATGCACAAAGACGCTTCCATGAAGCTAGACAAGTAACGGTTGCAAAACTACAAAGTTATCTGCAACGCCAAATGACAGAACTAGCAGAAAAGCATATTACTGAATTTAGCATTAATTCTGTTGAAGATTTTGTGTGCTTTGATCACTTGCGATATGTAGGTTCTTTGGGTGTTAATGCCAAAATAATTGAGAATGAATTCGAAATAAAATTTAGTGAACAGTATCTCGATGTGCACCAGTTTGTTGAGTGCCGAGAGTTTGTTGTGGTTCGCAGGAGATAGAAATGTTAAGAGAATTAAAAAAAGTTGTTGAAGAGTCTGGTAAAGACGCTCAAGAGTTTCAACAAGCTGCGAACTACTTGTTATCTCATCAGTTTGTTAGTGCTTATAAGCACGGACAGCGTAAATACTTCTTATTAATAGAAGCATATCAAAATTATTTCTCGAACGTCTTTGACGCTTTGGGGATGAAATTATACGTAAACGAAAATGAAAGACTGTTAGGTTTGTTGCCAGTTGAAAGAGAAGCATTTGTGAGACTTAAAACTGATGAGACATTGTTTCTTTTAATCTTACGTCAAATTTATGAAGAGAAAATTGAAAACTTTGAAGTCGATAATGGCTTTGTAGCAACTAATACTCACGCTATCTTAGAAAGATACGTGCAATTAGTTAAGCGTGAAATTCCTACCGAAACACGCTTTAAAGATATTTTAACCTTGTTAAGTCGCCATGGTGTTTTGATAAAAGGTAAGGCGTACGAAGAAGATAGTAAAAACCTAGCTGTGCATGTCACACCAGTAGTTCGACTTGTTGTAACAGAAGCTTATTTACGTCAGCTTGAGTCTTTTAATGGTTCTGATCAGGAACAAGACGAAGACCAAGATGAATCGATTCAACTAGATGCCACAAGTGAAGAGTAGGTAGAAAATGAAAAAACTTAGCAGAATTGTATTAGTTAACTGGTACCTACTCGGCGCAGAAGAAATCGAAATAAGAGGAAATACAGCGATTATTGGACCAACTGGTTCAGGTAAATCTTCTTTATTAGATGCTATTCAAACTGTCTTAACGGGTGCAAGTAAAAGACACTTAAATTACAACGCTAGTGCCAATGATGGTAAAGCAAGTGGTCGAAGTATTCGCTCTTATATCTTGGGTATGATTGATTCTGGCCAACAAGATGCGAAAGTGTTTGGTACGTCGCCAAGACAAGATGCGGTGAGTTATTTAGGTTTGGTATTTACTGATTCAAATACAGGTAATGAATCAACTATTGGTTTAAGTCTGTCTGCCTCATTATCCTCTCCTGAAGAGGACGTATTAGGTCGTTTTGTTTTATCTAATTATGGTGTGGTGAAAGGCGACTTTATTGAAGAGCTTGAAGGTAGAAGTTTCAAAGCAAAACCCTGGTTAGATGTTCGTGAGGCTATGAAAAAGGTCTGCTTAGATCCATTTATTAAGTCAGGCAGTGCCTCTGCAACTCAATATATTAATCGCTACCTCGAAGAGTTAAGTCCAAGCCCTGATCAACTAATAACTTTAGATGGCTTTTTGAAAAACTTTAAAAATGCCCTTAAATTTGTACCTATTGCTTCACCAACTCGTTTTGTTCAAGACTTTGTTTTAGCTGAGCAGCCATTGCAGGTGAGTGCTTATCAAAAGTCTTTAAATGAATACAGACAACTTGAAACAAAAACTCAAGAAGTTGCAAAACGAATAGACGACTTAAACTTAATAGCGGTTGATTGCGAGAAAAAACGCCAACAAGAAAAAGCGAATATCAATTATCAATGGGTAGCAACAGAGGCGCGTTTTGATGAGTTAGGTAGTAAGCAAGATGAAATTCAGGATAAATATGAGGTTCATCAAGAGCGTGATGATGAAATTCAGCTTGAGCTAGGCACACAAAACGATTTATCAAAACAACTTCAAAGCCAACTTGTTAGGCTTGAGCAGCAGTATGAACATTCAGATGTTGGTTTAAAGTTACAGCAGCTTGAGCAAAGTCGTAAATTATTAGACCTTCAAGGGCAACAAGATAAGAAGAGTCTGTTGCAATGCAAGCAGATGCTGACCCTTTTGGCTTCTTTATACGATTATGAAGATTTACTTTCTAATGAGATTCTTGGTTTATCAGCTCGAGCTGGTGACTTATACAAAAAAATAAACGATCAGGGACAGCTTGAGGTTGAATCACACCAGTTTGATAAGGTTCTTGCGGAATTATCTAACTTACTAGATAGAGAAAAAACAGAACTCTTTAGACAAAGGTCTGAGCTTAACCGGACCATTTTGAATCTAAAGGATGACTGCAAGCAGTTAGAGTCAGACGTTTCTTCCTTAAAAGGGGGTTCAAGTCCTTTATCAGGTAATACCAAAAAACTTATTTCTTTACTGAAGCAAACAGGCATTGAAGCAACCCCTTTGAGTCATTTAGCAGAAGTAACTGACCATAAATGGCAGGATGCGATAGAGGGATATCTTGGACAGCAAAGGGAAGCGCTTATTGTTAATCCTGAAGATGCTGAAGAGGCGATTAGGGTATTTAGGGCTCATCGTAAGCAGCTCATGGGTTGTCGAGTAATAGATACAACTCAAACTAGACTTTGGTTGAATCGTGGTGATAGATCATCCTTGTTACAATACATACGTTGTAATAATGATCATGCTCAAGCTTACTTGAATCGTCGCCTTGGTGGTATTAAGCCTGTCGATACAGAAAGGCAGTTGCTGCGTGAAGATAGTGCTATGACATATGATGGCATGCTGAAGCTTTCAGGAACGATTTCTACAATTCGTTTCACACCTCATATGATGGTTGGTATCAATACGGATGGAATGCGCCAATCACGTGAGTCTCAATTGCAAAAGTTGAGCGGTGAGTTGATGGACCTGTTGCAGACAGATCAAAGATTAGAGAAGGCTGATACATTATTAAGCCGTGTTGTGGCGAATCATCATGTTGATGCAGATGCTTTAAAACAACATAGTAATGCTTTAAATAAACAGCAGCATGATATTAGTTTAATTGATGATGAAATCCATTTGTTGCAACAAAAAGATGACACTGAACTGCAAGAGAAAATCGACCTGCTTAAAGAACGTATTGCAACAGTTGAGTTGGAACAAAAGAAACTGGACAGAGAGCGTCAACAAATTGCTGAGCAATACGGTAGTTTAAATACGCAAAAGGCTCAGTTAAGTGCCGCGTTATCCACATTGGATGAAGATAGAACGCGTCTTAAAAATCATCAATTCTATCAAGCTGAGTTTGCAAGTGAGCGTTATGAGCTACTTGAATCAAGTATGGTCAATGGTGCTGCAATCTACAAAGAAGCCATGAGTAGGGCTGAAAAAGCACAAGAAAAAGCTCGCAATTTTGATCAAAAAGTCAGAAAAGAAGTCGCAGACCACTACGCTAAATATCATAACGCAGATATCGACTCTGACATACAACTAGACTATTTGGAGTCTCGTTTTGAAGAGTTTGAAAATTACATTCAGCATCAAGTAAAAGTACTATCTGAAACTGAATTAGCTCGTTACGCAAAAAGGGCTGAGTTAGCGAGAAAAGAGGCTGAAGAAACATTTAGAAGTGATTATGTTTCAAAACTGAAAGATTCTCTTGATCAGGTTGCTCATATAATCAGGGAATTGAATCATAGTTTAAAACGCCGTCCATTTAACTCAGAAGTGTATCAATTCAGATACTATGCAAATGGTGATATGAAGGATATTTTGGACTTGGTTGAAAGGTTTAGTAGCCAAGACCAAGCCAATGTTGGTGGACTGTTTGACCCAGCAAGTGCTGAAAATTCTGATCATGCAAAAGCAATAGAGTCTATTCATGAATTAATCAGTAATGAAGATAAGCAGCAAGATTTAGCTGACTACCGTAAGTTTTATAACTTTGAAGTTGATATTCTGGATCAAGAGGGTAATAAGAAAACAACTTTGAGCCAACGAATTCAAACTGGTTCAGGTGGTGAGCACCAAATTCCATTTTATCTAGCCATTGCTGCAGCTCTATCTACAACATACCGACTACATGAAACGGTAGAAGGCGATATAGTTGGCGGATTTTCATTAGCTATGTTTGATGAGGCATTCAATAAGATTGATATGGCAAAAACATCAACATGTATGGGCTTTATGAAAGACATTGGCTTGCAAGTAATTGCAGCAGCGCCAGATGATAAGCGAGCTGTAATGGCGGCAAACATGGATACCATTATAAGTGTTTGGCGAGAAGGTGGTGCTGTTTCTCTAGATGTATCTTATCCAAAATCTAAAGGACGAAAATTGTTAACAGGCCAAGTTGAAAATTTGGAAATAAGTTAATAATTGTTAGCAAATTTGAGTATTTATATGATAATTAAAGAACAAATCTTACAAAGTGTTACAAAAGCGTTTACTATAGAATATCTAGATGTTAAGAATGAAAGTTATATGCACAATGTGCCTGAGGGTAGTGAATCCCATTTCAAATTAACACTTGTTAGTGATGACTTTGTTGGGAAGAGATTAGTTCAAAGGCATCAAACTGTATATAAAGTATTAGCGCAACAAATGGGCATGATCCACGCCTTAGCGCTTCATATTTACACCCTTGATGAGTGGCAATCTAGACAAGAAAATGCCCCTTTATCTCCAAAGTGCCATGGAGGCGAATAGACTTTTAGTCATTTGTGAAGTGATATGAGTATAACTGTAACTGTTGAACAGAACTCAGAGCGAGTAGGTATTAGGGTTGTTGGCAGCTTCGATTTTTCATTGTTTAATGACTTTCGCTCTGCTTACTCCGATTATCTTACAGGGTTCAAAGAGCTTGTGGTTGATATGCAGGCTGTAGAATACTTAGATAGTGCTGCCTTAGGTATGTTACTCAGTATGCGTAATTCTGTTTCAAGTGATACGGATATCATAATTGCAAACTCAAATTCTTTTATACGAAATATTCTTATGATTTCTAGATTTGATAAAAGGTTTACAATAACTTAATGGACTTGAATAGCATGAAGCTACTGGTTGTTGATAGTGAAGAGATTTATCGAGACATTATTTCTACTTGTGTAGAATCTCGTGGCCTTCAAACTAAAACAGCAGCCTCTATGGATGAAGCGCTCGCATTATATAATGAATGGGAGCCTGACTTAATTACGTTAGAAGTCTTGTCTCCTTCTGGTGATGGCATTAAGTTGATAAAGCAACTTAAAGATGTTGCCCAAGATAGAATTATCCCAATAATGGTGATTACCTTTAAGTCTGATGATGCGACAATGAATGCATGTATCAAGGCTGGAGCGGATGATTTTCTTGCGAAACCTTTCAATGATATTTTATTTAATACGCGTTTAAGCACACATTTGCGTAACGTGATGTTTAGTAAAGAAACTTTTCAGAAAAATCGTGACCTAATTTATTTTCAAAGTATGATTGAGCGTGAACATAGAATGGCGCACCAAGTGTTGGCGCATGCTATGGATCGTAGTGAAGATCATGATGAAAAGGTAGCTGTAACGCGATTAGCAGCAACAACCTTTAATGGTGATATTGCTTTGATAAAGCGTCGTGAAGACGGTGCGTTACTTTTGTTTGTTGGTGACTTCACGGGCCATGGTTTACCTGCTTCTATTGGTGCTTTACCTCTTACGCAGGCTTTTTTTAAAGCAGCGAGTGATAATACCAGTGTTGCTCAACTGGCAAACCATTTTAATAGTATTTTAATCGATATATTGCCTGATTATATGTTTTGTGCGGCTTATATTATGTTGCTAAAACCAAATGATTGTTTAGAGTTTTGGGGTGGTGGTATGCCGCATGCTTTTATCATTGGTCAAGATTATATCGATATGGAAGGTATTCATTCCAAACATATGCCTTTGGGCATACTGTCTAGAGATGAGTTTGAAGACACAACAACTGAAGTAAACTTATGCTCTGGCTCAAGAGTTGTGATTGCCTCTGATGGTGTGCTGGAAATGTGTAATGATGAAGGTGTTATGTTGGGTGATGAGCAATTTAAATCAATTTTAGCTAGTCCTGACAACTGTATTTCTATTGACAGCTTTCAGTCGGCTTTAATAGAGCAATTACTCTCTTATCAAGGTAAAGCAGAGCAGCTTGACGATATAACACTTCTTTCTATTAATACATAAGAATAACCAAATTTCACTTGGTTATTCTTATGTTTAATTAGTTACTTTTTCTTGCTTTTACTCTTGCCTGTCTTCTTTTTGTTGTTTGTATTGCGCTTGTTGTGGTTAGGCTTGTTTGTCTTTTTTTCTGGCTCTGTTCTTAGGGCAAGATAAAGATCTGTCACAACTTCAGGAATCTGTTCTATACAAGATTGAGTTAATTTTTGATTGCTTTTTATTTGGCTAACTTCTTCGTCTTCGAATAGATCAGAAGCAACCATAAAAGGAAGGAGTAATTCGGCAATCGCGTCTTCCTTATCGTTTTCAAACCAGAAACGTTCGGTTAAAAACACACCTTCCATAAAGCCAGAAGCCCACTCTTGTAATTCGCTCAGTTCTTCAGGGTTTTCTGCAAGTGTAAGTTCACAAGGGACAATAAATTCATCTTCAGACTCTAGCTCTTTTTGTATGTCTAGGTGAAGGCGCTCTAGAAGTGTTGTGATTTGTTTTTCTTGCTTTTCGTTGGAGAAGTTTGGAGTTTGTTCAAAAATGATCTCTATCCAATTTTTAGGCGGATGGGCTGCTGGGCAAACACTTAATGCAGTTAAAAAGCCATGGGCCATTACAAAATTTTGGCACTCTTCGTGAACAGAATCTGATTCTAAAAAGTCTTCTAATGTTTCAAGTTCTAAATCATCAAGTGGTTGATGTGACATTTTTTAATCCTACAAAAATAATGGCGAATATTTTAACTAAAAGATTTATGAAAATCGATGCGAAAATAATGACTTTATAAGATAATCACTTATCTATGAAAATGATTAAGCAGTTATTAGAAAAATTTGGCCATCAAGACTTTTTGCCGCTTCAAGAAGAAGCGATAAAAACCATCATAGATGGACAAGATTTGTTGTTAGTATCCCCAACAGGCGGGGGGAAATCACTTGTATATCAGCTTCCTGCAATAAGGTTAGAAGGTGTGGCTGTTGTTGTATGTCCTCTGTTAGCGCTTATGTCACAGCAAGTTGAGAAGTTGAAATCTATTGGTGTAAGAGCTGAGTTTTTAAACTCTACTTTAAACCTTGGTGAACAAGATGACCTGGCTTATTCATTAAGAGCTCAGTCAATAGACCTACTTTTTTTATCTCCAGAAAAGCTGTTGCAACCATCCGTTATTGGTTTGTTAGAGCATGCAAAGGTCTCATTCTTTGCAATTGATGAAGCCCACTGTATCTCTCAATGGGGTCAAAGTTTTCGGCCGGAGTATGGCAGTTTAGGCTTGATCAGAAAAAACTTTTCAAATGTGCCTATTGTCGCAATGAGTGGCAGTGCTGATACAAAAACACAATCCGAGATTTTACGATCCTTATCTTTGCAGTCGCCAAAGATTCTTCAGCAAAGTTACAACCGAGAGAATATAGAGTTAACCATCTCTCAAAAGCGTTTAGCTAATAAACAACTATTGAACTTTATTAATCATGAGCCGCATCTTGGTTCAGGGATTGTCTATTGTCGTTCGAGGCGCAAGGTTGAAGAGCTGAGTCTTTGGTTAAATGAACAAGGTATATCTAGTCTTTATTTTCATGCAAACATTTCTGACAAAGATAAAGAAAAGAACCTGAAATTATTTTCTAAGAATGACAATATCGTTATGGTTGCAACGTCTGCCTTTGGGATGGGGGTAGACTTCGATAAAGTACGTTTTGTTGTGCATATGGATCTCCCAAATAGTGTTGAAAACTATTATCAAGAAATTGGCCGAGCAGGGCGTGATGGTCGTTCTGCAAGAGCGCTACTTTTGTATGGTTTACAGGATATGCAAAAGCTATTGCAGTTTGAGATGGAAGTGAATTTCACCTCTGAATCTGATTGGCAGAGAACATTATCTTTTTGCAAAATATTAGAGCAAAGAGGTTGTAGGCGTAAGAGTCTTTTAGCGCATTTTGGTGAAGAAACCCTTGATTGCGGGAATTGTGATAGATGCAAAAATAAAGAAATAGAGCACAATGTCACTATAGCTGCTCAAAAGTTTTTATCTTTACTGCATAAGACTAAAGGGGGGGTTCCGTTTGGCGTTTTAATTCAAATTTTATTAGGAAAAAAAACAAAAGCCGTAGACTCTTGTTTTGGTCAGACGATGAGTCTGTTTGGTCAAGGAACTGAGCTTAATGAAACTAGTTGGAAAAAACTGGTGCGTTACCTGATTGCAAATGAATATATCATGATACAGCAATTTTCACCTTTTCAGCTCGCTCTTCATGAAAAAGCAAAAGCTATTCTTAAGTCTAACATTCAGGTGGTGATTAATGAGGATTACTTCCATCCTAATCATGAAGTTTTGCCTATGCCAGAATATAAAAAGAAATTAATTCAGTGGCATACAAACACTGGAGAAGAGGTTTTCTCACCTAAGCAGTTAGACCTAGTTGCAGAGCATAAACCTAAGAGTTTAGCTGCTATGAGTCGGCTGACGGGGCTTGCTAAACATGTTTTGGAGCCTCTATCACCACCTATTTATGGCTCATCAAGTATTGGCGCTATTAGCTAATGTATAGAGAGGAGTTTGAGCTATCAGTGACAGAGGCTGTTTTATCATCAATTGCTAAGGCGAATAGATATTTTCAAACAGATATTAAGATGGTGAATATTAAATTTAATCAAAGGGGGTCTGCAGCAGGTACAGCCTATTTACAGCGACATGAGGTCAGATTTAATTATGATATGTATCTGCAAAATCCAAATGAGTTTTTGAAAACAGTTATACCTCATGAGGTTGCTCATATTTTTGTTTATCAATTGTATGGACCTAAAGTTAGGCCTCATGGTAAAGAGTGGAAGAGCGTGATGCTTAATGTTTTCAACTTAATACCGAGTCGAACCCATAACTTTTCGGTTAAAGCGCCACTTAAGAGTTTTCTTTATGAGTGTGACTGTATGGAACATGCTTTAACTATTAGACGGCACAACCGAATACTTAAAGGTAGTGAATATCAGTGCCGTAAATGCAAAGGAAAGTTGAGGGCAAAGTAAATTTATCCTCATATCAAGAAGATATTAATTTGATATGAATCATTATTAAGGTATTATCTTGGCAAAATTTATCGCTATGTTTGCTTGGAGATGATATGAACAACACACTTAAACTTTTTGCTGGATTTGCTATGGGTTTAGCAACCGCTGTAATGGCTAATTTCGCGCCTATGATAGTGCCTGCAATGTTAGCTGTAATAGCCGCAGCTGTAATTATCGATTCTCTTGGAATCAACAAGCAAGCATAATGCTTTTTAGGGCTAACTTAGTTAGCTCTATATATCCTTTCTAATTCTCCCTTCGTAAAAATTTCTTTTTATTTCCCTAATAGATTCAATTAATTGGATGCGGTGGATTTGTTACTGTTGTAGAATGTCGCTATTTGTAATTATGTGAAAGTAGCAATGGATTTATCAACGAGCCCGAAAGAAAAAACAGAACTAAATAAGCTTCATAAGCGCTTAAGAAGGCAAACTGGACAAGCAATCGCTGACTTCAATATGATAGAAGATGATGACAAGGTCATGGTCTGCTTATCAGGCGGTAAAGATTCTTATACTATGTTGGAGATTCTTAGAAACCTCCAAGCAAGTGCTCCAATTGAATTTAGTATTGTTGCTGTTAATTTAGATCAAAAACAACCTGGTTTTCCTGAGCATATTTTACCTGAATACTTATCTTCAATTGGCGTTGATTTTCATATTCTAGAACGTGACACTTATAGTATCGTTAAAGAATTAGTGCCAGAAGGGAAGACGACCTGTGGTTTGTGCTCTCGCTTAAGGCGTGGTTCTTTATATGGCTTCGCAGATGAGATTGGTGCAACTAAAATTGCCCTTGGTCATCATAGAGATGACATATTAGAAACCTTGTTTTTGAATATGTTTTTTGGTGGAAAAATCAAGTCAATGCCACCTAAGTTGTTAAGTGATGATGGCCGTCATATGGTGATTAGGCCGTTAGCTTATTGTAAGGAAAAAGATATAGAGGCTTTTTCTGAGTTAAAAGAATACCCTATTATTCCTTGTAATCTTTGTGGCTCTCAAGAAAATTTACAGCGTCAAGTAATCAAAAATATGTTACAACAATGGGATAAAGAATACCCAGGCCGTACCGATACGCTTTTTACAAGTATGCAAAATATCGTACCATCGCATATGGCTGACACGAGTTTATTTGATTTTAAAGATTTATCTATTAGTCCTGATGCCTTAGATAAATTAAATATAATTTCACTATAGGATATATTGATGAGTTTTAATAAATATGCAATTACATTTGCGCTTGGTTTGTTAAGTGTTGGAGCGAATGCATCCAGTGTTTCAGGTACATTATCTGACGATACGGCCAAATTAAATGCGTCTTTAAGTATTGATCCAATAGAAATAGAAGCAGGCGCCTTATATCTCTCTGAAGGTGGTAAGTCTGGTTATCTCGGTGTAATGATAGTTGATAAAGCAGATCCTATTGAAGTAGGTGTTGGTGCTAGACTACGTGCTGTGGAAGGTGATTTAGGTGTAAATGACTCTGGTTATGCCATTGGATTAGGTGGTTACTACCGTTATATTATCCCACAAGCTAACCGTGTGAGCTTATATGCTTCTGGTTATTACTACCCTGGACTTTTTACCTATGGTGATATGAAAAGACAGCATGAGGCTGACCTAAGGGTTGAGTATTATGCAACACGTAATGCAAGAATTTACTTTAGCTATAGTGTTGTTAAGACAGAGTTTAATGATTATAGTGAGAAATATACATTAGATGAAGGTGTGCACTTTGGTGTAGCAGCTTATTTCTAAACAAGCTTAGTTGATATCAATAAAAAGGGCGCTAGATTAGCGCCCTTTTTTTATTCACCTTCAAAGGCGCAAAGACTATAGACAGGTATCTCTAAGTCGCTGATGATTTGACTGCCTTTCAAATCAGGTAGATCAATAATTGCCGCAACTTCCTTGATATTAGCGCCTTGTGATTTTAATAGGCTGATAGCAGCAGTCAGAGTGCCACCTGTAGCGATTAAATCATCAAAGAGTAATACTTGGTCGCCTTCAGATACAGCACCTTCTTGAATTTCTAACTCGGCCTCCCCATATTCCAAGGCATACTTTTGAGAAATTGTTGCACCAGGTAGTTTGCCTTTTTTTCTTACCAAAATTAATGGCTTCTGTAGCTCATAAGCGAGTATTGAAGCAATTAGAAAGCCACGTGCATCAATACATGCGATGTGACTAATATCGGTTGAAATGTATCTGTGAATATAAGCATCGACTACCATTCTCAAACCCTTAGGGTCTGAGAATATAGGTGTAATATCTCTAAAGCTGATCCCTTGTTTTGGCCAGTCTTCAACAGTTTGAATTAAAGATTTGATGTAAAAATCATCGTAAAGCATTATATCGCCTTGTATTAGCTATCAAATACTTTCAATTTTATCACAATCTTCTGACATGCCGATTAGTTTTTGCATTTGATCTAGGTCGATAATGCTAATTTCTTTACCGTCTACTTGGATCATGCCGTTTTTTTGGAATCGAGTAATGACTCGACTAACGGTTTCAACAGCTAAACCTAAATAGTTGCCAATTTCACCTCGTGACATAGCAAGTCTAAATGATGTGGCAGAGTAGCCACGCTTTTTAAAGCGAGCGCTTAAGTTAAGTAGTAGGGAGGCAACTTTCTCATCAGCATTTTTCTTGCCAAGTAACACCATCATTTGTTGGTCGTCACAGATCTTACGGCTCATTACTTTAAAGAGCTGATGCTTAAGAGTTGGAATTTGCTCAGAAAGCTGCTCCAAATGAGAAAATGGGATTTCACAAACCGTTGTTGTCTCGAGAGCTTTTGCAGAAACTGGGTAAATGTTTTTATCGATACCGCTTAGGCCAAGTAATTCGCTTGGGCAATAAAAGCCAGTAATTTGTTCTTCACCAGAATTAGTAATGTTAAAGGTTTTTAGTGTACCTGTTCTTACTGCATACACAGACTCAAATTCGTCTCCCTGACGAAATAAGATGTCTCCTTTTTTCAAAGGTTTTTTACGTTCAATGATCTGATCTAATCGATTCACATCGTCATCAGCTAAAGAAATTGGCAGGCAAAGCGCGCTTAGACTGCAATTTTGACATTGAGATGTAAGCTTGCTGTTAAATCGAGCGTTGTTAAGAGCTACAGACATAATGATCTCCCTGAACTTGATCTATGTTTCTAAATTACTTTAGAGTATGAAATTACGTTATTTAAATATTTATCAAAAGTCATGCAAATGCAGCGGATTAAAAGTCTTCCTGAGTCAGTTACCTTAATATGGAGGTTTGGCTCATTTGTTAACTCAATAATGCTGTCTTCTTCTAGTTTTCTAAGTTCTGATAGTTCATTTTTAAAGTAATTTGAAAATACAATATTAAACTCACTCTCTACATCACTTGAATCTAGTTCAAAGTTGCAAATTAAAGACATAATTACCTTATGTCTTATTTGGTCGTCACGATTACTCATGTATCCCTTCATAATCGCTAACTGGCCGTTTTCAATGCTTTTGCGATAATCTTTTGTTGCCGTATGGTTTTGAACATATGTATTACCTATTTGGCTAATGGCTGATGTGCCGAAAGCCAATAGGTCACAGTTTGCATGTGTCGTATATCCTTGGAAATTCCGTTTCAACTCTCCTTTATTTTGTGCTTGTGCCAACGCATCCTTGGGTTTGGCAAAATGATCCATTCCTATGTATTGATAGCCCGCACTGGTAAGCATATCTATGCATAATTTAAGAATGGCTAATTTAGTATCTGTGTCTGGTAATTGATCTTCTGGAATCTGTCTTTGTGAGGCAAAACGCTTAGGTAAGTGTGCATAGTTAAATACCGATATCCTATCTGGGTCAAGTTCGATGACTTGGTTTAGCGTTTGCTTAAAACTTTCTACACTCTGATATGGGAGTCCATAAATAAGGTCAAAGTTTATTGAATGATAGCCAAGTTGACGGCTATGCTGCATTAGGCTGTCGATTAGCTCATAGCTTTGTATGCGGTTAATGGTTGTTTGAACTCTTTTATCAAAATCTTGAATGCCGAAGCTTAGTCGGTTAAACCCTAATTCTCGAAGAGCTTCTAGTTTTTCTAGGCTTACTTCTCTTGGGTCAACCTCAATGCTGTATTCACCTTTGTCATCAGGTAGCAGGTTAAATTCTTGCTTGATATAGCTGATTAGTTTTTTGAAGGCTTCAACTGATAAAAAAGTAGGTGTGCCGCCACCAAAATGAAGTTGTTGAACTTCTCTTTCGTTGCTAAGCATCAAGGACTTTAATCTGATTTCTTCGATTAAAAGCTCTAAATATTCATCACCCTTTTTGTAATTTGATGTGATGACTTTGTTGCAAGCACAGTAATAGCAAAGCTTTGCGCAGTAGGGTACATGGAAGTAAAGGCTCAACGGCTTGTTTGAAGGCGTAAGCATTTCTTCAATTAATGAAAGTTTGCTAATACTGCTATTGAATTGGGGTGCAGTAGGGTAAGAGGTATATCTAGGACCCGAAATATTATATTTTTGAATGAGTTGTGTATTCCAGAGCATCTAAACGTCCTATTAAAAATTCTTATAGTATTTTAACTGCTAAGGAGATTTAAAAATTGATATATGTCAGTCTTTTGGTTGGCGTGTTTTATAAATATAGCGCTATCGAGTAAATACGTCTTGTATTAAGTTTTGGAAAAAAGGAAATGTCCATACGGCGTAAATGAGCATAAAGATTCCACTGACAGTATTTAGGTGATACTGCTTCCAGCTATCTTTTAGGCTTTTACTGAAAATTCCAGTTGCTAGCATAGCAGGCATGGTCCCAAGGCCAAAAGCAAGCATAAGTATAATTGCTTCTAGTGGCGTTGATCTTGCTGAAATCCAGATTAGGCTTGAATAAACGAGGCCACAAGGAAGCCAGCCCCATACGAAACCTGCTAAAAATGCCTGTTTACGAGTTCTGATGGGTAATAGTTTTTTGGCAAAAGGCGAGATATATTGCCAGCCAAACGACCCAAGCTTTTCAACTTTGAGTATTAATTGCGACTGTTTTAGGAGATAAAGCCCCATTAAGAAAAGAACTGTTGCAGCTATGGTTCTTAGTGCATAGCTTGCGCTTTCATAATAATCTGTAAAAGACTGGAAAAAAAAACTAAAGATAAGCGCTAAAATTGTATAGCTAGTAATTCGACCTAGATTATAGTTTAGTTGGGTTGTAAATAAGCCTTTGTTGCTAGATGTGTTGAAAGATAAGGCGCTTATAATTCCGCCACACATTCCAAAGCAGTGACCAGCGCCGGCAAGGCCAATTAAAAAGGCGGTTAGGAGATCAAATTGGCTCATTTTTCTTTATCGTTATCATCTTCTTCAAAGAGAATTCTTTGACCTTCGCGGTCAAGGTCTTCAAATTGGTCTTTTTTTACAGCCCAAGTAAAAATAGCAACAGCAATAAAAACAAAGACTGCTGCGATAGGAATTAGCAGGTATAAGCTTTCCATTTTTTCTCCAACAAATTATCTAGATAATCGACTAGCATTAAGTGCGACGAGTAAAGAGCTAAGAGCCATACCTATCGCTGCAGCCCAAGCCGGAACATAGCCTAGAATTGCAGCAGGTAACATGATGGCGTTATAGCTAGCTGCCCAAAACAAATTCTGTTTTATGATGATTTGGCATTTCTTAGCTAGCTTTATCGAATGATTAATTGTTTCAATTTGGCTATTTATTAAGACAGCATCAGCATGGATTTTTGCCAGATCAGAGCTTGCGGCCATGGCAATAGAGGTGTTTGCTCCAGCAAGAGAGGGTACATCATTTAATCCATCTCCCACCATTAATATGTTAGCTTTGTCTTTTTGTGTGTTGATCCATTGCCATTTTTCTTCTGGTGAAACTTGGCACTTAAAATGATCAAACTTTTCTGGTTTTAAAACTGATCTTGCTGATTCACTTGTATCACCAGTTAGCAAGCTCACTTGAATCTTATTGTTTCTTAGATCGCTTATTGCTTCTTGGCAATGAGGTCTTAGTCTGTCTTGTAGATAGATGGTTCCAATGACACCAGTATTTTCTTTAGCTAAATATAAGGTTAACCCAGTAAATTCAGAAGGGCTTGTTTTTATATTCTTGCTCAAGCTAGAAACAAACTTTAAGTTACCTAAAAGGTAACGCTCACCATTTATTTTTCCTTCGACGCCTAAGCCTGTGTGATTAATTATATCCTCAGCTTGAATAGGCGATGACTGTCTAAATGCTTTTGCGATTGGGTGAATTGACTCTCTTTCAAGTGCGCTTGCTATTTGAAGACAAAACGTATCATCAGTAGAGTCAATATGACTAATATCGAACTGACCATGGGTGAGTGTGCCTGTTTTATCGAATATTATGTGACTGCATTTTGCAAGTGACTCAATTACGTGGCCACGTGTGACTAATAATCCAAATTCTTTTAGCTTATTTGTTGCTGATGTGAGTGCGACTGGCGTCGCTAAAGAAAGTGCGCATGGGCATGTTACAACCAATACACTAATCATTATCCAATAGGCCTCATCTGAGCCTGCAAGTGTCCAACCTATAAATGTTAAGCTTGCACAAATGAGTACAAGAATGACGAAATAATGAGCTACATTGTCAGCAATCTTTGCTATTTTAGGCTTTTCACTTAACGCTCTATCTGTAAGTCGTTCGATTGCAGCTGCTCGTGTTTGTTTGCCAATAGCAGAAACTAGTATTTCAATATTTTGTTCAACATTTATGGTTTGAGCAACCACATTATCACCAACAGCTTTGGTGATAGGGAGATATTCTCCTGTTAGGCTTGATTCATCAATGCTGGTGCTACCTTTAGAAATGACGCCATCTACAGGGATATTTTCACCTGATTTTATCAATATGGTGTCACCGAGTGATATTTTGCTTAACGGGATTTCTTTTACGGGTTCGTTTTCTTTAATTAACCAGGCGCTTGATAGTTCTTGTTGGTTACGGTTATTGCTATAAGATTTATGTCTTGCTGCTTCTTCTAAAAAACGACCTAATAGTAGGAAGAAGGTGAACATTGTGACTGAGTCAAAATAAACATGTCCAGTCTTACTAAGCATTGAATATATGCTAGCAGTGTATGCAAGTCCTATCCCCAGGGAGACGGGCAAATCCATTGTAAAGTGACGTGTTTTTAAATCCCTTAGGGCGGCTTTAAAGAAAGGGAAGCCTGAATATAAAACTACAGGTGTGGCAAATGCAAAACTTAGCCAACTTATTAAAGTTTTAAGGCTTTGGTCCATACCTTGAATGTCACCAGCATAAAGTGCTATGGCACTCATCATTACCTGCATCATACCAACGCCCGCTACACCAAGGCGTATAATGGATGTTTTTTTAGCTTTTTTGATATCTATATCGGTTTGGTCTGCACGATAAGGGCTTGCCTGATAGCCAAGAAGTTGTACTTCTTTTGCAATATCAGTGATATCAATTTTTTTTGGTTGCCATTCAAGAGTGGCTAAAGAGGTGCTTAAATTAATATGAATACTAGAAATGCCTTCAAGTTGTTGAAGTCTAGTTTCAATTAGCCAAGCGCAGGCTGCACAAGTCATGCCTTTAAGGCTAATTTGAATATGATGAATATTACCGTTCTCAAAAACATATAAAGGATAGAGATCTGGGTCTTTGATTAATGAGAACTTATTGTCTAGCTCGGATGTGTTTTGAGCGTTTTGAGCTTTTTCGGTTCGATGTTGATAGTAGTTGCTTAAATCTGCACCTTGAATAAACTCTGCAATGGCTTGGCATCCATAGCAACAGAAATCGACAACTTGGTTGTCGATTTCACTTTGGATATTTAGGTCTTTCGGGACGTCTTCACCGCAATGGTAGCAAGGCTTTTGACTCATAATTTAAATTGAGCGTAATTAGAATCAGTAAGATTTAATCTTGCGCCAATTTGCCAGCCAACAGCTGATTCCAAGTATAAATTCCAAATGCCTGAAATAGATTTTTTGAGGTTGCCTCTATATTGATTATCGGCAATACGATTTAAGGTCAAGGTGAAATCTTTATCCGAAATAGCCGAGTTAAAAAAGTTAAGTGTTAGGGTTTCTTCTTGAGCATTTTGACTCGTTAGAATAACTTCGCCAGTGGTGTTATCAATAACAATTGAAGCTCCGATATTAAGCTCGGTGGCCAGGTTACGTTTATCTAAAACTGTGTTAATACCTAGGCCTTCTTTATAGTAGTTGTCAACGACCATGTCATTGGGTGAGTTTAAAGCATATGAAATTTGTATTACGGCAACAAACATAGAGCTTACAGGAATAGCTATAACAAACCAGGGCCAAAACTGTTTATACCAAGGGGTCGGTTTCACTTAAAATTTTCCTCTCATTAAGGTGCCCAAAAGGGCACCTTTGTTTAAGTGTGTTAGTTTACAGGGCCAAGGAAACGGCTTTCTGTGGTTTTACTAACATCAAAGTCTTCATCGATAGAGCTAATAGTAAAACTGATTTTGTTCTTTTGTACTTTCAAAACGTGAGGTGGAACCTGAATTGAAAGGGGAATAGAGCGAACTTCACCAGATGTTACGTAGATTTTCTTGCGGCCTATTACTTTAATGCCATCCAAGCCTTCAACTTCAAGTTTGAAAGTGTGGTCTGATTGGTCCATATTCATTACTTTAATGGTATAAATATTTTCAATCATGCCGCTAGGGGTCGTATTATATAGGCGATTTCTATCCTTTAAAACATCTAATCCAAGTGCTTCACGATCTGTCGCAATATAAGCAAAACTAATTACCATAATAAATAGTGCAATGGCGTATCCAATAGATTTTGGTCTCCACACTTTTGTCTTTTTCCCTTCTAGGCTATTTTCAGTGGTGTAACTGATTAAACCTTTAGGGTAGTTCATTTTCTCCATTACTGAATCGCATGCGTCGATACATAATGCGCAGCCTATGCACTGTATTTGAAGTCCTTCACGGATGTCTATGCCGGCAGGGCAAACATGGACACATTGATTACAGTCGATGCAATCGCCAAGGTTAAGTGCTTTTAGATCTGCGCGACGCTTACGTTTGCCGCGGTTTTCTCCGCGAGCTTCATCATAAGAAATTACCAAGGTGTTTGTATCAAACATAACTGATTGGAAGCGAGCATAAGGGCACATGAAAGAGCAAACTTGCTCTCTCATCCAGCCTGCAAATAAATAAGTGGCACCAGTAAAAAATGCGATCCAAAAATAAGCCCAAGGGTGTGCTTCTAGGGTGAATATTTCAATGGAAAGATCGCGAATTGGAGTGAAGTAGCCAACAAATGCTAACCCTGTTAAAGCTGAAAACAATACCCACAGAGCATGCTTGTTGAATTTCTTAAAAAACTTAGAGCGCGACATTGGTTGCTTATCAAGGGCGATACGCTGGTTACGGTTGCCTTCGGTTTTCTCTTCAATCCACATGAAAATCATGGTCCACACTGTTTGTGGGCATGTGTAGCCACACCAGACTCGACCAAAAAGTGTAGTCATTAGAAATAAAGCGAATGCCGCTATGATTAACAGCCAGGCGAGCAAGACAAAATCTTGTGGCCAGTAAGTAACATTGAAAATATGGAATTGACGACTAGGGAGGTCAAAAAATACAGCCTGACGATCGCCTAAATTAATCCATGGTGTTAAGAAGTAGCCTGCCATCAAAACCCAAAGAATCTTAGTCCTTATAGATTGAAAGAAGCCTTGAATTCGGCGGGTATAGATTTTTGTACGTTTTTGATAAAGGTCGTATTCAACAACATCATTATCTAGATTCTTTAATGGAATCTGCTGACTCATAGCCATTCATCCTGTAAACAGATTAATAGAAAGTGACAGGAGAATAATACAGAAAAGAGGAGAGGATCGAGTGTGACATGGTGTCACACTCGAGAAGAAGCATTACTCTTGATGAGAAAGGCTGTATACGTAAGCGGAGACAATGTGAGTTTTGTCTTCACCTAGGATTTCATTCCATGCTGGCATTTTGCCTGCACGTCCGTTACGCAGCGTTTGCATAACTTGCTGCTGAGTGCCGCCATATAACCAAATATCATCAGTTAGGTTTGGCGCGCCGAACAGTTTATTACCTTTACCATCTTGGCCGTGGCAAGCAACACAGTTTGCGGCAAAAATATCTTTACCTTTTGCGACTGCGTCGTTGTCAGTAGCTTTACCTGAAAGGCTTAGTACGTATTGAGTGGCATCGTTGATGCCTTGCTCGCCAAGACTTGCGCCCCATGCCGGCATAGCTGCTGTTCTACCGTGTAAGATGGTAGTTTTGATTTCGCTTGCTTCACCGCCATATAGCCAATCGTTGTCAGTCAGGTTAGGGAAGCCGTAGCTGCCAGTCGCTGCTGAACCGTGACAAATTGCACAGTTATTTGAGAATAAGCGTTGACCTAGGCGCATTGCCTTTTCGTCTTGGCTTAGTTCAACAAGGTCTGTACTTTGGTATTTAGCAAATAAAGGCCCAAACTCTTGTTCTGCTTTAGCAACTTCACGCTCGTATTGGTTGATTTGAGTCCAACCAAGTAGGCCTTTAAAGTTACCAAGACCTGGGTAAAGAGCTAGGTAGATAAGTGCAAAAACAACAGTAATGACGAACTTCCAGTACCACCAGCGCGGTAGTGGGTTGTCAAGCTCTTCAATGCCGTCATAAACGTGTCCTGTAGTAGGTACTTCACCGTTAGGGTGTTTTTTATTACTACGAACACTCGCTAGTAACCAGTAGCAGCCAAAGATAGAGCCAAGTGTGATGGCAATAATCCAGGCGCTCCAAAAAGGAGTTAATTCATTCATTTTTGTTTATTCTCCACGGATTGCTTTTTAGGCATATCTTCATCTTCATCAAAAGGAAGGTTTGCAGCTTCGTTGAAGTCACCTTTCTTTCTTTTGCTGAATGCCCATAACGTAACAGCGATAAAAGCAACGAATGCTAATACTGTTGCGATACTTCTAAGCGTATTAATGTCCATAATTGAGTCCTAGCGTTTGATTACTGTGCCAAGTTGCTGAAGGTAAGCAACTAGGGCATCAATCTCACGTTTGCCACGAACGTCTTCTTTCGCTGTTGTAATCTGCTCATCGGTGAAAGGTACACCAACAGAACGTAGAGCTAGCATCTTGTCTGCAGTTGAGTTGCCATCAAGAGTGCTGTTAAACAACCAAGGGAAAGAAGGCATGTTTGACTCAGGTACAACATCACGTGGGTTGTATAAGTGAGCACGGTGCCATTCATCACTGTAACGTTGACCAACACGAGCTAGGTCAGGGCCAGTACGCTTAGAGCCCCAAAGGTGAGGGTGATCGTAAACAGATTCACCAGCAACACTATAAGGCCCGTAACGTTCAGTTTCTGCTCTGAATGGACGAATCATTTGTGTGTGACAGCCAACACAACCTTCACGGATATAGATATCACGACCTTCAAGCTCTAATGCTGTTAAAGGTTTTAGGTTTTCCACAGGCTGAGTGGTTTTTTGCATAAAAAACAGAGGTACGATTTCTACCATAGCACCGAAGCTGATTGCTACTATGATTAGGGCAATCATAAGGCCAATGTTCTTTTCGATTATTTCATGACGCATTTAAAAGCCCCTTATGCTGCTTGTGTATTTGCTGTGTTTGCAAGCTCTTGCTCTTTTTGGCAAGCACGTACAGTAAGGTAGGTGTTAACAGCCATTAATAGCATACCTGTTAAGAATAGAACGCCACCAATTACACGTACTGTCCAACCTGGCTTACTTGCATCAACAGCTTCAACAAAGCTGTATACCAAAGAACCGTCTTGGTTAAATGCACGCCACATTAGGCCTTGCATAATGCCGTTTACCCACATTGAAGCGATGTAAAGTACAGTACCAATTGTTGCTAGCCAGAAGTGAACGTTAATAAGTTTGATTGAGTGCATTTCGCCAGCTTTACGGCCAAATACTACAGGCATCATGTGGTAAACAGCACCGATACTAACCATTGCAACCCAGCCTAAAGCACCAGCGTGTACGTGACCAATAGTCCAGTCAGTGTAGTGTGAAAGCGCGTTAACTGTTTTGATAGCCATCATTGGGCCTTCGAAGGTAGACATACCGTAGAAAGACAATGAAACAACTAAGAAACGTAGGATAGGGTCAGTACGTAGCTTGTGCCAAGCACCTGAAAGTGTCATTACACCGTTGATCATACCACCCCAAGAAGGTGCAAGTAGAATCAAAGACATTACCATACCAACACTTTGAGTCCACTCAGGAAGTGCAGTGTAATGTAAGTGGTGAGGGCCAGCCCAGATGTAAAGGGAAATCAACGCCCAAAAGTGTACGATTGACAAACGATATGAGAATACTGGACGACCAGTTTGTTTAGGTACAAAGTAGTACATGATACCTAAGAAACCAGCTGTTAAGAAGAAACCTACAGCGTTATGACCGTACCACCACTGTACCATGGCATCGATTGCGCCAGAGTAAATGGAGTAGGACTTAAATAAGCCAGCAGTCACAGATAAGCTGTTGAAAATGTGAAGCACTGCTACAGTTACGATGAATGCACCGAAGAACCAGTTAGCCACATAGATGTGCTTCATTTTACGTTGCATAATAGTGCCAAAGAAAACAACGGCATATACAACCCAGACGATAGTAATAAGAATATCGATAGGCCACTCTAATTCAGCGTACTCTTTAACTTGAGTAAAACCTAAAGGTAGAGTGATTGCCGCAGCGACGATAACTGTTTGCCAACCCCAAAAGGTAAAGCTAGCTAAAGTATCAGACCAAAGACGCGCTTGCGTTGTTCTTTGTACTACGAAATAAGACGTTGCGAAAAGTGCGCAACCGCCGAATCCGAAAATTACTGCGTTAGTGTGTAATGGTCGTAAACGACCAAAGTGTAGATATTCAATACCTGCGAAAATGTCTGGCCATACGAGTTGTGACGCGATTAATACGCCTAACCCCATGCCAACGACACCCCAAACGACTGTCATGATGGTGAATGCACGCACCACACTATAGTTGTAGGTTGGATGATCAAAAGCTGTGCTCATAGTTTCTTCCACAATCCACGAAGAGTGATTGACCTTGTAATTAATTGAAATGCCCGTATTAAGTTACTTCTTACAAAGACTTGGTAAGACCGACTTAAAAAGTCTCGAGTAATTAGTAAATCATACTGAAGCGGTGAGTAAACTAGCCGCGCTATTATAAGCGTTTTTGATCTTTTTTCTATTGGAGTAAGTTGTTTTTAATGGCTTTTCTTTGTCATATGGCAATATTTTTATGAGTAAGTTTTCTTTTTATATGGCCCATGGTGCGGGTCTTGGACATAGTGGTGGTTTTTTAGACAAATTTGGCGTGACATTTTGTCGCACACAAAAAATGAACTATTTGCCACTTACCTTTGAATATATGTCAGAAATCGAGGCCAGTGGTAAGCGTAGACCACCAACACGGTTTCCACAACTTGTCGATGAGTTTCGAGATAAGTTAGACCAAAATGCTTCTTTAAACTCACTTGTTGTAGCTGGTAAATCCATGGGTGGGCGTGTTGCATCGCAACTATCGTCAGATGAAAGAGTGGTAGCAATTGTGTGTTTAGGGTTTCCGTTTTATCAACAAGGTAAGCCAGAAAAACATCGCTTGTCTTTTTTACATGAAATTAACAAACCTTGTTTGATCATACAGGGGACTCGTGATGCATTTGGTAAGCCTGAATGGGTTAAACAACAAGCGTTAAACCCAAACATTAAAGTGCATTGGTTTGAAGGCGCTGATCATGATTTTAATATGTTAAAATCGCTGAACAAAAATCAATCGCAAGTCATTGAAGAAATCAATGACTTAATTAAATCTTGGGTTGACTCAGACTTTAATATTGAAGCTTGAAATTAAAATGAGGATATGAGTAATAATGGACACTATAGAACATGATAGTTTTTTGGATGCAGTTGGGCTTTATTGTCCAGAGCCTGTCATGCTTTTGCACGTTGAAATGAGAAAGATTAAAGCTGAACAAATACTTAAGGTTGAAGCGACTGATCCATCGACCACTCGAGATATTGTAAAGTTTTGCCAGTTTTTAGGGCATGAACTTATTCAGCAAAACGAAGAAGAAGGACACTTTTTTTATTGGATTAAGAAAAAGAAAAAGTGAATAAAGATATAACTTAAACTTAGTTTTCATATAGTGGAGAAATAACAAAAAATCATATCTGTAATTGTTTGTTTTATACACGATTCTTACATACTCTCGACATTCCATAACAATAAAAAGCAATTTTGCGCGCTTATAAGTCATTAATTTACGTTTAGTGTTTGTATTGTGCGCTTATTAATAAGGAATAGAATATGTTTAAGAAATCGTTAGCGATCGCCTGTATTGTTTCTTCCTCCCTTTGGTCTGCCAGCTCACAAGCTTGGTGGTTTTCATCTTCCGATGATGATTATACCCAAACAAAATATCCAATATTGTTAACC
This sequence comes from Marinomonas sp. SBI8L, assembly GCF_001624705.1. Classification (GTDB taxonomy): domain Bacteria; phylum Pseudomonadota; class Gammaproteobacteria; order Pseudomonadales; family Marinomonadaceae; genus Marinomonas. The sequence continues at coordinate 158,026 of NZ_JSEO01000002.1, forward strand.
CATGGCATTTTAGGTTTTGATGAAATGTTAGGGGTCGACTATTGGTATAAAATTCCACAGACACTTGAAGCAGAAGGTGCTGAGGTTTACACCACCCAAGTAGCAAATAGTCAGTCAGTTGAGGTTCGAGGCGAACAACTCTTGTCTGAAGTTCAAAATATTATTGCAGCAACAGGTGCGACCAAAGTCAATCTGATTGGGCATAGTCATGGTGGCCCTACAGTAAGATATGTTGCTTCGGTGAGACCTGATCTAATTGCTTCAGTCACCTCTGTGGGTGGCGTTAATAAAGGCTCTGATGTTGCAGATTTTGTAAGAAATGCTGTTCCAGAAGATTCAGCAGCTGAAGCGGTATTAGCTGGATTGACGACAGCATTAGCAACTGTGATTGATTATTTATCTGCAGGTGGTTATGAGCAAGATGTTCTTTCCATGCTTACTTCTTTAACGACCGAAGGCTCATTAGCATTTAATCAAAATCATCCTCAAGGTATTCCTACAACAACATGTGGTGAAGGTGAATATAGTGTTAATGGTGTAAATTACTACTCTTGGAGCGGCGCGAGTGCGTTTACGAATGCACTAGACCCAAGTGATTACTTTCTTGGTTTAACATCTGTGTTAATTGACGACAGTAAAAATGATGGCCTGATTGAAAGCTGTGATAGTAATCTTGGTATGGTTGTTCGAAATGATTACAGCATGAACCATCTAGATGAGGTAAACCAATTCTTTGGTATACATCACTTGTTTGCAACTGATCCTTTAACCGTCTATCGCACACATGCTAATCGTCTTAAAAATGCTGGCCTTTAATGATTGGTGAGTTATGAATATTTCCCTAACTAAGAAAGTCTGCTTAATCGTGTTTGGTGGACTTGCATTTCTTGGTTTGGCGAAGTGGACAGGTGTTGCTTATCAAGCAGCGCCTGTCTTACAGACCAATCAAGATCAAGGCTCTTTAACTAATAACCAAATTTCAAATAAATCAGTTGAATCATTCGTTTTGTCATCTTCAGAAAAAGCCGACATAAAGGCTCAACTGAATGTTGCACAAAATAATGAATACAATCGCTTCAAAGATAAATTTGAATGGATAGGCTCACAATCCTCGTTAAGGGGAACCAGTATAGCTGGCTCATATCCTATTGATGCAGAAGGGCATTTACTTCCTCATATTAGTATTAGGCACAGATTTGATTATTTTATGACGCTGCTTGGTGAATTATCGTATGAACAACTCATTGAGTTAATAAAAGAAGATATCAAGCTATCACTTGAAGAGCCTGCTCTTAGTGAGGCGCTTTCATTGCTGGAAAATTATCAGGCTTATAAATATGCATTAAAGGCATTAGATGATGAATTTTCAAACTATCAAGTTAGCCTAAATGATAAGACTGCAATCATAAATAGGCAGATTAGCTTATACCAAGAAATAGATAAATTGCGCTATGAATATTTTGAACTTGATTATCGGTTGGCATTCTTTGCACAAGATATTGCAGATGAACAAGCGTTAATCGCAAATTTACAAGGTAATGATAAAAACCGTGAAGAGGATAAAACCAAACTTACTGGCTTAATAAATACACTAGAACTAACAAGTAAGGAAACGGGAGAAAGCTTATTTGATCTACAAGTAAAAGAGTTCGGAGTGGAAGCCGCCCAAAGGCTTGCTAATGTTAGAGAGTCGCGAAATGAGCTCAATACAAGAGTTAAAGAATATTTAAAGCAAAAGGAAGGTATCTTAAATTCAGGTCTATCTACCCAAGATCAAAGTTTAGAATTAAAGTACTTAATTGAATCAAACTTCAGTTTAAGTGAGCAAAAGCGACTTAATGCTTTGGTTGCTATGCTAGAGCAACAATAAGCTTGCGATATTATTAAGTTATTGATTTATTATGAAATTTATTTCAAATTAAAGATTTTAATAAATTATTAGTAGATAAACTCCTTTGACTAAGTAGTTGACACCTTCAATTTGTCTAGGCAATATCACGCAAAATTTGCTTAACAGCAATACATATTTAGTTAGTCGGGGTGCTCTTTTTGAGCTGAGACTGAGGTTCGCCTCTAGACCCGTTGAACCTGACCCAGTTAATACTGGCGTAGGGAACTGGCAAGCCTCATCTCTTTTAGACAATTTCGATCTGTCTGTCTTTTTTAGGCTCCAGTTTTAATTAGGAGCCTTATATGCAAACGCGCAATCAACCTCATATTTCGTTAACCATTGCTGGATCTGATAGTGGTGGTGGAGCAGGTATTCAAGCCGATATTAAAGCCATGTCTGCAACTGGGTCATTTGCATGTTCAGTGATCACAGCATTAACAGCGCAAAATACGCAAGGTGTTAGCGCCATACATCCTGTGCCGCAATCGTTTGTTGAAGACCAGCTTGAGAGTATTTTTTCTGATATGAAAGTTGATGCCGTTAAAATTGGCATGCTGTCAGATGCAGATACAATTCTCATGATTGCTCAAATACTAAAAAAGTACCAACCAAAAGCAGTAATTTTAGATCCTGTTATGGTGGCAACAAGCGGCGATGTACTTTTAGAATCGCAAGCAATTTCAAGCCTCGTTAATCACCTCATTCCTTTGGCTGATTTAATCACGCCAAATCTATATGAAGCGCAAGTCTTATTAGGGAGAGCTGTTAACGCTTTTCCAAAATCTAATGCAGAGTTAGAAAGTACAGCCAATGCTCTTTTGTCGCTTGGCTCTCAAGGCGTTTTATTAAAAGGAGGGCATATGGACACTCAAGACAGCACAGATGTTTGGGTGACCGAAAATCAAATTGAGTACTTTTCTAAAACAAGGGTGGCCACAACTAACACTCATGGAACGGGTTGCACCTTATCTTCAGCTATAACGAGCTATCTGGCACAAGGCTTTTCTATGTCTGAATCGATTAGAAGAGCGAAGGAATATATTTCACAAGCTTTAGTCGCCGCTAAGAATTATCAATTAGGTCAAGGTAGCGGGCCTGTTGATCACTTTTTTATGCTTAAGGCGTGATAGATGTCAGCTTGTAATGTTTTAGCATCAAACCTCACTAAACAAAATGAATACCTAGTAACAGCTAGTCTCAAGTATGAGGCTAGTCAAAGCTATATCTACCAAAATATCGAGCTCAGATTACCGTTAAATCAAGTGACCTGTTTGTTAGGGCATAGTGGCTGTGGCAAGTCTAGTTTATTAAAGCATTTAGTAGGGCTACATAAGAATGCTTGTGTTAATGATTTATTGATACAAACAGGTGTGCATTCAAGTCTTGATGTAAAAGGCTTCCAGCATGAGCTCGCTTATATGGCGCAGCAGGATCTATTACTGCCCTGGTTATCAGTTATTGATAATGTGTTGCTTGCTTATGATCTTAAACGACCAATCTTGAAGAAAAAAAGTCAATTCAATCAGGCGTTAAAAAGTCGAGCGCAAGAAATTTTAGAGCAAGTCGGTTTACCTGATAAAGCTGATAAGAAAGTGTTTACCTTGTCAGGCGGTATGAGACAGAGAGTCGCTTTAGCGAGAACCTTAATTCAAGATAAATCGATTATTTTAATGGATGAGCCATTTTCGTCAGTTGATGCCATAACACGCGATAAGTTGCAGCAGTTGAGTAGCCACCTATTTAAAAACAAGACTGTGCTTTTAGTGACACATGACCCACTTGAAGCCTTAGTTATGGGGCATAACATTTTACATTTTTCAAATAAAACTGAAAAAGAAACGACTCTCAAAACACTAGAGCCTATGCCTTTACCTAATTCTTTACCTCCACGAAATATTGGTAATGAAGTTTCTGGTTATCATGGGCAATTGATGCAGATAATGCAGGCAAGGCAATGAATAAATTTATCAATACAAGCTTTGGCCGAGTGCTCGTAATAAGTTTCCTACTAGTTTTATTTTGGTGGTTGGTAGTAGCTGTAACTCAAGTTCCTAGCTTTATTCTTCCGCCACCAGAGAAAGTTTTTACAAGATTTTGGCAGTTAACAGATGTGTTATACCCACATTTTTTGGTGACTCTAATTGAGATTGTCTTTGGTGTGTTGCTGGGAGTGTCAGCCGGATTAATTTTTGCGATTTTAATGGTTTACTTTAAGCCTGTTCGTATTTGGCTTTTGCCTGTATTGCTTTTCAGCCAGGCGATTCCTGTGTTTGCCATAGCGCCTATCCTAGTTCTTTGGTTTGGTTATGGGATAGTTTCGAAAGTCATTATGGCCGCGGTCATTATCTTCTTTCCTATTCTAATGACATCATTTGATGGTTTAAGGCAATCATCAAAAGATTATCTTGAGCTTGCTCAATCAATGCAAGCTAATCGTCTAAGTATTCTTTTTAGAATTCAACTTCCTGCTGCTTTACCTGTCATGGCGTCAGGGCTTCGAATGGCGATGGTTGTTGCCCCAATTGGCGCAATCATAGGTGAGTGGGTTGGCTCATCTCAAGGGTTGGGCTACTTCATGCTTTATGCCAATGCGCGAATGCAAGTGGCAGATATGTTCGCAGCACTATTCGTATTATGTCTACTTTCGATTTCACTTTATTACCTTGCTGATCAGTGTCTCAAGAAACTGATTTTTTGGCAGCAAGACAATAGTTAATAGCACCCAGTTATCACCCTTAAATAAGAGAAATATTATGACTATGTTAAAGAAGTTAAATGCATTAATAGCGGGTTCATTACTCAGTTTGAGTGTTCAGGCTCAAGAGAGTATTGATGTGATGTTAGATTGGTTTGTTAATCCAGATCACGCTGCTTTGATTATCGCGGAGCAAAAAGGCCTGTTTAAAGATCAGGGGTTAAAGGTTAACTTGCAAGAACCAGCAGACCCTAGCATGCCACCTAAATTAGTTGCTGCGGGTAAGGTTGATTTTGCAGTGACTTATCAGCCTGAACTAATACAAGATGTAGCTCACGGATTGCCACTTACTCGTATTTCAACCTTGATAGCAACACCACTTAACACGCTGATGGTTTTGAAAGATGGTGATATCAACTCATTAGCTGACCTTAAAGGTAAGTCTATTGGAACTGCTATTTCTGGTGGCGTCAGCGAAGCAACAATCGGTGTAATGCTTGAGAACTCAGGTCTAAGTTTAAGCGATGTATCTGTCATTAATGTTGGTTGGGCTTTATCCAGCTCTTTGGCATCTAAAAAAGTTGATGCCATCTATGGTGGATATCGTAACTTTGAAATGCATCAGCTCGCGATGGAAGGTTTTGAAGGTAAAGCATTTTTTGTAGAAGAAGAGGGCGTGCCTCCATATGATGAGTTAGTAGTTGTTGCAAACTCTCGTTCAGTTAATAAAACACAAGTAGCTAAGTTTAATCGAGCGCTAGAGCTTGCCACTCAATACATTGTTAACCACCCAAATGAAGCTTGGGAGTTGTTCAAGTCATACAAAAAAGATCTTGATACTAAGCTTAATCAGCTTGCATGGAAAGATACCTTGGCTCGATTGGCGCTCCGCCCAGCGGCTTATGATGCTAATCGCTACCAATCCTATGCTGAGTTCTTACAGTCAGCTGGCATTATTTCAAAACTACCAAATACTAACGACTACCTTTTTTAATTGGTACTTAACCTATTTTAAATTTAGGGTTTTAGCGCAAGTTTAAGTGTTAAGGCCCTTTGGAGTGATTTATATGTCAGATGCAAACACGATTAGTGAAAGCTTGGTGTCACTAAAAGGGTTAAATCGCCTTAGTGAAATGTTAGTGAAACCAAATGAAAAGGACTGGTTAGCTTATACGCAGCATGACTTTGTTAATCAGTTAGCGACAGGTGTCTTATCAAAGTCCGCTTTTCAGCATTATTTACAGCAAGATTATTTGTTCCTTAAACAATATGCCAGAGCTTATGCGCTTGCTATTTATAAAAGTGATTCGATTGAAGATATGCTGCCCAATCTTGCCTGTTTAACTGGTTTGGTAGAGCATGAAATTCAATTGCATATTAATTGTTGTAAAGAATGGGGGCTTGAAGAGAAAGCGCTTGATGAGCTAGAAGAAGGTGTTGCAACTGTTGCTTATACGCGTTTTGTATTAGATGCAGGTCAAGCAGGCGATCTTACCGACTTACTTGTTGCTCTCGCTCCCTGTGCGTTAGGTTATGCTCAAATTGGATTCAGTCTAGATCAAGATGACAAAACCTTGAAGCAAGGCAATCCCTATTTAGAATGGATTGAAACCTACGCATCAAGTGAGTTTATTGAGTCTGCTTTGGCACAAATGGCACATCTAGAAAGCTTATTGCAAAACATCCCTGCTGACTCACCTAGATGGGCTAAATTAAGTCGCATTTTTGCCACTGCAACTAGAATGGAAGCTGCATTTTGGCAGCAAGGTATAGATGTCAATGAAGGTTAATATTGTCGGTGCTGGTGTGGCTGGGCTTTCCCTTGCTTGGCAACTCGTACAGCAAGGTGTTGAGGTTGAAATGTTTGAGCGAGGAGCAAGAGTGGGTGAAAAGGCCTGTTCTTGGTTTGCTGGTGGCATGCTTGCTCCATGGTGTGAAGCTGAAAATGCCGAACCTGTTGTACTCGAATATGGTAAAGAGTCATTGGCTTGGTGGCAAAATGCATTAGGTGAAAGCTTTGTAGATGCCAAAGGAACTTTGGTTTTTGCACAGCAAAGGGATAAAAAAGAGCTAAAACGTTTTGCAAGACGTACACAAGCTTATGAGGTTGTTGGTCACGATGTTATTTCAAGTCTAGAGCCTGACTTAGCCTCTCAATATCAAGAAGCGCTATTTTTTAAAGATGAAGCGCATTTAGATCCTAGAAAAGCCTTAATCAGATTGACAGAAGTTGTTCAGGCGTTAGGCGTTAAAATCAACTTTGAACAAGAAGTTGAACCAGAGGATCTACTGCCAGAAAAGGTAGTAGATTGTAGAGGCTATAATGCCGCTAAAACTGTGCAAAGCCTAAGACCTGTTAAAGGTGAGATGTTGTTGGTGAAAACCAATGAAATAAGCCTTTCTCGCCCTGTTAGGCTGCTCCATCCAAGAATTCCTTTATATGTTGTTCCGCGTGATGATCAGCATTTTATGATAGGCGCCACCATGATTGAAAATGGGCATGGTCATCAGTTTAGTGTGCGCTCAATGTTAGAGTTGCTTGGTTCTGCTTATGCATTGCACCCAAGTTTTGCAGAAGCTGAAATTATTGAAATGGGCGTTGATTTGAGACCCGCTTTTATCGACAACTTACCAAGAGTTGAGCGAGACAATAATATTTGGCGTATTAATGGTCTATATCGTCACGGTTATTTGTTAGCGCCTTACATGGCGAAACTCGCAGCGGATTCCATTATTAGTGATACACATGAAATTGAAAAACTCGCTGACTTCAAGATAAAGGAAGATAGGGCATGAAGATATATTTAAATGGTGTTGAGACGACGGTAGACCATACCAAACTTGAGGCCGTACTCATTCAATTGGGTTATCAGGAAGTGACGATAGCGACCGCAATTAATGGTGATTTTGTGCCTTTATCTCTGCGTAAAAATACTCAGATTAATGAAGGTGATAAACTTGAAGTATTAGCGCCCATGCAAGGTGGATAGAATGTTAGAAGTTTACGGTGAAAAATTTACCAATAGATTGCTTTTAGGTAGTGCGCAATACCCATCGCCGGCTATCTTGTCGGAGTCAATCAAGCAAAGTCAGAGCCAAATTGTCACAGTATCATTAAGGCGCGAAAGTGGGGGCGACCTTGCTGGTCAAGCATTTTGGCAAATCATCCAAGATTTAAAGCTTAAAGTATTGCCCAACACAGCCGGTTGTTACACGGTAAAGGAAGCGGTGACGACAGCACATATGGCGCGTGAAGTTTTTAATACAGACTGGATTAAATTAGAAGTTATAGGTGAAGAAGACACGCTACAACCTAACGTTTTTGAATTAGTTGAAGCCGCTAAAGTTTTAGTCGAGGATGGCTTTAAAGTATTCCCATACACCACGGACGATCTCATTGTTGCCGATAAGCTACTACAGACTGGTTGCGAGGTATTAATGCCTTGGGGGGCGCCTATCGGTTCAGGTCGAGGTTTAAATAACCCATATGCATTAAAAACTATGCGTTCGCATTTTCCTGATACGCCATTAATTGTTGATGCTGGTATCGGGGTGCCATCTCATGCTGCTCAAGCGATGGAAATGGGGTTTGATGCAGTTCTTCTTAATACCGCTGTTGCGGGTGCTGGTGATCCGGTTGCAATGGCTAAAGCATTTAACTTGGCAATAGAGGCGGGTTTGCTCGCTTATGAAGCTGATCCGATTGATGCAAGAGATATGGCTGAGCCTTCAACGCCTATGATGGGGAAAGCTTTTTTAAGCTAATTCATTAAGGGCTATTAGAGTAGCTCCCTGATTGTAAAAAATTAATGAGAAATAGAATGAAGAGCGCAATGACACAGCTAGATAGATTTTATCCCATTTTTGATTCTTATGATTGGCTCGAAAGACTTGTGCCATTAGGTATCAAGCTAGTGCAACTTAGAATTAAAGATGAAAGCCAAGAGAGTATTAAATCTCAGATAGTAAAAGCGAAAGCATTGTGTCATCAATATGAGTGTCAGCTGGTGATTAATGATTATTGGCAATTGGCGATAGAGCTAGGTTGTGATTATGTGCATTTAGGTCAAGAAGATTTGAATGTGGCTGACATTGAGGCAATTAAATCTGCTGGCATTAAATTAGGTATCAGTACACATTGTGACGAAGAGTTAGAAAGAGCGCTGTTATTAAAACCGGATTACATCGCTTTAGGTCCTGTATATCCAACTATTTTGAAGAAAATGAAATGGCACCAACAAGGTGTCGAAAAGTTAACGCTTTGGAAAGAGCGTATTGGTGATGTTCCACTAGTGGCTATTGGTGGCATGACAATCGCTAGAGCAGAAGGTGCTTTTAACGCTCAAGCAGATAGCGTGGCAGCCGTGACAGATATTACTTTGAATCCAAGTCCAGAATCACAAGTACAGGCCTGGTTAAAAGCCACTCGATTGTAAATTTGGTTTTATATCAACTTATTGTGTTGGGTGAAAAATACCCAATTTCCGCTCGAACTTAGCTTGGCTGTGTATTTTTGGATAAAAAACATACAGCTAAGCCTATCCCCTCGTATTTTTACTTTTGTTTAATAAATATACATTATCTTTGATAAATCCTGACCAAAAGGTCATGCAGTGATCTTTTGGTTTCAAAATATGAACCCGAGTTAAAAATGAACCCCATGTAATACTGCTTTGGCATAAGCCTTGTAGGTTAATTATTCACCAAATGTGATGTTAACTAATTAACTTAAAAGGAAAGATGTATGAAAGCACCAATTACAAGCTTATTACTACTTGGTAGTAGTTTGGGCTTCGCTGAGTTACAAATATCTGAAGTTCTTTACGACACACCGGGGACGGATTCAATTGAAGAGTGGATTGAAATCTACAATGCTGGGTGTGAGCAAGTTGATTTATCGAGTTATCAGCTTAAAGATAATGGGGCAACTCATACCTTATCAGGAACTTTGGCAGCAAATACTTATTTCACCATTGCTAAAAGCTCAAGTGGGTTTGAGGCTATGTATGGGTTTTCACCAGACGCCTCTGGATTGGCTCTGTCCTTAGGGAATTCGGGCGATTATGTTGAACTTTATAATGGTGGTGATCTTGTTGATCTAGTGGCATGGGAAGGCAAGGTTTCAGGTTGGAATATTTCTGCTCAACATGTTTCTTTGTACCGTACTCAAACATCATCAGTGACAACGTCTTCTAATTGGGCAACAAGTAGTATCGATACCCCATCTACCGGCAACTTAACCCAAGATTGCAGTGGCGCAAGTGCAGGTGGTTCAGCTACTTATTCAGGTGATTATTATGATTCAGTATTAAGCTTGTCTGGTGCTAGTTTAAAAGCTGCATTGCAAGATTTACTCGAATCAAACCATACCAAGCTTAGTTACAGTGAGGTGTGGGATGCACTTCAATACACAGATGAAGATTTAACGAACAGCAATAATGTTGTTTTGCTCTATACAGGTCGTAGCCATTCAAAAACGGATAGAGATGGACAGTCTGGGTTTGATAATGACAGTTGGAATAGAGAACATGTTTGGCCTAAATCTTTAGGTTTCTCTTCGACCTCACAATACGGCTATACGGATATTCACCATATTAGGCCCACTGATAAAACGGTAAACAGTTCACGTTCAAACAAAGACTACGATGAAGGCGGTAGCGCACAAGGAGAGGCTGCTGATACCTATGCAACAAGTGAGAGCTTTGAACCAAGGGATGAGGTGAAAGGGGATGTTGCCCGTATGATCTTTTATATGGATGTTAGATATGACGGTTCTGACGGTAATATGAGTGATTTGTATCTAGTCAATAATACTAGTTCAGAAACGGATGATCCCTTCTTTGGTGTTGTTTGTACCATGTATACTTGGCATCAAGAAGATACTGTTGATTCAAATGAAATGACTCGTAATGATCGTATTCAAGAGTGGCAGGGCAACCGTAACCCTTTGATTGATCACCCAGAGTGGGTAGATGAGTTCTACTCTAGTCAATGTAACTAGCTGACATAGCGTATAAATGTGGCTGATAAGGATGTCGGCCCTAATTAAGCTAATGCTGATAGATTTAAAAAGAAATGTAACTTATTGTTTTTATGAGGGTATATGTAAGCTATTGTACCTCAGTGTATATATCTTTTGTGCTGGTCATCTGATATCTTGCTTAGTTAACAATTAAAAACATCATTAGGATAAATTTAAAGTATTTTCAGTGCTTATAAAGTGAGTGCTTAAAAGTGAATTTATCTACAAAAATGAATTGAGTCACGATTAACAGTCGTATTTTTGACTATGGTGTTATCTGTGTTAACTATTCATATAAGGGCATTATGATGAGTAAGGATGTAGCATTAAATGAACATCTCTATTATACAGAAGAGAATTTAGACAATATCCTTGAAAACCTTGATATTGTTCGTCGACAAATTTTCCCCAATCTGGATCCAGAAAGCGATATAAACGACCAAAACTTTCCTTCAGTCTGCCTTATTGGCTTAGGGCGTTGTGGTTCTAATATTGCGTTAGATGTAGCTACTCTTGTCTATAACGCTCGTAGTAATTATATGGCAGATTTAGAACTACAGGATAAAACCAATGCAGAAGGTGAATTTCGTCCTATGCGATGGATTCAGAAGCACCTTCCAATTGAGATAAAAGGGGAGCCAAGACCTGTTTTCTTAATTGAGCCTGTGGTTATGCTGGGTGACCTTGATAAAGATATAGAAGGTAGAATTAGATTCTCTTCTCAAAATGGTCGCAGTAACTTTTTAGAAGAATATAAAAAATTACAGATCATGGACCTCTCTGAAGTGCACGCTGGTGGTGCTGGTAACGCGCCTATCCTAGGTCAATATCTAGCAAAAATTATTCTTAATAAGAATACCAATAGCTTTAATAATAATGCTTGGCGTCATATGCATTCTTATTTAGTTGACTCTTGCGGTATTAAAGCCAACCAATCTCGCCTTTATTTTTACATTTTCAGCGCTGGTGGTGGTACAGGTTCTGGTATGGCCTCTGAATTTGGTTTGGCGCAACAATACTCATATATGAGTAAGACGTTTGACTATCATTCTGCGCAAAGTAAAGTAGTTGATAAGAGGCATAGTTTTGTTTTTGAACCAATCTTTACCTCAGGTATTTGTATTCTACCTAATATCTCAGGCGACAAAATTGAAGTGTCTGAAGCGCTTCATATCAACGCCGGTCGTTTACTTTGTAAATACTTATCAGAAGAGTGGGACTTCTCATATAATGTTGAGAGAGAAGATCACGACCATCCAAGTAATGTGATGCAGCGTATTCGTCCGTGGAACTCTATGATGCTTATATCTAATGACATCATGCGTTACGCAGAAGAGAATGATGGGTCAGGTGAGTCTGATATTGATGTGAATACCATGGAGAAATATGCCAACCAATATATTTCTCAACAGATATTTAACATCTTAACCGCGCAAGCTGTCACTACAGATTATGATGAAGATTACTTCCGTCGTGCGGGTGTTGATATTGCTGAAACTATTCGTCTTGACGCGAATGACTTGTTCATGAGTTTGGCGGGTCCTGTAGCGATTGCTTATGCAGAAAGTGTTGTTACTAGCAGTAGCAAAGAAAACATCGATATTGATGACTTATTCTGTCGTTCGATTGACTTGCCACACTTTAACCAAGATACATCTGCGATTGAAGGTATCAGTATTTTACCTATTGAGTCTTCAAGTTACAGTGAAGCACTGAAAAATTACCGTGACTCAGGTTATGATACGTCTAGCTTGAATCATCTGCATTTCTTCAAGAACTGCTCTTCGGTTGTTTCTATTATTTCTTTGCCTAAGGATTACAAACTGTCCTTCACAGCATTGAACCGTTTAAAACTACATTTAAACAGCTTGTTCCCGAATACGACTTTGAAGCGTTATGCCTTGGTGATTGGCGCATCTGCAAACCTTTCATTAACTACCTTAGTTGCTAAGAGTCCTTGTCTAAGCGATGACTTCTTAACGCTTATGGTTGCTTATGTGAAACGATGTTTTGCACGTGATGAGTATCGTTTTAGTGATGAAGTCGATAAAGCTATCTTGAACTTCATTACCACAGAAGAGTTTGATGAAGATGAAGTTGATCGTTATTTCAATACTCATGAGAATCCAGCAAAAATCTTGGATACAAATTGGTATGCGATTAAGCCAATGTATGAGAAGAAGTACCGTGAATTAATTGACGAGCAAGATAAGTTTGTTTCAATTAATGATATTCGCTTAGATGTTGAGAATGTTAAAAAATCGATCAAGTATCTAAGAGAAATCTATCGTCATAGAGTAAGTAAAACAAATGTTCTTTCTCTTAATGTTTAACTTATTAAAGTGAAATATAAATAGAGTTTGAGCAAACAAAAAAAGGACGCGAAAGCGTCCTTTTTTTGTTTAATGGTTTTAAACGAACACTGGTCGGCTAACTAAGCCTTGGTGACCAATAACACCCATATGGTTAGGGCATACGTGTTGCCAGCCTTTTGTTGAATGCTCTGAAGGCTCAGAGGCAAGCACTAGATGGCCATCAAAGAGTTTGTAATAAAGACTTGCTGGTTGGTCGTCGTTAGAATAACGAATGGTAGTCAGTTGTTCGCCATCAGAAATAACGGCAGTTAGTCTAAAGGCATCATCGATTTGATTATCAAGCATGATCTTCTCTATTTGCTTGATAGTGATTTGAACCGCTCGCTCAAGATCCTCTTCAAGGCCATTAGCAATTAACAGTAGGAAGATTAGCTCGGAGTCGGTGGCGCCTTTACGTTGATTGTAGAGGTGTTCTGGTATCAATCTGTCTAAATGCCAGCGAATGCTCTCATAGCCCCCAATTTGGCCATTGTGCATAAATAGCCAATTTTTATAGGCGAAAGGGTGGCAGTTTGAACGATTAGTTGCAGTACCTGTAGATGCTCGGACATGAGCAAAGAAAAGTTTGCTTTTGATATGAGCGCTGAGGCTCTTGAGGTTGCAGTCACTCCAAGCTGGCATGATTTCATGATAGAGCCCAGGCTCGCTTCTTTCATCATACCAGCCTAAGCCAAAACCATCTGCGTTCACTGTAACTTGCGACTTCCTTGCGCTTAGGCTTTGGTCTATCAAAGAGTGTTCAGATTCAAATAAAAGAGATTCAAGGTAGATCTCTTCTCCCATGTAAGCAACCCAGCGGCACATTGTTAATCTTCCTCTTTATTTCTTTTAGTTATAAGTATATATCTCGATCCCTGAGATATATTACAGTAAAAACAGCAAGGTTACATTTTGAAATACTCAATTTTGTCACAAAGTTGCTTAGCGAGTTTCGCTACTTTAGCCGCATCATCAGTAATTGTATGAATTGACTGAGTAGACTTAACCGCTATCGCAGCAATGTTACTAACATTGGTGTTTACTTCAGATGTTACGCTCGCTTGTTGCTCTGCCGTTGCTGAGATTCGGTTATTCATATCACGAATCTTAGACACTGAGTTATTAATGCTTTCAAGAGATGTTTCTTCCTCTTTAACTACATCAACAACATTGGTTGAAATAGTATGGCTAGACTGCATTGCTTTAACCGCTTGGCTAGTACCTGATTGTAATTTACTAATCATTTGTTCAATTTGTTGTGTTGCATCCTGGGTGTTTTGCGCCAAGGTTCTTACTTCATCCGCTACCACTGCGAAGCCTCTACCTTGTTCACCTGCACGAGCGGCTTCAATGGCAGCATTTAATGCAAGTAGGTTAGTCTGCTCTGCAATACCCAAAATCACATTTAGAATTTGAGTGATATTGTTGGTATCTTCTTCAAGCTTGTTGATTGTTTGAGCAGCAGTATTAATTTCAGAAGCAAGGTTCTCGATTGAACTAATTGTACCAATAACAATTTTATGGCCTTCATCTGCAGAAAGTGCAGCATCTTGTGCGGCAGAGCTGGCATCAGACGTAGATTCAGAAACATGCATAGCAGTTGACTGAATTTCATTGATTGCTTGCGAAATTAAATCTGTTTCAGACTGTTGCTCTTCAACCATTTTAGATGAGTTCTTAGTCTCTTCATTAAGGTTGTCAGCAGCTTCAGTCAGCATGTGACTAGATAAAGAGACATCATTCAGTATGCTGCTTAATTGTTCAACTAAAGTGTCCATCGCAATTTCAAGCTGACCGATTTCATCTCTTTTAGCAGCAGAGCGCTGGCTTGAACTCTTATGAGTTAAATTACCAGCAGCAATTTCTTTCGCACGATTAACAGATTTCTGTAATGCACTGGAGATATTGCCGACCATCAATAAACTGATCACGATACCAACAGCAATAGCAATAAAAGCAACGATAGAAGAGGTAATTAAATTCTGTTCTAGTTGATCATTTTGCTCTTGGTTTACCTTGGTGACATAAGCATCAATTTTAGCAATGATCTGCTCCATGTCTGTATTTACTGCTTCTAAGCTAGCTTTAGCAGCTTTACGACTACGGTTAGCCTGCATAGTCTTAAGCTTGGTCCACCAACTATAAGTGGTACTACTGGACTCCAAGAAAGCGACTTGGTTCTCTTTAAGTGTATCAATGAGAACAAGCAACTCATCTAGCTCAGTGTTTCTTGGCATAACGCCTAAGATATTGGTTACTTCTACTAGGCTAAGTTCTAATTCGCTTGTGAACTCTTTAAACGCTTCGGCTGAACCTGCAATTTGTTCAACACCATAGCCACTTAATGACTTAGCAATGGAAACCTGAAAATAACCACGCTCAAACTCAACAGATTGTTTAAGAAGTAATTGACGACTTTTTTCTAGGTTTTTAACTAACTCGAGACTGTGCGTTGAAAGGGTATTAAGCTCTTGCGCTACTTTTTTGCTTGAATAAGCAGAGTTGATAGTGAGCGCAATGATAAGAACCGCGAAGAGAGCTACTAATGAGAGGGTCTTCGTTTTAACGGATAAGTCTAACATAGTCATCTTTACCTAAACATTTAATGATTCGTCCCTGTTTTATAATTGATTTTGACCCAGAACATCCTGCTGTACGAGGGTATTTTTACAATCGATTACACTGATCAAGCTAAAGTTTACAGTTAATCAGCAAAAATAAAAGCGAATTTATAGTTATACAAAAATAAATTATTGTGAT
This sequence comes from Marinomonas sp. SBI8L, assembly GCF_001624705.1. GTDB lineage: Bacteria > Pseudomonadota > Gammaproteobacteria > Pseudomonadales > Marinomonadaceae > Marinomonas. The sequence goes on from NZ_JSEO01000002.1 coordinate 173,748, forward strand.
TAATGTGATTTATATCAGAAGCCTAAGGCAAGTTTAGTTAATAAAATTTTGACTTGCGAATTCATAATGCGAAATAAAATTCGGTTTTGGTGTAAGCAAAATAGTTACTTAATAGCGACAATATTTATGCATTTAAGACATGAACTTAAAGCTAAAAAGGTATCTTAAAGGTGAAGCTTAGGTGGGATAATTGACTTTTAATAGAGTTGAAAAGAGTTTTAAATAAAAACAATAAGAGTGCGATTATGCTCGCACCCTTATATTGAGTAATGAGTTAAACCATAGGTTTAGAATTAACAAATACCTTGTCGCCTTTCGCTTCAAAGAAAAAGCAGTTACGACGATTAGTATGGCAAGCAGGGCCTTTTTGCTCAACTTTAAGCAAAATGCAATCACCATCACAATCAAATGACATAGAAACAAGTGTTTGCCTGTGACCAGAGCTTTCGCCTTTACGCCAGTATGTTTGACGTGAACGTGACCAATAACAAACTTGCCCTGTTTCAAGGGTTTCTCTGATAGAGGCTTCATTCATATAAGCCAACATTAATACTTCGCCCGTATCATGCTGTTGTGCAATGGCAGCAATTAAACCTGCATCATCTTTTTTTAGGTTGCTTAATACTTGATCTAACTCTAATTCAGAACCCTGCGGAAGGGTTTCAAACGCTTTTAAGCTCATACATTTACTACCTTATTGGAAATTGCGCCTTTGCCAATGCCTTCATAGGCATGTACTTCGATATCGTGACCTGGGTTTTCGTTTGCTAGCACCTTAGCTACATGGCTAGAAAGAGATTCAACGGTTGTATCCGTATGTACCATGTAAGTTTGAGAGCTTCTAATAATTAATTCAAAATGACCTTGTTGGCTTTCATAAGCAAAATGATGGAAGCGGTGGCCATCTTCACTAATAATGCCAATTAAATCTTCCTCTGTACCTATGTAAATATCATGCCAGCGTTTAGCCCAATCATTTTCTAATGCTTCGGATTTCTCGCCATCTTTGTATATATCAATAGTTGATCTATGACCATGAGCAATACGCTGGCAATTACCGGCATGCTTTTTAAGGCCGTGGCTATACTGATATTGCGCACCTTCAATCTTTTCTGGTGTGAAAGTAATGCGCACACGAGCAAGATCGGCAGGCAGAATCGCCATGATTTGATCTTCACACCAAGTTGCCGCAGCTTCTGGTGTAATCACATCCATAGGTAATAGACAAAAAGCCTGTTTCGGAGCCGCACAGTAAAAATGGTTTTTACCGCCTTTGTCGAACTCAAATATGTGCTTATCTTCATTGTCAGTATTCATAGACACTGACGTGTTTTGATGGGGGATAGCTAAGCAATGATCTATGTTTTCATCTAACCACTTTTTAATTAGCTTTTTAACGATACTGAAATCGCACACCATACTCTCATCGTTTAAATTACCTTCAAGTAACACATCTGTTTGCCAGCTTTCACCCAAAAGGCCACGATCAGTATCAAACAAAGAAAAGTCAACGTGGGTTAAGTTTTTAACGAAAAGCTTCAAAGGTAACTCCTAGTATGAAGTTGGCAAGGCCGAACAAAGAATAGTTAAATGAATAGGGAATAATCAGCGAGGTATTTTACGCAATAAAAGCCGCTATATCTAATACTTCCTGTACGTATGGTTAGATATTGGATATATAAATTAAATTTATCTATAAAGAAGGGTAAAAATCTTAGCAAAGGGCAAAGCTGACTAATAAGTTGGAACTTATTGATTTATAAGAGAAGTGTCTAAAAAACAAACAAGCTTTAAGTATTTGAAAAATAGTAGAAAAGACTGTTGCCAAATTGAATTAGCTAGGTATAATTCGCTCCAAGGTCAAGCAGAGACCTCCTCAATGGTACTTCTGCTGGTCCTCTCGCAACATGAAGTCGTTAATCTGGTCAGGTCCGGAAGGAAGCAGCCACAGCGATGGATTTGTGTGCCGAGATGCGGCTGGTGGAAGTGCCTCCAATATCTTCGTAATGTTCGTTCAAAACTATATTCAAAATATCTCCTTACTTAATTCTCAAAAATTAGATTTACGTTGCATTATTCCTTTGGTTTTTAAATCTAAAGTTCAAAATTAGCTTTCTACACTCAAAACTCACAATCTTTCTAGCATTTTTAATGCAAATCCACAAAAAATGTATTCTCAATACTACCGTTGTGGTCGAGCGCACAGTGAGAGAGCTAAACGGCGTATCCTGCATAGACCTAGAAGAAGCCGCACCCACCAAGAAACAAATCATCTGTAGCCGATCCTTTGGCGAACGCATTATCGAAAAGCAAGTATTGCGCGAAGCCATCTGTAATAAGTGACTTGTGTTGCCTTCTCATCTGTAAAGAGCAGTTGCGGGGTGAAAAACGCCTCACCAAGGCCATCAGCATCTTCATACGCACCAGTGCCTATACCAAAGGCGAGCCGTATTATTCCAATTCCATGTCCACGGCATTGCCCAACCCAACCGACAATACGAGAGACTTGCTCGAAGTCGCCAACGTATTGCTAGAGCGTATCTGGAAGCCCAGTTTTCGATACACCAAGATGGGTGTGATACTTATGGATTTTTACGAGCAGGGCGCACTACAAACGGATCTTTTTAGGCCCGACTCTGGGAGGACTGCGTCGAAGTCTTTAATGAGCGTGGTGGATAAGATCAAACACAGCGGCCTAGGAAGCGTTTTTTTTGCTTCGCAGGGGATCACACCACAGTGGTCTATGAAACGAGAGCATCTCTCGCCAGCGTACACAACACGGTGGGAGGATTTGAAAGTAGTTAGGTGAATATTTGTTCAGTTTTGGATTGCTGCTAACATCCTCATAGCTAGAAAGGTCTTCAGTTGATAAGTAACCTTTCTTCAAATTAATTAATCAGATGTGACGTTTTGAGTGCGGTGGATAAATCGGACCAAATGAGCGTGCGCATTATTAAGCTGTTATATTCAAAAGGATAAGTTGTGCAAAATCATCTGTTAATAGAGTTCGCTAAAAGAAAACCTTTTCAACAAACACCTGAAATGCCTGAGGGTAGTGAATTTGATCACACTAGAGGAATATGGATGTATGAAAATAAACCATTAGTGAGCCATTCGTCGAAGTTCGGAACACAGGCAACTAAAAAGTGTGATATGGAAACAGGTGAGGATCAGAAAGGAGAATGATTGGAACCTGCCTTATATTATCGAGTATTTACGACTTCTCAGTAGATCTGGTTATTCAAGAGCTAGAAAAAAGAAATACTGATTACTTGCGAATCAACAAAGAGAATCTCCACAATTATGAAATAAAATTAAATCCTGTAACAAAAGAACTACATATTGCATGTGAAGGGATAAATAGAACAATAATAAATGTAAAGTCAATTTGGTTTCGACAAGCTGTATTTTTGAGAAATACTCCTGGCGATGCCTTAAGCCTTGAAGAACAGCTATCTAGATCACAATGGTCAGCTTTTTTAAGAGGTTTAATGGTTTTTGAAGATTCATATTGGATGAATTGGCCTGCAAGTACTTATGCGGCAGAATCAAAACCTTATCAATTGATGATTGCATCAGAAGTTGGGTTTAAAGTTCCAGATACAGAGATTGGGAATAGCTTTAGAGATTCAAAGATATTAAACAGCAAAGTTATAGTGAAATCCTTAGACACTGTATTACTTCGAGAAGGCGATGACTGTTTGTTTACTTACACCTCTGATGTCGAACCGTCGGAACTTACCAACGATCGAATTAGTAGCGCTCCACTAACTGTACAGCAGTATATTCCTGAAAAGACAGATATTAGGGTTACAATTATTGGTGATGACATTTTTGCAGTCAAAATTACATCTAATGGCGCTGGAATAGAAGATGACTGGAGACTCACAAAAAGAGAGCTTATAGAATATACAGATATTGAATTGCCTATTAATTTGATTGAGAAATGTAGGAAATACATGAAGAAGCTAAGTTTAAATTTTGGAGCTCTTGATTTTATTGAGAGCAATGGAAACTATTACTTCATTGAAATTAACCCTACAGGCGAATGGGGCTGGCTTTCTAATGAAGTAAGAAAAATCGAAACATATATTGCAAACGCATTATCACGATGAAATTAATACAGTTTCTTAAACAACTTCTAAGTACCCTTTTTCCATTTATTTATCTATATGGCTTAGAAAAAAGAAAGCTTGCTGAAGCTAATGATTGCTTAGCTGAGGCTAATTCTTTCTTTTATGATTTAGATAGATCGGTGGTCGAGAGTCGACTAAAAGAAGAGCACTTAAGATCAAAGCTTATCGATGATAAAACTTCAAAATTCAATCTTGGTTTAAGTTTATGCCTGACAATAATTGGAGTAGCGGCAACAACGGTTGCTAAATTATTACCTGATCACGAACTAAAACCACTAATAATAGCCTTTTTAAGCATTGCATCTTTATTCATGCTTATTGGTGGTTTAGTTTCTTTATCAGCTTTTAAACTGATGCCTACATACGGATATGGAAGTAGGTTTGAGTACCTGAAATCGCGAAATGAAAGGGTAGAAACAACTAAAGCCCTCATTGGTCAAGAAAATGTCAACTTGATAAAACAAGTTCGTAATGAAGTTGCATACCAATGCCTAAGAAATGGTTTTGTTAGTCTTTTTATTGCACTTATAGTTATAAGTTATACATCTGTACTTAATGCATACGTGACATCTCCAAAGGCAATGTCTTTAATCAGCTATTTAAAATGCTTGTTTAGTTAGCTGGTGATATTTTGAACATAACAAGTCACTTAAAAGGACAAATAACAGTTGGTTTTTGCTCCTTCGTCGCTTATTTTAACCGACTATTATTTGCCTCTTAGTGAGGCGTTAATACTCATGATGATAAAGTGGCTAATTGATTGCTTCTTTTGCCTTACGAAAGCTAAATTTTTGTATGGACAAATGTTAGGTACAGCTCCCACTAAAAACCTGCAAATAACACACTCTATTTTCCGTTTGAATACAGCCTAAGGCTTTTTTCGAAAGGTATGAATAATTATTAAAAAACTATGAATAGAGTGTTAGTTACCGTTTTATAAGAAGAAAAAGCAATCTCTAATAAAGCGGTCTGGATGTTGACCTTAAACCCTCTTAGGTCTACCATTTAAATTCGCTGGCAAAATCCAGCGACGGGGTTTTCACCCCGTTTTATCGATGCGGCCTTAAACACGCCCCGCGTGTTTTTTTGTGGCCGGAGTCCGCTTGTTATGGTGGGTTTTTATTAGGCTAGCCTCGGCTAGGCCGTTTCCTTTGGGCGGTTGTGAAATCCTGATTTAGACCTGCCACCCTTTGAGAATCTCACCTCTTAGAGTGGTCAAATGATCTGACCAAAGGAGGCCATAGATGGCTCATATCACTATCTTCTCAAAACTGATCCGTACTCTCGATGGATTGTATTCCCTTAATGATCTGCATAAAGCTTCTGGTTCTGAAAAGAAGCATGAACCAAATCGCTTTATAAGAATTGAAAAAACTCAGTCATTGATAGCTGAAATCGAGCGATACCCAGAAATGGGCATCGGGGTAAACGCCATTAAAGGTGGCACAAATCAAGGCACTTGGGTCTGCAAAGAACTTGTCTATGCCTACGCTATGTGGATCAGTGCTAAGTTTCACCTTCATGTCATTCGTGCATTCGATCGGCTTGCTCTCTCTTCTGATGCGCTTTCTTGCTCTGAGCTTCCTCACTCTAACCAAAACAATGAAGCGACTAAGACCATGGCGAAGTTGCTTGAAGGGAATATCTTAGCGTTAGCGCAAAAGCGCTCTCAAAATAATACGCTTGTTGAAAATATCAAAATCGGTGAAGAGGTGAATAAGCACCTTGGTGTAAGCAAACTTGATCAGGCAACTCCTGCTCAATTAGAGCAAGGCTTAATCTTCATCCAAACCGCGTTAGAAGGGGAGTACCTAAGCAGGGCAGACAATCCAACCAACGAATACGTCGCGTCAATGGAACGCAGGGTAGCATTGTTGAAAATAAAAGTACGAATATAGAATGAAACTCATCCACTCCCACACCACCGCGATGAAAAGAGACTTCCACGACTCCATCTTCCCAACACTCAAAACAACCAACCACAGATTATACGGCGACGCCCGAGAACACCTAGACATCGCACACATGTACAGCAAAGTTTATTAGCGCGGGTGACCAACAAAAACGCCCCAGAAATGGTGGGGCGTTTTGGTTTGATAATAGATAGTTAGGTGCTTTAATAGACGTCCATTTCATGGCCAGCAAGCGAAATTATAGCATTATGATTAACAAGTATTCGGTATTTTTGATTTCATTCATACTTAGTTTAGGTTTTAGTTATTTAATGATTAAAAAGTTTTTTTTAATTTTCATTATTTTTATATCATTAATATATTCGATCATTTTAATACTTCTACCTAGTAGGCTAATGTATAGGAAAAGCATTATTAATGGTTTGTTTATAGGTTTAATAGCTGGTTTTATATTTATACTATTTTAGTCTTTTTATCGGTAACCTTTAGCAGACAACCCAACCAACGAATACATCGCTTCAATGGAACGCAGAGTGGAGCACTACGAATATAGAATGAAACTCATCCACTCCCACACCACCATAATGAAAAGAGACTTCAATGAAGTCATCTTCCCAACACTCAAAACAACCAACCACAGATTATACGGCTACGCCCGAGAATACCTACACATCGCACACATGTACAGCAAAGTTTATTAGCGCGGGTGATCAACAAAAACGCCCCAGAAATAGTGGGGCGTTTTGGTTTGATAATAGAGAGTTAGGTGCTTTAATAGACGCCAATTTCATGGCTAGCCAGTGAGTTTTCTAAAAGCACCAACTTATTAAGCTGTGCATCAATAACCAAAAAAAAAGAATTAAAAAATGAACACCTCAACGAATTTGATCATAATGTTTGTACTGACGGTAATTATTGCTACCGCTAGTATTATTTTTACGAAAGTAAGTACTGAACAATGTTCTTCCTTTAAATATGCAACACTATCCATTGATGAAGTATTGTTACTTGATGAAGATCGCGTTTTAGTTGGCACTAATTTGTCAATCTTTTGGTCGGATGGTATAGCGGCGGGTATGTGGCTTAACGATGAATTTTTATCAGGCAACATAAAATCATCAATTAAAACTTATTTTGGAATATCCAATTTAACGGCAATAAGTATTTTAAATAGCGTAGGTAAAGATGGATGGGAAGCTTTTAGCCATATTCAGAATACTCCTGAAGATAGACAGTTTACCAATGAATGGTATTTCAAAAAGTGTAATGCAGAGTAGGCATGATTGGCGATGAGTACATCGCCTTATTCGAACGAACGTAATTTAAAAATACTAGAAGGTTCTAACTATGGGGACAAAAGAAGTCACAGCAATAGCAATTAAATTATTAGCCATCTGGTTGTTAATAAACTTAGTGCTTTATATTCCAAGCCTGAGCTTAACTATCAGTTCACTCCAGAGTTACAATGAAAAAATGTTACCGCAAAGCCTCTACTTTGCGATGCTTGCTTCATCTATTTTCATTGGTTCTCTCGCTTCATACTTATTATTTCGAACATCTAATGCTGTACTTCGCTCACTCCCTGAACCCACTAAAGAAAACACAACTGTCATTTCTCAACAGTTTCTCATTCAGCTTGCTGGCGCATTCTTTATTGTCTCAGCACTACAGAGCTTACCCGGAGTAATCATTGCATTAAACAATCAAGAGGTAGGTATTTTCTATGTTTTAGGCTCGCTATTTGAGCTAGGAGTTGGGTTATACTTTTTTATCAAACCTACAGTTTGGGTTCATTGGTTTAATATACTCAGGGGGCGTGCTTAGTTTTTTGATATGTCGAAAACCACAAAATAAGTGAAGAGATTAACCGACATTAGGATCAGAGACGTTTGTGTGAACAACCCATCAAACCGATGAGTACATCGCCTCACTCGAACGCCGCCTCGAAAGCTACGAAACACGGATGAAACTGATGCACTCCCACACCACTATAATGAAAAGAGACTTCCAAGACACCATCTTCCCAACACTCAAAACAACCAACCACAGACTATACGGCGACGCCCGAGAACACCTACACGTCGCACACATGTACAGCAAAGTTTATTAGCGCGGGTGATCAACAAAAACGCCCCAGAAATGGTGGGGCGTTTTGGTTGAGAAGGCGTTATTAGTTGCATGTAAAATCAAATTAACTTGAATAGGTTGATGTAAACGTTTTATTACTCATCTATGAACGATAAGTGAGTCTATTTGTGCTAGACATATACTTTAGTTACTAAGAATTACTTGTTATCCCGTTTGTCTGAACTGTACATTAATTACTTGATCTCATTCCTATTTAAGGCTACTCAAATGAGCATTCGCTTAAAACTGTCTCTTCTTTTAACTCTTCTCTTTGTGTCGTCTATTGGTAACGTTGTTTTTACATATATCGTAGAGTCTTATTGGGAGGAGAAGATGAAATGGGTTAATCACGAACATGAAATAATCCATACTTCAGAAAGTTTTATAAGTAGTTTGATGGATGCTGAGACAGGCCAAAGAGGATACCTTTTAACGGGAGATGTTGATTATTTAGAGCCTTATTATTCAGGTGTTGTCAATGTAGAAGCGACACTTGAAAGGTTGATTGATATGACAAAGAGTCACTTAACTCAGCAAGAGCGTCTGGCCCTTGTTAGTAAGTTAACGAAGCAAAAGCTAGAAAATTTAGAGAAGACGATAGACTTGATGCAGAGTGGAAATCGCGTTGATGCTTTCGCTATTTTTAATACAGGTGCGAATAAAAAAATCATGCTTGAAATTAGAAAGGTGATAACCAAGTTTAGTCATGAAGAGCGTCTGTTGTTAGAGCAACGTAAAGGTGACTTTAGAGAGAGCCGAGCGATGATTACGACGTTGGTCATTATTGAATTTTTTGTTTTTATATTTATGGGGGTAATAACTGCGATCTTTATTAAGGGAAGCTTGTTTAACCCTTTGAAGCTACTTATGAAAAGTACGTCGAAGATGGAAAAAGGCATAAAACAAGATGTATCAGAATTTTTTCCTAATGATGAAATGGGCTATTTGCTTTCTCGCTTTCATAAAATGAGCGAGAAGGTTTTCGAAAAAACTGAAAGCCTGACTTTTAATGCAACACACGACGAGCTAACGGGTTTAAGAAATCGGGTTGATATCCATAATGAGATTAATAATGCCATTATGTATCTTGAAAATACGAACCGTAAATTAGCGATAATTTTTATCGATTTAAATAAGTTCAAAGAACTAAATGATAGCTTAGGTCATGATACTGGCGACTTTGTTCTAAAGGTCGCTTCAGAGCGCCTAGTGGGGGCTGTAAGAGCTAGCGATGTTGTGTTTCGTTATGGTGGGGACGAGTTCATTGTGATGATTAAGCGCTTTGATGAGCTATCTCAAATAGAATCTATCACTTCTAATATCTTAAAAGCATTTGAACCTTCTGTATCATTTCGTGGCAATACTATTGGTATTTCATTAAGTATGGGTGTTGCTATTTCACCAGGTGATTCAATAGATAGCGACGAAATAATTAAGTATGCAGATATTGCCATGTATGAGGCGAAACGTGACGAAGAGACTGATTATAAGCTGTTTGATCGGTCGATGATTAAGTAAGTAGGTAATGCTGAGTTATAAAATCCAATTTTGGTATATGAGATATAAAGATAATTTATACTTCTTAAGTATTCCTTAAGCTTCATCTCTTATCATAAATGCATTGAGAAACACGCATTGATAGATACTGAGTTGGAGTGAAAAGATACAAATGAACCTTAATTGTTGCAAAAACAAACTGCTGAATAGAATACGACGTAATTGGTTTCAGAAAATACTTTATATCAGTGTCTACCAATGTAGGCATTGTAAGAAAAAAGTTAAAATCAAAAAATAACATTATTTATTAAGCAATAGTGATTACTACTTATGAGTATTTTTCTCCATACATAAAGTTCTATCGATAATTAAAAAAGTCTTAGTATTATTAGAACGATTCTTACTAATTCTAAATAACGTTAAGATATTTATTCTATTTGTTATTTTGGTGAATCAAGTTATTTTCTTATTTTAAGTGTGCTGCCACAGTTCGAGCATTTATAAATGCTGGTATAAAACAGTCTTTGAAACCATGTTCTATGAACCTGTGTCAGTTGTCGGTTGTTACAACACTGCATTTTAAACTCCAATTGATCAGGTTTTCATTAATCTTATAACTAAATAATCAAGATGGCTAATGTAAATAATATAATCGTGTATTCTTAATTGTTATAACTAAATACATAATTTGATTTATCTGAAAAACAATCGATAATTAAACTGCTTTAAAACTGAACTATTTTCAAGTTTTTAAGATATCGTAACTTTCTTTTAATCATCATATGTAGGGAAATAATTATGTCATTAGAAAGCACCACGTGGACCTATCCTAGTGAATCTGGCCCGAGCACAACTGTCGTTTTTGGACCAAGTGAGAACTCTTCTGGTAACCCTGGAGGTTACGGCACTACCACAGTTAACTATTCAGGTGCTGGCCCTGTTGTAAATGACATAATGTGGATGGAAGACGGTAAAGGACGCTTTATGTTTCAAGTTAAAGGGTCATCAGACCATGCAAGTATAGAACTTCCAACGGTAACGGGTACTTATACAGGGAGTATTGCCATTGGTTGGGGAAGTAACTTTAATGCTATATGGGGCACTTGGGATGTTGCCATGACTAAACATACTTAATCCTTTCGACTCTTTAGTAACTAAATTAGCAGCCAATAGGCTGCTTTTTTTGGCCTTGAGATAGCTCCATTATTTCTGATATGAATTGGTTAGGTACAAATATTACTAGTAAGGTATTATTTTTAATAAAAAAACTCTATTTACAACCCACAATTTTTTAGTTTTTTGTGAAAAATTATTGATAATTAGATGGTTTTTTTTAAATCTAATGAAAAAAATTAATAAGTACATTATTATGGTGTTAGGTAAATAATGGAGATGCCGTATGAATAATCTAACCGTAATGTTATCAATTTCTTCTTTTTTAATAATTATAGTTTTTATAGTAATTATGAGACATCAAGGAAAAGAAATTGTAATTAAAAGCACGGATCTTGTACTTGCTTTGATTCCTATATTAATTTATTTATTTTTATCGGGACAGATAAAGTCCATAACAGTAGGTGATTTTTCATTAGTGTCTGCATTAAAAAAGGCGAGTCTTATGAAAGTTGAAAAATCAGTAACGCAACTACCTGTAGATATCATACCAGTAGGGGATAAATCAACGTATGAAAAAATTCCCTATCTAATAAAGTCCCAAGTTGTAGGCCTTAAGTTTAAAATGGGTTATGAAGGCTATGATGCTGATCAGATAAAATATTATGTTGAATCACTCGGGAAATATACATTTTTTAAATATCTAATCATTGAAAACGAATCCGGTCACTTTGTGGCTATTAGTAACATTGAAGAGTTTTATAAGCCTTACAATAAAATCGAATCAGAAAACAATGTTGAAAAGCTAATATTAGCTATAGAGTCAAATTCGGTTCACGAATTATTGAAGGTGAGCAATTTTGTTCAAGATAGTATTAATATAAATACTGAAAAACGTGATGCATTGAAAAAGATGCAAATTAATAACACAAAATCACTTCCTGTTGTTGGAAATAGTATGAAACTTATTGGTGTAGTGACCCAAGAAAATTTAGCCGCCAGCTTAGTTGTAGAAATCGCTGATCAAGTTAATAGATAGCTCTCTTTAACAAGTCATTCAAGTGGATACCTCATCAAATGGTGAAGCAGCCACTCGGCTGCTTTTTTTGCTTTAAATAAGCTTATTTTCTTCTAAATAGGTATCGATTAGCTTTAAAAATACTGAAGTAGCATGATTAAATTGCTAAAAAGCCCTTCTATTTTCCGCCTGTATAACGCCCGTGGCTTTTAGTACTAGGTATGAAAACTTATTAATAATCAGTTGTTTAGAGTGCCAATTTTCTTTTTGTAAGAGGAGAAGGAAATCTCAAGAAAATGAGGCGATCTTCAATCTAAAACCGGTCTGCGAAGTATATATTTCTCATTAATATAAGAAAGTGTGAGTTAGGCTTTGTTATTGAGAAAAATAAACATGTAGAATCAACTGTTAATGATCGTACTCAAATGTGATAAGCCAAGGAGGGTCAATTATGCAAGCAGCCTTCCTTGACCAAATACATTAAATGTAGTGTTTTTTGTATGATAAATATATTGTATGAATGAGGCTATGAATTTCAAATTTAGGCTCTAAAAATAAGAGGGAAAAATGCGAGTTTTTATTATTTTTTTGATGTTTTTTGTTTCAATATCATCTTACGCTGACTCTGCAGACGATGGTGTCGTTAGTGAAGTATATGCAGATAATTCTGGAAAATTTGCAATAAAGCTAAGAAATGGATCTTCTAATGCAATTAATGAGTGCTCTTCTTATAATGGATGGATTGGGTCTCATAGTGCTTCGCAAGTATTAATATCAACAATATTGGCTGCAAAGGCAACGAATACAACTATAACAGCGGTTTATTCAGGCTGTGCTCCTGGTGGACATTGGGCCAATCTTATTGCTGTCTATACGAAGTAATGCTAAGTGGCTATTTACACCGGAGTTGTTTTAAGTTGCTTCTGTTTCAGTATATCAATTTAAAGAAAACTGCTGATGCTGGCATTAATGCATATGATTCGAAAGCAGCCAATAGGCTGTTTTTTTTCGACCTGAAAAAATTAAATTTCTTATAAATAGACATATTTTAGGTACAGCTATTACTAATATTATGTGATAAAGACACTCTATTTTCCGCCCGTATCCCGCCCGTGGCTTTTAGTGCTAGGCATGAAAATTTATTAATAATCATTTGGATAGAGTATTAATTGCCGTTTTGTGAATAGAAAAAAATTAAATTGAAGAAATACGCGCGCTAGGCTTGAAACCCTAGGTGTTAGGCGTTGCATTTTCTTCACGCTGTTATGTTTGTGTTTACAGCAACCAACTTTAAAGGGCTCGCAGATTGCGGGCCTTTCTCATTTCTAAGCCCTTCATTCGTGTGGGGCTTATCGTTTCTGGAATGGATGCGATCTATGACGCTTTTTGCCTGATAAGCTTTTGAGGTGGTTGTTTTAAGTATTTGTCGCTCAGCTTATGGCTGAAGCTAGTTTGCTCATTTCACAATTAACTCATTTTATAAGCGATACCATGTTTTATTGTTAAAACGCGCTAGGCGCTCTGTTACCAAATATCCTTACGGAATATTTACGATTGATATACATTGATTATACTGAATGAAGTTCATTTTAACTTTTTCATTTTCAATGGCTTATTGTATCAAGAGACTTAACTATTAATGAAAGCGCTTAACAATCGTATTTTATCCTGTGTTAGTAAACTTGCTGTCCTTTCCTTTATCTCTTTATTTTCGTTAGGTGCCTCTTCGTCTGAGTCAAAAGTGATTGTCTTTGGCTCAAATGAAAAGCTGGTAGAGCAGTATGTTGCTCAATATCTCATTGAGAATATATATGATTCATTGGGGTTACAGTTAGTAGTTGTGCCGCTGCCTCCGGCTAGAGCAAAAAAGTCAAATTTAAACAGAAGGGTTGATGGGGAAATAGCGAGAATTACTCCCTATGGCAATGATAAGCCAAGTCTTACTAGAATTGAGCCAAGTTATTATTATCTAGAAACGGCTGCCTATTGCTTAATTGATTCTGAGTTGAGAATAACAAGCTCGAAAGATCTAGAAGGCTTAACCGTGGCAAGCATTCGCGGTGTTGCTCATTCGGATGCCGCCACAGCAAAGTTGAAAACAGTTCATAAGTTAGATTCAGCCATACAGTTATTTGAATTTTTAAAATTTAAACGAGCTGATGTTGTCATAGACACTGAAATCAACGGAAGAAGAATTTTACTAAAAGATGAATATCGCCCATTTATTAAAAGGTGCGGTGTGTTTAAGCGATTTGAACTTTTTAATTATATAAATGAAAACAGATTAGAAATGCGTCAAAAAGTGTCCAATAAAATTAAAGAGTTACATGATTCTGGTAGGTTAAACGAGCTTATTATAGAGGCTGAAAAGAAGGCCTTGCTGCTTGGTCCAGAACACTTTTAAGTAAACCATTTCAGTAGGATTCAGCTATTTCTATTTCAAGGCCTCGATCTTATGCGAGGCTTTTTCTTTCTTGGGCTTTCTGGTTTCATTAGTGTCAGGTTGGGCGAAATATTTTAATTCAAATTTATTTCATAAAGCGCTATAAATACAAACAATTCTTTAATTAATATTAATAATTGGCTCTCAAAATGAACAATGAACACCTTAAGCTCTTTATCCGTGTCGCTGCGACAAACAACATTAGTTTAGCTGGTAGCGAGCTTGGATTATCTCCTCCTGTGGCAAGCATGCATATTAATAAGCTAGAGGAATCCTTGGGGGTCAAGTTAATTCACCGTACAACACGTAAAGTCTCTTTGACTGAAGAAGGGCGTGAGTTTTTACCTCATGCTGAAGATGTGTTGAATGCAGTTAACAATGCAAAAGCGTCTGTTGGGGCAGGCAGTTTTACGCCTCAAGGTACCATTCGTGCCACTGTTGCATCGTCTTTTGGCCGTATGCATGTCGTGCCTGCTTTAAAAGCCTTTTTATCTTTGCACCCTCAGCTTAAAGTTGATCTTAGGCAAAGTGATAGCATTGTCGACATGGTGGAAGGTGGTTTTGATGTTGCGATTAGAAATGCATCTTTAAATGACTCTAGTCTTGTGGCCAGAAAGCTCGCATCCGATAGACGCATTATATGTGCATCACCTGAATACATTGAAGAATTTGGAGAGCCTAAAACCCCAGAAGCGCTGTTAGAACATAATTGTATTAATTTAATTGGGATTGATTACTGGGAATTTCAAACACCAGAAGGGCATGTGCGGATCAAACCAAAAGGCACTATGAGAATAGATAATGGTGAATCTACAAGGGATACTTGTATTGATGGAGCCGGCATTACAATATCCTCTAAATGGTGTGCTTATAAAGCATTGGAAGAGGGCAAGTTAGTTCAAGTTTTAAAGGACTATCCGCTAGCCACAGATACAGCAATTTGGGCAGTCTATCCCAGCTCTAGGCTATTGGCTCCTAAAGTAAGGGCCTTTATTGATTTTTTTGTCGATTATTATGGTGAAGTTCCATATTGGGAAAGTTAACGTTTTATGTGCTCAGCCATTAATCATTCGTTTGATAATATAAATTAGAGCTTTATTATCAATAAAAAGTGAATACTGTCTTATCATTCATGTCATTTATCAATAACACTAGATATAATAAATTATTCTCCCATAAGATCTAACAAAGTTAGTTCACTTTTTATTTGGAGAGAATGAGATGACCAAGACAACTACTTTAAATTTAAATGAGACATCTAGCCGGCTAGTTGAAGCACGTGAATTAGCACTACCATCGCGTCAAGAAATGCTGAGCCGTTCGCCATCGGTTGAGCGCTTTTGGGATAAAAACCGAGATTTATTAGTCGATGCGTGGAAAGAGTGGGAAGAATCAAGCAAAGCGCAATTAATCGCGCTTGATGACTCAGTGATTGATAAAAACTTACGTGATGCTGTCAATCAGGCTTGGGTTGATCCTACTACTGAATCCAATGTTAGTGACTTATGGAACGAGGTGGCACCAGGCGTATTTCAAGCTCAGTTCTTTGATAAAGAGCAAGTTGCTATTTTAAGAGAGTTCCTAGAAGAAGTTGCTAATGCAAATATTCCTTTAAGACCCCCTTATGGTATTTCTCTTAATCGCTATGGCGCTATGCTTGACCCACGATCAGATGGTTATTTAGCTGCACCTGAGTTCCAAGCCTTTTATAATCAGCTACTTGATAAGTATATGAGGCCTGTAGCCCGTATGCTTTTCCCAGAAGTGATGGGGTATGACAGCCAAACCTTTGGTTTTTCAATAAAGTGGCAAGCAGGAATGGATACTTCACTTCGTTTACATACCGATGCGTCAGCTGTGACAATGAATATTAATATGAACTTAGAAGGCGAAGCCTTTACAGGTTCTGAGGTGGATTTTTATGATCCAAGTACAGGTAAATTGAATCGTTTATCGTTTGAGCCTGGTACAGCAATGATTCACCGAGGCAATGTGGCTCATGCCGCTCAGCCTATTACAAGTGGTGAGCGTTCTAATATGGTGCTTTGGTTGTATGGTAATTCGATGCAAGTGCCACAAGCTTCTAAGCAAACTAATACAATTGATGCGGCTAAACGTTGGACAACACCTACTGAGAAAAAAGATAGCTATGCTCCGTTCTAGTTAGCTCAGTTCAAAGTGTTAATTTTAAAAGCAGCTTTATAAACATAAAGCTGCTTTATTGTTTTTAAAGATACTCTCTTTAAAGCAATCAGATCAAAACGCACTCATTTATCCGTACAATATTGTGTTAACTCGATGTAGAAGGCTAGATTTAAGCTTATTAAAAACTTAAATAGGGCATGGGTTAGAAACTAGTTTCCCCAGATGTTAAATGGATCTTAAAGAGGGTTAGATTCTGAAGAGTCGTTCGACGTTTCAATCGGGGGAATAGTTGGAAATGATGTGATTATGTTTAGATAATCACATCACTGAATCGCTATTAATTTAACTAGATTAAAGCTCTGGATTTTTAGCTGTCCATGCTTTATCAAGCGCCGCTAGGTTTTCATTGTTATCCAGTTTCATCACTTCTTCTAACTGAGCGTGGTGCTTTTTATAAAGCGAAATATAGCTATCTTCCTCACAGCGCTTTTTGTAGAGCTCAGGAAGTATTTCGGCATCTTTTTTACGAAATATTTGCTTTAGCCTATGAACTTCATAAGGATCCATGCCCAATTGTTTTATCGCAGACTCACCCATATTTAAAGCTGTTCCAAAGGTTGCAGAATAAATATCAGTTACCCCTAAATCCATGAACTCAAAGGTGGACTCTCTGTCTTTAGCATTAAGTACGATTTTAAGGTGAGGGTAGTGTTTCTTTGTCAGTTCAACGAGATGTTTAACTAGCACAATATCGCTAAAACTAATGATTAAAATCTCTGCATTTGCAGCACCGGCAGATTCTAATAAATCTAACCTTGTCGCATCACCGTAATAGACTTCAAACCCTAACTTTCTTAGCACTTCTACATTGTTAGCATCGTAATCTAAAATAGTGGGTTTTATACCTGCTGATAATAGAAAGCGGCCAATATCTGTGCCTAACCGTCCAAAGCCAGCAAGAATTACTTTGTGATCGCTTTTATCGATGACATCTTCTTCAATATCATTTTGTGTATCTAAGTCGTCTTTGTTCATTTTGTCGTGTAAAACAAACAAGATTGGCGCTAAGAACATAGAAATAGCAACAGCAGATATAAGAGGTTCAATAATATCTATTGGAAGTACGCCGCTGCTTTTAGTGAGTTGAAAGAGAACAAAGGCAAATTCACCACCTTGTGCTAGCGCGATAGCAAACAGTGGTCTTTCTTTGGGGCTAATACGGAAAACTAAGCCTATAGTAATTAATACTAGCCATTTAATGGTAATTAAAGCCAAGGTTAAGCCAAGAATTAATGCAATATTATTGCTGATCAGTGTGAAGTTTAAACTTGCTCCGATCGATATAAAAAATATACCAAGTAATAATCCTTTAAATGGTTCGATGTCACTTTCAAGTTCATGTCGAAATTCACTATCTGCGAGCACGACTCCCGCTAAAAAAGCGCCTAACGCTGGAGAAAGCCCAACTGTCATCATCAATAGTGAGGTACCAATAACAAGCGATAGGGCGGCAGCAACGAAAATCTCTCTCACCCCTGTTTTGGCAATAGCACGGAATACAGGGCGGCAGGCATATTTACCTAAAACAAGGACGAGCATGATTGCTGCTAGAGTCACAATGACTTGCATGTAATTAGGTAAAACACTGATATCGACAAGGACCGATGAATGATGATCTCCCCCTAAAACAGCTAATGTAGCAAGTAAGGGAATAATGGCTAACATAGGGATAACAGCTAAATCTTGAAAGAGTAAAACAGCAAATACAGACTGGCCTGCTTCTGTTTTCATCTTGCCTTTTTCTTGTAGTGTCTGTAATACGATGGCTGTGGAGGATAGAGATAATATCAAACCAATTGCCAAGGCTTGTTGCCAAGGTAAAAAGAGCAAGCTTACTGCAGTGATAATGGCACTTGTAACGATAACTTGCGTTCCGCCAAAGCCTAAAATAGGTGTTTTTAACTGCCATAATAATGAGGGTTTTAACTCTAAACCCACAAGAAATAGCATCATGACCACACCAAACTCGGTAAAGTGCATGATCTCTTCAATGTCATGAATTAGAGAAGCACCAAATGGCCCTATGATTATGCCAGCAATTAAATAGCCTAATACCGAGCCAAGCCCCAGTTTTTTTGCAATAGGTACGGATATCGCGGCAGCGGTTAAAAAGATGAAAAATTGCAGTAGAAAGGCTTCCATCTTAATGCTCCTGAATTAGCTGATTGAGGTTTGTATTTAGCCGTTCTAATTGTTTGGCTTCTTCTAAGTTAATTAGAGTGTCTCTAAGTGCTGTAATTGTTTGCTTATAATCTAAGGCGTACTCGTTTGTTTTCTCTGTACCAAGGCCTCTGTGTACACCAGTAACAGCAAAAGGAGGAAGCCAAATAAGGCCGCATAATTTAGCAGTGGCCTGTAGAGGAAACGTGAGTTCTTTTAAGGTAAATTGGTTGTAGCCATCTGCTTGATATGAGGAGCCATCACCACCTGTTGATAGTGCTTGAAGAATTACTTTACCTGTAAGGGCTTTGCCATTAGAGCCATAAGCCCAGCCGTGCTCTAGAACTAAATCCATCCATTCTTTTACAATGGCTGGGGAGGAGTACCAATAAAAAGGGTGCTGGAAAATAATAATATCGTGCGCTTCACATAGCTGTTTCTCACGCTCTATATCAATCATAAAGTCAGGGTAGTTGGCATATAAATCATTAACTGTGACACCTTCAAGCCCTGTAACGGCTTTTAGTAACGCTTTATTTACTTTTGAACGAGACTTTGCTGGATGAGCAAAGTTTACTAATACCTTTTTCATAGGGTCATTCACCTAATTCTGTTACGCATCTTATTAAGTCTCTTGTCCATTAAACTGAGCCAGTATCCATAAAATTTTTTGCTTTTCTTCCTAGAGCACTTTTTAGAATAGAAAAAAGAGGCATAGAAAAATCGCTCTCTATGCCTCATAGAAACTTAAGAATTTAATTTATAAAGATTGAGCTTCTTACATCTTTTTCACTAGGTTTAAGATGTATGCGAGCACTCGATCCAGAGCGTTAACTAGTTAATTTCTTGAACTTTCATAACGAGTTCATTCCAGTTACGTTGGTTTTCAATATCGTGTTCTAGGCCTTGCTCATCCGCGATGGTGAAGCGTTTAATTGCCGCTGTTTTACTTGTTGCTTGATATAGCCAATAAGCTTCAGCTTTAAGTGCTTCATTAATAGGCTTATCAATAGACTCATACACGGCTTGTTTGCAGGCATTGATGGATTCTGCTGGAAATTGAGAGATACGCTTTGCTAGATTTTCAACGTATGGGCCGATTTCATCTGCGTCAAAGGCTTTGTTGATTGTGCCGTAAGCTTCAGCTTCATCTGCATCAAAATCACGGGCACTTAGAATAATTTCAAGAGCTCTACCTAAACCAACTTGTCTAGCCATACGAGATGCGCCTCCACCACAAGGTAGAATCCCCATGCCGACTTCCATTTGCATTAGTTTGTATTTATCTCGTGCTGCAAATCTCATGTCTAGCGCTAAGGCAAGTTCATGGCCACCACCACGAGCAAAACCTTCTAGTTTAGCTATGGTTGCTTGAGGCACTTTACTGATGCGCTCACAGATAGATTGTAGGTCGAGTAACTGAGCGTCTTCTCTTGATACTGCTTCTTCAGACATGTCTTTCAGTAGTTCAGTATCATAATGACATACCCAAATTTCAGGGTTAGCAGATTGAAACACGACCACTTTCGTATTGCGATCTCGCTCTAGTCGCATAGCAAGACTGTTAAGGTCGGCAAGCATTTCTTGACCTTGTACATTCACTGAGCCGAAGTTAAATGTCACTGTCAAAATACCTTCATTTTGCTCAGTTGTGAAAGTTTGAAAACCTTCATATTTCATAATCATTTCTCCAGTAATAGCATTCAATATAAGAAACACAAATTGATAGTTTGCTTATCAACAGTGTGTTCCACATACTAAATTATTAATGGGAAATTTATTATTGAGCATAAATATTAAACAGATTTAATATTTTTTTAATAATTGTTGTTTATGATGAATGTAATAGACTGAGATGCTCTCTTTCATAACTAGCGTAGCTGTTATCAGCAGCTATGAATGTAAACAGGCTAAGATAGCTCTGCTTAGCCTATTAAACTTTATAAATGAGCTAAAGAAATCTAAGCTGATTGTATTGCTTACATTTAAATGTCCAATAAAACTGGAAAACTAATGACGGTTCGATACCTTCAAAGACTCTGTTTAACTCTATCTTTACTCTTAGTGCAAAGTAGCTTTGCTGAGGAGGCTCTTCAAGAGCTCTTAGTCGTGAGACCTGATGGTTCTTGGCCACCACATGAAATGTATGTAAATGGCGAATTGACTGGGTTTCATATCGAGTTAGTGCAAAAGGTTGCGAGCACAATACCCCTTAAACTTAAGTTTGAAAGCTTACCTTGGAAACGAGCTATCGAAATGCTTAAAAAAGGGGATGCAGACGCCATAACATACATGGGCAAGACAAGTGAGCGAGAGGCGTTTGGCTACTTCTATGATGGAAATGTCATTTCTAAAGCGACTGTTGGATTTTTCATTGAGAAAAAGTATTTAAATAATATTCACTTTTCTGGCGAATTAAGTTCTTTAAGGCCTTATTCGATTGGCACTGTGCTGGGGTTCTCTTATCAAGAAGAGTTTGATCAGATGACTTCATTAAACAAGATTAATATTGCTGAAAATGAAGAAAACCTATTAAAAATGTTGTTGGCAGGCCGTATGCAAATGGCAATTGGTCATGTTGGTGATATTGGCTATCATGCCAAGCGTATTGGTGTTGCGAATCAGGTAATATTTTTAAAACCCTATTTAACTGAAGGGAGGGAGCATTACATAGTGTTTGCCAAGGCCAAAGGCCATAACCAATTAGCTAAAACCTTTTCAGAGGCAATGAAAGCGTTTAAATCAACGCCAGAATATCTAGCGCTACAGCAAAAATATGGACTTGATGATAAGTAGCCTATTGGCTTTAACTGAATCTTTAAATCGTATTTAAGTTTTGTAGAGGGATGTGGCTCTTTTCAACACACGACTTCATCACCACAAAGCTAAAGTATTTTTTGATACCTATGTCTTTATCAATGAGACTTTCCATGAGCTCTTGATAGTCTGCAATATTTTTTGTCACAAATTTAATCAGGTAATCATAGCCGGCTGAGATTAGATGGCACTCTATAACTTGGCTTAATTTTGCAACTTCATTTTGAAATCTTAAAGTATCATGCGGGTGGTGGCTTTTAAGGGTTACCTCAGCAAAAACAGTGACGTAGTCGCCTAGTTTTTCTAAGGCAATTTCAGCTGAATAACTTTTGATATAACCGTATTTATCAAGTTTTTTTACACGCTGTAGGCAAGGGCTAGGTGACAGAGAGACACGCTCGGCTAGCTCTGTATTGGTTATGCGACCATTTACTTGTAACTCTTGTAGGATTTTTAAATCTGTTCTATCAAGTTTGAGCATGACCTTAAAGCCTGTAAGTAAATATATCGATGTATTCTAGTAATGATGATGTAGATTAAATTTAGGCAGCAGTATATTCTGCTGATTTTTTAAATGCAAATAGTTATCATTTGATAAGTTGTTTTAATGCCTTATCTAGAACAAGAAGTGCAGAAATAAGTGGTTTTTGTCCTTTATTAGAATTATGAATGAAAACCTTTGCTAGTTCCTAAAGCTTAAATAGATTGTTTCATTGTTTAAGGCAGCATAATATTTTGCATAAATATGTTAGCTATTTTGAAGCCAAGTTAACCCAGTGCTTGACTCGCTAAGCCGATGGTATGGATGTCACTCTTAGGAATAGGTAGGTTACCACGAACCATTTTTGTGGCTGTTTCATGTAAATTTAGGCCTGTACTTTTTATAAAGTCTTTAAAAACGCCTGAGTCTAAATAGGTATCTATTCTTACGAACTCATCTTTAAGGTTATTTAAAAGAGGGCTTACGAGTTCAATCGCCTGTTCTTGGCTTTTCGCGATAATAGGCCCAATGACATAGCCGCGGCCAAACTTTCGACAAAGAGCAAACCCAGTTATTTCACCATTATGTCGAATTAATCTACCTTGTGAGTTTGCTAAAAGTTGCGAGATGATTCCATCACGTGAGAACCCCATTGCTGCATTATCAAGCTGTTTAATCTCATCATGATCTAAAACCTGTATTTCTTCTGAACAACGCGAAGTACTCGGTAAATGCTTAACATAGCCGTTATGGTGGTAAACATTTTGAATAACCTTAAAATCCAAACTTAAACAAAGGGGAAGAGAGTCTCTTGTGGCTACTAATAAAACATTACGATTACCAATTTGGTTTTGAACATGTTCGGCAAGCCAGCGGCCAGCGCCAAGGGCTTGTAATCTAGGGGAGGAGATTCCCATGCCGACACTGGCAAAATTTTCATCATAGGAAAACCACATCATTGAAGAGACGAGCCTTCCTATCAAGTCATGAATAACAAAACCTTCGCCTAACTTTAGAAGCTCTGCCCAGTCTGCATCTCTATGTGGCCAACGTACTGAAAGGGATAGTTCGTGTAATTTTGGAATGTCATTCAACTGCATCTTTGCAATTTTAACTTCATATTCATTTAGTAATTTATCTTTAGATAGCATTGAATGACAGTCTCCGAAGCCCAGCTATTATTTTTGTATCAGCATTTTGACAGCATTATATATCAACAACTTATGTTTTTCTGCTGATTGAAAATAAGAATCAGTATCATTGTTCGTAAACTGAGTGGCATTCAAAATAATCTGCTGTTGGGAATGATTATTATTAACGCTCTAACTAACCCAAAACTTTAACTTCCTATGGAGTACCTTAAATGTCCCAAATAAAACGGCATTTTACTTTATTTATTCTTGCCTTAGTGGCGCTCTTTTCTTTTGCTAATACTGCATCAGCCAAACCTCAAGAGTTGACTGATATTTTAGGAAGAAAAGTAACAGTAGATTTGCCAGCAAAACGTGTACTTCTAGGCTTTTATTATGCTGATTACATGGCTATTGGTGGCGTAAAAGCATTTGATAATGTTGTTGGCTTCTCTAAAGATGTTTGGACAGTCTGGACGCCAAAGAGCTGGGATATGTTCGCAAAGGCTGTTCCTCAACTTCAAAACATCGCCGACGTAGGTGAAGTTGAAGCAGGTACATTCTCTATTGAAAAGCTGCTGTCGCTTAAGCCTGAAGTCGTGATTTTAGCTGATTGGCAGTTTAAAGCCCTTGGACCGGATGCTGATCGTATAGAAGCAGCAGGCATTCCAATCGTGGTGGTGGATTACAATGCTCAGACTATTGAAAGACATGTTAAAAGCACATTGTTGCTAGGACAAATTGCAGGTGAAGAAGCTCGCGCTAAAAAAATGGCAAATGAATACCAGACAAATGCCAACATGATTGCTGAGCGAATTTCACAAGATGGTCGCACTCGTCCACGTGCTTACATCGAATTTGGTAAAAAAGGCCCTAATGACTATAGCTTCACCTATGGTAAAAACATGTGGGGTGCATTAGTGACGCTAGCTGGTGGTGATAATATTGCCATTCCTTATGTAGAGTGGTGGGGACCAATGAACCCAGAACAAGTACTCACTTCGCAACCTGAAGTGATCTTTATTTCAGGGCGAGAAACTGAATTGAATAAGAATAAAGAAGCACTTGTTATGGGTGTTGATATTCCAAAAGATGAAGCATTAAGACGCCTTAAAGGCTTTGAAAAGCGCACGGGTTGGTCTGAGCTACCTGCCATTCAAAATAAGAACCTATTTGCGCTTTATCAGGGGGCATCACGAACTTTGTCTGACCAAGCTATGATTCAGTATATGGCAAAAGCCATGTACCCAGATTTGTTCTCAGATCTAAACCCGAATCAAACATACCTTGATTTCCATAAGAAATATCTTCCTGTCATTCCTGAAGGCACCTTTGTGTTATCAGTTAAAGATTAATTATTTTGAGTTTGATTGAATGTCTTTAGAGTTTGAAGTAATCCAATCAGCAATCAAGAACCAACGTCGTAGTGAAATACGACGTTGGCGTATTGTGCTGATATTTGTGTTTGTCTGCCTTGCAAGTTTAACCTTGGATATTGCAACTGGCCCCTCTATGTTATCTCCCTCAGAGGTCTTAAATGCCTTGTTGTTAGCGGATGATGTTGAAGCAATGACTAAGGTTATTGTGTTTGATTTTCGATTACCTATGGCGTTAATGGCGTTGAGTGTTGGGGCGGCATTAGGTGTTGGCGGTGCAGAGATTCAAACCTTGTTAAATAACCCAATGGCCAGCCCTTACACTTTAGGTTTGGCTGCAGCGGCTGGGTTAGGTGCCTCTATTGTTATCGCTTTTGGTAGTTTTGGTTTGCCACTGACTTTAGCCGTGCCAATCGGTGCTTTTGCCATGACTATGGTTGCAGCAGGGATATTATTTATTTTTGCATCGATTAAACGTTTATCGTCAGAAATGCTGGTACTTGCGGGTATCGCATTATTATTTTTATTCCAATCTGGTTTATCGCTTGTTCAATATTTATCCGCACCTGAAGTAAGCCAACAGATCTTGTTCTGGTTATTTGGCAGTCTAACCAAGGCTACTTGGGAGAATTTGTTTGTTACTTCCGTCATAACGGCTATTTGCATTAGCCTTTTGTTTAAAGACGCTTGGAAACTAACCGCGTTAAAAATGGGAGAAGAAAGAGCAGCAAGTTTGGGTGTTGATACAAAAAAGCTTAGGTTAAGAGTACTTTTTTTAGTCGCCGTGATGACCGCGGTTGCGATTAGTTTTGTTGGTGTTATTGGCTTTATTGGGCTTGTTGCTCCTCATGTTGCGCGCATGCTTGTTGGTGAAGACCAGCGATTCTTTTTGCCGCTTTCAATGGTGATTGGTGCTGCATTCTTATCTGCTGCCTCTGTGTTATCAAAAGTCTTGGTGCCTGGTGCGCTTTTCCCTGTCGGTATTGTGACGTCTTTTATCGGTGTTCCTTTCTTCTTTTGGATTATGTTAAGTAAAAAATGAGCAATTTAAACCTTAAAAAACTAACCATAGTTCGTGGAAAAACACACACAGCGAGAGAACTGTCACTCACATTTGAAAAGGGTAAAATTTACGCCATTTTAGGGCCAAATGGCGCTGGTAAATCAACGCTTCTAAAAGCCATATTTGGTGATGTTAGCCTTCGTAAAGGTGAAATCGAATATCAAGATAAAACATTGTATAAAACCCGATTAGGGGAATGGCGTAAACCCATTGGGTATATGCCTCAAGATACTTATGTGTCTGCTAACTTGACAGCACTAGATGTGGTTTTATTGGGTAAACTTGATAGCCTTTCGATGCATCTGAATGAAAGTACGCTACAAGCTGCTCTTAAAGTCATGGAGAAAGTTGGTTGTTTAGACCTTGCTCAAAGGGATATTCAGAGTCTAAGTGGTGGTCAGAGACAACTTATCTTGTTTGCCCAAGTGTTATTAGGTTCGCCTGATATTTTGATGCTTGATGAACCTGTTAGCGCTCTGGATATGTATCACCAAAGCGTATTACTTGAGCATGTCTATCAAGAAACGAAAAAGCGCGGCCTGATCACCATAATGGTTATCCACGATTTAAGTTTGGCAGCTCAATATGCTGATGAATTAATTCTACTTAAAAACGGCACAATTAGAGCGCAAGGCTCACCTTCTAAAGTGTTAACCCCAGATAAAGTTGCTGAAGTCTATAAGGTCGATATTGAACGGCTTTTTGACAGTAATGGCACACCTGTTATCCAGCCTAAACGCGCTTCAAGCACTCACTGTTAATCATTTATAAAGGTATTTCTAAGGACTTTATGATGTATAAATTAGTCATAACATTACTCTTGTTAGCTAGCTATAACTTGGCTAATGCAGCAGATTACGAAATCAAAATGTTAGATTTTGGCAAAGATAAGGGCATGGTGTTTGAACCCGGTTTTTTATCTGTATTGCCAAGAGATACCATTAAGTTTATTCCAACTTCTAGCGGCCATTTTGTTCGAAGCTCACAGGTACCAGAGGGTGTTTCGCCATGGCAAAGTAAAATGGATGAAGTGTTTACTGTGACTGTTACAAAAGAGGGCGTTTATGTTTACTACTGTCCACCGCATCTAAGTATGGCAATGGTGGGGGTGATTCAAGTCGGCGAAGCTCAAATTGAATCTAAAGATGAGTTGATGGATGCAATGTCTTCATTTAATCGTCGCCACTTGATGAATAAGAAGCGTTTATGGACTTATATAGAACAGATTGAGTGGACTAAAAAGTGATTGTTATTGCAACCTGTAATCAATATCCACAAATCTTTCTCGGCCTAAAGCTGATAGTAGATGCATTAACGCGCAAAGGGGAAGTGGTTAGGTGTATCCCTTGGCAGGAAGAAGACTTAAGTGTGTTTTGTCAGGCTAAGTATGTATTACCACTTTGTGCTTGGGATTACGCCAAAACACCTGAAGACTTTAAAGACTGGTTAATGAAAGTCAAAAATGGGGGAGGAAAACTTTTAAATTCCCCAGACATTATTTTGCAAAATATGAATAAAACTTATTTGTTAGAACTTGCGAATAAAGGCGTAAACGTAACGCCGAGCTGCTTTCTTAAAAAGCCATCGTTAGACAAAGTAGAGTCGATTAAATTGTCTCATCATTGGGACGATATGGTGCTCAAACCTGTTTATGGACAAAGTGGTAATTTAGTGACTCGTTATTCAAACGCCATAACGAACCAAGATGAGGTGTTTAAAAGTGACGGGGGCATTTTGGTTCAACCCTTTATCCCAGAAATAAAATCGAATGGTGAGCTCGCCATTTGTTTTATTAATGGTATTTACTCCCATTCTGTATGTCGCATGCCTGCGAGTGATGATTGGCGGGCTAATACAAAATACAAAGTCAGTGTTAAGCCAATTGACCTTGATGAAAAGGTAATTGAACAAGCACGATCTAGTTTATCTTATCTAGATGAGATGCCTTTGTACGCCAGAGTAGACGGCATAATAGTGAATGAAAACTTTATGCTCTCAGAGTTAGAGCTGATAGAACCGGCATTGTTTTTCGAGCTGGTGGAAGATATTAACCAAACAGGGTTTGATAGACTCATTAGCCATTTAGCTGGCTAATGAGTCTATTTGTTTTGTTCGATTACAAGGTTAGCCTCACTTGTATGAAATCAATAAATGCTGTGATGCGTTTGGCGACACTTGACGATTTATAATAAACAGCCTGAATTTGTTCTCTTCCTGTATTTATCAACTTTTCTTCTTCGAGTATTGAGATAAGACGGCCTGCTTCAAGATCTTTTTTGATCATAAAGCCTGATAAACAAGCAATGCCATTCCCCGCTATTGCTAATTGTCTGACCGTTTCGCCATTACTAGATGTCATTATAGGGTTAATGTATTTAAAGCCTTTTAAAGGCCATTGATTGAGTATTTTGGGGCCATTAAAGCCGATGCAATCATGATTGATAAGGTCTGCTTGATCTTTAGGCGTTCCACGTCTCGCTAGGTAATCAAGGGAAGCAACCATGTATAAAGGGCTTTTGCCAAGAGCCCTTGCTTGTAAACTAGAGTCTGCTAATTCTCCAATACGAATGGCCAAATCGGTTTTCTTTTCGACTAAATCGACAAAGCCCTCATTTGATGTCAATTCAAGTTGTATATCAGGATATTCTTGGTGAAATTCTTGAATCAAAGGTACTAATTGATGGAATATAAATGGACTAGCGGCATCAACACGCAGTTGGCCTTTTGGTAAATCTTGACTAGATATCACATCATTTTCAGTTTGCTGAATATGCTTTAAACCTTGCCTTACCCCTTCTACAAACCGTCTACCTTCATCAGTTAGCTCAACGCGACGAGTTGTTCGATTGAAGAGAGACACCTTTAATTGCTTTTCTATTTTACTCACTGATCGAGACACTCGTGCAACTTGTATATCTAATGTTTGTGCTGCAGCAGAGAAACCACCCGTATCCACAACAGTAAGTAAAATCTCTAAATCATCAGAGCGAGTCAGCATTATTGATTACTCATAAAAAACTTGAATGAGTAACCTCTCATTTTATTGTTAAAATGACAAATATAATTTGTAGTAAACACTGTTTTTAACAATATTTATGGTGCGCATAATCCTCCTTCTTAAATGAATCACCTAGATCAAAAGTTTATTTTTTATCTAATTGGTTTTAAAACTCTGAATTAGGATTATGAATTATGCCCCTTGCTCTTTTTGCATTGACGCTTAGCGCTTTTGCTATTGGAACTACGGAATTTGTGATTGTTGGCTTGATACCGACAATGGCAAATGACTTAAATGTTACTTTGCCCTCAGCTGGCTTGTTAGTCAGCTTATATGCATTAGGTGTGGCTTTTGGTGCCCCTGCCTTAACTGCATTATCAGGTAGATGGAATCGTAAAACAGTATTAGTAAGCATCATGGCACTCTTTGTTATGGGGAATTTACTCGCTTGGCAAGCGCCAAATTACACGGTGCTTGTCATTGCTCGCATTTTAACCGGGCTTGCACATGGGGTGTTTTTCTCGATTGGCTCTACTATTGCGACAGGTCTTGTTTCAAAAGAGAAGGCTGCTAGTGCCATTGCAATTATGTTTACAGGTTTGACAGTAGCACTCGTTACAGGCGTACCTCTAGGGACTTATATAGGTCAAAATTTTGGCTGGCAATCAAGCTTTTTAATTGTATCGATACTTGGCTTAATCTCTTTAGTAGGCAGTGTTTTTCTAGTGCCTAACAACTTAAAGCTGTCAGCGCCAATACAATTATCATCACAGCTTAAGGTGCTGTTAGAACCCAGGTTATTGTTAGTTTATGCCATTACCGCATTAGGTTACGGAGGTACTTTTACTGCCTTCACATTTCTTGCGCCTATTTTAGAAAATGTAACGGGTTTTCACGCAAGTTCAATCAGCTTAATCATGTTGATATATGGTGTATCTGTTGCTTTTGGAAATATTGTTGGTGGAAAAATGGCTGATAAACTTGGCCCTATTAAGGCTTTAACAATTATCTTCTCTGGATTGGCCTGTATCTTACTCATTTTTAATCTTGTCGCTTTCCATCCTATTGCAACTTTAATTTCTGTTGTCATTTGGGGGGCATTTGCCTTTGGAAATGTACCTGGCTTGCAAGTTTATGTAGTTAACTTAGCCGAAAAATATACGCCAGATGCGGTAGATGTTGCCTCTGGTTTAAATATTGCGGCTTTTAATTTAGGCATTGCTTTGGGTTCTTGGGGTGGTGGTTTAATTTTATCTAATGCAGGCTTGATACATACACCCTGGGTGGGTGCTGTGATTGTAATGATTGCCTTAGGACTAACTCGATTAAGTGGCAGGCTAGATAATAGGAATCATCTACAGATGAAGAGTGAGTTAAACGCTACTCAATAATGAGTGTTTGTAAGCTCTCTTGAAATCATTCGTTTTGCCCTGATTATCTGTACTTGAAATTCAATTAAAAAGTCATTTAAAAGGACCTAATATGTTAGTTGTGCACCATTTAAATCAGTCTCGTTCTAAACGTGTTCTTTGGCTACTTGAAGAGCTAGGTATGCCATATGAACGCATTGATCATGAACGAGATCCTGTAACGCGTTTGGCGCCAGCTAGCTTAAAAGCCATTCACCCTTTAGCAAAAGCACCTATTGTTCAGGATGGTGAAATTACCTTGTGTGAATCCAGTACCGTGTTTGAATACATTCTTGATCAAGATAGCGAAGGGCGATTAAGACCTAACAAAGAGACTAAGGAATATTATCAGTATTTAGAGTGGTCTCATTTCGCTGAAGGCTCATTAGCCTTACCTGTTATGTGTAAGTTGTTTATGGGGCTGGAGGAAAGAGCGGGAAATCAAGCGATGGACGGTTATATTGCCAAAGAGATCACGTTAGATTTTGGCTATATTGAATCCGTATTGGCTGAACGTGATTATTTCGCAGGCAGTGAATTTACTGGCGCAGATATTATGATGACTATTATGTTAGAAATCTCCGCTAGCTTAGGTTTACTTGACGGTTTTACTCATACAAGATCTTATCTTGATAAGGTTCAAACACGTCCGGCTTACCTAAAAGCAGCGGCGCTTGGTTAGTAAATAGCGGCTATTATGCTTCATAAAAAAGCACCATCAAGTTACCCTTGATGGTGCTTTTCTCTATGATGAAACAGAGTCTATTTAGGCTCTGGACGGCTTTTTAATTGCCAATAAGCTTTTGTGTGATTATCGCGACCAATTATGTTTCTGTCATTGCGAAGGTAGCGCCTTACTTTTTTTGCAGATTCTGATTCAAAAGCAGCCCAAGCCACATCTACTGTTTCTAGCTTTGCAAGAATGGGCAAAATTTCATCTGCCTGCTTATTTGCATCACATACTAAACGATGAACTTGGCTACCTTCTGGTAATAATGCATCTTCAATATAGTCTTGTTCCGCGCTCTTTGCGCTTAGAATAATGACATGGGGCGGTAAAGGGTTATTCCAAGTTTCGAGAATACCCACAAGTGCTGGATAAGCGGTTTCATCCGCAATTAATAGCGCTTGACCACTTTTAAGATGAGGGTGTTTATCAGGTGATTCTGAACGACTCATAATCACATCACCGGCTTTGAGTTCGCTTGCCCATTGGCTACCCGGGGTGTTGTCATGGGTAAAGATATCGATATAACCCATGTCAGGGAAGGCTGCATCTTCAGAGCTCTTCCAGGACTTACGCAAAGTATAAAGTCGAATGTCTTTATTGGCTTTTTGTAATAACTTTTGTCGGTTCTTACTGGATAAATGTTTCATCAGTTTGATGAAAGCGCGATCGAAAATATTTTTAAACCAATGCTTTTTCTGATTAGTTTGGGCGCTTAGGTTCGGTTTTTTCTGAATAATCTTTAGAAGGAAAGCAAACGCATAGCCAGGGTAATATTCAGGCAAGGGTGTATTACTTTTTACGCTAATGCGTATCATGTTTGGTGTGACTTTTTGTTTATCTGTCACTTCAAAAAAGTGCTTACCTGCACCACTGAAATCCTTACCTTGCTGGGCAATGGCAGCATAGGCTTGATACAAAATTTTGTCTTCTAACCCACCTTCAATTTCAAAGGGGACAAAAGCCTCTTGCTCTGTATCTTGCTGATTAGATTTTATGAGAATTTTCATGCCTTCTTCAAAAATATCGAGAATTTTTGCAGACTGGATTTCACTTTTAGGCTGACTTGTTCTTGCTATGGCTAACAACTCTTCCGTATGATCCTGATTGACATGGTCTAGGATATCGATCTTTTGATCGATATCCATTATTGGTGTAAATGCGCTCATATAGTATGTTTACTTCTTCTGTTTGATTTAAAACTGTGGCTAATCTTCTTAGTGAATTTGGCTAAGTTTCACTTCTCAGTTTTTAACGACATAACTTGTTAGTGGCGGTAAACCATTAAACTCAACAGAGCTGTAACTTGTGGTATAGGCTCCCGTCGACAACCAAAATATGTGGTCGCCTGTCGTTAAGGTATCTGGTAGTTGGTATTGGTGATCCTTGTACATTATGTCCATGCTGTCGCAGGTGGGCCCTGCAAGAATGACCTTTTTGTTATTTCCTTCTTTGCTGGTGAGAATAGGGTATTTAGTTCCTTCTCCAATGGTTTCTATTAAACCGTTAAATGTGCCAACATCTGTGTAAACCCAGCGATCTGGGTATTCTGGTTTTGTTTTCTTATCTGTCACTAATACGACCTCAGAGACGATGATGCCTGAGTCGCCAACCAGTGAACGGCCAGGTTCAATCAATATACGAGGCATATCTTGTGCAAAGCTGTCTTTGATAAAGGCAAGAATTGAATTAGCGTAATAAGAGAAACTATGGGTGTGCTGAATATAGCTTGCCGGTAAGCCACCACCTAAGTTGATCATTTCTAGACTAATATTATGTTGCTCTTTGATTTGATCAAACGCAGTCTTGGTCGCAAGGATGGCTTGTCGCCAAGTTTCAATGTCTCTTTGTTGCGAGCCTACATGGAAGGAGATGCCATAAGGTTTGAGACCAAGCTCTTTTGCTTTGGCGGCAAGTTCAACAGCGACATTCGCTTTACAACCAAACTTATCTGTTAGTGGCCAGTCTGCAGTGGCTGAACCATCAAAAAGTAGACGGAAATAAACGCTTGAACCTGGTGCTGCTTCGGCAATATTGATTAGATCAGCTTCGCAGTCTGTGGCAAAAAGCCTAACACCTTTTTGATAAAAGTATTCAATATCCGCTTTCTTCTTAATCGTATTACCAAACGAAATGCGCGACGGCTCAACATCAAAACTTAATACTTTTTCAAGCTCTGGCACTGAGGCAATATCAAAGTTTGAGCCCAGCTCGACCAATAGCTGAACAACATCATTTGCAGGGTTTGCTTTAACCGCATAAAAGACATCAGCCATAGGGAAGCCTTCTACCATTTCACGATAGCGCTTTTCGATGACAGAAAGATCGACCACAAGAAATGGGGTGGGCTTAGTGCTGATTAAGCGATCAAGGTCTGTCTTAATGTTTGAATGAAAATAATCTGGAAGTTTCATAAAAATACTTACTCCATTACAGGTATTTTTGGTAGCAAGGAGACTGACGGAAGTCATCTCGGCTTAAGAAATACAGAGAGGCTTTCTTCTCAGGCAGTTGAAATTTCTTTTGTTCAACTAGGCCCAAATCAGGTGCGGCACGTTGAAAAGGAACCACTTCACAGTCAGGTTCACAGATCATTTTCTGAGTATCTGGGTTGCTACTAAAAATAAATTGAGCAAATAGAGTCAGTACAGGGCGAAAATGGCCCAAACCTAATACATCGGGTTCACCTAGCAACAGGTGTATTCCCATGTCATTTTCATCAGATTCATAATAACGATTCAGACGGTCTCTATGACATTCATAAATTTCTACATAGCCAATAGGTCTGTCATCAATCATGATGAAATAAAGACGCTGATGATCATCAACCAGCATTTTTTCAAATATGACTTCAAGCTCTAATTTTGGCTTGTTCATTTGCCATTGTGGGATAACATGTTCTGTATGCATCCATTTATGCAGTAAAGGTAAATCCTCTGGGTAGCTAATTTGCTTTAAGCCATATTTATGATGATTCATCGCAAGGCTAAAATTATTGGGTAATTTGCGTGATATCGTTTGCATAAGTTCTTCTCGATTTTGCTTATTCTTTTTAGTTGCTTAAGTGGCCAACAATACTGTTATGGAAATGTCACTTTCTAAAACCAACTTAAGCGATTAAATGTTTAAACAAGTGCCTGCTTAAACTGTGTCTATTTCAGTTTGAGAGCCAACAAATCCAGTTGTTTTAGGGACTTGTTGGCCTGAATCTATTTACAAAGAGTGATACCTATTCAGGTAAAAACTCTTGGAAACAGATTCGCTTCTCAACTGGATAGACTTCCTTGTTTAAGATTTTGTTGATAATAATGGCGTTACGGAAGCAACTCATACCAAGATCTGGTGCTGAAATGCCATGGGTATAGAGGCCTAGGTTTTGTACAAAAACTGTTTTGTCATCATTGACGGCATAGTCTTCACTTAGGTCTAAACGTTCTTTTTCATCCCAATTAAGATATTGGGCAATAGGCATGAGGCATTTTGGCTTCTTGAACTCATAGCCAAGCGATAAAATAACGACTTCAGAATCCATTTCGAAATCTTTTTGAGCATCCTGTCTTGTGCAAGAGAGGGAGAATTTTCCATCTTGATAAGATAGAGAGTTCACCTGTGTATCGGTAATCAAGCGTGAGTCAAAATCAGGCTTTTTAGATTTTATATATAAGGTGTCATAGATCTGATTAATCAAATCAGTGTTTATGCCTTTATAAAGCATATCTTGGCTATTAATCACCTCATCACGCTTGTTAGCAGGTAGATTATAAAAATGCTTGGTGTATTCTGGCGATGTCAGTTCTAGGGTGAGCTTGTTGACATCGATAGCAAAGAATCTTTCAGATCGCGTAACCCAGTTGAGCTGATATTTATGCTCATCAATTTCATTTAACAGATCATAATAAATTTCGGCGCCACTTTGCCCACTACCAACTATGGTTATGGATTTCTTGTTTTTATAATCATCTTTGTGTTCTATGTAATCGGCACTTGAATGTAGCTCTTGTTTAAAGCCTTTACAGAAATCTGGAACAATTGGCGTTGTACCTGTACCGACTACAAGGTGCTTAGCTTTAACAACTGTGAGTTCATTCGCACTGTTACGTGTTTCGACTGTATAGATTTTGGATGCTTCATCATAGCTAATGGTTTGAACATCTTGATCGAAACGAAGGTTTTCAAGTTGATCACATGCCCATTTGCAATAATCATTATATTCAGAACGTAAAATGAAAAAGTTCTCACGAATATAGTATTGATAGATTAACCCTTGATCCTTCAAATAATTTAAAAAAGAAAACTTACTTGTAGGGTCTGCAAAGGTAACCAAATCTGCAATAAAAGGAATCTGCAATGTGCTCCATTCGGGCATGATGCCTGAATGCCAATCAAATTCAGGCTTTTTATCAAAAAAGAGGGTTCGCATCTCAGTTAATGGCTCTGTCATACAAGCTAAACTCAGATTAAATGGACCTACACCTATCCCTACAATGTCATAAACTTCACTTTTCATTTTCTGCTATCCTCTAGCTTTATTAGTCGACAGGCCTTTGTTGACCTTTCCAACTTGGGTATATGTGAAATCGTCTACTAATTCGATCTCGTCTGGTAATTTGTATTCGGCAATTTTCTTTTGCATCAAAAATACCCGAACATCCCTGAGTGAAAGCTGGCTAGTTGGCTCCTTTAGAATGATGGAGGCTTTTGTTCGCTCGCCTAACAGAGAGTCTTTTACACCCACAACAGAAACGTCTTTTACCTGGGCGTGAGATAAAATCAGGTTCTCAATTTCACTTGGTGTGATCTTTTCACCTGCTCTGTTGATTTGTTCCTTTTCCCTACCTGTAACCACTATGTTGTTATTACTATCTAGGTAGCCAATATCCCCTGTGATATAAAAACCTTCTTTATTAAAACTACGGGAATTAACCAGAGGGGAGTTGTAATAACCATTGATGGTGTAAGGGCCACGAGTCAGAATGAAACCAGCTGATTCATTAGGAAGAGGGCTTCCTTCTTCATCCACAATGAGAATTTCATCGTCTTTACTTAACGCCTTGCCTTGAGTAAATAAGACGGTATTACTGTGATCATCAAGGCGGGTGAAGTTAACAAGGCCTTCTGCCATGCCATACACTTGTTGTAGTTTGGCTCCAAGCTTTTGATCAATTGCTTCAGCAAGCTCTGGTAATAACTTCGCGCCGCCAACTTGAATAACCTCTAGGGTTTTAAGGTCTGCTTGTTCAAGTTGAGGTGAATTGATCCATAAATTGATCAATGAAGGCACAAGTGACACCTGAGTAATGCCATGCTCTTCTATCAGAGAAAAACAGTTTTTAGGGCTTGAGTCTGTACTTAAAAATACACTCGCACCTGAATAAAATGCCCCTAAAAAGCCTGGAGAACTCATAGTGAAGTTATGCATAACAGGCAAAACGATAAGCTGCTTTGTGCTAGCGCTTAAATCTGTTACTTCAACACTCTTCTTTACTGAATAGAGATAGTCTGCATGAGTTCTTGGGATGAGTTTTGGTAACCCCGTCGTACCACCAGAGAGTTGAAGAAAAGCCACTGAGTGTGGGCTTGCTTCATATCTTGGTACGAGCATTGTTTTGTCATTAATACAGCTAAAAGCTTGATCAATGGATGAGCTACTTTTGATAGTTTGTCTAAACCATAAATCTAAGTTCGGCATAGTAAAGCCAAAACTTATGTCCATCGCATCCGTGGTAGGCTGATTTTCTTGATTGATCTTGATATAACCTACGGCACGGCTATTAATCGCAATATTTTCGATTTCATAAGCACCATGACCGTTTAAGCAAAAAACAGGTCTAGCTCCTATGTAATATAAACCAAATAAGACCACGAAGAACTCAACAACATTAGGTGACTGAATCACCACAAAGTCTTCTGCTTTAATGCCTTGCTGGTGCAGATAGCTACCATAAGAAGCGGCATAGTGATAAAGCTCATCATAGGACAGGCTTTTATCATCTTGGCAAATTGCTAGCTGATTGCCATATTGTTTACGTATCCGATCAAGCAGCTGTATATGGTTTTCGTTCTCCCAATAACCAGACGCTTGGTAATATTCCGCTCTATCTTGAGGGAAGGGTACAAAGCCATTTTTAATATCATTTTCTAGAAACATGGTGTTAATCCTTGTCGTTCAGCAAATACAGTAATTACAAACCTTTGTTAGCAAGCGCTCTTCTAACATCTCTAATTGAGATATCCGCCTGCCTTTCTTGATTGGCAAGAGACTCAATTACGGTTTGCGTTGTAGACTTGATCAATTCAACTTGATCCTGACTGTAGCTACTCATGCGATAGGCTAATACCACTCTGAAAGCGGCTTCGATTGAGTTTGGATCCTCATAGGCTTCAAAGTGCAAACCAAATTTGGCTATGCTGCGTTCTGGTTCTAGTAGATCAAAACCAACACTATGGCCGTCGTTTAGTTCAATTGCCGTGTTAAGGACATTTTTTTGATGGTACTGAATATAGACTTCACATAGGTTGTCTGTTGCGAGTTCTTCTGGCTTGGCAGCAACCGTGTGCTCAACAGTGACAAAGGGCACATTACTGTGAGCAAGTGAGCTAATAATGGTCTCTTTTACCTGACAAACTAATTGGTTGATACTTAACTCTTCATCAAACTGGACCTGATTCATCACAACATTGGTGAAAAGCCCAACAGTATCTTGGAATTTAGGATTATCACGGCCAAAAGCTGACGTGCCGATGGTGATTTTCTTACTGGCGCCAAGGTAGTAAAGCGCAAGCGAGAAGGCCGAAAAAACAACATGGAACATGGATGATTTATTAGACTTAGCCAGATGATTTAATCCATCGGCAACGTCTTTACCAAATGAGAATTCAATCCAACTGCCTTGATCTGTTACTTGGTACTCTGCACCATCTTGATAGAAAAGAGGGCGAGCTGGTGGCACTTTTCCCAGTTGTTGCTTCCAGAATTCAAGCTCCTGTTCCATCTCAGATTCTTTAGTTTGTTCTGAAACATATTGATGAAATTGAGCTGGTACGGTTTCCCATTTAGGTTCAACACCATTGACGTATTCTTTATAGGCGAAAAACAGATCGCTTATGAGTATGCCTGCTGACCATTCATCAAAGGTCATGTGATAAATTAGTAATGAGAGGAAGTGTTCACCTTTCTCGTTGTGGAGAAAACGTACACGAACAGGGATTTCATTAATAAGGTCAAAACTGTAGTTAGCCTCAAAAGCTAATAGATTTTCTGCCGACTCGTTACCTTGAGTCGCTGATGAGAAAAACCACTGATAATCATCGAGGCGAGTCGTTGGAATAATTCGTTGTAGTACGGTGCCATCTTCTTCGGGTAATAGCAGGGTACGCAATGCATCATGGCGCATAAGCACATTTGTAAAGGCTTTATGAAATGCTTTTTCGTCGACCTCTTCAGCAAACTTAAGTGTAAAAGGAATATTGAAGATAGGATTCTTTCCTAATTCGATTAGGTCCATCCAGGTATTCTGTACGTATGTGTGCGGGACTATAATTTCTTGATCTATGCCTACCTGCGCTAAGTGAGAATCTTGCTCTTCTATTTTTGTTGCATGCTCTGCAAGCCCTATTGCGGTTGGCGCATTAAAAAAGTCTGCAATTTTTACTTCAATTTGATGTTGGCTTTTTAACTTGCCTATGACTCTTGTGGCTAACAGAGAATGTCCACCTAGTTCAAAAAAGTCATCATTAGCTGAGATGTCATTTTGGTCTAAGACGGTTTTGAATTCTTCAATAATAGCTTTAATAAGCTCATGGTTATTAGTTGAACTTTTTGTGTCTGTATTATTAGTTCGATTTACTTCAGCTAAATTATTGAAATTGTTATTCGAACTGGTAAATAAAGAGGGTATGACTCTTTTGCTATCAATCTCAGCTTTATCAATAAACCCAATAAATTGTTCTAGCAAAAAGTGGCCAATAGTAGGGGATAGCAAGTCACCGGTTGTGAGTTCGAACCTGATGTGATCGTTTTGCTCAAACTGTATGGCTAAGGTGAGGTCATAGTCAGACGATATTGGTGGTATGGTTAAGTTTGAAACTCTTATACCATCGAGTGTTAGGTAATCGCTTGCATCATCGACTTGTGTTACCAAAATATTAGGTAAATCGTTACGACGACTTTTGGTTGCTGAAAATATCTGCTCAATGGAGAGGTTATTCGACATACCGTTAAGCAAGTTGTTTCGTAGATTCAAAATAGCAGTTTGTATATCGGTATTTTCAATTCTAACAGGGATGACATTAGAGCTAGATTTGATCTGATCCAATCCAGTTATTTCTTGATGATCAACGATAGGGATAATGATATCCACTGACGTCTGATCTAGTAATTGATTTAGATAAAGCCCAAATAAAGTTAGCAAAGCCTGGAAAGGAGATGTTTGGCTTGCTTGTGCTAAGGCATCAGCTTTAGTTGTCGATGTTCTGCTATAGAAGCGATTGGCTTTAAATACCTGTGACGCTTTAT
Organism: Marinomonas sp. SBI8L; assembly: GCF_001624705.1. Taxonomy (GTDB): domain Bacteria; phylum Pseudomonadota; class Gammaproteobacteria; order Pseudomonadales; family Marinomonadaceae; genus Marinomonas. Next base: position 212,876 of record NZ_JSEO01000002.1, read on the forward strand.
CATGACTTGTAACTTGCTTAACAAGCGGAATCTCACCTTCTGCTTTAAAGAACAAAGAGGGAAGCTGAGTTTTATTTAGGCCATTAGGATGTGTATTAGCCCAATAAGATTCAAGTTTATTTGTATTTTGTTGAGCTTGCTCAATTTGTTTTGTGTTTGCAGTATTAGTGAAATTCACATCTTTATAATGAGAGCTGATAGCATTAAAAATAGGCTGCCAAGCTGTGTCATCAAGAAGAATATGGTGACCAAGTAGGCCTAATACGTATTCGTTTTCAGTTTTATTAAATAGCCAAAACTTAATTGCTGCATCCTTGGCTAAATCAAGCGGCTGTTTTTGTTGTTCTAGTAAGAAATTTATAACTTCTTCGTCGTCCGATGCAGCAACTTCTTCGATAATGATGCTTTCTGGGTCAAGTTTGCGTTTTATTAGCTCGCCTTCTTCATCCAGTTTATAAATTTGATTGAGGTTGGTATTGCCTTGATAAATCTTTTTTAGAGCATTTATTAAGCGTGGAGCATCTAGTGCACCAGATAATTTAAACGCAGCTGTAAAAGGGCCTGCTGAAGAGAGTGGGTCTTGTTGGTGTAACATCCAAGCTCTTTCTTCTGATAATGAGAGCTGACCATTATTTTTAAGCTGGTTAGTTGTATCTATTGCTTGGCTCTCATCAATCAAGCCTAAACTAGCTATTTCTTTTTCAAATTCACTAAGCTCTAGTGGATCTAAAATTAATCCTTCATTCATACCTTTGAACCCTATTAACCTTGTTATAGAAAATTCTTTTTTCTAAGGGTGTTGCATCCTATCTTGTGCAAGTTGCCCCTGATTCCATGTCATTTTTGCTGGGGGTTACCTGACTTAAACGTGTTTTTGATAAAACGTTTAATGACTAGCTTGAAGGTATATTACTTAATTTTTTCATCAAAAGATAGTGATTCTCATTTGCATTATCGTTTGTATTAGGTATTTTTTTTAATATAAAATGTACAAATGGACTGACTTAGTTCAAAGCTTGATCTAGCTCAGTATTTTGTAGGAAGAAGAGGTTGGCCATGTTGGAGCAAGTGATTGCTTGAAAAGTGGTTTTCGCCTGTGTTTTGAGAATAGCTTTGTGATTAGTTACTTTGAACTGCCTGCCTCCTTTATGCCTTGTTTGTCCAATTTTAAGCACTGTATTATTAAAAGGAAATTTTAAATGTCGGTTTTTTCGAGTACCTATCGGCCATTGTTAAGTCTGGCCTTACCCTTAATTTTTATACAAATATGTCAGGCTTCTTTGGGGTTGGTTGATACCATGGTAGCCGGTCAATACCATTATCATGACTTGGCTGGCGTTGGCTTAGGCAGTGCAATGTGGACTCCTGTGTTTATTCTGTTAACAGGAATAATGTTTGTATTAGTGCCTAAAGTTTCCGGGTTGTTAGCTGCAGGTCAGCATGATGAAGTGCAACGTGTTTTTCTTCGTGGTAAAAAAGTTGCTTTTGTTTTGTCTATCCTTGGTTTTCTCTTGGTTCACGTCCTTGCTTTTGCATCAAGTTGGCTGGTATCCGATTCTGATGTTGCTGCTATTACTCAGGCCTATCTGCATTTTGTAGCATTTGCTATGCCTGGTTTCGTTTATATCTTGCTTTATCGTTTTATGAGTGAGGGTTCTAGTAAGCTGATGCCGATTATCAAGGTGTTTATTGCCTTGCTTATAGTCAATAGTCTGTTAAATATCCTATTTGTGTTTGGTGCCATTGGTATTGAAGGCCTTGGTGGTGTGGGTTGCGGACTAGCAACGGCAGTAAGTGCGTATTTTGCATTGTTTATGATGAAGCGCTTAGTTCAACGTGAAGTGCCTGAAGCGATAACTCATTCAGAAATAAATATTGATATGAATGAAGCAACAGAGCAGCTTAAAGAAGGTTTACCAATTGGCGTAGCTTTTGTTGTTGAAGTGTTGGCTTTGACGACGTTAGCTTTTTTTGCAGCATCTTTAGGTGTTAAGCAAGTCGCAGCTCATCAAATTGCCATTAACTTAGCCATGATAGTCTTCATGATCCCTGTTGCTTTAAGTAGTGCAACAACCATTCGAATTGCAAGTATAACGAGAGCAGATAGCTTTTCTTCAAGAAGGCATGTTGCTAATGCTGCACTTATAATGACGTGTGCATACGGTTTAATTATCGCTGTATTGCTGGTTGGATTAGGGGAATATCTGCTTACTTTATTTAGCCAAGATGAAGGCATTCTTGGGATAACCGCCGGCTTGCTGGTGTATATTGCATTGTTTCAATTTTTTGATGCGATTCAGATTGTTGCGGCAGGTATATTAAGAGGGCTACAAGAGTTTGTTAGTCCGTTGTTGGTGATCTTTATTGTATACTGGTTCGCCGTGGTGCCAGTTAGTTATTTGGCAGCAGAGAAGGGGTGGTGGTTTTTTTCTGGTGGTATAGATGGCATATGGATTCTTTTGGCTTCTGGTATAGGTTTTGCCGCTTTGATCTTGTGCGTGTTGAGCTTTAAACAGGTGTATAAACCCGATAATTTAGTGCCAGCTACACCTACACCTTAATAAGCACATTTACAATACTGTTAGAGAGTAGATAAAAGCCTTGTTAGTTGTCGCTTAATTAACGAGGCTATCATCACAACTCACAACTCACAACTCACAACTCACAACTCACAACTCACAACTCACAACTCACAACTCACAACTCACAACTCACAACTCACAACTCACAACTCACAACTCACAACTCACAACTCACAACTCACAACTCACAACTCACAACTCACAACTCACAACTCACAACTCACAACTCACAACTCACAACTCACAACTCACTGCTTATAAACTTTGTTTAATGGATAACATGATATGGGTTACGAACTAGCTGTTTTATTTCTTAAAGGCTGGTCTTGAATTTAGGCTTAAGGGGGAAGTTATATGTTCAAAGGAGAGGGGAGTGTAAAAAAAAGAGGCTCAATTGAGCCTCTTAAAGTCTTGGGTATCTTTAAATGTCAAATTACATGCGATACACAGCGCTAACACCGACAGTTCTAGACTGTCCAATTGCTGCAATAGATCCTTCTCTATAATAGACAGCATCTTCATTTGTTAGATTTTTAACATATGCATTTAGCGTTAACTCACCTAATGCATACTGTGCTTGAGCATTTGTGATTGTGTAATTGCCAACTTTGGATGTATCTGTATTCGCAAGATTTGAGTAGTATGATCCAACATAAGTGATATCTGCTGCAAATGACCACTCATCACCGAAATACTGTGTAAATCCAATAGCGGTATTTGTTTCAGGGGCACCTGAAAGTTTATTTCCTTCGTTAGATGATGTTGTTTTATACTCATCAATCTCCGTTTTTAGTAAACCAATTGAACCCCATAATTCTAGATTATCGTTGGCCCAGGTTGTAGCCTCAACTTCTAATCCGTAAGTGGTTGCTTTATCGACATTAACAATGCTAAAGCCAGATGCTGCTTGATAATCGGTATAATCATTGTAGAACAAATTTATATTTAGGTTGGTGCCTTGTCCAAAGTCACTCTTACTACTTAGCTCATAGGCAGTTACTTCTTCACTATTATAATAGCCAACTTCTGATGTGAAAGTGGTAAAGTTTGTTTCGATAAAAGATCCGCTAGGGCTATAACCTTTTCTTACAGATGCACCTATCGTCGTAGAGCTAGTAATATCATGACTAATTGCAAGTTTTGGTAAAGTATAGGTTTTATCTGTATTTAACTCATCTTCACTAAAGACTGAGAAAGAACCTGTTTTATCTGTATCCTCGTTTTCTATACGAATGCCTGTAGTAAGCTTGGTTTTGTCAGATAGAGAGTAGGTTCCTTCACCATAAATTGCAGTTGTCTTTGTAGTATATTCTGTGTCTATTACAGTAGTGCCTTGGGTAGCATCAATTACAGCATCTTTGTCTGAGGCAAAAAGACCAACGACACCTGTTATCTTAGAATTCTCTTGATTGAAAATTATACGGTTTTCAAGTGACTTAGTTTTTTGTTCAATGTCGTAAGTGTGGGTTGTTGTAGCTGAGTTTGCATAGCCATAACCATCTGCGTAGATGTCTGAGTCAATCTGTCCAATATGAAAGCTGTTAGTTATGCCTGGCTTAATTTCATAATCAATGTCTGTTGAAATAGCATCTTCTTTTGAGTCTTGAACCCTTGAAACAGCGCCTTCCGTATCTGATACTGTAAGTAAATCACCTACGCCTTCTGAAGAGTTATCAACGAAATTAGCATGTTCACCTTCGTTTCTTAATTGAATTATTGTTAATTTTGCAGACAACTCTGGTGTTTTACTTGGTTTCCAAAGTAACTTGCCCCTCAAATTTTGGTTTTTAGAGTCGTCTAAATCTGGTAGGTCGCCACTATATCCAGAGGTGTCGTAGTTAAGCCAGCCAGACCCTTTTGTTTGGTCTGCCGCAATACGGTAAGCCAATTCATCTTCTACTAGCGCTCCAGATGACATAATAGCCATATTATGTTTAAAGTTACCATTGTCATAGTTCTCTAAACCTAGACGAATTGCAGCTTCTTGTTCAAAGGTTGGGTCATTAGTGTTAATTACAATTGCTCCGCCAATAGCACTAGAGCCCTGTGTTGTTGATTGAGGTCCACGAAGGATTTCAACTTGCTTTGTGTCCCAAAGGTTCGTTGGAGCAAAATTGTAACCCGACCAATCTTGTGTTGCGCCATCAACAACAGTCGCAATGCGTGCACGAGAGCCTGACATTAATGCTAATCCGCCTGTAGCTGCACCACCACCTGAAATACCACGCATTGAAATGTGGCCAAAAGTATTTTCAACTACATTTGGTGCTTTTGTAGCGAGAGACTTGGCTTCATTTACTTCACCTGACTCAAGTTTTTCTTCTGTGAAAACAGTAACAGCCGTAGTGGTGTCCTTAATGCTTTTATCTATCTTTTCCCCTGTAACCACAATTTTTTCGAGTTCAACTACTTCTGCATTTACGGCTGAAGAAATCATTAAGCTATTAATGCCAATAATAGATAGGGCGATTAAAGATAGTGAACTGGGTGGTTGTGATGTACTCACTTTATACTTCTGGGTCATTGCTCCGTGCTTCCTTTGTTTAGATGTGTAATAAGCTGTAAGTGGTAATGTTATTAAAAATGATTCTCATTAGCAATAAGTGAATATGCTTAAATGAATAAAAAATTTAATATAAGTAATTGCTTATAAAGGAATAAACCTAAAAAATGATATAAATCATATTTTTAGGTTTGTAGGAAAATAAATATAGTGAGAATTAATTCTTTTATTTATGAAAGGCCTTATTCATCACTTTATTTGGTTTTTAATTTCTATGACGGCTTTTGCTTTGACTAAGGCGTTATTTTGGAGGAGATATTGAGAATTATGTGACACATTCTTTCTAGCATTACTTGTAATGTAGTTTGATCATTAAAGTAGAAGTGGCCGCCGGTCAGTGGGTAACAACCTTGCCAATTATAACTGTGGTTTTGCCAAGCATTCATTTGATCTAAATTGGCAATGTCTGGATCCTCCTTACCATAAAATGCTAATAAAGGCGTTTTAGTTTTTCTAATTTCATCTTTAAGCATCATGTCATTAAGATGAAAATCATTTCGTAATATATTTAAGAAGAAGTTCATTGCATCTTGGTTTTCTAGCAGCTCGGCTGGAACGCCATTGTAATGCTTGAGAGCCTTAATCATTCCTTCGCGTGTTAGAAACCGCTTTGGGGCCATATTTTTTGTATATTCCAACTCGGGTCTACCGCTTACAACTAATAGCTTAAGCTGATCATTTAGAGGTGTTTCTCTTATTTTTTTTTCTATTCGCCACAAAAGTGCTGCGCCAACACTATGACCAAATATAGCAAAAGCTTCGTCTCCATAGCTGATGATTTTATGAATCAGGGCTTCGGTAAGTATTTCTGGGTCGTGAATAAGTTTTTGCCTAACAAGCGTGCCATGGCCAGGGTATTCGAGAGGAATAATATTAATATTTTCTTCTGTTAGTTTATTCCATGATGAATATAAGGACGCGCTGCTACCTGCCGGTGGCAGGCAAAATAAATTAATTGTCATGATTTTTCCGTCAATCGTATGAGTAAATTTGTGTCTTAGTTAGTAAGAAAGGCCTTATGTTCTTTGTTGGTGAGTAGCTGGATATGCTTCGCTAGCTGCTTCGTCTTGCTTTAGCATCAGCCAGATAAAGATGGCGATAGCAAAAGTGATTATGGCGCCATAAGTCACAACTAGGTTATAACTTGAGTGTTTTGCTAAGGTCATGCTTAATGCTGAATAAGCAAAGCCTAACAAGGATGCATAACTAAACTGTAAAGCGAAGAAGGTGGCCTTGTGAACGGTCGGTGCAGCCTTATCCATTATCATAGTTGCTGTTATAACTAATAAGACTGGGAAGCTTATAAAATGCACAGTAATTGCACTATAAACCATTAGTTTTTCGGTATTTCCAAGTGTAATAGGTATCATGAGAATAAGTGCCAGTGTTTGAACTAAAGTGGCGCTGACAAGAGATTTCACTCTACCCAAGTAAGATATTAGAGGTGTAGCTAGCATTGCAGAAAATAGCCCAATTATTGAGCCGAAAATTTTTGTAGCAAATCCAATGTCTTCTAAAGCCCAGTTGTTATCTACAAGTAGTGGATTGAGTAAAGCGAATCCACAAGTTGAACCAATAGGGTAAAACGACATGACGATAAACCAGCGTTTATGTTGAATTATAAAAGGTTTTATATCCTTAAGAATGCTTTTGTGAATCAAGCTGTTTGTATTATCTATGGCTGTTTCTTCAGGCTCTTTGTAATAAATGATCTGAATTAATGAGACACAAGTTAAAGTTGCCAATAGCCAAAGCGAACCGTGCCAATCTAGCCATGGATAAAGCATTAGAATGAGGCCGCCACCTATAATATTGCCTAATAAGTTACCTGAAAATTGGATACTACTTGCAAATTTTCGGCTTGTTTCGTCAAAGAGTTTGCATGAAAGCCCATCAACAGAGACGTCTTGGATGCTCATAAAAAATACATACACGCCAAGTGTAATTAGAATCCAGCTAAAATGTGTTTGTAGGTTTATGGCGCCAGCTGTTATTAAAAGCAGTGTCATGAATGCTTGCGCTAGAATGAGCCAACTACGATACCTTCCTTGAAAATGTAAGCGGTACTTATCAATGATAGGAGCGTAAAAAATCTTTCCTATTATTGGAATTGCAATAAGGTTTAACAAGGCTAATTTATCTAATGCGACCCCTTGCTGGCGCAATATCGCCATAGCAGCAGAGATAATAAAAGCTAAACCTATGTACTGAGTAATATAGATGCTAGCTAGCATCATCCAAGGTTGCTTTTTATCTCTCATGTGCCGTTGTCCTTAACTTGATTTCAAATGAATGCTTTTCTAACGAATGATTTTTGAGCTTTAGGGGAGAATAGATATGAAACGAAAACTCAATGATAATAATTATCATTTATATGGTTTGCTTGGTCAATAGTACATTTGCTAGTTGAGCGTTAAGGATTATAGGAATAAGTCCCTCTATCTCATTGTGTTGATAAAATCTCTAGGTTTGTTGTGAGGGGAACAACTTAAAGGCCATTAAATGGATAAGGTCTTTAATTTAAATAAGCCTTTTCTATCACGCTGTTGGCTCTTTGAGGAGTGCCTAATCGGCATTTCAAAATAAGCGTTATTCTGCGTTCTCCCTTCTTGAAAAAATCCTACATTAGATCAAAGCAATGCTTTCTCCCATTTACCTATAAAGCTAATTGAGAAAAGATGGCTTAATCGTAGTTTCCTCAAGTAATGGCTTTGAAATACGTCTAAGGCGGGGGCTTTTTTATGTTACTTGGCTTAGTGTCTTCTTTTTAATTTAATGTCTCACATTTAAAACATCCCCTTAATTTGAGCTTTATTCTTTATTGCTTTGCTTCTCTGTTTTATTGATCCGCTAGATCCAGCTTGACTAGGTTTATGAAAAGCAATAGCATAAACATTAGTTGCTAATGATTCTCATTTGTATTTGAGTTCAGTTCTCATTAGTTTCTATCAGTCAAAGTTTGAAGTAGTTAATAGAAGGTGACTCTGATAGCGAATAGCTGCTTTTAAATTATTGAATATAAGTATTGTTTTTAGTGGGTGATTCAAATGAATCAACACACATGATGGATGGGATTATATGTAAAAGCTCGAAAGAGTTTTTACCAAAGTAGGTAAAAAATAATGGAATTGGAAACAACAATAGCTGAGCAAGTAAAGCACACTTTAAACTTAGATGATCAAACTATCCCACCTGATGCCAGTCTTATCGAGTTTGGCTTGCATTCTCTTGCGATAATGCAGTTAGTTGATGCGTTTCAACAGGAATATGATCGTGAATTAAATTATGTAGATTTTGCGTCCATGCCAACGATTCAGGATTGGGCCTCATTATTGAATGCGCCTGTGGAACAAGATAGTAAGGGTGAAGGCTTTACCACGAAACAGGAAAGTCGTTTTAACAACCTGCTGCTAACACCAGCTGAAGGCTTAAAAGAATCTCATTTATCTGAAATGCAGTACTCATTTTGGGCTGGACAACAGGCAACAGATGTTTCTGCACATCTTTACGTTGAATTTGATGGGGATAATATAGATCAAATCAAACTTATTGAATCAATCCGAAACTTGCTCAAAATGCACCCTATGCTGAGGGCGGCCATTTCTAATACTGGTTCTCAAACAATTGCTGAGTTTGATCCTGATTATCAAATTAATATCGATGATATTCGTGAATTGGAGCCAATTGAAGTTGATCGCTTTTTAGAGGCCAAAAGGTATGATTTAGCTCATCAGGAATTAGCTATACAGCTTGGACAGGTAATACATTTTGATTTAACTCTTTTGCCCAACAAAAAGCATAGGTTACATATTGACGTAAATATGGCAGCAGCTGATGCGCCAAGTATTTTGTTAACTTATCAGAGTCTTGCTGCTTTGTACTCAGGTAAGTATGAGCACCTTAGTATGAGTAATCTAAGCTACTTTGATTATCTTGAAAGAGTTGAACAAGATGAAAAGTTAAAAGCAGCGGCAGAGAAAGACAAGTTATGGTGGCAAGCGCGTTTAGCAGATATTCCTCCACCGCCCAAGCTGCCCCTGATCGCAGAAAAATTTCGTCAAGATACCTATAAATGTGACAGTTTACATCATGTGTTTACTGCTCATGATAAGTCAGTGTTATCAAATTTGGCTCAAAAACATCAGGTAAGTTTATCTACACTGATGCTTGCTGTGTTTTCTAATGTGGTAGGTAACTGGTCTAGCAGTAATCGTTTTAGATTAAACCTACCTATGTTTGGGCGTCAGCAATATGATGAAAATATTAATCATATTGTAGGGGATTTCACCAACCTTATCATTTTCAGTGCTGAGTTAATTGATGAAGAGCCGTTAGGGCAAATGCTGCGACGATTTGAAGAAGAGCGTGAACAAGTATTAGCCCATAATGCCTATTCTGGCATGAATGTAATGCGAGATTTATCTAAGCTAAACGAAGAAACTGAAGTGGCGCCTATTGTTTACACCTGTGGTTTTGGCCAAGGAGAGGTCGTTTCTGACCTAGTGAGAACTAGTTTAGGTAATCCTGTCTGGTGTGTCTCCCAGGGCCCAATGGTTGATCTAGATGTACAAGTGGCTGAACATAATAATGGTATCTTGGTGAACTGGGATGTAAGGACAGCAGCCTTTAAAGAAGGGGTTGTTGATAGTATGTTCGAGGCTTATTTAGCCTTAATTCATGCCCTTGTGTTTTCTAATGAAAACACAGAATCAAGACTAAAACCGAAACTACCGCTAAAACAGCGTCAAGCCAGGCAGAGTCTTGCTTTACCTAGCTATGAAATTAACTTTTCGGAGTCCTGTTTAGCAACTGGCTTTAGACAGCAAGTCTTTATAAACCCAAATCAAACCGCTCTAGTTATTGATAATGAAAAGTTTACTTATCAGATGCTATCAAGCAAGGTTAACCAAGCGTTAAATAGCCTAAAAGCCAAAGGCGTTGTTCAAGGAGATACCCTTGCTCTTAAACCGGTAGATGTCGCGTTTTATGTAGCTAGCGTGTTAGCGAGTTTGAAGCTTGGGGCTAATTTCATCCTATATCATCATGATGCTGCAGATTCAGAAAAAGCTAAAATACTGTCATCAGCTAACTATTTACTTTGTAACGAACATGATGAGCTTAGCCATGAAGCAGAGATAATTATCTATGAAGATATGTTTGATAACAGTGTTAGTCATGATCTTATTTGTGAAAATGACTTAACAGAATCTAGCTTAAATATCGCTAAATCTCATGCCTATTCTGTATATGATACAGAGGTAAAGTCATTAGTCGGGGTTAGTTATCAGTCATTAAGTGAAAAACTTGAAGAGGTAATTGATACATTCTCTTTTGACCAATCAAGCTGTTTGCTCTCTCTACATGAATATACCAATAAATCTGCATTAATGGATATTCTAGTTAGTTTGAGTAGCGGTGGCTCATTAATCTTGATGAGTGAGTTGCAGCAATCGGATACGAATCAATGGCTAAAATTAATTAAAAATCATGCTATTAATTGCATCCATTGTCCGTCATTACGTTTGAGTGAGATGCTACTGAATGCTTCAAATAAAGCGTTATCACCTATTTCATTGGTGCTTTCGACAGGGCAAACCTTATCTTCTCATTGGGAAAAACTTAGGCGTCACAATAAAACTATGAATTTAGTGGCACTCCATGGTAACGAAAAGTATTTACCTTTTATGAGCTACCAGGTTTGTGATGATTTAATTGTTAGTAAAAATGACTATCTTCCTATTGGTAAAGCCTTTGCTAATGCGTCATTTAAAGTGGTAAATGAGCAAGGTGTTGAGTGCCCTGATTATGTTTTAGGGCAATTATGGGCGACACATAAAGGTATTAGTTTTGAGCGCGCTCATCTAGAAGGGGAGTGGCTGGCAACACATCAACGTATGACTGCGTCTGATTGGCATAATACGGGTGAGTTTGCTTACTACCAGACGGATGGAAGTCTTGTATCATCTGGCCTCGCTGAAGATTTAATTACAATTCAAGGTTATAAAATTGAACCAAGCGAGTTGACCTCATTAGTTTTGACGCTTGAAGGTGTGCTTGATGTTAAATTTGTGAGTCAAACTGATCAAAATCAAGTCTTTAAAATGGTTGCAATTATTGCTGAAGAAGGCGTTGTCGACAGCAAAAAGGTGCATGCCAAGCTAGCCGAAGCTTTACCAAAACATGCGTTACCTGATTACTACTATATAGCTGAATCCCTGCCTTTAACACAAGATGGCGCTCTAGATAGTCATACTGTATTGAATCTATGTTTAAAACAAAGCCAAACACAGACAAACATAGAGAATGAGTCTCCTCTTGAAGAGGCGGTTAGTTATATCTTTTCTAAAACCATTGGTGTTGATGTGAGTATAACGCGTCTTGATGATGATTTTTTTGAAAGTGGTGGCGACTCTTTATTGGCAACTCACTTAACCGCTACCTTGAACCAATATTTCAAAGGTAGCGAACTGACCATAGTTGATATTTTTGTCGAAAGAACACCAGAAAATATAGCTGCGAAAATTAAGGATAATATCCCTGAGCTTGCAGACAGAATTGCGCAAGTTTTGCTTAAAGTATTAAGGAAGAAACAATGAGCATCATAACAAAAGAGCCTCTAAACCCGTTACAAAGAGCCTATTTGATGGGGCGAAGTGCTGCAGTTCCTCTTGGTGGTGTTGCTATGCATGATTTTAGAGAATTTAGATGTCAGATGAGTGAGTCTGAACTTAAAGAGATAATGCTGCCTCTAGTTAAAAAGCACTCTGTTTTAAGGACATATATAGATGATGTCGCCTTAGAAAAGCATGTCTATGACGAGGCTAATTTAAATATTAACTTTCATGATTATAGCCAAAATACGCAAGCGGAAGCAGATAAAAAAATAAACGAGTTAAGACAGTATTCTAGTCAATCTCAATTACCACTAGAAAAATCATTATGGGAAATGACACTCGTTCAAATACCTGTGCAAGACTGTGAGGGTAAAGCAACATCAATTCTGTTCACTCGTTTTGATGGCTTAATTGTCGACGGCTACGCTATCTCTATTATTTTGAATGAGTTATTTAATGGTGAAGATAAACGTAAGCCGATTAAAATGAGACAAATGCCGGTTAGCTACTTTGAAAATTTAGAATCTGATAAAGGCTACTGGAAAGAAAAGTTAGATACGATCGAAGAAGTTATTTCACTACCTTGGAAGCAGGATTTAGATAGGATTACATCGCCAAGTTACAAGCGAAAGGGCTTTGTGATTTCAGAGAGAAACTGGAAATCAATTTTGGCTCTCGGTGCAAAACAACGCTTATTACCTAACTCAATTCTGACAACGGCTTTATTTGAAGTATTAAGCTTATGGACGAGTGACAATTCTGTATTAGTGTCTATGCCAATTTCAAATTCAATTTTGCATTCAGACTTAAGTAATCATTCAAGCTTTATTGCATTAGCATACGAGAATTCAGAGCAAATAGGCTTTATTGATAAGGCTCGTGCTCTTCAAAAAGATGTACTTGAGGCAATGGGACATACAAGTTTTTCTGGGATCGAATTAGGGAAAATGTTACTCAAACAAACAGGTAAGCTTGTTAGCTTGCCTGTTGCAGTAACTAATGGTCTTAGTTGGGGAAGCAGTGCTTATCAAAATGCTGAATATGTGTCAGGCATTACACAAACACCCCAACTAGCGTTAGATATTCGTATTCATCAGACTGCTAATAATGATATAGCCATAGATTTTGATTTTGCCGAACAGGCTTTATCGGACTTGTTAATTAATGAATTGCTTCAAACCCTTGAAGGCTATCTCATTCAATTATCAGAGATTGATGATTTGGATAAGATTGGTTTACCAAATGTCGATGTTAAAAAAGCCACAGAAATAGCAATGCCATGGCAAGATTTAAAAGCTGATAGTGAACAAGTGCAAGATTACCTTGAGCAAATAAGGCAAAACTTGTATGAAAATCATATTGAAAATACCGCTTTAATTTATGACGACAAAGTAATTAGCTATCGTGAGCTTGGCAAAAGTGTCGCGAAAGTAGTGAACAAATTATCATCCCTAAATATTAAAAAAGGTGATGTTGTTGCTATTTGCTTAGTCAAGAGTCCAGAGCATATAGCGGTTACTTTGGCATGTTCGCTAGCTAATATCATTTGGCTGCCCATTGATATGGATTCACCGACAGAGCGTATTCAATTTATGCTCAATAATTGTCGTGCAGATTTAATTATTAGTGATCAGGAATTGGGGTATGGTATTAAGACGCTAAATATTCATGAAACGCTTAATGACGAGAACCTTAGCGACACATTAGTTTGTGACCTAGTGTTTGATGGCGAGCCTGGATATTACCTTTATACATCCGGCAGTACAGGTACTCCAAAATGTGTTGTGATGAATCATCTTGCTACCGCAAATGTCGTAGAAGAAACAAATAGGACTTGGAAGCTTACGCGTAATGATGTGATGTTTTCCGCAACACCATTTCATCATGACATGTCCGTTTATGAGCTGTTTGCTGCAATGTCATTAGGGGCAAGTTTGGTTGTACCAACGAAAGAGCAAGCTAAGAGTGGCATGGATTGGGCGCGTCTTGTTGAAACTCATAAGGTATCAGTTTGGAGTTCAGTACCCGCCATTGTCGATATGTTGCTTGTCTGTGCAGAAGCCCACCAGTTAGCGTCTCTTAAGCTAGTCTCCCAAGGGGGAGATTACGTGAAGCCTACTGTGATTGATAAGCTGCGCAGATACCTGCCAAACGCTAGACTGTTTTCAATTGGAGGACCAACAGAAACAACGATTTGGAATATCTGGCACGAAATCACTGCGCAAGATATTGATATCATTCCTTATGGCAGCTCCTTTAAATTTAATCGTTACTACATTATGAATGACAAGGGCCAACATTGTCCTAGCTTTGTCTCTGGTACCTTGTGTGCCTCTGGTGTCAACCTAGCAAATGGCTACTTAAAGGATGGTGTGATTAACCAAACTGATTATGAAACCTTAACAACGCCTGAAGGGCAGCAAGTGCGAGTATTTAAAACCAGTGATCGAGGCTTTTTCCGAGAAGATGGCAAAATTATTTTTTCTGGCCGTAAGCAAGGTTATCTTAAAATTAGAGGTGTAAGGATTGCATCATCTGAAGTTGAATTAGGTATGACTAAGCATCCATTAGTCAGAGATGCAATTGTAATGGCCTGCACTAATCCGCAATACCAGACAAATGAAATGGTTGTGACCTATGTCACCGAGGGTGATGCGGACATTTCAGTGGCAGAGTTACGTCACTTTCTTAAAGGTAAATTACCAAACTCACATATTCCTTCAAGATGGCTGGCATTAGATGAATTTCCATTAACACGAAATAAAAAGGTAGATAGGAAGCGTCTTAAAGAAATGGCGGAAGCGAGATTTTACGATAATGAATTGCCAGCTGATGTGATTATAAACACACAAAGTAAACCTCAAGCTAAGCCTGTTAGTAGCTTAGAGGCTCAAGTTATAAATGCTTTTTGTGATGTGCTTGATTTGAGTGCAGAAAGTATGACAGGTGATACGGAAATTCTAAGTTTAGGTATAAGGCCAAAACAATTAGGTTTGATTGCTAAGCATTTATCGAAAAGTATGAATCTGGATGTGAACTTATATACATTAGCTAAAGCAACAAGCTTAACTGATGTTGCGAGTGCTTTATCAAAAATGTCAGCGCCTAGTTTAGATGCGGTGAATTAAATTTTACCCCTCTCTCACGAAATTTTCGTAAGAGAGGGGATAAATCTTAACCTTTTTTCAACTCATGTAGCTCTTCACTAAACCAAATTTTGCGTTTGAAGCGAGGGTTCTTAGAAGACATATCTATCTTGTAAGGGTTTTGCTCAGGGCTTTGAGGTAAATCTAGAATGTTACACAGTTCTTGAGCTAACCATTTTTCTACTTTAAGTACGACCATCTTCTTACGTAGACGACCTTGTACATCACGGTTAAGAATAGTTGGTAAAGTATTAAGGGTTAGGATTTCACCAAGTGCAGGGTGTGCCATTTTTTGACGACCTTCTTCACTAGCATAAAAGTGAGAAACAGCAAAAACCATACGCTCTGGGTTAATCTT
Organism: Marinomonas sp. SBI8L; assembly: GCF_001624705.1. Lineage (GTDB taxonomy): Bacteria > Pseudomonadota > Gammaproteobacteria > Pseudomonadales > Marinomonadaceae > Marinomonas. The sequence continues at coordinate 228,139 of NZ_JSEO01000002.1, forward strand.
TTGTAAGAACTGGCATGATTTAACAACGGTAGAGCCTGTACGTACCATGTCGTCAAATAAGATAATGCTAGCACCATCTAGACCATCAAATGTGTGCTCACTTTCTTTATGAAGAGTGATCTCAACTTTACGTTCAGCAGTACGTTCTTTATCTAGCATGATAAATTTCGCTTTGCTAAGACCTAATGTATTAAACATTTTTTGTACAAAACTACGAGCGCCTTTGTCTGGTGCACAAAGTACTAAGCCTTCACCATCTTCTCCATAATCCAAAATATTTGAGTTAAGCAGGTAGTGTGAATAAATTTCGTAAGGAATTAGGTTGTGGAAATCACCATCGAACACTTCAGTGAAAATTTTCTGAACTGAATCTGAGTGGTTATGAATCGTCATCACGGTATCCACGCCAGAAAGTTTTAGCATTTGTGCATATAGCTTAGCGGTGAAAGGCTGACCATCAAACTTTTTAATATCGTTGATATCACGATCAAAGCTTGTTTCTCCTAGGTCTTTAGATGGGCCACGATCCTGTGCGCTGTAAAATAAATCTGGCTCAACCAAAATGACACGCGCTGCACCATTTTCTTTCGCTGCCCTAGCAATAATTAAGTTTGTCATTGCTAATTCTTGACGACTTTTAACTAGGCTACCTGTACTCACAATAACAACAGACTTACCTTTTAATTTGAAGCCAATATTCTCGAAATCTGACTCGTCAGAAATAAAACGAGGGCAGAACTCTGAGTTCATAAATTGCTTCATACTGATGATATCAGCGATGTCATCGTGCTGGCCCATGGCATAGGCTACATCAATAGCAAAAGGGTTATCGGAAGAGTTGCTTACTACTACGACATTAGATGACTGTTTTGTCGACAAAGTCATGAGAGATCCTTTGTTAGGGATAGGAGATTTGCGCAGATTCTAATACTTGTTAGCCTTATGCGATAGGGTCATTTTGCAGAAAGTTTAAAATTTTATTTAAGTTATTTAAAGAATTAATGAGTTAGCTTAAAAGTTTGCGAAACTCTTGATATTACTGACCTTTAGGTCAAATTTCTAATTGGTGTTTTAGTAGACAATTTCGCAAAGTAGCGAAGTGTTTTGAACATAGTTTACGTCGCAATGAGAGATATATCGTGGGAATACAAGATTTATATATGAAATTTATCTTTGTATTTTAATATTCGATGCTGATATAGCGGTTCACATTCTTACATTTTACATTGAATATAAATTCTCATACTTAAGCTCATACCCCTTAAATAAGGGCTTGTTAACCTGCTTATATAAGAAGAAGCTAAAAAATGGATTTGTTTTATAGTGATGCTTATGACGCAATAAAACTTTCTTATTTGATAAGAGATTAAGCTTTCCTATTAAATCGATTGATTAAATTCGCTAATTTTTTGCTTAGCAAAGACTTTTTAGAACACTATTTAAAATCGAGGAACAGATGGCTGAAGAAAAAATAATTATACCTCTAGACGAAATTGAGCAGAAAACAGCGCAAGCTTTAATCGCCCATGGCGCGGTAAATTGGGTTGCAGCTGAAGTAGCTAAAGCAGTAAGGCAAGCAGAGTCTGTGGGTAACATGATTTGCGGTCTTTTCTATCTAGATAGTTATTGTACACAACTTAAAACGGGCAGAGTGAAAGGGGATGTAGACCCGATTGTCAGTCAACCAAAATCATCTGCGGTAGAAGTAGATGCACAACTTGGTTTTGCTCAAGCAGCCTTCGCAAAAGGTTTTGAAAAAGCGATTTCAGTGGCAAAAGAAAATGGTATCGCTTCTTTAGCCATTAGACATTCACATACCTGTACCTCAATGGGGTATTTTACTGAGCAAATTGCTAATGCCGGTTTAATTGCGGTTGGTATGACGAATGCGCCAGCATGTGTTTCTCCACCAGGCGGTTCAAAAGCAGTACTAGGAACCAACCCTATTTCGATGGCTGTTCCAGCAAAAGAGGGTGGTATATCATTTAAATTTGATCAATCGACCAGTGCGATAGCAATTGGCAAAATACGTATCGCTGCAGCAGCTGGTGAGAAGATTCCTTTTGGTTGGGCTGTCGATAAAAATGGTGAACCAACGGATGATCCGGTAGCAGGCCTTGAAGGCTCGCTTGTTTCTGCAGGTGGTTATAAAGGATATGGCTTCGGTTTGATGGCGGAAATTTTCGCCGCTGCTGTAACTGGATCAAATAATAGTGTGAATACGCCGCCGCTTAAAGCTGCTGAGGGTGGTCCACATGATCTTGGCCAATTTTACTTCTTATTAGACCCTACCGTTTATTCGGGTGATGCATTCTGGGATAGACTCGAAACACTCGAAGAGGCGGTAAGTAGCCAACCAAACGCAAGATTACCCGGCTCTAACAAAGAAGCCGTTTCTGAAGTCGCTATTAGTAAAGTTCTTTGGGATACCGTGCTAGATTTAGCATCTAAATAGTGGTTTGAATTAACTTAAAATCTATTTAAGTATGCTTAGATCATTTTACGTAATCTCTTCATCCCAGTGTTTTGCACTGGGATTTTTGTTTTTAAGAGTTATACAAATGATTAATAAGGAGTGGGTTAGAAGGATAGAGCTAAGACGCTAGCCTAGATATGGCGCTAGCTGTTGCGAGTAATTGTTCTTTTGCATTTTCAAACTGGTCTTGGTTGTTCATGATCTGATCGGCACCTGAGATATTAATTGCCGCTATTGTCTGGCCAAGGTAGTTGGTAATAGGCGCTGCAATGGCTGTGGCATTATCAGAACGATTACTGGAGAAACCTTGCCCCCATTCTACTTTTAAAAGTTTTTTAAGCTCAGGTAGGGACTGCGGATGTGGTCCTGGATAAATATCAAGCTGAAGCGTTTGATACATCGCATTTAGTTCAATATCACTAAGCTGCTGTAATAAAACACGACCCATAGCATTAGTATGACAAGGTAGTCTTGAGCCAAGAGGAATATTAACAGATAAGCGTTGAGATGCCTGAGCGCGATAAATGTAAATGGTTTCTAAGCCATCACGAATACCAAGGTGACAAGAAATAGAGGCATTGTCTCTAAGTTCATTGATGTATGGTGATGCGATATCAACTAAATCTCTGCCAGCTAGGAATGCAAAGCCACGGGAGACAACTTGTGGTCCTAGTTCATAGGCATTTCTCGTTACCTTCTTTAAATAGCCCATATCTAACAGTGTTTGCACAATACGGTAGGTTGAGGAAGCACTAACACCAAGATGTTCAGCAAAATCTTGCGTATTTAATACTCTTTTATCTCTATTAAACATCTCAATGATCTGTAGTCCTCGAGATAATGCTGGTACGTGGTATTCAGGGCTATTACTCATAGTTAATTCCATATTTGATCAAAAATTTCATATATAAATTACTTTTTGCATTTTATGCCATTTTTAGAGTTTTTACTTTCAAAAATGATTTATTTAAATATATTTGAATCTAATGGAATTGAAAAGCATGATTTTTGTGTTTTTAAATTCATATTTGAATAAAAGCTTTATATGTGGGGATATTGTTGTGGCTAAAGAGTTCGTATTAAAAGCATCTTGTGATGCAGCTAGCGGTATTGTGGCTGCTGTTTCAACTTACTTAGCAGATCATGGTTGTTACATTGCAGAAATGCACCAGTTTGACGATGAAGATAGTCAGCATTTTTATATGCGCGCTGTTTGTCGAATTGAAGGTGATGACAACACGATTGCATCAATTCGAGATGGTTTTAATGAGCAGGTTTCTCGATTCAATATGGATTGGGAAATCGTTGGTAGTGATGAGCCGGTTAAAGTGCTGATCATGGTGAGTAAATTTGACCACTGCTTGGACGATCTTTTATATCGCCATCGTAAAGGCGAGTTGCCAATGGAAATTACTGCGATAGTGTCGAACCATAAAGATCTGAGACCTATGGCAGAGCGTGAAGGAATTCGTTTTGTTCACTTACCTGTTAATAAAGAAAATAAAGCGAAGCAAGAAGCGGCTTTATTAGACATTATTTCTGAAACAGAGACAGATCTCGTTGTATTAGCCCGTTACATGCAAATTCTATCTGATTCGCTTTGTCAGAAACTAAACGGTAAAGCGATCAACATCCACCATTCATTCCTACCAGGCTTCAAAGGTGCTAAACCATATCACCAAGCACATGAGCGTGGCGTTAAGCTTATTGGTGCAACTGCACACTATGTCACATCAGATCTAGATGAAGGTCCAATCATCGAACAATCTGTACAACCTGTTGATCATACTTATTCTCCAGAGCGCCTTGTAGCAGTTGGTCGTGATACTGAAACAGTTGCACTTGCAAATGCGGTAAGAATGCATCTTGAACATCGTGTTTTCATGTATGGCAATAAATCTATTGTTTTCAAATAGGCTTGTGGGGTAGGTGTTATGACAGTTCGGATTGATGGTAAAGCCCTGGCCGATGAAATTGTTGAAAAAGTAGCGCTCGATGTTGTTGCTTTTAAACGTGACCATAAGGTTACGCCTGGATTAGCTGTTGTGCTGGTGGGTGAAGATCCTGCAAGTGCAGTGTATGTACGAAATAAAGTAAAGAGAGCCAATCAGGCTGGCTTAAACTCAACAGAGCACTATTTGGCAAAGGATACCAGTCAAGAAGAGCTGGATAACCTAATTAGCCAGCTTAATAAGGATGAAAGTGTTCATGGTATTTTGGTACAGCTGCCTTTACCAAAACATCTAGATGAAAGCCATGTTATTGAAGCAATTTCACCGGCTAAAGATGTAGATGGTTTCCATCCGCAGAATGTCGGTAATTTAGTGACTGGTCAGAAGTCACTTATTCCATGTACCCCTTTAGGTTGCATGATCATGCTTAATCGCGAAATTGATGATTTATCTGGAAAAAATGCGGTGGTAATTGGCCGTTCAAATATTGTTGGTAAACCAATGGCAAGTTTGCTTTTACAGGCGAATTGTACGGTAACGACAGTCCACTCTAAAACTCAAGATATTGAGTTGGTTTGCCGTAATGCTGACATTTTGGTTGCCGCAGTAGGTCAAGCTCTTCTTGTAAAAAAAGAATGGGTTAAGCCTGGTGCAGTGATTATTGATGTAGGGATAAATTCAGTTGTGGTAGAGGGTAAGAGACGTTTGTTAGGGGATGTTGATTACGATCAAGTCTCAAACATAGCGGGAGCGATTACACCTGTGCCCGGTGGTGTCGGGCCAATGACTATTGCATGTCTGATGCAAAATACTTTAACCGCAGCTCAGCACCAATTAGGTGTTTAAAAAGACTGATGTTAATTCGATTTTTTCTTTAACGAGGATTTTTTCATGCCTTTTTCCTTGCTGAAATATGGTTTAAAAAACGATTATCCATTTGAAAATGATGTGGATTTACCTGCACCAACAGATTTAAAAAAACATTATGACGTTGTCATAATTGGCGGTGGTGGTCATGGTGTTGCAACTGCTTATTATCTTGCTAAGTATCACGGTATTACAAATATCGCGATTTTAGAAAAAGGATATCTAGGTGGCGGTAATACGGCACGTAATACGGCGGTTATTCGATCTAATTATCTAACCTCAGAAGGGGTGAAGTTTTATACCGAATCAGTTGATCTATTTAAACAGCTATCGAACGAGTTTGACTTTAATATCATGTATTCATCTCGTGGTCAGTTAACACTTGCCCATACCGATGCTGCGGTAAGATCTTTTAGGCAGCGAACTGAAGTGAATACACATTTTGGTGGCAAAACTGAGCTGGTTGATCCACAGCAAATCAAAGAGCTTGTACCCACTTTGAATATGAATCCAGCTGATATGCCCGTCTTGGCTGGCTTATGGCATATCGATGGTGCGACAGCTCGCCATGATGCTGTGGCTTGGGGTTATGCAAAAGGTGCGACTCAAAGAGGTGTTGAATTGCACCAACTCACTGAAGTTGTGGATGTTATTACTGAGAATAACAAGGTTACTGGCGTTAAAACTAACCGAGGCACAGTGAATTGCGGTTGCGTTGTGCAAGCGGTAGCAGGGCATAGCTCAATTGTTGCTGCAATGGCAGGCATTAAAATGCCAATTACCACTTATCCCCTGCAGGCTATGGTAACTCAACCGGTTAAACCATTTCTTGACCCGCTAGTTAGTTCCTCTGCATTGCACTGCTATGTTCAGCAAACTGGACGGGGTGAAATTGTTTTTGGTGGTGGTTCAGATCCGTATCCTCTTTATAACACTCGCTCTACCTTAGATTTGAAAGAAAGCTTGTTGGCTAGTGCGATTGAAATGTTCCCTTTCATGGCGAATTTGAAGCTTATGCGTCAATGGGCGGGTATCACAGACATGACATCAGACTACAGCCCTATTATGGGGTTAAGTCCTGTTGATAATTACTACCTAGATGCAGGTTGGGGGACTTGGGGTTTCAAGTCGACACCTATTTGTGGAAAAACAATGGCAGAACTGGTCGCAAGTGGTGGCAAAGTGCCTGATTTAATTAAGCCATTTTCTATGGATAGGTTCGATGTTTTCCGTCAGGTAAATGAAATGGGCGCAACGGCTGCTAGCCATTAAGGGGTTATTATGAAAATTATGAATTGCCCACTAAACGGACCACGAAATATCAGTGAGTTTGTTTATGGTGGAGAAGTTAAGCCTATGCCTGACATGGTTAATTGTTCAGATAAAGAATGGGCTGAATACGTTTTCTATTACGACAATACGATACGTATCGTACAAGAGTGGTGGTTTCATTCCCCATCTGGGTATTGGTTTATTGCGGAAAGACACACTGCAAGTGATGAGATTTTGAAAACTTATGATCCTTCTGAAATCTTCAAAGAGAGGGTTGATTTCGAGATGAAGGCTAAGCCAGCTCAGGAGGTTGTATCATGAGAGGCTATAACAGATTACCAAATTCAACAGGTTTATTTATTAATCCTGAGAAGCCTGTCAACTTTACTTTTGAGGGTAAAACCTATCAAGGCGTAGAAGGTGACACAATAGCCAGTGCTTTGATTGCTAATGATCAATGGCTAATGTCTCGCTCATTCAAATACCACCGCCCGCGTGGGCCGTTAACAATGGCAGGGCAAGATGCTAATACACTCGTTCAGTTAGAAAATGAGCCAAATGTACTAGCCGATAGATCAAGCATTGTTAATGATATGAATGTTTTAGGCCAGAACTATAATGGTTCCCTAGAACATGATAAGGATGACAAGCTGGGATATGCCGGCCGCTTTATGCCTGTTGGTTTCTATTACCGTGCTTTTTATAAGCCAAAAGGTGTTTGGGATAAGTGGGAGCCCGTCATCCGTAAAAAAGCGGGTTTAGGTTATGCTGATTTAAGTTTTACACCTACTTATCATGATAAAGCGTATCTGTTTTGTGATCTTGCAGTTATTGGTGCTGGTCCTGCAGGTTTAGCTGCAGCCTTGAAAGCAGCTGATGCTGGTGCAAATGTATTGCTTGTTGATGAGAACCCAATTATTGGTGGTGCTCTAACTTATCATAGGTTTGATATTCCTGGTAAAAAAGCACAAAGCCTAAGAGAAGAACTAACAGAAAAAGTTCTTAACCATGCCAATATTCAAACACTGACGAATGCGACTTGTAATGCTTGGTTTGCTGATAATTACTTACCAGTAATTCAGGGCAATCGCATGTATAAAGTGCGAGCTAAACAATGTGTGATTGCTTCAGGCGCTTTTGAACAGCATGTAGTATTCCGTAATAACGATGTACCTGGCGTTGTGATGTCTAGTGCAGCAATGAGACTGATGTCTCAATATGCTGTTAAACCTGGTAATAAAGCGGTTGTATTAACGGGTAATGATGATGGTTACTACTGTGCTCTAGAGCTTGCTAAGAATGGTGTCGATGTTTCACTAATCATTGATATGCGTAAAGAGGGCGCTTCATCAGAGTTACAAAGTGCTGTTGCGAGTATTGGTTTAGAAGTGCGTCTAAATTCGACTGTCTATGAAGCACTTCCAAGCTCAGATAAAAAGCATTTATCTGGTGTGATGGTTCATGACATTAGTGGTAAGGGAAGCGTATCCCAAAAAGGTGTTAAAGTAGACTGTGACTTATTATGTATGTCGTCTGGCTACATGCCTGTATACCAGCTTTTATGCCAAGCCGGTGCTAAGTTAAGTTATAACGATGACTCAGCTTTATTCTCCCTAACAAACTTACCTGATAACTGCCAAATTGCTGGATCTGTAAATGGTATACATGATCTCGATGCAGTTGTAAGAGATGGTGAGCTTGCGGCTCACTATAGTTTGTTATCTTTAGGCTTGGAAACAGTAGAACCACAACCGGTTCACTGCAAGGTTAAAACTAATTTTGAATGGCCAATTTTCAAACATCCAAAGGGTAAAGACTTTGTTGATTTTGACGAAGACCTTCAAGCTAAGGATATTGTTAACGCGACACGATTAGGCTACAGGGATATTCAGTTAGTTAAGCGCTTTTCAACCGTTGGTATGGGGCCGTCCCAAGGTAGGCACTCAGCACTACCAACAGCTCGCTTGGTTGCTGATGCAACGAATAGAACTGTTACTGAGACAGGTGTTACCACAGCAAGACCACCATTTGTGCCTGAAAAGTTGGCGAATATTGCTGGTCGAATTTTCAACCCGCATAAATATACGCCTATGCATAAGCGCCACCTAGAGCTTGGTGCTCATATGATACCGGCTGGTGTGTGGCGTAGACCTGCTTACTATGGTTCACCTGCTGAACGTGATGATGTCATTCAACGTGAATCTGTGATGGTCCGTAATGCTGTTGGCATGATAGATGTGAGTACCCTGGGTGGGTTAGAGGTTAGAGGTCCTGATGCGGCTGAATTTGTAAACAGAATATATACCTTTGCTTTCTTAAAACAGCCTGTAGGTAAGACGCGCTATGCAGTCTTAACTAACGAGCAAGGAGTCGTGATTGATGATGGTGTTGCCTGTCGTATAGAAGATGATCACTATTATATTACAGCGACAACGAGTGGTGTTGATGCAGTTTATCGTGAAATGACGAAGTGGAATGCTCAATGGCGCTTAGATGTAGATATCGCAAATGTAACCTCTGCATTCTCTGCTGTGAACGTGGCGGGTCCATTGTCTAGAAAAGTACTTGAGAAAGTCTGCTCAGACGTTGATCTTTCTAACGAAGGTTTTCCTTATCTTGGTTATCGTGAAGGCACGATACAAGGTGTGCCAGTGAGACTATTGAGAGTGGGTTTTGTCGGGGAGCTTGGTTATGAGATTCATATGCCTAGTCTATTTGGTGAAACACTTTGGGATCTCCTAATGGAAGCGGGTAAAGAGTTTGATATGAAACCTTTCGGGGTTGAGACTCAGCGACTTTTGAGATTAGAGAAGGGGCATATTATTGTCAGTCAAGACACGGATGGTATGTCTCATCCTGGAGAGTTGTCATTAGACTGGGCAATAAGTCGTAAGAAACCATTTTTTATCGGTAATCGTTCAGTTGATATCGTAATGGCTCGCGAACAAACCCGTAAACTGGTTGGTTTTAAATTAGATGCTAAATCAAGCAGACCTAAAGAAGGCCACATAGTGTTGGCTTCAAATACACAAGTAGACTGTGCTATTACGGGTAATGTTACCTCATCTGAATTCTCAACGACTTTAAATGCGAATATCGGTATGGCCTTTGTTGGCATCAATCAGCAAGAAATTGGTTCTAAGTTCCCAATTCGTGTTGATAATGGTGAGCTTGTTATGGCTGAGGTTGTGCCTTTACCTTTTTATGATGTAGATAATGCCCGTCAGGAGGTGCTGTAATGGATTTCTATAACCTAAGCTCGGCTGTAGAGCTTCGTCGCAGTCAATTGGCTGTTGGCTCACCTGAATTAATAAACTCAAAAATCAGTATGCATGATCATACCTTATTCTCGAGAGTCGGTTTTAGAGGAAGGGGTGTAGCGTCTTTTCTGAGAGAGCAAGGTATCAGTGTACCTAATGTTCCAAATCAATCTGTTGTAACTGCAGCTGGCGTGCTTGTATTGCGCCTCAGCAACACAGAGTTCTGGCTAATTGATACAGATAAATCACAGCATGAGTTTATTGAAGCATTAGAACTTGCATCAAAGGGTGTTACTAATGTTTATCGTTTATATTGTCAGCATAGTCACGGATGTTTTTTGGTTAAAGGCAAAAATACACCGAATATGTTTGCCAAAGTGTGTGGGGTTGATTTGAGCGAGAAAGTATTTGAATGTTCAAGTATTGCTCAAACTTCTGTCGCCAGAGTTAACGCAATTATCGCTAAGCAAGTTATATTAGATGAAGAAGGGTATTTTGTTCTATCGGATATCGCTGGCTCACAACACTTGTGGAATGCTATTTCTGATGCGAGTGCGGAATTTAATTAATGCTACAGGGTTGATGCGAGTAGCTACTTAAGCGCAGACACTATCAGAAAACTGTATAAACAAAAGCCTGATTAATAATTATTGATCAGGCTTTTTTTATTATATAAGTTAGCCTTAACAAGGCTGTTAACTAGACTAACTCATTTTAAAAAACTGAAAACATTACTTGTTTGTGTGTTCTCTGATATCGGTAAAATCAAGTTTATGAGACTTCATTAAAGCTACTATTTCCTTAGCCTTATCTCTCTTAGAGTTAATTAAATCGACAGACTCAACAAAAATAGACTTAAGTTTATCAATTGCTGCTTGTGTGTAATGTTCAGCGATGAATTTAATTAGTTTGTTTTGCTCTTCTCTTGAAAGCTTACTTACATCAAAAAGTACAGTTTGAGCGATTAATCTTAAAGGTTGTGTTTTTAAGTGAGGGTCGGAATAAGAATTATCAGTTTTAGATTTGTTACCAGCTTTATCAAGTAACTTTATAAAGAGTGTGTAATTGGCATAATTATCAATCGATTTTGATAAATGCAACACTGTAGACTCGTAAGAATGCAATCGTAATACGCTTTCAAAAAGGTGTATTAAATTTGAATGGTTCAATGATCTAGCCCTTTCACTTTTAGTGAGAATTCCATTAATGGTTACATTATTAAATAGCTGCTTTGATGAATTAAGTTATTTCAAAGAGCATTAACTGGATTATCCTTAAGCAATAAGTTGTCTATCCATAAAACAATATACTTACTGAAGTTGTTAAGTGCGTGCAGAAGAAGCTACCTGAGGCCTCTCACACTATTTTAATAGAGTTTTAATAAAATGCCATCAAGTAGAGCCTACTTAGCGAAAAGAAGCTTTAAGAGGCTTTTGCTGCACGAAAATTTCACAATATCTCAATTTGACACGCTAAATATTTGATATATGTTAAAATTCTATTGCTTTCAGGTCAAACTAAAATATATAAATCAATGAGTTAGTTGTCACTAACATGATGTGGCTTGATATCTTAGTTTGGACTATAACTAAAGTATGTGTATTAGATTGTTGAGGTACATATATGTCAAAAGTCGTCCAGATCAATCCAAATAATAGCTATAATTGGTTTTACTTTAGCCAAAGTCTTGCCACATTGCTTGCCAAGCAAAATTTTTCTATTGAATTTCAGGCTTTAATGCTCAAAAGAATGGAGTCAGCATTCAATGAATTTGATTTCAGCTATAGCATGAATATGAATTTACCCGCCGAACATATAGATCAAGTGACTGAGCAAGTTGATACTTTAGCCAAACTATTACAGCAAAGGACAACAAGGCTTTTAATAAGTCGATTAAGCTTTGAAATTGAATTAGCGCAATCGCAAGGGTATCAATAGGTCACATTTCTAAATTGTTGATGAACTCCCTTAAGTGTCGGTTGTGGACTATCAAGAAAACAATATAAGATCATTTTATCTATCATAAGGGCCAAATGAAAAGGGTGCCTTTATCAGTATCATTAAGGATGTTTGTAGCACTAAAGTAGTGTAGAGAAAATAAAGCGATTCTCTTATAAATATACGCTAGATATTAACTGAGCCAGAAAGCAGGAGGCTATAAGCTGGTCTACCCATATGGGTTATATCTAGGAGATTTTTTGATAAATATGAACGAAGGAGCGTGCGTGAAAGTTAAACAAGTTTTGTAAGTGACTGAATTGATGTAATAAATTTTGGATATAAATGTAAATTATCAGAAAAATATTACACTTGTTTGGTGTAATAACTAAAGTTTTGCAGTAAAATATTGTAAATTGAAAAGGATTTTTAGTTACAACTTATGCAGGAACCTCGAATGACTCAAGCTATTCAAGAGCAAATTACTTTCGGCAAGGATGTCGAGTTAATTACAATCACTGACCTTGATGGTTTTATTACCTACACGAATGATGAATACCAAAAAGTACTCGGTTATCACTCAGAAGAATTGATTGGATTAAAGGTAAATAGTTTAGATCATGCTGATATGCCAAAAATTGCTAGTTTGAATCTAAAATCAAAGAAAAAGCAAAGAAAAAGTTGGACTGCAGCTGTCAAAAAACAACACCTTAATGGAAGCTTTTATTGGGTTAAAGAAGTGTTAACCCCAATTTATGAGAATTCTAGTGTTGTTGCTTATCAATCTGTCTGTAGAGGGTTATCTGCGATCGAGCAGGCAAACGCAGAAGCAATTTACAGTGAAGTAAGGATTAGAAATTCAGTAGTTTACAGCTGGGAAAATTTTTATTGTAGGCTAGCATTATACGCTGCCGCTTCAATTTTAGTTTTTTCTGCTGGTTTGTTTTCTTCATTATTATTTTCTTTATTTATGCTTATGCCTTTTATTATTTATTATGGAGAAGTAATAAAATCGGAAACTTTTTTCGAGAGTACAACAGGTAGTTTTGAGGACATAACACGCTCTATATTTAATAAAAAGATGGAAGGTCATCAAAATATCCAAGAAAACTCAAACGACTTGGCAATAGGTTCCTCTTGCTAGTCACATAAAATACATCATGATTAGTTAGATTTACTTTAAGTCAACAGATTCAAAACCGCCGATAAGAGCTCTTCTTATCGGCGGTTTTTTGTTTTCAGCTAGGTATTACTGGGATAAACTCTGTGATCAAAGTGGGCCTCGCTAAGCATGAAGTCTAGCTTTGTGAAAGGTGCAAACGCACGTCATTGATGCACATCACTTTATAAGTTAATTTGCTTATATTATCGAAAAAAATTGTTAATCTGTTTAGGTCTTTTGCATACACATAGATGTTACAACTAATAACAGAATTTTTGTTGTCAGTATTTCAATGTGAATTATTTTGTAACTTTATTCATTTTTATGTTTTTTTTATTTAAAGTAATCTTTAATCTTATGATTCAAATGACGTTTTTGTGCAAATATATGCAAATGGGTTGACTTTTCTTGCACATTTCGAGTCTCATAGGGAAATTGAGTTAACTATTAAAACTATAAGCACATGAATGTGGTTGAGTAAAAAATTACGATTTAACCACTGAATGTGATGATTAAGGATGATCAGGTGACATTAGATTCGTCTATCAAAAACCGCTTTCACTCTAGCAATTACCAATTGATCGAAATGATAGGTCAAGGTGGTTTTGGTATGGTGTTTAAAGCAAGGCAAATTAGCACTGATCAGACCGTAGCAATAAAATTTCTAACTCTTTCCTCTGAGTTTGATAGTGAAAAAAAGCAAAGATACCTTGAGCGATTTCAAAGAGAGACGGCTTTAAGTAGTCGTTTACAGCATCCAAACATTGTTCGCCTTTTAGATAAAGGAGTTTGTGATGAAGATTTGGTGTATGCCGTATTTGAATATGTTGATGGAAAATCACTAAAAGAACTTCTTTCTGAAAAAGGTGCACTGCTTCCTGCGGATACTGCCAACTTAATGGGCCAGGTACTCGACGCTTTATCTCATGCCCATGAGCAAGGTGTTATACATAGAGATTTAAAACCAGCCAACATTATGCTTAGTAAAGTTGGTACAAAAGAACATATTAAAATCTTGGATTTTGGTATTGGTACTCTCAGTAATGAAGTGCGACAGCACGACTATAAATCTATCACCCTAACTAACGAGACTTTAGGTACCCCTTCTTACAGTGCTCCAGAACAATTGCGTGGTGAGTCACCCTCTATTAAAAGTGATATTTATGTTTGGGGGTTAGTATTTATTGAATGCTTGACTGGTGAGCCTGCAATAACTGGAAACAGTCTCGCTTCAATATTTCATAAGCAATTAAGCCTTTCGAATGTTCCTATACCAACAGCAGTAGCTGGTCATCCTGTAGCAAACTTATTAAGACGAGTGCTTAATAAAAAAGTAAATGAGAGGGCTGGAGATGCTGGACTTATTTACAATGACTTAAAGCAGATTAACATAAACTCTTTGGTTGGAGATTTGTCATTAAAGCAAAACTCTAATGACAACGAATACGTTAATGAATTTAATCAATATGGTGATAAAAACAAAGAGTTTGCAATTAGCAATTCTATATGTACTGATGATTTTAATAAAGAAAGTGTTGCACTAGCTTTACAAGAAACCCAAATCAATACTGCTATTGAAATTAGCTCCAGTATTATTGAGCAAAAACAAATTTCTGTTTTATGTGTCACTTTGACATTAAGCGGCATATTGCATTTTGACAGTAGTGAATCAGATTTAGAGTTATTGGATGTTATACATAGAGATAGTCGTTCTCAAGCGATCGATATAGCAATTCGTTATGGGGCTTATCATGCTGGAACGCTTGGTGATACTTTGTTGTTTTATTTTGGTTATCCATCTGTAAGTGATAATGACAGTCGTCTTTGCGCTCGAGCTGCTCTTGATATAACAAGTAATATTAACCAAAGAAACTCATTATTAAAGCAAAGTGAAAAGCTTGAAATTGTAGCTAGAATGGGAATGCATACTGGTATTGTTAGTCATTATTCAGATGCAATGCCAGAGGGGGCGGCTATAAATATAGCAATGGAACTTTCTAGATTAGCAAGACCCAAACAGGTGCTTTGCTCGCAAACAAGCAGAAGGTTACTTGAAGGATATATTGAATTTAAGATGGCTCTTAATACATCTTTAGGGGTTAATAGTTCTCAGGCTGTACACCAATTGATTGGTGAAAGGCTTAATGAGGCTTTTGGCTTTTTAAGAAGTACACGAACTGCTAATGCTTTTGTAGGGCGTGATGAGGAGTTAGAGGAGCTAAAAAGTTTTTTTAATGGATTACATTCTTCGAAAGCTTCTTATGTGCATATATATGGTGAAGCTGGAATTGGTAAGTCAAGGTTGATTTATGAGGTTAGAGGTTTAGCAAATAGCTTTCAACATTACTTATCTCAATGCTTACCAGAAAACCAGCATAACGGACTATATCCAATTTTAACAATAATAAAAAATAAATATAACATTCAGGATGTATCAAGTGAGTATCATGATAAAAACTTTCTTGAAGCAGTGAAGGTTGCATTGAAAGAGAGTGATGAAATTGATTCTGATATTTCTATTCCGATTCTTCTAACTTGGTTGAATATGCCAATACCTGAAGAAATGTCAATAGCACCTTTGGCTGCTGAAGTTCAAAAAGATATTTTATTTAAAGTATTAACATTTTTGTTATTAAAACCTAGTGAAGGTAGTAATGAGAAAATATTATTCTTTATAGAGGATGTTCACTGGTCAGATCCAATTAGCATAGAGTTTTTTTCGATTTTTTATAAAAATAAAATGTTTGATAGGAAAAAACATTTTGTTATTTTTACTTCCAGAACAAGAGCTTCCGAAAAAATAAGTATGAGTGATTGTTGCTTGATTGAACTAGTCGGCTTGAATGCTGATAAGAGTAAACTATTTATTAATGAATTTTTTAATAGAGATAGTATATCGGCTAGGGTTTATGAAGCTATTATTAGGAGGACTGATGGTATTCCTTTTTATATGGAAGAGCTTATTAGTATGATGCTTAATAAAAATATAGTTCATCACTTTAATGGTGTTGTTGATTTTGTTAGTGATAGAGCTATTAGTTATATACCTGATACATTGTTAGATTCTTTGCAAACTAAGATTGACAGCTTGTTATACTCAAAAGATACTGCTCAAGTGGCCGCCGTTATAGGTCGAGAATTTGATTATAAACTTCTTTTAAATGTATCAAATAAAAATAGCTTTGAATTGCAGCGAGATTTAAATGAATTAGTTGCTAAAGATTTGCTATATAAGCAGCGTATTATTGAAGGTGATGTTTATATTTTTAAACATGCTTTAGTAAGAGATGCAGTTTATGGTGGTTTAAATGCAACGAATAAAAAAAGCATACATAATGCTATTGCTAATTCGATTGAAAAAGATAAAAGTAATGATGATGTAAATAATTTGCTGTCATTTCATTATTCATCAGCTGAAAATTATGAAAAATCTGCAGTTTATGCAAATGCTTCAGCAGTTGCTTGTATGCAGAGAAGTCAATATGAACAAGCTATTCATTATTCAAAAGTGGCCTATGACTCGGCGTGTCATTATGACTCAACTTATGAATTCAAGGTTGAAATTAATCAAATTTTAACAACTGCAACAATGATGACCCTAGGTTGGGGCGGAGAAGAGGTTGAAAAGCTAGTTTCAAGGTCGCAAAAACTAATTGAAAATCTTTCAGAAAAATCAAATGATTTAAAAGCAAGAACTTATCTTAGTCTAGCTACTTATAATAACGTGCGTGGTAATCATAATAAAGTTTATGGGATTATTCGACTGGCATTAAGTATTAATGAACTTGATACTGGTTTAAAGTCTGCTCTATATGCACTAAAGGCACATTGTTTATGGTGTCAAGGGAAGTTTGATAAGGCACTTAGTTATACAGAAAGAGCAAGGAGCTTATATGATGATAAATTGCATTATGACCACGCAGAGAAGTTTGGGCATGACACAAAAGTTTTTGCATTAAGTTTAGAAGCATTAATTTATGCTAGTTCATCGATGCATGAAATAGCTGAAAAAACTATTCAAAACTCTATAAAATATGCAGAAGAAATAAATAGTGTTCACAGTTTATGTATGTCAAAGTTTTATTGGTGTTGTTGTTTATACTTAAATAAAAATTTTGATAAATTAAAAAGTACCTCAGAAGAGATTTTATCAATTTGTGAGCTGAATAATTTAGCAAATTGGGATGGGGTGACGAATATTATGTTCTCCTTAATCAGCGGTGATGCAGATAAGGCAGAAGATAGTTTGCGAGATTTGCTTAAGGCTGGAGCATCTCAAATGCAGGGTTTTTGGAATTCTATAATTGCTGAAGTTGAAATTGAAAATGGTAATGAAATTAAAGCTATTTCAAGGTTAGAGGCTTCAATTCAGCAATCAAGAGAAGTAGAGGATTATTTTTTTGTTGAATTACAACAAAAGATAATGTGTAAGTTAAATCACAATAAATGGAATAGAAGGAATTAATTATGTCAGGATTTAATATTGATAACACTAGCGGAATGCCTCATGGTGATGAGCCATTATTGCCTGCCTTAGATATTATTTATAGCTGGCGCTCAACATGGTTAAGAGCTATTGCTGTTGCTTGGTCTGATGATAACTTTAAGTCAGTACTGCTTGAAGACTCTCAAAAGGCGTTTGCAATGCTAGGCTTTACTGGTGAGTCTGAAAACGTAAGTTTGTGGAACTTGTTGCATATCAAAGTTGTAGAGTCTCCAACAGATGCTTCTAATCCTGATGCAGGTGTTGTGCAGGTAGAAATCCCAGTAAACCATCATATTTATTCACCTAAATATGAAGACGTTATGACGAAGGTAAATGGCACGGATAAAGTTGTTCAAAAAATCGAAGAAAATGGTTGGAAGGAGTCTGTTGTAAATGGTGCATTAAAAATGTATCTAATTCTTCAGCTACCACCTAAGCCGTTAACTGACTCTAAAGATCTAGCGCTCATTGATTATGATGCTGCAGGTAAAATATACCCATTTACAGCATCATAAGTTAATAGGCTTGATTTATGAAATATATATTGATTGACTCGGATAGACATGTAGTTGAACCATCCGCTGTATGGAAAAATGTAGATGGTTATGAGGTTAATTATGTTCATGATACATATGAAAAAATGGGAGAGAGAGCTGAAAGGTTAGGACCTGATGCAGCAATTCAATTACCTCCAGATATTTATATTGGTAAATTTCTTATTTTAAATAGCTGGGGTGAAAATGAAAGATTAGCTTCAGCTTACAAGAGTAAGAATATACAGAAAAAGCTAGGTTCAGGCATGACACCTGAAAAGCAGATCTTATCTATGAATGATAGTGATATCGAGCAGGCTGCAATATTTCCTAGTTTTGCAATGTATATAGTTAATCATGAAAAAATACCTCCTAGAGTTTCATTGGAATATGCTTGTTCTTATAATAAGTGGTTATATGAATATTGTTCCATTAGCCCCAAAAGGCTAAGAGCTGTTGGAGTAATTAGCCGTCACGAACCATCAAACATGGTAGAGCAATTGGAGAAAGTTATAAGCAATGGCTGGACTTCAATCACCTTGAGACCAGAAGTGATTTGTGGCCGTACATTAGGGCATGAAGATTATAATGATTTCTGGGCTGCATGTGAAAAGCATAATATTGCTGTAGCCTTTCATGGAGGAACTAATCTTCATGCGCCAACGGCTGGAACGGATAGGTTTACTTCTCGTTTCGCTATGCATGCTTGTTCGCACCCAATGGAGGCTCAAATGGCATTTGTCTCTTTACTTGAGTCAGGTGTATTAGAGCGACACCCAAGATTGAAGTTTGCCTTTTTGGAAGCGGGTGCATCCTGGGTGCCTCATTGGTTGTGGCGACTGGATAATATTTGTTATCCAGAATTCCCTACTTTAGTTGAAGAAAATATTAAGATGCTGCCATCCGAATATTTTAAACGTCAATGTTGGGTTGGAATTGAGCTTGGTGAGCCATGTTTAAGAGAGGTTATTGATGTAATAGGTCATGACAAACTTTTGTATGGTAGTGACTTTCCTCATCCTGATCATTTGCAATTTACGACTGAAGATATAGCTCAACAACTCGAAGAGCTGACTGAGATTGAATTGCAAGCAGTGTTAGAGCAAAACGCTAAAGATTTTTATGGCTTTGAAGACATAAAAAATGAAGAGGTTTTGTTTAAATCTGAAGATCAACTGGCTGAGGTAAACTAGTTACATGGAAAAATCGTCTAGTGTTTATCATTGGCATGGTCAATTTAATGTCTATGTGTTGAAAAACAAAGATGTCTTGCTGCTGTCCTCTGGGCAGCAGCTTTTATTGCCACAAGAGCAGTTCCCTTTTGTTGATGAGATTGATGGAAAAAAAACGCTTGATGACATCTTGGTAACTAAGATAAATTTGGATGAGAGAGCGTCGCTTTTCTTATATCAAATAAACAAACTAGTTGAACTCAACGTAATTAATAAGAGTGCTGGAAATAATGTATATCAAAAGCCTTCATTTGTGGGTGAGCCAATTTCCAGGCTGATTCAAAGTTCAGAATCAAATATAACCTTTAGCTCCTTAAGTCTGTGTAATGACGCAGTAATAAAGCAAATTGAGCAAAGCCTAACTGCTAGCCTAAATCAAGGTTACAATACTGATAAAGACTTGCAGCTAATAGTTGTTGATGATTTATTAGATAAACGAATCGAAGATTGCATTAAATCTGACAATTTTCTTGTGCTTAAAGTCTCAGGCGAAGCAATTAGTGTAACCTCTATCTTTAGTAAGCATGAGGTCTCTTTATTTATCAAGCTACAAGGTCAGCTTCTAGAGAATCAACCTGTACGTAAAACTCTAGAGCTTTGTTATCCGACTGATAGTCATGCTTATCCTTTTGAATTTCTTGAGCAGCTTAACAGTAAGTGTATAGATGCTATAGACAGGCTATTAGAAGAACAGTTCTTTGCATTTGCTAAGTGCGACAATAAAGCAATATCAATTTATAGGCCTAATACTGATTCGTTTGAATCTCATGTTATTAATAATGCTTTAGGCAACAATGTTGAATTTTCAAATCAGATTGATAGTCCTATAGAGTTAGAGTCGTGCATTAGTCGATTTAATATCGATGGCGGTTCTAGGAGTGTTACAGCAACACAAACGGTAGAAAAATTAATGCCGTTAGTCAGTCCTATTACAGGTGTAATTAATCATCTCGAGGTGATAGGTGAAAACCCGAGCTCGCCGATAAAAATTTATCGTACTGGATTTTTTAAAACACCAAATAAAGCTGAATTAACTGAGTTTGATCGAAATAGCTTTGTTCAGATATGTTTAGGTAAAGGTGTAAGTCACGATCAATCTAAAGCGAGTGCCTTATCTGAGGCAATTGAAAGATATGCTGCCCTTTATCAGTCTGATGTGGATTTATTGGAATTAAAACACTCAGAGCTTTTAGATAAGGGGTTTAGAGCAGTTAATTTTCAGTCTTTAGTGCCATATAGTGCCGACCAGTATCATAAATTTAATCAAGCTGATCATCCGGACTCCAAGCTTAAGCAGGCTGCGAAACCTTACAGGGATGAATTGATACATTGGTTACCAACTTGGTCTCTGACACTATCAGAGCAGGTATATGTGCCGCTTTCCCAATGTTTCAGTAATATTCCTTTTTCAGATGATGAATTTGGTCGTTGGCATTCAAATGGTTGTGCGGCTGGAAACACGTTAGAAGAGGCTATTTTACAAGCGCTTTTTGAGTTGATAGAAAGAGATGCAACTGCAATTTGGTGGTATAACAAGTTAGTTTGTCCAAGGTATGATCTCGATAAGTTAGATCCAGACAACTTACAGAAGCTTGATAAGTGTTTGAGTCCTGATAGTGAAGTTGGCCACGACTACTGGGTTTTGGACTTAACGTCTGACTTAGGAATACCCGTTATGGGGGCTTTCGGCAGAGATAAGGTGACAGGCGGCTTAGTAATGGGCTTTGGCTGTCATTTGATCCCAGAAATGGCGGCTCAAAGAGCTTTGACAGAGCTTTGCCAGTTGATTCCGATTAGAGATCAAAATGCAGCACCTTTTGACTTTGATTTAATTGAAGTGGGAGAGCACCTCGAAGGTTCAAGTGAGTTAAAATCTAATACCTATGCTATTAAGCCTAGTTCAGATATTAAAGATGATATTTCGGCTGTCGTCTCGCAGTTAAAGCTAAATGGTATGGAGGTGATGGTGTTAAATTATAGTCGTGCTCATATTCCATTATTTACTGCGAAGGTATTTGTACCAGGTTTGTGTCACATTTGGCCCCAGTTAGCGAATGAACGTTTGTATCAAGCGCCAATAAAAATGGGGTATTTTGCGGTTGCGAACACAGAGCAATCAATTAATCAGCAAGCCTTGTATATATAAATTTTACTTATAGGTTTGTTTAAAACTGTAATTATCTGTAATGGTGTCAGTGTATGGGCGTTGGTACAGTAAAATAACTTAAGGATGAGGGGAAAGGGTATGGCAATTCTAATTAACGGCAGTACAGGTGAGAAAGTCATCATACAGCCTCAACATATTTTTGGTCGTCACCCAACGACTGAAACAGAATTGACTCAGCCTGAAGCGTCACGCACCCATGCAGTTGCGATTTGGGATGGCGAAGGCTGGGTGCTTCAAGATATGAGTACAAACGGTACTTTTATTAATGGATCTAAAATTGTTCGAGGTGAAAAAACACGAATCAATTTAGATGACGAAATTCAGTTTGGCGGCTTAGAGGTTTCATCTTGGTATGTTAAAAACCTTGAGCCACCAGCTAGTATGTTATTGCCTGTTACTAAAGGCCTGCCTATTATCTATTTGAATGGCATTAATGTGCTTCCATCAGAAGAAAACCCAGAAGTAGCTATTTATCAAAATTCTCGTGGCATGTGGATGTGTGAGAATGACACTGGCCCTTATGAGCTTAAAATGGGCGATAAAGTCGGTAGCTATGACAAACAATGGAAGTTTGTAGATGGTGAAACAAGTATAGAAACAAGCTTTATGGCTGACAATATTGCTCAAGCGCCTAAGAAGATCGCATTTAACTTTGATGTTAGCCAAAATGAAGAGCATGTTTCTATCAAACTAATGCTTGATGATAAAGAGGTTGATCTCGGTTTAAGGAATCACCATTACTTAGTTTTGATGCTGGCCCGCAAATTTAAAGAAGATCAATCGTATGGTATGAATTTGTCTGAGTGTGGATGGTTAGATAAAGACCTTCTTTGCAAAATGTTAGGACAGAATGAAAATCATATAAACATTCAAATTTATCGATTCAGAAAGCAATTTTTAGAAGCATACCCATTGCCTGAGCAAATGCCTCAAGTAATAGAAAGAAGAACAGGGGAGATTCGTTTTTTCTCTACTGATATTCAAATTATCGGCGGTATGAAGTTGCGTGAGCTTGATGAATATACAAATAAAAATGTATTTTTGAACTAGTATCTTTAAAGAATATAAAGGGCTTTAAGTTTATTGCTTAAAGCCCTTTTTTATTAGTTTGGATAAATGTATTGCTGGGTTAGTTTAGTTTTTTGTTCAGAGTCACTTAATCTTTTTATTAAGGCTTTAGCGTCTACTTCTTCATCTTTGTAGTTGTCGCCTTGATGTAACTTGAGCAAAGAAAGGTAACTTGCTTTAACAGACTCTTCATATGACTTATGGCCGCTTAAGCGAATTCGAACGCCTAGTTTTATAAGTTCTTCGGCTTCTCCGAGGTCAGGGTTTCCATAACTGATGAGCATAATAGGTAGGTGAGTAACGTCACTTATTTGTCTAAGGGTCTTATTGTCAGTGACACCAAATATACAAATTCCATCAATTCCTGTTTTACTGTAAGCCTTGATGCGTTCAAGCATGTCTGCGTTGTCACCCTCATTTAATGCATGGGTTCTTGCGAAAATCGATAGATTCTTATCTTTTCTTGCAGATACTGCTGCTTCAAGTTTAAGTTTGGCTTCTTCAAGGCTAATTTGACTAAGAGCGGGTTCTTTATAGCGGCAAGGTAGAATGGTATCTTCGATTGTTACCAGTGATGCACCAGCATATTCAAGCTCTTCAATTGTTCGCATCACGTTTAGTGCATTTCCATATCCATTATCCCCATCAACAATAACGGGTAAGTCAGAAGCTTGGCATACGCGTTTAGCATGTGCTGCCAGCTCTGTTAGTGTTAATAGATTTATATCTGGTGCTCCTAGTGCGATAAGAGAAGCAACTGACCCTCCTAGGATGCCAAGTTTAAAACCAATCTCCTGCGCCATCCTAGCAGATAGAGGGTCATAGACTGATGCGCAAACCATAATTTCAGGTGTTGTTAGTTGCTTTTTTAAATTTGTTCTGGCGATGTTTTGCATGTTATAACCTAGGAATTGATATATTTAGAATAAATAAAATAATTAATTTATTAATGATGTTTTTAAGAAAAAAATGCCCACTTAGGGAGTGGGCATAATCGCTACAAAATTCGACGCACAGTAGCCAAGGGAAATAAAACTGGATAAACAGTTTTGTGTGAGACTAAGCATAGGATTATGCTCAATGGAGCTCACAAATGATTCATAGAAACCTATAAATCAATAAAGTTAGCTTTACCTTTTGCTTCGGCTAAATCAGCAGCAGCTGAGGCAACAGCTAAATCTTGAAGACCAACACCTGTCCCATCGAACAAGGTGATTTCATCTTCAGAAGTACGACCTTGGTGGGTGCCATTAATGACTTCACCAATTGGTGTAATATCACTTATTTGAATCAATCCAGATTCGATAGCATGCTGAGCTTCACCTAGAGAGATAGATTGAGCTACCTCATCCGTAAATACAGTTGCAGCTGCTAATAAGTCTGCATCAACTTCCTGTTTACCTTTAGTATCTGTCCCCATACACGCAATATGAGTACCTGGCTTAATCCAATTTTTTTGCATAAGTGATTCAAAAGCAGAGGTAATAGTGATGATAACGTCTGCTTGCGCACCTAGCTCTTCACGGCTTACCGCTTCGAATGGTAGGCCTAGTTCAACACATACTTTCTCAAGATTAGGTAGCATGTCAGGGTGGAAATTCCAAGCGACGACTTTTTCAAAATCACGTTGCTCAACCGCTGCACGTAATTGGAATGTTGATTGATGGCCTGCACCAACCATACCTAAAACTTTAGAATCTTTACGGGCAAGATGAGCAATAGATACCGCAGAAGATGCCGCAGTACGAACAGCTGTTAAATAATTACCACCCACAAGAGACTTAATTTTACCTGTGTCTGGATCAAACAAAATTACGGTAGATTGGTGATTTGTAATACCTTGCTGTGCATTACCAGGCCAATAACCACCTGCTTTAACGCCAAGCACCATGCCGTCGCGATCGAAACCAGATTTAAAGCCGTATAAAGCATCGGCATGACCGATAGCTTCACGAACAACAGGAAAGTTGTAGGCTGAATTTTTTGCCATGGCAGCAAACACATTCTCGACAGCTGTAAAAGCTTCAGGGCGGCCGACAACTGCTTGGCATGTTTCTTCTGAAACGATTGATACACCTTTATTTTCAGTGCTCATAGTGATTCTCCAAGTAATTTATAGAACTCGCTAGCAGGTAGGATGCTAGCGAGTATGGCTAGCCGTATTAGTAAGCTTTACCACGTGCAGAAACAGGCCATAGTGTTTCAACTTTACCGTTACGAATACCAACATAGTAATCGTGAACGTTACAGGTCGGATCACAATGTCCAGGAACAAGCTTAAGTTTCTCATTCACTTTTAGGGCATTGTTAGGATCAGAAATTACACCATGTTCATCAGAGCATTTGATGTATTCAACATCATCACGGCCAAAGATGTAAGGAAGGCCACTATCAACAGATTGAGCTTTAAGGCCCGCATCACAGATTGCCTTGTCGGTTTTAGTGTGGCTCATTACAGATGTTAAGATGAAAAGTGAGTTTTCGAATTCAGAGATACGCTCGCCATTTTCATCATGTATACGCTGGTAGTCAGCATCCATGAATGCATAAGAACCACACTGTAATTCGTTAAACACACCAGAGTTACCTTCAAAGTAGTAAGAACCTGTACCGCCACCACCAACGATGTCGCACTCTAGGCCTTCAGCTTTAAGCATCTCCATTGAGCGAGCTACCATTTCAACAGCAATATCGATTTTTTCTTTACGGTCTGCATAGCTTTCCATATGTTGCATAGCGCCTTGGTATGCTTGAATACCAGAGAACTTAAGACCCGGTGTCGCAGCAATAGCTTTAGCGATATCAACTACAGGTTGACCTGCTTGAACACCACAGCGGCCGGCACCACAATCGATTTCTACTAGACATTCGATTTGTGTGTCGTGTTTAGCAACGGCAGCAGCAAGTTCTGCAACGTTTTCAATATCATCAACACAACAAATAGTACGAGCGCCTAGTTTAGGCATACGGGCTAGACGGTCTATTTTAGCTGGATCACGTACTTGGTTTGATACCAATACATCTTTAATACCACCGCGAGCAAATACTTCAGCTTCTGAAACTTTTTGACAGCAAACACCACAGCTATCGCCTAGCTTTTCTTGAAGTAGAGCGATATCTACAGATTTGTGCATTTTACCGTGTACACGGTGACGAACACCCATGTCTTTGGCGTATTGCCCCATGGTTTTAATATTTTTTTCTAGTGCGTCAAGATCAACAACTAGGCAAGGTGTTTGAATATCTGCTACGTCCATGCCTGGCAATGCAGGAACATCAAAACCAACTTCTAAATTATCTAATGTCGTCATTTTATTCCCCTATAGGAGTTAAGTAATGGTTTAACCTAGGCTTAAGCTGATGAGCGGAAAGCGCCTAGGTTAAAACAATTTTTTATTTGAATTGAATTAGTTATTAAGCCAAGGAAGCTTGTCTAGGTCGACGTTACCACCTGTGATAATGACACCAACTCGCTTACCTTTAAAAATTTCTGGGTTTTTCAAAATAGTGGCTAATGGCACAGCACTGCTTGGTTCGATTACAATTTTCATTGTTTTCCAAACCAACTTCATAGCATCTACAATTTCTTCTTCTGTTGCTGTTAAAATGTCGGTCACATGGTTACTGACAAAGTGCCAAGTTAAATCTTTTAAAGGTACTTTTAGACCATCTGCCACCGTGTTTGGTGCATCATCTGCAATGATATGGCCAGCTTTAAAAGAGCGGGCTGCATCATCCGCATTCAGAGGTTCAGCTGCATAGATTTTAACGTTAGGTGCCATGTTCGAAATGGTTAAACATGTACCTGAGATCATTCCGCCACCGCCGATAGGTGCAATGACTGCATCAAGGTTTTCAACCTGACTTAGCATCTCTTTTGAGCAGGTTGCTTGCCCCGCAATTACTCTTGGATCATTGTAAGGGTGAACAAAGTCAGCACCTGATTGAGCAACTACTTCAGCAAATGTCGCCTCTCGTGAGCTAGTCGATGGTTCACACTCGACAATGGTTCCACCGTAGCCAATTACCGCATCTTTTTTAGCTTGAGGCGCTGTTCTAGGCATAACCACAGTGACAGGAATGCCGCGTTGTCCTGCTGCATAAGACAAAGACAGTGCATGGTTGCCAGAGGAGTGTGTTGCAACACCAATTTTGGCTTCTTCGTCTGTCAAACCAAATACTGCATTAGAGGCACCACGTACTTTAAATGCCGCTGCTTTTTGTAAGTTTTCGCATTTAAAGAATAGTTCTGCACCTGTTTGTTCGTTTAAACGTTGGGATGTCAGAATAGGTGTTTCATGTATATATGGTTTGATTCTTTCATGAGCGGCAATAACGTCGTCATAAGTTGGAATCACTAAATTTTCTTCAGAACTCATGCTTAACCTCGCAATTCATCGGATTAAAGACCAACGCGGTTAGGCGTTGGCTTTTTTAGCTGTTTTACGAAAATACTCTTGTGCTGCAGCAACACCTGTACCTAATTGGATCGGGTAATCAAGATCGGCCATAGCCATCTCAATAGTCGCCAATCCAGAAAGAACCATTACATCTGTTAAAGAACCAAGGTGACCAATACGGAAAGCTTTACCATTCATTTCACCAAGGCCAATACCAAAAGATACGCCGTACTTATCAAATGCATGTGCAGTTAATTCGTTACTGTCAAAGCCTTCTGGAACATAGATGGCACTTACACTGTCAGACGCAAGTTCTGGTGTATTAGCGCATAACTTAAGGCCCCAAGCTGCAACAGCTTGACGAACGCCTTCTGCTAAACGGAAGTGACGCGCATAAACGTTTTCAAGACCTTCATCAAACAACATGTCTAAGCTTTCTTTCATGCCGAAGATTAACTGTAGTGGCGGTGTATAAGGGAAGCCGCCATTCGCATTCGCACCCATCATGTCTCTGAAATCAAAGAAGGTACGAGGTAGATTAGCTGTTTCCATTGCTGCCAATGCTTTTTGGCTAACACCTAAGATCGCCATGCCAGTAGTCAGCATGAAACCTTTTTGCGAACCTGAAATCGCAATATCAACTTCCCAGGCATCCATTTCAAATGGCATAGAGGCTAGTGAACTAACGCAGTCAACAAATAACATTGCAGGGTGATTTACATTGTTCATCGCTTTGCGAACCGCTGCAATATCACTGCGTACACCTGTTGCTGTCTCGTTATGAGTTACTAGAACCGCTTTAATGTCGTGATTGCTATCTTCGTTTAATGCTGCTTCAAAAAGGTCTGCTGGTGCACCGTCGCCCCAAGGGCATTCGATTACAACAACTTCAAGTCCATGGCGTTGACAAAGGTCGATCCAACGGTGAGAAAACATACCGTAACGAGCGATAAGAACCTTGTCACCAGCAGATAATGTATTGCTGATAGCGGCTTCCCAACCACCTGTGCCTGTTGAAGGGAATGTGATGACTTCGCCTGTTGTTGTGCCAAATACTTTTTTGCAACCTTCAAGTACTGGAGTCAGTGTTTCCACAAAGTTTGGTGATCTGTGGTCCTGAGTCTGAATGTGCATCGCATTTAATAAGCGATTAGGAATGTTAGTCGGGCCAGGAATGAAAACCGGGTTCTGTTCGGACATAGGAAATAACTCCATAAGGTTCATGTAAAAAATTTAAACAGCGTAAAAATATAACGATGTTTCTTGGTATGCATTTACCTTATAAATTTAATTCTACGACCGCAATGTGATGTGGTTTCATAATATGAAAACGAGGTTTTTTTAAGTCTAAATTTTTTAACTAATTGTTTTTTAAGAATTATTTTTGAATAAATGTTAAAAACACTGTTTTCATAATGTGAAAGTGCAATTTTTTCATTCGTTATATGGTTTTTATATTTTTTTACCCTTATATTCTTAAGCATTGTTCAGTTTTAGAGAATGGTAAGTCTTATGAATAAAGTTAAACCAGAATCACGCATACAGGTGATCGATAGAGCGGCTTTATTGCTTGATGCAATTTCACGTTACACCAAGCCAGTAAAGCTAAAAGTATTGAGTGCAGACACAAATCTGCATCCTTCAACGGCATATCGGATTCTTCACTCTTTAATTGATAACAAGTTTGTAGACCGTGATGCTGGTGGAGAATACAGATTAGGGCAAAGGTTGTTACAACTGAGTAATCGACAACATTCAGAGGTAGATCTTCGTGCTGTTGCTATGCCTTACATGGAAAAACTTAGAGATAAAGTAGGCGAAACGATTAATCTGACTATTCGAGAGGGTGACGTGGTTATTTATCTCGAAAAAGTGACGCCTAATCGCATGATGCATGTTCAACAGGTTGTGGGTTCACGTGCCCCTTTACATGTAACAGGGGTTGGAAAGCTTATGCTTGGTATGAGTGGAGAAGAGGGGATTCGCAGTTACGAACAAAGAACGAACCTTCCTGCATATACCAGAAATACCTTTTCATCTTATGACGCTTTATATGATGAATGCATGTCTTGCATTGATAGGGGCTACGCTTTTGACAATGAAGAGGCAGAAATAGACGTAGGCTGTATTGGTGTTCTTTTATACGACAGGTCTGGTGGTATCACGGCAGGTTTATCTTTGTCAGCACCGATTGATCGAAGAAAAGATGAATGGATTGCTGATTTAGTTGAGGCAGGCAAGGCCATTTCAGCTGAACTTGGCTATTCAGCAGAATAATATTATTCATCGCGGCTTACACTGCTAAATGGCTTAACCATGTTTAGTGTCGGCCGTCTGAAGCCTCTAGTTTGAATACATACTTTTTATTTGAGACCAACACACTTTTTTTCTTTTTTTTGTATTTAGGAGTAGAAGCTATGCTATCGGTTAATCGATTGAGTCAATCTGATGCAAATGTATTAATTGCTGGAGCGGTTAATAAAGCCAAAGAAATTGGTGTGCCAATGTGTATTGCTGTCACTGATGAATCTGGTAATTTAATTGCATTTGAAAGAATGGATGGAGGGAAAATTCATAGTATCACCTTAGCGCAAGACAAAGCCTTTACCGCAGCCTCTGCGCGCAAAGGGACCCACGAATATAATGAAGCCTGTATTCCTGGTGCTGATAACCATTTATTTGGTATTCACACAGGGTTAGGAGGAAGATTGTGTATAGTGGGAGGTGGTTTGCCTGTCAGTGTTAATGGAGAAGTTGTTGGTGGTATTGGGGTGAGCTCTGGCGCACCAAGCCAAGATTTAAGTTGTGCTAAAGCAGGAATTGAAAGCTTTAATCATTCTTGCCTGTAATATTGGCTGTAATAAAAGAAAAGCGAGCCCTGCAATAGTGCTCGCTTTTTTTTGAATGTTTTTTAAGCGAGCCTACAGTTTTTAGAATAACGCTCACTTTTGCAATATGATGCATTAAAATTGCGTTATTTTACTGTTTTATAAAGATAAAATTCATCAAATAAAAATGTAATATCCGGTAATATTTTTTGTAATCTTAGGGATGTAGTCTCGGATTTATCGATTTTGTAAGCAAAATCTAATAAATTAAAGGACTGCTTATGTGTACTCGCGTATTCAATAATTCTACCAACGATTTCCTCACAACCGCTCGAAATATGGACTGGGAAACTCCATTAACTACTCGTTTATTTTGCTTCAATAAAGGCTTGAGTAAGGTAGGTTGTAATAAAGTAACTAGCAAAACACTTAGATGGGAATCTCAATATTCGTCAGTGGTATCTATGATAGGCGAAGGCAGTGAAAAAATTGCGAGTGAAGGGATAAATAGTGAAGGTTTAGTAGCCAATGCGTTATTTAATACCAGTGCTAGTTATCTTTCTAGTTATGCATCATTTGATAAGCAACTTGAAGTGACTCGCTGGGTACAATATGTATTAGATACTTGTAAGTATGTCAGTGAAGCAGTTGATAAATTTGCAGATGACAGTGAAATCAAAATTCAGTTAATTAATAAAAAAATGCCTGATAGTAATCAGGATGCCTTATTACACCTAGCTGTATCGGATATTTATGGCGACTCAGCTGTTATTGAAGTTAAAAATGGCATTTTTAATGTTTATCAAAGTGACAACTTTAAGGTGATGACTAATCAGCCAGATTATGAAACACAAATCCTTTTAAATATGACTACTAGGTGGCAATGGAGTGATGAAAACCCAACACCTTCACAGGCAATTCCTGGTGGTCCATTCTCAGCTGATAGATTCCAGCGAGCGGCTTTCTATTTAAACAACCTAGCTGAAGCGGATTCAATGCAAGAATCAATTGCACAATCACGCTCTATTATTGCAAATGCTTCTGTTCCTTTAGGCTTTAATTTAAAAACACATGATATCTCTACCCCTGAGACTCAGTGGTCAAGTGTGAGTGATCATAACAACCAAGCCTATTACTTTTATAATAATCGTACTCAAGACGTTTGTTATTGTGTTTTAACGGATATTAACTTTGTTGATGATGTCTTACAGCTAGATCTGATTGAGAATAATGATGGTAAAGTTCAGCAGAACGTTGTCGCAGGTTTAATCAATCATAAGTTTAAATTGGGGAATGATCCTTACCAAGCTCCAGTTGAGATGTTAGATAACAAGTTTATTGCATAATCCTGCTCTTCAAGATGGTCTAGGGAAGCTACCAAATCACAGCTTCCCTAGAAGTGTTAAACAGTGTCTAAGTCACCACTTTGTTCGATATCTTTTCCTCCCTTTAATACTCCCTATCACTTCAATCATCTTAATTTCGGTTAACTAACATTACACATTTCATGGTTTTGTAACTTTTAATAAAGTTTGTACGAGTAGTATGAAAAAGTTTCCTACACTTTGCGTATGAGCAAGTGTAAGTATGTTTGTGCGAATGGAATCCAGTGTCACCATCATTCTGAAAATGATTCAAATCTGTGCTATTGGCATAATGACGAGTTAAAACAAGAAACTAATTAACTCATTTATTAGAGCAAAGGGCGAAGGATAATTTCCCTATGTCTGGCTTTCAGCTTAGAAAAGCCAATTTAGAGGGTATTAATTTAGTACATGGTGGTCATAAAGAAGGGTACAAGCTTATTCATGCAGACTTGTATCGTGCTAATT
The DNA here is from genome assembly GCF_001624705.1 of Marinomonas sp. SBI8L. Taxonomy (GTDB): domain Bacteria; phylum Pseudomonadota; class Gammaproteobacteria; order Pseudomonadales; family Marinomonadaceae; genus Marinomonas. Next base: position 259,612 of record NZ_JSEO01000002.1, read on the forward strand.
TGAAAGAAGCACACCTTTTCGGCTGTAATCTCACCGGCACATCATTAATGAAAGCGGACTTACGCTATGCCAACCTTCATTGTGCAAAATTAGATTCATGTAATCTATTAGGCGTCAGGCTTGAAGGTGCTCGCTTAGAAGGAGCGACCTGGGGAAAAGAAATTATTCAAGAAAAGATGGCCAGAGAAGCAAAAACACAAGCAGAAAAAATGGACTACTGGCAGCAATCCGAAGAAATCTATCGCAACCTTAGAAAAGCCAGCGAGCAAGCTGGGCTATTTGAAACCTCAGGTCACTTTTTTGAACGTGAGATGGTTATGCGGCGCTATTTAATGCCTATGTTTTCTTCAAAACGGTTTTACTCTAAGGTTGTTGATATTTTCTGTGGTTACGGTGAAAGACCTATACGTGTTGTGATTTTCTCACTCCTCGCAATTATAACCTTTGGACTCTTATATGCTGGCATAGGTGTTCATGATGGTGAGGAGGTACTAAAGTGGCGAGCAAATTACACCTTCTCTGAGAATATTATGCAGCTACTGACATGCCTGTATTTTAGTGTCGTGACATTCACTACCTTAGGTTATGGCGATTTAACCCCGTTTGGACTATCTCGCTTTTTGGCGGCTATTGAAGCGTTTATTGGCAGCTTTACCCTGGCTTTGTTCGTTGTTGTATTCGTAAAAAAAATGACGCGTTAAATTATCGTTTAACTTTCCTCAATTTAGTTAATGCATTTATCTATTTTTACCAAAGTAAATTAAATATATTTCATTTCATCTTGTACCGTCTAACATTCCCTCATTTTGCTTTAGTATGATAATCTCGAAATTATCATACTAACTGATTGTTTTTAAAAATAAGCTAACTGACTTTTTGAGGCACAAATGAAACTGGAATCTATTGCGCTACACCATGGTTATGAATCTGAAGCGACTACTAAATCTGCAGCAGTCCCTATTTATCAAACAACATCTTATACCTTTGATGATACTCAACACGGGGCAGATCTATTTGATTTAGCTGTGCCTGGTAATATCTATACAAGAATTATGAATCCAACCACCAATGTTTTAGAGCAAAGAGTTGCTGCGTTGGAAGGTGGAATTGGGGCTTTAGCGGTTGCTTCAGGTATGGCTGCTATTACTTATGCAATTCAGTGTATTTGCCAAGTAGGTTCTAATATTGTCAGTACTAGCCAGCTTTACGGTGGCACTTACAATCTATTTGCTCATACCTTCCCAAGGCAGGGTATTAATGTCCGTATGGTGAATGGCGATGATTACGAAGGCTTTGAAGCGGCTATAGATGAGAATACAAAAGCCATTTTTTGTGAGTCTATAGGGAACCCTGCAGGTAATATTATTGATATTGCTCGCTTATCTGAAATTGCTCACAAACATGGCATTCCGCTTATTGTTGATAATACAGTAGCTACCCCTGTTTTATGTCGACCTTTTGAACTTGGTGCTGATATTGTTGTTCACTCTCTAACGAAATATATTGGCGGTCATGGCACTTCAATTGGTGGCATTATTGTTGACTCTGGTAAGTTTGATTGGGTCGCAAACAAAGAACGTTTTGCTGTAATGAATGAGCCTGATCCTTCATATCATGGTGTTGTTTATGCCGAAGCATTTGCTGAGGCAGCTTATATTGGTCGTTGTCGTGTTGTACCGCTACGTAATACCGGCGCAGCGATATCTCCAATGAATGCATTCCAAATACTTCAAGGTCTTGAAACCCTGTGTCTTAGAATGGAAAGACATTGCGAGAATGCAGAGCAGCTTGCTCAATACCTATTACAACACCCTAAAGTGGATTGGGTAAATTATGCCGCATTAGAAACTAGCCCTTACCAAGCGACCTGCCAAAAAATCTGCCAAGGTAAAGCGTCTGGTATTTTAAGCTTTGGTATTAAAGGTGGTATCAAATCCGGCACTAAATTTATTGATGCATTACAAATGATTCTTAGGTTAGTAAATATAGGAGATGCTAAATCACTTGCTTGCCATCCTGCTTCAACCACTCATAGGCAGCTTGATGCTGAAGAGTTAGCCAAAGCTGGTGTGAGTGAAGACCTAGTGAGAATATCTGTAGGCATTGAAAATATTAAAGATATCATTGCTGATGTGGAGCAGGCTCTTGATGCTTGTTAAGGCGTAAAAAAAGCATTTGATAAAAAACCTGCTACGGCAGGTTTTTTTATGTCAAACAGTAAATCATAATGTAATTTTCGGATAAGAATCAGATATATAAAAATTAGAAAATGAGAGGGAATAATCGAGGTTAGAAGCCCTCAGCGTTCACTTTAATGCTTTTATCTTCAAAAATTATTTAAAACATAGGCTTACCTAAAATTTAATGCGGGGTAATCTATCAAATGACATAACTTTAATGTATAAGTATGTTGAGCTATATCAGCTTTGTGAATTGTTAAAAGTGCTAATTCAATCAATAAAGTTCACTTTAGAATCTAACTTTCTGCTGGACTAAAGCTGTTTGGGCCTTGTCTACGAAAATTAAAAGGGGGTTATATGTTGGCAAATATGAGTTTCAAACTAAAGTTAATTACCTTATTTGTATCTGCTATTTCGGGTTTTATTATACTAACGCTGGTGGCGTTAGATGGTTTGAAAATGTTGAATGAAGCAAATGCTGAACAAAAAATATTTTCAAATTTACAGCTTAAAACCGAACATGATTATGTTGGAATGATTCGACTGTCTGATCAATTGCAAGTATTGGATGAAAATACCGCTCAAAGCTTCATATCATTAATTCAAGAGCGTGAAATGGCGCTAAACCTTGAAAGCAATCAAACAGAGCAGGGCATATATTCTGATGTTATGCTGGAACAGCTGAATCAAGGTAAAGTGCTAAATCTAAATTATTATCAAGAACTAAAAGGCTTAGTTTTAGCAAAACAAGTGCTTGGCTTTAGCCAAACAACAGGTTTAAAAGCCAGTGTTACCTCCTTAAGTGAGCAAATTCATGGTCAAATAAAGTCGGTAAGTTTTGTCCTCGCAAAATTTGATTTGATGAATAAAAAAGCGACAAACTACCAACTTGATTCTTCAGCTGAAAATCTCGAAATATTTATCAAATCCTATGATGATTACTTTGCTCGATTAAAGAACTTTGGTCTATTAAAAAAGTTTGGTGAATTACCACCAATTTACTTACAAGCTGTTAAAGATTACGGTGCTGCGAATAATCAATTAGAAAATTTGAGTGCTAGCTTTTCTGCTACAAAAAAAGCACTTGATGAACAAAGAGATAAGATTTCTATCATGTTAGCTGAGCAGGTTAAAAGAGCTGAAAAAGTATCTGCACAAGAATCTCAAATGGCGAGCTTTAGTTTAATTATTGCCAGTTTAGTGATCGCTGCATTTGCCTCAATTATTCTTTTTGCCATAGTGAAAAGTGTTAAATCAAACCTAAGGCATTTAAGTATCGATTTAGCAAAAGTTCAAGCTGGTGATTTAACTGCTAGAGCAAAAATAAACAAGAAGCGAAATGATGAATTTGATGCTTTGGCGACTTCATTAAATGGAATGACTGATGGGCTAGGTAACGTGATATCAAATGTTGTGCTAACTAGCCAAGATGTAAATGCTATGGTCAAAGAGTTAGATAATGCTGTTGCACACATTAGTGACAGCAATGGTTCAATAAGTAATCAAACAAGCACCTTGGCTACCGCCACTGAAGAAATATCCCAAAGTGTTTCAAGTGTGTTTAGTGTGACGCAAGATATGAAAGAGCAAGTGCAGCAGACTTATGAATCTGCACAGAATGGATCAAAAACCATTAAAGAAGTACTCGGTAATCTCGGTGAGACAGTGTCTATTGTGGGAGAGACAAGTGCGCAGCTTGACGAGCTAGGCAAGCTTTCAGCTGATATAGATGGTGTAATAGGCATGATCAATGAATTAGCTGGTCAAACCAATTTGTTAGCGCTTAATGCAGCAATTGAAGCAGCTAGGGCAGGTGATGCTGGACGAGGCTTCTCTGTTGTCGCTGATGAAGTGCGCTCACTTGCGAGTAAAACGGTTGATGCGACTTCTCAGATATCTTCCATTGTTGGCAGTATTCAAACCGCAACAAAAGCCGCAATTGATAAAATGGCGAGTAGCCAAGAAAACCTTGATGCCATAGAAAAGTTTAGTGAACAAGCAGAAATAGCTATGCATGATATCGAATCAAGCGCTCATAAAGGCTCTAGTGCAAGCATTGAAATGGCCGCTTCAATTGAACAAGTGGCGCAAACTACCACAACCATGAGCCAAGATATGGAGCAAATTGCAACTCAGTTAAAAAATGATACTGGTGCAATTAATCGTATTGAAGATAATGCTCGTAATATTAGCGGCAAGGTAAGTTATTTAGCTGAACAAGCCGAAGTATTTACTGTTTAAGATGTGCTCATTTAAGTCTAACTCGTTGTAATATTTGGTAATACTAATGATAAGTCATAATGTTTACCCTAATCATGTACAAACAAGTTAATTGTCTTTGTACGATCGAACATTTAAATAGCTCGCCTGTGAGTTGCATGGAAAGCTCAATGAGTATGGAAATTAAATGTCTGATGGATGCAGTGGAGTTAATTAGGTTACGCCTAATTAGGTTTAAATTGTTTATATGTTGATTTGGTTGATTTACTTTTTAGGCACCTACTTAGGTGCCTTTTTTTATGTCTAAAAAATGTGAACTAATAGAAATGAGTTTAAATGTGCAAATATATAAATAGTATTGGTAATCATTATCGTTTGCGTTATTCTAAAATCCAATCGGTAATATAAATCAATTCAGGATGATGGCGCTTTATTAATTATAGAGTGAGCATGAGCTTTATTGATGTTCATTACTACTCTCAAGTTTATTAAGGAAGCTAACATGGCAAATTTATCTGTTATCGCTCTCAAAACCTTTGTTCCCTCAAAAAACTACACACAATCAAAAGCCTTTTATTCTGAGATCGGTTTTACAAAAGCATCTGATACTCAAGGTGTGGCTTTTTATCATTTAGGTGACGTTAGCTTCTTGTTACAAGATTTTTATGAAAAGACATTAGCTGAAAACCTAGTAATGCATTTATTAGTTGAAGATATAGGTGCATGGCATCAAAACTTAATTGAGTCAGGTGTTGTAGAAAAATATGATACTAAAATCACTGATATCACAGAACAAGAGTGGGGCATGTTAGATTTTATTATGCTGGACCCAAGCGGTGTTATGTGGCGCATTGCTCAGAACTGTTAGAAAAATGAAGGAAACGTTAAGAGTCCTTCGTTAATTTATTACCTTCAAAGGGCTTCATTTAATAATAAATAAAAAGTCTAATATTTAGGTTTTCTAAGTATTGGTTAATGAGACTTTTTTGCCTTGTTAAGGCCAGGCCTCAATTAAAAAGGTAAAAAATACCCTCTCAGTTTTACAAATTACAATGATTGATTAATTAATGAAATGGCCAAGAAATAACCAAAAATATAGTATGTCCAACTTATATATAAAATTGATTGATAACGCGTTATCGAATGAAGGTAAAAAAATAAGGAACATACAATGGTTAAACGATTTAACGCCTTTTTAGTGTTTTATTTTTGTATATTTTGCATGTCATTATCAGCCGAAACGCTTGAAGAGTGGGGGATAAGAAGTCTTTCACTACAAAATAGCCTAGATAATGATGCACCGCTCAATCAGTCAACTTGGCCAGGTACGCACAACTCGAACTCTAATAATGACGACGATGATATTCATAGTTCTGTTTTAAATCAAAGTCGAGGATTAAAGGAGCAGCTTGATGAAGGTGTAAGATCTCTTGTACTTGATGTTCATTATACTTGGAGTGAGGTGCGTGTTTGCCACAACAATGTTGATATGTGGGGAGCCTGTATTGAAAACTTTACTGGCAGTCGTAAGTTTGAAAATGCATTATCAGATATTATTGAATGGATTCAAAATAATCCAAATAATGTGATTCTGTTGAAGCTTGAGATGATGGCAAGCGCTGAAGACAACATAAATAAAGTGATTAAAAAAGTTGATGAATTTGATGACTTTTATTTTATGCCAAATTCTCTAAATGATGTGAGTTTCCCTGACCTGAATGGCAAGGGTTGTAAGGATCTCCCTTCAAACTTAACAAAATCTAAAGTGCATGCTTCAGGTAAAAATATCATCCTCTATACAGATAAATGCTATGAGAATACTAAGACCAGTGATCGCATTTTTTCATTAGGTGATGTTGAAAATGCTAAAGATGAATCTGACATTATTAATAAAGATAAGTCTTTGATTATTCGTGTTAAAGACGGTGCTACTAAATCTGGCAACTCTGATCCGAGCATGTTGCCGAGTAACATTGTCAATTATATGGATGAAGGGATCAATATCATCGAGACATATGGTTATGGTGCAACAGGTTCACAATGGAAGAAACAAGGGGAATACCCTATATCAGCTGATGATTTAGTTTGGAGCTGGGATAAATATGAGCCATTAAGTACTGTAATTGATGGTACTGCTGCAGTGCTTTCTAGTGAAACTGATAAATTTCAAACGGAACAAAGCGCCCATTTACTCAGACCCGCTTGTCGTAAATTGGTAGAAGAAGACGGTACCAGAGCGGAATTAAATTGGATCGTTGCGCCAGATATGGTGAGTTTTGATCAAGCTGAAAGTGCTTGCTTGAGCGCAGGAAACAATGAATATTATTTTGCGACTCCAAGAAATAAAATGGAGTTAAATGCATTAATTAGTTATCGCAATAAATACAATGCAACGGATGAAGCCATATGGCTCAATTATCAAAAAGTCTTTGGCGTTTGGATGGCTGACATAGGAGAGGCTGATGATCAGATGAGTCTTCTTTGTCAAAACCAAACGGCTAAGGTTTGTAGCCAACTAGATCATTATCAAAACCTCATTAATGACAGTACTGACTTTTAGTTAGTTGCACCCTAACTTAGTGATTTAATCAAACTAAGTTAGGGTGACATTTCAGGTAGTTAACTCAATATTCTTCTCTTCTTCAACTTCATGATTAAAAAGCCACTGAAATTAGAAATACAGGCACCCACTAAAATCATCACAACAGCGATAATAATATTGATTGTCCAAGTACTTAACCCGAGTGAGGATAAAATAATGGCGGTGAATAATGGAGAGCAATAGCTTAAAGAAGATAAAAGTAATTGATTGCCTGATTTAAGAGACAGTTGCCACAAATAAAATGCACCACCAACAGGGCCAAGTCCTAATAAGGTTGCACCTAACAATTGCTGAGAGCTGAACTGCCATTGACTCGTTTCAAGCATAAAATGTGATGCCAAAGAAAGAATACTAACAAATATTGAGAAGTAACCAATTTCATGAATACTTTGTGATAGAGACTCCTTTTGCTTATTTTTACCTTGTTTGTTTTTAGCACGATTTGAAAAATACCAGGAGTATGATGACCAAATTAAGGCACAGCAAAATGCTAATAAATAGCCTGCTAAATCGTTCCAATTAAAACTGAACATTTTGGAGGGTGAAAGAATAAAGCTAATGCCGATAAATCCTGTTATACCGCCAATAATTGCCTGAATTTGTTTATCTTTTGTTGCCACAAAAATTGCAAACAACAGAGGCCATAAATAAGCAATTAAACTGACTTCTAACGGCTGAGCATACTTTAGTGCCATGAAATAGCAAAAGTGGAATCCGTATAGCCCGAATATGCCCACCAGCCAATCCTTTAGAGTAAGTTCCGTTTTGATTAGCTTGAAGTTTCCTGTTACAAGCTTGTATAAAACAAAAATGAGACTTGAGATAAAGAAACACATAAATAGCAGCTGAAAGGCTGGTATTTCTTTGGTATAGGTACCTAATAGAGCTAAAACGCCCCACATCATGATTGCAATAAAACCATATAAAGTTGCCATAGTGCTTACTTCTATTACCTTGATTGAAGTGCTTATGGTATAGCTTCAAGATTATTAGAATGTGCTGAAAAGACGTATATCTAGACTGAAAGGACGCAATTCGATCTTTTGAAAAAAACTGAGTTTTTATGGCGACAAGGCGCTTGGTGTTTGACCAAAATAATCTTTAAATTTACGGCTGAAAGCGGAAGCATTCTGGTAACCAACTTTTTCTGCAACAAGTTGTACTGGCATATCTGAATGAACTAATAGTGACTTAGCTTTTTCCATTCTAAGGCCGGTGATATAAGTTTGAACCGTCATGTTTGTATTTTCTTTAAACACCTTTTTAAACTGGGTAAGACTTAAATGGGCGAGTTTACTAAGGTGTTCTAAGGTATGTTCTAAAGCAATGTCTTGGTTAATATACTGAATCGCTTTCTCAATTCGTTTGTCATAATTCTTAAAACATACCTGCTGGGCTAGTAATTGTTCAAAAAGACTCAGACTACTTTTTTCTATTTCGGCATCAACAGAATGTTCTAACTGCAAATCAACATAATTCAAAAATGCGGATAATGGTTTTGAAATAGTAAAGACGGCTGAACTGGTCTGCATCAAGTTTTCAGGTAGATGATGTAAATCTGCAACAATAAATCTGGCATTTTCGTGAGCTTTAAAGCCATGAATCTCATTTACCTTAATAATCAGACACTGTCCAATTTCAACAAAACCATTATGCCTATTAGTATTGATATCTAATGAACCGCGAAGGGGAAATACCAGTTGATGATAACCATGACTATGTTGTTTTAAGGTTGGACTATAGTGCCTGATAGATAAGGTGTTTCGAAACATGCTTTGATCTTTAATGCTTAATAAACTGTGTTTTGATGAAACTACGTTTTAATCTAAGGTGCAAGTACATGAAAATGTGAAGTTAGTCCTACACAAGTTCAAACTCTTCATAACCATAGTCTTCGCCGTTAATTCTGACAGAAACTCCATGCATGCCAGGGTGATATTTACGTGTGGTAATAACCTTAAAAGAATGAGCTTTATTGAACGTTTGGCACTCTTCGTCCGCTAAAGTGACACTTTTCCATTTAAAAACCTTAGGCGATAGTTTACCGTTCGCTTTCTTATGATGAATGAGATAATCAATGACAAGTTTTTGAGGGGTATTAGAAAGGGATCTAACTGCAATCTCAAAGTTTAAATAATCTCCCACATTAATTTTTTCATCTAATACATTAAGTTGAGTAAGCTCAATTTTAGCTTTATTGATACCAAAAGCCGCTAAGGTTTTTATGTGCCCTTGTTTAATGAGAGTACGACAGGCATGTCTAACCAGTTTTTCCCTATTCTTCTTTATTTTAGAATCTAACGTATTATCTTTTAACCATTCATGAGCGGTATCGGCGACGAGCTCTGGGTGGTCTTTTGCTATATCGTTAAGGTGGTTAGCAACAGAGCGCCTTACATATTCTTCTTTATCATCTTTAAGCGCAGATAAAAGTGCCATCATAGGAGTCGGGTCATTAATAAGGGAGGGGATTTGCATTGCCCAAGGGAGTCTAGGTCTTGTGCCTTCACTTAATAGTCTGCGCACATGGTAGTCCTCATTATTGACCCATTCAGACATGATAGAGAGGGCTTTATCTTGGTCTTTTATAATGAAAGGGCGTACATCGAACTCACAGCTGAAGTAGGCTGTCATCTCTTTTAATAAATTCAGGCTTTTATCAAAATCAGTCAGTCCATGTTTAGCTACAATCGGCCCTATACACATCATAGCCCAACCACATAAACCATTTTCGTCACTTTGCTGTGAAACCTTTAGGTTAGAGTGGGGTTTTGAGTGAAGCATTCCTTTTATTATTTGGTATTTGAAAGTTAGGTCACTTGGAAGCTTTTTATGTATCTCATCAGCAATAAACTCAGCTCTTTGTTTTAGCTCTAATGCTTCAAGTTTTTTAGAAATATCAAAACAGAATGTGTCTTGATCAAGAGGTGTAATAAGCACAGGATTTGTCTTTGAAGCTTGCTGTTGAATTAAAATATCCATTTGCTTAGCTAGGTGAAAGGCAATGACTTTAACTAAATCCATCGACAGTTTATTTTTAAATGCGTCCATATATAACTCTTATTCGTTTGGGCTTATGGGTAAATGCGGAGCATATACAATGCTCCGCTATCATAAAAACGATGATACTTATGCTGGATGGCTTGATAGGGACTGATAAATTGGCATAGGGGTAGCTAGCTCTTCTTCAGTGAATGACATCAAAGCAAAAAAAGCTTGGCATACAGGGTGACTTTGCTCCTTTTCCATTATGTCATATACACTTTTTTCATCAGTAAATTGTACGATATCAAGGTATTCAATATCACTTTTTTTAACAAGTTCTCTTCTCAAAATACAAGCTTCTTGATCAACAAACTCCTTTTGAAAAGTATTTGATGCTGCGAGTAAATCTGCTTCTGTCACCCCTTGGGCTAATTTGATCGGAGCGAGAATAGTCACTGGATTTGACATGATATTTTCCTTTTAAACATGGGTTGAAGTGTCATCTCATTCGCGAATTTAGAGAGTAAATTGAGTTTATCGACAAATATGACATTTAGTGTCATATTTGTTTTATGAAACGATCAAATACTTTAGAACGAATACAACGCTTGGATATCCTTAAAGCCCGGATAAAGTCGGGAGATGCCATGACTGTCGCATTAATTGCAGATGAGTTTAAAGTTAGCGCTAGAACCATAAGTCGCGATATTCAAATTTTGCGTGATCAAGGTCTACCGATTGATGCGGATAGAGGGCGAGGTGGAGGCATTCGCTTACAACAAAATTGGTCAGTGGGTCGAATTAAATTGAATTATACAGAAGCGGTTGATTTGATGATTAGTCTCGCTATAGCAGAACAAATGCAATCCCCCATTTTTATGGCCAGTTTGAAATCAATTCGTCATAAGCTAATGGCGTCCTTTTCTGCGGACATGAAACATAAGGTAACGGGTCTAAAAGAAAGGATTAGAATAGGTCAGGGCGTTTCATCTATGGTGTTAGCAACGCTTGAATCTAATAATGTGCAACTTGTCGAGCAGTTACACCAGGCCTTTTTGATGCAAACCGCCTGTGAAATCCAATATCAGGACCAAGCCGGAACACTAACAAAGCGTATTATTCAACCGCATTATTTATTATTAAGCTTTCCTGTTTGGTATGTACTTGTTTGGGACGAGCTAAGGCAGGATGTTCGTACTTTACGTTGTGACAGGATTAAACAATTAAATGTATTGGATGATGAATTTAAACTCTTTCCTCTGTCTCGTTTTGAAGCCTGCCTTGAGGGTGTTGATGCTATTTAAGCCTTAATAAAAAAATTGTGCTGATTAAAGATTGATCAAATTTGGCTCGTATTTGGCTTTCACACATTTTATTCTTTATTTAAGTAAGAAAATAAATTAAAGAAATTCAGCAAACTCACATTTCAAGAAACTGACATGATGACAAGGAATGTACACAATGATGACCAAGTTGAACCTGTATTCTTTCATGTTTTGCCTCACGCTTATTTCTCAACAAGCTTTTGCTAACGATTTAGAGCCTAATGATCAATTGGTTGTTAATAGAGGTCATATTCTTTATGTTCCTAAAACGCCTCATATAAGAGCGTTTATAGAGCCTGGAAGCTTATTGAAAAAGGTTAAAGTTGATTATCAAGACAGGTATAAAGGGCGCTCAAGAGTCATAACACAAGGTGGCATCATGGGTGAGATGAAAAGCCGTGATTTAACCCTATATGACGATATTAGTAAGCCATTAGCCTACTTGAGAAGGCCTCTTAAGTTAGGTGAGTTAAGCTTTAGTCCAAGAGATGTATTTAAATTAGACATAGTTGAAAACCCCAGAACTTATGAGGATGAATATAAAGTTATTTATCCGTCTCCATATTATAGTTTCAAAGACAATGCTTATTATGTTGCTCATGGGCATCAAGTTTATTCTGAAAAAATTTTTAATTACCACTTTAATTTGATTCAAACATTAGAACAAAAGCCTCACTTTCCTTTCTGGCCTGAACGATCAACTGAGTCAATACAATGGGGCTGTGAGGATTCAGAAGAGAATAAAACTCGTATTCACCTTGGAGCTGAAGGCAAGATAAGTACAGGGTTTTCATTGTTTAAGTTATTTAATACAGAGGCGAGTGCGACAGCTAATACAGACAAAGAAACAGTTAGAACTAAGTTGTTAAAAGATGAAAACTTTTACCATAAAGTATCAAGGTGGGTGCTATATGCATCATATGAGAAACGTATTCCCATTCTAGAAATTGCTTTAGAGAAAACTTGGCCATGTAACAATAACGGGTCTCATGAATACAACTATACATTACACTTTCAAGAGGAGATGGACATAAACCCAATCGTCATCAACCGCGTCTGGTCGAATAAAAAAGGCATGAGTGATGGTGGTGCGTCTCCTGTAGGTCTACATACTTTAGAAGACTATCGCAAGTTTGAAGAAGCGTTAAAAGACTTTAAGTTTCATCATTATATCCAAGGATATGATATGAGTTATATTTTAAAACACTTCCTCATGCGCTTTACGGTCAACTTATCCATCCCCTAATAACTTGTTTAATAAGCAAAGCCGTTTTTTAAAATAATTTTTTATTAAGCCAAATTACTTATAAAGTTGTCAGAAAATGTGGAAAGAAATCACAATCACTAAAATTTAGCTTCAGATTACCAGTTTGGATTAGGTATTTTTAAATAAGGCAATTAGGATCGAAAGGATTAATCGTGTTTAAGGTGCTGAAATGATAAAAATTGGTATTGTGTATTTCACAAATACAGACGTAACTGGCCAGCTTGTCAATGCTGCTTGTGAGGAGGTCGCTCTTCAGAGCACAAATGTTGAAGTCATCTGTCACAGAATTCTAGGTGAAGAAATTCAAGCTGGTAGATTTGTTAACACTGCAATTATGGAAGAATTAAAAAGCTGCAATGGGATAATTTTTGCATCTCCAACATACATGGGGAGTGTCGCAGCTCAGTTTAAGGCCTTTGCTGATGCAACCAGTGATTTTTGGGAGAGTCAGCAATGGTCAGGGAAAGTAGCAGCGGGTATGACCTGTGGATCAGGCCTTAATGGCGATCAAGCAACAACTTTACAATACTTTATGACCTTAGCCAGCCAACATGGCATGTTATGGGTCGGGTTAGACGCACCTTTCAGTGATGCAGATAAAGCAATCAATCGTTTAGGCTGTCAATTAGGTGTTACGGCTCAAAGTCTTGATGGCAGCCTTGATGAGGTTGATCTTAATAGCGCTAAGTATTTGGCGCGTCGAGTATTAGAGATAAGCAAGAAGTTAGCACTTTAATAAGAAATTAAATTTTTACTGTAGCGGAGGTGATGTTTTTGCGAGTAATTAAAAATGCTTTACTTTTACCTTTTGTTTTAGCGTTATCAACACAGGTGTTTGCTGTTCAAAGTGATGAAATAAAGCATTTACTAGCCTATGTTGAAGCAACTGACTGTCAATATGAAAGAAATGGTAAGCATCATAATGGCAGTGAGGCGTTAACTCACATTAGGAAAAAGTATGATTATTATCAGGATGATATCCAGTCAGCAGAAGACTTTATAAAATATGCAGCAACTAAAAGTAATCTGTCTGGCAAGCACTATAAAGTTCACTGTGATAATCAAAAATCAATCAAGAGTAGTGACTGGTTAAAAGCTGAACTAAAAGCCTATAGAAAAGCACAAAATTAGCATGATACCTTTTTTTTGGTTGTGTGTTTTTTTAAGGAGCAAAACAGTCCACAGATTCTGTGTGTATTTCTTTCAAAGGCTGTGGGCTTTTTCTTAAACGTCTTGTTGATAAAAATTCTGAGCTTATTCATATGAGGCGTTGATCAAAGAAATCCTCCCAATAACCATGTAACTAAACAAAATGCTTTACATGGTTATTGCATTGTTGAGGATGATCGAACTTTAATTTTCTTAGGGTTTAAGCTATAAATTTAGCGGCAAGTTTATTTAAATTGTCTGCAATATTCGCTTGTTCATTCGCAACATTCGAGACTTCTCTCGCGCCAGACGTGACACTTTCAGATTTAACATCAATGTCACTGATCTTATGGTTAATTTCCTCGGTTACTTTTACCTGTTCACCCGCAGTAGAGGCTATCTGCTCAATCATCAGAGTAACACTTGAAACAGACGTTACTATGCTATCTAAAGCAAGCTCAATTTGATGAGTGCCTTTAATACTGTCAGCAGCACGTTTTTGAGTAGCTGATACTTTATTGTTTGCAATATTAGTCTCACCTTGAAGCTTATTAATAATATCCTCTATTTCAATTGTGGAGTCTTGTGTCCGTTGCGCTAAGGTTCTTACTTCATCTGCAACCACGGCAAACCCTCGGCCTTGTTCGCCTGCTCGTGCGGCCTCAATTGCTGCATTTAACGCAAGTAAGTTGGTCTGTTCTGCGATCCCCTTAATAACATCGATTACTTGAGTAATATTTGATGCGGTTGAATTCAGGCCAGCGATAAGACCCTCAACTTCAGTAACTTCAGTTACAAGCTCATTAATGGTTTGTAATGCACCACTAACAATCTTTTGGCTTTCAACAGTTTTACTATTCACTTCATGTGTTGAGTTCATCGCTTCATCAGTATTTTTTGAAACTTCTAGAGTTGTTGCCGACATTTCTTCTACAGCACTAGCAACTTGTGAGGTTTCATGTCGTTGCCCTTGTAAACTATCAACATTGTTATTGATAATGTTGCTTGATTGGTGGGCAGAAGCGGATAGAGATTGGCTATTATTTTTAATTTCTGAAATAGCATGAGAGAAGGTGCTCAGCGCTTTATTTAACCCCTTAGCAACATCTCCAAGCTCATCATTGCTAAAGACTTCTGTTTGCGATGTTAAATCAAAGTCATTATTCAGGCTTTCAACTGTATTAGATAGGGCTTTAAGCTGCCTTAATAAATTCGATAAAATGCTGGTGATTATGATTGAAGTTAATACTAATACGACTAATACAATGATTATTTTTGCGATGACATCATTATTAGCAGTATTCAAGGACGATGCTATTTTATCTTTGATTTCTTTTGTCTGAAAATCTTCTATGCTCTTTAAAAGATTAATTCGTGTGGTAGCATTTTTAAACCATACTGAAGCGTCTGTATTAAATGGCCCTTGTTGGCCAATATCAGCAATAAGTTTCCTCATCTTGTCGACGGCAATAACACTTGGGTCTGATAAGGTGGTCTGGAATGCTTTGACTGCTTCTTCGGACGCTTTAACCTCAAACTGTTCTAGATAGGTGTTTTGTAATGCAACTAGGGTTGTGAATTTCTGAAAAGCCGCAGGCGAGAACTCATCTTGAACAAAGCCCCCACTTACAACGGCTCGTTCAATACCAGCACGTTCTTTCGCCTCAAGAAAATTGTAATAAGCGATAAAGTTAGTCACGGTTTCTGTAGGACTCAAAGTAGGCAGAAGGCCGTTTAAACTAATCATAACCTTGTTCTGTGATGTGTAATATCCAATGGCTTCTGGTAGCTTGATAGATAAATTATCAGCTCTATCTCGTATGTTACTCAGTTGAGATAACTTATTTTTGATATTAGCAATAATTGAATTTACTTGTGCATTATTACTATTATAACTTTTGAGATAGGCATCAAAATTTTCTTTGGCTTTATCCGTTAATTTTCGCTGAGCGTTAAGTTCTGTTTTAAACTTTGTGCCGTTACTGCCAAGAAAGACGGCACTTGCGCCTCGTTCTTTTTGTAGCTCGTGTACTAAAGCATTATTAGCAACAGTAAGGCTTAATAACTGTTTGATGTTTGATAATTGACCCTGAGACTCTACAAGTAAACTTATTTTTGCATAACTGAAATATAAACTTGCAAGAAGAGGGAAGATCACAAGAAGTATCAATTTCTTTTTAAAAGATAAGTTGTTAAGTAAGTGCATAATCCCTCGCAAATAAGTCATATAAGTAAAAATTGAATCTAATAGTAGCAGCTTAAATTGATTGACTCTGTGTATTCTTTATATGATTCATAGCTATCTAGTTAAAAATTGTAAGTTGGTTTTCATGTTTGATATCAAGAAATTGAATAAAACTAGTGCCGTTAAGTGAATACTATTTCAATGCTTTCGGGCTTAATACTCGGCTGCTAGTGGCAATGCACTTAATGAATAGAAAGTAAATAGGGGAAGTAAGCGGTTATTGAAGGTTAATGACACAGATAAATATAAAGCTAAGCTATTTAAGGCCCACTTATAAAATAGGCCTTATTGATATTGTTTTACTCCATGTCTTTTGCGTCTTTATAGACAGCTGCAATTCTTACAAATTGATCTTCAACTGCTAGAAACGCTTTAACCACTTCTGGGTCAAAGTGAGTTCCATCTCCCTCCAAAATAATACTTTTAGCTTTGTCATGACTAAACGCTGGTTTGTACACGCGTTTAGAAATCAGAGCATCATAAACATCTGCTAGTGCCATTAATCGGCCCGATAAAGGTATATCTTCTCCTGCTAGTTGATTTGGGTAGCCAGAACCATTCCATTTCTCATGATGAGTAAGGGATATCTCTTTTGCGACACGTAAGAATGAACTACTGCCAAGCTGTTTTTCGGCCGTAGAAAGTGCTTCAGCACCTATTTGTGGATGGGTTTTCATGATTTCAAACTCATCGTCCGTTAACTTACCCGGCTTTAATAAAACATTATCAGGAATCCCAACCTTACCCACATCGTGTAATGGTGCCGATTTATAAAGTAATTCGATATAGTTAGTCGTTAGAAACGATGCATATTTATCCGTTAGGCTTAAGTGCTCAGCAAGGACTTTGACATATTCTTGCGTTCTAATAATGTGAGCGCCTGTTTCATTGTCTCTTGATTCTGCTAAAGCGGATAAACTTACAATTGCTACGTCTCGCGTTGTTTTAACTTCAGACTGAGCTGTCTGTAAGCTATCAAGCATACTGTTTGTGAGTGATGCCATAGAGCCTAATTCATCATGAGAGAAGATAGGTAATCTGACATCTATATTGCCTTGAGTAACTTGTTGTAAGGAATGCTCTTGAGATAAGAGAATACGTTTGATGAGCTTGCTCCAAAGTAACATGATACTAATCGCATAACCTGCAAGCACAGCAGATAAAAAGACGAATTCTTTGATAACACTTATTTTACCACTGCCATCTAATACTCTTCCTGGGTTTTGTTCTAACCAAAAAACATCTTTTACTGCAACCATGGTTAGCATGAAGGAAAGGGTGATTAGAAGAAGCACCACAATCCAAATCATTTGTTTAACAAGGGAGCTTCTTTGGCCGACTAGGTTGAAGTCGAACTTTCCTGACTTATCCATTTCGTCCATCTGCAGCAGTTTGCTTGAAAGTTGAAGTATTGTGCCAGTAAAAAAACCAAATAAAGTCATACCAAATAGCACTTTTAAATTGCTATCTAGGGGAAAGCTATAACTGAAGTTGTAATACAGCGCGACGGGGAGGCTCGCGATAAGAAAGAGGCCGCTGTCTAACTTGGCTAACCGTGTCTCTTTTACAAATGTATGGTTTTTAAGCAAAAAGTGACGAGTTAAAAAGAGAATTGAAAATATAATACTGACATGTGTAAAAATTTCTAAAGCAGATAAACTTTCTAAAAATGGACAAACACGACTGCCGTACAAGCCAAAAATAATGCCGGCTATAATATAGAGCTTTAGTGTTAAAGAAGCATTGTAATGCGTGTTGATCGTATGTGAGCCCATATATGAGTCCGTAGTTAATAAAGTCGAATGATGAGAAATATTATTGTTTAACCAGACATGAAGTCTATCAAGCTCATTACATCGCCATTACCGTAAAATTTTAATTCAATATTAGGTAAAGACCGTGAATTCTATCCCTAGGTTCCCGGTGAGGATATAAAAAATTAACAAACTGAATACTTATTCGACTATTTAGTGAGTTTTTGTGTACTTGTTGATTGTCCAATTCAGTTTTGAATAGTCTTAAGCCAATTTCTACAAATAATAGGAAGCCATCTATAGTTAATTAAGGTCTTGCTTATTTAGTTTTAGACCCATAATGCTTTTAGTTGAAGCCTAGGAGGAAATGATGAGCTTAGCTGATGTAGTGCAGTCTGGGTGGGAAGCGTTAGCCGCAGATGATTTTGAAAACTTAGTAAATGATTATACTGATGAAATGACATTTGTAATGCCTGGACAGTCTGATCAGCTTGAGGGAAAGCATAATTTCAGAGCTGCTTTAAACCATATTGATAAAATACTGCCTCCAGGTTTTGAGATTATGGGTTTGCGGCATATCGAAGGGCAGGGAGAAGTCGTCTCACTTGTTGAGTGGCGATCAGATAAGGTTGCTGAGTCTCATTTAGTTGTTCTCTTTAAATTTGATGCTAATAAAATTTTTGAAGAGCGTTGGTTCATTGATACAGAGCAATGGAAGTCTGCTTTTTAATTTTACGATGCCTGTCTTTACGAATATTGAATCTTAAGGGAACTTTGGATGCCTTAATGGAATCACTAACTAGATAGATTTCAATGTTAAAACTAATAGGGGACGTTTGATGAGAACAAAACTAGAGTTTTCAAGCCAGGGACAAACACTTGCTGGTTTGCTTGAAAGCCCAGATCAGGCTATTCGTGCTTATGTGCTATTTGCCCACTGCTTTACTTGTGGAAAGGATATCGCTGCTGCTTCTCGCATAAGCCGCTACCTAGTACAACATGGGTTTGCTGTTTTTAGATTCGATTTCACCGGTTTGGGCAACAGCGATGGTGATTTTGCCAATACAAATTTCTCATCTAATACTCAAGATCTATTAGCAGCGGCAAGCTTCTTAGAAGAGAAATATCAGGCACCAGAGCTTCTTATTGGCCATAGTTTAGGTGGCGCTGC
The DNA here is from genome assembly GCF_001624705.1 of Marinomonas sp. SBI8L. Classification (GTDB taxonomy): domain Bacteria; phylum Pseudomonadota; class Gammaproteobacteria; order Pseudomonadales; family Marinomonadaceae; genus Marinomonas. The sequence goes on from NZ_JSEO01000002.1 coordinate 278,510, forward strand.
CGTTCTTGCTATGGCGTCAGAGCTTCCAAAAGTAAAAGCGGTGGTGACAATAGGTGCACCCCATGAAGCAGGTCATGTAATTCACAATTTTGACGCTCACTTGGAAACGATAGAAAGCTTAGGTGAAGCGAAAGTAAGCCTTGGAATGCGTGAATTTACCATTAAAAAACAGTTCTTAGATGACCTTAATAATCAAACAACAGAGCATATTCAACATCTTAATAAAGCATTACTAGTGATGCATTCCCCAGTGGATCTCACGGTAGATATAAGTGATGCTGAGAAAATTTATAAAGCGGCAAAACATCCTAAGAGCTTTGTGAGTCTTGATACCGCGGACCATTTATTATCTAAACCTGCTGATAGTGAGTATGTTGCCCAAACCATTTCGGGATGGGCAAGTCGCTATATTCCTATCGCTGAGACAAAAAGGCCAGATGTAGCTAATGGTCATGTTAGTGTGGCCGAGTTAGATCATAAATTTCAACAACAGGTCTTTAGTGATCATCATCAATGGTTTGCGGACGAACCAACTAAGGTGGGAGGACAGAACTCTGGTCCTGATCCTTATGAGCACCTTCTTGCCGCGCTAGGTACATGCACTGCTATGACTATTCGAATGTATGCTAATCATAAAAAGCTGCCACTTGAGCATGTTGAAGTTAGCTTATTCCATGATAGGAGCTATTTAGACGATGCAGACCATGCCGCAGAAAAGGGAAGTCAGATTGAAGCATTAGTCAGGAAAGTCCAGCTAGTTGGCGCTCTAACAGAAGAACAAAAGGTAAGGTTGATGGAAATCGCTGATCGATGCCCAGTTCACAGAACTCTTCATAATAATCCAAAAGTGGTGACTCATTTAATTGAAGAGTAAAAGTCTCTGGTAAACTTTTGAGGTCGTGGCATTATGTGTTCTTGCTGGTTAGGATAACCATAAGCCACTTCTTCAGATTAAATTAGAAATTCATGAATCGTTTTGATCGCGTTACGTCCCTCTTATTGTTATTACAAACCCGTTCAGTCGTAACTGCTCGCTTTTTATCTGAGCATTTTGATGTCTCTGAACGCACTATTTATCGAGATATAAGAACCTTAGAGAATGCCGGTGTCCCTATTGGGGCAGAAGCGGGTGTTGGCTATTTTATTGAACAAGGTTATCGATTACCGCCAGTCAGCTTTACACTGGACGAAGCGGCATCTCTTTTATTAGGAGAAAAGCTTTTAGTCTCAAGCCTTGATAATGATTCCTTAAAAGACTTTAAACTTGCGCTAAATAAAATCAGATCAGTTATTGATAATGCTGATAAAGATTTCTTAAGTGCTTTTGACGGTGATATTGAAGTCTTTCCGACAGGTAGTCAGTTTCCGATGGATGAGATCCAAAAAACAAGCGAACAAAATAAGGAAGAAGTAAATCAAGGAGGCATGTTAGCGAGTAGTGATAAGTGGTTAAGAGAGTGTCGTACTGTCCTGATTCGACGACAAGTTGTAGCAATTGATTATATGGCTTTGAATAGCGATCAAATAACGCTTAGGAATATCGAGCCAATTGGTTTGTTTTATTATAACTGGCATTGGCATCTCATTGCTTGGTGTCGTCTACGCCAAGGGTATCGTGACTTTAGATTAGATCGTGTCAGTGCTTTTCAACCACAATCAGAGCAATTTGCTAAACATAGTCGATTAACCTTGCAAGAGTATTTGAATGAGCAACCAGGGCGAGATGAATTAGAAGAAGTAGAGATAATATTTAGTTCTGACATTGCTCGTTTTGTGGGTGAGCAGCGTTATATGTTTGGTTTTATCAGTGAAGAAAGACATGAAAGAGGGGTGTTAATGCGATTTTTAACCCCAGTGCCAGAGTATATGGCCCGTTGGCTTTTACAGTACACCCATGATATTGAGGTAATTAGTGGCGAATCGATTAAATCAGCGCTAAAAGATTTTTCGGCGCAATTATATAAACATTGGTATTCATAAAAGCTACTGACATAGGGTTGTCAGTCATCAATGTCACTATTGTTTCAACGCAAATATAGCGTGAAGGGTGCGGATGGAAAACTTAAACATCGCATCGATCAATCAACAATAGGAGACTCATAATGCAACGTACGGCTGTTAACCCATGGAACTGGTCACAAGCACTTGGTTACAACCAAGGTGAAATTATTCAAGACGTTAAAAGACAGTTAATCTGCTCAGGACAAACCAGCGTTGATGATAAAGGCAATCCACAGCATCTTGAAGATATGCGTATGCAAATGGATTTAGCGCTAAATAATCTAGACGCTGTATTAAAAAATGCAGAGATGACACTGACCAACATTAGTAAGTTATCTATTTTCACTACAGATGTGGATGAAACGATGAAGAACTTTGATATTTTAGGCGCAAAGTTCGGGCAAGTTGGTACAACCCCAACGATGACACTAGTTGAAGTGACGCGCCTTGCGGTTCCTGGTTTGATGTTTGAAGTTGAAGCAATTGCATTCGACTAAATACAAAGTAAAGCTGGTTTCATAACAAAGTAAAGCTGGTTTCATAACAAAGTAAAACGCACGATAAATATCGTGCGTTTTTAATTAAGCATTATTTAAATTACTTACCTTACAAGCCATCACTAACTTCATTGAAAGGATCAATCTCAGGAGTAACAGACTCTATATCTTCAGCATGCTCTGGTGATTTCTAAGGAATCACGACCAAATTAGTTAATTAGTGGTAGCAGGGCCTTCATCCGTACCGTTCACAACAAATATCCAGCTCGAACCATAGTTTGTGTTAACCGCTTGCCAAACATAGTAGTAGCCAAAGCATCTTCAATTTCAATCTCAGCTCCTTACGCACGCACATCACCCCCTAAAGCTAAATGCTATTAGTTAATTGCAGTGACAGTGATTCGTTCTGGTCTATAACTGCTTTCTGCCCCACAAACTCGCTCAAGTGTCGTAATCAATAAAAGGTTTAGTTAAACCTGCCAAGGCTGTGATTGGGGTGGCGATTAATAATAACTCTATGCAGGAATGCTAGTTTAGGTTTGAGATCAAAGGGCGTGAATTTTAGCTGGAGGTAGTTAAGCGATTGGCCTGAATAATGGAGAGGATTACAGGAGTTTTATTTGGGGTACGAGTTAGAGTTATAGGGACAGTAGCGTTAAAAGAGCATGGTTCAATAATATCCAAATCAGGCGTTATTGAGCCATAAAGTGATATTGATATAGCTCGAATAAAATCCACCGCCCCATTTAGGGGTGTTTACTGGGATGTTATAGGCAATGAAAGGAAGCCTATAACAATGAATAAATTCAAATTTAAAAGGTTGAAATATGTATGCACAAATAGAGAAGTCGAAAGAATATAATAGGCGAGCGGTTGCTAATTCATCTCCACCAAAGAAAAGTAATGATAAACAAGATTATTGGTCTGTAGCTAATCGCTCTGAAGTTGTTACACAAAGAACACTCAAAGTAGCGGGGCAAGAGATAAAAGACGCAGATATAGAGGCCGCCATGCTCTCGGCAGCAAAAAAGCAATTATTACCAAAGGTATTTTATAATCGTAGTAACAGAACAAATATATACACAATTAACGAAAAAGGAAAATCGGCAAAACAGAAATTGTTAGATAAATATAGGAAAAGTGAATTAAGACTTCGGAGTAAAGATTCATTGGTATATCAAGTTAGTCAAGATATGTACCTCATTGAAGGGTCTGAAAATAGTAACGAAGACCAATTAATAGCAATCCCACATCAACATTATGAATATACAAAAGGCAATGACAACAAACCAACAGCGAAGGGGTTGGGACATTGGAACAATGATATGCGTATTTATAGGAACCTGCCAAAATTTGCATGGGATCAAGCAAAATTGGTTGGGCATGGTGGCTCTCTAGGGCAAGCACTACATTACTTTAGGCGAGATCAAAAGGAAACTGATAAAAACCAGAATAGGGTATCTTACATTGTAGAGTTCACTATACCAAGGAAACTAACGAAAGATATGATTAGAGATATAAAAGGAGGTTCGGAAGGTGAGCTCACAAATGAATCCAAATTTGGCGGAAAGAGTGAGCAGAACACCGCATTTGGTGAGACAAGTGGACTATTCAGTGTTGATATGGGTAACTCTGGTGAGCTTCTTAAAAATAATGGAGCAGTTAGCCGTGTAGTCGCGTCAACTGGGGCTTATGTACCAACGGAAAAGAAGCATGGGCGAGAGTGGACAAAAGGTTTAGCGATAAAACCAGAAGATTGGTAACCTCTAAGGTAAGTTCTTCATAAGATTTAAAATCAAGCAGTTTAGTCTTCTTCTGCATCTAAGTCCATAACAAAACCTAAAAATCATTAAAACGCTTTTTAGTCCTATTGTTATAGGCAATAGAAAAAGCCTATAACAAGGAATAAAGCCAAGTTAATGAGGCTTGAGATATGTATACATCGGCGGAGAAGAAAAAATGGTGTGTTAGGTGATTTGGTCACGTAAAAGAAAGCGTTAATTGTGCTTGCTTAGTGATCTTTGGTACTGGGTGTTAAGCTGGCACAATTAATGGTGCTTTTAAGGAATCAGAGTAAAAATAACCCGGCTAGGCCGAGCATAAAATATCAGCTCGCAGTATTTAATATGTCTATTTTAATTTGATTTAGGCACAGATCTTTCATAACTGCTTTTCACTGTGTTTAGGGTTTTATGATGGATGTATAATTTCATCTCATTCTTATATCTGTTTATAAAGATAGATCTTGCCAGTTTATACAAAAATGTTAATTATCTGCTATTAAATTAGAACTAACTTAACTAAATAGCATCCAAGGTTAAATCTGAGCTCTTTAGTGCATTCTAAATTGCATTTGAATGAGGCTAATAACAAACAAAAGGATGTTAGATCTATGATGAAATACATTTCAGCGAGCGTTTTGGCTCTCTCACTTTCTTCTGCGCTTATTGCAGATGATCATGGGGTAGGCTTAGTGAGTATTAAAAGCCAGCATACGGTGAAGCAAACAGCAGACCGTTTTGAAACTATTTTAAAGAAGAAGGGGATTAATGTATTTGCTAGGGTAGATCATGAGCAAAATGCTGAGAAGGTGGCGCTTAAGTTGGTGCCAACTCAGGTAATTATTTTCGGTAACCCTAAAGTTGGTACACCCTTAATGCAATGCTCTAAAACCGTCGCAATAGACTTGCCGCAAAAAGCCTTGTTTTGGCAAGATGATAAAGGCCAAGCTTGGGTAACTTATAATGCACCAGCTCATCTCAAAGAGAGGCATGCGATTAAAGGTTGTGATCAAGTAATCACTAAAATTTCTAATGTATTAGCAAATCTTACCCGTGCGGCGGCGAATTAACTGAAATCAGTATTTGAAAGGGTATTAATCAAAAACGCCTGTTCAAGTGACCAGGCGTTTTTAGTTTCAGGATAGTAAGGTTTATCGTTAGCTTTTAGGCTCGTCTTTTTTGTCTGAAAGTGCTTCTTTAGAGTCACTGTTTGAATCTAATGAAACATCATCTGGCGTATCTGTTGCTGATCCTTTAGAAGCTTCTTCAGATGCTTCTGACGCCAGTTTTTCAGATTCAGCGCTTTCTTCTTGATCGAGAGACGCTTCTTCTTCAGTCTCAGCTGGTTGGTTCTCTTCCGAGTCAAGGTCATCGCTCACTTCAATGAAAGGGTCAATGTCAGGAATAACTGCTTCTACCTCTTCAGCATGCTCAGGTGCTTTCTCTGCGATCATTTCAACCATATCCGTAATGGTCTGCTCCACATCACCATCATCGGCAAGACGATCGGCATAACGCATTTCTTCAAGGTTAGTTGCCGCACTCGTTGCGTAAGCTTCGGCGATCTCGACAACCACTTCTGGGTTATCTTCGATAACTGCCTCTGTTGCCGCTTCGATAATCTCCAAACTGTGTTCAGGGTCAGCTTCTGTCATCACAGTGGCAAGTTCAGCAATATCTTCAGACTCCGCTTCTTCAAAGACCATATTAACTAGGTCTGTAGTCGATTCTGGCGTCGCTGTAATAATGGTTTGAATCAATTCTTGTTGATTATCAGGGTCTTCTCTATTTACCCTTTGATATAGCTCTGTTACATCAACCCCTTCAACACCAGCCACCGCTTTAGCAATGTCTAGAATATGATCAGGGTCCGCTTTGGCTAAAATACTCACCATCTTTAAAGCAAGCTTTGGATCTATCATAGCGATATCGACAGCAGTTTGAGCCTCTGGGCTCAAAGTAACGGTATCAACATATTCAGTACGAGGGTCAAGCTCGGTACTTACCCAACCGGTTGCGCCACCTTGTGCAACGAAAGCCTCTTGTTGTTCGGTTGGAATCGAACGTCGAACTCGGCTTCGATAAACAATGAAGAAGGCAAAAACTAGCTGCATTATTGCTAAAGAGGTGAAGAAGTAGTCCACGCCAATATGCTGCATGACCAAACCAACAGTATAAGGCCCTATGATACCACCACTGGCATATATAATAATCATAGCGCCAATGGCACTACCCATTTCATTCTGCTGCAAACGGTCGAAGGTTTCAGCAATGCCTAGCGGGTACAAGCTTGACACAATGCCACTACTTAAACTGATTAACACCAGAGACACAATGAAAAGGTCAAAGTCTAAAATATAAGGCGTTATTAAGGTACAAACCATTGAGAAGAGCACGATATTAAGCATGACTTTACGACGCTCAAATCGATCGGCTAAATAGCCTATTGGAAGCTGTAAAATCACACCGCCAATGATCGCTGCACCTACAAGCAAAGATAGGTTTAATCCTGCAATACCTTTAGACCCCGCATAAACAGGTAACATGCTTAATAATGACCCTAAGACAAAGCCACAAATAAGCACAGCTGTAACACCAACTGGTGACGTTTTAATTAACTTTATTATCGGCATAGGTGCTGTATCTTCGACTTCTGGTGCTGTGGCTTTACCCATAGCAATAGGAACGACGCCACCACAAAGTAAAAGACCGGCAATGATATACAAAGTGGCATCACTGATATCTGCCAAGTTGATCATGAAAGATCCGAGGAACATGGCTAGCAAGACAACAATTTGATTGGTCGCCAAAATACGTGCACGTGTTTCGCTGGTGGCTCTTTCACTTAACCAACCATCAGAAACAATGTTTGTAGAAGCAATACAAAACCCCATGAGAATTCGCATGACAGCCCATACCCACTCATTAAGCCATAGGTAGCATATCAAGATACTAATAGCAGCAAGTGCAGCACAGGCGCTGTAAACTCGAATGTGACCGACACGAATAATCAATCGTCGCGTGTAAATGCCGCCTAACAATAAGCCCACGGAAAACATGGACATAATCATACCGATACTACCGGCGCTGGCGTTTTCTATACTCAATCTTAATGGCAATAGGATATTGATTAATCCATGGCTCAAAAAGATCACAAAACCACTGGTAAACAGTGCGAGTAAAGAAAGAAGTGTTGCAGTCATGGGCTAAGATCTCAACAGGTAATGGGCCGATGGCTTTGGTTGATGGGTTAAAATTTTGGCAAATGTACGCCCTAAAGAATCTCCGAGTCAATCATTAAATTTAACATCAGCTCAGAATAGTCTGAAAGCGACAAAATAACAGTTTCTAAAGGGGGGGAAATAGAAAAAATACGCGAAAATCTAATTGTCATATATAGATTTAGGCTTGCGAGCCAGGCTAATTTTACTATGACGTTTTTAGGTAGATTTTTGATAAATGAAGTGATTAAGAGTTAACCACATTAATAGGAAGGATACTCATAAAATGCTTTTGTAAAAAGCGATAACTTTTTGCTTAAAATTAGCTGGTGAGGCGCTAAATAAGATAGAATGCGCGCCTATTATTTTAGCTTTGAGCCCTTATCTAAATGAACACAAGTGTAGTAACTAAGTTTGCCGAATTAAATCTTATCCAACCTTTGCTTGATAGGCTGATTGAATTGGACTATCAGCAGCCAACACCAATCCAAATTGAGGCGATTCCTCATATCATTGCAGGACGAGATTTGATCGCAGGTGCCAATACAGGTTCAGGTAAGACCGCAAGTTTTGCTCTGCCTTTGCTGCAAAATACTTATCGTTCAAAACAAGATATAACAAAGAGCAAAACGAATAAGGGAAACTTTGTAACCGGTTTGATCTTAGTGCCTACCCGTGAGCTTGCCAAACAGGTTGTGGATAGTATTAAGTCTTATGCTAGCCACCTTAATGGTGATGTTAAGACTGTCTGTGTTTTTGGTGGCGTATCTATTAACCCTCAAATGCTGGCTTTACGAGGTGGTGCGGATATTTTAGTTGCAACACCTGGGCGATTGTTAGATTTAATTTCTTCAAATGCGGTGAAGTTGGATAAGGTTTCAACGTTAGTGCTTGATGAAGCTGATCGCATGCTTAGCTTAGGTTTTACAGATGAAATCAATGAAGTGTTGGCGCTTTTGCCTAAATCAAGGCAAACCTTATTGTTTTCAGCAACTTTTCCAGAGCAAGTTAAAGCATTAACCCAAACACTACTCACAGACCCTATTGAGATTCAATTACAGAGTGCAGATGCAAGTTCACTCGTACAACGTGTGTTTACCGTTAATCAAGGACAAAAAACAGCATTACTCGCTCATTTGATTAAAGAGTATCAATGGCAGCAGGTACTTATTTTTGTCAATGCAAAAAATGCTTGTGAGCACCTTGCTGACAAACTTTCAAAACGTGGTGTTTATGTTGATGTTTTCCATGGCGACAAGGGGCAGGGCGCTCGTAATAAAGTGCTGGATGCCTTTAAAGCAGGTGAAATAGATGTCTTAATTGCAACCGATATTGCCGCCCGTGGACTCGATATTGAAAAGCTTCCAGTAGTTATCAATTATGACTTACCTAGAAGCCCCTCTGACTATATGCATCGTATTGGTCGAAGTGGTCGTGCGGGTGAAGTCGGTTTAGCTTTATCTTTAATTGATCATGAAGACTATCACCACTTTAAAGTGATAGAGAAAAAGAACAAAATCCGTTTAGAAAGGGAAGAAGTAGAAGGTTTTGAAGTGGACCAAAGTCTTATTCCTAAGCTTGATAAACCGATGGCTAAACCAGAAGGAACGGGGAAGAAAAAACGTAAAAAGAGATCCGCTCAAGCTGCTGATGTATGGTTGAACGCTACTGATTAAGGTAAATCGACTCGAATTAAATAAAAAGGGAATAGAGCAAATGTCTATTCCCTTTTTTTGACATCAATTTATACAGCAAATTTACTGGTTTCTTGTTGTAAGTTTGATGATAAACGATTTAATTCATCTACTTGGCTTTCGGTTGATACTGCTTCATCTGACAGTTTATCGGCTAAGTCTCTGATATTGGTTGTACGAGTACTAATGTCATCACGAACACGGACTTGATCTTGAGTCGCAAGCGATATTTTTTGTGTCATCTGTTCAATTTCTTGTACAGATATCATAATGCCATCAATCATTTTCTGAGCTTGATCCGCCTCACTCACACTACCTGTCGCAAGTTCAGCACTGTCGCGCATGAGCTCTGCCGCTTTCATAGAGGATTGTTGCACATTGGCAATCATAGTTTGAATTTCTGTTGTCGAATCACTTGTTCGACTTGATAGGCTACGTACTTCATCTGCAACGACAGCAAAACCTCGGCCAGCTTCACCTGCTCTAGCAGCTTCTATAGCAGCGTTAAGTGCCAATAAATTGGTCTGTTCGGCGATATCATCAATGGTTGAAACGATACCCGCTATACTTTGTGCTTGAGTATTAAGTTCAGTCACAACTTCGTTGGCATCGGTTAGTTTATTCGCGAGGTAATTTATAGACTGTTGACTAGACTTCATTTGCACAATCCCTTCCTCACTTAGGCGTAAAGTACTAGAGATTTGCTGAGTGGTTGTCTCGACATTGTTACTAATTAGGTTGGTCGACTCATTAAGCGTTTCAGCAGCATTAGAAGCCTCATGGGTATTTTGCATTTGCTGTTGAATATGTTGACGGTTTTCAATAACTGAGTGGGAAAGTGAATCTGCTTGTCCTGCAACCCCTTTAGATACTTCGCCTAAGTGTTGGATGATCTGGTGAACATTATCAGTAAAACGGTTAAAGTCGTTAGCAACTAGACCAACTTCATCACGGCTTTTTATATTAATTCTTCGTGTTAAATCTCCATCACCATTAGCAATATCATTTAACGCTTTGCGTAGAGAGAATAGATCTCTAAATAGAATATTGACTAACCAATTAACCATAAAGACAGCAATTAACGTAAAGCCAATACTAATTAGCATTAGGGTATAAAATGTTTCCCAATACTCAGCGAGTTCTGTTGCTTGATCTGCTTCTACACCAAGTACCCATGAAGAATCCTTAATCGGTAAGAAATGAAGAATCTTATTACCTGATTGGCTATTCAAAGTTAAATAAGCGCTTTCATTAAGTGCTGCTTGATACTTCTCTTTGGAGAAGGCTTGATATAAATCAGCGACATCTTTTTGAATGAGATCTTTTTGTTTGTGGGCGATAACTTGGCCTTCGCCATTAAGTAAAAAGATATGGCTATTTTTACCTGTCTCAACATTGGTGATTGCTGAGAATAAATCTTTAATTTTTAAATCGACACCCATAACCCCTTGTACCTTGCCTGACTCGTAAATCGGTCTAGCAATGGTAAAGGTCATTTCTTGTGTATTAACATCTTTATATGGGCCAATCAGCTCTATTTCACCAGAAGATGTTACCTTCTTGTACCAAGGGCGTTGGCGTGGATCATAATTGTTGACGAACTTTGTGAAACCATTGGTTCCAACTCGAGTTCCATCATTTAAACCTGCATAGATAGAAGAAAAGTTACCCGCTGTGATCGCCATTGTAAGCTGCTTTACAAAGACTCCTTCATCTAAGGGTTGCTCAGCAAGAGAGCTAAGTATTTGATGCTTGGAGTTTATCCAGGTTTCGACACTATCACTTACTGTATTGGAGATGCTTCCAATACGTTGGTACATGCTTTGTTCCATCGCAGTTGAAAGTTTTTGCGTAGAAAACAAGGTGAGTACAACACTGGTAAAAAGAACGGCAGCAGTTGCGATTAGACTAATTTTTATTTTTAAAGAATGGCTAAACATATTTCTCTCTAAATAGATCCTTGAGGGAAAGATATAAATAGACCTAATTCACCTTAGAAAAAGTTAATTGCAATTTTTATGGCTGAAAGAGAGTAAATTTAAGCTTTCCTTAGATTAAACTTATTTTGAACTGAACGGTTTTAACTATGAGTTTTTGCTATAGATTTGGCTGGGAAAAACCCTATAAAAAAAGTGTTATTTCATCTAGCAGCCATACTTTATTGTATAAATTTATCTAAATCTACATGATTTCATTAAAATTATAATAAAAGTTATAAGCAACTTAAAAAGTACGTATTTAGCCGCATTTAGGATAAATTATGTAATATTTAGCCTTATTTATTGAAAGCACTTGAATGAAGTTCACTTATTATTTTTATTGATAAATATCAAATAAAAGATGTTTTCTAAGTAGGGTTTTATGAATAAATTCATTTGTAGCCCTTACTATAAAAGGGGTTAGCGATTTTAAAGCCTATTAAAATTGATTTTATTTTTTATATGAGATGTGATTTATAGGTAACAAAATGTAGTTCTTGCTAATACAGTGTTTCGCAAAGAGGAATATGTTAAAAGTAAGAAAAGGTCTCATAATGAATGTCATTAGAGACACTTTATACATATGTCCGTCTGTAGAAGGTTTAATGTAAAAATAATTGTTTAGGTTATTTTAGTATCGTGAATGCCAAGTTTATTTTTGACTGAAGTTGGGAAGTGCACGTTTTTCCAAAGCTGTTGGCAGATATCTTTCGTATTGTGCCACTCTTTGCTTACTATCCAATCGATTAATAAAGCTGGATCGGATTGAAACCCAACTGCTTCAGGCTGATTCTCGGTTAACCAAGCTTTGACTGCGTCTGAATCCAGCGTTGGCATAGTATGACAAAGCCCCATTTTTTGCAGTGATACAATATTTGAGTATTGTTCGAATTGTCCATGCAGTGGTTTTATCAAGAGTTTCTTTCCTAGCTTTAAGCATTCACTTGAAAGCTCAAAGCCTCCATTTGCAATGACGCCACCGCAAGATACTAACTTTTCATGAAAGCCTTCTTTACTGGTTTTACGCCAGTGGATATGGCCTTGATCAAAGTCTTGTTTTAATTCTGGGTGAAAACAATGAAATCGATAGCCTGTAAAAGGGAGCAGTAGTCGGCGGATCTCTTTTAAATTTTCAAATGGGAAATAAACAAGTATATCTTTTTCAGACATCTCATCACTCCCTTGATCATCAACAAAAGGAGGAATGATAGGGTGACCAAAGTGGTAATAATGTACACCTAACTTAATGTCACAAGGAGCAAACTGTTTTAACAACAATTGACTATATAAAAAGTTACCCTTTTGTGGAATTGGATTAAGAAAGGCAGCTTGGTGACTTATTGCTATTGAAGGGATTTTCTGTTTTTTTGCTGCCCAAGCACTAATAGGTTCGAAATCATTTAAGACGAGATCATAACCTGTTAAATCAAGTGCTTTGATGTCATTAAAAAATTGGTTTGGTTTGAAAGACTGTAAGGTTTTCCATTTAGCTATGGTGCCATTTTCAGTCTTAAAACTTAGACCTTGTCGAGTTTGGTAATGGCCAAATACCTGCATATCAAAGTATTTATCCGAATCACGACCTGTAAATAGGTAATCGACTTCTATGTCATCTCTTTGGTTAAAGGCTTTAGCTAATACTCTGGCACGACTGATGTGGCCATTACCTGTACCTTGAACACCATAAAAAATTTTCATATAACTCCGTCATTAAGTCAGGATAACAAATAAGTGAAGGCCTGCGGCTGACATGCTTAAGCCAAGAATGGTTCCAGCGAGAATGTCAGTAGGGTAGTGAACACCGAGCAATACACGTGATAAACCAATCAAACTGGCCCAGGTATAAACTAAATAGGTAACAGATGGGTAATAATGTGCCAGTAAATAGGCCATCAGAAAGGCCGCTGCAGTATGCCCAGATGGCAGGCTAAATTTATCAGAAGGTGAAATATGAGCACTAAGGTTAGCCAAACTGTCGCAGGGTCTATCCCGTTTAAAGAGCTTTTTTAATACCAGATACAGTGGAAGCTCTAGCGCATAAGCTAACAGTGCTGTGTAAAGAAAAATAGCACCATCTTCTTGTTCAAAGAGCCAAAGCACTATCCCTAATATTAAGTAATAGTGGCCATCACCAGTGTGAGAAACTGCTCTAACTAAGGTGCAATTCTTATGGTTTGTTTTTCTAAACAACCAATGAAACAGGTGCATATCTGTACGGCTGATAATATTCATAACCTGTCCTACTCTCTCGATTATATTGGTATATTAAAAAGGCAATATGAATAAAAAGTGACAGTTCTAAGAAGGGTTTATGACAGCCTAAAAAAGCTGACGCCTTTTAAAATAAGCGTCTATAGTTAAGGAACCTGAGAATAAGCCCTCCCGCCTCAGCGTGTGGATAAAAGCCGCTAGATTTATGGCGAGGAGCGTAACTTAATAGTTATTCTATTAATGAGATTCTCAACGTAAAGATAGGGCTTTTAGACCACGCCCTTCGGGTCTTTCAGAAAAAGTAACACCCTGTGTTGTCACTTCTCGAAAGGTAACTACATTACGTCAAAGTAACGCCTTGTGTGATATTTTTTCTGGAAAGACTGAGAAGAGGTGACTTAATCACAGGCTCCTTAAGAGCTTACAAATAAAAATAATAGTTTAACTAACCCAAGGATAAGACGATGTCATTACGTATTAACGATCAAGCGCCAAACTTTAAAGTAGATACAACCCATGGGATGATAGATTTTCATGAATGGATTGGTGATCAGTGGGCGGTTTTATTTTCACACCCTAAGGACTTTACACCAGTGTGTACGACAGAACTTGGTTATATGGCAAATATTCAGGAAGAGTTTAGCAAACGTAATACTAAAATTATTGCGCTAAGTATCGACTCAAAAGAAGACCATGAAAAATGGCTAAAAGATGTTGAGGATGTTGGTGGTGCTGGCGTCAAATACCCAGTTATCGCTGATACAGATTTAAGTGTGGCCAAGTTATATAATATGTTCCCTGCTGATGAAGCTGGCTCTGCTGAAGGTCGTACAGCCATGACAAATGCCACTGTGCGTGCAGTTTATATTGTAGGGCCAGATAAAAACATTAAGTTAATCTTGATTTACCCAATGACCACGGGCCGTAACTTTGACGAAATTTTGAGAGTAATAGACTCAATGCAATTAACTGCAAAACATAAAGTTGCAACTCCCGTTAACTGGCAACAGGGTGAAGATGTGATCATTGTGCCAGCAATAAATAATGAAGAGGCAGCAAAAATTTATCCTAATGGGTGGGAAACGGTAAAACCCTATTTAAGAAAAGTAAAACAACCAGATTAAGTCTATAAAAAATGAGATGTAATTAAAAAAAGGTCGCCTTGTGAGCGACCTTTTTTATGAAGTTTTTAACGTCCTGTTTAAACTTAAAAACTTGTTATGCTACCAAGCATTCTTTTTTTACCTGCCCAACCTTTTAGATTGAGCCGGTGATAGTTTTTAAGCTTTGTACCTAAAGGCAAATGTCTTTGTAAGTAACAGATAGCCTAGGCAACATTTTGAGCTTTATTGGCAATTGTATATTGGTTAACAGTCGCAATTAATGCCTGCATTGATGCTGATACGATATCTTCATCTATCGCGACACCGTTATAGCGTTTACCATTAATGTTAGTTTGAACATAAGTGATAGCTTGAGAGTCTGTGCTACCAGTTAGTGCATGCTCTTGGTATTGAACAACATCTAACTTAAGATTGAAGTGTGTACTCAATGCTTGACTGAAAGCGGATAGGGCGCCATTGCCTTGACCATGAATACTGATAATCTCTCCATCAATAGCCAAGTCTGCACGAACTGTATCTAAACCATCTTTTTGCAGTTCATACTTACCTAGTTTATAAGGTGAATTACCTGTTAAATAAGTATCTTCAAACAATTGCTTCATGGTATCGCCATTTACAACGCCACCGTCTTGCTCAGCAAAAATTTGAACAACAGGGCTGAACTCAACCTGCAACCAACGAGGCAAGGCTAAACCATGCTCTTGTTCTAGGGTGTAAGCAACACCACCTTTACCCGATTGACTGTTTACACGAATCACTTCTTGGTATGTACGACCCAAATCTCTTGGGTCGATTGGTAGATAGGCAACATCCCAAGGCTTATCAGCTGTTTGGTTAGCCAAGCACTTATTGATAGCGTCTTGGTGTGAACCTGAGAAAGCAGTGAAAACTAATTCGCCTGCGTAAGCGTGTCTTGGGTGAACTGGTAAGTTTGTAACTGCTTTAACAACGCTTACTATACGGTCCATATCACCAAGTTGAAGTTCTGGATCAACACCTTGGCTATACATATTCATTGCCATGGTAACAACATCCATATTACCAGTACGTTCACCATTACCTAATAATGTACCTTCAATACGGTCGGCACCCGCCATCATGCCAAGCTCAGCAGCGGCAACGCCACAACCACGGTCATTATGTGTGTGCAAGCTGACATACATACAATCACGCTTCGCAACATTACGGCAAAACCATTCGATTTGATCTGCGTAACGATTAGGCGTAGAGACTTCTACTGTAGCAGGAAGGTTAATAATGATTTTATTTTCAGGTGTTGGTTGCCAAACCTCTGTTACAGCATCAACAACTTCAACCGCATAATCCATTTCTGTACCAGTAAAGCTTTCTGGAGAGTATTGGAAAACCCATTCAGTATCTGGGTACTTCTCTGCGAACTCTTTAACACACTTGGCCCCGTTTACAGCGATGCTTTTTACGCCTTCTTTATCCATGCGGAAAACTTGTTCGCGCTGAGTTGTCGAGGTCGAATTGTAGACGTGTACAATGGCACGACGTGCACCAATCAAAGATTCATATGTACGTTCGATTAACTCTGGGCGAGCTTGAGTTAATACTTGTAAGGTTACATCAGCAGGCACCTGATCTTCTTCAATTAACCAGCGACAAAAGTCAAAATCTAATTGAGAAGCAGCAGGGAATCCAATTTCAATTTCTTTAAAACCAACATCAACCAATAATTTAAACAGTTCTTTCTTCTGTTCTACCGTCATAGGTTCAACCAGGGCTTGGTTACCATCACGTAGATCAACACTGGTCCAAATAGGTGCTTTAGTAATGGTTTTATCAGGCCAAGTACGATCAGGCAAACTGACTGGTGTAAACGGACGGTATTTTGTGTGGTCGAAGTTACTCATTATTTTTCCTTTATCCCTTTAGATAGTCATTCTTGAGATGGATAATCTCTTTAAACTCATATGCTTATGTTGTGTAAGCTAGTTTAACCTTTTTTTATGGATAAAAAATTGCGTTTTTATAAAAATAATAGTTATTTTGGCAATATTATTGCGGTATATTTTTAAATGTTGAAATTTTATGGTGATAACCTATGTTGGATGCAATAGATATACGAATACTTGAGGTACTTCAGCAAGATTCTAGCTTAACTAATCAGGAATTGGCCGATAAGGTAGGTTTATCGCCGTCACCTTGTTTAAGGCGGGTTAAGTCACTCGAAGAGTCTGGTATTATCACTAAATCAGTTACCTTGCTTGACCAGAGAATGCTAGGCTTAAAATTAACTGCATTTATTCAAGTGAGTATGGATCGTCATACTCCAGATAGGTTTGAGCTATTTGAATCAAGTTTAACCTCTTACCCTGAAGTAAAATCTCTTAGTTTGGTTACAGGACATTCTGCTGATTATTTAGTTGAAGTTGTGGTTGAAGATATGGACAAGTATCAGGAATTTCTATTGGTGAGATTACTACGTATTCCTGGTGTGACCGATGTGCATTCAAGTTTTTTGATGCAGAAGGTAATTGATAGAACAAGTTTACCATTGGAGCACTTAACGAAGACAGTCAAGGCAACTCCTTAGTCTAAGTATGATATGCGATGTTTTTATAATGAGCTAAGACCTTATAAAGCTAAGTAAAATGAAATTACGACTTTAAAAACTAAAAATGAACCCCATTATGCCTTCATTAGATTAATTGCATGTCATGGCAATCAAGGTAGAGATGAATATATGAGTGAGTTGAAAGAAAGACGTCGAGTCGTCATTCCGGTCCGTGCAGGTGATGTTATGGCCGAGTTTATTTCCTTTTCTGGTGATGAGACAGGTAAAGAACATATTGCTATTCATTTTGATGGCAAAGAAAAAAACAACGAAACACCCTTAGTAAGAATCCATTCGGAATGCTTAACGGGTGATGTGTTTGGTTCAGGTCGTTGTGATTGCGGCGAACAGTTAGATGAAGCGATAGATAAGATTGACCTTGAAGCTGGCTATATTCTTTATTTACGTCAAGAGGGCCGTGGGATTGGCTTGTATGCAAAACTTGATGCTTATGACCTGCAAGATCAGGGCTATGATACTTACCAAGCTAATGAAATGCTGCATTTACCTCAGGATGACAGGGATTTTGCGATTGCAGCAAAAATGCTTAAAGCTGTTGGTGTTACTAAGATTCGTCTTTTAACCAATAATCCTGATAAAGCAAAGCAAATGGCTGAGAATGGTATTGATGTCGTTGAGATTTTACCAACAGGTGTTCATGTAAACGATCATAACCGTCAGTATCTTGAGACTAAAGCACAGAAAATGAATCACACATTAGATTCAGAAAAGCTAAAGAAATAAGACTTTGCTTTTTAATTAGGTTAAAAGTAAGCAAGTTTAAAAAAGGCACTCAAATATTTTGAGTGCCTTTTTTAGTCATCTCGACCTGAAAAAAACAAGCATTAATTGGCTCTTGCAAGATTACGACACTGCTCTTGGTTCCATTTCTCTATAACGTCATTTTGATGTGTTTCATACCAATTCGATTGACTGATTTTAAGCATTTCATGACGAGTTGAATTGATGACTTTTTTATCAGTATTATGGCTAAACGCCGCCCACAAAGGGTTAGCAAACTCATTAATCGTAAAGTTATACTTTAACCTTTCACTCGGGTAGCCACTTCGACATAAGGTGCCTTTAGCCAAAAACTCTGTTAACGGCAAGAAATCGATACGACCAGCGAATAACATTTTTATTGCAATTAAATAGTGTGTAACAGGGTAAAGCTGCTCATCTAGCATGGCTAAATCCGTTGAAACATAGTTTTGAAGCTGACTACCGGATTGTATGGCAAGTATTCGGTGAGAGTGGACTAGTTCTTGCCAGTTATTAAAGGGCGTTTCTGATTGGTTTTTGCCTGTTTTTTCTAATGAAAAGATCGCTTGGCGATAAGGTGAAACTTCAGCCATCCAGATAAATTTGTTTTCTCGCTGTGGGGTTCTCGATAGAGAGAAAAAGAGGGTGTTTTTATCATTCGAGGCTATTTGAATTGCTCGGCGCCATGGGAAAAACTCAATATTACCTAATTCAATATTATGCTTTTTAAGTAAAATTGGCCTGAGTTTATCTAAAAGGTCTACAACATAGCCTTTTGGGTTGTTATTGCCGTATTGAAGAGGGGCAAACTCTGAAGTGACTAATCGTACTTTTGTCGTTTCTGCGCTAGCTGTAACGGAAAAACATAATGCTAAACAAATTATTAAGTAACGAATCATAGCGATAGAATTAGCTTAAAGTGAGAGTGAAATATCACCCTCACTTATAATTGGTTTATGACTAATCTTTCAGTGCTTTCTTCATTTTTTGAAGATTAATTTTGCGCTGAATTTTACGTTGTTTTTTCTCTTCAGCTGTTGCTGCCGCTTTAATTGCTTTTTTATCAAGTTTCGGCGCTTTTTTCTTTTTGCTTTTTGCAGCAGGAGAACGAACTTTTGTTTTGGCTTCTAAGCCTTCAATGCGACCAAACTTGATAGACGATTGCATGTATCGTTGGATCTTCTCCATCATAGCGAGATCCGTACTATCCACTAAAGATACACAAGTGCCAGGGTTTCCATCACGAGATGCACGACCTGCTCTGTGTACATATGAGTCTGACTTTTGCGGTAAGCGCAGGTTAATGACAGTATTTATCTCAGGTAAATCTATACCTCGCGCTGCGACATCCGTTGCAACCAAAACCTGAAGGCGTCCTTTCTGCATTTGTTTCATATGCTCACTTCGATCGCCTTGCTTCATTTCACCATGTAATCCACTACACATAATGTGAAGGGCTCTGATTTTATTAACCCATACGTCAACGTGGTCTCTATTTGAAACAAAGAGTAATGCTTGCTGAACACCTTCCTGCTTAAGAAGATGTTTTACTATGGCTTCTTTATGAGCATCATCATCAACACGGTAAGCAACTTGCTTGATTTGAGAAGGAACTGTACGTGTTGAGTCATTAATTTGCAGCGTTTCTGGCTCTTGTTGAAAAATCTTATCAGCAAGCTGACCCAGTTTATCGCCATCCAAAGTCGCTGATAACATTGCTGTCTGACGGTTTTTTGGCAATTCTTTAACTAATGCCGTAATAGTGTTAGCAAAGCCCATATCAAGCATACGGTCAGCTTCATCAATGACAAAGTAGCTAACATCACTTAAATCAAGCCATTGTTTGTCATCTAATTCTTTTAATCGACCCGGTGTTGCCACAAGAATGTCGCAGTCTTCACTCAGTTGTTGCTGCTGCATGCCGTAAGGTGTGGCGCCAACGATAAGTTGAGGCTGAATACGAGTATGGATTAATAGCTCACGTACCAAATTAAAAATTTGACGAGCTAGTTCACGACTTGGTGCAAGAATAAGTACCTTAGGTGCATTAGTTGAAGCCTCATCACGATCCAGAATATGCTGTACTGCTGGTGCACAAAAAGACAGGGTTTTACCTGTACCTGTAGGTGCACTCGCCAATAAATCTTCTCCATCCATTAACACAGGAATTGCTTGGTTTTGAATTTCTGTCGGTTCTTTAAAGCCAAGTTGAATGATGGCTTGTTCGATGGTTGGGTCTAATTCTAATTCTGAAAAGGACATTAACGGTCTCTATAATGGTTTGATCTGACTAAATAAGGTTGCGGATAATACCCTTTTTTTTGGGCTAAATCAGCATATCTAATGTAAATGAGGCTGGAGAGTTTACTATTCTATTAAAACCTTACAATTGTTTGAAAGATTATTAGACCCACGTAGGGCAAATCCACTAAAATGCCCACATAAATTTTAGAGGTAATTAAATGCAAAACTCAGATGAGTTGGTTAGCAAGCAAACATTAAAATGGGTGACGTCTTTTATCGTTGATCTTAATGTTTGTCCTTTTGCTAAACGTGAGGTAGAGCGTGACTCTATTCGTCTATCAGTTGTTCGATCAAAAAAGACAGCCTTTGCTCTTGAAGAGTTGATGGCAGAAATTGCATGGTTAGATGAGAACACAGAAACAGAAACTAGTTTAGTTGTGTTCCCAACTTTATTTAGTGATTTTGAAAGCTATTTAGACTTTGTCGCTATGACAGAAGATATTATGTTTGAACAAGGCTACGAAGGTACTTATCAAGTAGCTACTTTCCATCCGGATTACTGTTTTGATGGTGTTGAGCAGGATGATGTCTCAAATTATACCAATCGCTCGCCTTACCCAATGATTCATTTGCTTCGAGAAGCGAGTGTTGAAAAAGCCATAGAATTTTATGGTGATACAACAGGTATTCCAGATGACAATATTGCCTTAATGGAGGAGATGGGTCTTGAGAAAGTAGAAACCATCTTACAATCTTGTCTAAAGCCTGAAAGCGCAGAATAAACGAACATTTGATTGCTAATTAGTAATCAAAATAGATTTAAATTTTAAAAATGCCGGAGAATTCATGGCTGCAACTATTGGTCGTCAACAAACATTGACCGTAATAAGAGAAAAAGATTTTGGTGTGTATCTAGATGCGCACCAGTTTGGCGATGTGTTATTGCCAAAAAGGTATGTGCCACAAGGAACAAAAGTCGGTGATGATTTAGAGGTTTTTATATACCTAGATTCAGAAGATGAGTTAATCGCAACGACGCTTGAACCTAAAGCACAGGTAGGTGAGTTTGCCGCATTAACCTGTGTTGCAAATAACCGTGTTGGTGCATTTTTTGATTGGGGTTTACCTAAAGATTTGTTGGTGCCATTTAGCCAGCAAAAAAATACAATCGAAGAGGGTGAGACCCACTTAATGTTTGTTTATCTTGATCAGAATACAAACCGTTTAGTAGGTACAACTCGTGTTGACGCACTGTTAAACAGAGAGGAACCACCTTATAGAGCAGGCGATAAGGTTCAAGCCATTATCGGTGATAAAACAAATATAGGTTTTAAGTGTGTCATCGATAATCGTTTTTGGGGTGTTTTGTTCTTTGAAGATGCGTTTCGTCAGTTACGCAAAGGCGAGAAAGTTACAGCGTTCATTAAGCGTGTTCGTGATGATGGTAAAATTGATATCAGTCTACAAGAAGTTGGTTATAAGAAGGTAACTGGTATTCTTGGTGATATTTTGCAATATCTTGATGATCATAATGGTGAAATGCCAATTACGGATAAAAGTAGCCCAGAAGCAATTTACGCCGTATTTAAAGTAAGTAAGGCGACTTTTAAAAAGGCCTTAGGAGCACTTTATAAAGATAAGAAAATATTACTGACTAAAGAAAAAGTAACTAAACTCTAGTGCTTTTGTGTTAATAAAAAAGGCTATGTTCATATGACATAGCCTTTTTAGTTTCTGGGCTATTAGCTGCTGTGATTGTACTCATCTAATGCCACTTCTAAATGGCTTGCTGTATCAACTAAAACAACCTTGGAGTTAATAATCTCATTCATATTTTGTAGACAAGATTCAGATCTCTCTTGAATTTGCTTAACATCATGGTACATCTTATCAGACGCTTCCCTTTGCGCTGTTGCTGAACGGGCACTTTCACTATTTAAATCCGCTAATGTTTTAATAAGCTCTGTCATTTGAGTCAGTTTGCTCTTAGAACCGTTTACATTGTCTGAAATATGTTGAACTTCTCTAGCACCACTTTCTACTTTTTGAACAAGCTCTTCAGAGGTTTTTTCTAGGTTTTCAATCATGCTTTGAATTTCAATTGTCGCTTCTTGAGTTCTCACAGACAAACCACGTACCTCATCAGCAACGACTGCAAAGCCACGACCTGCCTCGCCAGCACGTGCAGCTTCTATTGCTGCATTCAGCGCTAATAAGTTAGTTTGTTCGGATATACCATTAATGACATCAAGAACAGATTTAACCTCATGGGAGGTGTTTCTCAGCTCTGTACTGGCTTTTGAGGAGCTTTGCATTTCAGTACTAAGTTGCACCATTAATTTGATAAGCTCCTCTGATTGAGTATTCACTTCCTGCATATTGCCGTGTAAGTTTTGTGCAACCTCATCTGCCTGTTCAGAATATTGAGCGGAATCATTAGCTGTTTGAGTCGACTGTAAAACAGCATCGGAGCAGCGCACCAACTCTTCATGTTGGCCTGACAGGTGAGTTTGAGATGAGTTAGAAAGCCTATCTATTTCTTTTGTTTGGTTAGCGACTTGTTTTGAAGCAATCGAAACCGATTCTATTAATTTCACGAGTTTATTGATTGTACTATCAACGGCACAACCAATAAGGCCAAATGCATCACTTCCAGAAAACCCGATTCTTTGATTCAGATCTCCGGCTTCAATTTGCTGCATTACGCGAATAATATGTTTCAATAAAGGCATGATGTTTTGAGCAATGGATATTGCCAACAAAAAGATAAATACAATTGCTACAGTGCTGAGTACGGCAAGGCTTGATGATGACATAGCATTGTGTGCTATTTGATTTTCTTTTAGTAATGCTTCTAATTGGTAGTGTTGGTAAAGCTGGAAGAGTGTTAGTAACAATGCACAGATGGAAGGTAAAATGAACTTAGTTTCTAAACTAATATTCATTAAAATGCGGTCACGCCACCCAATTTTTACGTCAGCCATAAATCTATTTCAACCTATTTTTAAATATTCTTATCGGTAGTAAATCTGAGTCGTCTTGTTACAGGTCCGTACTCAGATTTACTAACTCTAAATAGACCTATGTTTTTTATCAATTAATAAAGGCGAATATACGGTAAAGAAATTTCATTATGTGAAAGTTGAAATATATTGCTCGCATTCTGAACTGAATTGGTGTTATCCACTTGATAAGTATATGTTTGTTTTTGTTGCTAAAAGGAGATTAAGCCAGATAGATCACTAAGCTTTTTGGTGTGATCCAGCTTTTTCTTGATGCATTCAAGTAAAAACGACTGAATTGGTAGCCGTAATTCAGTTTTATCGACCTCAGCAATTAGAAATCCGCAAATATAGTCAATCTCAGTTTCGCGTTGAGAAGAAAAGTCTTGCAGCATGGATGAACGGTTCTGAGCCGTTTTTTCAACAACTTGATCAATCAGATTAGCTAAGTCTGATTGCACAAAACCCTTAGCAACTAAAAAGTGGCATACCTCATCACGGCAAGCTAGATAGAAGTGGGAATACTGAGCATTCAAAAGTTGACCATTTTTAATATCGAAAAATGCAGTTAATGGATTAATAACTGCATTCACTGCAAGCTTTGAATAAAGCTTCTTAACTATATCGCCTGTATAAAAGCGAGAAAATGGCTGTGGTGGCCGTTTTGAGTGATCTAAAGCACCAATATAAATGTCACCTTCACCTGTTCTTTTAATTTTATTAGGTGCAAGCTTAAGCGCGCCTTCACTTGTCGTTGCAATAAAGAGTGTTTGTGTGGGCTTAAGTATCTCTGCGAGTTGGTGTTGAGAGCCCATGCCGTTACATAGTGTGATAAGTTGGGCGTCAGGGCTAATCTTCGCCATGTTTTCTTTATAGGCATTAATTAGGTCGAAAGATTTGGTGCAAAACAATATACGATTGAACGTCTGCGCAGTGTTGCCATTATTCAACCATGAATTACTTAACTCCTTAAGCGGGTAGCTTTTTGCACCTAGATTATTCTCAAGGATTAATGTTTCAAGCTTTTGTACGCTTCTATGCAATAAGGTAACGCTAATTTTAAGGTCAGCAAGCTTGCTATACCAGAGTAACCCAATGGCACCAGCACCTATGATCAACCAATTTTCGTTGTTGCCTTTCAAAGTTAATAATCCTGTTTAAATCACTGTAATTAATAAGATTTACTGTTATTATCGCCGCAATTAATAAGATTTAAAATGACAGGAGTGAAAAATGCCTTCTTTTGATGTGGTGAATGAACTGGATTGGCACGAAGTGTCAAATGCTGTAGATCAAGCTAATCGTGAGCTTGGAACCCGTTATGACTTTAAAGGTGTAGAAGCTAAGTTTGTTGTCAAAGACAAATCAATTGTAATGGAAGCGCAATTTGAACCGCAGCTTCAACAAATGTTTGAAATGCTTTTTCAAAAAATGGTAAAGCGTGGCATTGACCTTAAAAGCCTTGAAAGAGGTGATGCTACCCTTGGTAATATGCGTGTTAGCCAACCAATTACGGTTAAAGAAGGCATCGAAGCCCCTGCTGCCAAGAAAATGGTTAAGATGATTAAAGACGCCAAACTGAAAGTGCAGGCTCAAATTCAAGGTGAGCAGCTTCGTGTTACAGGTAAGAAGCGTGATGACTTGCAGCAAGTTATGGCGTTATTGAAAGGTGCAGAATTAGATGTACCTGTTCAATTCACAAACTTTAGAGACTAAGTTATTGTGATTTAAAAAAACGCACCATTGGGTGCGTTTTTTTATGCCTTAAAAGAATAGGGTGTTAAGCAAATTTGCGAATAAGTCTTCTCGCTTTATTGCGTTTATAAAATCTTTAAATTTATGGTGAGGGAGGTAACTGAATAGTTATTCTTTTGATAAGGCTACCAACTTTATAGATAAGGCTTTTAGGGAGTGCTTTTTGAGTGCTTGAATAATATCTACGTGAAGCCCCAGAAAAACGACATCTTATGCTGCAGCCTCTCGAAAAGTACCTAGATTACGACAATGCTCCGATTTGTTTGACACTCTTTTTGAGTCGGGCTGTTTTTTATCTCAGTTTCTCTAAGCTTTTTTGATTTTTTGACCTTTTATTAGCCAGCCTTCTTCCTCAAGGTGTGCTTTTTGTCTGTTGTATGCGTCAGAATCTTGTTCAAAAGCGATCTCAAAGTTAGATTTAACGACTCTAAACCAAGGTAGCTCTGTGTCTTTTGGCAACATTTTGAGTATCCTGCCAACTTGCCTCGCATAATTAGCTTGCCCTGAACGTTTTGCTAGACCACCATAAGTAATTAATTCACCTTTGGGTATGTGATGTAATTGAGTGAATAATATTAATTTAAACTGCTCCATCGCTTGATTACTCATGGTTCGGCCTTACATAGAAATAAAGAATGTTTAAGAGAAGGTATATATGCGAATTGCACTGATTGTTTTTATATTATTTCCAATTGTCGAAATGATGCTTTTAATTGAAGTGGGAAGTCAAATTGGAACACTAACAACAATTGCTTTAGTTTTCTTAACTGCCATTTTAGGCGTCAACCTCATTCGAAAGCAAGGTGCGCAAACCATGATGCGTGCTCAAGAAAAAATTCGTCAAGGTGCATTGCCAGCTAATGAAATGTTAGAGGGTCTTATGCTGGGCTTAGCTGGTGTATGTTTACTTGTACCTGGCTTTGTTTCTGACACAATTGGCGCTTTATTGTTGTTGCCAATGTTTCGAAAAAGCATAGCAGCAATATTTTTGGTCAAATTTATTAGTAGCCGTGTCAATATGCACGCTGCTTGGAATAAAAACGGATCTGCCTTTGACCAAGGTGGGGACACCTTTGAAGGTGAATACCGTAATGAAGACAAAGACATGCTAGATAAAAAATAATTTTAACTATGGGGTTGAAAAGTATTTTGGCAGCCTCATTATCAAAAAACAGTAACAAACTCCTGCTTTTAGGTAGGCTTTAAAAAAACCAAGAAAACTTGGTATTGATTTAATATTGGAGAAAAAGATCAATGAATATTCGTCCGTTACACGATCGTGTTGTTGTACGTCGTAAAGAAGAAGAAACAACAACAGCTTCTGGTATTGTTTTACCAGGTTCAGCAACTGAAAAACCAACACAAGGTGAAGTTGTTGCAGTAGGTACTGGTCGTATTCAGTCAAACGGTGAAGTTGCTGCACTAGCTGTAAGCGTTGGCGAAACAGTTGTTTTTGGTCAGTACTCAGGTCAAACCATCAAACTAGATGGTGAAGAACTTTTGATCATGAAAGAAGAAGAGATCTACGGCATTATCGGCTAAGTTTTAAGCCTAACACGTAAATAAATAATAAATAATCGAATTTTAGGAAATAAAGATGTCTGCTAAAGAAGTTAAGTTTAGTGATAGCGCACGCCAGCAAATGCTTAAAGGTGTTAATGTTTTGGCTGATGCTGTAAAAGTTACTCTTGGACCAAAAGGTCGTAACGTAGTAATTGAAAAATCTTTCGGTGCGCCTCTAGTAACTAAAGATGGTGTATCTGTAGCGAAAGAAATCGAATTAGAAAACCGCTTTGAGAACATGGGTGCTCAAATGGTTAAAGAAGTTGCTTCACAAGCAAACGATGTTGCTGGTGATGGTACAACAACTGCGACTGTTCTAGCTCAAGCACTTGTTACTGAAGGTCTTAAGTCTGTTGCTGCGGGTCGTAATCCAATGGATCTTAAGCGTGGTATCGATAAAGCAACTCAAGCTGTTGTAGCGCAAATCGCTTCACAATCTCAACCATGTGCAGATACAAAAGCAGTAGAGCAGGTTGGTACTATTTCTGCTAACTCTGATTCAAGTGTAGGTAAAATCATTGCTGAAGCAATGGAGCGCGTTGGTAAAGAAGGCGTTATCACTGTAGAAGAAGGTTCTGGTTTTGATGATGAGCTAGATGTCGTTGAAGGTATGCAGTTTGACCGCGGTTACCTTTCTCCATACTTCATCAACAACCAAGAAACGATGAGTGCTGATTTGGAAAACCCATTCATCCTTATGGTTGATAAAAAGATCACAAACATTCGTGATTTGCTACCAATTCTAGAAGGTGTTGCTAAAGCGTCACGTCCTCTTTTAATTATTGCTGAAGATGTTGAAGGTGAAGCGTTAGCAACACTAGTTGTAAACAGCATGCGTGGCATTGTTAAAGTTGCAGCCGTTAAAGCACCTGGTTTTGGTGATCGTCGTAAAGCGATGCTTCAAGATATTGCTATCCTAACAGGTGGTGAAGTGATTTCTGAAGAAGTCGGTATGAGCCTAGAAACAGCGACTCTTGAACAACTTGGTACAGCTAAGCGTGTAACTTTGACAAAAGAAAGTTCAACAATTGTTGATGGTGCTGGTAATGAAGCGACAATTCAAGGTCGTGTAGCTCAGATCCGTGCTGAAATTGAATCTTCAACTTCTGAATACGATAAAGAGAAGTTGCAAGAACGTGTTGCTAAGCTTGCTGGTGGCGTTGCAGTTATCAAGATTGGTGCGGCAACTGAAATTGCAATGAAAGAGAAGAAAGCACGTGTTGATGATGCGCTTCACGCAACTCGCGCAGCCGTTGAAGAAGGTGTCGTTGCTGGTGGTGGTGTTGCTCTTGTTCGCGCACTTTCAACTGTTTCAGCTATCGAAACTGACAACGAAGATCAAGAAGTTGGTGCTCAACTAGCGCTACGTGCAATGGAAGCGCCTATGCGTCAGATTGCAACAAATGCGGGTGATGAAGCCTCTGTTGTTGTAGATAAAGTTAAGCAAGGTGAAGGTAACTATGGTTACAACGCTGCAACTGGTAACTACGGCGATATGCTTGAAATGGGTATCCTAGATCCAGCGAAAGTAACTCGTTCAGCACTTCAAGCTGCATCTTCTGTTGCTGGTCTTATGATTACGACTGAAGCTATGATTGCAGATATCCCGAAAGAAGAAGCTGCTGCTATGCCTGATATGGGCGGCATGGGCGGAATGGGTGGTATGGGCGGCATGATGTAAGAGCTAGGCTCTTATTCTGAAACCCAATATCATAATAAAAACCCGAATATCAGTATTCGGGTTTTTTTATGTCTAAATAGTAACTTTATTATTTAAACTCTAGTCAGCCAATGTTGATATTCAGTTATTTCAAAGTGCTTGATCTTTAAGCAAGCTCAGCTTCTAGAGTTGGTTATTTTGTCTTTTTAGCTTGAGTAATAAAGTCTTTTAAATAATTGATATGCTGCTCATCTTTTCGAACACCAACAAAAATCTGTTTGCTGATACCATTTTTCCCAAAGCGAATACTCTTAATGGGCATTGTTTTAGCGTACTCATCTACTAGCCAACCTGGTAAGGCGCAAACACCACGTCCGGCTGCGACCATTTGCAACATGATTTCTGTTGTTTCAATGTATTTATGTTTTTTTACTGTGGACTTTGCTGGACTAAGAAATTGACTGAAAACATCAAGTCTTTCAGGTTCAACAGGGTAGCTAAATAAAACCTCTTGAGTAAGTTGTTCGGGTAAAACATATGCTTGGTCTGCAAGTTTATGGGATTCACTCACAACAAGTTTATGCTCATAGTCAAAAACAGGAATGTACTCAATTTTTGGTTTATAAAGAGGGTCTGGGGTTATAAGTACATCAATCTCATAACTTAGTAATGCGCCTAAAGCACCAAACTGGAATTCTTGTTTTACATCCATATCTATATCTGGCCATTGTTCCAGATAAGGTTGTATCACTCTGAGTAACCATTGATAACAAGGGTGGCACTCCATGCCAATACGCAGAGCACCAGCTTCGCCTTTAGCGATTTGTTTCAGTAATAGCTCTGTGTGCGAAAATTGAGGTAAAACTCTGTTGGCAAGGGTTTGAATGCGCTCACCGGCTGTAGTTAGTCGTAAATTTCGTCCATCTTTTTTCCATATTGGAGTGGCTATCTGGCCTTCTAGTTTTTTTATGCTGTGACTGAGCGCTGATTGAGATAAATATAATGAATCTGCAGCCTTGGTGAGGGTTCCATGTTCTTTAATGGCGGTTAGTATTTCTAAGTGGATTCTTTCAAGCACTGGTTGGCTCCAATATATAATTGTCATGAGTAAAACTCATCGATTCTAAAATACTATCATTTTTATTCATCTTTTAGTTCTTTGAGTGAGAAGGGGGGGGGGTGGTAGCAAAAATTGAAGCGTTCATTTAAGTGGAATTATTTGATCCAACCTTTGTTAAGGGATGGTTCAAGATGTGTACTTGTAAGATAAATTGATTCTATGAAAAAGGCTTGGCTTAATGTTTTTATAAGCCAAGCCATGATGAGTACCTTTATGAGTTTCTAGATAGAATCTCTTTTCTAATTATTTCAGCCCCCGCACTTAGCGCATTTAATTTATCTCTTGCAACCTGTCGAGATAAAGGTGTCATGCCGCAATTTGTTGAAGGATAAAGTTTATCAGCATCAACATATTTGAGTGCTTCACGAAGTGTGTGAGCAACTTCATCTGGCGTCTCTATAGTGTTTGTTGCAACATCAATGACACCAACCATAACTTTTTTGCCACGAACAAGCTCAAGTAACTCTATTGGGACTTTTGAGTTATGGCATTCTAACGAAATGATGTCGATATTAGATGTTTGAAGTTTTGGAAAAACCTCTTCATATTGGCGCCACTCAGTACCTAATGTTTTTTTCCAATCTGTATTTGCTTTAATGCCATAGCCATAACAAATGTGTACGGCTGTTTCACATTTAAGGCCTTCTATGGCTCTTTCTAAGCAATCGATTCCCCAGTCGTTCACTTCTTCGAAAAATACATTAAAAGCAGGTTCATCAAACTGGATAATATCTACTCCGACAGCTTCTAGCTCTTTTGCTTCTTGGTTTAATATCTTTGCAAACTCCCAAGCAAGCTTCTTTCGACTATGATAATGATCGTCATACAGGGTGTCTATCATGGTCATTGGGCCCGGCAAAGCCCATTTGATCGGTTTATTAGTTGGTTGGCGTAAAAATTTAGCATCTTCAATAAAAACAGGCTTAAGTCGAGAAACCTTATCAACAACAGTGGGGACGCTAGCATCATATCTATCTCGTATTTTTACAATTTTACGTCGCTCAAAATCAACGCCTGATAGATGTTCAATAAAAGTGGTTACAAAGTGTTGGCGACTTTGTTCTCCGTCGCTAACTATATCTATACCGGCTTGCTGTTGTTCTTGTAATGAAACACGAAGTGCATCTTTTTTGCCGTCAATTAAGTCTTCCCCATGTAGCTTCCAAGGGGACCAAAGTGCTTCAGGCTGAGCAATCCATGAAGGTTTAGGTAAACTGCCAGCCGTTGATGTTGGTAGCAATGGCAGGGTTTTGTTTGTATTCATAATATAAGTACTCTGTGTCAAGGCAATTAAAGTGCGAAGTTAGCCGACCATTGTTCTAGTTTAGATTGATAAGGTTTAATGAAGTTTTCTTCAGCGAACTTGCCTTGTTTAATCGCTAGCTTGCTTCTTTCTTCACGATCATAAACAATTTGAGTTATTGAATAATCTAGGTTGTTAAGGTTTGGTTGATAGCAGCTACCTGCAACCGCGTTGGCATTATAGATTTCAGGGCGATAGATTTTTTGAAAGGTCTCCATTGTGCTGATAGTGCTAATCAGCTCAAGATTGGAGTAGTCGTTTAGTAAGTCTCCAAAAAAATAAAATGCCAAAGGTGCTGCGCTATTTGGTGGCATGAAATAACGAACTTGTAACCCCATTTTTTTGAAGTATTGCTCAGTTAAAGATGTTTCGTTGGCTTGATATTCATAGCCCAGTAATGGGTGTTGATTTTCGCATCTATGATAGGTCTTACTGTCTGAAACACTAAGGCAAATAACTGGTTGCTTAATAAAATGTTGTTTGTAGGTATCAGAGTTAACAAAATATTTAAAAAGCTTTCCGTGCAAGTCGCCAAAATTATTAGGGACAGTAAATTTGTTTTTGTCTTTATTATGATTGGGTAATAAAACACTGAAATCATAATCTCTAACGTAGGAGGAAAAGTTGTTTCCTACTATGCCTTCAATATATTTATTAGCCTGCTTGTCTAAAATATTGGTTTTTAAAACTTCAATGCTAGGGAAATTATGGTTAATGCCTTCAATATTCATATCAACAGAAACTATTTCAAGTTCAACAGAATAGCGATTGCCATTAGGATTGTCCCAATTGGCTAATGCATTAAAGCTATTGTTGATCATGCTTAGGGCGTTGCGTAAATTTTGCTGACTATGCTCACCTCTAGCCAAGTTGGCAAAGTTTGTTGTAATGCGAGTCTTGTCTGATGGCTGATAGTTCTCATCAAGACAAGCCTTTCTAATTGAAAAATTGAAAGCGTTATTTGTGTTCATCTGGTATCCATTTATCTGCAATATATCCTGAATTTAAAATAAGCCTTTGTGAGGCCTGCTGTACTCTTCTTTGAGCATTTAACTTTATTAGCAATGAACACTTGAAGGAGAAGTGTTGGTTAAATGCGCATTGATTTTCACTTTTGTGTGAAGCGATGAATAATTTATAAGGTTTTTAAAGCATGAAAAAAATCGATTTTATTTCATGGATCTATGATCAAGCTTCATAGGTTTGTGTTTTGAGTGATAAGGAACACAATCTGAATATTTGTTTTGGCTTTCGAAGCAATAACCTCTTGTCACTAATATCGGCCATGTTCTTGTTAAAGTTGTTAGAGAGAAGGTTGGTATAACTTGTAGGTTAAAAAATCACTCACTTTATTGATCTAGCTGATAATGGCGAAACTTAGCAGCGTCTTTTTTCGTGAGAATGAGTGTCATTAAGGTAAGGGTTTGTTACTATCTATAAAGGTAGAATATTGATTTAGTTGGGATTTTGGATGAGTTCATTAAGTAATCAGTTGGTTTTGGATCTGTTACAGAATAAGCGTTATGGCGTTGAGTATCAGCCTATCGTTTGTGTATTAACAGGTGAAATTATTGCTTATGAAGCGCTATCAAGATTTTACACGGCAACTGGTGAGTCATTGAGGCCGGACCTAGTCTATGCTTCATTACATCATAACCTGCTAAGCCTTTATCAGGTTGAATATGAACAAAAGAAGATTCAACTTGAGCATGCTCCATTAGATAAGACTATCTTTGTGAATTTAGATCAGGATGCTTTTTTTGCGAGTGGTGTTACTGGAATAGATAATCCATTCGTGCAATTAATTCGCTCTCACAAGCAAAACCAGGTGATGGTGGAGTTAATCGAAAACTCTGAGCTAAATGATGCGCTAATGAGTTTGTCTATGATCGAAACATTAGCAGCATACGATATAGGGACGGCAATAGATGATTTATGTAATCCAAAATCAATGATATCTGTATCGGTTATGCAGTTAGTTGATGTGATTAAGCTAGATAAGCATGTGGTCAAAAAGGCAGATGACGAACGTTTTATGCTTTT
Source organism: Marinomonas sp. SBI8L (assembly GCF_001624705.1). Classification (GTDB taxonomy): domain Bacteria; phylum Pseudomonadota; class Gammaproteobacteria; order Pseudomonadales; family Marinomonadaceae; genus Marinomonas. The sequence continues at coordinate 311,051 of NZ_JSEO01000002.1, forward strand.
TACTAAGAAAATGATTGAGTTTGGACGTCAATCAGATAAAAAAATTGTACTTGAAGGGATAGAAACCGAGAGTGATCTTGATTTCGCTAGGGAGTTAGGGGTTGATTATGTACAAGGTTATTTGTATCGATCACAGTTTATTCAGCGCCCTTGATTAAAATATCAACAATCAGGCTCAAAAAAGAATGGAAACTGGCTTGTATTTGCTCAATCACAAAGATTAGCCAAACCATTGATTCTAAAGCTATTGATAAATCCCTATCCCTGTAAGATACTTATGATACTTTTGATTAGTAGTTTGGTGAAATAAGGGAAGCTTATGCTCAAGAAGACGCTCGTTAGTATCGCTGTGGCAAGCACACTATCCATTACGTCGGCACATGCTCTAGAACTTGGCGAGCTAACCGCCATATCTAAGGCAGATGAGCCTTTTAAAGCTGAGATCCAATTATTAGATGTTAATTCGCTAAAACCAAACGAAGTTAGAATTCGTCTTGGTAGTGAAAGTGAATTCAGACAAGCCGAAATAGTCCCCAATAGAATTTTATCCCGCTTAAGATTTCAAGTGAGACAGCCAAGTAATGGCAAGTTAGTCATTGATGTTGTTAGTCGCGATAAGCTTGATGTCGATAACTTAGACTTTGTACTTTCTGCTAGATGGCCAAGTGGCAAGGTTGTTCGAGGTTACAAGGTACCATTAAAAGAAAGTGTACTTGTTGAGAGCGGTGGTGGAGAAGTTGTGCAATCTAGTAAGGTTGCAAAAGCCAACAATACGATCAATAGAACAACATTTGTTGATGCGCGTAGTTTATTAGAGTCTATGCCTACTGAAGGCACTTACACAACGTCTCAAGGTAATACTCTTTGGTCGCTTGCCGATAGAAATAAACCAAACAATCAGTTAACTGTTTATCAAACCATGATGGCAATCCAAGCATTAAATGAAGATGCTTTTTATGCCAACAATATTAACTTGATGAAAGAGGGAGCCATCCTAAGGCTTCCTACAAAAGAACAAATTGCTTTATTTAACAAAGCAATGTCTAAGCAAGAGTTTGAAAAACAAAATCAAGCTTGGATGGATTTGAAACGAAATGGCCGTATTGCCAAGCAAATTGAGTCTGCTCAATTAAATACTCAGGCTAATTCAAAACCAGCGAGTAAAGTACGCGGCATTTCAGAGGATACTCTGTCATTAATCGCTGGTGCGAGTGTTTTACCAGAAGGCGCAGCAAGTTCAAATGACGGTGGTTCTGAAAAAATTGCTAAGCTTGAGCAAGAGCTATCTTCAACGAAAGAAAATTTAGATAAAGAAAGCCGTGAAAAAGTAGAGCTTGGTCAGAAGTTAAATGACTTGAACTCACAATTGGCGACTCTTGAAGAGCTCATCAGTCTTAAAGATGCTCAGCTTGCTGAATTGCAGCAACAGTTCATGTCAGCACAAAACGCGCTACAGGAACAGAAAAACACTGTTGATCAACTACTTGAAGCAGATCAATTAAGACGTGAGAAAGAAATGGCCGAAGAAGCCTCTTTTGTTAATCGCTTCTTTGGAAACCCTATATTTGTCTCTATTGCCTCAGTATTGCTTCTCGTATTCGGTTTCTTGATAGGCTTCTTAATAAAGAAGTCTGGAAAAAAAAAGGAAGAGGGTGATGAGTTAAGTGATTTTGATTTAGCAAGCGAATCACTTGCTCCTGTAGCCCTTGCAGAAGCGGCAGTACCTGAAATGACTCCTGAACCAGAGAAAGAAGAGGAAGATGATGATCCTTTCTCTTTCGACTTTGATGGTGCTGTAGATGATGATGCTAATATCGATACTGACTTAGATATGGATATTGCAGATGATCCATTTGCTGAAGACCTTGATGCCAATGAATCAGTTGAAGAAACGCCTGCTGAAGATGAATCGTTCGGTGACGAAGCTTTTGGTGATGACATTTTTGATGATAGTGCTTTTGCGGATGATCTTGATCTAGAAGAAGCGAAAGAAGAAGTTGGAGAAGATTTTGGATTAGATATTGATGATGTTGATGACCTTGAGGTTGTTGATGAAGAAGACATTCCAACAATTGAACCTGAACCAGAGTTAGAAGAAGATATTTTTGATGACGCTCAAAATGTCCTTGAAGAGGATGATGTTGAAGATTCTGAAGAAGCAGATTTTGTTAACAACCTTCTAAATGACACAGAAGAGCAAGACGATATTGATGAAACAGCGATCTTTGATGAAGACCCGAATGAAAGTCTAGCTAATAGCATTGAAGAGTCTTTAACAGAGGCGCAAAGTGATCTAGATGATGATTTAGCTGTTCCTAGCTTCACAGAAGAAGATGCAAAAGAAGATGATGAGGCCAGTGATGAAGAGGAAGAGTTTGACTTCTTCGATGCCAGTGGTGATGAAGTCGCAACAAAATTAGACCTAGCGAGAGCCTATATGGATATGGGTGACGAAGAAGGTGCTCGAGTTATTCTTGAAGATGTTCTTACCTCAGGCAATGAAGCCCAAGTTTCAGAGTCTCAAAGTATGATAGATCGGATGTCACCAAGTGAGTAAAAAGAAAGTCGCGTTAGTTGTTGAATATAAAGGAACAGAATATAAAGGATGGCAAGCTCAAAAATATGACGTACCAACGGTACAAAAATATCTAGAAACTGCTTTATCTAAAATAGCGGCACATACTGTAAAAGTAGTATGTGCCGGTAGAACAGACGCTAGTGTTCACGCCAGTGCGCAAGTGGTTCATTTTGAAACAGATGTTGAGCGTAGTGAAAGGGCTTGGACCCTTGGTGTAAATTCGAATTTACCTAAAGATATTGCTGTTGTAGCGGCAGCGAATATGCATCCAAGCTTCCATGCTCGTTTTAGTGCTGTTAGTCGCCGTTATCGTTATGTGATTTATTCCAATCCCTTACGTCCTGCCATTATGTCTAAAGAGGTGACCTGGACACACAAGACGCTTGATATTACTAAAATGCAACAAGCTGCCAAGGTGTTTGTTGGTAAGCATGATTTTAGTTCTTTTAGAGCGGTTGGTTGTCAGGCTCATACGCCCGTTCGTACTATTTTAAATTTTCAAATTTACCAGTCTGGTCAATACATAGTGTTGGATATAAGGGCGAATGCTTTTTTACATCATATGATACGTAATTTCGCTGGAGTCTTAATGACTATTGGTGCTGGTGAAGAAGAGGTATCATGGGCAAGCGAAGTGCTGGCTGCTAAAGATAGAACAAAAGGTGGGATAACAGGTCCACCAGAAGGGCTCTACTTTGTCGATGCTGAATACCCTAAAGAATTTAAAGTTCCTAAGGTAGCGCTAGGACCGCACTTTTTACCTTATTTTGAAGAGCCAAGTTATGAATTGCCGAGTTAAAATTTGTGGTATTACAAATCTTGAAGATGCCTTACATGCGTGTGAGCAAGGTGCTGATGCCCTGGGTTTCGTTTTTTATAAGAAATCTCCACGCTATATAGAACCTGAAAAAGCAAATGAAATAGTTAAGCAGCTTCCTCCCTTTGTTGTACCCGTTGCGTTATTTGTTAATGCTGAACATGAGCTTATTCACTCAGTGATTGAAAAAAATGATCGATGGGTAATTCAATTTCATGGGGATGAAAGTAATGCAGAGTGTCAGAAGTATAATCGTACTTTTATAAAGGCATTAAGAGTGAAACCTGATGACAATATTAATTTAGAAATTAAAAGCTATCCTGATGCAAGTGCAATTTTACTCGATGCATATAAAGCTGGTGTTCCCGGTGGTACAGGGGAGAGCTTTAACTGGGAGTTGGTGCCAAAAAATACCAACAAATCAATTATATTAGCAGGCGGATTAACGGTAAGTAATATTCGTCAGGCCGTAGAACAAGTACAACCTTATGCAGTCGACGTCAGTGGGGGCGTTGAGTTATCAAAAGGCATTAAGGATCATAATAAAGTACAACAATTTATAACTGGAGCTAAACGTGGACAATAAAATAGCTGATAACCTACCAGATCAAAATGGCCGTTTTGGTCAATATGGTGGTGTTTTTGTATCTGAAACGCTAATGGCTGCGTTGGAAGATCTAACTGAGCTTTATGAGAAAATGTCAAAAGATGAAGAGTTTCAGTCAGCTTTTGATAAAGATCTTGCTCACTATGTTGGTCGTCCGTCACCTCTATATTTTGCTGAACGACTGACTGAAAAAGCTGGCGGAGCAAAAATCTATTTAAAGCGCGAAGACCTTAATCACACAGGTGCGCATAAGATCAATAATACAATTGGCCAGGCGCTTTTAGCTAAGCATATGGGTAAGCCAAATATTATTGCTGAAACAGGTGCTGGACAACATGGTGTTGCATCAGCAACTGTTGCGGCTCGCTTAGGATTAAACTGTAAAGTATTCATGGGTGCTGAAGATATTAAGCGTCAATCCCTGAATGTCTATCGCATGAAATTACTAGGAGCAGAAGTAATCCCTGTTGATTCAGGCACACAGACTCTAAAAGATGCTTTGAATGAGGCAATGCGCCATTGGGTTAGTCATGTTGATGATACCTTTTACATCATAGGTACAGCAGCAGGCCCACACCCGTATCCTAAGTTAGTGAGAGATTTCCAAGCCGTCATTGGTCGTGAAACTAAAGTTCAATGCATTGAGCAGGAAGGTCGTTTACCTGATGCTGTCGTTGCATGTGTTGGCGGTGGTTCAAATGCCATTGGTATGTTCCACCCATTTATACAGGATGAATCTGTTGCTATGTATGGTGTCGAAGCTGGTGGTAATGGTGTTGAAACAGGAGAGCACGCAGCGCCATTAACAGCCGGTAGACCAGGTGTACTTCATGGTAACCGTACTTATATTATGGCTGATGAAGATGGCCAGATTAGCGGTACTCACTCTATTTCAGCAGGTTTGGATTATCCTGGAGTAGGTCCAGAGCATGCTTGGTTAAAAGATATTGGCCGTGCAAACTACGTCGCAATCAATGATGATGAAGCGATGGACGGTTTCCGTGATTTAACGCGTCTAGAAGGAATTATGCCTGCATTAGAATCAAGTCACGCTGTTGCTTATGGAATGAAATTAGCTGCCACTATGGATAAAGATCAAATCGTTGTTGTGAATTTATCTGGTCGTGGTGACAAAGATATTTTAACTGTCGCTGAGCTAGATGGGGTTGAGGTTTAAAATGAATCGTATAAAAAACTGTTTTGCTGAATTAAAGCGTACTAATAAAAAAGCATTGATTCCATTTGTAGAGGCGGGTGATCCGAGTCCAAACCACACAGTTGATATTATGCATGGGTTAGTCGCTTCGGGCAGTAGTATTATTGAGTTAGGAATGGCTTTCTCAGACCCTATGGCAGATGGCCCTGTTATCCAGTTAGCATGCGAAAGAGCTTTGGCCGCTGGTATTACTGTGGCTAAAGTGCTTGAGATTGTGGCGGAGTTTAGAACTAAAGATAATACAACACCTGTTGTTTTAATGGGCTATTTAAACCCAATTGAGTTCTTTGGTTATGAAAAATTTGCAAAAGCAGCAAAAGAAGCGGGTGTAGACGGTATTTTATTGGTCGATCTGACTCCAGAAGAAGCGACAGATGTAGTAGAATGCTTTTCGCAGAATGATATTGATCTGATTTATTTATTAGCGCCGACGACAACAAAAAGCAGAGCTAAAAAAATCTGCGAGCAGGCTTCGGGCTATGTTTATTACGTGTCAGTGAAGGGGGTTACTGGTTCTGCAACTTTAGATGTAGACAGTGTTCGCTCGCACGTAGAAAGTTTAAGAGAAATTACTGACCTACCTATCGGTGTTGGTTTTGGTATTCGTGATGCTGAAACAGCAAAAGCTATTAGCCAATGTGCTGATGGCGTTATTGTTGGTAGTGTTTTGGTGAATGCAATTGCAGATAACCAAACGCAACCCAATGACGTAGTTGTTAAAGCTTTATCAAATATCTTAACGCCTATGCGTACCAGCATGGACAGTGTTTAAGTTAGTTTAAAAGACAGAATTGGAGTTTAAATGAGTAGTTGGCTAGATAAATTTGTTCCTTCAAACTTTAGAAGTGAAGCAAAATCTCGTAGTTCAGTACCAGAAGGCCTTTGGAAAAAGTGTCCAAAATGTGAAAATGTTTTGTACCGTCCAGAGCTAGAAAAGAATTTAGATGTTTGCCCTAAATGCGATCATCATATGCGTATAAGTGCGCGTCGTCGTTTAGACTTATTCTTAGATCAAGAAGGCCGCACTGAAATTGCGTCTGACTTAGAGCCAGAAGATAAGTTGAAATTTAAAGATTCTAAGCGTTATAAAGATCGTTTAGTTGCGGCGCAAAAAAATACTGGTGAAAAAGATGCCTTAGTAGCGATGGAAGGCACACTCAACGGCATGCCTATTGTTGCTGTTGCTTTTGAATTTAGCTTCCTAGGTGGATCAATGGGTTCAATTGTAGGCGAGCGTTTTATTCAAGCTGTTAATGTTTGTTTAGAAAAACGCATTCCATTAGTTTGCTTTTCAGCAAGTGGTGGTGCTCGTATGCAAGAAGCTTTGATCTCTCTAATGCAAATGGCTAAGACAAGTGCTGGTCTTGAGCGTATGAAACAGCAGGGCATTCCATATATTTCTGCTATGACAGATCCAGTCTTCGGTGGTGTTTCAGCCTCTCTTGCTATGTTGGGTGATTTAAATGTTGCAGAACCAAATGCATTGATTGGTTTTGCCGGTCCTCGCGTTATCGAACAAACTGTTCGCGAAAAACTTCCTGAAGGCTTTCAGCGCAGTGAGTTCTTATTAGATAAAGGTGCGCTAGATATGATTATATCGCGTCATGATTTGCGCGATCGTTTATACAACATTCTATCTATCCTTACTAATAAGGCTGCTTGATTTAATGCACCCTAAGTCTCTTTCTGAATGGCTTTCTTATATAGAAAGCCAGCATCCAAATAATATTGAATTGGGTTTAGATCGTTGTTCAGCTGTATTAGATAAGCTGAATTACGATCGACCAAAAAATGATATTTTCACTATCTCTGGTACCAATGGAAAAGGTTCAACCTGTACCTTTTTAACCCATTTTCTAGGCTTGAATAGTTTAACAGTAGGTACTTTTACTTCCCCTCATTTTGTTCGTTTTAATGAGCGAATTGCGATAAATGGTGAACCAGTATCGGATGAAGTTATTTGCCAAGCTTTCTCGCATATTGAAGAAATAAGAGGTGATATAGCGTTAACTTATTTTGAGTTTAATACGCTAGCAGCCATTTATATTTTCTCTAATGCAAACTTGGATTACTGGGTGTTGGAGGTTGGCTTAGGTGGTCGTCTTGATTCAGTGAATATGATAGATGCTGATATTACTGCTGTAACTTCAATATCATTGGATCATATAGATTGGCTAGGCGATTCACTAGAAGTGATTGCAGAAGAGAAGGTAGGTATCGCAAGACGGGGTAAGCTTTTGGTCAGTGGTGTTAACAACCCACCTAAAAGTTTAGCTGCAAAAGCTCAAGAAATAGGTGCAAATTTAAAGCAAAAAGGGAGTGATTTTCACTTTAGCTTAAATACGAATAGCACATGGTCTTGGCAAGGTAATGGGCAAACTGTTACTGATCTGCCTATTCCAAGTTTACCTGTTGAGAATGCAGCTACTGTTTTAGCGATTTTAAGTTACAGTGGTTTTCCATTAGAGTTTGAAACCCTTAGTAAATTAATGCTGGATGCAAAGCTAACCGGGCGTTATCAAACATTAATGACATCACCTAATGTAATTTTAGATGTCGCTCATAACCCTGAGGCTGCTCAAGAACTGCAGCGCAGAATTGAAGCATCTAATAAGGATGCTGTTGCTGTCTGTGGAATGCTACACGATAAAGATATTGAATCAGTATTAACTTGCCTAAAAGGAAGTTTTAAGCGCTGGTACTTAGCTGATTTGGAGGCGCCAAGAGGCGCTAGTGCAGCTCAGTTATCTCAATATTTAAATGTTTCAAAAGAGTTTGAAAATGTTGCTCAAGCATTTGATGCAGCGATTGAAGATGTTGGAACAGATGATACAAATATTATTGTATTCGGTTCGTTTGTAACCGTTGCTGATTGTATTTCTCATCACGAAGATAAATATTAACTCAATTTAAACAGGTTCAGGATTAATGCTGGATAAAAGTTCTACACATAGGCTCATTGGTGCTGGCATTATGCTAGTTGCCGCGGCAGCATTACTTCCCGTTATTCTTGATGGTGAAAGACCGCCTGAACTTGATCAAATTATCAAAGTATCAAAAGCACCAGTTATACCCGAGGTTGTCATTAAACCTGTGCAGCCTCTACCTAGTGTCGATAAGCATGTTGAGTTTAAAAAGCTAGAGAAAGCAAAAGATGTTGAAATAGCTAAAGATGTTGATGCAAAGTCAAATGAGCCTGTTTCTAAGCCTGTTAAACCAGCTAAACAAGAAGAGAAACAGGTTAAGGCGCCTGTCGTTGTAAAAAAATTAGAAAAAACCAGCAAGAAGGCAAAATGGACTCTTCAAATTGCTAGTTTTAAAAGTAGAGAGAATGCTAATGCGCTTGTTAAAAAGCTTCAAGCTGCTAACTATCCTGCCTACACGATCACAACCAAAACTCTGTTTAAAGTTTATGTTGGCCCTGAAATTAAAAGATCAAGATCCGAGTCTTTGAAACAAGAGATTAAGGAGAAATTTTCTCTTGATGGTTTCATCGTTAAATATTCTGCAAATTAGATTTATTTAAAGTTTTATGCCTTGGCATTTAATCGACTTCTGGTAAACTTCACTGCGGATTAGATGAGGCAAATATGGATCAGATTAGTTCTATTGCGACCCTTGATTGGGTTGTTTTCGCAGTCATAACACTATCAACGCTATTAAGCCTGAAACGCGGTTTTATTAAAGAAGTATTATCCTTAATAACATGGGTGTTGGCCTTTGTTATTGCCGTGAAGTTTTCATCTCAAATGCAAAGCCTTATTGTTGATCAAGTACAAAATGATCAAATCCGTTATATAGTCGCATTCGCATCGTTATTTGTTGCAAGCTTATGTGTAGGCGCATTAATTAATTTTTTACTCGGCTCCTTAATCAAGATTACTGGCTTATCCAGTACAGATAGGGTGTTGGGAATGTTGTTTGGATTTGCTAGAGGCACACTTATTTTGGTTGCCTTTACATCTTTGTTAAGTTTAAGTCCTGTTGTAACTGAAACAGACTTTTGGAAAGACTCTAAGTTGGTACCCAAGTTGGTCGTACTTAAAGATTGGGCGCGTGATATGTTAGGCAAGGGTTCGGATTATATAGATCCATCCCTCATAGAACGCGCTCTTGGCAGTTAGAGAAACAGATTCAATAAGTAACAAGTTTGTTGTGATTTATTGAATCCCAACAAACAGCTTAACGAGAACTGTTTCTTGAGTTTTAGGTGAATTTCACCACCCCAAACACGAGGAATTTAAGCATGTGCGGTATAGTTGGTATCGTGGGTACTTCATTGGTTAATCAGGCTATCTATGATGCGTTAACCTTACTACAGCATCGTGGACAAGATGCTGCAGGTATGGTGACAAGCCATAATGGTAAACTTTGTTTACGTAAAGATAATGGCAGTGTTAGTGAAGTTTTTAGAACACGTCACATGAAGAAGCTCCTGGGTAATATAGGCATAGGTCATGCTCGTTATCCAACCGCTGGGACTTCTAGCTCTGCTGAGGCTCAGCCTTTCTATGTCAACTCACCTTATGGTATTTCACTTGCTCATAATGGCAATCTGACTAATACAGAAAAGCTTGGACAAGAAGTTTTTGAATCAGATTTACGTCATATTAATACCACTTCTGACTCAGAAGTATTGTTAAATGTGCTTGCTCATGAATTACATCAAGAAGGTAAATTAATCCCTAAGCCTGATGATATCTTTAATGCGGTTGAACGTGTTTATAATCGAATTGAAGGTGGTTATGCCGTTGTCGCGCTGATTACAGGTTATGGCATACTTGCTTTTCGTGATCCTGATGGCATCCGTCCTCTTATTTATGGTTCACGTATTACTGAAGCTGGTGATACCGAATACATGATAGCTTCAGAGAGCGTTGCTCTTGATGCAGCTGGATTTAAAGTAGAGCGTGATATTAAGCCTGGTGAAGCCATCTTTATGGATCTAAATCAGCAGGTTCACTTCAGACAATGTACACCTGAGAAAATCTCTCGCCCTTGCTTGTTTGAGTATGTTTATTTTGCTCGACCAGATACAGTTATCGACAATATTTCTGTTTATAAAGCTCGTATAAATATGGGTGAAAAACTGGCGAAGAAGATTGCTGTTGAATGGGCTGATTTAGATATAGATGTTGTCATTCCAATTCCAGATACAAGTCGTACTGCGGCACTGCAAATAGCACAAGAAATAGGGGTTCCATTTCGAGAAGGCTTGGTTAAAAATCGCTACATCGGCCGTACTTTCATTATGCCTGGTCAAGAGGTTAGACGTAAATCGGTACGTCAGAAACTAAACCCTGTCCCATTTGAATTTAAAGATAAAGCTGTTTTATTAGTGGATGACTCTATTGTACGAGGCACCACCAGTAAAGAGATTATTGAGATGGCTCGTGATGCCGGCGCTAAGAAAGTTTATATCGCCTCTGCTGCACCTGAAGTTCGTTATCCAAATGTCTATGGTATTGATATGCCTGCGGCAGAAGAGTTAATTGCACATAAGCGTGATGTTGGCGAAATTTGTGAATTAATAGGTGCTGACGGTTTAATCTTCCAAGATCTGAATGATCTTATTGATGCTTGCATCGATGAAAAACATTCGGATGTAAGAGAGTTTGATACATCTGTATTTGACGGTAATTATATAACCGGCAATATTGATGAATCTTATTTAAATCGATTAGAAGCATCAAGAAAAGACACGCAAAAGCAAGAATCACAACCGCAATCAAATGACATGATGCGTCCATTCTAGTAACCTCTTATAAATAAGAGAGTTTTTTGATAACTCTCTTATTTATCTCATTTTTTTTGATTTTCTGGAGATTTTCTACTCTCCATCCCGTGTTAGGAATTTATTATGTCGGAATATAAAGATGCTACCCAAGCAATTCACGCTGGTATCAAACAAACTAATGAGCAGGAAAATAGCGAAGCGATTTTTATGACTTCTAGCTTTGCTTACTCTAGCGCTGAAGAAGCTGCTGCTATGTTTGGTGGTGATATGGATGGCAACGTATATTCTCGATTCACAAACCCAACAGTTGCTTTATTTGAAAAGCGACTTGCCAGCCTAGAAAAAGGTGAAGCCGCGATAGCGACAAGTTCTGGTATGGCAGCATTAATGACACTTGCATATACCTTGCTTAAATCTGGAGACAGAGTTGTCTGCTCTAGAAACATTTTTGGTTCATCAATAAAGTTCTTTGATGCTTACACCACAAAATTTGGTATTGATGTTGTTTATGTTGATGCAACTGATTATGACGGTTGGGCTAAGCTAGTTGATGATAATACACGTCTTTGTTACTTTGAAACGCCTTCAAACCCTCTGTATGAAGTAGTTGATGTGCAAAGAGTCGCAGATATATGTCATGCTAAAAATGCGCTCTTATGTGTCGATACTGTTGTAGCGACACCGGCATTACAAAATCCGCTTACTCAAGGTGCTGATATCGTAATGCAGTCAGCAACTAAATTTATTGATGGTCAAGGGCGCTGTTTAGGTGGTGCTTTAATTTCTAGCCAAGAGATTGTTGATCAATTTACCGGCTTTATGAGAAGTGCAGGGCCTGCAATGAGTCCATTTAATGCATGGACACTACTAAATGGTCTAGAGACCTTGTCATTACGTATGAAGGCTCATTCTGCTAATGCAATGAAGTTAGCTCAATGGTTGGAATCTCACCCCAAAGTGATCAAGGTAAATTACGGTGGCCTTGCTAGTCATAAATACCATGAGTTAGCAAAGCAACAGCAAAAAGATTTTGGTGGTTTATTATCATTTGTTGTTGAGGGTGGAAGAGAGTCTGCTTGGAAGGTAATAAATGGAACTAAGTTGATGTCTATTACTGGTAATCTAGGCGACACAAAAACGCTTGTGACGCATCCAGCGACAACCACTCATGGACGCTTAACTGATGAACAAAAAGCTGCGGCAGGTATTGCTGAAGGTTTGGTACGCATTTCAGTAGGTCTTGAAGATATCGAAGATATTATCAATGATTTAAGAACTGGATTGGATAGCTTGTAAGTTGACAGCTTTAATCAAAAAAACGACCTTATTAGGTCGTTTTTTTATGTCTAAAGAAATTTATTTAGGTTCAAGATCATCATCATCTTGAGCCAAAAATTCGGCTTCTTTTTCAGCAAGCCTTTTTTCAGCTTCTTTTTTAAGTACAATCTTTTGAACTTCTAATACAAACTTTTCAATGAATTCCTGAACGCTTTCTTGGGTCTTAGTAAACTGCCAGCTGGTGGATTCCGTTCTCGCATAAACCATCTTAGCAATAAGTGCGCCGATCTTCTTACCTTTATATGTGACAACAAACTTCATTGAAGTATTTAATTCATATTGAGGGGTGTCTCCTAGAGAGCAGCCAGTAAAACTTAAATCAGTGCAGTTGAAACGAGTGTCACGGTCAATATGAAATACAAGAGGGTAGCCATGTGTATCTACTCTCACTGCATTTCGTTTATTTGAAGATTCATATGTGAATCCAATTTCTTCTAAGTTATCCATTGGTTTAATCGCTTAATTCTTCTCTAAAACAAATTCTACACGCCTGTTGAGGGCTCTATTATCTTCATTATTATTAGGAGCAATAGGGACACTGTCAGCATAACCTGTTGCTGTCATCCTTTGTGGCGCTATTCCTTCTTCTAAAAAGTATCTCAAGACAGTGGTTGCTCTTATTGCTGATAGCTCCCAATTACTAGGGAACTTAACTGTGCGAATTGGAATATTATCCGTATGGCCTTTGATATTGATTGAAAATTCATAATAGAATTGGAACATTCTAATAAGTTCTTCAAAAATATAATCTGCTTGCCAAGAAAGTTCGGATTCACCAGATTCAAATAAGGTTTGGCCATCAACTGTAATGATGAGTTGGTCACCGTTTTGTTGAACAGAGACAACATTGCTTATTTGGGATACCTCCAGCTGTTTGTGAACCTCTGCAGTCATTTCCTCTATTTCTTTTAGCTCTTCTTGCTCCAGTACTTCGGCAGCACCAGCAGTATTAGTTGAGGACGTAATAAAATCATCATTCACACCAATCTGATGCTCCTCTGGTTGTACTACGTTCTCACCACCCGCTGAGTGTTTTTCTGGGTCTTGGGTAACATTAGCACCACTACTGTTCATTGCAATTTGAATGGAAGATAGGGCCGACTCTAACGTATATTTAGAGACTTTTGTCATACTAAAAAGCAAGATAAAGAAGACTAAAAGTAGTGACATTAGATCGGCATAGGTAAAAATCCAATCTGCGACATCTTCTTGTTCAAATAACGGATCATCATTCATTTGCGTGAGCCAGCTGCTTTTTCGTTCTCTTTATCACCTGCCGTTGGTAGTTTTCTTTGTTTGGCCGGTATATATGAAGATAGGCGTTCATAAACCGCTAGGTAGTTATTACTACCCATTAAGCTAACAGTACCATCACGGATGATTTCTAAAGTTTGTATTTCTAGAATTGTTCTTGCTTTAAGTTTACCTGCTATTGGCAAAAAGATAACTGTTGCCATCAAAGAACCATAAAATGTAGTAAGAAGGGCCACCGCCATAGATGGGCCTATCATTTCCGGGTCATCAAGTCTTGATAGCATTTGTATCAAGCCTATCAAGGTGCCAAGCATGCCAAATGCGGGGGCATATGATCCCATTTTTTTGAACACATCTTGTACTACATAATGACGAATTTTTAGTGAATCGATATCCGCTTGTAATGTTTTTCTTATGTAGTCCTCATCATTAGCATCGGACGCCATATTGAGTGCACGTTTTAAGAAAGGTGAATCGGCTTCAACTCGACTTAATGCGATGAGACCTTCACGACGGGCAAGTTTAGTCAATTGAAGCATTGTCGCTATCATGACTTGCGGGTTCTGTTTATCTTGCGAAAAAATGATAAAGCCGGCTTTAAATGCGGCCAAGGTGTCTCGTATCTGAAAGGTAACTAAGGTAGCTGCAAGCGTTCCTCCGATTACAATCATGACACCTGGTATATTGATAAAGATGCTGAAATCATTACTTCCAAGCACAATGGCGTAAAGAATTAAGCCAAAACCCGAAATAATACCAACCAGTGACGTAAAATCCATCTGCAGTGTTACCTTAATAAAATCAAAACGTTAATAATTTAACTCATGTTTTTCTAAAAAACACCTTTGATTAATAAAAGAGTACGAAACTCATGATTTTTTCATCTATTACTGAGTGAATATTAGACAAGAAATGCGAGATAATCGTCAATGTAACAAAGTGTAGTTTTAATGGAGTTTTAAAGCCAAAGAATAATGGCATGCTTTAATTTGGCGTTATCAATCGGCGAATAAAGTTGTGAGGCAGTAGTCTTGATAGAGTGGGGCTTGATACTAAGTAGAGTTAACTGATTAGAGCCCACCAAATCTTTGATAAAAGCTATCATCTGCTGGAGGTAGTTTACCCATTTCATTTTCTAAATGTTTATCTAGCCAACTATCTGCTTGTGCATATAAAGACTGATACAAACTTCGGCACAATTGTCTTGCTTGATAACCTTCCCATTCATTTGGAAGCAGAGGGTCTGGTAACTGAGGGTCTTTCAAAACAATTTTACGATACTCGTGTATCAGTAATGTTCTTGCGAGATGACACTCTTGATCGGTCAGATTCATATTTTGTTTTATTGTTTGATACAAAGGGGTGAATCTAGCAATAAACTGATGGTATCTTTGCGCTAGTTGATCTAAATTCCAACTTTCGTTTACTTGCTTATATAAAGCTTGTGGGCTTTTTTCAGAAATTGCTTCGGTTTGCATGACGATGACATCTTGCTGACAATTTAATTCGTTTAGTAAAGCGGTAATGTCATGACGGTTAATTCTAGGATGTAAAAGCACATCATTACCCATTGAACCAAAGCTTAGCCATTCAAGTTCATCTCTAACCTGCTTACGCATATCATTTTTTAACTGATTAAGAAAAACAAGACACCAGCTACCATGCCAATGGGGGGTCTTCATCTGATAAACATGCTCGAAAGCATTGTGAAAGCGTTTAGAGCCAGATTGAGTTAGAGAGTAATAACTGCGTCTGCCTTGTTTATCCGCATTCAGCCAATTTTCATTTACTAATCGATAAACGGATGTTCGTACAAGCCTCTCATTAATACCAAAAGGCGAGAGCAATTCAAATAAACTACCTAACCATACCTTATCTGCTCTTGGAGTAATTGCATCACCAAATAAGCTAATAATAAGAGAGCCTGCACGCAAAGGTCTTTGCTTTTTAAAGTCATCTAACAAAAGTGTTAACTCAATTTGTGCTGACATCTATATATCTCATATTATTGGCGTTAAAAGTCTATGATGAAGCATTATATAGTTCACTAAAGTGCTAAAGCTAATAGAATCATGTATTTACTTCTCATTCGACTCTATTTTTGGTGCCAAAGATGTACTTTTTATAAACTCATCCATACGCACTCTCTTTTCTTCTACGTGCGCAAGAGGTTGGCATTCTTCTAAGCTTTGAAGGCAGCGTTGGGCTAAGTGTTGATATTCTTCTGTACCAAGATACTTCCATTTTATCTCTTTATCTCTAAGTTTACGTATCACTTTTGCTGGTGAGCCAATGATAAGCGAGGCTTCTTCACACTGAAAGCCTGCTTTGACTATTGCACCGGCTCCTACGAGAGAGAATGCCGCAATTTCTGCATTATCCAGGATAACAGCATTCATTCCAATAAGGCTGTCAGTACCAACAATGCAACCATGTAACACTGCGCCATGCCCCACATGTCCGTTTTCTTTAATGACAGTATCTGACTTAGGAAACCCATGTACGACACAGTTGTCTTGTATGTTTGATCCTTTATTCATAACGATACGACCAAAATCTCCCCTTAGAGATGCATTTGGACCAACATAACATTGTTCACCTACATGAACGTCACCAATGAGTACAGCTGTTGGGTGGACAAATGCATTTGGATGTACCACAGGGCAAATACCATCCAATTTATAACATGGCATAAAAACTCCCAAGATTTTGTTAAGTTGAAGGTTAATTTAATCTTAATAATATGACACAAAAAATCATTAGTCTATAAGTTGACCTGTATCATAAAGTTATTATAATCGAAATAAGCGAACGAATAAAACTAGAGCATAAACCATGATGGTTTAGCCATTAATGAAAGTGATTCTATGATGACAAAAGATCCTGAAGCAGTACTGATTGTTGAAAAAATTGAACAGCACATATGTCTATTAACATTAAATAGATCTAAGCAATTAAATGCGCTCAATAATGAGTTATTGGGTCAAATTGCTAAGCAGGTTTCGATTGTTGATGAGGACGATGATATTCATTGCATTGTCATAACTGGCAATAGCAAGGTGTTCGCAGCAGGTGCGGATATTAATGAAATGTCGAATATGAATATGCAGGGACTTTTGTTTGATCAAAGAGTCGATTATTGGCAAACAATTTCAAATTGTAAAAAACCGATTGTCGCAGTGATAAATGGTTATGCCTACGGCGGTGGATGCGAGCTTGCCATGCACGCAGACATTCTTATTGCAGGTGATAACGCCAAATTTGCGCAACCTGAAATTAAGCTTGGCATCATGCCAGGAGCAGGAGGAACCCAAAGGCTTTTACATGCAGTTGGTAAATCCTTAGCAATGCAAATGGCCCTGACTGGCGATCCCATAAATGCAAGACAGGCACTTAATTCAGGTTTAATAAGTGAAGTGTGTGTACCTGAATTAAGTTTAGAAAGGGGGTTATCCATTGCAAAGCGTATATCAGAGCAAGCTCAAATAGCGGTAAAACAGATCAAGCAAAGTATTCTCAAAGCACAAGATTGTGATTTATCTACCGGGCTTGCTTTTGAGCGGCAGGCTTTCTGCCTTCTTGCTGCAACGGAAGATAGACAAGAAGGTTTACATGCTTTCAAAGAAAAAAGAAAACCAATATTTAAAGGTCGCTAACACTAAGTATTCACATTAATGCTTTTTATAGGCTTTGAATATTGCTTACGAGCCGACTTCCAGTCAATAAGATAAAGGAATCATTCATGAAAGATAATGCTCAACCGTTCGAAACAATATTGCTTGAAATTAATCAGGGCATCGCGGTTCTAACACTCAATAGACCTGAGCAGTTGAATAGCTTTAATGGGCTTATGCATGAAGAGGTGCGCTCTGCGCTTAAGTTAATAGAGACAAACAGCAGTATTCGGGTTCTTGTCATTACTGGTGCTGGTAGAGGCTTTTGTGCAGGACAAGACTTATCAGATAGAAATGTTGCTCCTGGGAGTGAGGCGCCAGATTTAGGTGAATCGTTGGTATTAAGATACAACCCTATGATTCGTAAAATTAGAGCCTTGCCTATGCCTGTGATATGCGCCGTTAATGGTGTCGCAGCAGGAGCAGGTGCGAACATTGCACTAGCTTGCGATATTGTTTTAGCGGCAAAATCAGCAAGCTTTATACAAGCTTTTTGTAAGCTAGGTTTAATACCAGACTCAGGTGGTACTTGGAGCTTACCCAAATCAATTGGTATGGCACGAGCGAAAGGTTTAGCGCTGTTAGGGGAAAAACTATCTGCTGAAAAAGCTGAATCTTGGGGTTTAATCTGGCGAGCTGTTGAAAATGAATCTCTAATGGATGAGGTAATGTCTATGGCTCAACACTTTTCAGAACAACCAACAAAGGGCTTGGCATTAATAAAACGTGCTTTACATGCGAGTGAGGAGCAAAGCTTTGATGCTCAACTTGATTTAGAACGAGATTTGCAGAGATTAGCAGGCCGATCTGATGATTATCGTGAAGGTGTTAGTGCTTTTATTGAAAAAAGACCAGCGAAGTTCACTGGTAAGTAGCAGAAATGGAGACTAACACTATGACACTATCTAAAGCATTGATAGCAAAGTTTGATAGCACCAGCGTTGTTGCTGTTATAGGTGCTGGCGCTATGGGAGCAGGTATTGCTCAAATTACGGCGCAATCAGGCCATAGGGTATTACTTTTTGATCAGAATGAAGCTGCAATTTTCAAAGCTAAAGAGTCGGTTGCTTTACAGTTACATAAGCGAGTTTTAAAGGGGAAGTTAAGTCAGGAAAATTATGATTTATGTTTAGAAAATATTATCCCGACATATTCAATGGATGAGTTGGCAAGTGCCGATTTAGTCATAGAAGCAATCATAGAGAGCCTAGAAGTTAAGCAGTCTTTATTTCTTGAGTTAGAGTCGATTTGCAAAGAAACCTGCATATTTACCTCAAATACCTCATCTATTTCTATAACATCCATCGCGTCTAAGCTTTCTAGGCCAGAGCGCTTCTTAGGGCTTCACTTTTTTAATCCTGCACCAGTCATGTCATTAGTCGAAGTCATTAGTGGATTAGCAAGCGATCAAGCACTCGCCAAAGTTTTATACCAAGCGTGTATTCGTTGGGGTAAAAACCCTGTTTACGCCAAAAGTAGTCCAGGTTTTATTGTCAACCGAGTTGCACGTCCATTTTATGCAGAAGCATTAAGAATATTAGATGAACAGGGAGCCAGTATTTCGCAAATAGATGAACTAATGCGAGAGTGTGGCCGTTTTAAAATGGGGCCGTTTGAGTTGATGGATCTAATTGGACATGATGTTAATTATGCTGTGACGGAGTCTGTATTTCGCGCCTATTACCAAGATCCCAAGTTTAAACCATCTCTGAGTCAAAAAAGTTTATTAGAAGCAGGGTTTCTTGGAAGAAAAACAGGACGAGGCTTTTATCAATATAATTCCAATGGAGAGAAATACTTACAGAACAATATTACGGATTTACCAATAGATAGAAATTGGAGTGAAAGCAAAGCGCCAGATGGGCTCATAAAACAAATACAAGTCATATCAAAACAAGAAAATCAGCCAAGTCAGATGAGTCCAACCAAGGGTTTAATTGAGCGCTTTCTAAGTAATAATTTTTATTTTGATAATGAAACCAATCAAGACTTAGAGCAGCAAATAATTACCATTTTTAAATTCGGCGAGGCACATATAGCGTTAACAAATGGCCTTACTGCAACCGAAAGAGCGAAAGAAGAAAAGCTAAATAATTTGGTGTTATTTGACTTGGCATTTGATTACTCAAGCATTACTAAGTTAGCAATTAGTGCTTCAGATAATTGTTCATCACAAGCTCTAGATGATGCCTTTACCTTATTCGATTTAATTGGAATAACGCTAATTAAACTCGATGACATTCCAGGCTTAGTATTAATGAGAACATTGGCAATGTTAACCAATGAAGCGGTAGAAACCCGCTTACAAGGCGTTGCGACAGGTGAAGATATAGATAAGGCAATGTGTGCTGGAGTTAATTACCCTCAAGGGCCAATAGCCTGGGGGCAAAGAGTTGGGTTAACTCTTATTCATCAAGTGCTTACAAATCTCCAACTTAGTTATGGCGAAGATAGGTATCGACCCTCATCTTTGTTAAGACGTTTAAGTGTTAGCGGTAAAAAAATAGTAAATGAGCTCGCTCAATAAACTAAAATTATAAAAATTACTTTTGGTGTTATAAATGAATCAATTACAAAATGCTTATATTATCGATGCAATTAGAACCCCAATTGGACGATATGCTGGATCACTTTCGAGTGTGAGAGCCGATGATTTAGGTGCTATTCCAATCAAATCGCTCATGTCTCGTAATCATACTGTGAATTGGAGCAAAGTGGACGATGTTATATTAGGCTGCGCTAACCAAGCTGGAGAAGATAATAGAGATGTAGCAAGAATGAGCGCCTTATTAGCAGGCCTTCCTATTTCTGTTTCAGGTACCACTATTAACCGATTATGCGGCTCGGGTATGGATGCCGTTGGGTATGCTGCTAGGGCGTTAAAGACAAATGAAAGTGCTTTGATGATAGCTGGTGGCGTTGAGTCAATGTCTAGAGCACCTATGGTCATGGGGAAAGCTGAAAGCGCTTTTAGTCGACAAGCTGAACTTTTTGATACTACGATAGGCTGGCGTTTTATAAACCCCTTAATGGAAGAAAAGTATGGTGTAGATTCTATGCCAGAAACGGCTGAAAATTTAGCGCAAAAATACCAAATAAGTCGCCATGATCAAGATATTTTTGCTTATTTAAGCCAAGAAAAAACAGCTAAAGCGCAAGCTGAAGGGCGCTTTGAACAAGAAATCACGCCAGTCTTGATTAAACAGAGAAAGAAAGAAGACAGGGTGATTGATCAAGATGAGCACCCAAGGTTAACCAGCTTAGACAAGTTAGCTCAACTTAAAGCACCCTTTAGGAATGAAGGCAGTGTAACAGCAGGAAATGCGTCTGGTGTAAACGATGGCGCTTGTGCTTTGCTTTTGGCTAATGATGAAGCCATCACTGAGCATGGCTTGAAGCCAAGAGCAAAGATACTTGCTATGGCGACTACAGGTGTTGAACCTAAGTTTATGGGGATTGGTCCAGTACCAGCAACACAAAAAGTATTGAGGCAACTTGGTTTATCATTAGATGACATGGATGTCATTGAATTGAACGAAGCCTTTGCGGTTCAAGCTCTTGCTGTTATTCGTAACTTAGACTTAGACGAAAATGATTCTAGGATTAATCCCAATGGTGGCGCAATTGCATTAGGGCATCCTTTAGGTATGAGTGGTGCTCGTTTAATTACCACTGCGTTACATGAACTAGAATTAAGAGCTAGCAAGGGTGAGAGGTCAAAATATGCGCTTTGTACAATGTGTGTAGGTGTCGGTCAGGGGATTGCAATTGTGATAGAGCGAATTTAGTTTGCTTTTCTGCGGTTAAACCTTAAGTGATAAAACAATGCCTTTAATGATTAGTTCTGACCTTTAAAGGCATTCATATAAGAAGCAAAATATTATGATTTGAGGGATGATTTGTATAAATATAATCGTCTTTATTGAGAGGTTAAGTATAAAAGCTTCAATTTTATGCTTTGAACAAATTTCTTCACTAAATTTTATGCGTGTATTTTTCATTATTATTTCTGTCGACAACTTATTAGTTAAGGTATTCCTTAAATAATTGCTAAGCGCCTAACCTACACTTTCCCTGCCAAAAGCATTCATTGCTTTGTGATAATTATTTATGATTTTTAAAAAGCTAAAACCAACTTATCTTATTATTTGTTGCTTGACGAATAGGTGTTGAGAGAACCGATAGAAGTAATAAAATTACGTGCTTTTTCGCTGGAAATGAAAAAAAACAAGTATGAAATATGAGTAAAACAGTATGATTTTCAGTGCTTTAAGGGCTTTATGATTACTTTTAGTTATTTTTACTTGTTTGACTATAACCCAAATAGAGGCTCTTTACGGGGATTAATAGGTGCTTTCGAAACTATGAGAAGAGACGATTCTAGATAGCAATTTACTCAGATTCTAAAGCACATTTATTTTAACAACTTTTCCGATGTTAATCCTATAATCTAAGTTATACAGGGATGCCTTGTTATAAAATTAGTTATAGATAAAATGCATTTATATTCCAAAAAGAAATAAAAAAACTCCATTTATATTTCAAAATACTTTGTAAATTTAAAGTAAATGCGGATAGTATGGCCACCGGTCCTCGAGATCGACAATAGATGGCCAATTTAGCGCTTAAGTATTTACTCTACTTAAATTGCCATTATTTCAATAAACAATCTAGGGTGATCAAAGATCAAAGTCGCCAACTTGATAGCCGCCCACTTCGGGCTTAAAACTTATTGCTATACGGTTCCAGCTATTTATCGTGGTAATAACCAACGTCAAATCTACCAGCTGCTCTTCTGAGAAATGCTCTCTCGTTGACTTATATAGTTGATCATCAATTTCATTTTGATGAATTAATGTATTTGCTTCAGCCCAAGCTAGCGCTGCACGTTCTTTTTCACTAAAGAAGTTTGTTTCTCTCCATGCTATCAAACTATGTAACCTTTGCTCTGTTTCACCCAATGCTCTTGCATCCTTACAGTGCATATCAAGACAGTAAGCGCAGCCATTAATCTGTGATACACGTATTTTTACTAATTCTGATAGGGTGCTATCCAAAGTATTTTTGATTTTGTAACAGCTAGAAATATACTTTTCAGCTTCAATTAAAGTGTTCATTGCGCCAGGGGATGCTTGAAAATGGTTAAGTCTTTGTGACATGGTATTGCTCCTTAATGGATTGATCGTATGAAGCAAGATTAGACTTAGCGCTTTATTAAAAATTGGATAAAAACGACTTAATGCCAACACTTGATGATATTAATTATCTTAAAATCTCTCCAGAACCGCCTTTGGCTGATTATGTACAAGCCATATGGTTGGCACGGCATGATAAGAACAAAGAGGTATTAGCCTTTCGCTTGTTAAGCGATTGTGGTTCTTGCATTTTGTTTAACTATGGTGATGAGATTAGATTAACAAGAAATAATCACTCGCACAGGCTTTCAAAACAGGCCGCGGTAGTAGGACCAAGCAAAGCGCTTTTTGAGATTGGTTTTAATAATCAAATTTGCACACTCGGTATTAATTTTCACCCCGGTACTGGTTGTGCTTTCTTAGAGAGTGGAATGGAGCAATTGATTGATAGAATAGACATTTCTAATGAAACACATTTTGCAAATACTCATCATATGTACATCAAATTTGAAACTGAAATTAAAGCAGTAACAGGTGAAAGCTTACTGAGAAAAGTAGAAGAAAGTTTAATTCGTAACTTGTCTAATTATCACTTACAAGCTTGGGATAAATTAGAATCTCTCATTACTCTTTTTAAGCGCGAACAGGATATGCCATTAGAGTTATTAGCGGATATGTCTGGTGTTTCCGCTAGAGAAATTCAAAGAAAATTTAAACAGTACGTTGGTATCAGCCCAAAAGTTTATCAAAGGCTCATGAAGCTAAATAAGGTTAAAGCTAGGCTATCAAGTGGGGATTATGAAAGCTTAACTCAGTTAGCAATTGATAATGGCTATTATGATCAAGCCCATTTTATACGAGAGTTTAAATACTTTATGAAACTCACGCCAAAACAGTACCGAAAATTAATGGAAAACAACTAAATTGAGCGCGCTCAATTAATTCGTCTTGTTAATAAGACATCAAAATGGAAGCTTTCATGTTAAACACGCTATCGATTTCAAATTATCGCTCATTAGTTAAGTTAGTTATCCCTTTAGGTCGACTTAATTTGATAACGGGCGCCAATGCTAGTGGTAAGTCTAATCTATATAAAGCCTTGAGATTATTAGCTGAAACTGCCCAAGGAGGGGTTGTCAACGCTCTCGCAAAAGAAGGAGGGCTTGAGGCTTGTTTTTGGGCTGGGCCAGAAGTTATTTCAGATAGAATGAGACGAAGTGAGATCCCTATACAGGGTGGACCAAGAAGCAAGGCGAAACGTTTAAGGCTAGGCTTCACAGGAGATGACTTTGGATATTCAATTTCTTTAGGTTTGCCTAAACCGAGTAATTCTGCTTTTTCATTAGATCCTGAGATTAAAAGAGAATGTATTTGGGCTTGTCACTCTGGCTCAAGTACATATCGTCCAGCATCGTCTCTCATCGACAGAGATGCAAGCTTGATTAAAATTAGAGAAAAGCGTAATTGGCAGGTAATGAGTCAAAATATAGCTACTTTCGATAGTATTTTTAGTCAGATATCAGACCCAGATAAAACGCCAGAAGTAATCACTCTAAGAGATAATATTAGACATTGGCGTTTTTATGATCATTTTAGAAGTGACATGGATGCGCCTGCAAGGCATGCTCAATTAGGGACAAGAACGCCAGTTTTACATCATGATGGTCGAGATCTTGCTGCTGCACTGCAAACGATTAATGAAATTGGGAGTCATGAGGCTTTGGCTGACGCCATTAGTGATGCTTTTCCTGGAGCGCACTTAAAGATAGCGATAAAAGAAGATGCTCGTTTCGCGATTGAGTTTTACCAATATGGCTTGTTAAGGCCTTTATCCGGGCATGAGTTATCAGATGGTACTTTACGGTACTTGTTATGGGTGGCAGCACTATTAACACCAAGACCTCCACCATTAATGGTGCTTAATGAGCCTGAAACAAGTTTACATCCAGATTTATTGCCTGCTTTGGCAAGGCTTATCATCAGCGCCTCTGAGCGAACTCAAGTCTGGGTCGTATCTCATGCTTCAAGGCTTATTGCTGCCCTTGAAGAGCATGAAGAATGTCACAGTATCTGCTTAAAAAAAGAGTTGGGGGAAACAAGCGTTGTGGGTCAAGGTATGCTTGATGAGCCACATTGGGTATGGCCAGATGCGAGTAAATAATGTCAAGTTTGATGAACCTGACACAAATATTAATTGTTAGTCATGGTGTTCCTGATGTGGCATTTGATAATGACTTGAGTTTGTTATCATAAGCTCAACATGGGCGTATCAAACCGGCCATGTTTGCCGTATTAACTCTTAATTTAGCGAACCCGTTTTCTGCCACATCGTGATGGAATTTATGTACAGATACTAGAATATCAGCATTGAGAGTGAAGTTTTTGTCAAAAGACTCTTCAGAAAATACCATATTTACAGAGTCACGAATGTCATTAATAAGAGTCAGATATTTATCTATATTCTTACGTGAACCTATGTTCTCGAATCCTGTGTTGAGATACTTCCAATCCATCTCTTTAACCTTCTTATAATTATTCTCAAGTGGTGATATATCAAGTGCGCCGACTAATCTGAAGTAAGGGATAAAGTCCTCTGGTTTAATCGCATCAGGGTAATGACGTACACCTTTACCTTCCAATAAGAGCATTTAATTTTCAATACTATGAGTATCCGCACTATTAGGGAGTGGGCATTACGCTATTCAAACGGATTGATTCACTACAAATGATGTCTAGTTGAGTGATGAAGTATCAAGCTTTGCTAGTCCTTTTACTTCAACTAGCTTTTCTTAACCAGATGACACTTCTTTTTCGGGAGGTGGATTTTAGGGCTAAATATGTTCTTTTTTTCACGCATATCTAGCTGATATCCATTTCATAAAACTCTCCGATACAACTTCTTAAGTCTTGTTTCAACGTGATACTTGTTTGGCATAGGAGGCTTAATTTTACACTTTAAAACACTCGTTAGGATACGTAATAAACACTTTTTTTATGATTGTTGTGTTGTATTTTTATCATTCTAAAACAATTAGTTATCTAATTAATAGTTAAATTTAGCTATGTAAAATCAATTAACGACACATAATTTTATTGTTTTTGATCTTTATTGTGTCATAAACTTAATGCAAGTTAGTCAAACCTAATAGCCAAAATTAGTAGTTATAGAGGTGGTAATGTACGCTCAACTTGTCGAAACAGGGGTTAAAAAAGTCAAAAGTCAGGATGAAATGAGTCAGGACGAGAGTGACTTTCAAGCAAAAATAGATGCTGAAATTAAAATTGAAGCTAAGAATTGGATGCCCGAAGCTTATAGAAAGACTTTGATAAGGCAGATCTCTCAGCATGCCCATTCTGAAATTGTTGGTATGTTACCAGAGGGGAATTGGCTAACGCGTGCGCCAACTTTAAAGCGTAAATTGCAGCTATTAGCAAAAATACAAGATGAGGCCGGTCATGGCCTATATCTATACAGTGCAATGGAAACACTAGGTGCAGATAGGGATGTAGAAGTAGAAAAGCTGCATACAGGAAAAGCAAAGTATTCGAGTATTTTTAATTATCCAACCCTAAATTGGACAGATATGGGAGCGATAGGCTGGCTGGTGGACGGCGCAGCCATAGTCAATCAAGTGGTATTACAAAGAACCTCTTATGGCCCTTATTCACGTGCCATGGTGCGAATTTGCAAAGAAGAAAGCTTTCATCAGCGCCAAGGTTACGAAATTTTATTAACTATTATGCAGCATGGTACAGATGCACAAAAAGCCATGGTTCAGGATTCAATTAATCGTTTGTGGTGGCCGTCTCTTATGATGTTTGGCCCTACAGATGATGACTCTCCTAATTCTAAGCAATCCTTAGCTTGGAAGATTAAACGTAAATCAAATGATGAATTACGCCAAATGTTTATCGATCAAACGATTCCTCAACTTGAATTTCTAGGCTGTACCGCACCTGATCCGGACTTAAAGTGGAATGAAGAAACGGGGCACTATGATTTTGGTGAAATTGATTGGAGTGAGTTTTACGCCGTGTTAAAGGGCAATGGTCCTTGTAACCAAGAAAGATTAGCTAAACGTAAAAGTGCGATTGATAAGGGTGCTTGGGTAAGAGAAGCCGCTGTTGCCTATGCTAAAAAACAAGAATCAATGAAGGGAGCTTAAGATGTCAGAGTATCCATTATATGAAGTGTTTGTACGAAGTAAACATGGTCTGAACCACAAGCATGTAGGTAGTGTTCATGCGATAGATGATGCTATGGCAATGGAAAATGCAAGAGAGCTTTACACCAGACGTTGCGAAGGTGTCAGTATTTGGGTTGTTCCTTCAAAAATGATTACAGCCTCTGCACTAGATGATAAAGAGGCCTTGTTTGATCCATCTGAAGACAAGATATATCGCCATGCTTCTTTTTATGAGTTACCTGATGAAGTCGGTCACATGTAAGGATGAATACCATGATTAAAAATACCAAGCCTGTTGATACTTTATTTATTTACCTGTTGCGACTGGCTGACTCTAATTTAATTCTATCGCAAAGGTTATGCGAACTTTGCGGTGATGCACCTTCTTTAGAAGAAGAGTTAGCAATTAGTAATGTTGCGCTAGATTTAATTGGACAAGCAAAAAATTGGTATGAGTACGCCAGTGAATTAGATCCATTAAAGCGCACAGCAGACCATTTAGCCTTTCGACGTGATGCCCATGAGTTTTATAACGTCCTTTTAGTTGAACAAAAAAATGGCAACTTTGCTGAAACAATTACTAGACAGTTTTTCTTCGATGCCTGGCATTTATCGATATTAGAGTCGTTACAGGACTCAAAAGATGAGCGTATTAAGTCTATTGCTAGTAAAGCAGTGAAAGAAGTTTCTTATCACCTAAGGCGTTCGAGTCAATGGATGATTCGATTAGGTGATGGAACTGAACTAAGTCATGAAAAAATGCAATCAGCGATAAATCAATTATGGCGATTTACTGGTGAACTTATAACGAGTGATCACCTTGAAGATGCTTTAGAGCGAGATGGGCTTATCCCTGACCCCCGTAAAATATTTGGTTTGTGGAAGCATTCAATCGAGACAGTGCTATCTCAAGCTAAGTTAGTTAACCCTGATTATGATGCTTGGATGTACAAAGGTGGTAAACAAGGGGAGCACACCGAGTTGTTGGGTTTTATTTTAGCTGAAATGCAATATCTGCAGAGGGCATATCCAGATGCAAAAGTATGGTAGACCTTCACCTAAATCATTGATAGATAACACTCCTTATCAAAACTCGACTAAGAAGCAAATTTTAGCTACAGACATTCTAGGCGATCTTAGTAAACCTCTTGAGTATGACGAGACATCTATCTGGCAAGTTCTAACTCAAGTACAGGATCCAGAAATTCCGACAGTTAGTATTGTTGATTTAGGCATTGTTCGTAGTGTAAGTCTTAGCTTAAGACAAATTTCTGTTGAGGTAACACCTACTTATTCAGGTTGTCCTGCAACTGATCTAATCAATGATTTGATTTTAGAGGCATTGAGTCATGCTGGTTATTGGAACATTAAAATAGAACAGGTTTTGTCTCCCGCTTGGACGAGTGATTTTATTACAAGCACAGGGCGAAAAAAGCTGGTAGACGCAGGAATTGCACCTCCTAAAGGGCTTGTTTCTAAATCAAGTTTAATAGACCGAGAGATTTCGTGTCCCCATTGTAATAGTGAAAATACTAGATTATTAAGCGAATTTGGTTCGACTGCATGTAAGGCATTATATCAATGCCATGATTGTCGCGAGGCCTTTGATTATTTTAAGTGTATTTAACACTGGATGAGTATTAAATGTTATGAACAAATTTTACCCGCTAACAATTAGTAAGATACAAAGAGAGACGCGCGATGCTGTCTCTATTCATTTTTCAGTGCCTGACGAATTAGAAGACAAATTCAATTATGAACAAGGTCAGTATCTAGTTTTTAAAAAACACATTGAGGGTACTGATGTAAGGCGCTCTTATTCTATTTGTTCAAGTGTTAACGATGAGCAGCTTAGAGTAGGTATAAAGCAGGTTCAGAATGGTCTCTTTTCTAGTTTTGCAAATCATGATCTTAAAGAAGGGGATACACTTGAAGTAATGCCTCCTCAAGGTAGGTTTGGTGCCGGTTTGAGTCTAGCTCTTGATTCAAAAACACCTGAGAGTAAACATATTTTAGCTGTTGCCGCCGGTAGTGGTATTACTCCTATTTTATCTATTATAAAAACCTGCTTAGAACAAGATGCAAAGAGTCAAGTGACTCTACTGTATGGTAATCGTTCAACAGCCAGCTCCATGTTTCGTAACGAATTAGAAGATTTAAAAAATGCCTACATGGATAGATTTAATCTTGTGTTTATCTTTAGTCGTGAGACGCAAGATATAGATCTTTATAACGGGCGTATCGATGCGAACAAGTGTCAATTGCTATTGAAAAGGTTAATGCAGGTTAGCGAATTATCAGGAGCTTTCATTTGCGGCCCTCAATCCATGACAGAACAAGTGGCCAATAGCCTTATTGAGCAAGGCCTTGATAAGGATAAAGTACATTTTGAATTATTTCACACAGAATCAGATTCGACAGAAAGGCGTCAAAAAAATCAAGAAAACCTAGCCGTTCAAACCTTTGAGAAGAGCGATATTACCGTGATTCATGACGGTAGAGAAATGCAGTTTGAATTAGCTCATAACTCAAAAACAATTCTTGAAGCAGGTAATGATATTGGTGCAGATTTACCATATTCCTGCACCGCTGGTGTTTGCTCTACCTGTAAAGCAAAAGTCATTGAAGGTGAAGTAGAAATGGATGTGAATTTCGCACTTGAAGACTATGAAGTTGAAGCTGGCTATGTGCTCTCGTGCCAATGTTATCCCATTACGAACAAAGTCGTGCTGAGTTACGACCAGTAGGCTTTTATCCCCAAAATAATAATTAGTTTAATTGCTAAACGAATAAGCAAATAGAGGTTTTCATGAAGATAATCCAAAGTTTTTTAAATGGCCAATGGATAGGTGAAGAAAAGAAGAGCGCATTAAAAAGTGCCATTAATGGTGATGTAATTGGTTATATCCATGCCGAGCGGCCTGATTTCGAAGAAGCAACTGACTACGCAAGAAAAAAAGGCCAAGCGTCATTAATGCATATGGATTTTCAGCAAAGAGCTACCTGTCTTAGAAATCTCGCCAAGTACCTACTAGAGCATAAAGAGTCACTCTATTTATTATCTCGTGAAACTGGTGCAACACGTGGCGATAGCTGGATAGATATTGAAGGTGGTTTCGGTACCTTGTTCGCTTATGCCAGTATGGGGAGAAATCAGCTTCCATCAGGCAACCTAATTCATCAAGGAAGTGCTATGCCTTTGGGCAAAAACAATGATTTTGCAGGTACTCATATTTTAGTGCCAAAAGGTGGCGTTGCTGTACATATTAATGCATTTAACTTTCCTATCTGGGGGATGCTTGAAAAGTTTGCGCCTTGCTTCCTTGCTGGCATGCCTTGCATTGTTAAACCTGCCAGTGCAACAAGTTATTTAACTGAGGCCACGGTTCGTTTAATGAATGAATCTGGACTGCTCCCCGAGGGGGCTTTACAACTTATTATTGGTAGTACAGGAAACCTATTAGACCATCTTATCGAACAAGATGTTGTAACATTCACAGGTTCCGCACAAACCGCTCGTCTATTAAAAAACAATGACAATATTATAAAACGTTCAATTCCATTTAATGCCGAGGCGGATTCTCTTAACGCAGCTATTCTCGCTCCAGATATTAATCTAGAAGATACTGAAATAGACTTGTTCGTTCGTGAAGTCTTTAAAGAGATGACAACAAAAGTTGGTCAAAAATGTACGGCTATCAGACGCATAATTGTGCCAAGAGAAATTATGCCTCACGTTATCGATAAGTTAAGCCAGAAACTTGCCAAAGTGACTTACGGTGATCCTGATGTAGAAGGCGTTAGAATGGGAGCGTTAGCATCAATTGAACAGCTTGAAGATGTTAAAGCAAAAATAGCAGAGTTACGTGAAACGAGTGAACTTGTTTATTCTCAGGATGCCAAGCCTCAAGGTATTGGCTGTCAGAAAGGTGCGTTTATCTCTCCACATCTATTTGTTAATCATCAACCTTTAATCAATTGTGCAGCACATGATGTTGAAGCATTTGGTCCAGTTGCGACCATGATGCCTTACGACACAATTGATGAGGCGATTGCGATTGCAGCCTTAGGTAAAGGGAGTTTGGTAACGACGCTATGTACTAAAGACCCAATAATAGCGGCTCAAATGATTCCACAATTAGCTGCTTTGCATGGCAGGCTGCATATTCTTGATGCGCAGGCCGCACTTGAATCGACTGGTCATGGTTCTCCTTTGCCATTTTTGAAGCACGGTGGTCCAGGGAGAGCTGGTGGAGGAGAGGAGTTAGCAGGTATTAATGCTGTATATCATTATATGCAGAAGGCCGCGATTCAAGGTTCACCAACCATGTTAAGTGCTGTTACTGGCGAATATGTAAGAGGTTCGAACATAATTGAAACTGACGTACACCCGTTTAAGCGTAGTTTTGAGTCGGTTCAAATCGGTGAGTCATTGTTGACCCATAGACGTACGGTGACCGAAGCGGACATTGTTAATTTTGGCTCCTTATCGGGTGATCACTTTTATATGCATTTTGATGATATTGCTGCCAAAGAATCACAATTCGGTGAGCGTATTGCTCATGGGTACTTTGTTCTATCCGCTGCTGCTGGGTTATTTGTCGACCCAGGTGTGGGCCCTGTACTTGCTAACTATGGGCTTGATAATTTGCGTTTTATTGAGCCTGTTCCAATTGGGACAACAATACGTGCAAGGCTAACGTGTAAACGTAAAATAGACCAAGGAAAAGAGTCAAAGGACGGAAAGCCTCAAGGGGTTGTCGTTTGGGATGTACAAGTCACTGATCAAGATGATGTGCTGGTGGCGAGTTATGACATTTTAACTCTAGTGGCGAAAGAGATGAGCGAGTCAATAAATATGCATCCATAGTATCAAAGACTCAAAATTATACAGTATGGTTTCTTTAATATTAGACGAACTGTACTGTATATTTATACAGTTACTTTAATCCTTACATAAAAACCGCACTAAAATTTGCATTTTTTAAAGATTCTGTTCATTAAATATACTAATAAGAACAGAATTAATGACTTTTCTTAAAGAAATTAAAAATACCGATACTGTTTTTTTATACAGTATTTCGTTTGTATGGATAATTTCGACTCAGTCAATTCTATAATTCGAATTACTTATTCAAGATCAATCTCTTGGTGAATGTGATAAATTGATACTTTAAAAATTAATAGGGTATCAATGTGAGTCAGGTAATTAATAAAAATCTTTTTTTAGTCAAAGAACATATAGGCTTATTCAAAGCGGCTAATAACTTTGATATTTATGATCCTGAGAATGGCGAATTGATCATGGAGTGTCGCGAGCCTAACTTAGGCTGGATTACTAAATTATTACGTTTTACTGATTATAAAAGGATGACTCCTTTTGATGTGCAAATCAGAACGCCTGATGATCAAAGAGTCGTCCGCATCACCCGTGGCATCTCCTTCTTTTTATCTAAAGTTGAAGTAAGAGATGAAAACAATGAACTAATAGGTGGATTTAAGCAGAAGTTTTTATCCATTGGTGGTCGCTTTGATGTTCTTGATAAACAAGATAACGTGATTTGTACTTTATCTGGAAAATGGACTGGTTGGGACTTTTACTTTAAACGTGATGATCAAGAATTTGCTCATGTATCAAAAAAATGGGCTGGGATTGGACAAGAGCTTTTTTCAAGTGCAGATAATTACATACTAAAAATAGCAGAGGAAATAGAAGCAGATCATGACGTGAGAAAGCTAATTCTAGCTGCTGTTATGTGTATAGATATGGTTCTAAAAGAATAAAGGTGTTTTACAAACAGAGCCCAGTAAACAAGAATTAATGAAACCTCTAATAAAGGGTAAGCTGATGAGAATAACGAAAATTTCAGACAAACAACTTCTCGTAAAACTCGCTGAGCTTAATTTTGATGATGAGGTTCAATGGTTCATAAAAGACGAAAAGTTAACTAAAAATTTTAAGTTTAGTCATTTTCAATCTGCATTTAGTTTTATGACAATGTGTGCTCTGTATTGTGAAAAGATTGATCATCACCCTGAGTGGACAAACAGTTTCAATCAAGTTGATGTTCAGTTGAGCACGCATTCAGCGAAAGGAATAACCTCAAAAGATTTTGAATTAGCCGAATATATGGACAATGCGTTTAAACACTTTTCAATTTAGGTCCTTATTAGCTTGAAAACTGGTCTTATAAAATTAATTTATCTAATAACAGCGAAATTCTCTCTTTGTGGCTATAGTGTTTCTTGATTACGAAAATATGACAGAAAGGCGTCAAGGAGAGAGAAATGGAATTTATATCGCCAACAAGCGTACTCGAAAGTGCTTTCTTACGTTTTTACAAAGACTTCGAGTCTAGTGATCCTATTAATTCACTAAATTATGAAACAGCTCGTATTGGTTTCAAATCTTATATTAATCAATTAAAAGACGAAGCGCAGGGAATCTATAACGCAGAAGGTAAAGTGCGCTGTAACCATTATTGGTTGATAAATAAGCATGATGAAATCATGGCTGTATTGAGAATACGACACCATATCGACACACCATTCCTAGCTTCAGAAGGTGGGCATATTAGTTTGGATGTTTCGCCTCGTTTTAGAAACCAAGGCATTGCTAAACATGCCCTAAACCTAGCGAAACAAAAGTTAAAGCGTTTAGATATAGAAGAAGCGCTTATCACTGCTCCAGAATCTAATGTAGCCGCTCGTAAAGCAATTGAAGCAAGCGGAGGTAAATTAGAGTCGATAATAAAGAGTAAAGTTAGCTTTAAACCTGTTGTAAGGTACTGGATCAGCACAAAAACCAAACAAACTAATCAGGAGATTAAGTTTGCCGAATTGGTTTAATTAATCTCATACCCTTCATTTGCGGAAGCTGGCTAGAAAATTAGCTTGCTTCTGTATCTTCTTTTATTCTTTCTAAACCTCTCTATAGACTCTTATATTAATAGGCCTTCACTATTTGAGTCTCAAATTGAGAATCACATCACAAAAAACACAGTCTTTAAATTGTTAATCAAAAGCAAAAACGACTTAACTTATTGTTATTATAGCTTAAAATTAAACTGGCTTAAAAACTGCTGAATAGTAATAGCAATAAACAAATAACAGACTTTATATGTTGAGTAGCTCAAGAGTGAGTTATATAAAGTCGGTATAGGAGGCTATATGGAATCTATTGATCCGTTTTTAATCGCATTTTTGCCTAAAGAAATTCAATCAATGTTTTTCCCATTCGCAAGTGTTCAGCTTGTGTCATTACTTTTCAATTTGATACTGGGTTTTATCCTTGCGACAGGCATAGGACTTCATTTTAGAAAGTACTCTTCAGCATTTTGTAATAGACAAGACTTCTCTCGATTATTCCCTTTGCTCATGTTGTTCGTGATTTTAATTATCACTGTTGTTAAGGCATCTCTGGCTTTGGCGTTAGGATTAGTTGGAGCCTTATCTATTGTAAGGTTTAGAACCCCAATTAAAGAGCCAGAAGAATTACTCTACTTATTCTTGAATATAGGTATCGCGGTTGCATTAGGTGCAGGGCAAACACTCGCTGCGCTGGTTGCGTGTATTTCAACGCTAGGCTTGGTTACGCTTGCTAAAAAACAACAAGTTAAAAGCTATGATGAAAGTGGCTTGTTCCTATCATTAAATTACCGACCTAAACTTAACTTTAACTCAGATACCTGCTTAACCAAGGTAAAAGAGACCGTACTTAAACATGTTGAACGTATGGAGATGAGGCGCTTTGATGTTGGTGAAAAACATTTTGATGCCACTTTCTTTGTATCCGTCATAGATTCAGAGCAAGTAGACTCATTAATATCTGATTTAAAGGCGCAATACCCAGAGATCAATACATCGTTACTCGAGCAACATAATATAGCAGGGGTGTAATTATGAAGCTTGATAAGACGGAAAGTAAAACCTCTAAGACAGAGAAATGGTTAAGTATTATCGGCATATGCTTACTTGTTGTTTTTGTCTTGCCTTCACCTACGTTTGTGACAACAAGCCTTTTACATTTAGGTTTTGTGTCACATCATGAGTCAGCTAAAGATAAGCTAATTCAACTTGGACAAGAGTTAGCGGCTAGCCCTAAGCGTTATCTTGCTTCTGACTCAGACATGCCATTACTTAAAGTTGATGTTAGTTATCAAGATTGGCAAGTATTGGCTCAAGATAGAGCATTAGCCTTTGAAACAGGCATGATAGCCGAGAAAAGAAATATGGTTAATGGTGTCATTCATTTCAGAGGCGATGCACTTGAGCATATTGTCGGTGCAAAAAGGTGGTCCTTACGGTTTGACCTTAAAAACAACAAATCAATTCTTAATAATAGGCGTTTTGCACTACTAAGTTCCAATGTACGTATACATCAAGGACCTTACTTATTTGATCAAACACTTCAAAAGTCCGGCTTTGATATTGTTTCACCACAAATGAACCCAGTTAAAGTTGTAGTAAACGGAGTTAATTGGGGCGTCATGTTAATGGAAGAAACTTTCGGCCAAGACTTATTAAGTTTTAATAATAGAAAGCATGGCTTAGTGGTGAGGTTAGATATATTAAAAGAAATGACTGATAGTCAGGGAGGTATCACGCGTACTTTTCAACCCAGAGCAATACAACGTACAAGTATCTTAAGAGACCCAGAATTAAACAAACACAGAATGGTTGCCTTATCGCTGATAAGTGATTTTTTTGAAGGAAAAAGGCTAGCCAGTGATGTATTTGATTATGAAAAGTTAGGTCAATATTTAGCAACAATTGATGTTTGGTCTGCTTGGCATGCACTGAGTTGGAATAATTGGCGCAGGTATTACAACCCAATAACAGCAAAGTTAGAACCTATACAAAGTGATGTGGCAGTTACTCCAGCGAAGCACTATTGGTTAACGCAAGCTGTGAGCAAGGAGTTTCCTGTCGCTAAAAAAATGTTATCAGATGCAAAAGTAAAAGCAGCCTATGATAATGCTTTAGCAGTGATGCTAAATCAATTAAATACCGGTGAGATGCAATCGTATCTAAAAGAAAAGCAATCAGCTCGATTAAGTAAACTCCATTATGGTATGCCATTAATTAATGACTTTGACTTTGAGATTATGCACAAGCAAACGCATTGCCTGACATCAGGATATGAGCAAGGTGAATGTAAACGTATTTCTAAACTAGACACTCAACTTCACTTACATCTAACCCATTTTAGAGCAGTAAAGAATTGGGATTTAGCATCTAGATTTAGTTCTACAAAAAACAAGAAAGAACCGAGTTATTTAGATCTCGTAAATACCTCCCTGGAAGACCTACACATTCACGCCATTGAAGGGATTAATCATTTAGAGTTTAAAGAAGAATTGGAAATTGATGGGCTAGAACTGCCTCTGGTATTAAAGCCTAATGAACAGAGGCAAATAAGGATATCAAGTCACATTACCGATTTGATTTTACATGCGGCGGTTACTTCTAAAAAAATTGTGCCATTTTATTTTAAACGAGATCTAGATCCACTAGCACCTATTCCAAGAACACCAATAAACCAAGAAAGAATAAGTGAAAAAACTTTAGAGTTTGATAACAATATTTCGATTGTTAATCGCTAGTTTATTTAATCAATCAATTAGATTAATGAAAAGAAGGATATAGGTTATGGATACTAAGGATTTAAGGTTTGAAGTAAAAATTCCTGTACCACTCAATCAGCTCGAAGAGATGCTTATATGGCTTCGAATACACCCTTTGATGTTCAGGAATCGATACAAAGATAGGTACATTAATAGTCTTTATTTAGATAATCCAAGCATGTCTATATACGAAGAAAACTTAAGTGGGGTAAGTAGACGAAGAAAAGTAAGAATACGTTGGTATAAAGCACTCAATAATACCAAGAAAGCCTGTTTAGAGTTTAAGCATAGATTATCTGGAAAAGGTTATAAGCTAGCTTTTCCTATTGATTTTGATATTTTAAATTCAATTATGAGCTGGAGAGAGCATATCCAAGGAAGCTATTCACAACTAAAAGAGCTAGATAAGCAAAGTTGGGGGAACGAGCTCTCACCCATACTTATTTGCCGTTATCATCGACAATACTTTGAGAGCGCTTGCAGTTTAGTCAGAGCGACAATAGACAGTAAAATCCATGTTTATGATCAACGTAACCAACATAAACCAAATATTGAAAAGGACGTTTCCCTTGGTGAGTATGTATTGCTTGAACTCAAAGCAAGTCACGGATATGAAAAAGAACTCTCAGCTTTAATCGCAACATGTCCCCTAAGGCCATCAAGACATTCTAAGTATGTTTTAGGAGTTCGAACGCTTTTTTGGCGCTGATTGAGAATAGGATGATTAATGTTTAAGCAAATACGATCAGGTTTTGTTTGAAAGTGACCTAAACTGCATAGGATTTTTTGTACCAAGCCAAGCTCAGCTATTGAATCCTGCTCAACCTTGTTATTATTAAGCCTCTATAAATTAATCAATTAGAGGTCAGGCTTGCTTAAGATCAAGTATAAATTACAAGGTCTATGTGTCTTTTTACTTAGTGCCTGTGCGCAAGCTGAAACAGTTTATATATCAGCAGCCGCATCACTTGCACCAAGCTTAACAATAATTGAAAGCTTGTATAAAGAATTATACCCAAATGATAATCTGGTACTAAATTATGCCTCTTCCTCTGTGCTAGCTAGACAAATACAGTACGGTGCACCAGCTGATATATATTTATCTGCTAATGAAAAGTGGATTAACTATTTAAGTGAGAAAAATAAAATTGAGGGAGAGAGCATTACTCCCTTCATTGACAATCAACTGGTTATCGCCAAAACTGGCCAAAAAACTCATTCTGCTTTAACTCAAAGCTGTTTTGATCAAGCTTCAACTAAAAGTACCTTTCAAAATATTTATAAGCAAAATAAGAAAATTGTCGTTGCCGATTTAGCTCATGTGCCTTTAGGTATTTATACAAAACAGACTCTTAATGCTTTAGTTGATGTATCTGACTATCAGAGTCTGTTAATTCCAAGTGCGAACGCGAGGTCAGCCTTAGCTTTTATTGAACAAGGGCAAGCAGAATTTGCCTTCCTATATTACTCAGATGCGATAAATTCAAAAAAAGTAGAGCTTGTCTGCATAATTCCTAGCGATTTTCATGATCCAATAAGCTATTACTTAGCAAAAGTTGTGACAAAAAATAGTAATAAAGCCAAACAGAATGTTTATAACTTCTTGCAAAGTGAAGTAGTGAAAAATATCTTGGTAAAACAGGGATTTTTAGAGCATTAATAATAAGTAGGAATTACACCTTAATGATGGACATGATTCATAACCTTGCTCTAAGTGAGTTCGAAATAACAGCCTTATGGTTAAGTTTAAAAGTGTCAGGCATTGCCACTTTATTGACTTTACCTTTTGCAATTTTTATTGGTTTTACTTTGTCTAGGCGTGATTTTCTTGGTAAATCCCTACTTGAAGCCGTAATCTATTTACCGCTGGTTTTACCCCCAGTGGTTATTGGTTATTTATTACTGATTAGTTTTTCAAATCAATCTTATTTTGGACGCTTTTTGTTTGACTATCTTGGTTTGGAGTTTGCTTTTCGTTGGCAAGGTGCTGCATTAGCCGTTTCCGTTGTCTCTTTACCTTTAATGGTTCGAAGTATTCGTTTAGCTTTTGATTTAATCGATACTAAAATCGAACAAGCAGCCCTTACGCTTGGCGCTTCTCCATTTAGAATATTTCTAAGTATTAGTCTCCCTTTAGCTCTGCCAGGAATAGTCTCTGGCGCAGTTCTAGGCATGGCACGTGGTTTAGGGGAGTTTGGAGCAACAATTACTTTTGCTGCTAATATCCCTGGTCAGACACAAACCTTACCACTTGCCATGTACAGCTTCATTCAAACCCCAGGCGCAGAATTTATGGCCGCAAGACTCTGTGTCATAGCGATTGTTATTGCCATTATTGCGTTACTCATTTCAGAGTTTTTAACGCGCCAAATGAAAAAGAAATTAGTGGGGCAAAGCTAGCATGTCTTATCTTAATGTGAAAATTAGAAAACGATTTGGGAATACATCATTAGCTTTTAACTTCGAGTTACCAAAAACTGGTGTAACCATGATTTACGGCCCATCAGGGGCGGGTAAAACCAGCCTAATTAATATGATTTCAGGTTTAACCTCACCGGATATGGGGAAAGTTAAATTTGGTGATGAGGTGATGTTTGATAGTCATGCTCAAATTAATGTAAAACCAAATAAGCGACAAATTGGCTATGTTTTTCAAGATGCTCGTTTATTCCCACACCTTAACGTTAAGCAAAACCTGTTCTACGCTTCAAAGGCTGAAAATAATGATGAAGCCAAGTCGCTAATCAAATTGTTAGCGTTAAATACGTTATTGAAGCGAATGCCAAACACACTTTCTGGTGGCGAGAAGCAACGTGTCGCAATAGGTAGAGCGCTTTTATCTAAACCAAAGTTACTGTTACTCGATGAGCCGCTAGCGTCTTTAGATCAATCAAAAAAGAAAGAGCTTCTTGGTTATTTTAAACGCTTAGTAAAGCAGCTAAATATTCCAATTATTATGGTTAGTCATGATGAAAATGAAGCTATGGCATTAGCTGATAACCTTATTATGATTGATAAAGGTAAAGTAGTTAATTATGGCCCATTAGAAACGGTTTGGAATGAGCAAAATCAGATAGGTACTACCGCAATCAAGCACAGCATGGCCTATAGTGCACTTCATAAATTTGACCACCTTGATTATGCAATGTCTCAAGTTGAGTTTATTCACGAGAAATCGGGTAATCTTACTGGCTCATTCTTATGGATGAAGGCCCAAGGTATGGGTAATGGCCAAGCAAGAAGTGAAACTAAAAACTTACGTCATAAATCCAATGTAAATCTTGATAATAAGTTCCGCCTATTAATTGATGCACAAGATGTTTCCATTGCTCTGGATAATACCTCTCCTTCAAGCATTCGTAATAGAATTGTTTGTCGTATTGTGTCATGTCAGGAAGTAGGCCGTGAGCAATCTTTACTGGTAAATCTTGCTGATGCGAACGGTGTTATTTTTATGGCAAAAATCAGTAACTGGGCATGGCGTGAAATGAAGCTAAAAATGGGCATGAAAGTTGTTGCTCAAATTAAATCCACCAGCCTAATACCTATATATTAACTATTAACATCTTAGACTCACAGTATCTTGATAATAAGAGCAATAAAAAAGGCATCCTAAGATGCCTTTTTTATTATTGAGATGATTTAAGCTTGTGGTGCTAAATCGTCATTTGATTCAGCTGCTAACGCTTTAAGCAGTTTTCTTTCTTTACGACGATAACCTAGTACTAACAAGCAAGGTGTTAATAACAAAGTTAATGGCGTAGCGAAAAGTAGGCCACCTGCAATTGCAGTTGATAACTGAGTCCACATTTGTGATGACGGCGCACCAATACTAATGCTTTGGTTCATCAGATCCACATTAAGCTGGAACACCATAGGCATAAGTCCGAGTATGGTTGTGGCTGTCGTCAGTAATACTGGTCTTAGCCTTTGAGCGCCCGTTCGAACAGCAGCTTCAACAACCATCATCCCTTGTGCTCTGAGACCATTAAAAGTGTCTATGAGTACGATGTTGTTATTTACCACAATGCCAGCCAGTGCAATAACGCCAACACCACTCATAACAATACCAAATGGTTCTCCCTTAGCCATAAGGCCGATGAACACTCCCATAGTAGAGAATATGACTGCACTTAGTATTAACAAACACTGGAAGAAGTTATTAAACTGTGTGACTAGAATGATCGCCATAATGAAAAAGGCAACTGCAAATGCTTTCATCAAAAATAGCATTGATTCATTTTGATCTTCAGTATTACCTCTAAATTGATAATCAATTTCAGAAGGTATACCAGACGCTTTCATCTCAGCGGCAATGGCTTTAATAACTTGATCAACAACGAGTCCATCTTTTACATCGGCACTGATGTTAACCACTTTCTTGCCATCCACACGGTTAATCAGACCCTGTTTTGGTGCCGCATGTCTGTTAATGAAATTACTAACAGGAATAGGGCCAACATTTGATGGAATCATGATGTTATCAAGTTGTTCTAGGCTACGCTGATTTATTGGGTAGCGTAAAACGATATCAATTTCATCATCTGCACCTTCTGGCAAGAAGTCAGATAAAGTAATTCCATTAGTAACAAGCTTAATAGCATTACCTAAGGCAGCAACACTAACATCAAAACGTTGCGCTTGAGCACGGTCAATATCAATTTGCCATTCAATACCAGGTAGTGATCTATCATCATTAACGGTAACTATTTCACTTCGTTGACCAAGCTCTTCTACTAAACGATCAGCAGTTAGGTTTAATAACTCACTGAAATCAGATGAAAGCTCAAGTTCAATATCAGTGCCTGACTGAGGACCGTCTTGTTTTACTTCAGCTTCAACAATAATTCCCGGAATCTGATCAGTCTCTTCACGAATCTTGGAAAGAATCGCTGAAGCAGGTATGCGTGAATGCCAATCTATAAACTCAAGTGACAAGGTACCTATACTATCCGGTGATGCTTGGTTACCTGGCGAAGCGGTTGTCGTAGTAACAATACTCTTAAGATCAGGATGACCTATGATAATGTTTTCTACTTGTCTAACGATTTCGTCTTTCTCATCAAGAGATAGGTCGCCACGAGCACGAATTTCAAGATTAGCTACATCTGGCTCGCTTTCAGGAAAGAATTCTATGCCCTTACCAAACTGGCCATAAGAAAACATGACAGATATTAATAGAGTGATACAAAACAACAGAACAAGCCAAGGTGACTTAACTAGACTAGATAGCAAACTTGCATACCAGCCAGTTACGCCTTTAAGTTGTGTTAAATCTCCAGATTCTGTTAATTGTAATGTTCGCTCGGTTGCAGGAGTATAAGTTCCTTTTTTACCAATTATTGAGCCGATTGTTGGTATAACAACCAAAGCCATAATCAAAGAAGAGGATAGGGTAGCAATTACCGTAATCGGCATGTAACCCATAAACTCACCAACAATTCCTGGCCAAAATAACAAGGGCATAAATACTGCCAGCGTCGTTGCCGTAGATGCTGTAATTGGCCAAGCCATACGTTGCGCAGCTTCAGAGTAGGCTTGTTGTTTTGAGGCACCTTCCGCCAATTTTCGGTCAGCATATTCCGTAACAACTATAGCGCCATCTACCAACATACCGACACTTAATATTAGG
This sequence comes from Marinomonas sp. SBI8L, assembly GCF_001624705.1. Lineage (GTDB taxonomy): Bacteria > Pseudomonadota > Gammaproteobacteria > Pseudomonadales > Marinomonadaceae > Marinomonas. The sequence continues at coordinate 352,852 of NZ_JSEO01000002.1, forward strand.
CCGAATAGCACCACCATATTCATGGTATAACCTTGAATATGTAAGAATAGAATCCCCATTAAAAATGCGCCTGGGATAGCTATACCAACAAGGAAAGAGGTTCTTAAACCTAAGAAAGTCACAATCACTATCATTACCAATAAGGTAGCGAAAATGACGTTATTAAATAAGTCATTCAAAGACTGAAGTATACTGACAGATTCATCTTGAGTAAGGCTATACTCAATACCTTCTGGCCACTTTTTACTTTCTTCTTCTATGACTTCTTTTACTGCGGCAATCATATTGACGGTGTTGCCACCAACACGTTTAGATACACCTAAGGTGATGCTACTTTTACCATCTAATCTTGCATAGCTAGTGGCATCTTTATAGGTCATTTGACCTGTGGCAACATCTTTTAATAATACAACTTTGTCACCATCTACCTTCATAGGAAGGTTAAAAATGTCATCTTGAGTTTTAAGAAGACCTGGTACTTTTAAGGAAAAACGACCTGAACCTGTATCCAAAGTACCAGCTGCAACAAGCTGGTTACTGTCATTAAAAGTATTAACAACATCAGATAGACTGAGATTATAAGTTTCTAATGCATCAGGGCTGATTATGATTTCCGCTAGCTCTTCTCTATCACCACTTATTTCAGCTTCTAAAACACCTGGCGCAGCTTCGATGTCATCTTGTAAATCATTGGCGATACGACTTAATATTCCAAATTCGACATCACCATGTAAATTAACTGTTAATACAGGGAAAGTAGATAGGTTTATTTCATTTACAGTTGGTTCATCTGCATCATCAGGTAAATCTGCTTTAGCAGTATCAACCTTGTCCTTCACATCAACCAAAGCTTGGTCTATATCTGTATTACTATCAAACTCAAGCGTAATTGATGCATGGCCTTCAGAGGCTGTTGAAGAAATTTTATCTAAGCCTTCAACGCTTTTAAGCTCCTTTTCCATAGGATGAACTAAAAGGCTATCAGAGTCTTCTGGTGAAATCCCATCCAATGAAATTGATACGTAAATTGTGGGTATTGTGATGTCTGGCGTTTCTTCTTTTGCAATACTTAAATACGAAGACACACCTAATGCTATTAATAAAATAAAGAACATTAATACTGTTCTTGAACGCGACAATGCCGCATTTATTATACTAACCATGTTACTTCCTATTGATTTTTATAATATGCGTCAACAATGTCGCCAGCCTTAGTAAAGCCTTGGCCAACTGTAATCAGATTAATATTCTGAGGTAAGCCACTTACCCAAACTTGATCTCGGTCTGATTTAAGTATTTCAACAGGTGATACGACCACTTCATTATCTATGTTGAGTGTTTTAACGGCGGTATGACCATTGTCGTCAAGGGTAAGTAACGCTGCCGAAAAAGCATGAGCCATACGATTTGGCAAAGCCAGATCAACATGGGCAGTAATACCAGCAGGTATTTTACTATCTTGGTTAGGGACTTTTATCTCAACTGCAATGGATCGAGTTTCACTAGAGGCTATTGAACTCACATAACTTACTGTTCCTTCAACCACATCACCTGTACTCAATTCAATATTGGCATTTAAACCTTGCTGAATACTGTTGATTTTTTTCTGAGGAACATTGATCTCGATTGTAAGTGGGTTGATTGAGATAAAGTCGCCTACTGTGGCATTGTTTTGTACCAGTTGCCCCAGTTCAACATCTAGTGTATTTAGAACGCCAGAGAAGGGGGCAACAAGTACGGCATTTTCAAGATCAATCTCTAATGAACGAAGCGTTGCTTTCGCTGATGCTAGGTCCGCTTTAGCTGTCGCAACATTGACCGCAGATGAGTATTTTTGCTGTTTTAGCTTAACTGCACCATCTAACTCAAGTTGGCGTTGTGCAATTAATGCTTTTGCTTCAGCAATATCGGCTTTCAAAGCGCGAGTATCTATAGATAAAATTGCTTTGCCTTTTTTTACATAGTCGCCTTTATTAACAAGGATTTGGCGAATTTTACCGGCTGCACCTGAAGTAAGTTGGATCTCTTTACTTGGCTGAGTCGTACCGGAAAGAGTCATCTTATCTTCCATAATCTGAGCACTAATGACTTGCGCTTGAACCTTTTTCTTTAGTTGGTTCTCATTAGATACTTTCTGCTCTACGGTTGACGGTTTAGCTAGCGTACTCGAATCTTGAGCTTGTGCTTGCGTTATTCCGTTACCACCAACAGCCATCCAAACAACAGCTGCACCTAACACGGTGATTGCGGTTATCGGTCCAGCTTTACTTTTTAGATCCATCAGGGACTCCATATAACAAACTTAAATTTACAATCGAACTAATATTCAATATTTTGGCATAAGCTTATTGTGACAGGGAATGAACTGACATACTTCATAAAAACCCATACAAATGTGCAAGAAATATGAACATTTGACTTTATCAACTAAATTCAAATTTTCAAACTTGTTTGTTTTCTACTCAGTAATGAAAAAACGATTAGTTACAAATGCTTATTTCAATTTGCAGAGACAAAATGAACTGGATTCGCTAAACGTTTTCACTCTTAACTGATAGAATGCGCGCCATTATCATTTTATTTTCTAGTGAAAAAACATATGAGCTTATTATCTCTTGAACAAGTGAGTGTTGCTTTTGGGCATAATCCTCTCTTGGCAGCAATCAGCGTTTCAGCAGAAGCGGGTGAAAGAATTGCAATTATTGGTCGAAATGGCGCTGGTAAATCTACCTTTTTAAAAGTTGTCGCTGGCGAAATTATCCCTGATGAAGGGGTTGTACGGATTGAAGGCGGTATTAAAATTGCGCAACTTCCCCAAGAGCTTCCTCAAGCTGATGACAAATTAGTCAAAGAAGTTGTAAGCGAAGGTAGACCAGACGCGAATAATCTATTAAGTCGTTACTACGCTTTATTAGAAGACCTAGATAATGATCACGCTAACGAATTAAGTGATATACAGCACAAACTCGATGATATCCAAGGCTGGGATCTCGAACAAAAAGTAAATCAAATGATTCAGCGACTTCAGCTCCCAGGCGACAAAAAAATGGCTGAACTTTCAGGTGGTTGGCGTCGTCGCGTTATTCTTGCTCAAGCTTTGCTAGCGGAGCCTGATATTTTATTACTCGATGAGCCGACTAACCATTTGGATGTACCCACTATTGAGTGGATGGAAAAGCAGTTACAGCAATTCCGCGGCTTAATACTCTTTATTACTCACGATAGACGCTTTCTTGAGCAACTTGCTAATCGCATTATTGAGTTAGATAGAGGCAATCTTATTTCCTTTAATGGCAAGTTAAGTGGTTTTTTAGACTTTAAAGCAAAAATGCTTGAAGAAGAGGAAAGGGCCAACGCTTTATTTGATAAGCGACTCGCGGAAGAAGAAGTATGGATAAGGCAAGGAATCAAAGCAAGACGTACCCGTAATGAAGGTCGTGTTCGTGCTTTAAAAGCATTACGTGTTGAACGTTCTGAGCGCATTAACCGCCAAGGTAATGCCAACATGAAAATTGAAAGCACTGATAAGTCAGGCAAATTGGTTGCTGAGTTCACACAGGTTGCACATAGATTTGAAGACAAAGTTATTCTAAAACCGATGGATCTCATGGTTACCCGTGGGGACAGAATTGGTCTTATTGGCCCAAATGGTTGTGGTAAAAGTACCTTCTTGAAAATCTTGTTAGGTCAAATTACGCCTAATGAAGGTCATGTTAGACAAGGTACAAAATTGAATGTTGCCTATTTTGATCAACTTAGGGAGCAGCTTGATCCAGAAAAAACCGTTGCAGAAAACGTTGGTGAAGGCAAAGACACTGTCGAAATTAATGGTCGTGATAAACACATTATCGGCTATTTGAGCGATTTTCTTTTCCCGCCGGAGAGAGCAAGAACACCTGTTAAAGCTTTATCAGGTGGAGAAAGGAACCGTGTCCTATTGGCCAAGCTTTTTACTAAGCCAGCTAATCTCTTGATTATGGATGAGCCAACCAATGACTTGGATGTAGAAACATTAGAGCTACTTGAAGAACTTCTTATGAATTACCAAGGTACATTACTTTTGGTTTCACACGACAGGGCTTTCTTAGACAATGTGGTAACCAGTGTTATTGCCTTTGAAGGTGAAGGTGTTGTTAGAGAGTATGTGGGGGGTTATCAAGATTGGATTCGTCAAGGTGGTCGTTTTGTTGTTGAACCAGAAACACCTGAAGAAGTTAAAGCTTTAAAACCGCAAGAAAAAGTAAAGACAACAGAAGCTAAAAAGCCTAAAAGCAAGAGCAAATTAAGCTATAAAATGCAGCGTGAGCTTGATGCTATGCCTGACACAATTGCTAAAATTGAAGCAGAACTTGACGCGATAGTTGCGGTGACAAGTGCTGATGATTTTTATAGTCAGGACCAAGATGTGGTTCAGGCTGAATTAAATAAAATGACAGAAATTGAAGCCCAGCTAGAACAACAAATGGACAGATGGGTTGAATTAGAAGAACTGCAAAACGGATAAATTATGACTAAAAAAGTAAAACCTATGGCATTTGCACCACGCTTCTTTGGCGCATTTGGCCAATTTTTTAAATATCTTTCATCGTCTGATTATGCTGCTCGTTGTCAAATTGTCGCGAGTGATGAAAAATTTGCTTTTGAAGTACCTGAGAAAATTGTTAAAGAAGTCGTTGTTGAAACAGTGACTGAGATTAAAGAAGTAGAAGCACCAAGACTTGAAACCGTGTCTGTAGATGGCGCGTATCAATTATTACAACTGATGCAACAAGAAGCTCGTCTAATTGATTTTATTCAAGAAGATATTAGTGGTTATACCGATGCTGAAGTTGGAGCTGCGAGCCGTGTCATACATCAAGGTTGTGCCAAAGTGTTATCACAAAACTTTGAAATTGCAGCAGTATCACCTCAAGAAGAAAATGCACGAGTTCAAGTGCCTGAAGGGTACAACAATAGAGAATATAAGCTTGAAGGACGTGTAGAAGGTGAAGGTCCTTTTAATGGCACTTTAATACACCCTGGTTGGAAAGTTGTTAAACAGACCTTACCTAAGGTTATGGATACAAAAGATATGAATATCCTAGCGCCAGCAGAGGTAGAGGTTTAATAAGATGTCTAATACTCAATATTTTGTTGGTATCGATTTAGGTACAACACACTCTGCTATTTATTATGCTAAAGCTGGTTCTGAAGAAAGCGTATTAACTCAACTTCAAATTCCACAACTTGTTGCACCAGGGCAAGTTGCAGATAGAGACTTGTTACCCTCTTTTATATATCAAGCGCATGCTAATGAAATGTTAGCAAGCGATATGCAGTTACCTTGGGGTAAATCTGAATTTGTAGTTGGTGAATTAGCGCGTGATATGGGGGCAAAATCATCTGGGCGTTTAATCCAAAGTGCTAAAAGTTGGTTATGTCATAATACGGTTTCTTCACAAGAAGCCATATTACCTATAGATGCTATCGATGAAGTTGAAAAGTTCTCGCCTGCTAAAGTAACTCAAATTTTAATTGAGCACCTAGTTTCAACTTGGAATCATACGTTTCCTGAAGCCTTACTGAGTGAGCAAGATGTTGTTATCACAGTACCTGCATCGTTTGACCCTGCTGCACGCGCAAGTACAGAAAGTGCCGCTCAAGCATCAGGGATAAATGCAAGATTAATAGAAGAGCCGTTAGCTGCCTTTTATGCTTGGTTATCCAGTGCAGGAAAATGGCAGGATAAGATCCAGTTAGATGATCAAATTTTAGTTGTAGATGTCGGTGGTGGTACAACTGATTTATCACTTATCCAAGCTGTCGATAATGAAGGTGAAATGCGACTGGATAGGGTTGCCGTTGGCCGACATATATTACTAGGTGGCGATAATATGGATATGGCCATTACTTATGTGGCTGCTGGACAAATTGCTGCAACAGGTACCAATCTAGAAGCTTGGCAAATCTCAGCGTTAACACAAGCCGCTAGGCAAGCCAAAGAAAGACTTTTAAGCAATCAAGAACTGGCGGAAGTTGAGCTTGTTGTTCCTAGTCGTGGTAAGAGTTTATTTGCTAATAAAGTGCAAACTAGCATCAAGCGTGAAACTGCGTTGGCAAGTTTAATTGAAGGTTTTTTCCCTATAGTTAATTATGGTGAGCAAGCTCAATCAACAGCAAGGTCGGGCATAGCTAAACTAAACTTAGAATATGAAGCAGATCCAGCCATTAGTCGCCATATCAGTGAGTTTTTAGCCAAACATCAAGCAAAGCCAAATAAAGTTCTACTTAATGGCGGTGTATTTAAAGCGGATATTATTAAGCAAAGAGTTGAAGCTCTTTTAAACAATCTGCTTGCTGATAAAGTGCAAAATATTGAAATACTGACTTCCAATGATGCCAATTACTTAGACAATGCTGTTGCTAAAGGCGCTTGTTATTATGCCTTAGTCCAAGCTGATGGTGGTATTAAGGTTAAAAGTGGCTTAGCAGCAAACTATTATGTTGGCGTTGAAAGTCCGATGCCTGCCATTCCAGGCATGGCCCCACCGGTAGATGCTGTTTGTATTGCACCTTTTGGTTTAGATGAAGGTTCTGATGAGCAAATGCTAAGTAGCGAGTTCGCACTTGTTGTTGGTCAGAGTGTTGATTTCAGGTTCTTTCAATCTAAAACAGCTGATGTGGCAGAGTTAGGTGAAACAGTAAACGCATTCTCATTAATGAGTTTGAATGAGCTGGGTAAAATTCAGGCTAGATTAGATGCTGGGCACTACCAAGAAGGTGATATGGTCAGAGTCATTCTTTCATCTCGTATCACAGAACTTGGTGTTTTGTTACTTGAGGCTCATGACACTCAATCAGATTTGTCTTGGACACTGGAATACCAAGTAAGGGATGCTTAATGTCAAAGTTTAAGTATTTTGTTGGCATCGATCTCGGTACAACTAATTCGGTTGTATCTTATAGAGATGCTAACGATGCCGTTGATAACAATCATTTGCTATCAATTCCGCAGTTTATGTCTGATGCCAGCATAAGGGAGTTTACTCATCTCCCTAGTGCTATCTATATATTAGCGAAAGATGAACAGGGGCAGTTAAGTCAAACTTTACCTTGGTCTCAAGCCGATAAAACAGATAATTTTGTACTAGGGATGGGCGCATTAGAGCTTGGAAAAAGACGCGCAAATCAATTAGTACAAAGCGCAAAAAGTTGGCTTAGTCATAGACAAGTTGATCGTCGTGAAAAGATACTACCTTGGGGCAGTGATTGTGAATCCAAACTTTCTCCGCTGGAAGCGACAGCATTAATACTTAAACATTTGCATCAAACTTGGAATCATAAGTTTAAAGATGCGCCACTATCAGAACAGCAGGTTGCTTTAACCCTACCAGCGTCTTTTGATGAAGAGGCCAGAGCTTTCACTCTTGAGGCTGCAAAAAAGGCAGGCTTAGATAACCTTTATCTTATCGAAGAGCCACAAGCAGCTTGTTACCACTGGATCAGCAAACCAGAACAACTAGACCAGCTTAGTAATAAAAAGATGTTATTAGTGGTTGATATTGGCGGTGGTACGACAGATTTTAGCTTGGTAAAAATTCAAAATCTTAACAATAAAGTATCCTTGCACCGTGTTGCGGTTGGTAATCACCTTTTACTTGGTGGCGATAACTTAGATCAGGCGCTGGCTTATCAGTTAGATCCTCAAAAAATTTCCGCTTTGTCTGCTTCAAGACTCGCTGCTTTGGTGCAACAAACGCGTCAAGCTAAAGAAGTGCTACTTTCGTTAGATGCGCCTGAGACTTTAACTTTGACTGTATTGGGTGGTGGCAGCAAACTCATAGGTGGCTCCCAGAAGTTTACCGTTGAAAGAAACACTTTAATCAGCCAGATCGATAACGGCTTTTTCCCTTACGTTAAGCTAGTCGATAAGGTAAACCAAGCTAGTTATGGTGTGCATACATTAGGTTTACCTTATGAGAAAGATGCCGCTATTACACGACATCTAGCTGAGTTTTTAAGCATGCATACTAATGACATCCAAGCCGCCTGTGGTGCTGGCATTCTTGTTCCTGACGCAATACTTTTTAATGGTGGTTTATTTAACAGTGATAAGCTGAAAAACCGTTTGATTGATCAGCTCACTCAATGGCGAGGTGCTGAGCTGTTTGAATGTAGTGATTTAGAACCTAACGATGCTGTCGCAAAAGGGGCCTGTGTCTATGTAGCTGGTCTAACTTCATCTGAGTCAGGCGTTGCTCGGATTGAAAGTGGCGTAGCACATACACTTTATTTAGCTTTGCAAGGAGGTAAGTTTTTAACTCTTCTACCAAAAGGACAGGCTAAAAGCCAATGGGTTGAACTAGAACAAGAATTTCGGGTAACACTAGGCCAAGATGTACAATTTCCACTGTACCGTGGTGACGATAGCCTAATAAATGCACCAGGGGATCTATTAGATAACGATGATGACGTTATGTTTATCTCAGATCTTGAGGCACACTTATCATCTGATAATGAACAGCAAGTAGCAGTTAAAGTCAGAGCCCAATTGACTGAAATAGGGGTGCTTGCTGTTGAATTAAATGCGGTCAATTCTCAAGACACTTGGTCTTTGGATTTTACAACATTCAATAAGAGTGAAGACTCAGCTAAAAATACCTCATCGAATGATGATTTAATGCATAAAAATCTGGGCTTAGCTGAAGAGCTATTAACCCAATGTTTTTCAAAGCTTGGTCAAAAGCAAGATGTAAAAGCCATCAAATCTCTTAAAACAGAAATAGATAAACTTTTGGGTCCTAGAGATGACTGGAACCTTGTTACAAGCAGGCGTTTAGTCGATAAGTTGTGGAGTCTTAGGTCTGGTCGGCAGAAAAGTCCTAGCCATGAAAGGCAATGGTATCAATTAACGGGTTTTTGTATGAGACCTGGCTATGGCGCTGAAAATGATCATGAGAGAGTAAAACAACTGTATACATTAACTCAACAAGCGCCAAAGCATGATGATTCTATGGTTTGGGGTCAATACTGGACTCTATGGCGACGAATTTCCGCTGGACTGGATGAGAAAGAGCAAGGCCTTTTACATAAGAAATTTGCCGAGTACTACTCTCCAAGTGGTCAAAGATCTAGAGATAAAGTAAAGCAGTTAACAAGTCGCTCAGGGGATGACTTAATTAGAATGATAGGTAGCTTAGAGAGATTACCGCTTGAGATTAAAATTAACAGTATCGACTGGCTTAAGAAACGATTAACTAAGTCTTCCGAACCTGATACAGCATGGTGGACCATAGGTCGCTTAGCAAGTCAGCAATTGATTTTGTCCGATGTCATTGAACCCATACCTTTAGACAAGGTAAAGCCTTTACTGGAAACTTGCCTTAAAGAAGACTGGAAGAAGAGAAAACAAGCCGGTCTTGCTGGTGTTCTAATGACTCAAATTAATTCTAATCAAGATAAAGAAATAGAAGTATTAAAGCAGAAGGTCATTAAAAAACTTAAAAAAGACAAATGTCCAAATCACTGGATATCAAGATTAGAAGAAAAAGAGCTGCTTGATAAAGATGCATTAAACCGGTTTATAGGTGATTCTTTACCGATTGGCTTGAGTTTAATGGATTAAATATAAAAAAACGGCCAATAATCATTGGCCGTTTTTTGCTTTACAGGATTAAAGAAAATCTAATGCCAATGGCTGCTTTGCAAGTGCAATTCCGTTTAGGTCGGAATATAGATAATCACCATCTTCAAATCTTAAGCCCGCAAAGGCTACATTAACACCAACTTCACCAACACCTTTACGAGTCGATCTTAATGGTGTTGCCGCTAGGGCTTTAACACCTAAATTAATCGTTGCTTGGGTTGCAACATCACGAACAGCACCATTAATGATAACGCCTTCCCAACCATTATTTGCAGCAAGCTCTGCCAACATATCGCCTAGCAAAGCTACACGTTTACTGGCACCACCATCAACCACCATGACTTTCCCCGTGCCGTCTGTAGCGACTAGCTCTTTAACTCGGGAATTATCTTCAAAGCATTTAACTGTGACGACTTCACCGTAAAAAATCGTTTTCTTACCATAAGTATTAAAAATGGGATCAGCAATGAGTAGGTGATCTGGGTATTGGTCTGTTAAGTCAGGCAATAAATCGAGCATGAGAATTCCTTAAACATGATAATTGAGAGCTAAAAACTGTAATTTAACTAACAATAACAGTCTTTTAGCTCATCGCCAGTCATCATGACTAATGCTCAACATTTATCTTTTAAATGTCAGTATCATGTTCTGATAGGTCATCTTGTTCTGCTTCAGGCAAATCAATCAAAGATTTACTATGTGCGATTCTAAGCAAAATAGCGATTTGCTCATCTGGTGGCAGTAATTCAACGGCTTGTGACAAATCTAATAAGGTAAGTTCATAATGCAGATCAACATCTCTATCACTAAACCACCTGTGGGCTGAAACTACTTCAAAGCTTGGGTCCATCCCTTTTGCATCAAAAGTTGCTTCAACCATAGAGCCAACTAGATCCGTGTCTAATGCTAGTACAAAGTCAGTATCAAATTCTGCAGTCCATTCAGCTAAAATATCGCTGGCTTCATAGCCAAATTCATATAATTGGTTTTCATCAATATCACATAAGTTAGACTCGATATTGGCGTGATGTAGCCAGTCATCATCAGGAATAATGAGAACTTCTTTAATCTGTAGATCAGGTGTCGACCAAGTAAATAGCAAAGGAAAGCTAGCTTCGTCTGCAGAATTAGCGACACAGGTAAGGAATATAGGTAAACTTGTCATATCAATGAATTACATACCAAAATTTAGAGAGTGGTTAGGATGAGCAGCCGAATTAAAGTCAGCAGTGCCTTCGATGGCGGAAACATTAGTCTGATTGAAGCCAACGAGCCGGACAATATTAGAGTAAATATACCAAAAGATACAAACTCTAATTTCTTGCAGTGGTTTTATTTTCGTTTACAAGGGGTAATGGATGAAAACTGTACCATTAGGTTTGAAAATGCGCATGAAGCTGCATATGCCGATGGCTGGTACGATTATCAAGCCGTTGCTTCATACGATAGAGAATATTGGTTCAGAGTGCCCACAGAGTATAAAGATGGGGAGTTAATCATTCAGCACACGCCTGAGAAGGATAGTGTGTATTACGCTTACTTTGCGCCATATTCGTACGAAAGACATCTAGACATGCTTGCTTGGTCTAGCTCAAATGATGATTGTATCAATCATGATTTAGGCACTACAGCAGAAGGCCGTGATATTAGTTTGTTAGAAATTGGCCGTAATCAAGCAAGCGCTAAGAACATCTGGATAATTGGCCGACAACATCCAGGTGAAACCATGGCTCAATGGTTTATAGAGGGCTTATTAGAGCGTTTGTTTGATGAATCTCACCCTATTTCAAGGGCATTATTAAACCAGTGTCGTTTTTATATAGTGCCTAATATGAACCCTGATGGTGGTGTTCATGGTAACTTGCGAGTGAACTCTAAAGGCGTCAACTTGAATAGGGAGTGGATGCAACCTTCTGAAGAGCTAAGCCCTGAAGTATTAGCGGTACAAACTAAAATGGCTGAAGTAGGTGTTGATTTATTTCTAGATATTCATGGAGATGAAGAGCTTCCTGTTAACTTTATCGACGGATGTAGTCAAATACCTTCTTTCGATCAACGTATGGCAAATATGGAGTCATTATTCAATGGCACCTTGTTAGCCGTAAGCCCTGACTTTCAAACTAAACAAGGTTATGAAAACAATCATTTTGGTGAAGACACATTAAAAGTGGCTGCGAAGTGGGTAGGAGAAACCTATAAATGTTTGTCGCTAACACTTGAAATGCCATTTAAGGATAATGAGTTATTACCAGACCCAGAGGTTGGCTGGTCACCTGAGCGCTCTAAAATTTTAGGGGCCGATGTGCTTTATCCGATTTACCAAGTGGTTAACAGTCCTGAAATGAAATAGATACCTTTTAGGTAATTTGTAAATATAAAAAAGCCCTAACGATTGTTAGGGCTTTTCTTTTGAAACCTACTAGTCATCCTGTTTAAATGATCGAGCTTTTTCAGTCTCTCTTTGTACTGCTGCAAGCACACCTCGTAATATACCTAACTCACTCTTTTCTGGCCTTGAGCGATTAAAGAAGCGCTGCAGTTTCTCTAGTACTTTACCCGGGTGGTTTTTAATCACAAAGTTAATATCATAAAGCGTTTCTTCAAGGTGGGTATGGAAGAGGTCCATGTCACCTTTACGTGGATATTCAGCGACTTCAACTTTACCTTTATCGGCTCTGTTTTGGCTTGCCATCCAAATTTCATAGGCAACGATCTGAACGGCTTGTGAAATATTCAATACAGGATATTCGTCATTGGCATCGATATACACCTGACGGTGACATTGTGCTATCTCTTCATTAAGTAAGCCTGTTTTCTCACGACCAAAAACAATTGCAATTGGTTGATTTGTTGCTTCAATAACAGCCGATTCTGCACATTCTCTTGCGTTCATAATAGGTAGCTGAAACGTTCTATGACGAGCACTAGTACCTATAACTAAACTACAGTCTGAAATCGCTTCTTCAAAAGTAGATACTATGGTGGCGTTTTCTAAAAGGTCGACAGCGCCAGCCGCTCGGCTAGTTGCTTCTTCAGAAGGGTAATCATTTGGATCAACCAGATACAAGTTTGATAAGCCCATATTTTTCATTGCTCTGGCAATAGCGCCAACATTACCTGGGTGGAAAGTATTAATTAAAACGATTCGAATATTACTTAGCATATGGTGTTTTCTATCTTTAAGTGTTTCTAATTAAGGGCGTTATTATAAGGCCAAAGTGAGGGATAACTCTGTGCTGGCAAAATCAACCTGATCCATCACGATGGTACTGGTTTGATTAAATAAGAACTGCTTACAGGCGCCATGATACAAGGATCCAGTATGTAATACCAAGCGATAACGACCTCTTGGAATATAGTTTGCTGCAAAAGACTGTCCAGCCCTTAAATAAAGCGTAAATGGCGCTAAACCATCATAGGATTCAAAGCTCAGCATACTGTGACTATTTAGCTTATTAAGTAGACGTAAACGGCTATGGCCATTAGGCTCAACGTCACTGATAAGCTTGCCATGTACTGGCGCAACACCGGGATTACCAAGGCATGTTGTTTGATTTGCAGCGTCAATCGAGCCAAAGCCCAAGTCAGACTCTTTCACCCATCCAGCCTGATCCTGATAGCGAATAGCTAACCAACCAGGTTTTGAATTATTTGTGACTTGAACATCTTCCAAAGGTGTAATACTGGCCATTTCTTGTGCTTGCATATCAGGCGTTGCAAATAAGCCAGTTAGACCAAAAGTATAGTTTGTACCAATCCTAAACTGAGGGTAAAGCCCAGCTATAAAAGGAATTTGTTTTTTTACATCAAATTGATTATCTTGCTGCTCTTTACTGGCTTGCCAATATAGCGTGCTATAAACCCCCATAGCAAAAACAACTAAATAGGACACAGAAATAAAGACCTTTTTAAAAACAGAAGAGGTATCCTCATTTACCTGTTCCGGTTTAATATCATTTTGCTGAAATGACTGTTCGAAAGTGCGGTAAATATTTGGATCAATGATTGATTCGGTTTGAGTTTGCTGTGTGTCAGATTCATCGGCAAAAGCAGTATTAGAAAATGTATTCAGATTGGCTTTTGCCGCTTGCTCGTAAACTTTTTTAGCGTTTTTCTCATTAATTTTACTGCGAGCACTTCTAAGGGCGGCTTCTTTGGCTCTTTCACTGGACGCTGCTTTGCGTCTCATTTCATCATAAGCACGTTGGCTTTCTTTGATGTAAGCTTTTTGAAGGTCATCATTATCTGAATGAGTCTGGTTAGCTTTATCCGCAGTAAACTCATATTTATGCCAATCTTGAACTATGGCGCCTTGTCTCATGGACGACAAAACACTCTGATAAGCATCTTGTAATCGTTGGAAATGTTCTGTCGTATCTATATTTGGATTCTTATCAGGATGATAAAGACGAGCTAATCGTCGATACGATGCCTTAGCATCTTGCTCTGTCGCATCAGAATCCAGTTCTAATAAGTGATAATCGTCTAATAAACTCATTTTGAAATTAAAATTTTTCCAAAAAGCTGTTCACAGGAGCCTTGCAGTGGCATTCTACGTTTTTCAAAATTGTTGAATTTGCCTTCTGATTGAAAGCAGACGATATTATGCCTGATTTACTATAATGTACAAAGGAAAGCTTAATGACTGATAGGCTGACTCACCTAGATCAATCTGGCCATGCCCATATGGTTGATGTTTCAGATAAAGATATTTCACACCGCAGCGCTACTGCTCAAGCCATCATAGAAATGCTACCAAGTACTCTAACTAAAGTGGTTGAAGGTGGATTACCAAAAGGCGATGTAATCGCAACAGCTCGTATAGCGGGTATACAAGCCTGTAAAAAAACCGCTGATTTGATCCCACTTTGTCACCCTTTGATGCTTACAAAGGTCAGCGTGGAAATAAATGTTATTTCAGACACTCAATTAGAAGTACTGTGCACATGTAAATTAAGTGGAAAAACGGGTGTGGAAATGGAAGCGTTAACAGGTGCCACAGTTACAGCATTAACCTTATATGATATGTGTAAGGCAGTAGATAAAGGAATTATCATTAAAGAAGTCGCTCTATTAGAGAAATCAGGTGGTAAGAGTGGCGATTGGAGCAAATCAAATGCATAAATTGGATGTCGTATTCTTTGCCTCATTAAGAGAATCATTAGGTAAAGAAAAAGTTACTATCGAACTAGACAAAGTAACCAGTATCGAAGAAATAAAGCAGGCTGTTGCGAGCTTGCTAGATAACCCTGATCCTTTATTTGAGGAAGGAATTCAAGCGTCTATTGATTATAATTTTGCTCGTGATAGTAGCAAGGTTGACCCAGAGAGCGTGAAAGAGGTTGCTTTCTTCCCACCGGTAACAGGGGGATAAATGATTAAAGTACAAAAAGCCGATTTTGATGTGGCAAGTTTGTATCAAGCATTATGTGACAATAACCAAACAGGTGCCGTTGCCATGTTTGTCGGCCGTGTTCGTGATTTTGGTGACAAATCTAATCAAACTGATTCAAATAAAGAAGAAACGCTTTTTGAATTAGAGCATTACCCAGGTATGACAGAACACAACTTGCAGCAAATTGTCGATGAGGCTCACAGCCGCTGGGACTTACATGAGGTTCAAGTGGTACATAGAGTAGGTGAACTTAAAGTTCAGGATCAAATTGTATTTGTTGGTGTGAGTAGTTCCCACAGAGCAGAAGCCTTTCAAGCCTGTGATTTTGTAATGGATTACCTCAAAAGTAGAGCCGCTTTCTGGAAGAAAGAGACTCAATCAGGTAAAAGTCAGTGGGTTTGTGCAAAAGAAAGTGATGAAAAGAGCCTAGAAAGGTGGTCTAACTAGGCGAATGATAAAAATCCGACTTAAAAGCCCTTATGATTATTTTGGTCTAAGGGCTTTTTTCTTACCGCTTGCATGCCTTTCTCTGTATTCCGTATCTATATATCTATCCGTCGTTGCCATACTTGCGTGCCCTGCATCTTCTCTTACATGCTCTTTAGGGCGAGTTTTTACATCTTCTGATATGCCTGTATGGCGTAACCAGTGAACAGTAGCAACACGAAGGTCTTCAGCATCGGATTTCATGCCATCTTCAACCATTCTTTGATATGCCGCATCAAAACAGAATTGGACGATATTTCTAATCTGACGAGTGCTAGTCATCGCTCCTTGGCCTCGGTTTTTCGGTATGAGGGCGGTTTGTTCGGCGATTGTCGGTAATAATGGCAATTGTCTGAACTCACGATAACGCTTTAGAGCTGATAACATTTCATCTGATACAGCAACTAACCTTTCTTTATTCCCTTTAGAAAGCACCTTAAGCCACCAGTTTCCATCACTGTCCTTAATGAAGTCTCCCATAACAGGAGCTGACCTTTCATCGGCAACGAGTTCAGAAATACGTAAGTACATGCCTAATAGTGCATTCATGATGAATAGGGTTCTTTCATGCATATTGGCATCTTCTTCAGCCAGTAATTCTGCCGTCTCAATTACATAGTCCCACTGTAAGTTAGAAATACGACGAACTTGTCGTCTGGTAACTTCTTTTTTTACAAACTTACTTTTTTGCCTAATCAAAGCAACTGGATTTTGTTGTACGGCATCTTCTTGGATTAGAAAACCGTAAAAAGAAGAGAGGATAGAGAAAGTAGCTCTAATCGCTGCTTGCGAGAGGTTATGAGACTTAAGTTCTGGTGCTTCGCCGCTTCTAAAT
The DNA here is from genome assembly GCF_001624705.1 of Marinomonas sp. SBI8L. Taxonomy (GTDB): domain Bacteria; phylum Pseudomonadota; class Gammaproteobacteria; order Pseudomonadales; family Marinomonadaceae; genus Marinomonas. The sequence continues at coordinate 369,193 of NZ_JSEO01000002.1, forward strand.
TTAATTTTACTTACATGTGCAACAAAAGGGCGCCACTCATTATTCGCCACTCTTCCACCTTGCTTGTTCTTAAATCTCGCCACGTTCTTGACGCCAATCCAGTCATGAGGCGGAGAAATACAGAAATGAATAAACTCTTCTATCTCGTCACGGCGTAAATGGGTTGTAGGACTTTGCTTAACTAACCAAGACCAAAGTAGTAGTCTCTCAACTTCACGTCGATATGAGTTGAAGGTTGCTTGAGAACCGTTATAGCTATAAATAAAACATAGGGCTAATTGCAGGTCACGACGATAGTCGGCTTTATCTAATTGAGGCCAGTTATTAGCAAGTTGATCCTTAATCGCTTCGAACTGGGTAAAAGGATTAGGTAAGTGCTCAAGGTTATCGATTAAAGCGGTAGAAGACATAGATACTTTTTACAAACGAGAAGATAACGCTATATTAGCTTATTAATTTATCCATTAATAACCCATTGAGACATTTCACTTACAGAATAAAAACTAATTGAAACAAACAAATAAAATTAACTGCTTCGCTTCTGTATTTTCCTATCTATACTAGTTTCTATTAATTGAAAACTGGTGCTCGACCGGTTTTAAAAAACAGGTTTGGAAAGGAAATCCACATGCCACTATTAGGATATAGTTACCGTTTTTATATTTCGCTCGCGTTTACCTTATTAATCATACTGGTAGGTGCTACGTTTTCATCAATTTTCTACTATCAAACTAAAGACATTATCACTGATCTAACCAGTAATGCATTTGGCTTTACGGTAGAGGAAACCGCGCTTAAAACGTCTGGGCTATTTGAAAATGCAGAGTCACTTGTGTCTGTTATTGCTAGCCATGAAATTACTAATACAACGAATAAGGCTGAAAGAAAACCTCATTTCAACTTCCTGTTAAGCAGCTTTTCAAAAACCAAGAATATTACATCTGCATATATTGCTTTTAATGATGGTGATTTTTATCTAGTGAGACGCTTACCCAGTAAAAATAAGCGGTCGTCATTTTTTAATGCGCCTGATGAAACCCGTTATGTCATACAAGTCTCGGAGAAAAACCTTGATACAAATTCAGGCGAGTATCGTTATTACGATGAATCTTTATCTTTAATCTCAGTACAATCAGACATTACTTATGGTCAATTTGATCCCAGAACGCGTCATTGGTATCAGATGGCTATGGCTAGACATCAGGCAATCACAGCGGATCCCTATGTTTTTTTCACAACAAAGGAGATTGGCACCACCATTGCTCAAAGGTCTCCCTCTTCTAGAGCGGTTATCGCTGCCGATATTAGCCTGACAAAATTGACACAATTTCTGACAGATTTTAAAACAACAGAAAACACCAAGGTGGCATTATTAACCCGAGGAGCAGGAATGATTGCTTCCGTTGATAATACAATTAATGGTCATCTCACCAAATTAACGCCAAACACACCAATTCGCCTGCCATTATTGGATGATAAGGTTCTTAAAGATGTATTGATGAACCGTGAAAAGCATCAACAAAAAAACAGTCTTGTAGAAATAGATAGTCAAGGTCAAAACTGGCTGTCTATGGTAAGAAATATAGAGCTGCCCAATAATATTCAGTACACGCTTGTGATTGCGATACCAACATCTGAGTTGCTAAGTGAAGCTACAATTATGTTGATCAAAAGCGCTATTTGGCTAACAACCTTACTCGTTATTTTCTTGCTCTTAACAAATAAACTAGCTTCGAAAATGACTAAATCCATTTACTATTTAGTGAAGCAGACTAACCAAATTCGAGATTTTAACTTCAAGCGTAAATTTGATTTTAAATCTAACGTGAAAGAAGTGAATATGCTCGGTAGTGCCATGAACCAAATGAATGCCACTATTACAGAGTTTATTGAGATGAATAAACTTTTAGCCGAGGAAGATGATTTTAGTAAGCTGCAAAGTGTCTTATTGGATAAAACGATTAATATCTGTGAAGCCAAAGCGGGTGTTCTATATCTAATCGATGAAGATGAAAGTAATTTGCTTTTGCCCCAAGTCACCATGATTAACAATAAACAATTCAAACAACATACTTTGATTCCATTGAGAATTAATGAACTCCCTGAACAGATACAAGAAGGTGTAATCGACCAAAGCCTAGTTAAGTTGGATTTCAAAGATAAAGACTATGTCGCTTTTACACACAACTCAGGCTTAGAAAGTGTTATTTCACACCTTGAAGATAAAATACAAAATTTGGTTTTGGTGCCACTCTTCAATCGACAAAATAGTTTGATAGGTTGCCTGACTTTATTGATGGAAACAGAGCTAAATACCCATCATAAAGCTTTTATTCAGGCTATCTCTAGTAATGCGGCATTATCTATTGAAACGAGGCAGCTTATTCAATCGCAAGATGAACTTTTCGAATCATTTATTATGCTACTTGCCAGTGCGATAGATGGTAAAAGTAGTTACACAGCTGAGCATTGCAAACGCGTACCTGAAATCATGAAGCTGTTAGCACAAGCAGCCCATACAACAGATACAGGCCCGTATGCTGAATTTGAATTAACCAAGAGTAGCAAACAAGCGATTCATGTTGCGGCTTGGTTGCATGATTGTGGCAAGATAACCACGCCAGAATATGTCATAGACAAAGCGACTAAGCTTGAAACAATTTACGATAGATTGCATGAAGTTAGAATGCGCTTTGAATTAATTAAAAAAGAAACTGAATTAGCATTTTGTAAGCGTGAGCTTAATGGTGAGGACCCAATTGCCTTAGCAACTGGACTTAAAAAAGAGCTGAAAATTTTAGATGAAGAGTTCTTGCTTGTTGCAGCTTGTAATCAAGGTGACATTGTCATGGATGACTGGACGACTAATCAGTTAAACAAAATCGCCAAACGTAAATGGACAAGAACTTTGAATGATAGAGTGGGCTTATCTCATCTCGAATTAGCGAGAAAACTCAGATCTGGCACAACACCAAACCTGCCTGTTCAAGAATTATTATTGGCAGATAAGGAGGAACACAAGATCTTAAGGGATGAAGGGGACACTAGTGATAACTATCACAAGCTTGGCTTTAATATGAAACAACCTGAGTTGTTATATAACCGTGGTGAGCTCTATTCACTTATGGTCAAACGTGGCACTTTAAATGAAGAAGAAAGATATAAAATCAATGAGCACATAATTCAATCAAGTTTGATGATGGACAAGTTAAACTTTCCAAAACATTTGAAAAATGTACCAGAAATTGCCTGTGGTCATCATGAAAAGATGGATGGATCCGGTTACCCGAAAGGGCTTACAGCAGATGAAATGTCGCCATTAGCAAAAATGATGGCAATTGCAGATATTTTTGAAGCGCTAACATCAGACGATAGGCCATATAAAAAACCAAACACCTTGTCTCAATCTCTTGAGATCATGTCGAGAATGAGAGATCAAAAGCATATAGATGCTGAACTATTTGACCTATTTGTTGAAAACGGTGTTTATAAGGAATATGCAGTAAAATATTTGGATGAAAAACAAATTGATAGCATTCAACCGGAAAAATTTCTTAGTGAAAAAGGTAAAATTCACTATTTTAATATCGCCAGCCGCTATACAAGTTAGTTAATTTAGAAATGGAAGAGCCCGATAGGGCTCTTTTTACCAACGATACATAGCGGTCAATTGATAAACAGTGTCTTTGGTGTATGCGTTTTGGTTTAAATCTATTCGGTTGGCTTGAAAAGAGTTTAAACCCGTTACTTCAAACCTAAGGTTTAGCTCTGGCTTAATCTGGTTAGCTAAGGATAAAGTGATAGCTTCACCATGGCCATTATTGTTATCCCCAGCAAGCTGATCTTTATCTATCGTTTCATAGTTATCATAACGAATACTAAGCTTATAGTTTTCAATATCGTGACTAACTAAGCCAAACCATGCTCGGTAGTCAACATTGATTGCATTATCACCCATGATGGTGTTTCCTAGTAACCACTGGGCTAAGAATTGAGTGTCTTTAGCAATAGGATAAAAAAGAGAGAGGGTGTCAAAACGCGTATCCCAAGCATATTGCTGATGCTTAACCACAAGCGGATCGCCATTATTATCATAATGGTAAAGTCTTATTTCTGCACCGCTTCTATGCTTAATATGACCACCAAAATAATGACCAATACGATCGTCCAACTCATAATATGGGTTTACCCAATTAGGTTGTCTAACCAAAGCGCCTGATTGGAGGCTAGGGTAGTTAGAAAAATATACTCTGTCGCCAACATTTGTTTGTGCTGAGTGTAGAGAAAAACCTCGCCAGCTGATAATACTACCAATAGCATCGTTACCTACAAAAAGCCCACCAACACCTTTAAGGGAATACTTAGATCGAAATGCTCTTCCAGGTCGCGTAATAGACCATTCTAACCCAGACACCTTTAACTCTTCAGCAAACCAAGAGTTAATAGCGGAGAAGTTATTACTATAAGTGCTAGTCCAAGCCGTATCATTGTTTTCTAATGACATTGATGGATAAAAGCTGCCGAATCGAAAATTATGACGATATTTTGAGCTGGTTATTGGGCGATAATTTGCCCAGAACTCTGTAACACCAAGTGCGGATTCTGTATTTTCTGACACTTGACCATGAACTTTATAACTAAAGTTGGAGTCAGTAGCTATATCAAGACTAAAAACACTGTCAGCAATAGATATTCCAGATAAAGAATCTAGTTGGCCTGAATCTCTGTCATACCAAGCATTTGCCTGAGTGTCAGAAGCACCTAGGGTAAGGCCACCTTTAATTTCAAGATTCGTATATGGGGTCAATTGCGCTGCGTAAACTTGATCTATACTCATAAAGGTTAATGAGTATGCTAGACACTTTTTAACGCTAGTTAGCTTGGTACTTTTACTATGATTGTTCAAATTAACTTCTTTATTTAAGTATGTTTTTTATCATTATAAGCAGTGCATTAAAATACACACAAACTATCTGTATACTAGTGATATTACTGACAAAACTTTCTATTAATTTACAGCGTTATAATAACGCCTTTAACGCCAAAGGAATATTAGATTCATGTTCAATCTAGCACAGAAGGGACAAAAATTATTGTTAACTGGCCTTTTGGTTACGACTTCGCTAAATGTCTATTCATCTGATTTAAGTTTGGTAATGACAACGAAACAAGGCAGCTTACTAAGAGATGCTGTTGTTGAGCTCAAACCAATCGAAGAAAACCTAGCTTACAACACATTAGCAGCGAGTCATGGCAAAGGTTTAGATCTAGTTTCTATCAGTCAAAAAGACAAAACTTTTATTCCATTTGTAAGTGTGGTCCCGACTGGAACGCCGATAGATTTTCCTAACATGGATAAAACCCGTCACCATGTTTACTCCTTTTCACCAGCTAAAACCTTTCAATTACAGCTATACATAGGCAAACCTGAAACACCAATAGTATTTGATAAAGCAGGCGTTGTTGCGCTGGGATGTAATATCCATGACTTTATGGAGTCCTATGTATATGTCGCTGATGGTCCATTTGCTGAAAATAGTAATTTAGAAGGTGTGATCAGATTTAAAGGTGTACCTGACGGTAAATATGAAATGTCTTTTTGGCATCCTTGGCAGGACAGTGAAGAAGCAAGTCAGATAATTACGGTCGCTGGTAAAGATCTCACTATCCAGCAAAGTATGGATGTTTATGAAGAAGAATATCCAACAAATGAAGGCATAAACGACAATTATTAAGGGATAATATGTTTAAAAGTTTCCGCTCACAATTAATTGCCTTGCTTGTATTTTTCCTAGCAATGATACAGTTAATTTCAGGAACAGCCATTCTTGATACCATCAAGCGTGACAGTATTAATCAAGCGATTAAGCGTATTGATGTCGCTAAAAATGTCTTTCAATTAACTTTAGATAATAGAAACAAACACCTTGGTGTTGGTGTGAGTTTATTAGCATCAGACTTTGGCTTTAAAACAGCCGTGGCAACGCGAGATGAAGCCACAATAAGATCTTCACTTGAAAATAACGCACAAAGAGTAAGTGCAGATTTTGGTATATTGCTCTCAAGTGATGGACAAACCATCAATTCTACGTTCGATATGGCTTATAACAGTGACTTTACACAACTTATAAAGCGTAACCGTAGAAGCCGAACTATCAATGGCATCATAGAAGTTGACCATAAGCCTTATCAATTAGTACTTGTTCCAGTTAGAGCCCCAAATATCGTTGCTTGGGTTGGCATGGCATTTCAAATGGGTAATGAATTAGCCAACGAAATTAAGGGCATCACAGGTCTAGAAGTAAGTTTTGCAACATTAAAAGGTATTCATAATGTTGAAAAGCATGACAGCCACACAAGTACGTTAAATGTTACCGCTATTGATTCAATTCTAAATAAGTTCAAAGGGGATGATGTTGACGATAACACTACGTTATTTTCAGATGATGAGAACTTTTTAACCTCAAGGGTGAAGCTAGACCTTGATAATCACTGGGCTTTCTTGCATTTACCTTATAGTTCTTGGATTCAAAATATCAATGAAGTTACCAACCGTCTAATCATTATTTTCTCAGTAATTTTATGTCTATCTATTCTCTTAAGTTGGTTTAGTGCACGTCGCTTACTAAAACCAATTCAAGTGCTCGTTTCTAAAGCTAAAAAAATAGGTCGTGGTGAGCATGTAGAAATTGAACATCAAGCAGGTGAATTTGGCGTTCTTTCAAAAACCTTATCAGGTATGCAGGTTCGGATTGCAAAAAGGGAAGAAGAGCTCTCTTTTCAAGCCTCTCACGATAGTCTAACTGGCCTGAAGAACCGAAATGCAGTGGAGATTTTTCTCACAGAGAATTTAAATACCAGTTTGGGTGGCGTACTGCTTATTAATATTCGCCATTTTAAAGACATTAATAGCATGATGGGCTTTGAAACGGGCGATACATTACTTTGCCAATTTGGACAAAGAATAGATGGTCTAATTACTAATAGTGATGTTGTTGCAAGACTAGCGGGAGATGAGTTTTTAGTTGTATTCAACAGTCAGCTTGATGAAATGACCCTGACTAAAATGCAGCAGGCACTGCAAGAAGAGTTTGATATATCGGGCTCTAAAATATGCTTACAGCTTTGTATGGGCGCTTTATTCTTTGCTGATCAGGATGACCTGAGCGTTAATGGCGTCATGCGACGAGTTGATATTGCAGCTGATGAAGCCAAGCAAAGCGAAAACGGCATAGCGATTTATGAGCAAGGGCAAGACGAAAGCCATAGACGTACCTTATCACTTATTCGTGATCTACCTAATTCATTAGAAACTAACCAGCTTTTTATTGTTTACCAGCCAAAAGTTAATATACAAAAGAGAAAGTGTTATGCCGCAGAGGCGCTAATACGCTGGATTCATCCTACCTTAGGCTTTATTTCCCCTGCAGAGTTTATCCCTCTATTAGAGAGATCTGGCAACATCCAGCTGGTAACTAAGTGGGTAATTGAGCAAGTATGCATGCAGCAATCTCATTGGCAAACGCAAGATATGCAAGTTCAAGTTGCGATCAATTTATCAGCGTTGGACTTACTTGATTTGAGTCTACCTGGTTTTATAAAAGGCATGATGGAAAAGTATCATGTTAACCCTCAGCAACTTGCTTTTGAGGTGACTGAAAGCTCTGTGATGAAGGATACCAAGACCGTCATCCATGTACTAAACGCACTGAAAAGAATGGGCTTCAAACTGTCTATTGATGACTTTGGAACAGGACAATCCTCTTTAGCTTACTTAAGAGATTTACCGGTTGATGAAGTAAAAATTGACAGGTCATTCGTACATGATGTGGGTACGAATGAATCTAATGCCTTAATAGTTAATACAACCATTCAACTTTCACATAGCTTTGGATTCTCAGTGACAGCCGAAGGTATGGAGAATGTAGAAGGTTTATCTATCTTAGAGGATTATGGCTGTGAAACCATTCAGGGTTATTACTTTTCTAAGCCATTAAAACCAGATGAGTTCCTAAACTGGCAATCCAGTTTCAGTTACTCATCCGATGAATGGTGGCATGAAAATACAATGGAAAAATAGGGCGTTTGTGTTCAATTTATACCAAGCTAGTAGTAAACAGCCCCTTCAGAAATATCTTTAGTCACAACCGCATTGGCGCCGATAATGGCGCCTTTGCCAATTTTAACACCCGGTAATATCTTCACTCCACCTCCAACCCATACATCATCACCGATTTCTATCGGTTTGGCTGAACAAGCGCCTGTGCGTCTAAGCTCAGCTTCTTTAGGATGGTCGACAGTATATAGGTGGGTTCCTGGGCCTATTAAAACGTTATTTCCGATAATAATAGGTGCGGCATCTAGAAATACGCATTGAAAATTGACATAGACATTTTTCCCCAGACTGATGTTTACGCCATAGTCACACTGAAACCCAGGCTCCAAAATGACAGAGTCAAAGGAAGCAAATAGTCGGGTTATATGCTTCATATTGCCTTTACTAGGATGCGCGTTGAATTTGGCGCAAGCTAAACGAGCTGATTCTCGTAACTGCCTTAATTCAAGGTCCAAAGTGTTGAAAGCATGGCCAAGACGCATTTTTTCTAGTTCAGTCATAAAGCAGCTCATCGAGATAAAATAAAATCGAAAGGATTATATATTAACGCGTATAAGATAAAATCGGTGATAACAATCTAGATACTATAAATTCAAACTTAGAGACTTAGAGACTTACTTAATTTAAAGCAATAAGATAAATAAAATAATTTATATTCACTAATTATTTTTAAATTTACTTTATATCATTACAGATCAATGAATTAAAAATTCATAATCCTGAGAACACAGAACACAGAACACAGAACACAGAACACAGAACACAGAACACAGAACACAGAACACAGAACACAGAACACAGAACACAGAACACAGAACACAGAACACAGAACACAGGAGAAGTTAAGAAATAAGCCTATAAAGGAGTGTATTTATGAATACTCACTATTTCCGATAATAACATTTATCGGAAATAAATATGATATTCATATGCCCTTAATCCTACTAATAAGTTCTTAGCTGACTTTCACTTAAACCCTGTAATTGTATGGCTTTGAGTAATTAATAAAGCGCTTTCTATCTAACTCTTTGTGATCTGATTTCATTTCTTGTTTGATGCTGGGAATATTTTATTGCGGGAAATAACTATGGGCTCTGAGTTTGTTACTAGATACAAACGCTCACTAAATAAATTTGATAGTGTTTGCTGGTATAAGGCTTTTTACAACTATTGTATCAGTGAGGCTGCTCCAGAATTTTACTAATTAACTAAAGCGCTTTTGGATAAGACACAAATTAATGACAAGGGATTCTACTTATAGATAAATCAGTAATACCGAGGTCTCACTCATGAATTCTAGATAACATGCTAAAAAACTATCTCTAGTTCATTCTAAGAATGCACGCTTAACGATACAGCTAACGCCATTACCTCATTTGAAGCTCAAATTATCACTGCTTACACTTGAGTTATATAAGCGACTAGATAGTTAAAATTACATAGAAGTTATATTGGGCATGTTAGCCCCCATGATATGTTAGAAAAGTTGATTGAGGATTTCTACATGATCACCCTGCCCATTATTTTTATTGTTAATAAGCTAGCGTGAATTGAAGTGTTTAAAGTATGTTTTCTCTAATCTTGTCTTATTTATCTGCAAAGATGTCACACATTTAAAGTTACTGTAATGTGGAATAACGGTACATACTTTCTTTAGCAACGTCACCTCTACGCAACTTAATTTTCTCCCATAATGCATCAGCTAAATCTGGATACCTATCGACAAACCTATTGCTGAGCACTAAAAAATAATCCTTTGTTTTAAGTGGCACGGTTGAACGCTTTATTCCTGAAAATTCTGCACTATCAAGTAATGGGGTCACTTTTACATCTTGTAAGGCAGCACCTACGACTTGAGGACGCTTAGTAAGCATTAATAACGCCTTATACGCAGAATCAGGCTGTTGAACTTTTTGTCCTATCTTTTCAAGGTCGCCAATGATGGAATCGCCATGCTCAGCAACAATAAAGCCCTTTGCCCCAGTTAAATTCGTGCCATCCCAGTCTAATTTGGCTTCTGTTAGTGAATAGAGCCAATAACTAAGGGTTGCGAGCCTTTTTGAACTATCAAGCTTGCCTTCTTGTGTCAGAGGATAGCGAGCTATTTTGGCTCTCTCGGCTTTATAGGAAAACATGAAAGCACCATCAATCTGGCCATGTTTAAGTAGATGCATTACTCGCACATTAGGGTATCGTTTATACACAATCTTGATGTTAAGTTCTTGAGCGGCAGCATTAATAATATCCAAAGCAATACCGGGTGGCTCCATTATGTCTACCCCCGTACCCATTTGGTATGGCGGAGATGGATTAATTTGATATGACAAGGTTAGTTCAATGGGCTCTGATGACTGGCTGATTGCAGGAAACATCAAAAAAACAAAGAGCCAAAAATTAATCTTCTGCGTATTCATTGCGACAACTTTCTACTTTTAGAGTTATATGTATAGAGTAACCCCTTACATTTTAGCCTTACTAGATTACAGCAAAAATACTCCCTGTACTGAACAATTGTAATATATAGGCATTCTAAAAGTGTATTCTGATAAGATTGAGTGGAATAAATGAAACTAAATATTTCAGTATGATCACCCTGCTCATTATCTGCTTGATAATGAGCTAAGATGAATTCGAATTTTGATCGAGGAAGTTGATGTATGAATTGACTTAAATGTCAGTCTACTTAAATGAAATTGACGCTAAAATACGGCGATCACCTTCAAATGGCTGTCTAGCATGTAATACTGTGTGGTTATTAACCCAAAGTACATCACCATTTTGCCACTTAAAGTTTACACATTTATCATCCATCTGCTCAACTAAAGCATCGATGGTAGCTTCATCCATAAGCTCACCTTTGCCTGTTTCTACTGCTGTTTTACCTGTGTTACGGCTATCATTCCAACCTGTATATACAGCAACAACAGAATTGAAAAAGACTTTTTGCTGAGTTTCTTCATCAAATCGAATTGCAGATAAGGTATTAGTTTGAGTACGAAGGTCGCCATTATCTAGCCACTCCCAACTCATGCCAGCTTCTTTCATTTTTTCTTCTGCATCATCTTTGGTAGTGACTTGGAATGTATCTTTCCAAGAGCGACCAATAGCGGAGGTATTGTCTGTAACTTCAGGCATCACTCTGACATAACGAACACCATCCTTTTCAATTTTAGATGCGAAATCCGCATTCAACTCGAATAAGGATTTACAAATTTCACCTGAGTGAAGAATCGATGTTGCTCCACCTTTAGGTGATGCTGTTTCACAATAAAAGAAAATATAACCAGGTGGTGTCGGTACCTGCGCCATTTCATGGTGGAAAGGAATTTTTTCAGTTGCAGGTGATTCATTCGCTGTGACAATACGTGATGCTGTAACTTGTTCACGTGGCGCTGCGCCGCCAACATAAGGCATATTTTTATAGTCAGTTTGATCTAACATCTTTTCAAATTCAGCGGCACTATCAAGTGGAAAGCCACGTAGCAACACTGCACCATGCTTGATCAGGTATTCATGTAATTCTGCTTTATTTTCACTAATCCAGTTTAAAAATTCAGCTTTAGTCGCATTCTTTTGCGTCTCACTAGGTGTAACCATTAAAGGAAAATCTAAACCATTTACTTGTTTTTGTTCTGCTAGTTTACCTATGACTACACTCATTTTATCTCCTAAATCTAAATTATTATTGTTAGCTTAGTTATCTGAAACTATGCGAATCAATCATGTATCAATACTTAAAACTCTAATCTTTATATTTATAAAAGTAAATCAATAGTGAATGAATTGTCGTTAAATTTATACAATATACATTCAAACTATTGATTTAATTTAGAATTTTTTTAGAGGTTATTTTATGAAGGAATAGCCATTTTCTGTGATATTTACAGCTTGGCCTGTCATTGCTGAGTGTTGAGCCGCTAGACCAACAACAACGGCTTTAAGCCCATCTTCGATACTAACTTCAACACTTTTTTCTTGAGTAATAGCCTCATAAAAGCCTAAATGTTGATAAAAAGTAGAGCCGTTATGGTCGCCTGCTGCAAGTAAAGTGTCATCCACTGGAATATCAGACTCAGTTGGTCCTTTTGGATCCCTTGGACTTAAAACGACTTTAGGGATTGGTGCTTCACCGAGCGTTTCAACAGGCCAGAAACGACCTGGGCCTGGCACAAAGCATTCAATTTTAGCCTTTTCGCCAACTGCGCAAATTTCTTCCTGATATCGTGACCCTTCAGCAAACATATTCAGATCTAAACTAGCACGTTTTCCATTTTCAAAATCAACGACAACAAATGCATTATCAATGATATCTGGTTGCTCACCATCATAACTTTCGTCTAGATGATTTACATCTTGTCCTGTTGAGGCATAAACACGCTTAACTTCGGACTCTGCCAACAAACGCATCAAATCGAAAAAATGACAGCATTTCTCAACCAAGGTACCCCCGGTTTTATGATTAAATCGATTCCAATCTTGTACCTTTTCAAGAAAAGGGAACCTATGCTCTCTGATACTCAGCATTTTCATATCGCCAATTTCATTAAGTTGCTTTCTTAACTGAGCAACAGGGGGCATATAGCGATATTCCATAGCAACCCAAACAGGTGAAGGGTGCTTATGAGCAGCCTCTTGTATTGCTTTTACTTGATCTAATTGAGTGATGACTGGTTTTTCAATCAAGATTGGAAGTTTAGTGTGTTCAAAAAGATAAAGAAGTTGTTCTGCATGCTGAAAATTAGGTGTCGCAACAACTATGGCACCTAATTCTGGTTCACCTTGAAGCATAAGTTCTAGTGAATCGTAAAAAGCAACATCAGGCACTATTTGCGTACATTTAATTCGCATATCAAGGTCTGGCTCTACAATTGCAACCACTTTAGCACCTTCAATAAGGGCTATATTGTTAAGATGCTCTTGACCCATCATGCCGCAACCAAGCATGCCATAACGTACGCTATTGCTCATTTTCTTTACCTCATTTTTTTGTTGTATTAACGCCAACGAGCAAAGTATCGACACTTACTTGGGTCAAACCAGGTTAAAGAGTATTCCTCAATTTTATCCTCGTTTGACCAGCCTCTTCTTTGCACCCTTGGCAGTATTTGGTCTTTATCTAATTGAAGCCCTGCTGCAACCCAATCAGGAATAGGTGCGCAATCAATTTCATCTTCAACTCGGCTTATCCAGAAAGAAAAGTTTTCTCGATAATGTAAATATAAAGATTCGTGTAAATCTTCTAACGTTAATTTCTCTGCGTGTTTATGGCTAAACCAGATTTGTTCGGCTGCCACTAAATCAGTATTTAAATATCGCAGACGCTTAATGCACCAGGTACTTGCATCAATTTGTTCTAACCTTAACTGTTGGTTTACATCCGTGTTTTGATCTTTTTCAACGCTTAAAGTATCGGCACTAGGTGCACCGCCACCGGCTAAAAGCTCTAAATGAAAAAACTGATAAATTGCCCTTCCACCTGGGGCTCTTTTAACATAAGTCCCCGAACCTTGGCGTCTTTCTAATAAACCATCAGTTTCTAATTTAGCGAGTGCTTTTCTTAGCGTGCCTACAGCAACGCCAAGCTTGACAGCTAATTCAGCTTCAACTGGAAGCCTCTCACCAGCCTGCCAATGACCTGCTGCAATTTCACGGTGTAATAACTCTCCGATTTGAATGTATAGCGGCAATTTCTTTTTTGTTTTTTTATCTTTCACACACTCACTCCATATACTTATTTATCAGCCTATTTTACAGACTCAAACGACATTAGAAAGTACGCACTTAATGCAATCGCAACAATTGATAAATCGTAATAAGTAAGCTGTATATATTAGAAAGTGTTTAAAAAGCTAAAATTAAACAAAATTCATTCACTATTGATTTACATCATTAGAATACACTGATAGTGTAAATATACAAGTTGTGTCGATTTAGATTTTTGAACTGAATTGACGCTCATTTTCTAGAGCAAAAATAATCACTTCATTTATAAAGCGGTTATAGGGTGAGTTAAAAAATGAAAAAAATAAAAATGGGTCAATCCGATATTGAATTAAGCCGTTTAGTGTATGGCGCATGGCGACTAGATGATGCTGAAGATACATCAAGCGCACATGTTAGAGAGAAAATTGACCTGTGTTTATCTCAAGGTATTACTAGTTTTGATCATGCTGACATCTATGGCGACTACCGTTGTGAAGCTATTTTCGGCAATGCTATAAAAAACGATAACTCTCTTCGTAAAGATATACAGCTTATTTCTAAGTGTGATATTGCTCTTTTATCGGATAAATTTCCTGACCGCCGAGTTAAGTTTTACGACACCAGCGCACAATATATAACTACAAGTGTAGAACAGAGTCTTAGTAACCTATCAACAGATTATTTGGATCTTTTATTGATCCATCGCCCTGATCCATTTATGGATGCAGCTGAAACAGCATCCGCTTTAGATGCATTAGTTGATAGCGGTAAAGTACGTGGTGTTGGTGTTTCTAACTTTGGTCCATGGGATTGGAAGCTGATTCAAAAGCATATGAAGCATCCACTTTTAACCAACCAAGTTGAAATGAGTTTGCTTAACCGTGAAAGCTTTGTAGATGGCACTCTTGCTGCGATGCAAACAGATGAGATCACACCAATGGCATGGTCACCACTTGCTGGCGGACAGTTATTTAAAGATTCTGCTGCAACCCAGCGCTTAGCGCCTATCTTTAAACGTATCTGTGATGCTCAAAACACCAGCATTGATCATGTTGCCTTAGCATGGCTGTTAGCTCATCCAGCTAATATTTTACCTGTTGTTGGCACTAACAATCCTGAGCGTATTAAGCATTTATCAGATGCTTTAAACCTAGATATCGATCGTGAAACTTGGTTCGAGTTATGGACTGCCGCTGAAGGCCAAGAAGTGCCATAAAACTAAGGATTCACATTCTTTAATGGGAGGCAAAATGATCGTACTAATGTCTTTGGTAAAATATCTCAGCAGTTTCAACCTTATGCTACATAAGGTTGGACGAAATATCGCATGGGTACTGGTTGCCCTAATGATAAGCGTAATACTGCTACAAGTATTCTTTCGCTATGTTCTTAACAACGCACTTCCTTGGCCAGAAGAAGCCGCTAGAGCCCTCATGATTTGGATGATGGCTGTCGTCGCTGGTGAGGCTTATAGAAAAGGAAGTTTTGTTGCTATAGATATGCTGATTCTTGCCCTCCCAGATAAGATTGCAAGCTTTTTAAAGCTTGCTCTCTATCTATTGGCAGGATTGGTTCTTTTCAAACTTTTCACCTTAGGAATAGATTTTTTTGAGCGAGGATTCAGATCCAGAGCGGCTTCTATTCATATTTCTCGTGCCTGGATTTATTTAGCTATGCCAGTGTGCTTTTTTACCATGCTGTTATCCAACATTGAATTAGTGTTACGCGAAATTGGCTGCCTATTAGGTAAGGCAGATGAATACGCTTTGAATTTTAAAGAAAAGTAATTAATACCCTTACTTTCTAAAAATAATAAAAACGAGAGAAAATTAATGTTAGCTCTATTTTTACCCCTGTTTTTAGTCTTCTTGTTAATCGGCATGCCTGTCTTCTTTGCCATGTTAACGGCGCCTGGCATCATGCTATACGCAACTGGCATGGAAAGAGATGTATCCTTACTTTTTCGTAACATCTACAACGGTATTGATTCATTTCCTTTAATGGCAATCCCTTTCTTTATGCTAGCTGGCGAGATAATGAATCGTGGCGGCATCACGCTTAACCTTGTTCAATTCTCGCAATCTTTTATAGGTCATGTTCGTGGTGGCCTTGCACATGTAAATATTCTTTCAAGTATGCTTTTTGCAGGTCTTTCAGGATCGGCAGTAGCAGACACTTCCGCCATTGGTTCCATGATGATTCCGGCAATGGAGAAGAATGGCTACAAACGTAAGTTTGCAGCGGCAATTACGGCGGCCTCTTCTGTAATAGGCCCAATCATACCGCCATCAGGCATCATGATTATCTATGCATATACTATGGAAGTATCAGTCGCTGCCTTATTTGCGGCTGGTATTGTGCCTGGTATTTTAGTTGGTGTGTCATTAATGCTTATGGTCGCTTTGATGGCTAAAAAGTATGACTTCCCCATAGCCGGTCCTAAATCCACATGGAAAGAAAGAGGCAAAGCCACTAAAGGAGCAATACTGCCATTATTTGCTCCTGTCATTATCCTTGGTGGCATCATTGGCGGTATTTTTACGCCAACGGAAGCGTCTGCAGTTGCCACCTTCTACGCTCTAATTATCAGTGTTTGGGTGATGAAAACCGTTAAGCTTTCTGACCTACCTGATATCTTTATCAAAGGTGCTCAAGCTTCAGCGGTTGTACTACTTCTCGTCGGTTCTGCTATCGCCTTTAAAACCGTCGTTAGCCTTTCTCACAGTGCTGAGATTCTAGCTGAATGGGTATTAGCGATCAGCGATAACCCACTTATGCTGCTTTTCTTGATAAACATACTCTTGTTCGTTGTCGGTATGTTTTTAGATGCAGGCCCTGCCATCATTATTCTTGGTCCTATTTTAGGTCCTATTTTTATTAATCTTGGTATAGATCCTGTTCATTTCGCCATCATCATGTCAGTCAACTTAACGGTTGGTCTTGCTACACCACCCATGGGGCTTGTTTTATTTGTGGCCTCTAGTGTCTCTGGTGAGCGAATCGAATCAATTTCAAAGGCAATTCTACCCTTCTTAGCGGTTGAGATTGTCGTGATATTTCTTATTACCTTTTTCCCATCTTTATCTATGACGGTTCCCAGATTATTGGGGCTGGTGTCAGGATAAGTAATTAGCTAAATCATTAAATAATAAAAAAACGAGGACGAATTCATGTTTCTAAAAACAAAAATAAGCAGAATGATAGGTACTGCAGTACTTGCTACCAGTGTGCTATTAGGCGCTCAAGCTCAAGCTGCTGATTTTAACCTTCGTGCTGTCGCAAACTCGAATGAAAATGATGAAGATTATGATGGTCTAGTTGTTTTCAAAGACTTTGTAGAATCACATTCAAATGGCCGTATTAATGTAGATCTATATATAGGTACACAGCTTTGCGGTAATGGTGTTGAGTGTCTTGAAGCGCTTGAATACGGTTCTGTTGATGTTTACATTTCAACCTCTGGCGGAGCATCTGCCATGTACCCTTACGTTCAGGTGCTAGACCTACCTTATCTATTAAGAGACGACAGAATTGCTGAAACAGTTTTTGAAGGTGACTTTACCCGTGAGTTGCGTAAGCAGATCCTTAAAGATTCAGGTGATACTGTCCGTCTGATGACAATCGGTAATACTGGTGGCTGGCGTAACTTTGCGAATACCAAGCGTACGGTCAAATCACCAGATGATTTGGAAGGCTTGAAAATTCGTACCGTGGTATCAGATTTACCTCAAGAGTTAGTAAGATCATTAGGTGCTAGTCCTACTCCAATTCCATGGCCAGAACTTTTCACTTCATTCCAAACAGGTGTTGTTGAAGGCTCTAAGAATGGCATCACAGACATCATGGGTATGAAGTTCACAGAAGCAGGTCTTAAGCACGTCACTCTCGACGGACACGCTTATATGTCTGCGCTTTGGTATATGAGTAATGAATCTTTCATGGATATGCCTGAAGATCTACGTAAAGTTGTTGTTGACGGTTTCAGTGCGCTTCAGCAAGCAACGTTTGCTTCACCAAAACGTAAATCAATCCAAGCTTATCAGGACTTTGCTAAAGCCGGTGGCGAGCTTTATGTTCCAACACCAGCTGAAAAAGCTGAGTTCAAGAAATCAGCTGAGCCTGTTTATGACTGGTTCAAGGGTAATATAAAAGATGGCGAGAAGTGGTTTAACCTCCTTGCTAAATCTGCAGCTGATGCAGAAAAACAAGTCGATAACGCTTATGCAAATGACTTGAACTAATAGTATTGCTCTTACTCCATTTAAGAGGCCTACGGGCCTCTTTTTTTGGATTACTTTAAAGCTAATGTTTAGCTAATATTTGCTCTACCATCACTTCTACATTGCCCTGTTCCATGATCGAATAATGATCGGCATTTACTTCATAAAAACGAACATCGCTTAAAATACTTGCCCATGTACTTTTAACGTTTTCAATCTCAAGTATGTCATTTCTATTCGCAATAAATATCTGTGTTTTTAAATTGATTTTAGTAACAGGTTCAAAGCTCAACATGGCCTTTTGATTCTTATTACAACTCAAAATAACATTTTGGAAAAATGAATGAACCTCCTGATTTAAAGTCGCATTAATCTGGCTAGAACCTTTACCCAATATAGCTTCAATCACATTTGATACACCTAATTCATCAGAACCACTTTTGATCGATATAGGGTTAAGGCTATCTTTTAAATGTGGATATTGCTGTTTCAGTTCTTCAATAAATACATTTTGCCCAGTTGCTTCTTCTTTATGACTCAAATTCTGTTTAAGGCTAGGCGGGTCTATGAATATCAAGTCTAAATTTTCCAATAACGCACTTTCTTCCAGCTCTAGTAGACGTATTATTTCCCAAGCAATCAGTGCCCCAAAAGACCAAGCAATAATGCGCTTTGGCACATTCTTTTTAATGCTACCAAGATAAGCCGCTGCTAAGGTTTCAACACTGGTAAGAGTTTGTGAGTTATCATGAAATAAAGGATCCTTGACACCTAACGTCTCATCGGTGTCAGGCAATGCTTTTATCAAGGCTCTATAACCCCCTAACTCACCACCAATTGGGTGAATCAGCATGTTTTTAGCGCCATTTCCAGCTTTAAGTATCTGACTATAATCCAGTTTTTGGATCTCTGATTCAGATACTTCATCATTACTTATGAGTTTGGTTAAACGGGCGATAGTGACATCTTGGTTAAGCTCTTTAAGCGAGATTTTTCCAGGGAAGCTGGCTTCTAAAGCATCAAATAAATCTAAAACGGTTAGTGAGTCACCACCTAGATCATAAAAACAAACCGCCTTTGATATGTCATCTTGCCCCAAACAGTCTTTAAAAAGGTTTGTTATTAGACTCTCCAAAGTTTGAGCTTCTTTATTTTCTACTGCTCTTTGCGGAATGAGTTTATTGTCATTTATCTCTTTAAAAAATGCCGTTTTATCATGATCCCTTAAAGGAGAAATTAGATACTGACTTGAGCCCTGCTCAAGAGTAGATGAAAACAAGCTAACCCCCTGTTCAGCCGTTATTGCAAAATCGTTTCTCTCAACCTCGCTAGCCATACCTGTTCCTTGCCAAGTAGGCCAGTTCACACTGATAAACTCTGTATCTGGGAAAATCTGGTTCTGATGTTTTGCTAATAAATCTAAAAAATGGTTTGAAGCACAATAATCCGTTTGACCCGCTATTGCATTCACAGAAGACATTGATGAAAAGTACATTACCTTTTTAGGCTTAAGAGACAATAAGGTTTTTTCAACGTTAATTGCGCCAAGTACTTTGGCTGACATTTTATCTATCGTCTTTTCTGTATCTAAAAGGCGCATCATGCCACTACCACTTTCACCCGCTAGGTGAATCAGTGCGTAAACCTCACCAAAACTTGCTTGAATTTGCTG
The DNA here is from genome assembly GCF_001624705.1 of Marinomonas sp. SBI8L. Lineage (GTDB taxonomy): Bacteria > Pseudomonadota > Gammaproteobacteria > Pseudomonadales > Marinomonadaceae > Marinomonas. The sequence goes on from NZ_JSEO01000002.1 coordinate 388,904, forward strand.
CTTAACCCATTTCATCGACATAAGATCAGTGATATCACACTTGAGTCTGTTTACCGCTAACTTTGTATCTAACGTATTACCCATTGAAGAGCGGCTCAAACAAATAAGCTTATTATTTGAATCCTGACTTAGGTGTTTTATCAAGGCTTCGCCTATGCCTCCAGTCCCTGTGAGTACATAAACTTTGTCTTTTCTCCCCTTTTTATCGAGGGCCTTAAGGTAAGTCGTTTTATCAGATTCGGATAATAAATTGGGTGGATTTATAGACCTTTGATAATGCTTTTGCCACAAAAAATGCCCTCTGATTGCATAATGGCCGGATGATAGGTTTTCTAATTTAAGTAATGCATTAAGAACGAGTTGTTCTGAAGTAGGTAGCATGTCCAACACCGTGTATTTCAAATTTTCAAACTCAATTGGGCAGGTTTGTAATAAGCCAAGCAATAATGCACTGGTTGGATTTAAGCTTTCATCTCCTAATATTTGAGCACTGCCTTGAACAAGATTAATGATTTTGATTGTCTGCTTAGAATGATTAATCAATTTGCTCTGAATAAGATTAATCAGATCATTCCAATCATTAAAAATTTGTTTAAACCCAAATGGAGCTAAATCTAGGTCATTAGAAAACCCTTGAGACGCTGTTGATGAGTAAGACGCTAGCTGATTAAAATTTAGCAAGGTAACATCTTTTAAAGTTTCTAGATCAAGCTTTTCAAGGGTTTTAACAAAGTCATCTAGATTAGAAAAGTAACTAACCTGGGTGAACACAGAGAGTTTCTCTGCTAGCTTTTTCCCCTGTTGGTTTGGGTTATCAATAAGGACATAGTGCTTATTAAAAGATGCATTGTTCCCTTCAAGGCTTTCCCCCCTCAACCAGTTTTCCTGTAGAAACCAATCAGTTTCAGGCAACTGTTTAAAGCTAGTAAGCGCCTTACTTTTTGCCCTCTCTAATGGCTCAATATTTAACAAAAAAGTATTTAACGAAGAAGCATTTAATGAAGAGGTATCATCAGTCTTGTCATGGTTGAATAAATCACTCGCGTAAGAGCGTTTATTGAATTCGATTTTTGGCGGTTTAAGCTCATTTCTCGAATCCGAGTTCGGTGATTGCCCCATAATAAGGTGAGCATTTGTGCCACCAATACCAAAACTGCTAATACCGGCATATGGCTTTGACATATCTTGGTCAAGCATGTGAGGGCTTATTTCAAATCCAGCTTTAATGAAGTCGATTTTAGTATTTAGCGTATTTACATGAAGACTGGCGGGTATTTTTTTATGATAAAGAGATAAGGCTGTCCGAATAAAACCTGCAACGCCTGCTGCTGCGCCCAAATGCCCCATTTGGCTTTTTAAAGAGCCTAAGTAGCGTTTATTTTGGTGATCGACAGTTTCAGTCTGTTCTTGTTTTTCTGATTTAAGAGCCTGTGAAAGCGCACTGACTTCTATCGGATCACCAAGCAAAGTGCCTGTACCGTGCGCCTCTATATAACCGACTTCAAAAGGTTCGATCTCAGCTCTTTTAAGTGCCGTTTTAATCACCTCAATTTGCCCTGAAAGTGAAGGCGCAAAGTAACTCACTTTATCACTGCCATCATTATTAATCGCACTCGATTTTATGGTGGCATAAATCGTGTTTTGATCCTGTATAGCCTGCTCTAATGGTTTAAGCACAACGGCTGCCACACCATTTGCAGGGACAGTACCGTCAGCATCATCGCTAAATGGTCGGCATAATCCTGTTTTCGATAAAATCATGCCCTCGCGATATGGATAGCCCGATAATAAATTTAGGTCTATGTTTACACCGCCAGCAAGGCAAACCTGACTATCACCATTTAACAGTTGCTGACAGGCTTGATGGATCGCAACGAGCGAACTTGAACAGGCAGTTTGAACAGAGATAGCAGGGCCTTTAAGATTGAGATGATAAGCAAGGCGTGTCGCAATAAAGTCTTTTTCATTTAGCAGGGATATGTGAAATTTATCTAGATGTTTATTTTCAAGCTTAGATAGAATCTTAGTTTGGTAATCGCTATCACCTTGACTAAATACAACGCCAACCTTATTCGAGCCGTCACCTGTAATACCAGCATCAGCTAATGCTTGAGCCGAAGTCATAAGAGCATGTCTATGCTGAGGGTCCATTAGCTTGGCATCATTAATTGATATGCCAAAATAGTGAGGATCAAAATCAAACACATCTTGGATGCTAGATACGCTATTCACCCAGTGAGTATCTGAGCGACCTCCTTTCTCATCTTGAGTTTTTATCGCGCAGGTAGCGTTTTTAATCAGTTGCCAGAAAGTTTGTAAATTATTGGCTTGTGGCAAATTGACCGCCATTCCTATTACAGCAATTTTTTGAATGCCATTATTAGCTTTAGCACTTACGGTTGTTTGTTTTTCAATTATGTTTTCAGCAACTAAACCAAGATCGTTACTTAAAGGGTCTTGATCAATGTCATTTTTATTAAGTTTTTCGGCTAACTGATTTAAATTTGGTGTATCCAATAAGGTCATGAGACTTAGATCAAAAGAAGCAATTTGAGCGTTAGTTAACGCATGATGAAACTTCATCATGAGAATCGAGTTCATACCTGCTTCGAAAAAATGCTGCTCTTGGTCGATTTGGTAACCGAGAATGGGGGTTAAGATTTCATGTAGTTGGCTAACTAAAGCTTCTTTGCTTCTATTTGGCTCATTGCTTTTATTTAGTTCACTGCATTTATCTAGCTCTGTATTTTTATCTAAGCTGGACGTCTGATTAGTCTTACTCTGACTTGCGTTACTCGTCTTTTTACCATCTTTGAAATTTGGAATTGGCAAGCTGTGTCTGTCTACTTTACCATTCAAGGTTAACGGAAATTCATCCATTACTATTATGTATGAGGGTTGCATATAACGAGGTAAATTATCCATTAGCATTCTGGATAATTCGGTTCTCAACGTTTTCGAACCGCGCGAAGTGATTAATTCAGCCTCTTGATTATTTTCAATTGGTACTGGGGGGACTCGAACTACATAAGCTAAAAGCTCACTACCCGCATTTTCATTTTCAATGCTGGTTACCAGAGCTTGAGATACGCTTTCATGGCCTAAAAGGCAGGTCTCAATCTCTCCGGTTTCAATTCGAAAACCGTTTACTTTGATCTGAAAATCTTTACGTCCAACAAGTTCAATATTGCCATCAGCACCACGTCTGGCTAAATCGCCTGACTGATACATTGTTTGAAAAGGCGATGTACTAGATATAAAAGGATCTGATGTGAATTTAATATGGGTCAGCGCTTGGTTATTTAGATAGCCTCTGCCAACATTTGCACCACTAATATAAAGCTCACCCACTTCACCTCTCGCAACCATCTTTTTCGATTCATCAAGAATATAGAGACGATTGTTCTCCAATGCTTTACCAATATGGATATTATCTTGCTCTTTTGTCATTTCAGCAGCAGAGCAATAGACAGACGTTTCAGATGGACCATACAAATTGAATAGACGCGCTTCATTCACTATAAGAGCGTTTTTCAATGGTGATGATAGATGATCACCTCCTGTCAGCATTTTTAACCCTTTGGAGGGTTTCCAACCGATATCAACCAACAACTGCCAAGTTGCAGGTGTTGCTTGCATTAGACTTACGCCATAGTGCTTTTGCCTATTAGATAAAAGCTGAGGCGTATGCGCTTCTTCCCAAGTTAACAACGCGAGTTTTGCGCCACAAATTAAAGGCAAATAAATTTCAGTAACATGGATATCGAAGCTGGGTGCGGTGAGGTTCATAAAGGTATCTTGATCTGAGATATCTAGCATGTGCCTCATGGATAAGAGTAAATTGGTGATATTAGCCTGAGTCACCATGACACCTTTTGGTTCACCAGTAGAGCCTGAGGTATAGATAATATAGGCAAGCTCATTAATTGCATCATTCGTTCTTGCCGGGTTAGATGGGGCTTCTTCTTTTACTAATGCCCCATGGTTAGCATCATCAAGCGGAATCAGTGTTAAGGCTTCACTCAAATTCTGTAAGTTTTCAATATTGCCTAAAACCGTTTTTACTCCAGCAATATTGAGCATGCTCATTAATCTTTTGCTAGGGTTTCTAGAATCCAGGGGTAAATAACAAGCGCCTATTTTTGCAATGGCTAGAATCGCCAAACAGCTCGTTGGAGACCAAGCTGAAGCAAGCCCTAAAATATCTCCCTGTTGATAACCTAAACGCTTAAGGTAATGAGCCAATTGATTTGCTTTTAAATTTAACGCTTTGTAAGTAAGACCTCTATCTTCACCATTCTCTTTCCAAACTAATGCCGTTGAATCAGGTGTCCTAGCAACTTGCTGTTCAAACATATCGATAAAAGAAAGTGAAAGATCAAACCCTAAGTCACTATGTGTTTTTTCAAAATTAAGAGATCCCTCGAAATCAAAAGATGAGCGGCTTTTCGGTAAGCTGATATCTGTCGGCTGGTAATCTGTTAAACAATCCAACTCCATAATAAATCTATCTAGTATGGCTTTGGCTTTTGTCTGATTAATACAAGAGATTTGATATTCAAGGCACAATTCAGCACTTTCATGACTTTTAATTAGATATAAAGAGATAGGGAATTTAGCATCACCAGCAAATCCAGTTACCGCCTGAATCGTTTGATCTGCTAGCTTAAAATTATTCAAATCCGTATTTTCAAGTACAAATAAAGCCTCAAACAAAGACGGCTTATTGCCAAGAGACTGACTTAACTCACTAATTTGCTGAAAGTCTAAATTCTGGTGCGACAAGGTATCGATAACGAGATCTTGTACATAATTAACAAAGTCTGACTGTCCTTCTCTGGAGCTCTCCTTTAAATGGAAAATACTCGTATTAGCGAACATGCCGACGATCGATTCATCTTCTAAAGATTGACGATTAGCGATTGGAGAGCCAATGGGAATATTTTTGTTATCAAAGATTTTGGCAAGCACTAAGTAATAGGCACCTAAAAATAGGCTAAACAAAGTTACATTATGCGTTTTAACAAAGTGTTCGATAGATTCCCATCTGGCTGAATCAATAGACGAATGAAGCTGAGCTCCATTTTTGCTATCACGTAAAGAAGTCGGAAATAACAAATTTTTATTTGAATAGGCTTTGAGTTGAGTGAGCCAGAAATTCTCGTCATCAAGGTGACTTTGATTTCCAGCTTTATTACTATCCTGACTATATTGTCCGTAGTTCGTGTTAAGTGCGTTTAAAGTGTTGGTTTCTTGTTTTAAACCACTTTGATATAACTGGTTGAGCTCATCAAGAATAAGATTAAGACTCCAACCATCAATGATTAAATGATGAAAGTTAAAACTGAGAATCTGTTTTGCTTGATGATTATCTGGATCAGATATTTTAAAAAGACAAACTTTGGCTAAAGGGCCCCTTTCTAGATCAAAAGGGGTTTTCATAAATCGCTCTAGTTCAGTATCTACTTCTGCTTGTTTTATCTCACAAACCTTAAGAGGCATAACTAAACACGTTTCAGAGACCATCAATTGATTATTATTTAACTGAAACTGACTTGTTAAGCCTGTATGGCGAGCAAGCAATTGTGACCATGCCCATTCTAATACAGAAACAGATAAACCCTTTTCCAGAAAGAAATGATAAGGCGCATAATAAGCCTTAGAATCTGGCTCCATTTGTTGTAAGAAAAACAAACGTAATTGCTGCTTTGTTGCCACATAGTGTTTGATGTTTGTTGATGGGCTCGCGGTATTTCCTTCTAACTCTTTTGATAATTCTGGTAACTGCTCAACCTTAGCGATTAGGTCATAAATAGTCTCAGTTTCTAGTATCTCCCTTACACTCAGTTTTATCGATAAGGCACGTTTTACAGTGGAGGAAAGGTGCATAGCTTTTAAAGAATCACCGCCGCTTTGAATAAAACCTTTTTCTAAGGAAAGTTCAGACTGATTGAGCACTTCGAGCAATAAATCAACACAGATATTACCTCTTATTGGCGCTATCTGAGCTAACGTGCTTCTTAGCTCATTTAAGCTTTCTTTCTCTTTATTAAAGCTTGTCACTGATGTTTGGCTGGATGCGAGTTCAGATAGCTCTGATCTTGCTAGTGCTAGTGCCTTTCTATCTAATTTACCATTCGCATTTAATGGCAGTTTGGCTAACACAAACAAACGATGTGGCAGCATATAAGTTGGAAGTTGTTCTTTTAGGTAAGCTAGTACCGAATCTTTGTTTAATGAGCGGGTTTCCTTATAGCGACTTTCTTCTGAACTTGTCTCTTCATTAACACCTTGAGCAGTAACGATATAAGTGTAAAGGTCTTTATAGCCAAGTCCCGAATCCACCCCTAAGGTAACCACTTGCTTAATATTAGGGTAGCTTACTAGGTGATTATCTATCTCTGCTGTTTCGACCCTATGACCACGTATTTTAACTTGATCGTCTGCACGCCCTAGATATTCAATTTCACCTTTATCATTACGTTTTGCAAGGTCACCGGTTTTATACCAAACATTAGAATCCAGCTCTTTGTTTGCTTTGTAGGCTAATTCAATGAAAACCTTATCCGCCTCACTATTAGCGCTAATATAGCCTTTAGTCAGACTTGGACCTGCAAGGTATAAGTCGCCAACTTCATTCGTATCAGCCAAATCACCTGTATTATTTTGAATAATCGCTTTCGTTTTACCAATGACTTTCCCAATAGGCACAGATGCATTGGTGATATATTCTTCGAGACGACTTTCATCTAACTTATGACATAAGCTGAATGTAGTGCACTCTGTGGGGCCATAGGCGTTATATAATTGGCTTTTACTGGTTTTACCCGCTTGTGCCTGGTAGAAGGCCATGCAACTTTGTGGTGATAAAGCCTCTCCCCCAACTAATAAGTGTTTGATCGAGATTATTTCTTGTGGGTATTTAGCAACCATGAAGTTAAATAACGATGCCGTCATAAAAGCATAATCTAGCTGGCTATGGTGAAGCTTTTGAGCAAAGGTGTCAGTTTCAATTAACTCTGTTTGATTAAAAATAACCAAACAAGCACCATTTAAAAATGCGCCCCATATTTCAAACAACTGAGCATCAAATGTAGGATTAGCCCAACTAGCGACTCTGTCATTAGCTCTGATATCGACATAACCTGGCGTAATCACAAGATTAAGAATGGCATCTTGGTGAATTGGTACACCTTTAGGAATGCCAGTTGTCCCTGAGGTAAAAAATAAGCAAAAACCCTGCTTTAAGTCTCTCGCTGCAAAGCTCGTCGTTTCTTCAGTATGAAATAGTGAGACCTCATTTGTATGGATATCAATACAATTAACGCCTAATTCAGAGGGGATGTTACCCAAGCCAAGCTCTACCTTGGCAAGTGATAGCATGGTTTTTTGTCTAACGATGGGCGCATCAGGGTCAAGGGGGAGATAACAAGCACCACATTTAGTAATCGCCAACAAACTAACACAAAGTGATAAAGATCTAGGTAAATATACTGCAACCTTATCACCCTGCTTAACCCCATTTTTGATTAAATGCTGGGCCATAATGTCAGATAAAGCATCTAACTCACGGTAACTCGTTGCTTTGTCATTGCACTCAATCGCATTATGGTCACCGAACTGAGTAACCCTTTGTTTAAAGATTGAAATGAGTTTGTTGCCGTTATTTTGCTCAAACAAAGGCTTATTATTTTTCTTATCCATGAATAATATCTCTTCAAACAGTCTAATCTATTACGTCAGTTCAGTCTTAATAATGTCAGCTACTTTTAAGATGCTTGGTGCCTGCAACATGGTTGAATGATCACCATCCACCAGCTCAAGTTGAAAATCAGCTTCTGCCTTACCAGCCCAAAACGCGGTCAAAGAATCAATATATGCATCAGATTTGTCACCTGTAGCTATCACTGTAATTGTTCTTGCCTCTGATTTAGCTAAAGACATGGTTTTTAGAGACAGCAAATGGTGATTATAAATTCTGAAATAACGATCTATTTGAGCATCATCGATATGCGGATACATACCGTTATAGGTAACGAGTTTTTGCTTAAATACATCTAGACTAACAGGTGAAATTTGATCTAAAACAGCTTGATCATGTGTCCCTTCACTGTCTAATAAAATGGCAACTGATTTATGGCCAGCGGCGTTTAAAATTCTTGCCATTTCATAGGCGATATAACCGCCATAAGAACAACCCACAAAAACATGTGGTTTTGATGTTAAATGAGAGACTAATGTTAAGTAATACTCTGCCATTGCCTGTACATCAGGTAAAAACACACCATCCGTATCCACACCTTTTGCCTGAATGCCGTACACACCAAATTCATCAGGAAGTACTTTAGCCAAAGACAAATAGCCAAATGCCGTACCACCCCCTAAGTGAGGACAAATAACATTTAACTCTCCTTCCCCTTTTCTAAATTCAATCAACTCATTTCTTACGGCTTCAATATCTGAACCTTGATTTTGCCTAATGATGCCACCTAGGGCTTCAATACTTGGGGCCTTTAGTAATTCAGAAACAGATAGCTTAATCGGCCAAACTTGCTCAATTTTGTGTATAAGTTTGATCGCAGAAATCGAGGTACCACCAATATCAAAAAAATTATCCGTAATGCTAATGTCTTTGGTGGTGAGAATATCTAGCCAAATTTGATACAAGGCCATTTCAATCTCATCCCTTGGACTTGCGGTGTTGACCTGTTTATTGGCTTTTTGTGTTTTCAGCCGTTCAACAATTTTTTTACGATCAAGTTTGCCATTTTGGGTAAGAGGAAGTTCATCATAAAGATGAAACTCACTAGGCAACATATAGCTTGGAAGTTTTAATCTAAGTTCCGCTTTTACCGTCGCTAGCGCTTCATCTTTCTCTGCTTGTGTTTCAATCACGTGTAAGCTTGTGAAAACAGCCGCTAATACAGGCTCTTTTTCACGCTCGATCAGTTCGATACTTGCCTTAGAGATGAGGTCAATCGTCATTAATTGGCTAAGTACTTCTAACCTTTCAATCCTAAAACCCCGTAGCTTTATCTGATCATCTAACCTTGCAACAAACTCAATATCACCATTGGCTAAATATCGAACAAGATCCCCTGTTCGATAAAGTATTTGTGACTGATCGAATGGAGATTCGATAAATTTTGTATGAGTTAAAGCCGCTTGATTCAAATAACCAAGCGCTAACCCTTGGCCACCAAGATAAAGCTCACCCACTTGACCAAAAGGAGTAAGGTCTAAAGACTTTGAAAGAATGTAAGTGCTTGTGTTTGAAATAGGCTTACCAATCGGATACTCATCAGCCTTTTCTTTAATTTCATGAAAGGTACTAAAGGTGGTATTTTCTGTCGGACCATAAACATGTACAAGATGCTTAGGTTTACCTGAATCAAGCATATGGTTAATGGTTTGCTTATTCACTTTTTCGCCACCGAATAACAAGGTGTCCAAGCCTGCAAATATCTTGGGGTTAATGGATATCATCTGATTAACCAGTGCAGTCGTCATAAACATGATATCTATGTTTTCAGATTCAATCTTATTAGAAAGTGCTTGAGCATTCTTGATTACTTCATTGGGTAAGATAACAAGCTGAGCACCATTTAATAAGGCTCCCCAAATTTCGAAAGTAGCCGCATCAAATGAGAAATTGCTTATCTGAGCGATTTTTTTATCTTGGTTAAGCTCGACATAATTAGTTTGTTTAACTAACCGTTTTATCCCAGATTCTGGAATCATGGTGCCTTTAGGCAAGCCAGTTGAGCCAGAAGTGAACATAAGATAAGCAGGTATAGTTTTATTTTTCACATCAAACTTATCTAATTGTGTTTTATCCACATTTTCTTTGGATAACCCAGAGGGTAAGTGGGGAAAAGCGACAAATGTCAGTTCGATATCTGATTGAATGTTGGTCGTATCCTGATCACAAATGATGTGGGAGATACTTGCACTCTCTATCATATGAGTGAGGCGTGATGCAGGATAGCTTGTATCCATAGGCACATAGGTTGCCCGCAATTTCATAACCGCCAGCATGGCAACGACCATTTCGATAGAGCGTTCTGTATGAATGCCTATGTTATCACCAGACTTGGCGCCTTTTGCAATCAAATAATGGGCTAAGGTATTGGCTTTCTCATTTAACGTTTGGTAACTCAGTTTTATTTGATTAAAGCTAATTGCCGTATTGAATGGCGATGATTGAACAATCGCTTCAAAGCATTCAATTAAAGAGCGCTTATCTAGCTTTTGATTGGTTTCTTCACAAGGTGTGACTTGTTTATGCTTATCCTCATGAATAAGCATTTTCACATCATTCAGCTTATTTGCCTGAGACATATGGACAAGAAGTGTCTTGAAGTGATTAAGGATTTGATCCACTTGCCATTGCGCTAAATGCTGATCATTAGACAAAAGCTTAATTTCTATTTCGCCCTCTTCAACGATGACTATCGTTAGAGGATAATTAGTTTGCTCTTCACTCTTTAGGCCGGCAAGCGTTAAGCCATTTTTAGTTGATTTTAAGCCTTGATCAAGTGGATAGTTTTCAAACACAAGCAGTGAATCAAACATTGCTTGATTACCCGTTACGGTTTGTTTCCATATATCCTGCAAAGGAAGATAAGTAAAGCTCTCAGCTTCGACATGTTCCCTGTGTAGCTGTTTCAACCAAGTCTTAATGTCCGCATTTTTATCAAGTGACATAACGACTGGTAAGGTATTAATACAAAGACCTACCATCTTCTCAATATCGTGAACTTGAGAGTGTCGCCCTGAGACGATACTACCGAAAACAATATCATTTGAGTCTGTATAGTTTGACAGTAAAAGCCCCCACGCAGCTTGGAATAAGGAATTAAGTGTACATTGTGCTTCTTGCGCTAGGACTTTTAAGTCGCTAGTTTGGCCGCTATTTAAGTAACACTGACTCTTAATCGCCTTCGCTTTTTCGCTTTGTGTAAGATCATGTGGTTTAGATGAAAGAGACCTTGATGAAATAGGCCTAGTTGAAAGAGGTTTATAGTCAGCAATAGCTTGTAACTTAGATTGCCAAAATTCATTTGCCGTTTGTACATCCTGCTCATCTAACCATTTCACAAAGTTTTGATAGGATGGCGCTTCTTTTAAAGTGATCGCGGTTTCATTCTTTAACGCATGGTAAATGTGATTTAGCTCTGATAACAATATGGGCAGGCACCATCCATCAATAAGAGCATGATGATTTGTCCATATAAGGTGATAGTCACCTAACGCTGTCTTAATGAGACTAAAGCGCATTAAACAAGGTTCTTCATGATTAAAGCCTCTTGTCTTATCTTCAGCTTGAACGCTTTTAAAGCGTGCGGTGTAATCGATAGCCTTGAGATGGCTTAAATCCAATGTACGCCAGTCTAAAGGCGTTTTATTGATAACTACTTGGTACTTGTCACCTGCCGTAGTTGTCATAAATCCTGTTCTAAATATGTCATGACGTTGAATAAGCTGATACCAGGCGAGTTTGAAAATTTCTATATCAAGTTCATGGTAGTGTAAGTCTAATTGAGTAATATAGGCGTCTGACTCAAGCTGGTTCTGATATAAGAGCCCTGCTTGCATACCCGTTAACGGATAGACATTAACGAGATTAGCCTCTTCTTTAGAGATCCTCTTCTGCCAAATATCTAGATCTTCTTGAGTTAAGTTAACCACTGGGAAATCAGAGGGTGTGTATCTGACACTTTTTTGTTCGAGGTTATGTTCAATAATACGAATCAGGTAACCATAAACGCCAGCCTTAAACTGGCGGATATCATTATCTGAGTAAATGCCTGTCTGATAGGCTAATTCAAAGCATAAAACGCCATCAGACACTCTTGCGTTGATTGCCATTTTTTGTGGTGTCATATGATTATAAGCACCATCTTCAAGAGTCACTTTGTGCGGTGTAATCCCTTTCATGGCTGAGTTTTCGTTAAAGCCTTCTTGATCTGAATGAGTTTGACCAAAAAAGTTAAAAAGAACATCTGTCTCTATTATTGCTTGTTTAGGTTTTTCACCCAGCCAATTAAGCACACCATATCCAATGCCTTTGTTTGGCACTTGTTTAAAGCTCTCTTTTACTCGGCAAATAACCGCACCTAAATCTGATGTTTCTAACGCCTTTTGTTTTTGAGCATCAACTTCTATCAACAATGGGAAAGTCGCGCTAAACCATCCCATTGTCTGGCTAAGATCAGGTTCTGCTTTTAAGAGACCATGGCTCATGAGCTGTTTCACTAAACCTGTACTGAGACCTTCACGACCATGGCTTTCTAAAGTGAAAGAGACTGGCCGTTTTTCATCCTCTTTCTGCATTTTTGCCAAGGTCAGACTTATCGCGGTAATTAATAAAGTCTGAGTATCTGTGTGATACGCCTTGTTTGCCTTATTCAATAAATCTTGAGTGTCATTGAGGTTCAATTCAAATTGATCAATTGCTATCTGAGGCCGTTCAGTTTGATTAGACCTGATGTGAGTTTTCGGAATTTGCTTAATTTGATTAGAAACTTTAGCCCAATAGTTGGCTTCATGTTTCTCAAAATATTCCATTGTCACCTTATGGTTTAGCAGTTTCCCCCAATCTTGATAAGACAGGGTTTTAGCGGCCAACAGATTATGGGATGGAATTTTTGCTTGATAAAGCTTAACAAAATCTGAGATGAGAATTTGCCATGACACCGCATCTATCACGAGATGATGAGAAAGGATAAAAAGCTTTGTTTGGTTATCACAATAGAGTCTCACCAGTTTAAAAACAGACCCTTTAGCAATATCTAATGAGTGATTAATCTGATTACAAACTTTATTGAGAGACTCGTTATCCATCTTACTCATATAGGTTTCATAGCAAGCTGAATTTAGATCCTTTTCCACATGGTATGCTGCCTGATTATTATCAAAGCTAAGCCTTAACGCATCATGACGATTGACTAAAATATCAAAACAACGCCTCATCGTCTCAAGGGAAAAATGCTGGTCCACATCAAACAAATAGTACTGATCAAATTGATTCGACTTGTTCGCAGCAAAATGAAAGAACTCGTGCTGTATGGGTAATAAGGCTTGCTTACCTAGACTAGCGCCTTGTTCTGCTTCTAGGCTATTCGAGTTTTTAATATGAGGGATAAGGCTTGCAATACTTGGGTATTCAAATAAGTTTTTTGTACTAAAGTGCAAACCTAATTCGACAGCCCTAGCAACCAGTTGCATTGCGAGTATTGAGTCTCCACCTAAAGCAAAGAAGTTATCATTAAGCCCGATTGATTCCAGTTTGAGCATGTCTTGCCATAAATTGAGTAAAGTCTGCTCTTGTGCTGTTAAATCATTTTCTGAGTATTGTTGGCTAAGTTGTTGGCTAAACTGAAGATGGCTAAGTTTTGGTAAAGCGGCTTTATCTAATTTACCGTTAGCATTCAATGGCCAAGACGATGTTTTTGCCCATAATTTAGGCAACATATAATCTGGCAAGCTAAAGGCTAGGCTTTCATAAATGGCTAAAAGTAATTGAGGATCATCTTGGTAAGTTAATACATAAGCCCCTAACTGTTTTGTGCCTTGGTTTTCAACGAGCACAACCTTAGCCGTTTTTACTCCTTCAACTTTTTGAATTTCAGCTTCTATTTCACCAAGCTCAACCCTAAAACCACGAATTTTTATTTGTTCATCAATCCGAGAAACAAAGACAAGTTGAGCATTTTTATTTGTCTTAACAAGGTCGCCTGTTTTATAAAGCCTGCCAAAATGAGTATCGATAAAACTCACCTGATTTAATTCATCTTGATTAAGATAGCCTCTGGCTAAACCGACCCCAGACAAATAGAGTTCACCAGTAACACCTTGTGGTACAGGATTAAAAAATGAGTCTAATACATAGGCATTTACCCCATTAATACACTGACCTATGGTGTTTGCATCATCACCTGCTTGATAGATATGAAAGCTTGAGCAAACAGAATTTTCCGTTGGGCCGTATTCATTAATTAAACAGGTATGTTCTACATATTTATCAACGACAGACTGTGAAACAGATTCTCCCGAGACAATAATATTTGGAATCAATTTTGACGTATCGTCAGGAGTTAGCTTGTCTAAAAGAATGGGCGGAATATAAGCAACAAGATACTTATCACCTTGGCATAAGAATCGTTTTAACTTAGCCAAATTAAACCTATCTTCTTCACTCACTATCTCAAGATGATGGCCACTGGTTAGAGCGCCCCAGATACTGCCAACAGAGGTATCAAAGGCAAAGTTCGTTAAATATAAAAAGCGTGATGGTGCTTTTAATCCATCTACCTTGGGCTTATCAAGTTTTAGATAAGCAGATTGCGCTTTAACATAATTAACCACTCCTTTGTGCTCGAGCTGCACGCCTTTTGGTTGTCCGGTTGAGCCCGATGTATAGATGATATAAGCAAGATCGGTTGCTGTGGGTTTTATGGCTGATTTAGGGTGAATTTCAGAACTTAAATCAGGAATATATTCAGAATAAGTTGATACATCAAATTCAGGTAAATATAGAAAATCAGCTTTATCACATAAAGACGATAACTCGGTATTGTCACAAATTAATAAACGGCTATCGCTGTCGTTTAAGATGAAAGACAACCTGTTTGCCGGTGTTTTGGTATCAATCGGAAGATAAGCCGCTCCTGTTTTTATTACAGCAAGCATGCTAACAATCATATTCAGGGATCTTTCAAGGCAGATAGCGATAATATCTCCCTGACTATCTCCCAGACAAATGCCTTTATCAATTAAGGCGTTTGCTAACTGGTTTGAACGAGCTTCAAGTTCATCGTAACTCAGCGTTTCACCTTGATAGGAGATGGCGGGGTCACTCCCATGTGTCTTAACCTTTTGCTGAAATAGATCTAATAAACTTGTATTAGGAATTATATCTAAGGACGAGTGCCCTGCACTGTTTACATTTGATTGATCGTGCTCACTCATCTTCATTGAAGTAGTCAATAACGCTGGTTTGAAAACATCCTCGTCTAATGAACGAATGCTTAGCTCAACTAAATGGCTTAGTTGTTTCGCAAAACCTTCAATAGTTTCTCGAGTAAAAAGATCTAAAGCATAGTTCCAGTTAAACTCCACTTTATTCGGATGAATCCTCACACCTAGGCTGATATCAAACCTTGCTTCTTTATGTTTAATCGATAACGGTGTTACCTGTGTTTTCTCAAACTCAAACTCCTTGTTACTGGCATGTTCAAGCACCATCATAATTTGAAATAACGGTTGCTTTAATTGTTTCGCTGAGAGTTTTAAGAGCTTAGTTGCCTGCTCAAAAGGAAGAGACTGATGCTCAAAATCAGACAAAAGATTTTGATGAGAGCTTTGAATAAGTGCCTTAAAACTTATCTTTTCAGGCAGATGGGTTCGCAGGGCTAAATTATTCACAAAAAAGCCAATCAGATGATTGAGCGCTTCTTTTTCACGGTTTGCACTGACTGTCCCAACAAGTACGTCCTTCTCTCCTGAGTATCGGCTTAATAAAACAACCAAGGCTGAGTACAGGATAGAAAATGGTGTCACTTTTAATTGCTTTGCCGTTTCGAGCAAATGATGTGAAGTACTTTCATCTAATGCCGTTGAAACATTTTCCCCCTGGTAACTCGAAACCTCAGGACGCTTTAAATCCGTATTTAAAAATGTTTTAGGCTGATACTCAGCTAACCTTGTTTGCCAATAGTCTTGTTGTTTACTTGATGGATTAGTTTCATGTTCATTTCTTTGCCAAGCGGCATAATCTTTATACTGAAAGGCTAATGGCTTTGGTTGGTAGTCCTTTCCAGAAACAGATGCGTTATAGGCATTTTGTATCTCGTTTAAAAGAATATCACTAGACTCACCATCGATAGCAATATGATGAACGCCAACATAGAGATGGTATTTATTATCAGCAACTTTGGCCAAACCTACTCTAAAAACATCGCCTTTTGCTAGATCGAAAGGACGCTCAAAAATATTAGACTCAAAATGACTCACCAGATCATCTAAATCACGCGCTTTAGTGACGTCTTGATAATCTAATAATTGTTTAACAAGGTTAGAATTAACCGATTCATGCTTAACCACTCTTTGATAAACTTTTTCCTGCTCTGAATGATATGAAGTTGTTAATATCTGATGACGTTTTATTAGAGCTAAGAGGCTTTCTGACAAAGCTTTAAGACTCAATTCGCCCTTTATTTCGAACTTAAAAGGCACACAATAGTGCTTACCTTTTGTTTCAATTTGGTCGAGAGTCCAGAGTCTTAATTGCGAGAAAGATAAAGGGCTTTCTTGCTTTTCACTCAGCTGAACAGGCGTTGTTTTAGGAATGATATTAGTGTCATTATCTCCACTTAACTTATCACTTAGTTCATCTATTAGCTTAGCCAGTTCATACACAGTGCCAGCTTGTATCAAACTTCTTAATGATACTTCGTACCCTACTTTGTCACTGATACGATTAACCATCTTTATTGCTAGAAGTGAATGACCACCTAGGCTGAAGAAGTTTTTATTAATATCAAGCTTGGCAATGCTTAACATCTCCTCCCATAACGCCGCTAACCATGTTTCTCTGTTTGTATTAGCGTGAAGCACTAATGTCTGATCAGTATTTTCTGCACCTGCTTTATCTATATCAGGTAATGGGAGAGCAAGTCTGTCTACCTTGAGGTTTTGGGTTAGAGGAAAAGCCCACAGTTCAACAAAATAACTAGGAACAAAACTTGAAGGCAAATGCCTGGTTAAATATCGACGAATTTCAACAAGATCAAGTAGCTCACCTGACTTGGGAATCAGATAGGCAACTAAAGCTTGATAATCTGGCTTAATTTCTTTGATCGTCACAAGCGCATTATCAATGCTGTTGATCTGCAATAGATGATGCTCTATTTCACCAGCTTCAATACGAATGCCGTTTAACTTAAGCTGGAAATCTTTTCGAGAGATTAACTCAACACTGCCATCTTCTAATCGCCTTGCAAGGTCTCCTGTTTGATACATGCGCTCACCGGCATCGTCACAAAAGATATCTGGCTTAAAACACTGTCTTGTTAATTCATCATTAGCTAAGTAACCTCTGGCGAGGTTTTTACCTGATATGTAAAGCTCACCAATACAGCCAATGGGCAATTGATGCTCATTTTCGTCCAAAATATAATAACGATTATTGGCGAAGGGCTTACCAATATTCACCTTATCTTGATTAAGGCTGACTTGATTACCTGAGCAGTAAACTGTTGCTTCTGAAGGGGCATACAAGTTAAAAAGTTTGGCCTCTGGATGGCTGTTCAATAAAGCTTGTTTCAAGCTCTCAGGTAAATGATCCCCTCCTGTTATCATTTTAAAATCAGAATTGGGCCTGAAGCCTTCATCGTAAAGCAGCTGCCATACTGACGGTGTCGCTTGCATTAAGCTGATATTATCTTGCTTTACCCTGTTTAAAATCGTTTTAGGTGATCTAGCTTGATCCCAACTTAAAAGACTAATGCTGGCGCTGCTGACAAGCGGCATTAAGATTTCGGTAATATGAATATCAAACCGTGTTGATGTCATGCAGGCCACAATATCATGAGTTTGATAATTCACTCTTTCTTGCATGGCATCCATAAAATTATTCAAGCTGGCGTGCTCTAACATAACGCCTTTTGGTTGCCCGGTAGAACCTGAAGTAAAGATTACATAAGCAAGATCTGATGCGTGACTTTTGGATGTAGGATTTGTGTTTGGAAAGTTCGCAAGTATGTCTTCTGCTGTGTGCGATGATATATCCATCACATTAAGCGATTGCATGCCTGCTTTAGCTCTATCTGGGCCAAGCATCAATTTAATCGAGGCATTTTCCAGCATGCCTTTCAGTCTTTGTTCCGGCTGCTCCGTATCAATTGGCACATAAGCTGCGCCTGATTTTAAAATTGCTAAAATGCTAATAATCGCATCAATATGCCATGAATAACCCATGGCGATACAAACATCTCTTTTAGCAACTTTGCTTATTAGGTAATGTGCAATACGGTTAGCTTTTTTGTTGAGTTCAGCATAGCTTAGGGTTTGCTTCTTTCCCTCTAAATACCAGACACAAGCAAGTTTATCTGGGTTCTGACTGACATTTTTCTCAAACCTTTCAATAAAACTTAAGTTTGGATGGAAGTTTTGTTGAGTATTATTCCAAGCTTGAATTTGTTTTAAATCAGTTTGACTAATTAATGAAAAAGAAGCGATGCTTTTATTAGGCGCTAGAATGAGCTGCTCTAACAAGGTTTTATAACTTTGTTTAAATGCTATGATACTCGTTTCTTTGAACAAGGCTTTTGCATATAGCCAATATAATTCTAAGCAATCTCCCTTATCCGTAACGTGCAGCTCTAATTCAAAATTAATCCGTTTTCTATCCACTAGAAGCTTAGTGACATTAGCACTATCTAACGCTAACGATGCTTTGTCAGTTTGATTAAGCACGAATAGCAACTGCAATATCGGTGCATGTAACTCACTTCGTTCTAGTCCAATCTGATCAACAATTTTCTCAAAAGGCATGGCTTGATGCTGAAATGCTTCTGCTAACCCTTGCTTGGTTGTTTCTAATATTTCGGAAAAACTTTTATCTGCCGCAATTTGATTTCTTAAGATAAGCGTATTTGCAAAAAAACCAATTAAATCACTTACCCCTGAGATGTCCCTGCCTGAAACAGGTGTACCTATCACCACGTCTTCGTTTTCAAGCCAGCGGCCAACCAACACACTATAAACACTCATTAAAACCGTATAGAGACTGACGCCTTGCCTCTGAGCAAAAGCTTTGACTTGATTAGTCATTGCCTGATCTAGCTGATCTTCAATCAAAACACCCTCAGATAGGGTCTGATTAGTCCGTTTATAATCTGTCGGTAAGCTATTTAAGCTTTGCACCCCAGACATTTTTGCTTTCCAGTAATTTAACGTTTTTGTACTTAACTTGCTCTGCTCGCTTTCTTGCCAATGTGCGTAATCAGCGTACTGAAACTTTAATGAAGGCAGTTTCACTTCAGAAACGGGTTTATTAAGCGCGTAAGCTCGGTAAATGTCATTCAACTCTGAAAAGAAACAAGAGTAGGAATAGCCATCGAAAATTAGGTGATGAAATACAAACGTTAAAATAGTTTCTTCTGGTGCTAGCTTTAACAGGGAAACTCTAAATAAAGGAGGCTTACTTAAATCAAACGGTTTATTTGCTTGTTTAACTAACCAATCGGACTCTGTTAGATCACCCTTTTCTTCCACTTTGATCGGGCATTCTACTTGGTTTTGGCAAATTACCTGTTTTATGTCTTTGTCTATAGAGGCTATGGCCGTCGACAAAATACTATGCCTTGCCATGATCTGCTTAATGCTGGCTTCTAGCCATTCGATATTTAATGGTCCAGAGACTTTAAACGCCGCCACCATGTGATATAGAGCGCTATCGCAAGCTAATTTTTCAAGAAAATACACACGGCTTTGGGCAAAGCTAAGAGGCGCTTTATTTGAGTTTAATGCCTGAATTTCTAGCGCTAAATCAGGCTTTTTATGACTCTCCAAAAAATCAATTAAGGCCTGTTTTTGTTCCTTTAACTCCGCCGCTAAACTTTTAGTTAACTTGCCTTTTTCAGCTTTGTATTTTAGTGAACCATTTTCCACATATAGATAAACACCTTGTGACTTAGCCCGGCTAATTAGCTTATGTGGCATTAGATTTCTCCTTCTTCTAGATCTAACGCTAATTCAGGACTGTCTTGGCTAACATTGCTGTCGATTACGGCCTGAATGAAGCTCGCTTGAGCTTTAATGCTGGGGTTATTGAAGAAGTCACTAATACTTAGCTGCACAAAGAATTGTCGCTGAATCTCTGCAATGATGTTCATCGCTAAAAGTGAATGCCCACCAAGTGAGAAAAAGTTTGCTTGAATACTTAATTCAGTTCTATCAAGATGCTTTTGCCATATTAAACTTAACTCTTTTTCTAGCATGCTTGAGGCAGGCTCAAATGGTGTATCAGTGCTTAGAGGAGAATCCAATTTGGCTTTATTTACCTTGCCTTGTGCTGTCATTGGGATCTCATCCATTAAGATAATGGCATTTGGGCACATGTATTCAGGCAGTTTCGCTTTTAGTTGTCTTCGAAGCTGTCTTACGAGTTTCCTTTCACTTCCTTGTCCTGCTAACCAAGCCTGTTTGACCTCATTTTCTACAACAACATAAGAATAAATAGCCGCATCACTCACAATTGAATAAGCTTGCTTAACATCTAGGCTAGTTTCTAATTGGTAATTAATTTCTCCCAAAGCCACTCTAAAACCACGGACTTTTATTTCATCGTTGAGTCTACCTAAAAAGATAAGCTGTCCATCTTGATTCCATTTAACTAAATCACCTGTTCGGTAATATCTTTCTTGAGTGGAAATCTGAGCCGAAGCTGACATTGGATTAGTATTTGGGTCTATGGCTTTGCCTGGTAAGGCACAATCCGGGATAAAGACTTTTTTATTAAGTTCGTCATTATTTAGATAACCTTTGGCAATACCATCTCCTGCAACATATAGCTCTCCCGGTACCCCAATAGGTGCTATTTGACCATTAACAAGGACTCTTACTTTGGCATGAGATACAGGACGACCAATTGGCACGTCTTTAATATTGTGAAGATCAACCTTGTAGAAACAGGCATCAACGCAGGTTTCAGTTGGTCCATATAAGTTATAGAAAGCAGCATCAAAGCCCTCTGGTAAACGAATGTCTCCTAGGACATCGCCACCAGTGAGCAAGGTTTTTAAACTCCTTGGCCACTGGACTTGGTTAGCACATACATGAGTCAGCAAACCTGTCGGTAAGCATGTGTGAGTAACTTGTTGAGCATTTATTAATTGTATTAGAGTACTTGGGTTATCTCTTTCTGCATCAGGTACAAGCACCAATTTCCCGCCTGCCATTAATACCGGCCAGACCTCGGCCATAAAGGCATCAAAGCCAACATAGGCAAGGCTTGTACCCACACTGTTTTCATCTAATTTAAATTCATCGATATGCCATAAGCTCATTTTATAAAGAGCAAGTTGGCTGATTTCAATGCCTTTGGGTTGTCCGGTTGAGCCAGATGTATAGATAACATAAGCACTTGCATCTGGTTTGTACTGACTTGCTTCAAAATGTGTATCTTGAATGCTTGTGAAAAGCACGTTATTTAAAACAATCTGATTACATGGCAGGTTATTAACGCCAACTAACGAGCCATCATCAATGATGAGCTTTGCTTGGCTATCAAGTAAAATATGCTTCAATCTCTGTTCTGGTAAATCACTCCCCACCATAACGGCACAAGCACCGAGCTTAAACACAGCCAGCATAGCAATTAGATTAAAGGTATTTCTTTGACAATGAATGGCGATTTTATCGCCTTCTTGGTAACCATTATTTTTAAGCTGATGTGCTAACGCATTCGAGTAAATATCTAGCTTGGCATAAGAAAGGGTTTCTTGGATATCTTGAATAGCCGTTTTGTCTTTAAGGCTCTTAGCCTTTTCTCTAATCGAAGTAACTAACCCATGTTCTTTAAACGTTTCACTTGTATTATGAGATAAAGGAGCACCTTGACCCCAAACACTTAGTATTTGTTTTCTCTCTTGTTCTGTAAGGACATCTATTGCAGAAATCGGTTGATGAGAGAGAAAACGATACTCATCTAGAATATTTAAAAAACTGGTTTTGAAAGCAGACAAAAATCGCTGCATCTCATCTTGGGTGTAAATGTCATTACGGTATTCCCATAAAAAGTGGACTTCTTCACTTTCGTTAAAGGTTTTACCTCTTGGAACGACAAGACAATCAATATCAAATTTTGAAGTATCTGAGATAACGGTTTCGTCTTTATACCAAGTCAATCCCTCAATTTCGCGCTCATTAACCGGTGTATCATGAAAGCCTAAAAGAACATTAAAAAATGGATTAGATGCACTACCGCGCTCTGGATTAAGTGCTTTTACCACAAGGGGGAAAGGTAATTCTTCATTCGCCTGAGCCTGATCAACGATATTCTGTGTATTTTGAAGAAATTCAAACAAGGGGGTTTCAAGATTAAGTTTATGTCTAAGTACAACCGTATTCACAAACATACCTAATGTGGCATGTGAGTCCGCCCAGTTACGATTAGCAAAAGCTGAACCAAAACTTAGATCTTGTTCACCTGAAAAACGCCCAAGGCAAAGATACAAAATAGAGGATGTATAACTAAAGGGAGTAATGCCTATATCACGGCATAAAGTCTCCATTGCATGCCATTGTTCACGCGTGAAAATCATTTTCTCATGAGAACCTGCAAAGCCTAAGCTATGCGATTTTTTACCAAAAAGAGCCACACCTTGCGGTGCACCTTCTAACTGCTTTTTCCAATAACTTTTCTGTTTTTCAGCATGCTTTGAATCTAACCAAGCTTGTTGCGATAAAACAAAGCTAGAGTATTGGCTTGCCTCTTGATAAGAGGTTTTAAACTCAGCATTAACAAAACTATGGTAATGATGTATTAGTTCGTTGGTGAACTCGTTCGCACTCCAACCATCATGGATAATATGATGTTCTTGATGCAGTAAGACATGATGCTCTTTATCAAATCTTACCAAGATAAATTCAGCTAATGGTAACTGACTTAAATCCTCGATACGGTCTAATTCTGTCTTAAAAGTATGTTCTAAAAAGGCCTCTTTATCTTCCTCTGTCACAGTTAGAGCATCAATACTTCTTAGACTCATCTTATATTCTGGCAATATAGTTTGGACAATGCGGCCATCTATTTCCGTGAATCTTGTGCGATAAATATCGTGATTAATAATAATTTGGTTAATTGACTTCTCAAGAGCATCACTTACGAACCTCCCTTTAAAGTGCGTTGCGGCTTCAGCCAGATAAGCTTTGCTATCTGGCTGGTTCTTATGCATGTACCAAGCAACCATTTGCTGGTTGGAAAGTGGAAATTCAGTTTTACCTTTATCGATTGCCTTTGTTGTTAGACCATCTATTTGCTCAAGCTGACTATTCGCTAACACACCTTGTATTGTTGCATCTTGTTTAAATTGCTTCATGGTGAGATGACGGTTCAGCAAGCTTCGTAATCTACTCATAAAACGTATTGCGGTGATTGAATCACCACCTAGAGCGAAGAAATCATCATTTACCCCAAGCTCATCAAGATCAAATATATTTTTCCATTCATTTACAAGTATTTCTTCATCTGGTGAGTTCGCTAAAATGAGTTCACCTTTTCTTAGTGGCGCAAAGCCTGTAGGAAGTTGCTCGTGATCGATTTTACCCGCCAACGTCAGTGGCCACTTTTCTAATGGAACGAATAGGCTTGGAATCATGTAGTCTGGCAAACTTTTAGCCAATTTCTCTTTAATCGCGGTGATATCTGAGTCTTTAAGGTCTTTTCCTACCAGATAGGCGATTAATTTATGCGTTTCTTTTGTGGTCACTGCTTTAACAAGTGCCTGGTCAACCAGGCTATCAAGGCAAAGGCTTGCTTCAATTTCAGCAGGCTCAATACGATAGCCTCTTACTTTTACTTGCCTGTCATTTCTGCCGATGTACTCATAGCTGCCATCTTGCTGACAAACAACCAAATCACCTGTTTTATATAGAATCTCATGACCAACTTCGCTATAGGGATTTGACATGAAGTGGTTTTGAGTGAGCGTCTCTTGATTCAAGTAGCCATTAGATAAGGCGATACCACTAATATAAAGCTCCCCCATCTCGCCTATTGGCAAGCGGTTCAAGCTTTGGTCCAAAACATAAAAGTTCACCTTATCGATAGGCTTACCAATATTGTTTTTAGCTTTTGAAATATCATGACAAAGATTCATAGAAACTGTCACAGTGGTTTCAGTTGGACCATATGAGTTAACAAGTCTCTCACCCCAAATTTGCTGAAGCGATTTTGGGCATTTATCTCCCCCTGTGACAATGCGTTTTAAATTTGGCAGTTCTCCACAATCGCCCAATGCCGATAAAAATGATGGCGTTGCATGTAGGTGGGATATTCTATTGAATTCGAGCATTTGCTTGAAAATCGTTGGGTCTTTTATGTCATCACTTGAAGGGATGAAGAGCTTGGCACCATTGAGTAAAGCTAAGAATATATTTTCAATTGAGGCATCAAAGATATGGTTAGAAGATAAAATGATGCTTTCATCTTCGGTAAAGTGATACGCCCTAGTTTGGTTTAATATTAAGTTAATAAGACTATCCTGTCTTACCATCACTCCCTTGGGTTTTCCTGTTGTTCCTGATGTATATAATAAATAAGCTAAATCAGTAATTTCATTAGTTTTAGTAGGTCTTTTTATGCCATCAAAAGTAAATTCTGTAATTTGGTGTAATTGACTGTTTTCTTTTTTGTATCTGATTTTATTTAAATAAATTTTATCACAAACTATTATATCTGCACCTGAATCTTCTATTATGTATTGAATTCTATCTTCTGGATAATCTGGTGAAAGAGGAATGTAAGCCGCGCCTGATTTTATTACACCTATAATTGCGATTATTAAGTCAATACCTTTATCAAACAGAATAGGAATGAATGTTTTATCATCTATGTCTTTTCCATTGAGTTGGTGGTAATCCCATCTTATTCGTTTAGCCAAGGTATCTGATAGCTTATTAAGCTCTTGATAAGAAATGGTTTTATCTTTATAAATTAAAGCTTCTTTAGCGGCATATTGCTCGAATTGGTAGTCTATCAGCTCGACTAACGAGAAACTTTCAAACTCCATCATTAGCTTTTTTTTGACATCAAATATACTGTCTTTAGTTGTTGTTTTCTTGTCTTTTTTATTATTATTTTCTTTGATCAAGTCTTCCATAATTCAACCTAAACTAAATTTTTTTAAAAACTTTTTACTTGTTATTTATGCATTTGTAAAGTTATTGTTAGTAAAGAAAATTATCAATCTTGACTATTAAGTTAAGCTCGTGAGGTTAAATGAAGAGTGTAAACAAAGAGTTTTGGTATTCTTTTTTTGATGAGAATCCAGAGTCAGATGATGTTGCTGATGCTATTAAATCTGTAGGAAGTTTAAGTCGATTTACACGCCCTGATTGGAGTTTAATCCTTACTCCTAGCCTATTTACTGAGACGGAAATCTCTAAAAATACGCTTGAGCTAAATACGCTTTTCCAACTCATAAAAAAACTAGTACTAAAACTTTATGATGGAGATTATTACGCTTTTTCAAATGCTGTAGGCTTTAAAAATATAAAGTTACAAGCCCTTTTTGATAGCTATGCTAAGCGTCATCTCAATGTCATAACCCCTTGTCGCTGGGATCTCATTAAATCAGATTCCGGATTAAAAGTTTTAGAGCTTAACGCTGGTGGATCTCTAGGTGGCTTTGCCTTCGATCAAGTCCAGAAAGTATATGATGACTGCTTTAACAAAGCCCAACTAGAAACAGATCGCTCGCTTGATAATGAAGTTTGGGCTGCACCTTTCGATGAAATTGCCAATTTTATGATCCAAAAACTTACCAAGCTAAACAACCCACTTGTTTTAGTGATTGATGATGAAACCATGTATCAAGACAGCCCTCTGATTGCGAATAGTATCTCTATGGCTCTTGCCACTAAATTGCAGATTCAGGTTAAAACCATAGTACATACGGATTTTGAGAAATCGTTAGATGAACATGATGGTGATGTTATGACTTTTGAAGTCTTTAGCATGAGTCATATTGCTAAGGCTGAAGATGAGTATCATGGATACTTTTGCGCCATAGACAATGATGAGATCACACCAACAATTGATCTTTTAAGCGAGCTCTATATGAGCAAAGCCATGCTTGCTCTCATTGCTGATAAAAATCACTTCCCACTCTTTTCGACAGATGAAGTTAAAGCCATTGAATCGCTCGTACCAGAAACCTATCTGTTAGAAAACGCATCTGAACTCGATCTAGGCAATGATTGGTTGCTCAAGCCGGCTAATGGTTATGGTGGTCAAGGTGTTATCTGCAAATGGGAAACACAGAATGAGTCTTGGCAACAAAGTTTAAATAATGCCAAAGATATTGACTCAGCATTTATATTACAGCGTAGAGTCAACGCCACCCAAGAAAAACACATCGCAATGACAGCCAGAGGGGACTTTGTAGAATCTACTTATCCTAGTGTTTATGGATTCTTCAATATTAACAATCAATTTGCTGGCGGCAGTGTCAGACAGTCACTTACCGCTAGTGGTGTGATTAATGCGAGCAGAAACGCCGCGGTGGGGATTGTTAGACATCACAAAGACAGTTGAAAGACTGACATAGGCTTAACTTGGGTCAGCAATCGCGCTTCCTTCTCGTGTGTTTAAAGTTTGATTCAAAAATATCACACTGGCAAAGGACGCGATTGCAGCACCAACTAACCAAGTATTAGTTAGTCCCATGTAGCTAGCACCTAATGCGCAAAGCAGAGTACCAAGCACTCCCCCAGTCCTAGAAACAAAAGACATAATAGAGTCAACCGTTGATCTCACTTTATCTTGTGTCGCATGACCAACTAAGTGGCTACGAGCAGATGCACCCAGCTCAAGTGAGAAATCAAAGGCGATAAATGAAATGAGAAACAGAATAATATGATTAGAAAGACTTAACGCAATGACACTAAGGAGCTGGCACATCAAACCAATAAATAGCACCTTGCCCATTTGCTGATTTAAAATATCGCATAGCCATGTTGTTACGCGTGCTGCAAGTCCTGCAAGAAATAGAGTAACGGCAAAAACTAATCCAAACATCCATGCAAGCGATTCACCTTGAGTAATATCATAAAACTCAACCTGCCAAAATTTTTCAATTGCACTAGCAAGTGGAATAGCGAGCAAACCAGACATTAAGATTCGCCATAAAACCGGATGTGAAACGGCAATAATTCCATTTTTTAACTGCAAACTCACGCCATTAAAACTCGACTTTGACATAGTGTTAAACACCCTCTTTTCTTTAATCCAAACAAAAGAAGCGATAGACACCAAAAAATAGCAACTTGCTGCAGCTAACAATAAGATTCGAAATAGAGTCAATTGATCAATTGATATCCAAATGCCTATATAGACAAAAAGAGAGCCCAGTAATGCGCCGCAAGCCCCCATTAAATTCGTTCTAAAACCTACCATGGCAAAACCTTTTTGCAGGCTCTGCTCTCCTTCTGATGCTTGGTAGGTTTCAACAAACCAAGCAGTTATTGTTCCAGAACTTAATGAGATCCCTGCGCCCCAAAATAGCATGCTTAAAATTGCACCTATGACACTTGGATAAACACACAAAATTAGTAGTGAACAGATATTAAGAACTAACGAAGATATGAATAATTTCTTTCTTCCTATCTCATCAGCTAATCCCCCTGTTGGTATTTCTAAGAGGATAACTGTGCCACCCATTACCGCCATAATGACGCCAATCTCTTCAATATTGGCGCCCATTTCGATAAATAACGGCGTTAAAATGGGCAGAGCTAAGAACTGTCCGAAGAAAAATAGCCCTAAAAGAAGTCCATAATAATGGCTTAATTGTTTTCGATTCATCCATAAATCCTATCAAGTACTAAATACTGACCACTTACAAAAAAATTTATTTTTAATTTTGCATTAATGTTATAACCATATAACAAAGATTAAACAATTATCACAATAAATTAATCACTTAGGATTTAGGTTATAGCTCATGGATGAACAAATCTTAAACAACATACCTGGCATGGATAGCGCTAAACAGGTCGTTTGCATTGATGCTGATGCACTAACTGAGTCATCTTTTTACGACAATTTTGTCTCATTAAACAAGCCTTGTTTAATTAAGAATGCCATATCCCATTGGCCAGCAATGAATAAATGGTCAGATAAAGAATACTTAAAGACTTTGTGTGGAGAGAATACCTCTAACTATTACCCCCACATGAATTATGACGATGAAAAGAATATGTTGGTTGATGAGACAAAAGTCAGTTTTTCTCAGATTCTAGATCTTCTTTCTGTCGACTCTGACGAAATAATTAGTGCTCCTTCCATTTTATTAGAAAGAACGCCTTATAATGTCCTGGCTACAGATATGGCTGGGTTCAACTTTTTACCACAGCCTTCAAAACCAATTGCCTATCCAACAAGTCGTGCCTTCTTTTATAAGAAAGCAGGTACTGGTTGGCACTATCATTTTGTAGATGAAACTTTAATGTGCCAAGTAAAAGGCACAAAACGAGTGGGCCTTTTACCACCCGATAAAATTACAGATGATATTGTTCATGATATTTTCACAACAGATGCTTATTTGTTAAAGGATGCTTTTAAAGATAAAGACAAGGAGAAAATACAACCTCTCATTGCACAGGTCGAACCTGGTGACGCGCTTTATATCCCTCCTTTTTGGTGGCACGGTGTTGAAACCTTAGATAAAGAGTACGGCATCACTGTTGCCAATTGTTGGCGCTCACCTTTTCATGTTATGGGCGACCTTTCATATCCTACTGTTAGAAAAATTTGGAAAAAATCTCTTACCAAACCTAATAAAAACACACCTTTTGTTGTTGCTTTTGGCTCACTTAGTTTTATTGCTCAAGCAATACGACTGTTTCAAATCCCATTTAAGCCTAAAAATCTAAATAATTAACTAACCATATTAGACAATGAACTGATTATGTTTCATACAGTTACGCTCAATTCATTGTCGAAATACGGACAAATTATGTCTATATTGTGAAATCATCTAAAAAAGTGCGAATTAGTTCACTTTCTCCTTTGACACCTGCCTGATAAACCAATACATTTTGCCTGCTGGTACAAAACCAGCTTCGTTCTCGGGGCGGGGTGAAATTCCCCACCGGCGGTAAGAACTTTATGTTTAAGCCCGCGAGCGTCTAACCTTGGTTAGAGTCAGCAGATCTGGTGTGATTCCAGAGCCGACGGTTATAGTCCGGATGATAGAGAGCGTGATAGACAAGATAGTCCCATGGCAGTTAGTCAACTAATTGCTTGGTAACTCTGTGTGAGTTCGCTCAACATGGTTATTTTTGCCTGTCCGTTCGCCCTGATTCAATATTTTATATAGGATTTACCAATGAATCAGAGCTTAACGAATAACTCTACTTTTAATGCTGAAGACCAACGTATTGCTTTTTTATACGGTTCTTGGCACTCAGAAATTGTTTTAAACTGCCTAGAAGGCTTTAAAGCAGAATTAGCCAAACGTGGATACAATACAGACAATATTGATGTCTTCCCTGTTCCAGGCGCTTACGAAATTCCATTACAAGCAAAAATCTTAGCTAAAACTGGCAAATATGCAGCTATTGCAGGTTCAGGTTTAGTTGTTGATGGTGGTATTTATCGCCATGATTTTGTTGCTCAAGCAATTTGTACTGGTCTTATGCAGGTTCAGTTAGAAACTGAAGTGCCTGTTTTAACAGCGGTATTAACACCTCATAACTTCCATGAGCATGCTGAGCATAAAGACTACTTTAGCCGCCACTTTGTGGTAAAAGGTACTGAACTAGCTAATGCTGTTGATGAAACAATCAAACTTACGGCTCAAACTAAAGCTCTCTAAGTTTAAATTTGTTATTAAAAAAGCCGATCAAATGATCGGCTTTTTTTGTAGTTAGAGTGTCTTGTCGTATTGCTTGACTATTTAATTGGCAATACTAACTCTACCGTCAAACCGCCACCAAATGTGTCTGTAAAGAGCAAATCGCCATTTAATTTTTCAATAATATTATGGACAATTGAGAGGCCTAATCCTGCGCCTGCTTGGGAACCATCCCGATAGAAACGCTCGATTAAACGATGTTTTATACTAGCCGCTCCACCTGTTCCTTGAACGCCCACACCGTGGTCTTGTACTTTAACAGAGTAATGCGTATCCGTTTGCGCTAATAATACGTCTATAGAACCGCACTGGTGGGAGTGCTTAATAGCATTCGATATTAAATTTTGCATTAAGATATCGAAAATACCTTCAGACATGGTTAAGGTCCAATTATCAGACTCTTCAACATCTAATGTTATTTCAATTGATTTCTTGTTAGCTAACGGAATTAGCTCTGCCAGACATTGCCTTGAATGTCTCGCCAAGTGTATTGTCTCTGCTACTACAGGTTTACCCTGCTCTAACCTAGCTAAAGTTAGCAACTGAGCCACAATACGTGCAGATCTATCCACTCCTTGCTCAAGTTCGTTAAGGGCTTTTTCTTTATCGGCTAAATCATCTATTTGAATAGCATTTTGAGCATGAATTTTAAGCACTGCTAGAGGTGTTCTTAATTCATGAGCAGCATCACTGATAAAGCGCTGCTCCCTTGCCATCATGTCATCAATATTAAATAACAAATCATTTAACTTGTTCTGAATTGGTTCTAGTTCATCTGGCAATGGCGAGATTTGAACAGGCTCTAACTTTTTAGGGTTACGGTTAGATATTTCATTAGCCAAAGCGGCGATAGGAGAAAGACCACGTTTAATCGCTAACATCAACAGAAAAGCTAAAATAGGTAATGATATCACTTGGGGAATGACAGTTTGTAAGACAATATACTCAACCATTTCATTACGAATATCTTCACGTTCAGCAACAAGAACACTGATATCTCTACCATCTATTTTACTGATAAGGTGGTAAGTTCTCCAAGATTTGTCATGGCTTTCGACATAAGAAAATCCCTGCTTTGAGTTTGAAAGGTCGCTAATCAAGGCATGACTTGAGCCTATCCAGTTTTTACCATTTACTTTAATCTCAAAATAGACCTTATGTTCATACTCATGGGGCTCAGTTGAACTGTCTGTTTTGTTATTTAAAGAGTTCTCAATCACATCTAAAAAGTTTTTGCGTTGTGACAAATTTAGATCATTAATAATGCTGCCTGTAACTAGCGTTCTAAGTGTTCTAGCTTGTTGTGACAATCTAGCATCAAATATTTCTTCCACTTCATGATTTGCGTTTACAATTCCAGTGATAGAAATAATGCTACCTACTAGCACTAAGCAAGTCATTACTAAAAATAAGGTACGCCTAAGAATTGATTGATAAATATATTGCTTCAACTTTACTCTCATTTATGCAGATTCTTTATCTAAAACATACCCTATACCACGAACCGTGCGAATGACTTTTGGAAAAAGTTTCTTACGGATATGATGAACATGGACTTCTAAAGTATTACTCTCAACATCATCTTCCCAGCCATAAAGCAGTTGCTGTAAAGTGTCTCGGGTAAAAACATGTCCAGGCTGGCTCATCATTTCTTGAAGCAAGGTGTATTCACGACGAGTTAGGGAGACTGGGCTTCCAGCATATGTAACTAATTTTGCACTGGGATTAAGCTCAATTCCGGCATGAGAAATGTGGGCTTGAGTACGACCTGAGTTACGTCGTAATTGAGCTCTTATGCGGGCTTTTAACTCAGTAATATCAAATGGCTTTACTAGATAATCGTCTGCGCCTGCATCAAGACCAGCAATTCTATCGTCTATGGCATCTCTTGCCGTTAGTATAATCACAGGCATATTCTTATCTGCAGACCTTGCTTGTTTCAAGACAGAGATACCATCTAAATTTGGTAAACCTAGATCTAAAATAACAAGATCAAACGTTTCATTCAAAAGCGCATGTAACGCTTGGTTGCCGTCAGTAAGCCAATCAACCACATAGCCTTCTGGCTTTAATGCCATACGCATCCCTTCACCCAAAGAATGGTCGTCTTCTACTAATAATATTCTCATGCTCTTTAAACCTTAACTTATTCTAATTGTGCTTTTTGTGATTTTGTAAAAATGAAACTACTTGCTTCAAAGTTGGTACACCTTTAAACCTTGCTACTTCTTGTGAATCTTCATTCAAAAACATCATTTTCAAACTTTGGCACGACACGCCACCCTATATTTGAGCCAATGAGTCAGGCTTTTAATCCTATTAATTTTAAATGCATCATTCGTTTTTGAAAAATCTACTGATACAGTTCATTTTTTAATGATTATTAATTAACCAATTAGCACTTAAGAGTTTACGAATACTCTTGCCTGATAGGATGCTTATATTTTTCAATCATGAAAGATAAAATCTGATTACTTAATTGTAAAAGTGCCTCCTATTGTTACCAACTAAACTTAAGGAAATATTATGTCTCTCTTAATCTAGAGGTAATTTTTCAATTCTATAGTGTTTCAAGATTAAGACTCAGGCCTAACATTCACTTTAAACAGTAAAAACTAGATGAAAACCTAATGTTAAGCACTCTATTAAAAAGCTTAATGAAGGCAATTTGAGGAATTGCTGAAACTAACTAATGGCATGTTCAACATTAGTTCAGGCAATTTACACCTAATTCAAAAGTCACCAAGCAAGGTAAGATTGATCAAGTATTAGGCAATGTTGGATGGAAAAAAGTCGATTTAGATAAGATATAAGGCATAAAATTGCCTCCCTAAATGGAATTAGATTTAGGTGGCATAGGTAAAGAGTATGCTGTTGAGAGTTTTTACAGCTTGTTAATCAGCACTATAAGCAAGTCCCAAATCTAGTTAACTTTGGTGGAGACATAGTTTGTAATTTAATAATCAGCTTGGTTAGCTGGAATTGAATCACCTATTGGTTTAAATGCTCAAACAAGTATGCCTTTAACCTGCGAAGCCCTTGCAACATCAGGCGATAGTAAGCGTTTTATTTAGCATAAGGGGAAGCGATATTCTCATGTATCAAATCCTAAAACAGCTTGATCTGCTTCAACTATCCACGTGCCATAACGGTTGCCACGCCAGCATGCACTCAAGCAGGTTTATTGGCAACATTGAGCTTAATACAAGGTAAAGGTGCTGAAAAATATTTACAAAATATAGGCTTCAAATATTCTATATATCTATCTTAAGTTATTGTTCTAAATGCGTTTCAATAACATCTTCAAACTCTAGTTTAATACTAAATATCTGGGAAAAAAGCCAAAGACCGGAAGCGCTTAATGCCCAAAGTAAACTCGTAAGTAACAAACTGATTAAAGGCCAAATAATGATGAAGACGATAAAAACATAGCTGTAATGGTACGCTTTCCCGAAAAAATCGATACCTGAGCTGTAACTTAAAACAGCAACGAGAATTGAGATGATGAGTAGTAGAACAAATAAGCTACTGCTTAGCGCAGTTAGAAGTAGTTTAAATAAGGATAATTGAGACAGTCTTTCTGCTTTTACAAACATTCAAAATCACTCCAATAGCCAATTATATAAGCGGCATAGCCAGAGTCTGATGAGAAAGTCGCATGAAACAGTTTGCGGCTAACTAAAACTACTTTAATCAGAAGGCAAAGCGTTAATCTGTACCAATTAAGGTACTCAGTTTGTTATAAGCAAAAAAAACGCCAAGTTGGCGTTTTTTTGATCAAGCAAGAAAGAAGTTATTGCTTGTTTACTGGATTGTTCTTGAAAAGTTTATAAATGAAACCCTCTACAGTATTTGTATATTGGCTTGATAAGCCTAATGTGTCGATCATATCAAACTCATCTAATTCGAGTTTTATTATTTCTGTACTTCGAGCCAACCCCTGACCTTTAAGTTTAAATGCCTCAGAAGTGGCACAGTTATCTGGTGTTTCTATGATGGAGCAGACGAGTAACACTGGTGATGCTGAAGCTTGCATAACATGCATTGGTGATACACTCGCCCAATAATTTTGATCGGACCCAAACGCATCACGTTCAGCATAATTTGAATCGTTTTGCATTAGGTTAACGGTATCTAAACCAATAGGGTTAACCGCAATTGTACCTAACCAAGGCTTAGCGCCTTGTTCAAATGCCATTTGTGGGTTTGCAGCTAATAGAGATGTTAGATAAGCACCAGACGAGTGTCCCATCAAGATAACATTACTTGGGTCCCCTCCCCATGCAAGCATTTTTCTCTGCACCAAAGCGATTGCCTTAGCAACATCCCTAGCTTGATCATCTGGTTTAACACGATTAATGGAGCGGTAATTAGTTGAAGCAAATACCATCCCATTAGGAACCCAACGTGAAAGCTTATTCGATGTAAAAATCGAATCAGACTTATCACCAAATGTCCAAGCCCCACCATGCACCATAAGTATAGCTGGGCGATTTTTTGTATTAATTGGATAAGACGGTAAATAAATATCTAAGGTTTGCTTGTCATCATCACCAAAAGGCTGATCTTCCAAAAAGAAGACTTTTGGCTTTTGAACCTGATCTTGGATAGGTGCAATTTGAGCTTTTGCTGGCAGTGATGTTAATAAAGCACTGGCTAGCATTAAACCTAGCGAAATTTTTGAAATCATCTATTTGAACCGTTCAAGCATTAAGTTGATTGCAATTATAAGCACTTAGATTCCTTAAAGAAAAGTTAAAAAAAGAAAAAAGCGTAGAAGCATTAAGGAGTCTTCGAATAAGCCACCACTTCTCAGTCTTATCAGAAAAAGTATCAGTTATGACGGCGCTCTAAAGTAATCTAGGGAACCTACTAATAAGCTCCCCCGCCTCAGCGCAACATTAAAAAAACCATTTAATAGCCACTTAGCCAAGCCTTTGACATCGAAAAAGTAATTTATAAGCGTTCTTTTCAACGCTTTCATATGAATTAGATTGTAAAAATTTTACATATGGTCAAAAATATCGATTCTCATTGTAATTTTATGACATAATGAGTGCGGTTAACGACTATCTTAAACCGTTTAAGTTAATAAAATGAAATTTTATAACATGATGTTTTTGTCAGTATAAGCATTAAAACACATGCATTTATGACATAATTAGCGCTAATAAAGTTAGCGCTTGATAAGGGATCTATAAAAGATACTCATTAAGCCCTAAACCTTTTAAATACGTACACTTACGTTACTGACTGACAACATCTATTACTAAATAATTTTATGCAAGAAAATACCAAAAACACCAAACCAGCATCACAAAATAGTCTAAACCGCCGTTTCTCCATTGCGCCAATGTTGGATTGGACAACTTCTGATTACCGTGTTTTTGCAAGAGCCTTAACTAAGGAAACCTTGCTATATACAGAAATGGTTACAACCGGTGCGCTCTTAAAAGGAGATAACCCAGAGCGTTTTTTAAGATTTGAAGATGTGGAGCACCCAATTGCCCTTCAACTTGGTGGCTCTGATGCGAAAGCACTTGCGCAGTGCGCTAAGCTAGCTGAGAGTTTTGGTTATGACGAGGTAAACCTAAACGCGGGTTGCCCAAGTGATAAAGTGCAACATAGTTTGATTGGCGCCATTCTAATGGCTCACCCAGAAAAGGTGAAAGATGCCATGAAGGCAATGCAGGATGCTTGTTCAATTCCAGTTACACTCAAGCATAGAATCGGTTTAGATGATCAGCAAGAATACAGCATAGTTAGAGATTTTATCGGTGATGTTGCCACAACAGGCACTAACACCTTCATTGTTCATGCAAGAAATGCCATTTTAGCTGGGCTAAGTCCTAAGCAAAACCGTGAAGTTCCACCTTTAAAGTACGATTATGTTTATCGTTTAAAACAAGACTTTCCTGATTTAGAAATCATCATTAATGGTGGTATTAAAACACTTAATGAGTGTGAACAGCATCTAAACCACGTTGATGGCGTCATGGTTGGGCGAGAAGCCTACAATAATCCGTGGATTTTAAGTCATGTTGACTCACGTCTATTTGATCAAACAGATCAAGTAACGGATCGAATTCAGGCCTTATTAAATTTTGTTCCTTTTGTTGAACAAAGATTAAATAACGGCGAAAGGCTATCCCACTTAACTCGTCATATTATGGGGATATTCTTAGGACAGCCTGGAGGTAAGCAGTTTAGACGTTATCTTTCAGAGCAAGGACATAAAAAAGACGCATCGATAGATGTGCTAAAACAAGCCATTGATTTGGTAATTGAACAGTTAACTAGAGCGAAGGAAATTAAAAATGAGCAATAAGCTTTCTCAACTAAAAGCCTTTACCACAATTGTGGCTGACACTGGTGATATCGCAGCCATTAAAGAATACATGCCTGAAGATGCAACGACTAACCCATCCTTGATGCTGAAAGCTGCACAAATCCCTGAGTATGCTCCATTTATTGATCAAGCAATCACTTGGGCTAAAGCACAAAGTGATGATTTGAACCAACAGATTATTGATGCGTCAGATAAATTAGCTGTCATTGTGGGTGCTGAAATCCTTAAAACAGTACCAGGCCGTATTTCAACAGAAGTTGATGCACGCCTATCTTTTGATAAAGACGCTACTCTTGCTAAAGCGCGTAAATTGATTGCTTTATATGAAGAAGCAGGTGTTTCAAAAGACAGAGTACTTATTAAAGCCGCTTCAACTTGGGAAGGTATCAAAGCCGCTGAAGAGTTAGAGAAAGAAGGCATTAACTGTAACCTAACGCTTCTATTTTCTTTTGCTCAAGCAAAAGCATGTGCTGAAGCAGGTGTATATCTAATTTCTCCATTTGTTGGCCGTATTCTTGATTGGTACAAAAAATCTACTGGAGAAGAGTACACAGCAGAAACAGACCCTGGTGTAGTTTCTGTTACTGAGATTTATAACTACTACAAACAACACGGTTATAACACTGTCGTAATGGGTGCTAGCTTCCGTAACATAGGCGAGATCGAGCAACTTGCAGGTTGTGATCGTTTAACTATCGCACCAGCTTTATTAGGTGAGCTTGAAAAAGACACTGGTACACTAGAGCGTAAACTGACGCCTGTAACTGATATTGAAGAAGCGCCAGAAGCCATTACAGAAGCTGAATTCCGCTGGGAAATGAACCAAGATGCAATGGCAACTGAAAAGTTATCTGAAGGCATTCGTAACTTCGCTATCGATCAAAACAAGTTAGAAGAAAAACTAGCAGCATTACTATAATGCAAGTTATCACCTTTACTTTGATACATAAATGATAAAGGCAATACACATTAAAAAGCCGTAATAATTTTTATTACGGCTTTTTAATGTCTGATTTCCTAGGGAAGCTAGGATTAAGTCACCTCTTCTCAATTTGCTCTTTTATGCCATATTGCTTGAAGGGCATTGTCTAAAAAACGTTAAGCATCCTTTATTGCTTTCTCAACTGCTTTTTGAGCATGAATCAGGCTTGTGTCATAAATCGGCAAATCCAGATCTTGTTGTGAGATTAGCAAACCAATTTCAGTGCAACCTAAAATGACGGCTTCAGCGCCTTCACTTTTTAGCTTATCAATAATTGCAAGATATTCTTCTTTAGATTTTTCAGCGCAAATACCCAAACACAGCTCATTATAGATAACATCATGAACAGTTTTAGCATCATCTCCAGTTGGTACAATGACATCTAGTCCGTATTCCGATTGAAGAACTTTTTTATAAAAAGTTTCTTCCATTGTGAATCGGGTCCCTAATAAAGCTAGCTTGGATATCTTGTCTTGCTTTAGCTCATCCCCGGTTGCACGTGCTATATGCAACAAAGGAATTGAAATGGCCTCTTCTACCTGACTCGCTACTTTATGCATCGTATTGGTACATATGAGAACAAAATCTGCTCCAGCGACTTCTAATGATCTTGCTGCATCAATCAAAGTGTCACTAGCGGTTTGCCAATCACCTCTTTGTTGACAAGCTTCAATCTCTGCAAAATTTAAGCTAACCATACATATTTTGGCACTGTTCAAGCCACCTAACGCTTCCTTAACCTTTTCATTAATTTGTTTATAGTAGGTCGCAGTCGACTCCCAGCTCATTCCACCAATTAATCCAATTGTTTTCATGACACCTCCAATTTTTAAACTGATTGGGTATTTAAAACGAAAAGATAAAGTCTTTATTAGTGACAGTTTTTTATTGTATGAGAATACAGATGTATTTGAGAAATGAAGCCGTTTGTTTAGAGAGAAGCCATGAAGATACTTGGCTTAGATTTTTAGTAGGAGTGTTTCAACTAACTATTAAACTTCATATATGTTGAACCATGGTGCTGGTAAATTGATAATTGGGAGATATTTGGACAACCTTCACAGCTTAAATGTAAAGTTAACCCTTGGCGTCTTGGGCTTGGGTTGTCAGCAATATTGGTGTCTGTCATTACTTTTTCATCAACTACGACATGCAATCCATTTCTATCATCTTCATTACGTTGAAATACTTCTACTTTTTTCTGGTGCATATAACTAGAACCGCAATTTGGGCACTCTAATGGTAAGCCAATGTCATTTTTATAATCACCAAATGCTAATTTCATAGATCGTCCTCGTTTCTAAAAATGTTTAGTTCAATAAAAAGTACCGTCTTAAAAGTTTCTTAATTTGTTTATACAGCAGAATTTCATACCTGTATAAAAATATCAATGTTAAATATTTTCAACACCAAATTGCTGATACAAGCCATGAGCGTCTGATATAGCAAGCATAATTTGCTTTAACCCCTGTAGCTCATCGCGCTCTATGCTTTCTAAACCCTGCCCTCTGTTCACCAAAAACATAAAGATTGACTAAACGCCTTCTTAAATACGCCAAATGTAATTGCTTTGGTCCAGTAACTATTGCTGATGAAATCTTAAAATTTTGGAATATCAATGTCATTCTGGTCGCAACTAACCCTGTACTTCTTTGTCTTAGTTAAAGTTTGACACATAATTTACGCATTCATTCCTTGGTATTTTGGAAAAATTATTAGGATTTAACCCATTAACCTTTATAATGAGTATGTTTTTAACCTGAAATGCAAGTGTTTTAAGAGAGATAAATGTCCAATCTGAACCTTAATATATCTTTATTAATGGAAACTTTTATAAAGAAGTTTTTTAAAGCGATGGATAACGCAGTTAAAGAACTAGATCTGCCAATAACGCATCAAGACACTATGCTTATCATGGTCACTTTTCGATCTCCTGGGCTTACAATTGGGGAATTAGTGGAGTCAGTTTGCCGAGATAAATCTCAAATCACAAGAAAAATTAAAGAATTAGAATCTAAAAATCTCTTAATTCGTAAATCAAGTGAAACAGATGCTAGAGTGTCAAAAATGTATCTGACCGATGAAGCTAAAATTATTGCAGAAAAACTAGACGTTACTCGCAGCCAAGTGCTAAATAAAATGTTAGTCGGATTAGATAAAGAAGAAGCATCAAGCTTGGCCATGATACTTGGAAAGCTCTCTGTTTAAGCTCACTTTATGAGCCTTAAAGGCTCATAAAACCACCCCGCAAACGTAAGACCCCACTCACTTCACAACGCGTTATGATAAATTTAAACTGATTAGATTACACATAAAGTTAATAAAAGTGTATTTTAAGTAAATTAATCAATTACTTAGATTTTTACAAAGTGATTAGGCTTGTTAGCCACAAACACATTTCTACTTAATTACACAGATTAAAAGCAAATCGCCTAGATTTATTTAATACACGTAAAACTAACAAGGATGAAATTTTGACTCTTACTATGAATAGCCATGATGCCAAAGATTACTTCAATCAACTTAATGATGAATATCTTAGTCTACATAAAGAAAAAGAAAATTTATTTTGGCAAACATACATGGGGACAAGCGATCAGCATGACGTATTTGCTCAAGCAGAGTCCGATCTGAATGCTTTTATTTCTGCGCCTATTCGTATTACACAAACTCGTGAATTTATGGCTCAGGTAGACAAAAATGACCCTGATACATTGCATGGTTTAAAAGGTTGGTTATCATTTTTTGAGGCTAATGCGATAGAAAGTGAATCTGGTAGAGAAAAGATGTCAGCACTGATTAAAAGCGAGGCTGAATTATTTGCTAAAAGACAGAAATACATAATGCACTTTCAAAATGATAATGGCATTACAACGCCAGCATCATTGACGGTTCTATCTGCAAACATCAATAATAGCGATTCAGAGGGTGTCAGACAAACATCACACCAAGCCTTACTAAACCTTGAACAATGGGTGCTTGAAAATGGCTATATTGAGCTCGTAAAACAAAGAAATGAATTTGCTCGTGATCAGGGCTATAAAAACTTTTTTGATTATAAAATTAATAAAACTGAGCAAATGAGCTGCGATGAACTTTTTAGAATCTTAGATGATTTTGAAAAAGAAACACGTGATGGAAACCTCAAAAGCATAGAGACTTTAGTTCATGCAAAAGGCATTAAAGCTAAGCTAGGACATAACTTTCGTTTCATGTACTCAGGAGATGCTAATCGTGAGTTAGATGCTTATGTACCATTTGCTAAGTCACTACAACGTTGGGTCAAGTCATTTGGCCGATTAAATATTGACTATTCAGGTGCCGAGTTAACTCTTGATCTACTAGATAGAGAAGGTAAGTTTCAGAACGGTTTTTGCCATGGTCCTATTCCTTCTTTTATGAATAATGGCGATTGGCAAGCAGCAAAAGTTAACTTTACAAGTAACGCCAAGCCAGACCAAGTAGGGAGTGGTTATAACGGTATTAACACACTGTTTCACGAAGGGGGACATGCGGCTCATTTTGCTAACGTAAAACAAAATGCGCCTTGCTTCTCACAAGAGTTTGCACCAACGTCTATGGCTTATGCTGAAACACAATCCATGTTCTGCGATAGTTTATTAAATGATGCAGATTGGCTAAAGCTTTACGCTAGCAATAACGATGGGCAAACAATACCCGATGAGTTGATTAAATCTTTAATAGAATCAAATCAACCTTTTCAATCTTATGAAGAAAGAAGTATTTTAGTTGTCCCTTATTTTGAACATGCCGTCTATAGCGCTGATGAATCAGATTTAACACCTGAATACTTAACAAAGTTAGCGAGAAAAACAGAGAAATCTATTTTAGGGTTAGAAACGAGCCCAAGGCCACTACTCGCAATACCTCATCTTTTATCTCAAGAGGCAGCCTGTTCTTATCAAGGTTATTTATTAGCGCATATGGCTGTGTACCAAACACGCGCTTTCTTCATAAGCGCCTTTGGCTATTTAACTGATAACCCAAAAATAGGTCCTCTTTTAGCGGAACATTACTGGAAGCCAGGAAACAGCATTAACCATAATGCCACCCTAGAAAGCCTTACGGGTGAAGGGTTCACAGCAAAGTTTTTGGCTGAACAATGCAACCTAACAAGTGAACAAGCTTGGCAGATTGAAAAGCGCAAAATAGAAGCATTAAAAACGCGGGATCAAGTAGAAGCGGCGAGTTTAAATGCAGACATTAAATTAGTTGATGGCGATCATGTCATCTGCTCAAATCAGGTCAACGATAATGAAATGTGTGATCAATTTGAGCAATATATTAATTGTCGTTACTTTGCATCTTAACTATTTATATCAATAACTTATGCACGACCTATAATCTAGGTCGTGCATAGAGATTAGATGTTTGGTTGATGAAAGCCTGTATAGCTAGATACAGCATCTAAATTAAGGGTCTCTTCCCTATCCTGTAGTTCTACTAGCGCATATTCAACTTCGTACCATTCCCCTTCATAGAGATAGTTAAAACTTGCAGAACCAGTTTGCCAGTCTTCTGAGATTGCAATTTTTAAAGTAAGGTTTTTACTTTCCATGGGCTGGCCACCAAATTGAATAGTCGAAAGGTCGAATCCATCCAGTACAATCAGAACATGATTGTCACTATTGTTAGATAAATATGACCATTCGCCATTAAGGTGTGAAATAACATTTACGGGAGGGTTTGTTGCTTGGTATACATTACCAACGCCATTTACTGTTTTATCTGGGCCATTTATTACTAAGTTTAATCGGAGTGTGGCACTACCTAAATGAGTTTGCTCTGAGATTTTTTGTGTAATGCAATATGATACGTGAAACATTCCCTGTTGATTTTCAGCTTGTATACTCATGTGTTCATCCTTATATGTCAATCTGACTTAATTGATTACAAACATGACTACGCATCCTTGTTAAGGCTGTAATCTATTTTGAGCATAGTAAGCTTTTGTGAAAAAGCTAATTACATTGAATTACATCTGTTATTCACGGTGAATATGATTCAGTTTAAGTTCAAACTTATAATATTCAATATCCATTTTATAAAATGCCTGACCAATAATGTTAAAGCCAAGTTCTTTATAGTACTGCTGGTTATCTTTTCGTGCATCACACCAAAAATAATCTACGCCTAACGATGTTAAGTCTTGAATAATATGAGATAGGAGTTTTTTGCCGACACCTTTACCTTGATGAGATTGAATCGTTGCAAACCTTCTTAATCTCACTCGGCAAATATCATTAATTGTTTTCGAATAAAGAGAAGCAACACTGACTAATTGATTATCAATATAAACGCCGTAGTGTTTTGCGTCTTTATCTTCTTCTGTTTGACAAAAGATTTCAGGCAGATTCGGCCATAAAACTTGTTGCCTTATAGGTAAGCATTCCTGCCAGGTGATAGCTTGTATGATCATAAACTCTAGATTTTATACCTGTATTTATATATACCAATTTTTGCCTTTTATAACAGATATACATGAGCAAACGAACTTGAATTTAATTTGGGTACAATTTTCTACATTGAATGAATTATCTAACAATTTTTTGTGATTTAGTTACAATAAACAGCATTTGTAACTTTAAGATAATCATACATTTAATCGCTATTTTTTTGATAATGACATTGTTCCACGGCCTGATTAAACGTCTCTAAAAATGTTGGGTATTTAGCTAAGAATGGATGGTTAAAATCATACTAACCATATTATCAAGAGCCATTGTCTCTGCAGACACATTGTAATTATTTTTTTTAAGCCAATGAACAATATTTGAACCTCTAGTTCCTGCAACTTTTGCTGTTTTTTTAAAGTCACTCGAACTTGTATCCGTGCCTGAATCTTTTAAGGTGTACCAGACCCAATTTTGGGGAGCGATATCAACAGATCGTGTTGCATACTCATCCCTAGAAGCATTCCATGAAGCAGAAAAAAAAACATCACTTATGCCCATTTGAGTATGTTGTTGCGCTCTACCCCAAGGCACGACCTCGATTGTTAGATTAATGCCCGTAGAAGCAAAGCTACAATTCAAATGCTTAACACTTATCCCAGTTAACTCACCTTGAGCATCAAAGTAATGATATGGAGGCCAAATTTTAGTAGAAAGTTTTACATTGTTTGGGAGGGCTTGGATGGATTGACTTGCGATAAAAAAACGCAAGCAGGTATTAACCTATACATAGCTTTTACCTGTTTATTTTTGCTTAGTATAGGTTAATACGAAGGGAGGAATCAGTGGTATTATCAATTATTAAAAAGTTATAAATTCAGTTAACACAGCGCTAAAAGATCTCTCTGTAGGCAAATAAACCTTGGCTTCCACCGGTATGAATAAAAAGAATATTTTCACCTGATGTTATTTTTCCAGAGCGACAATAATCGATTAGTCCAGCCATGCCTTTACCCGTATAAACCGGATCTAGCAATATACCTTCTAGCTGGGCACATAGATTGATTGCTTCAACAACAGCTGGAGTGTGAATACCATACCCTTCTCCAACATAAGCGCCATCTGTTATCACATCTCCTTGCGTTCCAGTACCTTCTAAACCGACTAATTTAAGTGATTCGGCTAACAATGCAGTGACTAACTCACTTTTTGTCTGGCTGTCTTGGCTCACACACATACCATAAACAGGAAGCTTATAGTCTGCCGCTTTAAAACCTGCTAATAACCCAGCTTGTGTACCAGCACTGCCTGTCGCTAAAAAAAGTTTATCAAAGCTAATCTTGTTAGATTGTGACTCGTCTAAAATCTCATTAGCGCATTGAACATAGCCCATACTTCCAATCGCACTTGAACCTCCAAGGGGAATAACAAATGCCTTATGCCCCTTCTTGGCTAATTCTGCTTTAAGTTGGTAAGCATAATCTAAGCAATCAACGCCCTCATTAACTCTATGGATATTTGCTCCAAATAATTTGTCTAACAAAATATTACCATTGGCGTAGTAATCTTGTTTTACAGTTCCTTCAACATCTTCTAGTACAAGTTCACAATTAAAACCGTATTTTGCTGCTGCTGCAGCCGTCTGGCGTGCATGGTTTGATTGTATGCCACCTAAGGTGATTAATGTATCAGCTCCTTGGGATTTTGCTTCTCCTAACAGAAACTCCAATTTCCGTGTTTTATTACCACCACCAGCAAGACCAGTACAATCATCACGTTTAAT
The DNA here is from genome assembly GCF_001624705.1 of Marinomonas sp. SBI8L. Taxonomy (GTDB): domain Bacteria; phylum Pseudomonadota; class Gammaproteobacteria; order Pseudomonadales; family Marinomonadaceae; genus Marinomonas. Next base: position 433,080 of record NZ_JSEO01000002.1, read on the forward strand.
ATATAGGTTGATCCCAAGGTGCTTAGAAAGCCTTGGCATATACTCTATTGGGGTTGGTTGATGGCATAGAGATACACGAGGTAACTGATCAAATAAACTCATTAATCACTCCTTAATTCAGGTATAAAACAGAGTTAATAAAAACAAATAGCATGTTCAGATGAAGATTTTAGTAGAAACCAAATGATAAATAGAGGTTAGTTTTTATACAGAATAACCACATCAAGATTAAGTTATTATTTCAAAAAGAAATAAACTTATCACATTTTAGAATATAATAATTTAAGGATACCCTTAAATGACTATCGATTACTTGAAACTTTTACAAGCTTGGTATGTTTTGGATTAAAACGCTTATATCCAACACCTTCAAATTCTACAAAGATCATTTCGTGCCCATCACTCTCTTGCCTTATGACCACACCTTGGCCAAATTGATCGTGACGTACTTTTTCACCCGGTTTGAGCCTTCCACTAAATTGACTCTCCACTTGATTTAATTCTTGAACTAAAGACAGTCCAGCAAGTGAAAAATAAGTTTTAACTTGGGCTGCATCCTTTACTTCTAAAGTGTCTGTGTGACCTTCGATATGTCTTGTTAAAACTTTTTGAGACAAAATTGGTTGGGACTCAAAAATAAATCGAGATAGATCTGATGCTTTTTTCGTGTTTACTGCTTTTTCAGCAAGTGTTAATCGCTTTAACTCTTTCTTATCGGGTTTATTAAGTAATACAAGCCTTTGTTTCGCACGGGTAATTCCAACATAAAAAAGACGTCTTTCAGCTTCTATTAATCTTGTATCCATTTTATTCGCTTCATAATAAGGAAACTGTCCTTCCTTAAGCCCTGCCATGATCACCAGATCAAACTCTAATCCTTTGGCCTTATGCAAGCTCATTAAGTGCAAACCATCTAAATTTTTATCTTGTTCTTTTTGTTTATCTTGAATGGCAAGCTGCTTAAGTTCATTAAGTAAGGATGGTGCATCAAGCTGAACACCCGCTATGTAGGCAATGAAAGATTCGCAGGTCGCAACTTTTTCATTATATTGGATATCTTTACTACTGGTATTTTCAAAATATCGATAAATCCCCAGTTTCTCTAAAGTATTGATAATGCCTTTATCCGGCTGTTTTTTATAAAGCGTTAGACTTCTTAACCAGTCTGCACGCTCAAGTAGTTTTTTAGCACGCCACCCACCCGCTTCATCAGCCATGCTTTCGAGCATTTGCGGGATAAGGTGAGGTGATGCGATCGCCCTTTGGTTAATTGTTTTTCTTTGATTAGGTGGAATACCTAAGCTTGGTACTGTCATTAAATAACTAATGTCATCCCTATCATAAAAAAGGCTCGCATCATCAAAACCACCAGCCATGACGGCAATATAGGCCATTAACATACGGATTTGTCGATTTTCAAATAAGGGTGAATCACCATGTAATTGATAAGGAACCTTTCTATGCATCAATGCCAATTGAATGGGGACCATATCACTGTATAAACGCACTAACACGGCTGCATTAGATAGAGTACCAACCCTATTTCCCCAAAGCTTTAGCTCAGAAAGAAGCGCTTTACCCGTTTTATCATACTGAGCAAATGCAAACTCAGTTTCTTGCCCTTTACCAATAACGCATGGTTGCAAAGAACTGGCAGGTTGGCTTGCCTCTTTTCTAATGTTATATGCCAGTAAATTCGTTGCCATTAATCCAATTTGGTGCCCAAATCGAAAACTTGTACTTAAATCAAATCGTGTTATTGGCTTGAAGTCTTCATCAATTTGATTCTGCATAATATCTGGCTTTGCACCACGCCATTCATAAATGCATTGCTCAACATCACCAACCATCATCCAGTAACTAGAGTCTTGATATAACTTCTTTAACAAAGCATATTGGCTGTCATTAATATCCTGGAATTCGTCAATTAACAAATGACTGTATTTAGGTACCAAGCCCTGATACAAGGCTGTTTGTTCTTCGTTTGCTGCTTGTATAAAAGCTAAAGGGTCACTAATCAGGTCGGAGAAAAAGCGTATTTTTTTGCGCTGCCGTAAGGCTTCAAATTGCTTATATAAAGCGGGGAAAAAAGCTCTTTCTTTTGAGAGCTTAACGTCGTGGAATACCGCTTTAGCAGATTGTGTAGATGACTTCACTTGATCAAGAAACAAAATAGCATCTTCTAGCCAATCTTTTTCATCATGCAGTTCAATGCTCACATTAAGGCGAACTAGCTGTTGCATGGCCTCTCGTAAAAGCTTAACTAAAGAAAAGTCATCTGTAACGAGTTGAGCGCGCTCAATTAACTGCCTCTGCTCCATCCTTCTCGCTAACTTCATGCCAAAACTATGAAATGTCATTACATCTGGTTTTAGGGCGCTTGTTCTTTCTGCACTTAAAGCTAACCTTTGGCTAAACTCTTCTTGAGCACTTTTATTAAACATAAATACAGCAATACGATCAGGCTGAACCCCTTGTTCAATTAAGTGATTAATTCTTGAGATCAAGGTGGTTGTTTTACCAGCTCCAGCAACAGCGATAATTTTTGAATGGCTATCGATATCAGACTCGACAACAGCTTGCTGCTCTTTCGTTAACGGGTTTAGCATCATGAATACAATCTATTTACATGGCCTAAGTACTTTGAGGTTAGTAATTAAGCTTAATTAAAATAAAGGCGTATCTTGTTAGGCCTTTTTTACTTATCTTCGAACAGGTTGCCAATCTCTCGATAAGCCAAGTGCTCTTTACCAGCTATTTTACCTATAGCTTCGCCACAAATGACAAGCCGTCTCTGTAGCCTCGCAAAAAATACGCCATTCGTTCTCGCTATCAAAGGTAAACTTGACTGATTAACATCATCCGCCATGAGGTCGACAACTTCGCCAATTTTCTCACCAACTTCAACCATTTCCCCGATATTTTTGTTATAACAAACTATACCTGCGCATGGTGCTTTGACCAGATCCATCGCATCCAAGGGGTAGTAATGCAACTCACTGGTATCAACTGTCTCTACAACTTGATCAATAACCTCACGCTGACTTAGATAATCAAAAATCGCTAGGGCATCACCTAGAGCTTGCTCTTGGCTAATATCATTTTCGCCTCTTAATTCAAGCGTTAGAGACCTTGCTCCCCAAGGTACTAAATGCGCATAATGGTTTTTCAAGTGACGCCAAACGGAGACATTTGTCTCGTCAAAGGAGTGTGCTCCTGTTTCTAGCTCTGATAGAGCGACCTTAGCGCCCATTCTTACGAGCAGAGGTGCGAAATGGTCTTCAAACTCTTGCGCCACATATGCATGCATTGAGGCTTCACCTGAACAATGTAAATCTAAAACCTCATCAGCATCCATTGACATGGCCAGCAGGGTTTTCTTTAAACCCTTTAGCTCGGTTGTTTCTGGTAATTGTTTTAGTTCTTCAGCCATCACCTGACGTATTAATTTCACATTATCGTCTTGGTTTGAGGTAATCTGACCTTTGATCTTTTTTTCTACCTTATCACCAAGTTGAGGCCAATTACGGTTGAAATTACCGCCACCATCAGAAAATGCAAAGCGCCCTGGAATATAACCATGAAAGTTTTGCGCTAAACCAATTGGATTAGCAACTGGCACTATTGTGATCTCACCTTTAATTAACCCAGCTTCATCTGCTTTAGTTAAAAGTTGAATTAATTTGTTTAACACGAGGAAGCCAGGCCATTCGTCAGCATGTAATCCTGCTTGAAGGTATATTTTTGGCCTTGCCCCAACTTCACCAAAATGATGCGCTTTAATCATTCGCGCAGTGCCAGGTGTTGCGGATGGCAATATGTGAGAAAGGATTTGATGAGACATAAAACAACCTTAATTCAACAGGATAAAACGAGCTCAATATAATACGATAAAATAATGCTAAAGGATTGAACTAAAATAGAATTTTTAGATCGAACATTAGGAATATCTAATCCACTTCATTGACCCATAATAAATAGGATCATTTATGTTAAAAAAATCATTATTAGTCTCTGGTGTCCTAGCATCTTTGATTAGTACCGCAGGCGCTCAAAACTGGCAAGACACCTTAGAGGAAGCAAAGGGTCAAACTGTTTACTGGAACGCTTGGGGAGGCTCAGATAACATTAATGCTTATATTGATTGGATTAAATCAAGTGTTAAAGAAGAGTATCAAGTTAACTTAAAACATGTGAAGCTTGCCGATACGGCTGACGCAGTTTCACGAGTATTAGCGGAAAAAGCCGCTGGAAATAATAACAAAGGCTCAATTGATCTCATTTGGGTCAATGGTGAAAACTTCAGAACCCTAAAACAAAACAATTTGTTATTTGGTCCATTTAGCCAAGAACTGCCAAATTACCAGTACATAGATGAGTCAAGTAAGAAAAGTTTAACTCAAGATTTTGGAACGGATGTAGATGGCATGGAGTCTCCTTGGGGAGCAGCGCAAGTTATCTTCATGTATGACACAGTCACAGTATCTCAGCCACCAAAATCAATGGCACAACTATTAAGTTATGCCGAAAGTAATCCTGGTCGTATTTCTTACCCAGAACCCCCTCAGTTTTTAGGTACAACCTTTTTAAAGCAAGCTCTCATTGAAACGACGCATTACCCAACGGCTCTCTCTAAACCTGTCACTCAAGTTGATTTTGATCAAGTGACTAAACCTTTATGGGCATTCTTAGATAGGTTACACCCTAATACTTGGCGCTCTGGCACCTCGTTTCCATCTAGTTCAGAACAGATGATGCGCTTATTAGACGACCAAGAAATAGATCTAGCACTAAGCTTTGATGTATCTGCAGCGTCAGTTCAAATAGATCAAGGTAACCTAAGTGATACTGTCCGATCTTACGTGTTTGACAGAGGCACCATAGGTAACACGCATTTTGTTGCCATTCCATACAACTCGGCATCAACAGCGGGTGCTCAGGTCGTTGCTAACTTTTTATTATCACCAAAAGCACAAATTAAAAAACAGGACCCAACTACTTGGGGTGATTTGAGTGTATTAAGTTATAACAGACTGTCTCAGCAGGATAAAACTGCGTTTGATAATCTACCAAGAGGTATAGCAACTTTAACCTTAGATGAGTTAGGCGAAAGTTTACCTGAACCTCATGTTTCTTGGGTTGAAGCCCTCGAAAAGGAATGGCGTAAACGTTACGCTAAATAAGATCACGGTTCTTCTATCGCTTCAGCACTTTTAATTAGGTGCTGAAGCGCATCAACCCCTCATTTATATATCATCAAGATTGGCATTTAACATAAACATGTTTATGCTTTTGCTTTTAAATACATAAGGTTAAGTCATTGATAACGCTATCCATCTCAAAATTCACACTTAAACTTAATGGCTTAGCAACAGCATCACGCCTCATAACGCTTTTATTTATTTTACCTATCATTCTGGGGTTAGTTGGAACCTTATTACCCGCATTTGATTTTCTTCCCGCCCTATCTCATTACCAATTCAGCCTAAAGCCTTGGTTTAGTTTGTTTGAGTCTCCAGAACTTTGGGGCAGTATTAAACTGACATTATTAAGCGGCTTACTCGCTAGCTTTATTTCATTCGTAATTGCTTTTGCAACTATTTCTGTTTTTTATGAAAGTCGATGGTTGATTAGCATTCGTAATACATTAGCGCCTATTTTAGCCATACCTCATGCTGCTATTGCCATTGGATTGGTATTCATCCTGAGTCCAAGTGGTTGGATCGTTCGACTTTTGAGCCCATGGTTAACTGATTATGAGAGGCCACCTACTTGGATAAGCGTACAAGACCCTTATGGACTATCCCTCGTATTAGCCTTAGTGGTCAAAGAAACGCCCTATCTGCTATTTGTGATACTAGCGAGTCTTGAACAAATTAAGACGTGCGAACTTATCAAGGTGGGTACCAGCATGGGTTATGCTCGAATAGCCGTTTGGCGTAAGGTAATTCTTCCCATATTGTACCCACTCATCAGGCTACCTCTTTTAGTGATTCTGGCATTTAGTTTAACTGTGGTTGATCTATCACTCGTTATTGGACCAAATACACCTTCAACATTTGCGGTCACCTTATTCCATTGGTTTAACGATACAGATTTAGATATGCGCTTTACGGCTTCTGCTGGCGCCGTTTTACTGATGTTTATTATTTTATTGTCAGCATTATGTTGGGAAGCCTTGTATCAAATTTTTGTGTTATTTGATCGTAGGCGTTGGTGTAACGGCAAACGTACAAGCCTGTTAACCCCTATTTTCCATGGCGCTGCCTTTACATATTTAGTCTCTATGTTGTTAGCTGTACTTTCACTTATCGTATTGCCTATCTGGACATTTACTCATAGGTGGCGTTTTCCTGATATTTTGCCAACTAGCTGGTCTTTTAAAAAGATTGAACAGCTCGCCCCTTTACTGTTTGAATTAGCCTGTGTGAGTTTAGTCATTGCTTTTGCCAGCACGCTATTAGCCCTTTGTATTAGTATTTTAATGCTTGAGCAAAAACGTACTCTTCCAAACAGTACCAGGTGGTTCGATCGCTTTATCTATTTGCCTATCATCTTGCCTCAAGTTGGTTTTTTATTTGGCATTCAGGTGTTTTTAATTTGGAGCAATAACAGTGGTTCACTACTAGCTGTCATCGGCTTGCATTTACTTTATGTATTACCCTATGTTTATTTGACCTTATCAGGCCCATATTTGGCTTTTAACCAGTCTTTTTATAGACAAGCTGTTTGCTTAACAAAAAGGCCATGGCATTCATTTCTACAAGTGAAACTTGCCATGCTTAAACCCGCATTATTCAGTGCTTTTGCCCTAGGAATTGCTGTCAGTTTTGCTCAGTACTTGCCCACATTAACGGCAGGTGAAGGTCGTATAAATACATTAACAACAGAAGCTGTCGCCTTAGCAGCCTCAGGAGAAAGGAAAAAAGTTGGTAATATGGCAATGCTACAAGCATTATTTCCCTTAATAATTTTTATGCTTGCCCAGTGGTTACCCAGAGTATGGACACAATATCGCTTGAAGCTAGCTAAAATGATTACCCATAAATAGCCTATTTTTTAAATTATTGAGACGAATGTGTTAAAAGTAAAAGATTGTCATTTAAGTATTGCGGGAACCCCTCTGGTGTCGGAGCTTTCCTTTGAAATAGATAATGGTCAGGTATTAACCTTAATGGGTCCAAGTGGTTGTGGTAAGTCCAGTTTACTCAACTATCTATCAGGTACATTAGAAACAGGGTTTGAAGCTAAAGGCTGTATTGAGCTTAATCAAAAAAGAATCGATACATTGTGCACGCAAAATCGTAATGTCGGCATTCTTTATCAAACGCCTTTACTTTTCCCTCATATGACCAATTTAGAAAACCTCTTATTTGCTATAGACGCAAAGCAACAGGGTCTTACCTCAGCGAATAAAAAGAAACTCGCCATGTCTAAACTTGCTGAGCTTGGCCTAGAAACTAAGGCTAATAATTTACCAAACTCATTATCTGGTGGTCAGCAGGCTAGAATAGCGCTTCTGAGAACCTTACTATCTAGTCCAGACTATCTTCTACTCGATGAGCCCTTTAGTAAGCTTGACCCTGAGCTAAGACAAAGTGTTCGTCGATTTACTCTTGAACAAATTCAAAAAGCCAACATTCCCACTTTGCTTGTTACCCATGATGAAGACGATTTCACGGCTATGGGTGGAGAATTAATTCAAATGCAAAATCTTAGTAATCATTTCTAAATTATGAATCAGTTAAAATACATTAATGCTTACCCAAACCATTTACAAAACCAAATTCAAACTTTGATTGATCAAGATAAACTCGCAAATTATTTGTTATCGCGATTTCCCGAACCTCACAAAATTACGAATGATAAAGCCCTAAGAGATTATGTTAGTAACCTTAAAAACCAGCATATGAAGAAGTCAGCTAACTTAAGTAAAATTCAATACGACAATAAAATACATCTGGTTAATAACGCTTTAGGCATGCACTCTTATGTATCTCGTATGCAAGGAAATAAACTAAAGAGTAAAAATGAATTACGTATAAGCACCCTATTTAAAAATGCCCCTATCCAGTTACTTAACATGATATGCGTTCATGAACTTGCCCATCTTAAAGAAAAAGAGCACAACAAAGCCTTCTATCAACTTTGTCAGTATATGCTAAGTGATTACCATCAACTTGAGTTTGATGCCCGTGTATACCTTACACAAGTAGAATTTTTGGGTGAAATTTACTAATGCAGCCCGAGAGCTGCATATCATGGGAAGAGATTTTTAACTTATTTACGAGAAAGGATACGCTAGTGATTTGTTCTAAAAGATCTATTTGGAGTCCCCGTCCAACAACGAGATAAGAATGGATGATCTTTTGTTAAGAAATAGGCATAACTCCCTTGAGGAAAATCATTTGAATAAGTAATTGTGCCATTACACTCATCTAAATCACCAGCACCTTTTACATACTCCCAATCTTGGTTGAAGGTGCCGTCATACTTACCATCAGGATTATTACTTCCGCCAGGCCTTACTCCTTCCTTTAATCGATACGAAGAAGTCAGCATTTTTACGCCATCACCTAAATCACCCGTTAGTGCATATACTGGATATCCATCTGCCGCCCAACCGATTTGTGGTGAATGCTCTTTAGCACTCCAGCCAAGTTTTTGTAGTAATCCGACAGGTAAACCATGGTAATGATATGCCCCTGTTGGTTGTACATGAGCATTGTTTTCATCCAGCCCTAGAGGAAGAGCACCACCGAGAGCATCATAATTCCATCCTCCTCGCTTACCTTTCCAAAACTCAGCTGTTTGCGCTTCAAAAGGAACACCATTCATAGCGACGCCCCAATACCAACCATCAGAGGGGGTAACACGATACGATTGTGAGGGTGTTGTTGTCAATTCAAAGTGATAATCCCTGGCTTTAATACGGTTAGGGTTACCTCTATTGGGAAATGCTCCAACTTTGTGCTCAGGAATACCATTTGACACTATTACTCTTGTATTATGTTCAATACTTACTTGCATCAAGTTTGCTTCACTCAGAGAGGAATTTGCATTGATAAGAACGACTTCTCCTATACTTGTCTCAGTATGGCTTCTACTAGGAGGCCCACCTGAAAGCATACGCCCACCTTTTTTTCCTTTTGCATGTCTGTCTGAAAAATTGTGACTAGTTCCACCTGTACTAGAACAAGCTGATATAAAAACACTCATACCAATAATTGAAACTAAAAGAGTCGTTTTATTCATCATAATTTATTCCATAAATGAGGTTGGTACTATGGTGACAGGGCCACTTCCTGCCTCACCAAAATCTAGCACTAATGTGAAAATCTGAGGAAGACCAAGTTTATTTGTAACTTGCAGGCTCTGCTTATTACTGAAAAATACTTGAGAATCTGCCTTTATTTTAAGAGGAAGTCTTAAGCTTGTTTGAACCCTACCAACATTGCTTTTGATTCTTTCCAAAACCAATGTTTTATGCCCTCTATTACTTAATGTCAGTGTAATATCAGCTTTTTTGTGTGTAAATTCAGCCTTATCTAGTTCAATAATAAGATCCGATGTATGAGACCCTGTATGGGCTAAGGTAAAGGAGCTGAAAACAAGTAAACCGAGTGCTAAAATTTTTCGCATTAGATATCTCTTAGATATTTATGACACATAATAAACCTTTGCTTTGCTTTGCTTTGCTTTGCTTTGCTTTGCTTTGCTTTGCTTTGCTTTGCTTTGCTTTGCTTTGCTTTGCTTTGCTTTGCTTTGCTTTGCTTTGCTTTGCTTGTAAATGACTTCAGCATGTAAATTTTTTGTCATTTGTTATTAAGTATTATGCTAAGAATAAATAATTTGCAGCTTGAATATTCACTTTGTTTAAAAAGCACTGAAGTCTATAGATTAGTAAGCGCTTTTGACCTTTTACGATTTAAACTTACTCTGCATACCCTATCTATTTCGTGTGATATTGATTCAAACTCTTTATAATCCACCTTTAATTCTGACATTAGCTAATTAAGATAATTTATGATTACTCAAACTCAAACTATTGATTTAAACACTCCGACAGGTGTGATGCGCTGTACACAATATCGCCCTGTTGAAGAAGGTCAGTTCTCAAGTATTATTTTTTATTCAGAAATTTTTCAAATTACAACACCAATAGAAAGAACCGCTCGTATCATGGCAGGCCATGGTTTTGTTGTATTAGTACCTGAAGTTTTTCATGAGCTAAATCCAATAGGAACTGTCCTTGCTTATGATGATGCAGGCAAAGATAAAGGCAATGAAGATAAGTTTACTAAGACGCTAGAGTCACATGACACTGATACCGAAGCCATGGTGGACTTTCTAAAACAGCAAAGTTATTCAAATGGTCTAATAGGCAGTATGGGTGTATGTATTGGTGGCCACCTAGCTTATCGCGCAGCATTAAATAAATCGGTTTCGGCTAGCTTTTGTTTATATGCAACTGATATACATTCGAACACTCTGCCTTGCACAGAAGGAAACGACTCTCTAACACGAACTAAAGATATGGATGCAGATTTTTGCATGGTATGGGGGAGACAAGATCCACATGTTAGCCCTGAAGGCAGACAAAAGATTTATCAAAACTTAATGAAAACAGAGCGAAATTTCACTTGGCACGAATTTAATGCTCAGCATGCTTTTATGCGTGATGAAGGCGATAGATATGACGCCGAGGCTGCATTTAAATGCTATAACCTAGCCACTAACTTTTTTCATACCAGACTTAAATAAAGATAAGGGGAACAGTTCATTACTGTTCCCTGCTTTTATTAATGTAGCAACTAACGGTAACTAGGTAGTAGTGTACAAGAGCCAATATCTGAAGAGGCCCATACTTCGCCATCTTGTATGGTGACATTCAATTGCATAGAACGCTGACATAATTTTTCAAGCTCTATCACTTCCGCTTCAGCAAACCTTAAAACTTTCAGATTCGTAAAACGTGATAATTTACCTTGATTCTGCTGCCACCAAATATCAGATTTGTCGTTATAATTGACTATGATGACATTCTCACCACGACCACATGCTTTTCTTAGACGCTTTTCATCTGGCTGACCTAAATCTATCCAGAGAGTAATATCGTCAGACAAGGTTTTTTGCCACAAATCAGGTTCTTCATCTGTGCTAATACCTTTGCAAAAAGACAATTGTTCATCGCCTGTTTTCTCATCTGCTAATAAAGCAAAGGTGATCAATCTAACCATCATTCTTTCTTCGGTTTCAGATGGATGCAGGGCAAGTGTCAGGTCATAACCCTGATAATGAGATCTATCCATATCAGATACTTGAATACTTGCTTTGAAAACCGTCGATTTGATCGCCATTTTTACTACTTTTATAAAATAATGTTAATTAAATTAAGCATTTGAACATGTTTAATCACTTATGCGTGGCATTGTACCTTAACCGATTTAATTTAATAGTCTTATCAGTCCGTAAAAAATTAAGTTGAGTCCGATTCAGTGAAATAAACTGATTTATTCCTTAAGTATCAGGGTTATTTTTTTCACTAATAAAGATAATTTAGTTATTTGCATATAGCTTGTTGACATATATTAATTATTCAAGCCTAATACTCATGCTTAATACAGGATTAAGCATCATCATTTCATTCACTTAACACGCACAGTTTGGAGGTAAATATGAATTTCTATCAAACTAATACATTTTGCTCCAATTCTGTTAAACGACATACACGTTAAACTGCGTACTAAGTAATCAATATTTAGCCGCAGATCCTATGCGGTGATTAAATACTATTAAAGCATATGGTCTCGGTTTTAATTAAAATCTGGAGATAACTATGACTTTTATTGCCCTATTGAACGCGATTAAAAACTACTTTGAACGTATTCACGCTCAAAGAGCACTTAAACATTTAGACTCACACTCTTTAAAAGATATTGGCTTTTATAACGATGAAGGACACATACGCCCTTTGTCTGGTGATCTAGGTAGTCTTGCCAACAAAGTTAAGATTAGCACTAGAGTTATCAAAGAAGACGAGCCAATACCGCAGAGAAGTGATGGCTAAGCCAAGGCTGCTTAGGTAGCCAATATCTAAGCAGCAAAACAACCTCAGCTTTGCTGAGTTGAATACCAAATAAACTATGGTATTCATGTAAGCCGAATAAAGTCTTTTTTATTCGGCTTTTTTCTGGCCTTTAAATAACACCTAAACTTCGAATAGAATTAAACTAATTTCTTCAAGGTGAGTTTTAATTTTTTCCAAGCAAAGCTCAGTTTCTACATCCTGCATTTCATTACCTTCCAGTAAAACATAACGATCCTGGTCAAGGTTTTCCATTCGAGAAAAGTAAAAAGATTCACGCCAGTACTTACAAGGCACAGCTTTAATGTTGAGATGCTTTTCACATTCGGCTTCATCTTTCAAATAAGCAAATACACCTAATGCTTTATGTTTATAAGCTTTGATTGAAACCCCTTCTGGCCAATGCAGCAGTCTTATATCTAAATCACACTTAATATCTGCATTTTCTTTTTTCACATAGACCTTTTTAACTTCGAAAGAACCTCGCCATTTTGAAAACATCTCACTGTTAAAGATTTGATGCTCAATTTTATCAAAATTAGATTCGATTTTTTCTGCCGTCACTTTAGTTTTGTCAGTCATACTATGCTTACCTTTAATTCGTTCAACCATTAAGACTGGACAGCCTTAGCGTGGGGAGTGGTTGTAATAAATGCACCCAAAATTTGAGGGGCTACTTTACAATATTGCAGGCGCTAAGTTTGATGAGTTGTATTTATAACCTAATAAGTTTTTCTAACAAATTTACTAGGTTAAATAAGGTAGTATGCCCTTCCTGAAAACTTATAGGTCAATAATGCACCCCTCTATCTGGTCAGAAAAACGCTATTTTACATACTTATCAGGTAGCATTTTTTCAACACAAGGCATTTGGATACAGCGTATGACGCTTGGTTGGATGTTGTGGCAAAAGTCACATTCTGAAAGCCTACTAGGTGTATTAGCCTTTTTACTATTTGTTCCATCAATTCTTCTCGGGCCATTATTTGGCGCTTTAGTCGATCGTGTAGATAGACGAAAGGCAGCGCTTTCAACGAGCTTAGTACTGGCTTTAGTTTCCTTGAGTTTGGCATTATTGACACATCAAGAACTTATGAATGAGGCGAGTTTACTTTTCTTTGCTCTCATAATAGGTATCGCAAACAGTGCATACCAATCCATAAGATTATCTTTTGTACCAGAGCTTGTCAGCAAGGTTAATATGCCTAAAGCTGTCGCAATTAATGCAATCATTTATAACTCTTCTCGTTTTATTGGTCCCATGATTGCTGGCTACCTTATTAAGTATCAAGGGGATGCTGTCTCTTTATACCTAGTTGCAACCTGCTATTTACCTTTAATTTTTGTTTTAAACAAACTAGCTCTAAATACTTATCAAGTAAAAAATAAAACCTTTACCTTTCTTGCTGATATTAAAGCCGGATTTAAATACACCTTAAAGTCGGATCTAATTTCAACACTTTTAATAGTTATCAGTATTTCAGCGATATTAGGCCGTGGCCTGTTGGAAATATTACCCGCTGCTGCTGACACTCTATATCAAGGAGGCGTTGAGGCTCTCGCATGGTTGAACTCAGCTGCTGGAGCCGGTGCTATTGGTGCTGGTTTAGTTCTTTCAAGGTTAGCTTCAAAACAACTTCTAACAGCCTTAAAAGTTGCAATTGTTTCGTCAGGCTTATTAATTATCTGTTTTAATTTTATGGCAAGTCTAGAGCTGGGTTTATTGTTAATCGCCCTTTTAAGTTTTAGTGCGACTGTCTGTGGTGTCAGTACCCAATCACTTATACAAGTAACAGTTGCTAGCGAATTTAGAGGAAGAGTCATGAGCTTATGGGGAGCGATAAATTTAGGAGGTGGTGCTATTGGGGGGCTGATTTTCGGAGTAACCACTGAATCTATTGGTTATCAACCAGCATTTCTTTTATTAGGCGCCATCTGTGTCATTATCTCTTTTATTAAGGTAAGAAAGATAAGACTTTAAGCATATTGCCTTTTATAGGAATACACTAACATTACTTCATGTAATACTATTATATAAAATCATTTGATTAGGTTATACGCATGAGCATATATGATATAGAAGTTACCCAAAGTAATGGCAACACATACTCATTATCAAACATAAAAGGCAATGTTCTCCTTATCATCAATACAGCTAGCCATTGCCGCTTTACCCCTCAATATCAAGCGCTAGAAGAATTACACAAAAAGTACAGCCATCAGGGGTTGATGATTCTAGCCTTTCCCTGCAACCAATTCGCTAATCAGGAGCCAGATAAGGGAGATAAAATTGAAAGTTTCTGCCAATTGAATTATGGCGTCACCTTTGAGCTGCACAAAAAGATCAAAGTTAATGGACCTGATTCGACACCGCTTTATCAATACTTAAAGCAGCAAGCAAAAGGTATTTTTGGCACCCAATCGATAAAGTGGAATTTTACTAAATTTCTAGTTAACCATGATGGATCTATTATTGAACGCTTTTCCCCTAAAACAGACCCATTAAAACTGGAAGATAAAATTAAAATTTTTCTATCTAAACGCTAGAGAAGCTTCGAATAAGTCCTCACTCCTCAGCGTGTGGATAAACCTTTAAATTTATAGGGAGGTACGCAACTTAATCGTGATTCTATTGATAAGGTCCTCAAGATAAAGATGGAGCTTAATCTCAGTTTCCACGGCGCTGACTAGTGGAATATTTAAATAGGCTTAGACATAAAAAAACTCGCCGAAGCGAGTTTTTTTATAATGCGATTATTTAAGCTGTGATAATTGGTGTATTACAAACAACATCAGCATTTTGACCACGATGACGAAGAAGGTGATCTAGTAAAGTGATAGCTAACATAGCTTCGGCAATTGGCGTAGCACGAATGCCAACACAAGGATCATGACGTCCTTTGGTAATGACATCAGCAACATTGCCTTCTCTATCAATTGTTTTACCTGGCACAGTAATACTAGAAGTTGGCTTTAACGCCATATGTACGACAATGTCTTGCCCAGATGAAATCCCACCTAGTACACCACCTGCATGATTTGAGCTAAATCCTGTGGGTGTTAGTTCATCTCTATGCTGACTTCCTTTTTGCTCAATAACCTCAAAGCCATCACCAATCTCAACACCTTTAACCGCGTTTATTCCCATCATAGCTTTGGCAATATCTGCATCGAGTCTATCAAAGACAGGCTCACCTAAACCTGGCATCACATTACGTGCTACAACAGTGATTTTAGCGCCAATTGAGTCACCTTCACGTCTTAGCTCAGTCATATACTTTTCTAGCTGAGGAATAGCGTCAGGATCAGGGCTAAAGAATGGGTTTTCATACACTTGAGTTAAATCTTTTACTTCAAGTTTAATTGGCCCTAACTGAGATAAGAAACCATTCACTTCAATATTAAAACGTGTTTTAAGGTATTTCTTAGCGATCGCACCCGCTGCAACCCGCATTGCTGTTTCACGCGCAGAAGAGCGGCCACCACCTCTATAATCTCTAAAACCATACTTTTGGTCATAGGTATAATCAGCGTGAGCTGGTCTAAATGTATTTTGGATATTACCGTAATCTTTTGATCTTTGGTCTGTATTTTCAATTAAAAGACCAATAGACGTTCCCGTAGTTTTACCTTCAAATACACCAGAAAGAATTTTAACCTGATCCGGTTCACGTCTTTGAGTGGTATATTTTGAAGTCCCAGGCTTACGAAGATCTAGATCTTTTTGTAAATCTTCTTCTGAGATTTCTATTCCAGGTGGGCAACCATCAACAATTGCACCTAATGCAATGCCATGGCTTTCACCAAAGGTAGTAACTTTAAACAGAGTTCCAAATGTATTACCTGACATAAACTCGCTTTGCTCTTTTTGTATAATTAAAGTGAATGAGTGATTAGATCATTTTTTGATATAACAAAAACACCATTACCACCCTGCTCCAACTCTACCCACATAAAGGGGAAGTCAGGGAATGCTTCTTGTAACGCTATTTCGCTATTACCCACTTCATAGACAACGATACCGCCATCATGCAGGTGATCTACCACTTGTGTTAAAAACTTACGTGTAAAATCTAATCCATCAAAACCTGACGTCAGTGCTAGCTCAGGCTCTTGATGAAACTCTTCAGGCGCTGTTTGATAGTCATCTGCGTCCACATAAGGTGGATTACAAATAATCAGATCATATTTACGGCCTTCTAAGCTATCAAACATATCTGAATGAATAGCTTCAACTGTCTCTTCAACCTGATGCTTTATGATATTTTCTTTAGCGACAGACAATGCAGGTAAACTAATATCACTGATATCGACTTTAGCATCTTCAAAAATTAATGCCGCTGTAATACCTAGACAACCACTTCCCGTACACATATCTAAAATGTTAACTGGATACTGTTCGAGCCAAGGCTGAAATTCATCTTTAAGCAATGCCATAATAGGAGATCTTGGAATTAAAGTGTCTTTGGTTACCTTAAAAGGTAAACCCATAAACCAAGCTTCACCTAGTAGGTATGGCAAAGGTGTTCGTTTAGAAATACGCTCATTAAGCAATTTTAAAATGCGTTTTTTCTCATCAATTGTAAGCTTACAATCCATCAAATCTTTATCGAAGTCTAACGGCAACTTCAAAGCACCCAATACTAAGTTTACAGACTCATCCCATGGATTATCAGTTCCATGGCCATAAAAAAGATTAGCTTGGTTAAATCGGCTAAAGCTCCAACGAATAAAGTCTTTAATGCTTGATAAATCACGTAGAGCGGATTGTCTATTACTCATTAATTACTGCTTCACAATGTCAAAAGGAAACCATTATACCTTGTTATCAACTGACCTTTATCACTTTTCTTCATTAAATTAAGCATTGCTTTCATCTAAAAACAAAAATCCATAAAAAGAGACAAACACTTGAGATAAAAGTAGTTATTTCGGCTTTCTTTGTTCAACCTTCTGCTGAAGTTGAATTAGCTCTTTAAGCTGTAAAGTCAATTCGTTTACATTGTTTTCATGAGTTTTAGAGATCAACTCTTCGATTTTTAAAGCCTGTCTATTCAGTTGCTTAGCCTGTACTTCAAGTTGAGCTTTTAAGTTTTCTCTTTCCTCTTCAAGCAAATTTACTTTTAGCTCAAGCTTACTGTGATCTAATTCTTTTTGTGACAAATTAAGTGTCGCTTCTTTAATCTGAGACTTATCATGTTCTGACTGAGTCTGAGTAACTTTTAATGTTGTTAATGTCTCTTGATACCTTTGCTCAAAATACTCAATTTTTTTACGATCTGACACACTTTGGATTTGAAGCTGGTGTATTTCATCTTGCTGCTTTTCAATGTCTTCTGCTTGATTTCGGGCTAACTCTGAAAGTGACAAATATTGTCCATGGGTGGCATCTTTTTTAAGAGATTGCTCATTTTTCTCTTGATGCATCCTCTCTTCTAACAAAGACTCAAGATCACGGCTTATATCTCTTTCAAACTTTTTAAAACTTGGCATAAATACAGATGACAAATCTTTAAAGCTAGCCTCTTGCTGCTCTTTATAAAGCTCCTCCCAATCTGTAATTGCTTTTAGAAATGTCGTGTTCGAGCATTTACGCCCGTCTTTTTTTAAAAAATATTCAGTTAAACGAGGGATATTTGGAAAGTAGTTTTGCTCTAACAATGACCAGCAGGCCAGAATAATTTCTTCGCGTGAGATATTAGCTTTACGAGCCATGGAAATGAATTCCGTTTAGATAAATAGAATAATAATTATAAACTATTTATTTTATAGGATACAAAGATAAGCGTTACCCTATTTCTTCGAGGTGATTTAAAACTTTGATTGTTTCTTGATAACCGTACTCAATCATTTCATCAGCACGCCAAAACTCATAGAAGGAACATGCATCTTTAGAAAGACTCACGACGGCATCTGGGGGATAGCCAGCAACTTTATATTGCGTCAAAGAAGCCTGCATTGTTTCAAACATGGTGTTTATAATCTGCAGTCTTCCCCAATTTTCAGGTAAATGCTCTGTATCAAGACTCTTTTTGTCACCTTGCGAAGCTACCTTATCAACCAAAAGGTCCTCAAAATTATCAAGAACATTAGCTTTAAACATATCTCTAATATTGGTAACCCAGACTTCTGAGCTTTCTTGAGGTTGTTGGGTATTTAAATTAGGCATCGCTTGTGAACCATTAAGATCGACCGCAACAATATAATCAGCATTGGCAGCAATAGTCGGGATGATGGGTAATGGGTTTAATAAACCACCATCAACATAGACTTTGTCACCAAGACGAACAGGCAAAATCAGTGATGGAATGGCAGAAGAAGCTCTTAAAGCATTAATTAGGGAGCCTGATTGAAACCAAGATTCTTTTTGATTAATCAAATCAGTCGCAATGGAAGTGAAGCTAATATTTAAATCTTCAATATTAGGATCACCAATAATATCTTTAATCTTGCTAAAAAGCTTATCACCTTTGATCGCTCCGGCATTGGCAATGCTAATATCGATAAGCCTTACTGTTTCTAACCGTGTGAGATCAGATGCCCACTGCCGAAATGCATGAAATCTACCTGCTGCATAAGCACCACCAATAATGGCGCCAATAGAGCATCCTGCAATAGAAACAATCTCAAAACCTTGCTCTTCTAAAGCATCGATTACGCCAATATGAGCAAGACCTCTAGCGGCACCAGAGCCTAAAACTAAAGAAACTGTCTTTTTATTCTTTATTTGCATCACGGTTTGAAATCACTGTTACCTGACTTTCACCATATACTGGCTTTGCTTGATTTCCCAAATTTACGAAATGTATATGCTTGAGATCATCTTCACTCAATTCAGCCTTAATATCTGCAATTTCTTTTTCACCTTTTATAAAGGATTCAATAGGAGAAAGAGACGATTCAGTAGTAATCGCAAACACATAGTTCTGCATATCGGCTTGCCCATTAATGAACTGATTCAATGCAAGTTTATTATCAAGATTAACTTGTAGGGCGATATTTACCTTGGATGTATCTAGTTTAGTTGCGACATTATCCAAGCGTAGCATGACATCCCCTGCCCCACGACGGTTCAAATACAAAACTTGATAGCCTGAACCCTCAGTAGATTCTTGCTCGACGACAAGTAAATATTGGTTTGCATCGGCACCATATAAGCGATAATCATTGAAGAAATTATTGGCCCAAGCATTACTACTACCACAAGTACGACCACTACATTCATACAGAATATTGCTTGAAGCTGTCATCTGCTTTCTATAAAAATCATAAATGGGTAACAGGCTCTCATTACGGCCAAATTTGAATAAGGATGAAGAAAGTTCACCTTGAACCTGTTTAGCTTTAATCGGGATCCAAGTTCGTGCAGACTTCTTCAGGTTAGCAAGCGGTAAAGCATAATCAACTTGAGAGCTTTGATCATGCTTAATGAGATTCGCACCTTTAAATTGTTCCAACGTTTGGCTTGAATAACCATAGGAAGAAACCAATCCTAAACCTAAAATACAAAGTGCTTTTAAATGCTTAGTGTTTATGAGCTGGCTAGAATTAGAATTCAATAAAATATTATTAATAACTCTCTCCTTAATACCCTTAGTAACGATATGCTTTTATAAATAAAACTTAGTGACTTGTTATAAAAGCATAAACCCTTTTCGCAACTTTTTGATAACTTTCATCTTCTAAGTGAAAGTGATGACCGCCATCACACCAATCTAATTCGGCGGATTTAAAGTTTTCACACATTTCAATGGCTTGTTTTTGACATGCTTTAAAAATGCCTTGGTTTGCTAATAACATAAGTGTTGGACAAGAAACGCCTTTAATGAAAGCGGTTACACCTTCTTTGTCCATACGATATGGAGAAGGAAATGTAAGCTTCGGGTCATGACGCCACCGATAGCGGCCATCTTCTCCCACAAAACTTCCACGCATTACTAAGAATTTTGAAGCATTATAACCAAGCTTAGTGAAGCCATTCATTCGTGCTTGAATCATGGCTTCTTGATTGTCATAACCCCTAGAGGCTGATCTATCAATACTCATTTTATTAACAGCATGTTGTAACTGAGATACCCGTTGAGATGCATCTGAAGTTAATGGCCCCAAATTGTCTAACATGACTAAACCATGGACTTTATCAGGAGCAATAGATGCAACTAACATGGCGATAGAAGCTCCCATACTATGCCCAACAAGCCAGACTTTCGCATTCAAATTTTGTATGAATTGCACAACATCAAGTACATAGTCCCATAAATGATAAAACGCCCCATCAGGCCTATGATCTGATTTACCATGTCCTGCACAATCTAAACTGTACCAATGACAGTTAGGTATCATCTGAGTGCATCTATCAAAACTTGCTGCATTATCAAGCCAGCCATGAAGTGCAACTATTTTATGATGAGCCGTTGTTAATACACCTTTCGGCTGAGTTTCAATAAAGGATAATTTAGTATGTTTTAATTCAATTTGGGTTTCACGATCCATCATATACAACTTAATACTAGTCTTATCAAAATAAGTGTTAGCTATGCGCGTTTTCGACCCAACGCAATTGACAGCATGAAGTAGCAAGAACCTCACCTTCAACGGCAGCAAGCGTCGCTGTTTGCATCATAAAGTCTGGTGGCAAAGGCATATCTGCTAACAAGTCGACCATTTGACTTGCAAAAGGTTCGTGAGTTACTAGCAAAACCGACTCTGCCTGTAAATTTGATAACCAAAGCGCAACCTCAATTGGTTTACCACTTGGTGTGATCTTGTCATCAGTCGCACTAACTCCCGTATAATTAATAGCGTCTAAAAAATGATGTGCTGTTTGCTGAGCTCGTATATAAGGGCTCACAAAAACTTGATTAATACTCTCATTTTTTTGTTTGAACTTTAATGCTGTTGAGAGTACTTCCTCCACCCCCATTGCCGTTAAGTTTCTGGCCGCATCATTACCTAAAGTTGGTGCTTCTGCATTACCGTGACGCAAAATATATAAGCGTTTAATCCCCATATCCAAAATCCTTATTTCGCATTAGGCCATGGCTGAAATGGGTATGGCTTTTCTTCAGTTTGAAAACAGACGAAAGAAAGTGTTTGGCTAATGAAGTTTGATAATGAAGCCACAAAATCGGCAAGACTTTTTGGCTCAAATTGAGAACCAAAACGAATAATAGTAAGAATAATGAGCGCAATGCCAAATACAGACAAAGAAATATTTAACACAGCCCAATACACTGCCATGAATACTAAACGAACCCAAAAACCTTGATCTGCATACCCTGGTTTAGCCATTACTTTTCTCCTCATATGTCGCAAACTCTACATCCCACTTAAGCTCACCTGTCATCATGGTTTGAACTAGAGAGTCCAATTGACACCCATCAAACACAAGCTTAGACAATCCTAATGCTAATGGCATATAGAGTTTATTTTTTTCTGCTTCTGAAATTACCATACGCAAGGTGTTCACCCCTTCGGCAACTTGTCCTAATTCTGCAACGGCTTGTTCTAATGTTTTACCCGAGCCTAGTGCAAAACCAACCTGATAGTTTCGACTTAATGGAGATGAACATGTTGCAATCAAATCTCCCATACCAGCCAAGCCTAAGAATGTCATTGGATTCGCACCGAAATGAACAGCAAAGCGGCTCATTTCAGCTAAACTACGCGTCATTATCATAGCCATAGTGTTTTCGCCAACATTGAGAGCTTTTGCAAGCCCACAAACAATGGCATAAATATTTTTTAATGCGCCAGCTAGCTCTACACCTTTGATATCAGAGTTTTCGTATACTCTAAAAGTTGGCGACTTAAGTAATTCCACAGCATGACCTCTCACCGCATCATCTGGGCTTGCAATAACAGAACCGGTTAATTGCCCTGCCGCTATCTCTTTTGCTAAATTCGGCCCACTCAAAACACCAATTTTATCAGTAACATTTTGACGAAATAAAATATCACTCATCAACTCAAAGCGGTTTGGATTGAAGCCTTTGGTTGTACTGATTAACATTTTATCTGGTGTTAATAAGGGAGTAATTCTTTCTACAACTTGTTCGAAAGATTTTGATGGGATTGACACAAAAATAGCATCACTTTCAGCAATCGCCGCTTCTAGATCGGTAGTAGCAAGTAACTCTTCACTAAGTTGAGCTTTAGGAAGATAGCGACTATTGAAACCTGTTAAATTAATTTCCTCAACTTGCTCTTCATTTCTCATCCATTGGCTAACAATATGTCCATTATTAGCCATGATATTCGCTAAAGCGGTACCAAAACTACCACCACCAAGTACACAGACGGTTTCTTTAGCCATCTTGTTTTTAAACCTCCGATTTACCTTCAAATAAAGATAAATTTAATAAGATTAGATAAATTTTAAGACGAACAACTAATGCAAATTTTCTGCTGCTCACTATTAGCAGGTATCGCAAGGTGCGATAAGGTCTCATGCTCATCAAAAGGTTGCTTTAATACCTGCATAAGCTCATCAAATAATTTAAAGCTCCCACCCTCTGCCGCTGAAATCACATTTTGAGCTAAATAGTTTCTTAGAATATATTTAGGATTGAATTTTAGCATTTCAACCCGTGATTCTTCCCACGATCTGGTTTCTTGCTTACGTCTGTCACAATATTCATTTAACCAAAGGTTAATTGCTTCATTATCATCAAAGTCAGCAATCAATAACAGACGATCATTAGCCTCTTTCATTTGGCTTAGGTTACGCCAAAAACTAGTATAGTCTACTTGTTCCTTTTCTAATAATAACAATAAATTAGAAAACATTGCCTGATCGTCTTCTAGCTCTAAAATAAAGCCTAATTTTGATCTTATCATTGTTTGAAAGTACCCCATTAATCTGGCTTCAAACTGACTAAGGACTTTAACTAGTTGGCTTTTAGTCAAATGATTAGAAAAACAATGAAATAGGCAATTCAAATTCCATAGTGCCACAACAGGTTGACGCTCAAAAGCATAACGGGCTTCATAATCTGATTGATTTGAAACCCACCTTGGCTGATATGATTCCATAAATCCATAGGGACCATAATCAATTGTTTCCCCTAATATAGACATATTATCTGTATTCATTACACCATGCTGAAAACCAACTGCCTGCCACTGCGCAATCATTTTTGCTGTTGAATCTACAATCGACTCTAGCATAAAGAGGATATTCTCCTCTCTACCTAATGGCTGCTTAAAATAACGATCTATAACATAATCAATTAAAGAATCTAATTCGTGTGTTTTCTTTTGATAAAAGAAATATTCAAAATGACCAAAACGAATGTGTGTTCTAGCACTTCTAAGTAACATAGCGGCAGGTTCCGCTTGCTCACGGTAAACATATTGGTCACTTGAAAATAATGCTAGAGCTCGAGTACTTGAAATGCCTAAATGATGTAATGCCTCACTGGCTAAGTACTCACGAATACTTGAACTTAATACGGCCCTACCATCACCACGCCTTGAATAAGGCGTAGGACCCGCCCCTTTCATATGCAGGTCAATTATTTGACCATCTTGGTTGGTCACTTCTCCAAGCAATAGCCCTCTACCATCACCTAACTGCGGTGTGAAGCCGCCAAACTGGTGCCCTGCATAGACCATACTTAATGCGCCAGAGATAGGTTCATTTCCTAGAAGCAGGTTTAATGTCTTAGCATGCTTAAGATTGATATCTAATTGAGCAGCCAAAGCGTCATTTGAGTAGGAAAGGGTTTGTTGAGTTAAAGGTTGAATTTGACCTTGAGATGAGAAACTAGAACCAAGTGTAGAAAAATGATGTGAAAGTTTCATAAATCACCCAAACAACAAGAGGAAGAGTAAGGTTTGAAGTGAGAACTGACAGCCTAATAATTAGACTGTCAGTATATATTTTAGCTGTTACTTACATACTCGCAGCGAATTTTTTCACCTACTACTTTTTCAATTTCAGGCACCATAAATGCGTCATCTTCACTGGCAAAGCTGACAGACTTACCTGATTCACCACCACGGCCCGTTCGACCAATGCGGTGAACATAATCTTCTGGATCTTCTGGTAATGAATAATTTACGACTAATTCAATACCATCAACATGAATACCACGACCGGCCACATCTGTTGCAACCAAAACTTGAATACGTCCATTTTTAAAGTTAGCTAACGTTTTAACTCGCTTATCTTGAGACACTTCGCCAGACAACATAGCGCAATTAACGCCAGCATCTTTCAAGCGCTCATACAGGTCACGGGTTTCATCACGTCGGTTAGCAAAAACGATCGTTCTTTGATTATCTTTTTCCTTAATTAGACTCTCAAGCACAGGCCATTTCTGATCTGCTTCAACACTATAAATAACTTGCTCAATGTTTTTATTTGTCGTTTCTTCAGGAACAACAGAAACTTCTTTTGGGAAGTAAGTCCATTGACGAGCAAGGTTTTGAATATCTTTAGGGAAGGTTGCACTAAAAAGCATGGTCTGACGCTTTTCTTTATGCGGCGTCATGCGGATAATACTTTTCACATCAGGGATAAAACCCATAGATAGCATGCGATCCGCTTCATCAAGGACTAACGCTTCTACCTTGTTAAGGAGTACTTTTTTGTTTCTAGCAAAATCCATTAAACGACCAGGCGTAGCAACAACGATATCAACACGCTCTGTCTCTAACGTCTGCTTTTGCTTTTCGTAGCTTAAACCACCCACCAAGGAAACAACATTAATATTAGAATTAGCTGTTAACTTAACTGCATCATCAGCAATTTGAAGCGCTAATTCACGCGTTGGCGCTATGATTAGGCCCCTAGCTAAACGACTATCACGATCACCCTCTAGAGGGTAATCAATAAAGTCACTTATCATGGCAATTAAAAAGGCCGCTGTTTTACCGGTACCTGTTTGTGCTTGGCCAATTAAATCATAGCCTTGAAGCGTTTCAGGTAAGGTAGCTGCCTGGATTTCACTGCAGTACTCAAAAGACATTTCAGAAATTGATTTAAGAACTCGGTCAGGAAGATTTAAATCATGAAAGCGAACTTTACCCTCAACTTCAGCCACTTGAAAATCATCAATGGACCAAACAGCACCCGTAGCAGGTTTGTTTTGAGAAGCATCATCCTGACGCTTAGGTTTGCGATATGATTTTCTTGGTTTTTTAGTTCTAGGTTTTTGTGGTGCGCTCTGATTATCCATATTGGAATCTATGATCTTCTGTTGAATGTCTTATGGAGTCAAAGACGTAATGCCTTTGAATAAATTGTTATCACTAATTTGATGTGGGTGGAGTTTACAGAAATACCACCCATTTTTACAGTCATTTAATTAGTTACTCACCAAGCGCTTAACTAGATTCTAGCTTTAGGCTATAGGGTGGTAAACTGTCTATAAGGTTCCTGCCATAGCGCTTAGTAATAAGGCGCTTATCTAGTATGCAGATTTTCCCAGTATCATTCTCACTGCGTAATAAACGACCTGTCGCCTGCACTAATTTAAGAGACGCATCAGGGATTGATATTTCCATAAAAGGATTCCCACCACGCTTTTGAATCCATTCTGCTAAAGTCGCATCAACTGGGTCATCAGGCACTGAAAAAGGTATTTTGGCAATAATAACGTGTGTTAAATATTTACCTGGTAAATCAACACCTTCAGCAAAGCTTGCCAGCCCCAACAACAAACTCCCCTTGTCTTTATCAATTCTTTCTTTATGAGCCTCAAGGATAATACGTTTTGACTGCTCCCCTTGAACCAACATAATATCTTTAAGCTCCTGCTTAACGGCATCAGCAACAGCTTCCATCTGCTTTCTTGAGGAGAATAAAACCAAACTGGCAGCTAAAGGATCAACCTCATTATCTAGGTATTGGATAATTTCTTTAGTATGTTCATCCGCCTTATTTGGTTCATGCTCAAGTTTTGGAATTTGCAAAACAGCTTTATTCTGAAAATCAAAAGGGCTTAATACTCTTAAATATTCTGACTCCTTCGGCACGCCACTTCTCATATTAAAACGGTGAAATTGATTTAATGCTGTCAAAGTAGCTGAGGTAACAACCGCGGCAAAGCATTTATCCCATAATTGCATTCTTAATGTGTGCGCAGCAAGAATGGGTGAACCACCCAGCTCAATATCCTGCTCCATTCCTTGACCAGTCAATGTAAGCCATCTTGCATTAGGTGGGAAGTTCTGATCATCCGCCGTAGAGAATAATAGCCATAACGCTTTTGCCTGCTCTAACCTACCGAGTATTACGCCTAAGATTGGTAGCCAAACTTCTGCGGTTTCAGGCTTCATACCCATACCCTCATTCTGCTTAACTTTCTTACATTCATCGTGGATCGACTCGATCGCAGAAAAAAGTTTTTGGTAGGAGGTTTGGAGGCTATAAGCGAGCTGCCTTAACTCATCAGGGATAATGCCAAACTCAAATCTATGCTGATCATTATCATCAACATTTTGCAGATTATTAATGAATGGCGCTAAACCTTGTTGAGCATATTGAATAAAATTAACAATGGTTTGCACCATTTGTGGAATCTTGAACAATAATTGCCCAGTAACACTAACGTCGTCAGAAAGCTCCTGCTTAAGGTTTATCAGGTTCTTCTCAAGTTGTCTTAACCAAAGAATGCTTTGCTGTAATCTAAGTTCGTGTCTGAAATGATTAATAGCTTTGTCGGGTAAATGGTGCCCTTCATCGAATACATAAATACTATCGGCAGGGGCAGTCAGTATTGCTCCTCCACCTAGAGATAAGTCCGCTAATACAAGGTCATGGTTTGCAACTATAATGTCTGCAACTTCTATTTCAGCTCTAGCCTTATAAAATGGGCACGCCGTAAAGTTAGCACAATTACGGTTTGTACATTGCTGATGATCCGTTTTTAAACGTCCCCAATCTTGCTCTCTTACAATACCTGTCCAGTTATCTTTATCACCATCCCAAGTGCCAGCTTTAAGCGCATCATCCATTTCTTTATAAAGAGCGGTATTAACATCTCCTGGCTGCAAATGCTGTTCAAACAAACCTGCGAACATATCATCCGTCGCTTGTGTCTCATCATCTAGATGACTTTCTAGATGATTTAGACACAAATAACGACCTCTACCTTTAGCCAAGGTATATTTAAACTGATAGTCAGTATGCTTAAGGAGTTCTGGTAGTTCCTTGTGAAGAATTTGCTCCTGCAAAGCGACAGTTGCCGTTGAGATTACGAGTGTTTTTTCCCGTGCTCTGGCTATAGGGACTGCGGCTAGGCAATATGACAAGGTTTTACCTGTACCCGTACCAGCCTCTATTACCGCAACATGTTTTTCACCCAGTCGATTACCTTCACTGTCAGGTTTAACGTTACCCAGTGTTCTCGCAATAGCACCAATCATTTGCCTTTGACCGGTACGAGGGTTGTGCCCTTTTGCCTTAAGGTTTGCTCGGTAAGCGGTTTGTATTTTTAACTTTAAATCGTCAGAAAGCATTTATTTATTTGAGTATCCCTTTAAAAGCTGTATATAATAACAGTTACTGTACAAACAACCAGATGCCTTATGATTAAACTTACAAAAAGACAATCCGATGTTATGGATACAATCCGCGACTTTATTGCGGAAACTGGCTTTCCACCAACACGAGCCGAAATTGCAAAACAGCTAGGTTTTAAATCACCAAATGCTGCGGAAGAACACTTAAAAGCCCTTTGTAAAAAAGGTGCTATTGAGATTTTACCTGGTGCTTCACGTGGCTTACGCATCATTGAAGAAGCCAGCAATGATGCAAACCCAGAGCTTGGGCTGCCTATTATTGGTAAGGTAGCTGCAGGTTTTCCAATACTTGCCCAGGAAAATGTGGACTCTCATGTTCAAGTGCCACCAAGCATGTTCTCACCACAAGCTGATTATCTCTTATCTGTAAATGGCATGAGCATGAAAGATGTGGGCATTATGGAAGGAGATTTACTTGCCGTCCATAAAACATCTACCGTACGTAACGGCCAAATTGTTGTTGCACGTATCGGCGATGAGGTGACTGTAAAACGCTTTGAAAAGAAAGGGAATACAATTCGCCTCATCGCAGAAAACGAAGAGTTCAATGACATACTAGTCGACTTAGAAAGTGAAGAGTTTGCCATTGAGGGCCTCTCAGTGGGTGTTATACGACAAACAATCTAAGTAACACGCATAAAAAAAGCTAAGCCTAGGCTTAGCTTTTTTTATGCGGTCATCATTAGTGAATCACTTTTGCCTGTGAGGCTGTGTTTTCATCATGAGATTCATGCACTTCAGATTCTGGGAAATCTTCTGAATACACAAAATCGATACCGGCATGAAACATTCTCTTAGCCAGTTCAAAATACCTATCCTGAAGATACGCTTTTGTAGTATCAGAAATTTTTAGAACCGCTAAAGGTTCAGATTCAACACCCTCATCACTTGCTGGACGTAAAACAATTTCGCCATTTTCTAGTTCCACTATCTCTAGATACGACTCATTCATATTATTAGTACTCTGAGGATTCTTCTCTAAACCTTAAAATCAATTCGGTTAGAGAGTTTAAATATGTCAAATAAGTTGACCTATCATCAACTGAGGCGACAATTAAATTATCGTGTTTAGCGTTATAGAAGTTTGGCTGACATTTCAAACTCACGTCATATGTATTTTGCATATGTGAAAACCAAGAGTTTGCGTTTGCATTCAATTCTATAAGCTCGTTAACAACTGGAATGCTGATGTTTTTTGATTTTGCATCTTGATGCATTTCAAGCAAGCCAATTTCCGAGCTAAGATGATACGCTTGTTTTACTTCTTGCAAAAGCCCTAAAACAGCACTTTGTAAATGAAAAAGGGCAGCATTTTCAAATGCTGGCCCCATCCATTTTTGCTCATTATTTGGCATAACCAAAAAACGACGTGCTATATCCAGCCTCTGATTGGTCATACTAGCGGCCGAACTCATTTATTTCTTTACCTTTTTCTTAGCTTCTTCAATCACCCACTTAGAGTCAACATAAAAGGCTTTCCAACCAGTTGGCTTGCCTTCGTCTTCAGACATGACATATTGCTCTTTTGTTTTACGACTATAGCGAATTATTGCAGGTCGACCTTCAGAGTCAGCTAATGGCGCATCCTTGAAGAAATGATACTTAGGATCTATCTGATCCATGTAAGGTATCAGCTCAGCCACAAGTGGAGCACGCGTTTCTCGCTTCCTTGGGAATTGACTCGCTGCCAAGAACAGGCCAGTTGCACCATCACGTAAAACATAGTGATCCTCAACCTTAAGGCATGCCAAATCTGGCATAGGAACAGGGTCCATCTTAGGCGGAGCAGCTTCTCCATTTTTTAGTAACTTACGTGTATTCTTACATTCTTCATTTGTACAACCAAAGTACTTCCCGAAACGGCCAGTTTTTAACTGCATCTCTGAAGAGCACTTATCACACTCAAGAACAGGGCCATCATAACCTTTTATCTTGAACGAACCAGCCTCAACCTCAAATCCTGAACAACTAGGGTTGTTACCACAAACATGTAATTTGCGCTGCTCATCAACCAAATAGCTATCCATTGCAGAGCCACAGATTTTACAACGTCGCTTATTAATAAGCGCCTTTGACTCAGCCTCATCGTCATATACAGCAACAACCTCTTCACCACTTACTAGGTTAATTGTTGCTTTACAGCGCTCTTTTGGTGGCAATGCATAACCAGAGCAAGACAAGAACACACCAGTACTTGCCGTACGAATTTGCATTGGTCTAGAACATGTTGGGCATTCTATATCAGTAGGTGTTGGCGCATTTTGAGCCATACCTGTTTCTGGATGTTCGGCGATATTAAGTGTCTTACTAAAATCACGGTAAAAGGCATTAAGGGTTTCAATCCAGTCATCTCGCCCTTCAGCGATATCATCCAGTCTCTCTTCCATTTGAGCGGTAAAATCATAACCCATCAAAGTCTGGAAGCTATTCACTAAACGATCGGTAACTATGTCACCCATTTTCTCAGCATAAAAGCGACGACCTTCAGTTCGCACATAACCACGATCTTGAATCGTAGAAATGATAGAAGCATAAGTTGATGGACGTCCAATACCACGCTTCTCAAGCTCTTTAACAAGGCTTGCTTCACTGTATCTAGCCGGTGGCTTAGTGAAGTGTTGCTCAGGCACAAGCTGCTCTATGCTCAAAGGTTCGCCTTGATCGATATCAGGTAAAATGTTGTCATCACCTTTCTTACCTAGTGGTGTCATAACACGCGTATAACCATCAAAGCGAAGAATTCTGCCTTTCGCCTTTAATTCATACTCGTCCACTACTAGCGTAACCGTAGTAGATGTATAACGAGCAGGTGTCATTTGACATGCCATAAACTGATTACGAATCAACTCGTAAAGTCTATGAGCGTCTTTTTCCATGCCTTTCAAGAACTCTGGCAACAAGGTAACATCAGAAGGTCGAATCGCTTCGTGAGCCTCTTGAGCGCCCTCTTTGCTAGAATATCGAATCGCGTTTTCTGGCAAATACTCATTGCCATAATTTTTCTCGATATAATCCCTTAAACTAGAAACAGCTTCTTGGCTTAAGTTAGTCGAGTCAGTTCGCATATAGGTAATGTAACCCGCTTCGTAAAGTCGCTGAGCTAACATCATCGTCTTTTTAACACCAAAGCTTAAGCGAGTACTTGCAGCCTGTTGCAAAGTTGATGTTATAAAAGGTGCGCTTGGTTTACTACTTGTCGGCTTATCTTCACGTCTAGCAACTTTATAGGTTGCATTCTGAAGTCTCGCTAAATGTTGATTCGACTCTTCTTCATTCGTTGGTCGGTATTCTTTGTCTTGATACTTCGCAACTTCAAACTTAATTTTTTCTTGCTTAGGTGTTGCAAGCAAAGCGTCCATTTCCCAAAACTCATCTGGGATAAAGGCTCTAATACTTTGTTCGCGTTCAACGATTAGTCTTACCGCAACAGATTGAACACGGCCTGCTGATAATCCACGGGCAACTTTAGCCCACAATAAAGGAGATACCATAAAGCCAACAACGCGATCCAAGAAACGTCTTGCTTGCTGTGCATTTACTCTATTGATATCAAGTTCAGCAGGAACATCAAAAGCTTCAGTAATTGCTTTTTCAGTAATCTCGTTAAAAACAACACGCTTATAGCGAGAATCGTCACCACCTATTGCTTCACGCAAGTGCCACGCAATAGCTTCTCCCTCTCTATCCAAATCGGTCGCGAGATAGATGGTGTCAGCATTTTTTGCCAAGCGCTTAAGTTCATCAACAACTTTTTCTTTGCCTGGTAACACTTCGTACTGGGCCTGCCAGTTGTTCTCTGGGTCAACACCCATTCGGTTAATCAGTTGTTGACGAGCTTTACGGCTCTTATAAACAACTTTTTCTTCAGCTGACATTTTACGTGTCAAAGCGGCTTGCTTAGCGCGCTCTTGAGGTGTGGACGTTGATGTTGTGCCAGTAGGTAAGTCACGTATATGTCCAACACTGGACTTTACAACATAGCCACTACCTAAATATTTATTAATTGTCTTCGCCTTGGCTGGCGATTCCACTATTACCAGTGATTTTCCCATTTTCTAATATAGGCCTTATGTAAAGTACATCTCCGATTCTGCAAATCTGTGCAGTTAACATCGTCGGGATCGTGATATTAAGCAAACCCCTTTTATATAACAAGCTATCACTGTATTGTTTGCGAGATAATTTTCTAAATCATTTGAAAATATCTATATTTAAGATACTGAATTCATCGTCAGAGGACAATACGTAGTGACATTGCAAATTGTTACCATTTTATTTTTATTCATCATAGTCGTTCTTTCCGTAATCGTCGGAAGCAGAGCGCATCAAAAAGAAAAAGAAGAAACCGAACGTAGATTCACTCAATTAAAACTTATGAATCGAGCCGATAGAACTTATAGCCATATTAGCAGTATTGTTCAAATTAACACCGACCCAATTGTTACTGATGTTTTATATGATTTTTATATCGACACATTACGCGATCTTATTAACTACACTGACGACATTGATTCAATTGAACAAAGAATAGCCAAAGCAGAAGAAGAACGTGAAAATGATTTAATTGTATATAACACCACTCCTACATTATTAAGTTTTCAAGAAAAAGCGAATTATAAAGAACGCTTAACCAAGCTCGCCAAACTGCTTTTATTTATGCGCAGAAAAGGACGAATTAGCCATTCACATTATCAAGCTTGTTATGATTATTTACGCTGGTTAAACCTCGACATTCAAGTTAACCGCCAGCTTGTTCAAGCTAATACTAATTTCGATACGGGTGATACACGTGTCGCCAGAACCCTATATGGCGTTATCTTATCTCACGTTAGAGCTGACCCTTTACAGCGCCCTGAGAAAAAGCTTCTTGAAAATTTTGTTGATGAAAAAATCAAAGAGATCTATGAACCTGAATTAAAAGCAATTGAAGAGGCTGAAACACCAGAGGAAGCAGCCGCTTTAGTTGAGGAACTTTCAAAACCCGTTGATATTTCAGGATTAGATCAAGAATAGCTTACACAAAATCAATCGCTTCAATTTCACTGAGAAGCGATTGAATCTTTTCAACATCACTCTCTTCTCCATTTTCATTCCAATGCAAAGAAACACAATCTGCTGTAACTACAATTGCTTTAAAGTTTTGCATATGATTTTTTAACGTTTCTTGGCTTGATTCAGATAGATTAATAACCCTGTTTGCGTACCAGCCATCCAGAATATTTTCGTACTTCCACACCTCGTAAGGATAGATGCAAACCTCATCGGTTAAGCTTTTAAGCTTATTAATTCTAAATTTGTGGTAAGCGGCAGATTTTACTTTAGTCGTTGACTTATCCCATTTATCAGGTAACTCTATATGTGTAAGTTGTACACCTAATTGACTTTTTCGTGCTAAAAGACGAATTTTCATTTTATCTTGATCACGCTTACTTGGCATCACCCATAAAATGGAGCCCAGCATTGAGGCAACAATGGCAACCACTATTAAAATAGTCATAAATTTTACTCATGTTTGAACTAATATAAGAATACACAAACCGTTTCGGAGGTTTATATGCCATACCAAAGAATTTTACTAGCGGCCGACCTTACTGAAGAGAATCTTCCCGTCGTTGAAAAAGCTGTACGTTTGTGCACAACATATAACGCAAAATTGGTTATTCTGCACGTTATTGAATCCCTTAACTACGCCTATGGTGGCGATGTCCCAATTGATATCACAGACATACAACATCAACTTCAAACAAGCGCACAAGAAAAATTAGACGCTCTCTGCGAACAAATCACCTGCCCTATTGATCAAGCAATCATTTCTCAAGGCGGTATTGAAAGTGAAATCCATCGTGTTGCAGAAGAAAACGAAACCAATCTCATCGTTGTAGGTAGTCATGGCCGACATGGATTAGCCTTGCTTTTAGGATCCACAGCAAACGGGGTATTACATGGAGCCCCTTGTGACGTGCTAGCAGTAAGAGTTAAAAACTAATCAAAATAAAGGCCAGCTAATGCTGGCCTTATCATCTGAACAATTAACGCCTTGTCCAGCTTGTCCCTTCTCTCGTATCTAATAAAGTAATACCTTGATCCGCTAAAGAGTCCCTTATTTCATCACTTCTCGCAAAGTTTTTATCTTTCCTTGCTTGAATCCTTTCAGCAATCAGCGCGTCAATTTCTTCTTCAGAAATACCATCATTGACCACACTATTTTTTAAGAAATACTCTGGGTCTTGCAACAACAAACCAAGTGGCTCAGCTAAAACACTTAATTCTTTAGCAAGAATTGGTGCATTATCAGCTTCAGCTGCTTTTGCTTTATTCAACTCTCTTACCAAATCAAATAAAACTGAGATAGCAACAGGCGTATTAAAGTCATCATCCATAGCTTCTTGATAGCGTTCGCTATAAGTAGATGGCAAGTACTCGCCAGCTAACGCTTGTCCTTGTAAGCTGGTATACATTCTTTCAAGGCCAACTTTTGCCTCAAGTAAACTTTGCTCAGAATAATCGATAGGGCTACGATATTGACTAGACACCATTAAGAAACGTACAACCTCAGGGTTATATTTTTCTAACACATCTCTCACGGTAAAGAAGTTACCCAAAGATTTAGACATCTTTTCATTGTTAACGCGTACAGCACCACAATGCATCCAATAGTTGACATAGTCAGTACCATTAGCGCATTCAGATTGAGCTATTTCGTTTTCATGATGAGGAAACTTAAGATCAGGTCCACCACCATGTATGTCAAAATGTGGCCCTAGGCAGCTTGTAGACATAGCCGAACATTCAATATGCCAACCAGGACGACCAATGCCCCAAGGTGATTGCCAATGCACCTCACCCTCTTTAGCAGATTTCCACAAAACAAAGTCAGCAGGATTCTCTTTTGCACTCTCTACATCAATACGTGCACCTGCAAGCATTTCGTCTAACTTACGATTATTAAGTTTGCCATAGTCAGCATGTTTTTCTGTACGGAAATAAACATCACCCGTTGAGCCTTGATAAGCAAACCCTTTATCAACTAAGGTCGAAATCATATCAATAATTTCTTGCATAAACTCAGTCGCTTTCGGCTCTCTATCAGGTAATTTATTTCCTAATTTAAGCTCATCCTGAGTTTGTGCTTCGATCATTCTTGCTGTTAGAGATTCTGGTGTTTCATTATTCTCAGCAGCACGTTTAATAATTTTATCATCTACATCCGTAATATTTCGAACATAAGTAAGATCAAAACCACTAAATCTAAGGTGACGAGAAATAATGTCGAAAGAGATCATTGCTCTGGCGTGGCCAATATGACAGAAGTCATAAACCGTATTACCACATACATACATGCCAACCTTTCCAGGCACCAATGGAACAAACTCTTCTTTCTTACCGGTTAAAGTATTGTGTATCTTTAACATTATTTACTTTCCCTTAGCTTCTATTTTTGCCCATGAATCTCGCAATGTTACAGTTCGGTTAAACACTAATGTTTCTCGTTCTGAATCACGACAGAAGTAACCTTCTCGTTCGAATTGGTAGCCTTGACTCTTCTCAGAGCTAGCCAAAGAAGGCTCCAATTTAGCATTTGTTAACACTGACAATGAGCCTGGGTTAATAAAGTCTAAGAATGTTTTACCTTCATGATTCGCATCTGGAGCAGCTTCATTAAATAGCCTGTCATATAGGCGTACTTCTGCCGTTACAGCGTGCTTAGCACTTACCCAATGAATAACCCCTTTTGGCTTATAACCTTCTGGGTTTACGCCAAGCGTGTTTTCATCATAACGACACAATAATTCAATGACTTCACCAGCGTCATTTTTAATCGCTTCATCACAAGTAATTACATAACCACCACGAAGGCGAACAGCTGACTCGAGAGTTAATCGTTTCCATTTTTTAGGTGGTACTTCAGCAAAATCCGCTGCATCAATATAAAGCTCTTTAGAAAAAGGAACTTCACGCTTACCTGCATCTTCATTTTTAGGGTGATTAGCCACGCTAAAAATTTCTTCTTTATCTTCTGGGTAATTAGTTAAAGTAACCTTAATTGGATTAAGAACGGCCATAGCACGGTTAGCATTAGCATCTAAATCTTCACGTATGGCATGCTCTAGCATACTCACATCGACAACTGAGTCAGATTTTGTCACGCCAATTCTTTCGCAGAAATTACGAATTGATAGTGGCGTATAACCTCGACGACGCAAGCCTGAAATTGTTGACATGCGAGGATCATCCCACCCCTCAACATGACCTTCATCAACTAACTGTTTTAGCTTTCGTTTACTAGTGACAGTGTAATTAACATTAAGACGTGCGAATTCAATTTGCTGCGGATGAGCTGTTTTTAAGGTGTCTAACACCCAATCATATAAAGGTCTGTGATCCTGAAACTCTAGGGTACAAACAGAATGAGTAATATTCTCTAGCGCGTCAGATAGGCAATGAGTAAAGTCATACATAGGGTAAACACACCATTTATTACCTGTTTGGTGGTGCTCTACATGTCTAACTCGATAAATAATAGGATCGCGCATATTGATATTTGGACTTGCCATGTCAATTTTTGCACGCAATACCATTTCGCCATCTTTATACTTACCTTCTTTCATTTCCATAAAGAGGGCTAAGTTTTCATCAGCGCTTCGATCTCTATACGGACTATTTTTACCTGGCTCTTTTAGTGTGCCACGGTATAGTCGCATCTCTTCAGCATTCAACTGACAAACATAGGCCTTGTCCAATTTAATAAGTTCAACAGCAAAATCAAACAAAGCATCGAAGTAATCAGACGAGAACTTCACTTCGTCTTGCCAGTTAAAACCTAACCAAGAAACATCCTTTTTTATCGAGTTGATATACTCAACACTTTCTTTTTCCGGGTTAGTGTCATCAAACCTTAAATTACATTGCCCTTGATAACGCTGTGCCAAGCCGAAGTTCAAACAGATTGATTTGGCATGACCTATATGAAGGTAACCATTTGGCTCTGGTGGAAAACGGGTAACAACTTTACCGCCATGCTTTCCAGTTTCGTTATCTTTATCAATGATTTGGGTAATGAAATTACCAGGTTTAGACGTATCAGACATGTTAACCTTGGGTCCTGATTTATAGTTTCTAAAAAGTAAAATAAATTTGTGCGGTCAGTATATCTGATTTAACTCTTAGGTGAATAAAAAAAGTCACCTAAGAGCAAGATATCGAGGTTAATCAGCAATTAAATAAACAACTTGCTCAAATAAAATACAACAACACCCACAAGTATCGTCAATAATTGGTTTTGTTTGATCAATCCAATAACAAATGCTGCTAAAGCACCAAGCAACCAAGGGTTATCCAAGCCTACATCCAACCTACCATCAGGCATAAAAATCATAGGAACAATGATGGCTGACAACACCGAAATTGGAACAAAACCAAGTGCACCTTCAATCCAATTTGGCATAACCACCTTATTAGCCTTAGCAAATAAGCAAAAACGAATACCAAAGGTGACAGCAAACATTCCAAGAATGATGAAAACAAGATAACTAGTAGCCATTTACACACCCTCTTTTACTATTGAATTAGCAGTCTGCTTTGTAGCGAGAAATCCCATTGTGACCCCAACAAGCGCCGCAAATAATAGGCCCAAATTATTTGGTAGGCCATTTAACACTAAAGAGGTAAAAGACGCCCCAAATAAAGCAACCCAATATGGTGCTACCGGCTTCAATTGAGTAGATTTTAAGTAAGGTGTGATTATGCCAATAAAGGTTGTAACCATTGCGAACTCAAGCCCCCATTCACTCATCCCAGGAATCAACTCACCTGCAACAACGCCTATTAAAGTGGATATTTGCCACATAAGGTAAAATGACAAAAATGAGCCAAGAAAGGCATAATGCCCATTTTCAACATTAATTTGCTGGTTACCATAAAGTGGGCGAACCGCAGCATAGCTTTCATCAATCAAACCAAAACCTATTAGCATCCTCCATTTCAATGGTAAATGCTTAATAAATTTAACCATATCAGCGGCATACAAGATGTGGCGTAAATTAACAATAAAAGTTGTTGAAACAATAACCCATAGCGGTGCATCAATAAATATTAACCCTAATGCTACAAACTGAGCAGAACCGGCAAATACTAGACTCGACATTGCAATCGCAAACCAAGGGCTTAACCCATTACTCATAGCCAAAGAACCAAAAAGTATTCCGAAAGGAATCCCACCCACTATCATTGGGATACTGGCGACCATGCCTTTTTTCATCAGTTTTTGAATTTCCACTAACTTACCCTCTCTCTGGGAACTTAAGTTCCATATAAACATCACTTCTTTCTACAGAATAACCATTAGTTGGTGTCACTATTTCAAAGCCTAATCTCTCATAAAGCGTTAATGCAGGAACCAATTTACTGGCCGTTTCTAAAGACAAAAGGCGTGCTCCTTTTAATCGACTTTGTTCAATACATTTGAGCATAAGCTTCAACCCAATCCCCTGCCCTTGGTAAGCATCATTGACAGCAAGCTTTATAACTTTATATGAATTAACCGCATCCGGAAGTAAGGCGCACACACCAACACACTGCCCCCCCAACAAGGCAATCCAGATATACCCACCTTTAGCTAAAACCTCTGACTGAGGATTATTCAGGATAAGCTTATCTTCTTCCTCAATTTGATCTGCGAAATAGGTTTCAAGCCAATGCATATTAAGTTGCTTAAATTCGTCTTTATAGCTTACATCCCAAGGCTGTATTTCTACTGATAATTGCTTACTTTCGATATGATGATTAACCCCTGTCTGCAAACCATTATTTAGTAATGAGCTTTCATAAAGGCCAAATGAATGCAGTAACTGAGAGTCTATATCGTGCGCCTCTTTTTCCATTACATATTTAATAGCTTCTAATATAGGTTCTACTTTGATCATTTCATTAACGCCCTTTTCTGACAAAGAGATAAACAGACGCCTATTGTCATCTTTATCTAAAGACTTAATGACCCACTCTTCTTTTACTAACTTATTAATTTGTTTACTGATTGCTGGGTGACTCAAACCAAGACGATTCGCAAGCTCAACAACAGTCAATGACGGCTCCTGACTGAGCTGCATTAAAATAGGAAAATGAGTAGGTGAAAAACCAATCCCATGGGCGTTATAAATAGCCTCGACCTCAGCAAATAGATAATCACTCAGTCGCTTTAGTCGACTACCAAACGCCATAACACCAAAATGATTCATAAAACCTCGTAAACAGATACGTAACCGGTTACATAATATATTTTTATCCGCATAAATTGCAATATGACGTAATTAATAAATCACAATTCAATAGGTTTTTTATGAGCAAGTCGCTATAATCGCGCGCTAAATTTCACCAATGACACAGAGGTTTATATGGCAAACAAAGCAGTTGTTGTCTATTCAGGCGGCATGGACTCGTTTACCGTACTTCATAAAGCAATTGCCAACGGAGATGAGGTTTATGCTTTATCTTTCAACTACGGTCAAAAACATAGTAAAGAACTTGTAATCGCAGCGAAGGTTTGCCAAAAGTTAGGTATTGAGCACAAAGTTGTCGATATCACGGCGATTAATAGCTTGATGGCTGGCTCTTCTTTAACCACAGACAGTGATGAAGCCATCCCTGAAGGTGATTATGAGACAGACAACATGAAGTCGACCGTAGTGCCAAATAGAAATATGGTTCTTATTTCTATGGCTATCGCCTATGCCGTTTCACTGGAAGCCGACAAGGTTTATTATGGTGCCCATTCTGGCGACCATGACATCTACCCTGATTGTCGACCTGAGTTTGTTGAAGCGATGAATGCAGTATCACTAATTGCCAATTACCAAGCTGTAGAAATTGTTGCTCCTTTCTTAAAAAGCTCTAAAGGTGACATCTTGGCTGCTGGCATTGAAATGGGGTTGGATTACGCCAATACTTGGACCTGCTATAACGGTAGAGAAAAAGCTTGCGGCAAATGCGGTTCTTGTATTGAAAGACTTGAATCTTTTGCGCTTCACGGATTAACAGACCCGATTAGTTACGAATAGATTTATTAAAAAATTACGAATAAACGTTTAACCTGATTTTAGTTCGTCAGTTTCTGTTCCACAGATATCCTGACTCTGCACTAAAGTTACTAACCAAAGCCTCGACTGTTTTCGAGACGCTATTAGGTGTAACCATGTATACAATTAAAGAAGCCTTTTATTCACTACAAGGTGAAGGGGCTCATGCCGGTCGCCCATCCATTTTCTGCCGCTTCAGTGGCTGTAATTTATGGAATGGTAAAGAGACACATAGACTTGACTCACTATGCCAATTTTGCGACACAGACTTTATCGGAACTGATGGCCAAAACGGTGGAAAATTCAAACAAGCTGAAGCATTAGCTAACCATCTTGATGCTCTTTGGCCTCTTGAGCAAAAAGATAAATATTTAGTTTTTACCGGTGGTGAGCCAGCGCTACAATTAGACTCACCTCTTATAAAAGCAATGAAGAACTTAGGCTATACCATTGGCATTGAAACCAATGGCACTAAAAAACTACCCGCTGGTATTGACTGGATCTGTGTAAGCCCTAAAACAACCGAACCTCTTGTTGTTGATAAAGGACATGAGTTAAAGCTTGTTTATCCTCAATCACACCTTAATCCTAAAGATTACACTCATTTAGCATTTGAAACCTTTTACCTTCAGCCAATGGACCAAAGCCATTTAGCTAAAAATCAAATTGCACCAGAAAGTAACCTTAAACAAACACTGAATTATTGTTTAGCTAATCCACAATGGCGACTAAGCTTACAAACACATAAAATTTTAGAAATTGATTAACTAAATTAAACCATTATCGCTTGAAATTAATATTAAAAGACCTATAAAGGTTTTAGCGATATTTATATGCCTACTATTTTAATGAATAAGGAAAGACCATGATCGTACTTCATACAAACTTCGGTGATATCACACTAGAGCTTAACCATGAAAAAGCACCAATCACTGCAAAGAACTTTGAGCAATATGTTGCAGACGGTTTTTATGACGGTGTAATCTTCCACCGTGTTATCAATAACTTCATGGTACAAGGCGGTGGTTTTGAACCAGGCATGAAGTCAAAAGAAACTAAGGCATCTATTGAAAACGAAGCAGACAATGGTCTAGCTAACGAAATCGGTTCTGTTGCTATGGCTCGTACTATGGATCCTCACTCTGCTTCAGCACAGTTCTTCATCAACGTTGCTGATAACGCTTTCCTAAATCACACTGGGAAAAATGCCCAAGGTTGGGGTTATGCGGTTTTTGGTAAAGTTAGTGCTGGCATGGATGTGGTAAATAAAATTAAAGAAGTACAGACAACGAGCAAAGCAGGTCACCAAGATGTGCCAGCTGAAGATGTTATCATCGAATCAGCAGAAATCGTTTAACACCTAGTTTGATGATTCATTACTTCATATCAGATTTACATCTAAGTGATAAACGCCCGGATCTCATCCAGGCGTTTATTTCCCTCACCAATATTCTTAAACATGAATCCAAAGCTAATTTAGATAACCAGCACCAGTTACATATTGTTGGAGATTTCTATGAAGCATGGATTGGTGATGACTACCAAGCTCCTTGGAATGACTTAATTGAACAATGCTTAATCGCACTATCTAATGCTGGCTGTGAAGTTCTTGTTTACCATGGCAACCGTGATTTTCTACTAGGACAAACATGGGCTAATAGAGTTGGTGCTAAGTTAATCAAAGATGATCATCATCTAGATTACGACAAAAGAAAAGTATTCATTTCTCATGGCGATCAGGCTTGTTTAGATGATATTGAATATCAAAAGTTCAGAAGTATGGTGAGGCAAGAGCAATGGCAGCAACAAGTATTAAGTATGCCATTAGAGCAGAGAATCGCTTTAGCATCTCAACTTAGAGAAGATAGCAAACAATCTAATAGTGAAAAAATGCTAGATATTATGGATGTGAACTTTGAAGAGATTGAAAGGCTAATGAGTTTCAATCAATCAAACCTGATGATTCATGGGCACACTCATAGACCTAATTTGCACACACAAGATAAAGGTAGTCGCTTAGTGCTGGGTGATTGGGATAAAACTGCATGGCTTGCCATACTGAATGACTCAAGCTTAACACAGTACAATATTGAACTAGAGTCACTTGAGTCTTGCTCTACCGGTCTAAAAGAATTGTTGTTAAAGGCAAACAAAGCACAAACATTGAAGCTTTAGCACTTTCCTGATGCTAAACCCTAGTAAGCGGGGTTTAGCTCATAAGCTGCTGATTAGAGGTGAAGTAAACCTTTCACCCAATCTGTTTCTTTGCAATTACGAGAACGTGAAAACTCTAAATTCCTTTCGTAAAGTGATGCTACCGCTCTAAAAAAAGCGTTATTTACTAGCATTGGCGACAATTCGACGCCATGTTCAGTCCACCAATGATGTTGCGCCTTATTCGTTAAG
Source organism: Marinomonas sp. SBI8L (assembly GCF_001624705.1). Classification (GTDB taxonomy): domain Bacteria; phylum Pseudomonadota; class Gammaproteobacteria; order Pseudomonadales; family Marinomonadaceae; genus Marinomonas. Next base: position 475,176 of record NZ_JSEO01000002.1, read on the forward strand.
GTCTGATAAAGATAATCTAGCTCAATTGATCCTTGATAGATCTCATCGAGATTTACGGCAGGATCACTTTGAGAAATTTGAAGAGCTAGCCAGTAAGTCACATCCGCTAATTGGTCTTTCATAAAACTCTCTCCAACTATGGTCTCTAAACTCAGTGTAGCAGCCATTTAATCCCATATAGAAGTTTTTTATGAATTGATTTTTAAGGCTAAATTAACTTGGTGGACCACTATGGATTCTGAACTCAGTATCAGGCTCAGTAATTAAAGCCTGCTCTAACTCACGAAAAAATTGCACACGTGAACTAATATCTTCACCTGAATATTCCTCTGCTAAAGCAAGATAATCCTCAAAATGACGTGCTTCAGACTTTAATAAAGATAGGTAAAACTTGCTCAACTCTTCATCAAGGTGAGGAGCTAAAACCGCAAAACGTTCACACGATCTCGCCTCAACAAAAGCACCAATAATAAGAATATCAACCAACCTGGCTGGCTCATGAGTTCGAATATGCTTTCTTAACCCTTCAGCATAACGTGATGCACTCAAATGAACGTAATCAACCCCCCTGCCCTTCATGATCTTATGAACTTGCTCAAAATGCAGTAGCTCTTCACGAGCTAGTCGAGACATTTTATGTAACAAATTATCGCGATCTACATAGCGATACATAAGGTTCATAGCCGTTGAGGCTGCTTTCTTTTCGCAATGTGCATGATCTACCAACATTAAAGTTTGATTCTCAATTGCCCACTCTACCCATGCTTTTGGGGACTCACAGGGTAAGAATTTTGATAATTCTGGATATGCGGATAACATTTCCCTACCTTTTCTTTCTAAAAAACGAGATTATACTCTATTACACTTACTAAACGCAGCAACGTCTTGATTTGGATGCAGTTTTACGATGAACAACATTATTGAACCGGCACAGTTAAAAGTAGGCCTTCGTGTCGGTATCGAACTTGACCCCTACGTACTAAACCATCCGATTGGAAATGGGCAAGCAACATGGATTGCAGATCAAGGCGGACGTCCTTTTGTCCTTAGATTTTTTCAGCCTAATCGAGGGCAGCTTGAGCACTTTTTATTAAATGCCCGTAAATACGCAGGTATTAAGCATCCATCTATTACACCTAATTACCCACCATTCAATTCACCACTTTGGGTGTATTCTATTTCATCTGTATGCGGTGGGGAAAAACTTTTCAGCTATTTAGGTAAATATCCTGATGGAGCCCCGTTAAACGTTGTTGTAAGTTTGTTCGACTCAATTGCCAAAGGGCTAGATAAAGTACACGAAAACAATCTTTGTCATGGTCATTTGGACTTAAGTTCAGTGCAAGTTGTTAACGGTCTCGGCATCATGATTGGTTTCGGTAGTTATAACTGGATGACAAATATTAGTGAAACCGAAATGGATTTCAGATTTGCGCCGCCAGAATACCTAAAGCCAAAACATGACTTTACTCCAGCAGCTGATAAATACGCTTTTATGCGTTTGATTTTATCTGCCTTACTTGGTGAATCTAAAATCGACAGCGAGCTCAAAGTAAACAATTTACCAGATGAAATAGACCAACTATCCCACGACACTTGGAAGAAAATTAAAAAATGGTCTCGCCCAGCACAGAGACATAGACCAAAGTCTCTCGTTGAAGTTGTTCGTATTCTTCGAGCAGATATGTATACCAATACAAAAACCAAAGCAGTCAAGCCAAAAAGCTCAGCAACTAACCCAAAGCGTAAGGCGATAGCAACAACGGCAGTGGTAACTGTCATTGCAGGAGTTTCACTCAGTGGCTGGAACCCATTCCAAGAAACGGAAATCCCTGTTAAAAAAACTGAACCTGCCAAGATAGCTGAAGCACCAGAACAACCAAGTTTTGAAGAGTTACCCGCAATTTTAGAAGAGCCTTTAAAAGTTGAAGGTAAAGCACCTCAGGTTATTAAACTGTCACCTGCTATTTTTACCATGGGCGATAGTCAGGGTATTGGTGATGATAATGAAAAGCCTGTTCACCAAGTTGATATTCCTACTGGATTTTATCTAAGCCGTTACGAAGTAACTTTTGATCAATTTGACAAATTTGCAAATGAAACCAATAGAGAGCTTCCCCCAGATAATGGCTGGGGGCGAGGTAATAGACCTGTTATTAATGTTAGCTGGTACGATGCAAAAGCCTATGCTGCTTGGTTAACAGAACAAACTGGTCAGGAATATCGACTTCCAACAGAAGTTGAATGGGAATACTCCGTTCGGGCCAATTCAGAGACATCTTATTGGTATGGGAACGAAATGCAAACTGGCTATAGCGTTTGTGATGATTGCGGAAGCCAGTGGGACGGCCGATCAACAGCACCAGTTGGTAGCCAAATTAGCAACCCATTTGGATTATTTGACATGCATGGCAATGTTGCAGAATGGATTGAAGATTGTTACCACGATTCATATGCGGGCGCTCCAAGCAACAATAGAGCCTGGCTAAGCAGCGACTGTCCTAGCAAAGTAATCCGTGGTGGATCTTGGTATGACATACCAAGAGTTGGTCGAAGCTCTACCCGTTATCGCGCTGACCCTAACTTAAAAGCAAGCAATTGGGGTTTTAGGGTAGTGAGAATCATTCGTAATGACATATAGGTATGTCGTTTTAAATAAGCAATGGAAATACCACTCATTCTGAATTGTTATGGCTATTCAGCAGTTTTCTAACTCGTATTGCTATACTATAACGCCAGAAAATAGGTAAATCGAAGTTGTTGATTTTATATATCCATACTTAAGACGCTTAATCTGAGTAGCAACTTATTTAACATCAACTTTATTCATTTGTGTTTGTAATATCACAGATGTCGAAAACTAAGGGGATTTATTTTGTTAGAAGCATATCGTAAACATGTTGAAGAACGTGCATTAGAAGGTATTCCACCACTTGCACTTGATGCAGAACAAACTGCTGCATTAGTTGAATTATTGAAAAATCCACCTAAGGGCGAAGAAGATTTTATCGTTGATCTTCTTACTAATCGTATTCCCGCTGGTGTTGACCAAGCGGCTTACGTAAAAGCAGGTTTTTTAGCGGCAATCACAACAGGTGAAGTTGAATCACCTCTTGTTTCTGCAGAGCTTGCAACTGAATTGCTTGGTACAATGCTGGGTGGTTATAACATTCAACCACTGATTGCTTGCCTAGAAAATGACACACTAGCGCCAATTGCTGTTAAAGCACTATCTCACACTTTGCTAATGTTTGATGCTTTCCATGACGTTGAAGAAAAATCAAAAGCTGGAAACGCATTCGCCACTCAAATCCTTGAATCTTGGGCTGCTGGTGAATGGTTTACATCTAAACCAGCTCCAGCTGAAAAAGTAACGGTTAAAGTATTTAAAGTTACTGGCGAAACAAACACTGACGACTTATCTCCAGCACCAGACGCTTGGTCTCGCCCTGATATTCCATTACATGCCAACGCTATGTTGAAAATGGAACGTGAAGGTATCAATCCTGACGATGATGGTACTTTAGGACCAATTAAACAAATCAACGAGCTTAAAGATGATGGTATTCCATTAGCTTATGTTGGTGATGTTGTTGGTACTGGCTCAAGCCGTAAGTCTGCAACTAACTCTGTTCTATGGCACATGGGTGATGATATTCCTTTCATCCCTAACAAACGTGCTGGCGGTTTATGTATTGGTAGCAAAATAGCACCTATCTTCTTCAACACAATGGAAGATGCAGGCGCATTACCTATCGAAGCTAACGTTGAAAATTTAAATATGGGCGACGTAATTGACGTTTATCCATACGAAGGCGTTATCAAGAAATCAGGCACTGATGATGTAATCACTGAGTTTGAATTAAAAACTAACGTGATTCTTGATGAAGTTCGTGCTGGCGGCCGTATTCCTCTTATTATCGGTCGTGGATTAACGACTAAAGCACGCGCATCTTTAGGTCTTGGTGAAACTGATTTATTCAAAACACCTGTCGCTAAAGAAGATTCTGGTAAAGGCTACACGCTAGCACAAAAAATGGTTGGTAAAGCGTGTGGCGTTGAAGGTATCCGCGCTGGCGTTTACTGTGAACCTAAGATGACAACTGTTGGATCTCAAGATACAACTGGCCCAATGACTCGTGATGAACTGAAGGACCTTGCTTGCCTAGGCTTCTCTTCTGACCTTGTTATGCAGTCTTTCTGTCATACAGCAGCATATCCAAAACCTGTAGACGTTAAAACTCACCACACACTTCCTGATTTCATCATGACACGTGGTGGTGTTTCCTTACGCCCAGGTGACGGTATTATCCACTCTTGGTTAAACCGTATGCTACTACCAGATACTGTTGGTACTGGTGGTGACTCTCACACTCGTTTCCCTCTAGGTATTTCCTTCCCTGCTGGTTCTGGCCTAGTAGCTTTTGCTGCAGCGACAGGTGTTATGCCGTTAGATATGCCTGAATCTGTATTGGTTCGCTTTAAAGGTAAAATGCAACCAGGTATCACACTACGTGACCTAGTACACGCAATCCCTTATCAAGCTATCCAAGAAGGTCATCTGACTGTTGAGAAGAAAGGTAAGAAAAATGTTTTCTCTGGCCGAATTCTTGAAATTGAAGGCCTTGAAGATCTAACTGCTGAGCAAGCATTCGAATTATCTGACGCATCTGCTGAACGTTCTGCTGCGGGTTGTACTATCAACCTTTCTGAAGAATCAGTTGCTAATTACCTTAAATCAAACATCGTTATGCTACGCTGGATGATTTCTGAAGGTTATGGCGATCCACGTACGCTAGAGCGTCGTGCGAATGCAATGGAAGAATGGTTAGCAAACCCACAATTGATGCGTGCTGATGCCGATGCTGAGTACCACACTATCATCGAAATTGATCTAAATGACATTAAAGAACCAATCGTTTGTGCTCCAAATGACCCTGATGATGCTCGTTTACTTTCATCGTGCGTTGGTCAAAAAATTGATGAAGTTTTCATCGGTTCTTGTATGACTAACATTGGCCACTTCCGTGCAGCTGGTAAGCTTCTAGAAGCAGCAGGTACTGTTGTTCCTACTCGCCTATGGGTTTCACCACCAACTAAAATGGACGCTGAGCAATTAACTGCTGAAGGTTATTACAGTATCTTTGGTAAAGCCGGTGCTCGTATGGAAATGCCTGGATGCTCACTATGTATGGGTAACCAAGCGCGTGTTGCAGACAAAGCAACCGTAGTTTCAACGTCTACACGTAACTTCCCTAACCGTTTAGGTACAGGTGCAGATGTATTCCTAGCATCAGCTGAACTAGCATCTGTAGCGTCACTACTAGGCAAGCTACCGACTCCTGAAGAATATTTAACTTATGCTGATAAAATTAACAGCATGTCTTCAGAGATCTACACTTATTTGAATTTTGATAAAATGGGTGAATACGTTAAGAAAGCCTCTTCTGTTATCGCAACAGATGCTGCGCAATAATTAACACAGATCGATAAAAAAGGCCTCTTATGAGGCCTTTTTTACATCTAGCATTTATATGCAGGCATAAAAAAGCCCCTAATAAGGGGCTTTCCAGATTAGTGACAAACCCCAGTTAAAATCTGGGGTTTGTTATTTTGAAACCTTTTCTCTCTATTTAAATTATTTCCCTTTTAATGTACTTACTTGCCTTTCTATTACGCTTATAAAACGCAAAATGATGCCGTCATGGTCATTATCAAGTCTTTTCTCTTTCTAGCCCGTTAGCATGGCTATTTTCTTTATGTTTTGCGCTGCGGCTGTCATTAATGCTTGAGCTTGGACCTTAGGCTGACCCCTGAAGCGTGCATAACGATAACCATGCAGCTCTTTTGCATCGGCAAAACTGCGTTCTACTGTTTCTTTTCGTCGTTTATAAATTCTCTTACCGCGTTCACTCAGACGTTTTAAATTCGCTCTCTCTTTGCTGTCTTGCCAGAGATGACGTGTGATTGTTTTGACATATTTCGCGTTCTTCGTACACTGCTTCAGCGTTGGGCATGCGACACATTCCGCCGAGTTAGATTGATAATGGCGATACCCTTCTCTTGTCGTTGTTTTATAGATAAGAGATTGGCCCTGTGGGCATTGATAGGTATTCGTGTCAGGATCGTATTGATAATCCTTTTTATAGAACATGCCTGCTTTATGATTTAAGCGGCGATAAGCGATCGCAGGGAAGATCCCTTTATCTTCCAGCTGCTTGCATAGCGCTGCTGTGTTATAGCCTGCATCGAGTCCAACGGCTTGCACATCAAAACCAAACCGATCCTCCTGTCGTTTTAATCTTGCCATATAAGGGCGCGCATCATGTACATTTCCCGATGTAACATGCACATCCGTGATGATGTTGACTTTACTATCAACAGTACGGTGATCGAGATAGAAAAAGCCTTTAGGTTTTTGATCTCGCACCATGTAGCCACTATCAGG
>NZ_JSEO01000020.1 GCF_001624705.1 Marinomonas sp. SBI8L
GGTGAAAGAATCAATCACACTTTATAATGAAAGTAGGCCGCATTTAAGCCTAAAATACAAAACGCCCGATGAGGTACATCGAGCGTTTTAACTGAAATAAGTGTCAACCTATATCAGGACTAGTCAACCAAAAACGAATGTTTTTAGAATTTATACAGCTTGTTTCTCAAGGTACTCATCATAAGTACCGTGGAAATCAACAATGCCTGTTGGTGTGATTTCAATGATACGCGTTGCCAAAGAGGAAACGAATTCACGGTCATGAGAGACGAACAACAAGGTGCCTGCATAGTTTTCTAAAGCCAAGTTCAATGACTCGATAGATTCCATGTCCAAGTGGTTAGTCGGCTCATCCATTAATAGAATGTTTGGACGTTGAAGCATGATCTTACCGAACAACATACGGCCTTGCTCACCACCAGAAATAACCTTAACGGATTTCTCGATCTCTTTTTGAGAGAACAACAAACGACCTAAGGTGCCACGCATAACTTGCTCGTCATCACCTTCTTGGCCCCATTGCCACATCCAATCAATCAGCGTTTTATCTTCTTCGAAGTCTGCTGCATGGTCCTGAGCGTAATAACCGATCTGAGAGTTTTCAGACCATTTAACGGTACCAGCATTAAGCTCAGTATCACCTACCAAACATTTCAGCAGTGTTGATTTACCAATACCGTTTGGCCCAATGATGGCAATACGCTCACCCACTTCAACCATAAGGTCTAGATTTTTAAAGATCTCTTCCTCGTAGGTTTTTCCTAAACCTTCAACCATTAAGGCATTACGGTGAAGTTTTTTCTCTTGTTCAAAACGGATAAATGGGTTCTGACGAGAAGAAGGTTTAACTTCATCAAGTTGAATCTTATCGATTTGCTTAGCACGAGACGTCGCTTGCTTAGATTTAGATGCATTGGCAGAGAAACGGCTAACGAAAGCTTTAAGTTCATTAATTTGCGCTTTCTTCTTCGCGTTATCAGACAATAGACGCTCACGAGATTGAGTCGCTGCTGTCATGTATTCATCATAGTTACCCGGGAATAGGCGTAATTCACCATAATCCAAGTCAGCCATGTGTGTACATACACTGTTTAAGAAGTGACGGTCGTGGGAAATAATGATCATTGTGCAGTTACGCTCATTAAGCACACCACCTAGCCATTCGATAGTATGAATGTCCAAGTTGTTGGTAGGCTCATCAAGTAACAGAATTTCTGGTTCAGAAAATAGCGCCTGCGCTAGCAATACACGTAGCTTCCAACCAGGTGCCACTTCGGTCATTGGACCATAATGTTGTTCAACCGGAATACCTACACCAATTAAAAGCTCGCCTGCACGTGCTTCTGCAGAGTAACCATCCATTTCCATGAATTCAGCTTCAAGGTCACCCGCACGAAGGCCGTCCGCCTCAGTCATGTTAGGGTTAGCATAGATAGCATCTTTCTCAGACTTAACGGCCCAAAGCTCTTCATGACCCATGATTACTGTGTCGATAACACTGTATTCTTCATAAGCAAATTGGTCCTGTTTCAATTTACCAAGACGCTCATTAGGGTCTTTTGAAACATTACCTGATGTTGGCTCTAAATCGCCCCCAAGAATTTTCATTAGGGTGGATTTACCACAACCGTTAGCACCAATTAAACCATAGCGATTGCCTTCGCCGAATTTAACAGATACATTTTCAAAAAGTGGTTTAGCACCAAACTGAATAGTTAGATTTGCAGTAGTTAGCAAGGTCGTCTTCCGATTAAATTATCAATTAAAGTGTTGATCGATACTGTCTATAGGCAGCTATTCACTTATAAAAAAACAGCACTAGCCAGTATCAAATAAAATTTGGCGGCATTATCGCACAAATGAATCCAGACATCAGCACTCGCTTAAGAATTAGTCACAGCATGCCAATGTTTTTAAATTACCCTCGCACCTTTTAGCTAAAACCCGACTATGATAAAACGCCAAGCATTAGAAAAAGCCCTGTAAATCTCACAACTTAGTTTAGATCTTTCGAATTTAAGCCTGAATTGTCAGCAGTGAATAAAATTCACCGCAGCTTCTGTAAAGAATGGTTAAAAAAGAGAACAATCTAGTCTAGTATCTAGGGTTAAAATTTTATTAAACCAAATGAGGGATTATTGGTGGAACTCAGTTAAGCCGTTTATTATTGAAATAAATCGACTGACTGATAGCCTGTTAGAGCTTATATAACCAATGAATAATACCTTTGATTCCAACAAACAATTTGACCAAACTGCTAGCGATATTTTAAGTCAAATCATCCAACACAGGCGCGATGTTCGTGGTAACCGTTTTCTTAAAAACGCGATAAAAAAAGACGATCTTAAACAGATTCTAGATGCCGCCTTGCATGCACCCTCTGTCGGTTTCTCCCAACCATGGGAATTTGTTCTAATCCACAAAGATGAAATCAAGCAACAAATTAGTCAAAGCTTTCAACGTGAAAATGAAAAGGCAAAAGAAACCCTCTCCAAAAGTCTTGATAACGACAAGCAAGCACTTTATCAATCGTTAAAATTAGAAGGGATACAAGAATCACCTTTAAACTTGGCGGTTTTTTATAAGCCCAATAATGCTCCCGTTCTTGGCCAAACAAGTATGCCGGATATGGGTCGCTTTAGCGTGGTATGTGCGATTCAAAATATGTGGTTAATGGCCAGATCTCTCAATATTGGCATGGGCTGGGTCAGCATAGTTAACCCTGATGAGGTTAAGTCTATTTTAAATGCACCTGAAGATAGAGAGCTAATTGCCTATCTGTGCTTAGGCTATGTTGATAAATTTTATGACAAGCCTGAGCTAGAAATCCGAAAATGGGAAGCCCGAAAAAAGGCCGAACAAGTCGTGATTAAAGAGCAGTACGCAGATGTATAAGGTTTTAAACTAAACAAAAAGTAACAGCACCCTCACTTAACGAATAAGAGTTTATTATGATAATAGGTTTTTATCTTTGTTTATTTAGCCTCTTGATTTTGGCCTTATCCTTTAACGTTGTTAAGCAAAGACGTATTTACCGTGTGCCTTATGGTGACGGCGGCTACAAGCCACTTATCTGGGCCAGAGCTAGCCACTTTAATGCCTTAGAAAATATCCCTTTAGCACTCTTATTATTGGCTAACCTTGAAATAAATCAGGCGCCGAGCTGGTTTCTTCACACCCTAGCGATAGGTCTATTTCTCGCTCGTATCATGCATGCAAAAAGCACCTTGAAAGGCTTATGCCGTGGTCGCGCCATTGGCATGCAAATAACCTATGCCATTGTTTTCATTTTGGTTATTGCTAACCTGATTATTCTGCCTTATCACAAGATATTTTCTTTTTAAGATCCAATTCTCAAGCATTTTTTACACACAGCTTTTTAAGCCTGCCTTTTAACATGAATTAGTCAGCCATTTTCTGTTTCACCAAGTGGAAAACCCTAGGTGAAACAGGTATGATGCGCTCGCAAAATCTGGTGTATAACCAGCCACATCATCTCCTTTATATATGCAAGAGCCCCATGACTGATCAAGCTAAACCTCAATCTGCAAAACTACTTAAAACAGCCCATACACATATGCCTATGGGCGTTGCCGATAGCTACCGTTATTGGGGCGAAGATAAAACTGTTTTTGTAAAAAGTACTAAAGGCGCGACCATCACAGATTGTGATGATCAAGAGTTTATCGACTTTCGTCTTGCTTATGGCCCTATTATTCTAGGTTACCGTGATTCACGTGTTGATGAGGAAGTGATTAAAGCGATCACTCAAGTGGGCACTATTTCTGGTTTTTCTACCGAACTAGATTCTGAAGTTGCAACCTTAATCAAAGATCTTTGCCCTCAAATTGAAAAACTTCGTTTTGCTAACTCAGGCACAGAAGCGGTATTAGGTGCAGTACGAACAGCGCGTGGTTTTACAGGTCGCAATAAAATTGTGGTTGTCGAAGGTGGTTTTCATGGCTTGTACGATGAAATGATGTGGAAATCAGATGTTGATAATTGGGATGCGAACACTCAAGCAGCACCTGAAGTGGCCGCTTTTGGTATTGGTATTCCAGAAAGCAGCAAAGAACATCTTGAAACCGTTCCTTTAAATGATCTAGAGGCATTAAAAGAAGTTTTTGAGCGAGTTGGTCATGACATCGCTGCGATTGTTATCGAGCCTATTATGGGTAACTGCGGCAGTATTGCAGCAACTCAAGATTATATTCAGGCTTTGCGTGATATTTCTGACAAGAATGAATCATTGCTTATCATGGATGAAGTGAAGACAGGTTTCCGCGTTGCTAAAGGTGGCGTTCAAGAGCTTTATGGTATTTATGCAGACTTAACCACCTACGCAAAAGCCATGGGCAATGGTTACCCTGTTGCTGCTTTTGGCGGTAAAAAAGACATCATGGATAAGATCAACTTTGGTAAAAATGGCGTGACCCATGGTGGTACTTATACGGCTAACATGATCGCTTTAAGCGCGGCTAAAGCAACGTTAACACTATTACGTGATACCGACGCACTTGCCACTGTTGATGCGAACGGCCGTGCAATCCAAGAACGCCTTGGTAAAGTATTCAGTCACTTTGGAATAGAGCACAAATTCGCTGGTCCTGATGCTATGTTTGGCATTCACTTTGGTACTTTTGTTCCTCAAAACTACCGTGATTGGAAGCAAACAGACTCAGAGCTTTACACTGAGTTTGCTTTTAACCTGATTAAAAAAGGCATCATGCTTGAACCTGATTCTCGTGAACCTTGGTTCATTTGTGAAGCCCATCAAAACATTGATCTAGACTGGTTAGAAGCAACCGCCATGTCTGCTATGCAAGAAGCGATCGAGACACATAAAGCGAAGTAATTTAGTTTTAAACAGCAGGCAACTTGCCTGCTGTTTATACCATTTTGTGAGCTTATCTTATGCTATTTTCTAGCACTCACCTTCATCTTAATCTGCGCATTGAACACTTCCACGCCTTGAGTATCCAGCACACTGACAGGTAAGACATGATCCCCTTCCTGCAAGTTTTGATAATTTGCTATTTCACAGACTGCTCTTAAGTTAGTTTTTGCCATTTTCTGATATTTCACTTCCATACCGACAGGAATCCAACGATATCTAGCATCTAGTGAAACATCTAAACAAGTACCAGCCGCCAACTCAGCAGCATTACACATAGCAATCGCATGAACAGTATTAATGTGATTAGTCACGCTGCGACGCTTTTTAACATGTACTTCGACCAAGCCTGGTTCTAAACGATAGAAGTAAGGATGTATCGATGCAAAATAAGGTGCTTTAAAACAGACAGCTTTTGAAAATAAGGTTCGCCCAATAGGGTTGCTACCTAATTTCCCCCATAAATTTAGCGCCATACTCCTTGATGCTTGATAACTCATAAATCCACTCCTGCCTAGTTGAAGTTTCACCTTAACCAATCACTTTTTAATTCAACAGGTTAAAAAAAGGCAAAATAGCTAACAATAAGCTTCAGCTTGTTGGAATTTAAGCGCAATTCACTTGCACCAGGCGCTAATCCATTAGAGACTTAAAGCTCTACTTAAATGTCTAAATTGTATCTTAAACAAGGATTAACACATGAGAAGCACAGTCCCTCAGGTCACGTTCAAGACTCGCGTAAGAAATGAAGCATTAGGTGGTCCTAACCCATTTGAATGGAAAGACCTCACCACTGATGATGTTTTTAAAGGTAAGAATGTTGTTGTTTTCTCTCTACCTGGCGCATTCACACCGACATGCTCTACCTCTCACCTTCCTCGTTTTGAAGAGTTGTACGATGAATTTACAGCACAAGGTGTAGACGCTGTTGTTTGTCTTTCTGTCAACGATGCTTTCGTCATGTTCCAATGGGGCAAAAGCCAGAATGCTCAAAATGTATTCCTATTACCTGACGGTAATGGCGACTTCACAAGACAAATGGGCATGCTAGTTAAGAAGGATAACCTTGGCTTTGGTATGCGTAGCTGGCGTTATGCTATGTATGTTGAAGATGGCTCAATCACCAAAATGTTCTCTGAAGAAGGCTATCAGGATGATGCACCAGCAGATCCATTTGAAGTCTCTGATGCAGATACAATGTTAGCTTACCTAAAGCAAAGATAAGCTAATCAGGCCATAGCTTAATGAGTATATTGTTAAGCTATGGCACACTTTATTGAGTGCTTTTAGCGTGCGATTTCTTGCGTTATTCTAAACTTACCTCGCTTTTCCCCTCCTTTTAAATTTCATATTACAAAATATTCTAGAGATGTTAACAGCTCTCAGTTTTATTAAATGAGCCTTTAATAAAAAGAATTTGAGCCCGGAGATATTCCTATTGGTAATTTATAAAATTTGTTGATATAAAAATTTGTAATATTTCTGTTTAATATTTGATCACAAACATCAAATTTTTCAGTCATAGAGGTTTTACACTTTTTATGGAGTTAACGAATGAATCAAACAATAAAAAAATTCGGCTTATTACCTTTTCTAATTTTGCCTTTCTATGGTGCAACAGCGAATGCCGCTGCAGACTTATCAAGTAAGCAAATAGCTAATCTACAAGCAGACGAGACAAAAACCTATGTTAGGTGTTGGTATCGCCCTTCTGGCGATCACAATGATGCAAGAACAAGCTGGGAGTGGGCATTAAAAGATGATGGTAGTTACTACTCGATAAAAGGTTACTGGTATTCAAGTACCTCTTGGAAAAACATGTTTTATACGGATGTTGAAAACGCCACTATCCGTGAGCGTTGTGAAGCCACTCTTAATGCCGATTACGATGGCGCAGATATCACTTTTTACGCGGCAGATACGCGTTTATCTTATAACCACACTATCTGGACAAATGATGTTGCCAGTAATGATGACAACGTAAGTAAAATCAATAAAGTGGTGACATTTGGCGACAGTATCTCAGATGCTGGCAACATCTATAACGCTTCTCAATGGATATTCCCAAATGATAAAACTTGGTTCCTAGGCCACTTCTCAAATGGCTTGGTTTGGAATGAGTATTTATCATTAGCAAAAGGTTTGCCTAACTATAACTGGGCGGTTGGCGGTGCAGCGGGCTCCGATCAATACGTAGTGCTATCGGGTTTAACTAGCCAAGTAGAGTCCTATGTTGAATACATGCAGTTAGCGAAAAATTACGACACTAAAGACACTCTTGTTACGTTAGAGATAGGCTTGAACGACTTTGTTAACTATGACAGAAGTGTCGCTGAAGTTAGCGCAGACTTTACCGAAGCAGTTGATAATCTCATCGCTAATGGTATTGAAAATATGCTGGTATTGGCACTTGTTGATGCCTCTATTGCGCCTCAATTCAAATATGCTGATCCAAGCAAAGCCGATGAAGTAAAAGCGAAAATAGTTGAATACAATGCCTTTGTAGAAGGCAAAGTAGCTGAGTATCAAGCACAAGGCCTTAACTTCGTACTTTACGATACTTTCAGCTTATTTGAAGACATTGTTGCGTCACCAGGTGACTATGGCTTACGTAACACCAGTGATTCTTGCCTAGATATTAATCAGAGCTCGTCTTCTGATTACTTAAAGTCTCATGACCTTAGATCTGATTGCGATACCTATGGTTCTGATACTTACTTATTCTGGGGTGTAACCCATCCTACAACGCAAACACACAAAATCATTTCTGATGCTGTAGTTGAAAATGCACTACCAAACTTTAATTTCTAATACGTTAAACGTTAGTCATTAAAATTAGAGATAAGCAGGCCTTTCACTTAAGGCCTGCTTTTTTAGTTAAAGAATGCATTTATCTCACGACTTATCATGATAGGCTCTTCAAGCGGCAACATATGACTACTACCTGCCACCATTTTTTGCGACATCTTGTGACCCGCCAAGGCCTTAAGTTCCTGCATCCAAGCAAGATTAATTAAGTTATCTTTTTGGCTATAAATAAAACGAACATCACAATCTAATGCCAATAAAGGCTGCATAAGATCATCACGCGAAGAAGTATTTTCAAGCTGACTCAACAATGTATCTGCCCCCAATGTTTTATCCATCTCCAAAATAAGATCGATATGCAAAGCAGACTTCTCTGCCAATAAGGCTTCTGCTTTCACTCTTGACATACCTTTATAGCCAAAGCGTTTGAGTATGGAGACTGTCTGTTTACGCAAGCTAAGTTCATCAGCATTGAGAGCGCAAGGGCTGTTAGCGAGCACCATGAGTTTATTTAGCCTTTCGGGGAAGCGACTCGCTACTAAACTGGCAATATAGCCACCTAAGGAAAAACCTAAAAGGTTAACCCTATCCTCTTCAAACTGAGCAACAAGATGATCTGAAATGTCATCTAAGCTCATCTTGTTGGGTATTGTGAGATAACAAAGTTCAAACTCATCAGATAATGAAGGCAATAAAAATTGCCATAATTGCTCTGTACACATGGTGCCAGGAATAAGGTACAGCTTGGTTTTCATCTCTCTCACTATTTTTGTTTCATAAATGCTATGGCTAAACCTGAGCTAATAAAGGTCAAGCCAGCACTGATATTCATACCAGAAACGAGCCTTGGTCTCGACGCTAAAAAGCTAGAAAGTTTAGAGGCAAAAATCCCCATTAGCGCAAAACCAACGGCAGTTAACAAAGCAAACCAAACGCCATATACCAGCATTTGTTGGCTCACTGAGCCAAGCTTAGGATCTACAAATTGAGGAATAAAGGCGAGGACAAACATACCCGGTTTTGGGTTAAGCGCAGCGGACAAAAACCCTGTCGAAAAGATATTGGTTAATGACTGTTTTTTAACCGGCTCTAAGCTAAAGAGGTTTCGGGATCTCAGTACCTTAATACCTAAGAATATTAAGTAAGCCGCACCAATGATTTTAACGGCATAAAAAGCAACTTCAGAGGTTTGTATCAATAGGGTTAAACCAAAGGTGGCCGCTAAAACATGGAATAAAATACCTGTACCAGAAGAAAATCCAGATAGCGCAGCAGCCACTTTACCTTGGCTTAAACCACGTCCAATGGCTAATAAATTATCTGGCCCTGGGGTAATAACCAGCAATAAACAGGCTAATGTAAAACTCATCCAAACAGCAATGGGGAACATAATAAACTCCTTTTAGTTAATAAAAAGACTCTATCCCACTCAAGCAACATTAGCCAAGTTATTTAAGGTCGAATTTGCAGACTGCTCATTACTTTTCGATACTTCTCAAAACAAAAGCGACTATTGCAATGACAACACTCCCTATCTCTCCTCTCTTTTTAAACGAGACAGGCATTTTAAAAGGGATGAAATACTGCCCACCTCTTTAATTACATTCGCTTGGTCTTTTTGGCGCTTTATTACAGAGAAGAAAGAGATACCCTTAATTTAGCGGCTAATTTCAGAGCATTAATTGCAGATTTTAAAATTGAAGGCAAAAGTATCTCTCGCGTTAGCGATATAGAAGATTTTAAAGTACTGATACTAAAACTTAAGTGAGCAAGCGCCTACAAGCGGCTAAACCCGATCGTCGCTGTAATTCGGTATGCTCACAATACTTAGCAAGAAGTAGCTCTGAACCAACCGCAGATTTAAAGTGCTTTTCAAAGCCTGTGCTTATCTCCAGCCATTGCTCAGACGTTATGTTTATTCGCTGCAAGATTGGTGCTAGCGAAATATCCAATGAACCTCGTTTGTCTTCCTTAATCACCCTGCCTGTTAGATCAATCAATTCAAGATAATCCTCAAGCTTAAAAGGCAACCCCTCTGGCTGATCTTCTCTCTCATAGCCGATAAAGGGAAACAAAGTTTTGGGCTGAACTTGATGTGCTTTAGCCACTTCAATACGAGTTTTGATGCTTGTATGCTTCGAGGTTTCTGGTGTTTTTTCCATCTTAGCTCTAACCGGATTTAGATCGACATACGCCATACAGGAAACCAGTGCAGCTTCGTCTAGCAAGGCTTGAGATTTAAAGCGGCCCTCCCAGAAATGGCCGGTACACTTATCCTCATTATTCGCCATCCGAGCGATTGGCTCGTTGAGCTCTTTCATGAACCAACTGATGCTCATCAGTCTCTTTCGGTACTTCTCACACCTTTCGTAAACTAAAGCTAACTCAAACTCTTCTAATCTTCTGTTTTCTAAATACTTTTGAGTGAATTGAGTGCCTTTATGCAAACTATGCCAGCGCTCAAGCACTTCTCTGATTGACCAACTTCTCGCTTTATCAGCATCAATGTGAAGTACCAAATGAGTATGATTGCTCATGACGGCGTAGGCGCATATATCGATAGCAAAAACCTTAGCTAAGGCTAGCATTTTATCTTCGATCCAAGCTCGCCTGTGCTCATAACTTCTCCCAGTAGATTCATCTACTCCGCACAGAAAAGTACGTCTGACACAACGTAAAACACAATGGTAGTAAGGCGTATCTTGTAGGCTAATTAGGGACTTTCGTGGTTTTGGCATTTTAGATTCCTCATCCTTGAGTGAATTTAATAAAGCTAGATTGTGATTAGAAGAAGGTCAAATTGGTATGCCTGTCCTATTAATGCTCCTTTTAACCGGCTCTAAGCTAAAGAGATTTCGGGATCTCAGCACCTTAATGCCTAAAAATATTAAGTAAGCCGCACCAATAATTTTAACCGCGTAAAAAGCAACTTCAGAGGTTTGTATCAAGAGGGTTAAACCAAAGGTAGCCGCTAAGACATGGAATAAAATACCGGTACCAGAAGAAAATCCAGATAGCGCAGCAGCCACTTTACCTTGGCTTAAACCACGTCCAATGGCTAATAAATTATCTGGCCCTGGGGTAATAACCAGCAATAAACAGGCTAATGTAAAACTCATCCAAACAGCAATGGGGAACATAATAAACTCCTTTTAGTTAATAAAAAGACTCTATCCCACTCAAGCAACATTAGCCAAGTTATTTAGGGCTGCATTTGCAAATTGCTCATTAGTTTTCGATTTTCCTCAAAACGGAAGCCACTATGGCAATGACAATGCTCTCTATCTCTCCTGCCCTTTTGAACAAGACAGGCATATTAAAAAACACTTAAGGACATTAACGCCGAATGAGAATTCTTCATATGAAGGAGTTAAACCTTCAAATTGGCATGCCTGTCCTATTAGTACACGTTATAACCTTATTTTCCACGTAGCACAGTTACTAGTTTTATAGCCTCTGATATTGAGAGCTTTTTATTGGTACAAAGAATAGAACCAAGAACAGACAGCATAAATGAAGAAAGCAAAAAATATAACACATTAGGTTTGCCCGCCCAGCTTAATGATAAAGCAAAAATAAGACTGATTAGGCTAAATAGAAAAACGATGACGATAGAAAAAGAAAGGTGATCTTTAAGAGTCACGGCTGCCCCCATTCTGACAGATATCCGCCACTCCTTTGGCGCCCGAACATACCTTGTGTAGTATGTATTAAATAAAATTTTCAACCAGTCTAAAGAAATTGAGGTATATGTCAATGATTTCTAACGCCTACGGGCCTCCAAATCAAGGTAACTGTCCCATAAATTGACATACCTGTCCCGATAAAGCTATTCGACCTTTTGAGAAATTATTATGACTGCCCTATTAATACCCTTGAACAACTAACTTTGAAAGCAAAAGATCAAACTTCTCATTGTTCAAAAAAGATCAAATTGGCATGCCTGTCCCGTTAGTGACACGAGCCTGCTATTTTACGTCCTTTGGTTAAAGCGTTTGTTATATTTTTGCTAACTCAGGAATCGGTTCCTTTGTAGAAAAAACGAATGAAGTTGAATTCAACACATCGTATGGTTGAAAGAAACCTTGATTCCCATTTTCATCGCACGAAAATATGTGTGAAATGTCTGGAAAGTCATTAGGGTCAACAGGATGCAAGGCATTTGGGTTATGGTACATTACCAAACTCTCTGACCATGATTCCGTATACTCAGGCGAATCTACATCTTCATGGAAAGGTATGCCAGCAAAAGCTTCTGGATCAGGATTAAAACGAGTGCCAGCCCTCAAGATTTTAATATCTTCCCCACCCATACCAGCGAGCTTACCCATACGATTAAACTTTGTAATAGTTGCTGCATTGCTAAATAAGATAGCACTAACATTCTCAGAATCAGGCTGATTGAAAAAGCCAGAAGGAATTGATTTACCTTTCCATTCATGAGTCTCTATACGGGTAATTTGTGGCTTTCCATCTACAGTCGATGTCCTAAAACCATATAAGTATTCCATTAAGGCAGTTCTAGACCAAGTCATAGAGCCTGTACTATGAAAGTCATGTATTGCGAATACTAATGGCTTGTCTTGAACATGAGGTTTTTCCCAATATCTCTTCTTGAGCTTAGAATATAAAGGGCTACCAAATTTAATTGGCATATAGCTGTTGAGAAGTTCTCGTAACTTTTCGGGATCTTCCGGCGCCTCTTCATCTGGACGCGCTTGATTTTCACTCGGATTCACTGTCACAGCTTCAACTAAATATTCATGCACCCTATTAGTAATGTGGAAGTCAGGTGCAGCATTCCCTTTAATTTGAGTGAATTTATCGTGGAAATAGATATATAGATACAACTCCCAAAGGCGAGCGTCAAAGCCATGAGTTTGAAATTCTTTTATATAATGACCATCAGGGTCATCAAAAGTATACACAATTTCCTTTATCAAATTTCGAGCTGCTTCCATCCTAGGTTCTTCAGCTAAAGCTACATAGATGGGGTTCAACTTTTCTCGCTCAACTAAAGGCTTAAAAAGTTCATTGGTTAATTTAATTTCATCTCCTTGAGGGTAAAAGGATTGACCATCATTTTTGTATTTTTTAATAGCTTTGATTAGTTCATTTCGAGCACCTAGTTCACTAGGTTTAAATGTTTTGCTGACTTCTAGCGCCCTAAATATTTTTCTAGTATCGCGCCCCATAATGACAAAGCCATAATCATTATCGATTGCATCTCTAAAAACAGTCGCTAGAATTTTTTTATCGTATGCAATAAACCACTGTTTTTCATCTGCTGTACTTCTCGCCATAGGATGACGTGAAAAACAAAAAGCATCAAATTGGCGCCTAGAAAGACTCCTCACTCCTGATAGCAATTTAACTGCCACATCAGTTTTTTTACGTCTCTTTTCAAGCTTCTTCTTTCTTTTCTGATCTCGAGACAACTTAGCTTTTGCCATCAAGTACCTCTGAACTCAATTAAAAATATAACATTTTAATAATGCGCACGCTCGATTTGACCACCGCACTCAAAACGCCACATTACTCTTTTTTAGATAAGATTTTAAAAGGAAAGGTCACTTATATAAGGAAAACCTTCCTGGCTAAACGCGCATTCGCGTTATTTCGACTCTTATTTATGCATGCCAGGCAGGGTTATTTTCGCGCCCTTCCATAACTTATTGATTCTAAATAATTTTAAAATTGACAATGTAGGTCATATCACGGAATGTTTCCTCCGTTAGTGCTAAAGCTATCAGATCAAAAAACCACACCTTGCGTACATAATGGAAAAATAATCTTACTCAGTTTTCTCCACATTTCAATCAATTTCAGTCTTATTAATCTAACAGTTAGTCTAACTATAACAACAACTTATATTAAAACAACTCAATTAAAGGCAGGCTCAGTTTTATAGGAAACCCATCTTTATAAACCTATTTGAAATCCATCAGTATTACAGAATATTTCACCGCTACTCTTATTCACTTTTTGGCTTGGCCCTTTTTATGCGGCTTTTCTATGTGCTTGCGAGCTTATTTGGCACTTAAGAATGGATGAGGAATAGTTTTAAACAAGACCGCTATTTTAAATAGTCTCTTCTTTTAAAAGCCCCCTACTTTAAAAGCCCGCTAACGCCTTAACCTAAAAAGGGGATTTCTGCATATTGCTTGCAACCTTTTTCGCTTTGTACGAATCTAGTTTAAACACAATATGGATAGTGACATGCTCTCAAATAATGACTTCCCCTTAAGCCCTGTGCCTTTAGATCAACGCAAGGGCTTTGTCTCAATGACAAGCGTATTGTTAGGTTTCACCTTTTTTACTGCAACTATGTGGGCTGGGGGGAAATTAGGCTCATCCTTTAGTTTTTATGAGCTTATTGGTCTCATTGTTATTGGTAACTTATTACTGGGTAGTTACGCTGCAAGCCTAGGTTATATTGCCTATCGTACTGGTCTTAATACTGTTCTTCTTAGTCGTTATTGCTTTGGTAACCAAGGTAGTAAGCTTGTCGACCTCATACTTGGTTTTACTCAAATAGGTTGGTACGCCTGGGGCACAGCTACCATTGCCATTGTGCTTGTTGAATTACTTAATTTATCTCAAAGCCTTACTCTGCCATTAATGCTTTTCTTTGGATTCGCCTTTTGTCTCACTGCTCTCATTGGATATCGAGGCTTAGAAATTTTATCTAAGATATCTGTCCCTGCCATGCTCTTTTTCATTGGTTTAAGCCTCTTTCAAGGGGCAATTGATATAGGTGGAATAGAGGCACTAATCAGTCAAACGCCCGAACAGAGCTTAAGCTATTCAGCCGCGATCACCCTGGTATTTGGCACCTTTGTTAGTGGTGCAACGCAAGCCACCAATTGGAGTCGCTTCTCAAAATCTGGAAAAATTGCGATTACAAGTACCCTATTGGCATTCTTTATAGGCAATGGCTTGATGGTGTTTATTGGAGCCTTTGGTAGTTTAGTTTACCAACAAGCAGATATGGTTGATGTGCTTGTTAGCCAAGGGTTTATGCTGATTGCTGTCTTGATGTTATTTAGCAATATTTGGACAACTCAAGACAATACTATTTATAACTTTGCCGCTGCAGGCTGCCATTTATTGCGAACTAAGCAAAGAAGCCGAGTCATTCTAGCCGGAGCAAGCATAGGTACACTACTCGCTGTATTTGGTATGTATGAATTCCTCATTCCCTTTTTGATTCTATTAGGCACCTTCATTCCACCTATCGGCGCTATTATTATCACCGACTTCTGGCTTAAGCGACGTCACGATACGCTTAGTTTTGAAGATGTCACCTTCTCAAAGATAAATTATGCAGGGGTTATAGCTTATTCGATGGGGTCTGGTGCCGCTTACTTAAGCGAATGGGTTGCACCTATTATTGGTATTCTCGTTGCTGCTATCAGCTATGGTTTATTGGACCTGCTATTAAGAAAGCAGGTCCAGATAGAGGCCTAAACTATTAAGGCCTAAGTTAATGATTGGCGGGTTTATGGCGTTTTGAATCTCGTCTTACTGAATCAAACCCATAAAGCAGTAGGCCGATCCAAATAAAGGTAAAGGTCAGCGCCTTAGCTGGCTCTAGCTCTTCCCCATAAACAAAGATAGCCAACCCTAGAATCATGGTTGGTCCAATGTATTGCATAAAACCTAAGGTCGATAACTTGACTGTTTTAGAGGCAAGCGAAAATAGCAATAAAGGCAGTGTTGTCACAGGGCCAGCAAGCATAAATAGCATCCAAGTTGTTAACTCTCGCTCTGCGACATTACCACCAGCATTGTACAAGTAGCCCATAATGATAAAGGCAATTGGCATGAGAAGACTGGTTTCAACAAATAAAGAGGTAAAACTGTCTGTCGGTGTTTTCTTATGGCAAAGGCCATAAAAACCAAATGACAAAGCTAAGAGTATCGAAATCCAAGGTAAATAACCTAAAGCGACAACCTGTATACCTACCCCTATCACAGCCAATCCTAAAGCGATAAGTTGAACTCTATTCAGGCGCTCACTCAAAAAGAAATAAGCCAATATGACACTAATAAGCGGATTAATATAATAGCCTAAGCTTGCATCTATCATTCTATCTGTTGCGATAGCATAGATAAAAACAGACCAATTCACCCCGATTAAAAAGGTAGTGGCTAACAAGGTTTTAACGGTTTTACTTGAAGCAAGTGCGCTTTTTACGTTGCCCCACTTACCCATAAATGTAATCACGATCGCTAACAGAGCAACAGACCAAATAACCCTATTCGCCACAATATCCAGTGGATTTTCATCTGCCATCCACTTGAAGTAAATAGGCGTTATCCCCCATAAAATATAGGCAGACAGAGCAGGCACTATGCCTTTATTCACCGACGTATTCATAATGTCCCTATGATTTGAAACGAATAGAAAGATTCTAGTAAGCAGTTATTTCCTAACCTAAGAAATAAGTCAGGGAAAAATGGATTGTAAAACAAGGTTCAGATTGAGCCAAGTGTATTTACATTGCAGGTTAACCTCTTAGAAGATTAAGTGTCTTATTTTTAAGACACTTAATCTAGAGGCTTTTATCCACACGCTGAAGCAGGAGGACTTATTCGCAAGTTTCCTAGCGAGTTCAACTCCAATAGTCTGCTAGCGGTTTATCTGCATCAAGATGATGGGCAATTTGCGCTTGTAACAATTCAGCGGATGAGAAAGCATCGGTTAGGGCATGATGGGCTTTATATCTAGGTAGGCCATATCTTTGACGACAGGCATCTAAACGTACAGACGTATTTGCGGTAAAAATTCGCTTTAACAAAGACCTTTGTTTGAGTACTTTTTGCTCGATTGCCAAAGTATCTAAAATGGGAAAGAATAAATCTTGTCCGTATAGTTTTTTGGCCGCTTGATAAAGAAACTGCCTTTCAATTGCAGCACAATGCACCACGACAACCTTCCCTGCCATTGCCTCTAAAATTGACTCAAAGTAACGGCTTAAAGGCGGTGCTTGCTCCACATCTGAATGTGTTAGTTCATGGATAGTAATGGATTCGGCAGACAGCCTAGCACCAGGATTAACCACCCAATATTGAGCACTGGCACATTTCACCCGCTTAGTACTCATGGTCACAGAACCCACACTCACTATGGTATCTTTTTGACTTCGAAGCCCTGTGGTTTCAAGGTCTAAAGCTAGCATGGGAGAGTCTGCAAGCTTAGTATCAAGTGCAGGCACTCCCGCTTGATAAAAACGCTTTAGCGGCCCTTCGGGTAAGGTTTGTGCTTGAGTTAAATAGTAATCATGCCAATCAAAGGCCTGATTACTATCTTGTCTAAAATTATCGTACAGCTTGGCTAACATTAGGAACGCTCACCTGCATAACGAAACTTAATAAACTCTTGCTGGCGCGATACGACATGAAAAGCATCCCTTAAATTACGCCTTTCAAGGCTAGATAAATGCTCTGGGTTAACATGGTTATTCGGTGTTAAGCCTTGATCAATCTGTTCGGTTTGATGTCGTATTCTCACCATGCTGATAAGCTCTAATGCCATGGCTAAGTCACGTGCTCGACCTTCTTGTAGAATTCCTGCCGCTTCAATATCTTGCAGGCGCTCCATGGTATTAAGTTTACGACTACCACAGGCTAAAGCATGAACTCGAACAATATCAATAATGGGCGCTATGCCCCTTTCTTTTAGGTTAAATGTTTTAGACTGTTTACCACTTCCATCAAGTACAAACTGCCTAAAGAAACCCAAAGGCGGCTTTCTCTGATTAGCATTGCGAGACATATGAGATAAGAAGCGTCTATGCTGTTGAGTCTGTAAGTGAATATGGTCTGTTAATTGTCTTGCTAATGATTGCTCACCATACACACAGCGCAAATCAAAAAAGATAGAGCTTCTTAACAAGGCTTCTGGTTTAGGGTTTTGAATCCAATCGCTAAAGTAGCTTTTCCATTGTGACAAAGGTTGGCGCCACAAAGTATTGCTGGCCATAATATCGCCCGTGCAAAGTGGATAACCACACTGATCTAAACTCTGGCATAACCAATCAGCAAGGGTTTTAAAATACTCCCCATGCACTTCCTCATCATAATCATCCGATAAGATAAAGGCATTGTCTTGATCTGTGCTGATCGTTTGCTCTTCTCTAGCTTGAGAACCTAGTGCAATAAAACAAAATGGAATAGGCGCTGGGCCAAATTTCTTCTCAGCCAACTGCAATAAGCGTTCAATGAAGGTAGTACCTATTCGGGACAAGGCATTGCCTATCATGACACTGTTAGCATCAGCATGTACCAATTGGGTAAAGGTATGGGTCATTTTACGGCTGATAGCCTGTAACGCACTCACGTCTTGCTGTTTAAAGATGTCACTGATGAGATACATACTACCGTGACTTTCTTTTTGCACTATATCCCCGGTACTTATTACCCCTATGGCTTTGCCATTTTTAGTAATAGGTAAATGGTGAACATTTTGGGCCATCATTTTCATCACAGCTTCTGAAGCAAAGTCACCACTGTCCAATGTAATTGGATCTTCCGTCATGATGACCTTTACTGATTCATCATAACTTAGGCCTTTGGCTATCACTCGGGTTCTTAGGTCTCTATCGGTTACTATGCCGACCAATTCTTCCTCATGGGTAATCAGTAAGCTTGAAACACGCTTATCCGCCATTCTTTGTGCCGCTTGTTGAATGCTGACATCATCTTCGATACTAATCGGTGGGCGTCTTAATAAGCTTTTTACAGGGCATGTCATTAAGGAGACATCTTGATTAGAGTTTTGGTTTTGCGCCTCTATGGCTGTGCGCAAACGATTCTCTCGAATCAACTCAAAAAAGTCTGAAAAGATATCGTATTCTACATAAAGTTTTTTAAACCAATGAGCAGGAATGAGGTAAAATAAACAGTCTTCAATTGCTTTGATTTCCTGACTGACTTTACCATCACGTAGTAGGGATAAATAACCGAAAAGCTCCCCCTCTTCCATGCGTCTTAGTAACTGATCTTTGGTTGATAAAACTTCAACCGCACCGCTTCGAATAAAATAAAGGTGCTCGTTAATGGTATTGGGTACGATAATGGACTCGCCATTTCGTACATATTGAATTTCAATTTCATGGACCATTTGCTCTATCAGCTCAGGCTCTTGCATTTCACTAAAGGGCGGATACTGATTTAAGGCATCCAACATTTCTGTTAATTCCACTTCCATCATACTTCTTCACCACCTAGCTTAAACAATCAAGCATATTTATACAGATCTAAAATAAATAAAGCGATGTATGAAGCCATACACCGCTTTATTAGAGCAACATGTTTAAAGCGTATTACTTAACCAGGTGCAAATCAGATTGCAGACCCTTATACAAGCTGACACACATCACCAACATTAACACGGAGAATGGTAAGCCAATTGTAATCGCTGCGGCTTGGATCGCGGATAACGCTTCCGATCCACCACCAATAAGCAAGGCAATTGCGATAATACCTTCTAGAACAGCCCAGAAAACGCGCTGAATCATAGGTGCATCTGTTTTACCCCCTGCTGTAATGCCATCAATAACTAATGAACCAGAGTCAGAAGAGGTAACAAAGAAGACAAGTACTAATACAATACCAACAAATGAGATCAAACCAGTCAGAGGTAAATGCTCAAACATTTGGAACATAGCAAGTGACGCATCAGAAATGCCGTTTGCTAATTCGCCTACACCGTTATTCACTTGATCGATTGCAGAACCACCAAAGATTGCCATCCAGATTAGAGAGACAAACGTAGGTACTAACAATACAGCAACTAAGAATTCACGTACGGTACGGCCGCGAGAAACGCGTGCGATAAACATACCGACAAATGGTGCCCAAGATACCCACCAAGCCCAGTAGAAGACAGTCCAACCATGGTAGAAAGTTTGGTCTTCACGGCCAATCCAGCTACTTAATGGAATAATGTTTTCAACATAGCCTAGGAAGATAGTTCCCATTGAACCAAAAATAGCGCCCGTATTTGCGACAACTAAAACAAACAACGCTAGCGCAGCAGCAATCATAATATTGATGTTACTCAATAATTTAACACCGCCTTCTAACCCTCTAGCAACAGAAACTATTGCCACAGCAGTGACGACTAAAATAACAACAATTTGAGTCGTAAGCGTGTTGGGAACATCAAATAAGAAGTTAAGACCACTGGTTGCCTGTTGAGCACCTAGACCAAGTGATGTTGCCAAACCAAAGATGGTAGCAATTACGGCCAGTACATCAATAAAGTGACCAATCACACCCCATACTTTTTCGCCTAGTAGCGGATAAAAAGCAGAACGTATGGTTAAAGGTAGCCCTTTGTTATATGCAAAAAATGCTAGGGATAAAGCGACAACACCGTAAATAGCCCAAGGGTGAAGACCCCAGTGGAACATGGTTGCACCCATTGCGAGCTGCTCACCACCTGGTGTTCTTGCTTCAACATTCAAAGGTGTGCCATACCAACCGGTATAATAAGCCACTGGCTCAGCAACACTCCAAAACATTAGGCCTATGCCCATACCCGCTGCAAATAACATGGAAAACCATGTCAGAGTTGAGTGCTCAGGTTTTGCTTCTGTGCCCCCTAAACGGATTTTACTCACTGGTAATACAATTAATGCTAAGCAGAATAATACAAAAATATTACCACTTATCATAAACAGCCAATCAAAGTTATTAATTGACCACCCTCTAGCACCGACTAATATTTCTTTCGCATCAGCGGGAAATAAAATGGTACCTAAAATAAAAGCAAAAATAATAAACGCACTGCTCATGAATACAGGGTTAAGGAAATCCAACCCCATCACTTGCACATTGTCCTGACCTACTTTATACGCCGTACTATACTCTGCTCTACCATTACTGGATTCTTTCAGCTTCATTTTGTTGGCTTCCTATTAATTATAATTATATGTTGCACTAGAAAGTATTATAAAATTAACCTAGCGCAATTGTTCTTTTAACGTCACCGAATGTCCCTTGGTAGTCCAACATTAGTGATTTAGGCTCTCTATTTAGTGTGTCGAAATATGCAATTTAATACCTATTAGCATTTAGTGAAACTAAATAGCCTTTCATTAAGATTTAACTCTATTTTTAAGAGAAGAAACTTTGATAGATATTAAAGACATGAGGTTACGACACCTTAATAGTCGTTTCACCTGAAGCTAAGTGTATCATTTATCAGGCTTTATAAGGAGTTTGAATCTTCTATAAAGAATGTATATGAGGTTTGATTAAATAATAGGCATAAAAAAACCCAGAGCATAAATGCTCTGGGTTTGCTTGAAACAAATTGTATAAGCAAAAGGGAATTTAAAACAAAGAGAAATCAAGTAAAAAGTTGCTTCACTTAATATAGGATTATTATAAAAAAATAATGCCAGACTTAATAGAAGTTGACCGGTCGTTCCAACTTCTAATCTCTTTATTTGCACATTCGTTCAGTTTTTCAACTTAGCCAATTCAGCCAAATAACAATTTCAAATATCTACCCTTCAAAATATGCATTATTGGTATTTCATAACTTTTGTGGGATGATTCTGTTTAAATAAAATCACTTACACTTATTGTTAGCCTAGCTAACTAGGTGAGCTAATACATTAGGGGTTATCCGTGAAATTTGAAGGTACTAAAAACTACGTTGCCAGCGAGTCTCTTAAACTGGCAGTTCATGCAGCCATGTTGCTAGAAAAACCACTTTTGATCAAAGGTGAGCCAGGCACAGGTAAAACCATGTTGGCCCAAGAGCTGGCAGATTCTCTTGGCACAGAATTGATTCAGTGGCATATCAAGTCAACAACTAAAGCCCAACAAGGCTTATACGAATATGATGCGGTATCTCGCCTTAGAGATAGCCAGCTCGGCGACGAAAAAGTCCATGACATCGCCAACTATATTGTTAAGGGAAAAATGTGGCAGTCATTTGATGCTGACGTACGCCCAGTACTGCTTATCGATGAGATAGATAAAGCTGACATTGAATTTCCAAACGACTTACTACTTGAGTTAGATAAGATGGAATTCCATGTGTACGAAACTCAAGAAAGAATCGTAGCCAAGCAAAGACCTATTGTTATCATTACATCGAACAATGAAAAAGAACTACCTGACGCCTTTTTAAGACGCTGCTTTTTCCACTATATCGACTTTCCAAATAAAGACGAAATGCAGCAAATTATAGAAGTACACCACCCTCATATTAAGCAAGATCTACTAACAACGGCTTTAGAAGTTTTTTTCCAATTACGTGAACTACCACATTTAAAGAAAAAGCCTTCCACTAGTGAGTTGCTCGATTGGCTAAAACTACTCATCGCCGAAGATATCGAACCAGAAGTACTTAGAGATAAAAGCAATAAAGGTGGTTTAGTTCCTCTCTTTGGTGCCCTACTTAAAAATGAGCAAGATGTCAGCCTGCTACAGAAACTCGCCTTTATGAGTAAACGTCGTTAGTTAATGCCTCATGTGGGAGATATTGCATCATGCTGATTGAATTCTTTTTAACACTGCGAAAATACCGGCTAAAAACCAGTATTCGTGAATTGTTAGATCTCATTAATGCACTCAAAAATCAGGCTATCTTCGCGGATATTGATGCCTTTTACTTTTTGGCCAGAACCGTCTTAGTCAAAGATGAAACTCAATACGATAGATTTGATAAAGCCTTTGCTGACTATTTTAGCGGCATTCAAGACTTAGATGTTCTCTCTGCTCTAAAACAGGCTTATCAAATTCCTGAAGATTGGCTTAGAAAAGAGTTCGAGAAAAACTTAAGTCCAGAAGAAAAGGCCCAAATTGAAGCCATGGGCGGCCTAGATAAGCTGATGGAAACCCTGAAAAAGCGTTTTGAAGAACAAAAGGAACGCCATGCAGGTGGCAGTAAGTGGATAGGGACAGGCGGCACCTCTCCTTTTGGATCTGGTGGCTACAACCCAGAAGGGGTTCGTATTGGCGAAGATCAGCCAAGACAAAGAAAAGCGGTAAAAGTCTGGCAACAAAGGCAATACAAAAACTTGGATGCGAATACAGAAATCAGTAGTCGCACTATGAAACTAGCCCTTAAGAAACTACGACGTTTTGCCCGTACTGGTGCCAGTGAAAAGCTCGATTTAAACGGCACCATTAGTGCGACAGCAAAACAAGGCGGAATGCTTGATGTTCATATGGAGCCAGAGCGGCATAATGCGGTAAAAGTATTAATGTTTTTTGATATTGGTGGATCAATGGATGATTACATTAAAACCTGTGAGGAGCTTTTCAGCGCAGCCCATAGCGAATTTAAGCACCTTTCCTTTTTTTATTTCCATAATTGTTTGTACGAGCATGTCTGGGAAGGCAACATTAGACGCCGCAGTGAATCAATCGATACCATGAGTTTAATTAATCGCTTTGGCCGCGACTATAAAGTGATCTTTGTAGGCGATGCCACTATGGGGCCCTATGAAATTGATGCGCCAGGCGGCAGTGTGGAACATTGGAATCAGGAATCTGGCTCCAGTTGGCTTAATAAGATAACCAATCATTTTGATAATGTGGTTTGGCTAAACCCACAACCTGAAGAGCATTGGTCATATCATTATTCGATTGGCATGATGAAGTCTTTGATGAAGGATAAAATGTACCCTTTAACCTTGGATGGCATTGGCCGCGCCATAAAAGAGCTTTAGACTTAACGTTTTAGTAGGCTAGGAATATAGCTTATTCCTAGCCTTTCTATTGTGAGCTAAGTTTAAGGAAGCTGCGAATAAGTCCTCCCGCCTCAGCGTGTGGATAAAAGCGGCTAGATTTATGGCGAGGAGCGCAACTTAATAGTTATTCTATTGATAAGGTTCTCAACATAAAGATAGGGCTTTTAGACCACGCCCTTCGGGTCTTTGAATAATACCTAAACGGCATTTCAGAAAAAGTAACACCCTGTGTTGTCACTTCTCGAAAGGTACCTACACTTGTTTTCTATTAGTAAACGTAAAGTAACGCCTTGTGTGATATTTTTTCTCATATACCTTAGAAGAGCAGACTGAGAAGAGGTGAATTAATCGCAGGTTCCTTAAGCAATTATCAGTACACCTCCTTAATTAACCTTGGCTTATTTCAAGGCAATTTTTCCCTTTCGATTTTGCTTTGTATAAGTTCTCGTCAGCAATTTTAATATAGGTCTCTATATCATTGTCACCCACTCTTGGTACGGCAAAATAAGCGCCTATGCTTAAACTGATTTGGGGTACGCCTTCATCTTTTGGCTGTACTCGCTTTTCATTTAACAGCTTAGTTTTTAGCTTTAAAGCCGTCTCTTCCAACTTAATAATGTCTATATCGACGATATAAACAATAAACTCATCACCCCCAAACCTTGCAACGACATCTGTCTTACGATTAAAAATAGATCGTATGCACTTGGCTATCATCATAAGGCACTCATCTCCCTTAAGATGACCATAATAATCGTTATAGTCTTTAAAGTTGTCAGCATCTATCATCAATATCCCAATAGGATATTGCTCTCGCTGAGCTTGAACATAACCTTGCTTAAATAACGCCATGAAATAACGACGATTAAATAAGGTAGTGACTGCATCCTTTTCGCTTAGATGTTTAAACTTGCTTTTTTGCTGCTCTATTTTTAAACGCTGAGCTTCAATTTCACTAATATCTTCAATGATGCCAAAGATTAATGACACGCTACCGTCTTCCTCATAGTCGAGTACCCGAGCACGACTTTTAAAATAACTATTCTCTTTAAGCGTATGATTATAATAAGGAAACTGATTGTTATATTCGCTGATTTCTTGGTTTAGTAACTGTCGATATTCTGTGAAAATTAATTTAGCCTGACGTCCCGACTTTAATTCAACATTCCTGATAAAGTCACCTGCGATAGGACAGGTCTCACTCACAGAGTGCTTTTCTAAGTTAGAATCCAGTGAAAAGGCTTGCGCCATAGTGTGGTTGCAATAGAAGGAGTCTGGGTCCTCTCTTACATCAATCAACCACCAACTCAGACCTTGAAAGTTTAGCAGTTGATTTAGTTGCTCTAAGTACGAATCTACTCGCGGATTAGGCATCTAATTAAACCTTACTAATTAGCGTTAATGCCTCATACAAACCGATATTATCCCTTAAAATGTACGAAACTATGGGGCCCTCGATCATCAAGTTGAAAGCGACTTACTTGTTTGAAGTGTAGCCGCTTATACCTGTTTTTGCCCTTTACTAAAGAAAAGGTAAAGAAGAGACAGCTAATGCTAACCTAGGTTATTAGGCTAGCTGTTTAAAGGCATCATCCGTGGTAAAAAAGATTTGCCCTGGCTTTAGCTGCTCAATAAAGCTGGTCTGATTTAGTTGGTCCATCACGGGCCCTTTCACCTCGGCTAGATGCAAGTTTATCCCTAAATCTTCCAGTTTGGTTTTCATAGCCTCAAACGCATCCAAAGCTGTGGTATCAATAAAGCTCACCGAACTAAAGATCAAAACAATATGCTGTATTTCAGAGGCTAGATTAATCTGGGTAAAGATATAATCTTCGATACATTGCACATTCGAGAAGTAAATACTCTCATCTACTCTGATTGCCAGAATACCCTGCTCAGTATTCACTTGATGACGTTTGATATTTCTAAAATGCTCACTGTTACCTACCCTACCAACAACCGCCATATGTGGGTGGCTCGCGCGATACACAACCAACATAACTGAACCCAAAATACCCACTGTAATACCAATCTCGATCCCAAAGACTAAAACAGTAAAAAATGTCGCGACCAAGCTATAAGCATCGGTACGGTTTACTCGCCAGCATCGCTTAAGTTGTTCAACTTCGATCATGGAAGCCACAGACATAACAACAATTGCGCCAAGAACAGCGAGTGGCAAATAATAAAAGAAGGGAGTTAAAAATAATAAGGTAATGAGTACACCTAAAGCACACACAATACTGGCCAGGGTAGTTTGAGCTCCCGCACTATGGTTAACCGCAGAACGGCTCATACTCGCAGCAAGGGCAAATGTGCCACTAAACGCCGCCATCAGGTTTGCCGCACCAAGCGCTAACAATTCCTGATTAGCATTGATACGTTCTTTGCGTTTATTCGCCAAGGTTGTCCCGACACTGATACTTGTCACAAAGCACATAAGCGCAATCAACAATGAAGGTAAAGCCAGCTCCTGCCATAAACTCACATCTAGCTGAAACACTTGCAGAGAAGGGAACCCTTCTGGAATCGCACCAACTACCTTAACTTGGTGTAAATCATTCAGTTGGCCAAAAAATACAATATAAGCAAAGACCAATACGATAAACATAGGGCCAGCTTTTGCGAGCGCTTGTTCAAGCAAGGCATTTAAACCTAAGCGCTTTAACTGACCCGGAAATAGTTTTTTGAAATACCAAAGACCAATACAGGCGCCTATCCCTATGCTCAGTGTCGTGTAATTAATGATAGATACTTGATCGAATAGGACCTTAAGCGTTTCAGCAAAATTTAGTCCTGTTGGAACAGAAACGCCTAGCAGGTGCTTAAGTTGACTCGTTAAGATGATGATGGCAGAAGCGCTAGTAAAGCCACTTATCACAGGCAGACTAATAAAGTTGGTCATGCTACCTAGCCTTAATAAGCGCATTAACAACAAAAAAGCCCCCACAAGAAAGGAAATATTAATGGCATAAATAAGATACATCTGGCCAGTTTCTGGTGCTAATGCGCCAACACTGGAGGCAACCATGATAGAGATAAGTGCGGCAGGCCCTACAGATAAGCTGCGGCTACTGCCTAAAATGGCATAGAAGAAAGACGGTAAAATAGCACAATACAAACCATACTCAGCAGGTACCCCAGCTAGCAAAGCATACGCCATACCTTGCGGTACCATTATGATGGTAGCAATTAAGCCAGCGATAAAGTCACTGACGAAGTCTTGCTTTTGATACGATTTAAACCAAAAGGCTAAAGGCAATTTATCTAGGTATAACATGGCTATCTTCTATGTATTTGAATGTCTTTGTCTTCCACCTTCTTTCCTGAAGGTAGCTTCCTCTAAATTCAAAATATCATATATAAAGGTTAAATCTCGACACTTATTCCAAAAATGAATATTGATATTACCAATTGAGCTTATACAATTTTCTAATATAAACTTTTATCTTTCCATAAAAAAAGGAGCCTCACTGGCTCCTTTTAAGATGACGGGTTGCTAGACTCGACTATATGACCACCTTTCAATCCCTTTAAGGCTTAATAGCTTGTCTTGGTTTAATACAAAGCCAATCTTTTCAGCCACTTTTTTTGAAGCGATATTATCTTCGGGAATTAAAGCCAGAATTTTATTTAGTTCATGACCCGCCTGACTCGCATAAGAAAAGGCTCGTTCTAATAATTGCTTTACGGCTTCCTCTGCTACACCAAGATTTTGATAGGAGGGAGAGACATGACAACTAATATCCACTTCACCACCTTCTGGCTCAGAGTTAAAACCACAGGCTCCAATCACGCAGCCCGAGCTGTCTTTCATAAAATAAGGCATGGACCAAAATAATGCTTTACCCTCTTCACTTAAGGCAATTGACCTTGAAAAAACATGATTAGGAGGTAAGGCTTCTTCAGCAAAAGTATACTGGCTTTGAGAAACATCCCTTTGCGGGAATAAGGTAGCAAGTTCAACAAGAGATAACTGTTGTAAAGAAAATTCCATTTAATACACTCCAATATCCAATTAAACAAGGCAGTGATAACAACTGGCAGCGAGAAGCTTAGACATGATTGAATTTTTTCGTCTCTCATCCAGTAAGCTTTTGTCCAATTAATAACCATCTCATAAAGTTTTTTTATGATCAATGATTCTAATGTAATACATTGATACCGCTGGAAACTTTTACCAAACGCTGAGACGGGAGGACTTATTCATAGACTCCCTAGAGAACCTGCGATTAAGTCAATTTGGGAGCTATATTAGCAATATAAAAAAATATTAAAAGTGCGCTAAATTAAGCTTTTTTACAGTATCAATTTTTAAGCAAATTAGGCTCATGGCTTAGCTTAATAACTCGTTTTACCTTAATTTATTCGTTCATCTATAAACAAAAAAAGCCGCAATTTCTTGCGGCTTTTTATTCATTTTTTGCTAAGCATGATACTTATCAAAACTAGCGATTAGCGCTCACCTAGTATTTCAAATACATCGCTCACCAGTCTTGCTTTACCATCAGCTTGTATTTGCCAATGCTCTCTATGCACTGCTCCAAAAGCTTTATTCATGGTCCAGTTAGAGCTTAAGATATAGCCATCTTCTCCTTCAGCTACCCAGTTTACATCTGAATAATCTACATCTTTAAAACCTTGGTCCATGATATTTTGCCAAAATGCTTGGATCTCAGAGCGACCAGTAAAAGTTCCCATAGGTCTCGCTTCCATACTCGCATCTTCACAATACTGAGCGGCACAACCTGCTGCATCTTGGTTATTAAACGCTACTTGCCAAGCCGCGATACCTGCTTTACATGTTTCTAAAACGTTTGAATCAGACATTATTTACACCTCTGTTATATGTTTTGAAGTACTTTACCCTTGCTATTACCAGCAAAAAACAGAAGAATCAGAAATAACTGTAAACTTAAACAGAACAATTAAAATATGAACAAAGCTAAATATATGACCCTTTTTATGCATATAGTGTCATCGGGGAGCATCACTAAAGCGGCAGAGAAGTTAGACGTATCTAAGTCTGTGGTTAGCCACCAGCTTAAACTCTTAGAACAAGAGCTAGGCGTAACCTTATTAAAGCGCACCACGAGAAAACAGCATCTCACCGCTGCTGGAGAGGCCTTTTATCAAGACTGTTGCGAGCTAAATAAGATAACTGAATCAGCTTGGCTACAAGCTAAAGAAGCGCAAGAGGAGCCAAAAGGCAAATTGAAAATCAGTGCGCCTCACGCATTAATGAATACCTTGATTATTCCAGCATTAGCCGAAACGTTTAGAGGGAATACAAAACTCAATTTAGAGCTTATCAGTAGTGATACCCATCAAGATCTCATGCAAGAAGATATCGATTTAACGATTCGAATTGGCCTGTCAGATGCGAGTAACTTAAAGCAAAAGCGCCTTGGTAGCTTTCGTGACCAAGTATGCCAATCAAGACTATTTCCAATATTAGACAGCATTACTTTAAAAGGCTCATCTGAAACTAGTTTTAGCTCCAACATGCCTATATCTGAGACAATTGAGCGAGCGCCTTACATTGCAAACTCATGGCAAGGTAAAGAAATTACACATGAGTTTTCATCTAAGATAAGCCTCAAAAAGCAGCATCTTACGTTTCATCAAACCCATCAGGCAAATAACCTGCAATCTTGTATTGAGTTAATTGAGCAAGGTTTTGGTATCGGCATAGTGCCTGACTTCATTTGTCGTAAACACATCAAGACACTTATGCCAGTATTGGAAGATTGTGAGTTAGCTGAAAATCCGATTTACGCCTTACACCCTTATCAAGGTATCACTCCTATCGCGGTACAAATGGCGATTACTCAGATTGAAAAAGCCTTAGGAAACTTATCATCCTAAAATTAAAACTAGCGCCTTCTAGGGCGTTTATTTTTAGCTTTAGGTTTAATACCCAAGGCTTGGTTACGTTTTTCCTTATTAGATAATGGTCTTTTATTTGACTTAGATTCAGGCTTATCAAGGTCAGGCTCAAAACCTGGGAACCATTGAGACGCAAGTGGCGTATCCAGAAGCTTTTCTATGTCTTTCAATAAATAGTTTTCTTTCTCAGTCAGTAAACTGACGGCTAACCCAGATTGCCCAGCACGTCCTGTTCGCCCAATACGGTGAATATAATCTTCTGCGTTATAGGGCAACTCGTGGTTTATCACATAGGATAAAGCCTCAATATCTAATCCACGGGCAGCCACATCGGTTGCAACCAAAGCTCTTAACTCACCTGCCTTAAAGGCGGCAAGCACTCTATCTCTCGCACCTTGAGATTTATCCCCATGAATTGCCTGAGTGTCGATACCATCTTTTTTCATTTCTTTTGCAAGACGATCCGCCCCTTCTTTAGTACGAGTAAAGATAAGGACTTGTTGCCAGTTCTTTGAACCGATCAAATAAGAAATTAAGCCACTTTTTTTCTCTTTATCGACTGCATAGAAAGTCTGCTCAACTTGCTCTGCACTGGTATTTCTTTGATCAACTTCAATTAATACAGGATCTCGCAGTAAGGTTTTGCTTAATTTGAAAATAGCATCATCAAAAGTAGCCGAGAAAAAAAGCGTCTGCTTTTGCTGAGGTAAGCGCTTTAAAATACGTTGAATATCTATGATAAAGCCCATATCCAGCATACGATCCGCTTCATCTAACACCAAGGTTTTTAATTGGCTCACATCAACCAAGTCTTTCATAACAAGTTCAAGTAAACGTCCAGGCGTTGCCACAAGCACATCGACCCCTTGTTTAATCTCGTCTATTTGCGGATTGATACTGGCACCACCATAGGCAGCAACACTTCTTAAAGGTAATGCTTGGCCATAATCACAAAAACTTTTATAAACTTGTTGGGCAAGTTCTCGAGTTGGCGTCAGAACTAATACTGATACTTGGTTGTTGGGCACAGGGTTTTCTATTTGATGTATTTCATACAATCTATGTAAAAGAGGAAGTGCAAAAGCCGCTGTTTTACCTGTCCCTGTTTGTGCACCAGCCATGACATCTTTATTGGCAAGCACAGCTGGAATCGCCTCAAGCTGAATGGGTGTTGGGGTTTGATAACCCAATAATTCAACCTGTTCCAATAATAAAGAATGCAAACCTAAAGACGTAAAACTCATGATATTCACTTTACCTAACTAACCAATTAAAAACGCGGCAAGTGTAACACTAACTCTGACAACATGGTCTTTCGTATCCTATCAATTTAACTCTTTAAAAAGCCCCTTTAGCAGCTTTAGCACCAAATGCCAGTTTCATTGAAAATACTTGATATCAAGCAAGCCGAAGGGGTTATAGCGCATAATTTCACCAAAATGTCTTATAACACTTCTATAGTCACATTAGTAAAATCGAATATTGCATGATGCAAACAATTATCCAAACCAGATAGGAATGATAACAAGGACTGTTTATGACAATGTTTAAACGATTGGTTTCGATCTCTCTCGCTTTAACCCTATTCATCTTAGGATCACTGAGCTTTGCCAGCGACGAGTTACCCAGACTTAACGCTATCAAAAACCAGAGCTCAATTTCAGGCTTATCCTCAGGTGCTTTTATGGCAACTCAATATCATATTGCCTACTCACAAGACTTGGTTGGTGTTGCGGCTGTCGCAGGTGGGCCATGGCAATGTGCAGCAAGTAATCCCCTAAACCCTAATCCGCTTTCCACTGCAACAAGCACCTGCACCTGCCTAAAAGGCTTACCCTGCCCTTATCTTGGGGCACCTTTCCCTGATGTGAGTGAAATATACAATCTGGCCAAAGCGGCCGAAGAAGCAGGCAGCATAGATAAGTTAGAAAATGTATTAGATGACAAAATCTATCTATTTTCTGGCAAACAAGACAAAACTGTACTGACACCCGTTGTAGACAGCGCTAATGATTTTTATCAAACATTAGGTATCTCTGACGAACAGATCTTATATGACAACCAAGTTGATGCAGGCCATGCTTTTATTACCAATCAAGAAGTTGATTTAGATTGTCCATTGAGCCAAACGCCTTTTATCAATGACTGCCAGTACCGTCAGGCAAGAATTCTCCTTGAGCAGATTTATGGCGATTTAGATGAGTCGACACCTTACAAAACAGATAACCTGATTAAATTTGAGCAAAAGCCCTTTGTCCCCCAATATCGATTTAATATCAGCAGTATGAACTCAGAGGCTTATGTTTATATACCAACAGATTGCCAACAAGATGCTACCCAGTGCCGTGTACATGTGGCACTACATGGCTGTGAGCAAGGCATACAAAGCTTAGATGATAGGTATGTCACTGGCACTGGCTATCTGGACGTTGCCGAAGCAAACCAGCTTATTGTGCTCTTTCCTCAGGTGGATAAATCCTCTTTCATTCCTTACAACCCAAAAGGTTGCTGGGACTTTTGGGGCTATACCAATAATAGCTGGCCACCTTATACCTACTACACAAAAGAGGCGATTCAAATGCAGGCAATTAAAGCCATGTTAGACCACCTAACTTCAGGCTAATAAACAGCCTAACCAATACAAACCCAGCGAGCTTTAAAGCCTGTTTAATTACTGGCTTTATAGCTCAAGTCCTAAAATTAATTCTCTTAACCATAGATTTGCTTGGTCCTGATCCGCACTTTTATGCCAATAGATATTCCAATCAAGAGCGGGTAAAGAGTAAGGCAACTCTAAAATTTTAAGATCGTAGCTTTGCGCCATACTAATTGGCACCGTCAGCGCCATATCCGTTTGCGCAACCAATAAAGGGGCAACTTGATAGTGTTGAACCCGCATCTTTATTTTACGTTGCCGGCCTAAACGGTTAAGACCTATATCTTCATAACCACGCCCTTTTCGCCTTGATGATACCTGCAGGTGATCTAAAGCAAGGTATTCATCTAAGCTAATGGTATCCCCAATTTTCGGATGATCTCGCCTAACAGCACAAGCATACCTTTGTTTTAGCAGTGCTTGAGTTTGCATCTGACCAACAGCAACAAAAGGTGCATCCAGTGCTATGTCTAAGCTTCCCGCTGCCAACTCTCTTTCAATTTCCTCTCTTGGCACATAACAGCACTCAATACCCGCTTTAGGTGCTAATTCTTGTAAAAGGCTTAAAAGCTTGGGCATTATCATGGCTTCGGCCATATCATTCATGCTTAAGCGAAAGGTTTTCTCAGATTGAAAAGGGTCGAATATCTGGCCTTCTTGCAGGCTTGT
This sequence comes from Marinomonas sp. SBI8L, assembly GCF_001624705.1. Lineage (GTDB taxonomy): Bacteria > Pseudomonadota > Gammaproteobacteria > Pseudomonadales > Marinomonadaceae > Marinomonas. The sequence goes on from NZ_JSEO01000020.1 coordinate 32,639, forward strand.
TGCCATAAGTTGTAAAGCGCTTTGTATACCGACAACAATATTTTCAGCTAAAGGTGTGGGCACCATCCCCTTTCCTGTCCTTACAAATAAAGCATCATCATAGATCAGCCTTAACCTAGCTAAAGCATTACTTACTGCTGGTTGAGTGATACATAAAACCTCAGCGGCTCGGGTCAAGTTCCCTTGCATATAAATGGCATCGAACACCACAAAAAGATTCAAATCCACTTTATTGAGTCGCATTTTATGTCCTTAGCTAGCCCGAAAAAGAGTATATCTTTGCATTCATTAAACAGAATAATGCCACAGCATTATAACCATTGTGTATTTTACTTTATTCATATAATAAATTTTTAAAATAATACTCAGACGCTTATGCTCGTTTCTAACCTATTAAATTTTCGTGGGAAGATAAGGATAAACGAATGGGACGTTGGTATTTCATCCGTCATGGACAAGCCAGTTTAGGGTCAAAGAATTATGACCAGTTATCTGAACTGGGCATGACTCAAGCACGCCTATTAGGTGAGTACTTTAAGACTCATGAGATACATTTTGATCAGGTAATTTGCGGTAGCCAAGTACGCCATAAACAAACGGCTCATGCCTTCTTATCTGGATATCAATCTCAAATTGACACCTCTAGCTTCACCATAATGAAAGAATTTAATGAGTTTAATTTTGAAGCCATCATTAAGGCTTACCTTAACCAGCACCCTGATAAACAAAAAGATAAGTATTCAGATAAGGCGCTTTTTCACTTGCTAAAAGCAAGCCTTCTAAGCTGGAGCCAAGACACACTTATTAATAATGAAGCTAACAGTAAAGCGCTAGAAGAATCTTGGAGTCAGTTTCAACACAGGGTCAAAAACGGATTAATAAAACTCCAATCAGATTTTCAGCAAAAAGATTCGCTGATTTTCACCTCTGGTGGCCCGATTGCTCAGGTCGTAAGCCAAATATTAAACATACCTGCAAGCAATTGCATTGAGCTCAATTTAAGCATTCAAAATACCGCTATCACTCAGTGTGTCTGCCAACAAGACAAGATTTATTTAGATAATTTTAACCATTTACCTCACTTGCAATCCCCCGATACCCATACCTTACGTAGTTTCAGTTAGTTTGCTTAATTTTGAAAAAGGAGATGACCATGGATTTTGAATACAGCCCTAAAGTTCAAACCCTCATACAAGAAGTAAAAGACTTTATGGATGAGCATATCTACCCTAATGATGCTCGCTTTCATCAGGAGGTGAACGAAAACCCATGGCAAACGCCCAACATTCTGCAAGAGCTGAAAAGCAAAGCTAAAGCTCAAGGACTTTGGAACCTTTTCCTCCCTCTAAGCTATGGCAGCCATAGCCCAGGATTAACTAATCTAGAATACGCCCCTTTAGCGGAAGAAATGGGTAAGGTCATGTGGGCTCCCGAAGTGTTTAACTGTGCGGCACCTGACACAGGAAATATGGAAGTCCTGGCTAAATACGCAAATGAGGCACAACAAAAACAATGGCTTGAACCATTATTAGCGGGTGAAATCCGCTCTGCCTTTGCCATGACAGAGCCTGAAGTCGCCTCCTCAGATGCGACCAATATCGAAACCCGTATTTTACGAGATGGTAAAGATTATCTGATCAATGGTCGTAAGTTTTACATCAGTGGCGCCTGTCGTGATTCCTGTGAATTATTAATCGTAATGGGCAAGACTGACCCAGATAACCCTAACCGACATCAACAACAATCTCAGATATTGGTCCCGACAAATACTCCTGGCGTCACTATCGTTAGACCCATGAAGGTCTTTGGTTATGACGATGCCCCAGAAGGCCATGCTGAAATCATTTTTGACAATGTAAGAGTCCCCATTGAAAACCTTATTTTAGGGGAAGGCCGTGGTTTTGAAATTGCTCAAGGACGGCTAGGTCCTGGCCGTATTCATCATTGTATGCGCTCCGTTGGAGCGGCCCAAAGAGCACTAGATCTTATGTGCAAAAGAGCCAATGAACGTGTTGCATTTGGAAAACCTTTATCTAAACAGCAATCTGTGCGTGAAGACATTGCCAAGTCAGCCTGTGAAATAGAACAGGTAAGACTACTGACCTTAAAAGCGGCTCAAAAAATGGACACTGTCGGCAACAAGGCGGCAAAAGATCTCATTTCCATGATCAAGATAGTTGCTCCTAATATGGCGCTAGCTGTTATTGATAGAGCGATTCAAGTACATGGTGCTGCAGGTGTCGGTCAAGATCACTTCCTTGCTCATATGTATGCAGGACAACGTTGCTTACGCCTTGCAGATGGGCCAGATCAAGTTCATATGATGCAGCTAGGTCGCAACCTTGCTCAGCAAGCCCTAGCGAATGAGGATTAATCATGGCAAATAATGAAGCTCAAGATAACAGTCTAGATGAGGCACGCTTAACTCAGTACCTAGAATCAAATGTCACAGGATTCAAAGGACCAATCAGTTTAACTAAGTTTGAAGGGGGCCAATCTAATCCTACCTATAAGATTAGTGCCTATTCAGGTACTTATGTTTTAAGACGCCAACCCTTTGGCACCCTCTTAAAGTCAGCCCATGCTGTTGATAGAGAGTTTCGTGTCTTAACCGCATTGGAGGGCACAGATGTACCTGTCCCTAAAGCGCTCCACCTTTGCTTAGATAAAGACATCATAGGCAGTATGTTTTATCTCATGGATTACTGTGAAGGCAATATTTATTGGGATGCAGCCTTACCCGAGATAGTTAAAAAAGCCGACCGAAGTGCCATGTATGATGCAATGAACCTTGCTCTCACCAAACTACATAAGGTGGACATACACAATGCGGGGTTAAGCGATTATGGTAAAGCCGGCAACTATTTTGAAAGGCAGCTCAGTCGTTGGAAGAGCCAATATCAAGCAATTGAAATAAAGCCAATTGAAGCGATGGCAACACTCATTACTTGGTTGGAGGAAAACTTACCTGAAGATGATGGTCGCATTGCCCTATGCCACGGAGATTTCAGATTAGACAACCTGATTTTTAACCCAGATGACAAAAGCATAAAAGCCATTTTAGATTGGGAGCTTTCTACGTTAGGTCACCCTTACGCTGATCTTGCCTATCAATGTATGCAATTAAGGCTACCTATTAACCCAGATAAAAATGCCATTTCTGGCCTTATGGGTTTAGATGCAAAAACACTTGGTATTCCAAGCGAAGCTGAATATGTCGCCCTTTATTGCCAGAGAATGGGCATAGAACGAATTGATAACTGGCACTTCTATCTTTGCTTTAGCTTTTTCCGCCTTGCTGCGATTGCGCAAGGCGTAGCTAAACGCGCACTTTCTGGTAATGCATCGAGTAAACAGGCCGGCAAAGTTGGCGCTATGGTTGAACCACTCGCCCTCCTAGCCCTTGGCATTATTAAAAATGAAATTCCTCTTCCTAACTCAAAACAAGAAGAAACATCAGGAGCCCTAGTATGAAAGCCATTATGTGTCACGAATTTGCACCAATCGATTCCCTCTCATATGAAGAGGTCCCAGACCCTACTCCTAATGAGCACGAGATAATTATTGATGTTGCAGCATGTGGCATTAACTTCCCTGATGGCCTTCTCGTTCAGGGTTTATATCAACTGAAACCTGAGCACCCTTTTTCTCCTGGCAGTGAAGTAACCGGTACTATTAGCCGACTAGGCACTAAGGTGAAACACCTTAAGCTGGGGCAAAGAGTGATTGGGCTCACCATGACCGGTGGTTATGCTGAAAAAGTAGCTATCAACTCGCGTATGGTTCTGCCTTTGCCTGACACTATCAGTTTTGAACAAGGAGCAGGGTTAATTACAGCTCACGCTACGGCACACCATGCACTAAAGCAAAGAGCAAAACTTAAAAAAGGTGAAACACTTCTTGTTACAGGCGCATCTGGTGGTACTGGTTTAGCCGCAGTTCAGATAGGTAAAGCCATGGGCGCCAAAGTCATTGCACTTTGTTCAACCCAAGAAAAACTGTTAGCCGCTAAAGAGCAAGGGGCAGATGAACTCTTACTAAGCAACGACCCAGACCTTAAAGATAAAATTAAAGCCCTAACTGCAAATAAAGGCGTGGATGTGGTTTATGAGGTTGTCGGTGGTGACCTTTTTAATGTTTGTGCTCGAAGCATGGCATGGAATGGCCGTTTACTTGTTATCGGCTTTGCGTCCGGCTCGATTCCCGAATTCCCCGTTAATTTGGCCCTTGTTAAAGGTTTCTCAGTAATAGGTGTTTTTTGGGGCAGCTTCGCACAAAAAGAACCGGCCAATTTCATGGTCAATATGCAGGAGCTTTTAACCTGGTATGAGCAAGGCCAAATCAAAGTGGTCATTGACCAAGTTTTCCCCCTATCCCAAGCACCAGAGGCACTTACTAAAGTATTCAATCGCCAATCAATCGGCAAACTGATTTTAACGCCATAACTTAACCCCCTAGCTTAAACTCTTAGCAAGAAGAAAGACGACATCAGAAGGAGTGGATATGACAACCCAATTATTTGATTTAACCGGCAAGGTAGCATTAGTCACAGGAGCAAGCCGAGGAATAGGTGAAGAGATCGCTAAGTTGCTAGCAGAGCAAGGTGCCCATGTAATTGTCTCTAGTCGTAAGCTAGAGGGCTGTCTTGCCATCTCTGATGAGATATTGAGTGCTGGTGGTAGTGCAGAAGCCTTTGCTTGCAATGTAGGCAATATGGAAGATATCAGCGCACTTTTTGAACATGTGAAATCTAAGCATCAAACACTTGATATTCTCATTAATAATGCCGCCACCAATCCCTATTTTGGCCATATCTTGGACACAGATATTGCAGCCTATAACAAGACAGTCGATGTCAATATTCGTGGTTACTTTTTCATGTCGATTGAAGCAGGCAAGCTAATGCGTAAAAACGGAGGGGGTGCCATAGTCAATACCGCCTCAGTTAATGGCGTTCACCCAGGACCTGGTCAAGCGATTTACTCAATCACCAAAGCTGCAGTTATTAACATGACCAAAGCCTTTGCCAAGGAATGTGCCCAATTTGGCATACGCTGCAACGCCCTACTTCCCGGTCTCACTAAAACCAAGTTCGCTGGTGCACTTTTTACCAATGAAGATATTTACAAAAGTGTGGTTCAAGGCATTCCTATGGGCCGCCACGCTGAGCCCAAAGAAATGGCAGGAACCGTTTTATACCTAGTATCTGATGCAAGCAGTTACACCAATGGTGAGTGCATTGTAGTAGACGGCGGTCTAACCCTTTAATTGAATCCCTCACGACCGATGTCAAAACCAACAATAAGAACAAGGAAAGCAAAATGATGAACTTTAAAAATCAAGTTGTTCTCATCACAGGAGCCAGTGGCGGATTAGGCAAAGAAGCCGCGAAACAGTTTGCACAACAAGGCGCAAAGCTCGCCCTATGTGACATAAATATCTCTGCGTTAAACGATTTAAGTACTGAACTTGCTGAACAAGGTATTGAGGTATTTAGCCAGCCTTGTGATGTGAGTAAAGAGCAAGAGGTTCAATCTTTTATCGATAACACTGCCGCTCATTTTGGGCATATAGATGTCGCCATTAATAATGCTGGCATTGACCCTAAACACAGTCCACTCGCTGATATGGATACTCGCGATTTTGAGCGTGTCATGGATATCAATGTTAAAGGTGTTTACCTATGCATGAAATATCAGATTCCCCATATGATCAAACAAGGCGGTGGCGCAATTTGTAATATGTCATCGGTTGCAGGCATCTCAGGTGCGCCTTTTATGTCCGCATATGCAGCGAGCAAACATGCAGTTATCGGCTTAAGTAAATCTGCTGCCCATGAATATGGTCGAGCAGGCATTCGTGTAAACAGTGTTTGTCCTTATATCACAATGACGGACATGGTTGAGCAGCACCTTAAAACCTTGGATAACCCCGAAGAAGTGCTGGCTAAATACGGTAAAGCATCTGCTTTAAGACGTGTTGCCCAGCCAAATGAAGTTGCGAAAGTTATGTTATTTGCCTGTGATAAAAACAACTCTTACATGACAGGCCAGGAACTGGTTGTTGATGGCGGCATGACTGCTGTTTAGATAACTCAAAATTTTTAAAGGAGTATTCTTATGACACTAAACCGTCAATGGCGTATGAGTAAACGCCCAACAGACTTAGTTGGTAGAGAACACTTTGAGTTTGGCGAAAGCTCACTTAGAGAAATAGAAGACGGTGAGTTTCTTGTCCGTAATTTGTACCTTTCTTTTGACCCTACCTTAAGAGTTTGGATGAATGAAAAAGACTCTTATGTGTCTGCCATTCAAGTTAACGAGATTATGCGTGGTACGACTGTCTCTGAGGTCATTAAGTCCAAACATAAGGACTATCAAGTAGGTGATAAGGTATTAGGCGGCTTTGGCTGGCAGGATTATGCGATAAGTGATGGCAAAGAACGCATTATTCAGACCCGAAAGATTCCGCCCAACATCCCCGCAACCATGCCTTTAAGTGTATTAGGTGTCACAGGGATTACTGCCTATTTTGGTATGAAAGAAATCGGTAAAGTCAAAGCCGGAGATACGGTCTTAGTCTCAGGGGCGGCTGGCGCTACAGGGTCAATTGCAGGGCAAGTTGCTAAGCTTAAAGGCGCAAAAGTGATTGGTATTGCAGGTTCAAAAGAGAAATGTGATTGGTTAACCCAAACGGCCGGTTTTGATCATGCGATTAACTATAAAGAAGAAAATATCAGCCAGACTTTAAGCTCATTATGCCCAAAAGGTATTGATGTGTTTTTTGATAATGTTGGCGGAGAAACCTTAGATATTGTCTTAGCTAGAATCAGTATCAATGCCCGTATTGTACTTTGTGGTGCCATATCCAGTTATAGCTCAGGCCAAAGCTATGCACTTAAGAACACCAGTAATTTAATTGTGCAACGAGGCACTATGCAGGGCTTTATCGTTTTAGACTTTTTACCTAGAGCAAACGAAGCTATCTCAGCCTTATTAGGTTGGATTCAAACAGGTAAACTCGTCTTTCAAGAAGATATTCAAGAAGGGCTAGAAAATGCACCTGAGGCTTTCCAGCGCATTTTTACTGGCAAAAACCAAGGCAAGCAGTTATTAAAAATTGCTGAGCCCGAGCACTAATTAACGAAAGAAGCGCAAAAATCAGAACAAAAAAAACCGCACTTAAATTAAGTGCGGTTTTTTTGTTAGCCATTAAAAATGACTAACCGAATCACTAAACTTAGATAAACTAAATTAAAGCACCATACGACGTAAGTCGCTTAGTACTGAATTCAAATAAGTCATGAAGCGACCAGCATCACCACCGTTTACTGCTCTATGATCATAAGATAAACATAGTGGCAACATGGTACGAGGTTCAAACTCTTTACCATTCCAACGCGGCTCAACATCAGCTTTAGAAACACCTAAGATACCTACTTCTGGGCAGTTTACGATAGGTGTAAAGCCTGTACCACCAATAGCGCCTAGGCTAGAAATAGTGAAACAACCACCCTGCATGTCTGCTGGAAGTAGTTTCTTATCTAGGGCTTTCTTGATCAGTACATTTGCTTCTTTAGCAATTTGAACAACTGATTTCTTATCTGCATCACGTAAAACAGGAACCACAAGGCCGATTGGAGAATCAACCGCGATACCAATATTTACATAGCTTTTTTGTACATAGCTTTCGCCATCTGCACGCATAGAAACATTAAATGCTGGATTTTCAACCAAGGCTTGTGCCGCAGCTTTAATCAGGAATGGTAGTGGTGTTAGTTTAACACCTTGTTTCTCCATTTCCCCTTTAAGGCCTTTACGGAAAGCTTCAAGTTCTGTGATGTCTGCTTTATCAAACTGTGTTACATGAGGCACGTTTAACCAGTTGCGTGACATGTTTTGAGCTGTGATTTTTTGAATCTTGCTCATCTTCACAATTTCAACTTCACCAAATTGGCTGAAGTCAACATCAGGTACTTGTGGGATACCCGCACCTGCAACCGCTGTTGCAGAAGTTGCCGCTGGAGCAGAAACTGCTTTTTGTACCGCTGCTTTCACATAAGCATTTAAGTCTTCTTTTGTGATTCGACCACGTGGGCCTGTTGCACGAACAAGAGATAAATCAACACCTAATTCACGCGCTAGCATGCGAACAGCAGGACCTGCATGAACATTTTTAGATGGTGTCGCTAGAACAGCAGCAGTATCAACAGCAGGAGCCGCTTTTGCTGGTGCAGCAGCAGGTGTCGCTGGTGCAGCCGCTGCTTGAGCAGGCGCAGCAACAGGTGCTGGTGCAGCAACAACTGATCCTTCTACTTCAAGATCTAGAAGTTGATCACCTTCAGAAACCTTATCACCCACACTTACTTTAATTACTTTAACTGTACCAGCACTTGGTGCAGGAATTTCCATTGAAGCCTTGTCTGTTTCTAGTACAAGAATGGAATCACCTTCTTCAATTTTATCGCCAACAGCCACTGAAATTTCAATAATTTCAACACCTTCAGCACCACCGATATCAGGTACAGTAACACCTTCAACACCACCAGCCGTAACAACAGGCGCAGCTACTGGAGCAGGTGCTGCAGCAACAGGTGTTTCAGGAGCCGCAGGTGCCGCTTCAACAGCAGGCGCAGCTACTTCAGAAGCAAGCACTAAAATAGCACCGCCCTCTGACACTGTATCGCCAACATTGATTGAAATGCTAACCACTTTACCAGCCGCTGGAGCAGGAATATCCATTGATGCTTTATCAGTTTCTAGGACAACAATTGAGTCACCTTCACCAATTTCATCACCAACGCTTACGCAAACTTCAATAACTTCAACATCTGTCGCACCACCAATATCAGGTACAGCAACAGCGATTTCAGCAGCAACACTTGGCGCAGCAGCTGGAGCCGCAGCAACAGGCGCTGCTTGCTCTACTGGTGCAGCTGCAACAGCAGGTGCTTCTGGTGCTGCAGTAGCGCCAGCAACTTCAACTTCAAGAATTACGTCACCTTCATTTACTGTCGCGCCTTCTGCGATAGCAATGCTAGTCACTTTACCCGCTACAGAAGCTGGTACTTCCATAGAGGCTTTATCAGTTTCTAATACAATAATTGCCTGATCGATTTCGATCATGTCACCAACTTGGACATTAATCTCGATCACTTCAACATCGGCTGCACCGCCAATATCCGGTACATGAATGATCTCTGTACTCACGGAAATCTCCTTTGTCATTAAGACGCATCAAAAATATAAATAGCCTGATCCAGATTAATCCTAGATCAGGCACAGATTTAAATGGTAATTAGCAAGTTGCTGGGTTTGGTTTTTCTGAGTCTAAACCAAACTTAACAATCGCTTCTTGAACCACTGATGCCTCAATTTCTCCATCGTCAGCCAAAGCTTTAAGAGACGCAACAACCACCCAGTAGCGGTTGATTTCGAAGAAGTGACGCAATTTCGCACGAGTATCACTACGACCAAAACCATCGGTTCCCAACACACTGTATGTGCTATCGATGAACGGACGAATTTGATCTGCAAACAATTTAACGTGGTCAGTAGACGCAATAACTGGACCTGCACCGTTTAGGCAATCAGACACGTAGTTAGCACGTGGCTCTGCTTCTGGGTGTAATAGGTTCCAACGCTCAACATCAAGACCGTCGCGACGCAATTCATTGAAAGATGTCACACTCCAAACATTAGAGTTAATGCCATAATCATTGAAAAGCATTTCAGCAGCGGCTTCCACTTCGCGCAAGATAACACCAGAACCTAATAGTTGAACTTGTTTCTTATTAGACTTCTTAGTGTGCTCTTTAAGCTTGTACATACCTTTGATGATGCCTTCTTCAGCACCTTCAGGCATATCTTCATGAGCATAGTTTTCATTCATTACGGTTAGGTAATAGAAAACACTTTCTTGCTCTTGGTACATACGACGCATGCCGTCTTGTACGATCACAGCAACTTCATAAGAGTATGTTGGATCATAAGATACACAGTTAGGAATCGTACCTGCCAATAGATGTGAATGACCATCTTCGTGCTGTAGACCTTCACCGTTAAGTGTTGTACGGCCTGCTGTAGCACCAATTAGGAAACCACGTGCACGGGAATCACCTGCTGCATATGCAAGATCACCAACACGTTGGAAACCGAACATAGAGTAGTAGATGTAAACAGGAATCATTGGATAATTACTGTTGCTGTATGATGTCGCACACGCCAACCAAGCAGACATAGCGCCGGCTTCGTTAATCCCTTCTTGTAGGATTTGACCTTTTTGGTCTTCTTTGTAGTACATGATCTGAGTGTGATCATGTGGCGTATAACGCTGACCTTCAGCTGAGTAAATACCCAATTGACGGAACATACCTTCCATACCAAAAGTACGCGCTTCATCGGCAACAATCGGCACAACACGATGACCAATTTTCTTGTCTTTCACTAATGTGTTTAAGACACGAACAAATGCCATAGTCGATGAAATTTCACGACCTTTTGTATTTTGGATTTGTGCTTTAAATGCTTCTAAAGAAGGTACTTCTAATGCTTCACTGGCTTTACGACGCGCAGGGAAAGCACCGTGCAACTCAGAACGACGAGCACGAAGATATTTCATCTCAGGGCTGTCTTCAGCTGGACGGTAGTAAGGTAGATCTTTAAGCTCTTCATCACTAATTGGAATACCGAATTTATCACGGAACATTGCCAATGATTCTTCATCCAATTTCTTAGTTTGGTGAGCTGTATTTTGTGCTTCAGCAGCTTTAAACATGCCATAACCTTTAACGGTTTGAGCAAGTACTACTGTTGGACGACCATCACTCTTAGTTGCTTCTGCATAAGCTGCATACACTTTGTAAGGGTCATGACCACCACGGTTTAGGTTCATGATGTCATCATCAGACATGTCTTTGACCATTTCCAATAACTCTGGATATTTGCCAAAGAAGTGCTCACGCGTATAAGCGCCACCATTTGCCTTGTAGTTTTGTAGCTCGCCGTCACAGACTTCGTCCATACGTTTCGCTAACAAACCTTTTGTATCTTTTTCGAATAAAGGATCCCAATGACGACCCCATAGACATTTAACAACATTCCAGCCTGCGCCTCTAAAGACACCTTCAAGCTCTTGAACAATTTTGCCGTTACCACGAACAGGGCCATCTAGACGCTGTAGGTTACAGTTGATAACGAAAATCAAGTTGTCCAGCTTTTCACGGCCAGCAAGTGCTATTGCACCTAAAGATTCTGGCTCGTCACACTCACCATCACCTAAAAATGCCCAAACTTTACGGTCACCATGATCAATCAAACCACGACTTTGTTGATATTTAAGTACGTGCGCTTGGTAAATTGCCTGGTGTGGACCTAGACCCATAGAAACCGTTGGGAACTGCCAGTAATCAGGCATCAACCAAGGGTGTGGGTAAGAAGAAAGACCCTTTCCGTCAACTTCACGACGGTAGTTATCTAGCTGCTCATCAGTCAAACGACCTTCGATGTATGAACGCGCATAAATACCTGGGGATATATGGCCTTGGAAGAAAACCATATCAGCTTCTTGTTTGCCATCGCCACCACGGAAGAAGTGGTTAAAACCTATGTCATATAAGGTTGCAGCTGATGAGAAACTTGTAATGTGACCACCAAGTGTCGAATCGACTCGGTTTGCCTTCATTACCATAGCTAAAGCGTTCCAACGAATAATGGAACGAATGCGACGCTCCATAAACAAATCACCTGGTAACGGCTTCTCATCTTGAGGTGAGATAGTGTTACGGTAAGATGTCGTGATTGAAGCAGGCATAGGTGCGCCGGCTTTAGTCGCTTCTTTATTTAGTTGGTCTAAAATGTATTGTACACGTTCCGGTCCTTCTTCACGAAGAACAGACTCAAGTGCATCTATCCATTCTTTGGTTTCAATTGGATCGATATCATTGAGAATATGCTGCTCAGTCATAGTATTAATAACCCCCCGCTATTAGAACAGATCTTGGCGCAACCGTTGAGTTTGATTGTTTTCAACCGAAGTGCCTTTTAAACGAACCGTTGGAGCCACACTAGGATAAGTATGGAACCAGCTAACGCTCATGCTAAACACTAGTCTATTAAAAATAATGGACTTGTGTTTAGCATGATTGGGGTCGAAATTATTATTGTTTTAAGTTTTCCAACGCCATTTCATCAGCCACCCTATAGGTCGGAACGTTTTCCGATTCGGATCTTTCAAAAAGATCTCGAAGTGTAGTCCTGATTTTTGCAACACGCTGTTTTGCAGCGACTGAAGAATAATCAGGCTCAAAGGATATGTTAATTATTCCACCGGCGTTGATGACATAATCAGGTGCGTATAACACCCCTTTTTCATGTATCAAATCACCAATAGCTGGCGTTACTAATTGGTTATTAGCAGCACCAGAAACGATATCCCCTGTGAACTGGTTTACAAATTCGGCGCTAAGAGTACCACCTAAAGCGCATGGCGCATAGATGTCTATTGCAAGTCCAAATAACTGATCTGAAAAAACAATCTCTGCATCGAAGTCATTTTTTGCTTTTTCACAGGCTTTTTCATTTAAATCACAAACCAATAATTGGGCGCCATCTTGATGCAAATATTCACAAAGATAATAGCCAACATGCCCAATCCCCTGCACTAGAACACGTTTTCCTTGAAGAGAATCTGATCCATATTTTTTTTCACAGGCGGCTTTGATTCCTTGGTAAACACCAAAGGCGGTAAAAGGTGAAGGATCGCCACTTATTTCTGATAAACCATACACAAAATTTGTATTTCGCTTCACAATCGACATGTCTTTAGGCGAAATGCCTACGTCTTCAGCAGTGTAATAACGGCCTTCGAGAGCATTTACAAAGCGTCCAAACGCTTCCAAAACAGATTCTCGTTTGTTTGCAGTTGGCACTCCATAAATTACGGCTTTACCACCACCAAAAGCTAAAGATGAAACAGAATTCTTATAGGTCATGCCTTTAGATAGACGAAGAACGTCGGTAATCGCATCGGCTTCTGATTGGTAATTCCACATGCGACAACCGCCAACAGCAGGTCCACGGTTTCGATTATGAATGCCAATAAAAGCAATTAAACCAGATTCATCATCTTGGCAACGATACACAGCTTCATGATGATCAAAATCGATATGATCACTCACATCTAATTTCACAATACGAAATGAACTGTTATCCAAATGAGGCTCGAATGAGGGAATTTCTTGAGATAAAACTGAATGCATAGAACACCTCTCGCGTTTTGCGCGTTTATTTTTATGTAGCTTTTGGCTACTTTATGAGTGCTTAACGCTATCTTTTGGGTAGTAAAGTCTAACGCTAATATCTTATAAAGATGATCACCTTATTCAGGGTAATGAAACAATGATCAACTTTGAGTGTAACCTGCGCCCTTTTGAAAAGCAGCAAGCATTTTCAATCTAATGGCAATTACTTACTTAAAGAGATTAAATTGTCGATTCGCCTAGCTTGATAAGCTTCCAGTTTACTAAACGACTTAAATCTAGGGGCTTTTATCCACACGCTGAGGCGGGAGGACTTATTCGAAGGTTCCCTAGTATTTGACTTACATACAAATAAGAAAATAAAAACCCTTAGCTTAGCACTGACGAGATAAGCAATACCCGTTACAATAAGCCTCTTTTAAATTTGTACATACAGGACACAGCATGACACCGAACGATGCCCAACTTCAGCATCAAATAACATCTCAAGTTAGCCAAGCACTCGCTGAAGACATTGGCTCTGGTGATATTACTGCTCAACTCATTCCATCTAGTGAAAACATTAAAGCGAATGTAATTACTCGTGAAAATGCTATTTTATGCGGAAAAGCTTGGGTTGAAGAGGTATTCAAGCAACTTGATCAGAGTGTTGAAATTAGCTGGTTTGCAGAAGAAGGCGAACAACTTAGCGCCAATCAAAAAATCTTCTCACTCTCAGGTAATGCCCGCAGTATTTTAACAGGTGAACGTTGCGCATTAAATTTCTTACAAAGCCTATCTTACACGGCAAGTGTTTCCAGAGAATATGCTCAACTAGTAGCAGGCACTAAGCTCACTGTTTTGGATACACGTAAAACTATCCCTGGCTGGCGCTTAGCTCAAAAATACGCGGTTACTGTAGGTGGCGCACAAAACCATAGAGTAGGCTTGTATGATGCGTTCTTAATTAAAGAAAATCATATTATGGCTGCAGGCTCTATTGAAAATGCAGTAAAGAAGGCACAAACAATAGCGCCAGGTAAAACAATTGAAGTGGAAACAGAAAGCCTTGCTGAGGTGGAACAAGCAGTAGAAGCGGGTGCAGATATTATCATGCTAGATAACTTCTCTTTAAAGATGATGGAAGAAGCTGTTTCTACCTATGGTGATAAAGTTAAGTTTGAAGCCTCTGGTAATATGACAAAGCAAGACTTATTAAATGTAGCAAATACAGGTGTAGATTTTGTTTCTGTTGGCGCACTAACAAAACACTTACAAGCAATTGACCTTTCATTAAGAGTAGTTAAAGACTAAAAATGAATGATTTTATACTGGTTATTAATAGTGGTAGTTCATCCTTAAAATTTGCTGTTCTATCGCAAAAAGGGGAGCAGGTTATTCTTGAAGGGGTTGCGGAGCGCTTAGGTAGTGAATCAGCTTCAATTGATTTTGAATATAACCAAGAAAAAGAATCCGTAGCAATTCGCCTTGGCTCACATCAAGACGCCCTTACCAGTATAAAATCATGGCTTGACCAACACCCTCAAATAACTGAAAAACTCATAGGTATTGGCCACAGAGTTGTTCATGGTGGGGAATCTTTTAGTCAATCTGTACTGATTGATGAAAAGACAATGGATGCAATCGAAGCTTGTTCTAATTTGGCACCATTACATAATCCAGCCAATGTTAAAGGCATTAAAGCCTGTGCAGACTTATTTTCTCATCTCCCTCAAGTTGCCGTTTTTGATACCGCCTTTCACCAATCTTTAAAGCAAGAGCAATACCTCTACCCTATTCCAATGCATTTCTATCGGGACCTAACCCTTAGGAAGTATGGCTTCCATGGCACAAGTTATCGTTATATCAGTCAAACCCTTACTCAAGTAGAGACACAATCTTTACATCAGGGAGTCATAGTTGCGCATCTTGGTAATGGTGCCAGTGTTTGCGCAATTCAGGATGGAGAGTCTGTTGATACAAGTATGGGGTTGACTCCTCTAGATGGTCTTATGATGGGAACACGTTCGGGTAGCATAGATCCTATGATATTAAGCTTTATTGCTAAATCAGAAGGAAAAAGCTTAGAACAAAGCCTAGAGGTGCTAAATAAAGAAAGTGGTTTGTTAGGGATTTCAGAGCTTTCAAATGATTGCCGCACTTTAGAAGAAGCAATGAAAGCAGGTGATGAAAGAGCCAAACTAGCCCTAGACATGTTTTGTGTTCGCACAGCAAAAAGCATTGCAGCTTTAGCCACTTCTTTAAATTCATTCGACCATTTAGTTTTTACAGGTGGTATAGGTGAAAACTCTGTTTATGTTCGTCAGCACGTCTGCCAGAGCCTGAGCTTGTTTGGCATAGAAATTGATAGACAAACTAATATTGATTTACCAAGAAAGCAGATACAGAAGATTTCTAAAACAGAAAATAATAAAACTGTTTGGGTCATACCAACAAATGAAGAATTAATGATTGCGCTAGATACCATTCATTTAATTCAAGCTTAGGCCGTTAACCTTATACGACCACCTTATATAATTAGAATTTGGAAATAGACATGTCTACAAATGTCCTAATGACAGTACCAACAGGCCCAGGTGTTGGCCTCACTTCAGTTTCAGTGGGATTGGTACGAGCACTTGAACAACAGGGCCTCAAGGCGAGCTTCTTCAAACCAATCGCACAACCAAGGCCAGGTGATTTTGGTCCCGACAGATCAACCGCTATGGTTGCACAAGGCTCAACCCTAACACCTGCAGACCCCATTCCATTACATGAAGCCGAACGCTTTTTATATAACGACCAGATTGAAGAGTTAATGGAAGAAGTGGTCGCTAGGTTTCAATCAAGCATCGAAGCTGACAGCACAGTTATTATCGAAGGCCTAGCACAAATACCTGGCCACCCTTACGCAACAAGATTAAACAAAGCCATAGCAAAGACCCTTGATGCTTCCTTGGTGCTTGTCACTGCGCCTAATAATATGCGAGTTAATGAGCTTGAACACCATGTTGAGATTGCAGCTGGATCTTATGGTGGTATAAAGGCAGAGGATGTTATTGGGTGCATACTCAACAAAACCATCCCAGGCTCTCTTGGCGCTAAATCCTATGGCGATTCATTTGCCCAGCGCCCTATTTTTAAGCGCAACTTCAATTTATTAGGGCAAATACCAAAAACTGAAGAGCTGACCTACCCAAGAGCACGAGATGTAGCTGATTTTTTAAATGCCAAGGTGATTAACGCGGGCGAATTAGATACTCGCCGTGTTCAGTCCTTTACTCTATGTGCCCGTGGTGTCGAAAACACGCTACCCGCGCTAAAACCTGGCGTGCTTGTTTTCACCCCTGGAGATAGAACCGACATCATAATGGCGACAGCCATTGCCGCATTGAACGATACCAAGATAGCGGCTCTAGTATTAACGGGCAGTTATCAGCCCAGTGAAGACCTTCTTAAGCTTTGTGGTAAAGCCATGGCTAAAGGGCTCCCAATTCTTTCAGTCGATACCAACAGCTGGGACACAGCAATTGGCATGCAATCCTTTAATCAGGAAATTCCTCTTGATGATAAGCAGCGTATTTCCCTCGTAAAAGAGCATATGGCTCGCTGCATTGATCATGAATGGATAAGTTCTTTTGCCCTGAATCAGGATGAAAGAAAGCTTTCTCCACCAGCCTTTAGATATAAACTTATCGAACAGGCAAGGGCACTGAAAAAGTGCGTAGTGCTACCTGAAGGTGAAGAAGTGCGCACAATTGAAGCAGCTTCAATATGTACTGAACGAGGAATTGCACGCTGTATATTATTAGGTGACGAATCTCAGATTATGCGTATTGCCCATAATAATGGCATTGTACTGCATCCAGATGTTGAAATTTTGAACCCTAGCTCTATTCGTGATCGCTATATCGCCCCTATGGTTGAGATCAGAAAACATAAAGGCTTAACAGACATAGTTGCACGTGAGCAATTAGAAGATAATGTTACCTTAGGCACTATGATGCTAGAAACTGGCGATGTAGATGGGCTAGTTTCAGGTGCAATTCATACTACAGCGAACACAATTCGCCCTGCATTGCAGTTAGTAAAAACCTCGTCAAACTCATCTTTAGTGTCTTCAGTCTTTTTCATGTGCTTACCGGACCAAGTTTTGGTGTACGGAGATTGTGCTATCAACCCAGACCCTAGTGCGGAGCAGCTTGCTGAGATAGCAATTGAGAGTGCAGACTCAGCGATTGCCTTTGGCATTCCCGCACGTGTTGCCATGATAAGCTACAGCACAGGCGGCTCTGGCGCAGGTAACGATGTTGAAAAAGTGAAATTAGCCACAGAAATGGCTCAAGCTAAACGACCTGACTTACTCATTGATGGTCCGCTGCAATACGATGCGGCAATTATGGAAGAAGTTGCCAAGCAAAAAGCACCGAATAGTAAGGTTGCAGGCCGCGCGACTGTCTTTATTTTCCCTGACTTAAATACAGGTAATACAACCTATAAAGCTGTACAAAGAAGTGCTGACGTTATCAGTATAGGGCCTATGCTACAAGGTATTCGCAAACCTGTGAACGACTTGTCTCGAGGCGCTCTAGTCGACGATATTGTTTACACTATTGCAATTACAGCTATTCAGTCAGAGCACAGTTAACTATCAGTATAATGAGCTAGCTGATTAGGTTATCAGTTAGCTCAGCCCACCTTCTGTACAAAAAACACTCAGACATTATAATAAGTACTAGTCACTAAGTTTTTGACGAGCTGTTTTATGTCTATGAGCATCCCTCACGCCATTGAAGCATTCACTAAAATGCCATCTACAACGACCCAGAATCAATCTGAGGCCGATCAGCAGCAGGCAAACCAGTCGTTATCGAAACAAGCCACCAGTCAAAGCACTCCTCTCAATGAAAACAACCGTTTTGTCACCTTATCTGAGCAAGGTAGACATCTCTCTCAACATAATCATGCTGAACAGGACTTAGCAAATAGAGCATCTGACACACATCAGCACCATGGATCTCAGCTCGTATATGAAAAAAAGCCGCATATCCAGCCTCAAAGTAAGTTTCAAATTGAACAAGGATTAAGTGACGCTGAACAAAAAGAAGTCGAGCAACTAAGGCGTAGGGACCAAGAAGTAAAAAACCATGAAAGAGCTCACGCAAGTGTAGGCGGCCCCCACGCAGGCGCGCCCCAATATGAATATGAAACAGGGCCAAATGGTAGCCGCTATGCGATTAATGGCCAAGTATCTATAGATCTAAGCGTTATTGCCAATAATCCACAAGCAACGATCGATAAAATGAAACAGGTATATCGTGCTGCATTAGCGCCACAGGAGCCCTCTTCTCAAGATAGAAGCATTGCCTCTGAGGCTCAACGATCGATTAATACAGCAAGAACAGAATTAGCCAAAGAAATAGCAGAAGAGAGTGAACAGGACTCAAATCAAAATAAATCCAACTTTAACCAGACACAGCAAGATAAACAGATTATAAACCCTTATAAAGATGCAGAAAGCGATAACACAAACAAAACTCACTTCTACCAATTAGTTTAAAGCAGGCGATTTAAGCTTAAGGATGAGCCTAAAGCGCCTTTAAAATAGCATTTCCAAATTTCATGGAGGAAATAATGGAAATAAGACCCCCCTTGGCCCATTCATCGAGAATGAACGGCTTTACGCTTGTTGAGCTTATGATTGTGATAGCAATCATTTCAATTCTAGCAAGCCTTAGCGCTCCTAAGTTAACTCGGCAAGTCGCTAAAGCCAATCTAGTGTCAGTACATAATTTAGCGAATCAGAACCAAGCAGCAATTGAAGAGTTCATCATGATCAATGATAACTTTCCAACAAACGCTGAATTCGAGGATTGGCTTATTAGTGCCAGCACAGATAAGCATATTGATGAGATACTGATCGATAATATTGATGGCATTACGGGTGATTTAAAAATCACACTAAACACACTTCCTGGCCTTGATGCTGGCCACTATTTTGTTTTTTCACGTAGCGATAGTGCGAATTGGTCTTGTCTCTCGACACTCACTTCAGATTATCTACCCAGCCATTGTTCAACCACTGAAGAAGGTGATGGGGATGAAAGTTTATGATGATGTTAGAAGAGATCTTTCAACATGCGACAGAAATGCAAGCTACAGATATCCACTTTTGCCCTGAAGAAAAAGAGTACAAAGTTCTATTTAGAGTCGCAGGGAAGCTCGATGTATTTTTACGACAAGCTCCGGGCAACCTGATTAATCGTCTAAAAATCATGGCAAATTTAGATCTTTCTGAAACACGACGCACCCAAGAAGGTCAGTTCAAATACAGCATTAACCAAAGGCTGTTTTTCATTCGCGTCAGTATTATTGCGACACAAAAAGGTGAAAAGATTGCGTTACGTTTATTGCACCAAAATAAAATCAGGCAGTTAGAAGAGCTCAACCTACCACACGAATTATCAGAAGAAATAAATAAAGCGTTATTACAAGATAGTGGCTTATTTCTCGTATGTGGGGCAACCGGCGCAGGAAAAACAACCACACTTTACGCTTGTTTAGAAAAGCTAAACAAACGTAACAAGGCTATTTTTACCATCGAAGATCCCATTGAATACGAAGTAGATAATTATTTTCAATGTGAGCCTCAACTCGCCATTAATATTACTCACACAAGCCTACTCAAATCTTTTATGAGACAAGACCCTGATGTTATTTTGGTTGGTGAATTAAGGGACGCTGAAACCGCTCAGCTTGCAATAACTGCAGCTTTAACAGGCCACATGGTATTCGCTACCTTACACAGTAACTCAGTGATTGATGCTATACATAGAATGCAATCATGGCAGGTTGATTTTTTCGCATTCAGTAGTGTAATCCGTTTAATTTTACATCAAAAAATGTACTTTGATTGCGCTAACGCTAAACCGATATTCTTCGGAGCGACGCCAAATTGGCACATCGAAAACAGACCAACTCAATATAAGGACCTCACCCAAACGGACACTCTCTGGTCATTTATTGGAAACAAGCAGGAGTAATAATATGCCTTGGCTCAGCATTGAAAATAATGGTGTAAAGAACATTCGCTTCTACCCTTCTTTGGAAAGTGCCTATTTAGATCATTTCAACCAAAAAAAGTGGTCTACTAAAATTAAAGAAATAAAGATTAAACCTTTAGATAGTAAGCAACTTATCAGCTTTTTATCTGAACTATTAAAAGGGCTAGAAGCAGGATTAAAATTACAAGAAGTATTAACTTACTTAAGCCACAACCATAAAAAAACTAAAGTTTCATTAGTGGCTCATGCTATCAATGACGAAATCAGTATGGGAGTACCCTTTAACACCTGCTTCAAAGCATTAGTTGAACCATCTTTGCATGGATACTGCGATTTATTTATCCAAAACAGCACAAGCGAGCAACTCATACAAAACTTAAGCTTGCTGCACGAACAAATCGCTCAATTAAGAAGCTGGATAAAACGCTTACAAAAAAGCCTCATTTACCCCTATTTTGTTATTCAACTATCCTTGATTATTTGGCTTGCCAGCTTATTTTTAAATGCCGTTGAGCTGATTAGTTTACTCCCTAGCATTAGCCTTTATGCTTCTATCACTTGCACGCAGTTCATTGTATTTCTTTTATTTCAATCAAGTTTAATGATTAATTTAACAGAAAATTATTATCAAGCATTTAGGCTTAACAAGTTATTCAGCTTATTAAAAGCCTCCTTAAGTACAGGTAATCATTTACAAAATGCGCTTACTTTATTACCTAAAAACTTTTCTAACCCTAAACTTAAAGATGAACTTCTACTTACTTATTACCACCTAAGGTTAGGAGATAGCTATCTAGTGAGCTTTCCAACTTATTGGTTTCCAAAAGAATCTTTGTTAGCCTTAGAAGCATCGTGCCATTCAGGCGATATTATTAGAGCAATAGAGTCAGCAACGCATATTCACCATCAAAGGTGGCAAGCTAGTCTAGCTATCGTTGAGAAACTATGCCCAATAATGGGCTTAATCATTGCTGCTATTTTTGTCAGCAAGACCCTAACAAGCATTTACTTACCACTGATTAATATAGGGTAACTAACACTCAATGAGAGTTCACTTTTGGAATTAACTATCATCTCCATTTCACTATACCTACTCATATGCCTCTGTCTAGGTAGCGCAATGACCGCCTACATTAGCAGAACACCAAAGTACGAAGAGTTTATATGGCGTAAAGAGGCCCATGAGTTTCTAAATTTGACATTTAATGACTCTCCACCACCCTCTTTTCATTCTGGCCGTTCACTATGTCCTAAATGTAAACATACTCTAAAGTTCTATGACCTCATCCCCATATTGAGCTTTCTTAGCACTCGAGGTAAGTGTCGATACTGCACAAGCACAATAGCTATAACCTACCCCTTAACTGAACTAGCGAGTCTGTTAATCTGCCTCCCCTTACTTTACATAAGTAGCAGTTGGCTCTCGCTATTAATACTAACCTGCCTATTTTGCTTACTAATTTGCATTTCCGTTATTGACTGGAAGGTACAGTGGATACCAGATCAACTAAATCTACTACTTCTAGGAATTGCCTTAATCTATAATATGATGGAAAACGCAATACCAATGAAAGAAGCGGTATTAGGCATGATGCTAGGCTATTTATGTATTGTCTCAATACGTCAGCTATATTTGATATTTAAGAAGATAGAAGCCATAGGCTTAGGCGATGCTAAATTATTAGCAGCCCTAGGAGCTTGGCAAGGCGTAGAAAGTTTATTCTACATCCTTTTTTATGCCAGTATCGCAGGCGTTATGTATGCTATTTTGAGCAGGAAGGGACGCTATCAAAGCCTTGCTTTCGGGCCATTTCTTTGTTTTGCAGCCTTATTAAATTTTTTCATTACAAATCAGTACTAATATTATATGACAGAAGAAAGCAAAAAAATTGTTGTAGGTTTAGCAGGTGGCATTGGTTCAGGTAAATCAACCATAAGCAAATTATTCAATGAGCTTGGCATTATTAGCATAGATGCTGATGATGTTGCCAGAGAAGTGGTAGAACCAGGTAGCAAGTGCCTAAAAGCAATTACAGAACGTTATGGCGAAAGTATTTTACTCGAAAATAAGCAACTAGATAGAAGGCAATTACGCCAGATAGTTTTCGAGGATAAAGCAGAGAAACAATGGCTTGAATCAGTAACGCACCCAGAAATTCATAATCGCATTGAAGAATTAATTTTTGCTGCCGATAGCAAGTATGCTCTATTAGTTCACCCTTTATTATTTGAGACTGAACAAAACAAACGTTGCGACTATGTCATCGCAATTAGCGTTCCAAGAGAAGTACAAGTACAAAGAGTCACAGCGAGAGATAATTGCACTGAAGAGCTTGCAAATAAAATTATTGACAACCAAATATCAGATATGCGTAGATCAGAACTTGCTAATACTATAATTAAAAACACTGGAAATATCAGTGATTTGAATGCTAAAGTCGATGAATTAAACCAATTTATTATTAATAATTTTAATGAAAACTAACACAGAAACAGTCAAAGAAATTAGCTGCCCTAACTGTAAAGGCAAATCAGTTTGGCACAAAGAAAACAAGTATCGCCCTTTTTGTAGCGAGAGATGCAAACTGATTGATCTAGGTGAATGGGCATCAGGCACTTATGCAATAGCACAAACTCATTCTGAAGAAGATGAGGTGTTTTCCAGTATGTTAGAAACACCTGGATCACATTATTAAAAACACGATATAAGTGGAAAAATATGGCAGAAATTGATTTTTCAAACCAAAGAGCACTTCTCATAGAAGATATGGCTGAAGCCAGAATTTTACAGAAAAAGATGCTAACTGACTTTGGTTTTAAACAAATTGAATTGGCTATGAAGGCCGAGTCTGCCATAGAACTACTAAGGTCCAATACCTACGACGTTGTATTATCAGATTACAACTTAGGCAGTGGTAAAGATGGCCAGCAACTATTAGAAGAAGTACGCCATTCAAACCTCATCCCGAATACTTCTACCTACTTAATGGTTACCGCAGAAACTTCAATTGAAATGGTTATGGGTGCAATTGAATATCAACCTGACGGCTATATTTCCAAACCTTTTTCGCAAGCACTGCTTCAAAGACGATTACTTAAACTCGTAGAGAGCAAGCAAAAACTCTATGAAGTGAACCACGCTCTTGATCAAAAGAAATATGAACAAGCCATAGAGGAAGCCGTTAAGGTCGTTGAAGAACACCCATTTTTAGAATCTAAATGTTCAAGAATTAAAGGTGAATGCTTTTTAGAGCTTAAGCAGTATGACAATGCCATAGATCTATTTCAGACAGCATTAAAAGAACGAAAAATGCCATGGGCACTATTTGGCTTAGCTAAAGCTTATTTCTTTAAAGGTAATTATGAAGAAGCTGAAAGCAGATTTAGACAACTTATGCTTGATAATCGCTTTTTTGTTAATGCGTATGACTGGCTCGCTAAGTGTTTAGTCAAACTAGACAAAAAAGAAGAGGCTCAAGCAACCTTAATTGATGCTGTTGCAAAATCACCGAAAGCTATTTTACGTCAAATAGAATTAGGTGAATTAAGTGCTGAACTTAATGACTTTGAAACCTCAGAAATGTCATTTAGACGAGCTGTTTTCTTAGCAAAACACTCTATATATAGCGATAGTAGTATCTATTTCCAACACCTAAAATCATTTATAGGTATTGCAAAAGAGCATGAATTATCAAACCGACAAGTTGATAATTTTAAAATTACGCTTAAAAAGATCCAAAAGCTATTTGGAGATAATCCCAAGATCAAAAGTGGTGCTTATGAAATTGAAATTGAGTTATTTATTACCCAAGATAAACTGAATCAGGCAAAAAGCGCGCACTTACTCTATAAACAAGATGTAGAGATGGGACTTGCAGCACCAGAATCAGATAGATTTAAAAAGAAACTAGAACCACTATTGGGAGAGTCAAGTGAAGAAAGTTGATATTAGCGTCATACTCGCCAGCTCAATTCACGAAAGTAAGAATGCCGTTGGCAATCTTATGTACCAACTCCAAACATTAAAGTCTGAGTTTGACGGCCCAATAGAGCAAGTCGAAAAGATCAATAACATCGAGGAAGGCCTCAAGCAACTTAACGATGAATGGGTTGAATATTTATACTTATTTAAACTCGCTTCTGATGGCTATGATCTGCAAACTGACACTTTGCAAGTCAGCGAATTTTTAGATGATCAAGTTTTTGTATTAAGTCAGTCAGCAACTGCGAGACATTTAATCCTTAGTTATGAGTGTGATGAATCCCTATTAGCCAACTTTGATGAAAGGCTACTGACATCTGTTATAAGTACAGGCGTATATAACGCATTACGATTTGCTAAAAGTAAAATCCTACTAAAAGCAGAAGTAGTTGATAACTATCTCGTCTTTCAGATTGAAGATGATGGTCCAGGATTTTCTGACACAAATAATGAAGAAGAAAACTTTCTTGATAGCAGCACAGGCCTAGGCCTTTATTTTACCGAGTTATCTGCTCAAGCCCATAGCAACAATGGCAAAGAAGGTTACATAACTAAAACTGACTCGAGCTCCCTTAATGGTGCTTGTTTGAGTATTTATATCCCTCAATAACTACTCACGCCCATGAAGCTTTAAGGTAGCCACACAGCAAAGCGGCTACCACTTAACACACTGTCATTAC
Source organism: Marinomonas sp. SBI8L (assembly GCF_001624705.1). Taxonomy (GTDB): domain Bacteria; phylum Pseudomonadota; class Gammaproteobacteria; order Pseudomonadales; family Marinomonadaceae; genus Marinomonas. The sequence continues at coordinate 57,602 of NZ_JSEO01000020.1, forward strand.
TTAACGCGACATACCCTGCTCGCCCTCTGTTCTCATGTGATTTAGCAATTTCATTACAATAAAGCCAGCCTAAACCTTGCTCATTGAATTCTTCGCTTTTATCCTGAATTCCCTCTTTAAACCTGTCGAGTATGGTATCAGGGAAACCTCGACTATTATCATCCACTTGGATAAGTATACCGTCATCATGAGAGATAGCTCGGATAATTACTTCGTCTTTAGTGTAACGGCTAGCATTAACCAAAGCCGTTATAATAATTGAGCTGACTAATTCAAAATCAAAATAGGCGCTCATATCTTCACAACATTCAATTTTGACTTTTACATCGCCTATTACGAACAGGCCATTGACACTCAGCACCTGCTCTTCTAAAAATTCATGCACAAAATGCTCTTCCTGCACAATAGGCAAACGCTCATATTGAATACGATACAAGGTATGCAGGTGAAAAAGATTATTCTGTAATCGAGCAACCTCATAATGCATGTTAGAAAAGCTCTGCTTATGCTCATCACTCATACGCTGAGCTAAAGCACCATTTGCCTCAAACGATTGTAGCAACATGGCTAGAGAAGTATTCATGTCCTTTACCGTTGAAGCCATGACATTATGAAACATAGAATCTTTATTATTCACACTCTGTCCTTATAGTTAAGCTTGAAAGTTACGCACTACATAGCTTTTTAAGCTGCGATAACGCTTAAACTGTTTATGTTGTACTGAGATATGCTTAATCCGATCAAGGGAATCAATGCAGATATCGATTAAACTCTGCTGTCTTTCGGTTGTTTCCATTAATTTTAAAGCGGTCTGGACCAAGTTCATATTCAAACCAGGATGAATTGGCGATGATTTTTGTGCTTTTTTGAAAGCAACAATGGCATCTTCATAACGTTTATTTTCATAGAAACTTAAGCCGACTAAGTTATCTTGCTTAGCCTTTAACCTAGCGGTTAATCCGACTGGCTCATCTAGAAATGCATAGGTTTTTGCAACTAGCCTTTTATCAACATCTGGGTCATTTAAAATATGATCAAACATTGCATTTGCAGCGTCATGCTGACCTGTCGCATACAAAACCTTTCCCATTTCTAAAGCTATTTCTGGTGTTAATAAACCTGCATGGTCTTCAATCATGCCGTTAGCCTCTTTCAAAGCGAGATTGGCTTGATCACGCTTACCAAGCGAAGAAAATACCTGACTTTCAATTAGAATTTTATGAAGTTGAGTAGAGGCGTCGTCAGGGAATTTTTTAGTCATTTGATTCAGCATAGAAAAAGCATCTTGCGACTTTTTCCGAGCATCTGCCGATGAATCACCAATAATAGATTCTGAAATCACTTGAGCAGCTTGAAGATATTGATCTGCAGAGGAAAAGTAAGAATTAGCACTTAACTTTAAGGCTTGCTGGCTAGATCTTAAAGCAACATCTAGGTCACCATTAGACAAGCTTAAGTTGACTAATGATTGCTGCCTCGTCATAACTCTTGGAGAGAGCTCGACTGCACTTTCTAAAAAGTCTTGAGCTTGTTCTGAGTCACCTTTTTCTTCTAAATATTGAGCCAACAAGTCAAATGCTTTAATACAGTTTGGAAACTGTGCGACAACCTTGTTTAAATGCACAATAGCATCCAACATTGAGCCTGTTTCTTTCATCGCCTGGGCTTCTAGCACCATAGCCCAATCAAGGTCACGTTTAGATTGAACTAGGTGGCAAAGGCTTTTAGTCTTATCAAACTGTCTAGTTTCAAAAAAAGCTTCGGCCATTTTACGTCGACACCAAGCAGAATAGCGACTTCCTACTTTTATCAGTTGATTACATAGAGTCAAAACAGAAGCGTAATTTTTATCAGCTAAAGCTTTTTTAACCTCGCTCAGTTCGCCATTTTGCTGAACTAACCTTTCAATTCTTTTAACCAAAACAGATTGAGTAAATGGTTTTGTGAGATATTCATCTGGGCCTGCTTCCATAATTCCCATCACGACATCCCGACTTGTTTCAGCGGAAATAATGACAAATAAGGCGGTACTCTTTAAATAACCTAATGACCTAACTTCTTCTAATACTTGCTGACCATTTTTTCCATGGCCCAAATTATAATCACATAAAATAAGGTCAAACTTTTTAGTTTTGCACTCATCTAAAACACCCTTCCCTGTGGCTGTAACATGGATGTTTTCAATTCCGACGGATAATAAAATTTTTCTTATAGACTGACGAGAGTTTTCAAAGTCATCAGCAATGAGTACTTGTAATGCGCGCAATGTTTGAAATTCCACAGTTAATTAATGATTTACGATATATCTTGTATATTTGTTGTATCACTTTTTACATAAGTTTAATTTAGATTTAGACATTTAGCATTATTTTACACTTAGTCACGCAAACAAGTTATGAGCAATTCTCCTGCTTTTTCAATATGAGAACGCAAACATTCTAAAGCCGACTCATATTCTTGGTTTTCCAATAGCTTAAGCATTTCATAATGATCTGATTGGCTTTTTCCATCGTAATCAAGGGGAATGCATTGAAATCCGATATAACGGTCAACTTGAGAATGGAGCTGCTCTACGACTTTAAATAAAGTGGGGCGATTAGCGGCTTCGTAGAGAGTTTTATGAAACAGCCAGTTTAATTCACCTCGTTCAAGCAATGTCAGATCTTTATGATCAAGCGCCTCCAAGTAGTCCTTCGCTTTACCTAAAATAGCATGATTTAAATGAGGAAGAGCCAGCTCTAATAGCATCACCTCTAAAGCTGAACGCATGCGATAAAGGTCTTCTGCTTCATGGCGAACCAAAACAGGGATCATAACACCACATTTACCATGGGGAACAAGCCAGCCTTCAGCTAAAAGTTGCTGCAAGCTATCACGAATAGGAATACGACTTACTTCATAGCGTTTTGCTAAATCCACTTGCTTCAGAGGGACCCCTAAGGGTAAATTTTGGGACCGAATATCAGCCTTTAATTTTGCTAAAACATCTTTACTCAAAAAAATCACCGTGAAAAATATACTTAATTGTATTGTCTAATATTCACAAAAAAGAATTCAAGGCTAAATAAGAACTTTATAAAATTTAACACTCGTTCATATTAGAACATTAAGCCTATTCACCCTTTGAGTTTAGTCATAAAAAGCAAACTCATTACGCCAAAACAAATCCCCCAAAATGCTGATGAAATATCAAAAAACGAAATATCAGACAGAGTAACTAAAAAAGTAATTAAAGCCGCTTCGCGAGTGCTATCTTTCTCTAATGACGCCTTTAAGTTAACGCCTATCGTTGATAATAGAGCAAGGCCTGCAAGAGCAAGAATAAGACTTTGTGGAAATAGGGAAAATATAGCTATTATGCCCGCTCCACCTAACCCTGCTAAGCAATAAAAAACACCAGCGGACAAGCCTGCTATATAGCGTTTCTCAGGCAATTTATGACTTTCTTCCCCCATACATATTGCAGCTGTAATCGCAGCAAGATTAAAGGTAAACCCCCCAAAAGGAGCCAGTACTAAAGTGGTAACACCTGTCCATGAAATAAGGGATGAGGTAGATACATTTAAATTATGTGCCTTTAAAGCAACAATGCCTGGCATGTTTTGCGCAGTCATGGTGACAATAAGTAAGGGAACTGCTACCCCAATTATTGATATAAAACTAAACACAGGTAACTGCCAGACCAACTCACTGGAAAAAGACATACTGGCAGCCGTATCAAATAACTTTGGTTGATCGTAAAAAATCAACAATAAAGCGACAGCAAGCACCATAATAATGGCATATCTAGGCATAAACCGCTTAGCCACTAGATAGGTGACAAGCATAATAAAAACTTGAGTGAATTCACTGGTCATACCATCAAATATTGCAATGGCAAATTGAAATAAGACCCCTGCTAACATAGCGCAAGCAACTTGGTAAGGAATAAGCACCATTAACCGATTAAATAAGCCGGAGATACCAACAAATAATATCAATGCCCCTGTGACAACAAAAACACCAATCGCTTCTGCATAGGATACGCCTTGTAAACTAGTTACTAAAAGCGCAGCTCCAGGTGTAGACCATGCTGTAATAATTGGTTTTTTGTAATACCAAGATAAGGCAAAACAGCTCGCCCCCATACCTAAGCCAAGTGCCGTGATCCATGAGGTTAGCTGGCTAGTATTAGCACCACTTGCTTGAGCAGCCTGAATAACAATGGTTACAGAGCTTGCAAACCCAACAAGAACAGCCACGAAGCCAGCAACAATAGCACTCAAACTCAAATCATTTTTAATAGACATGACTTCTCCAATTAAAAGGCGAATGGGAATAATGTCATAACAATTTAAATATGTATACATTTTTAAATTATGATTATTTTTATGTGCTATGATTGATCACTAAAAATAGATAGCTTTAAGCAAGCCGCATTACTAAAAAACCAATACAAAGATCAAAATTTACAATTTGCTTTTAAACACAGCTCTTTTATTTACTTAAAACTAAAGCCATACTGCCTGAACCATCTTTGATTATTCTCTGACTTAACGCTTAAAAAGGGTCACCAATGGAAGTAAAAGATTTATTACAACAGACAGACAAGCTACCCAATGTACCTGATGTCGTTCGTGAACTTATTATTGCTTTAAAAGACCCTGATGCAGATTACAACGCCATTGCGGCAAAAGTTGGTCAAGATCAAACCCTCTCTTTGAAAATCCTAAGACTCGTTAATTCTGCTCATTTTGGCCTTTCCAGAAAAGTATCTTCAATTGACGAAGCAGTTGTACTTTTAGGTATGGATAAATTAAATACACTTGTTATCGCTTCAGGCTTGGCTAACTCGGCAGTAAATGTTGACGGACTTGATTTAAAGCTGTTTTGGCGAGATTCTTTTATGGTTGCAACAATTGCATCATGGCTAGCCCAGAGAACAGAAGAAGTTGAAGAAGATATCGCTTTTACAGCTGGGATTATTTACAACATAGGACGCCTTTTATTGCACTTAGCAGCCCCCAAAGATGCCATGGAAATTCAAAGCCTTGTTAAAGACAAAAAAGCCTCGCGCATTGCAGCTGAAATGGAGCGCTTAAGCTTTACTACCCAAGACGCCGGTAAAGCATTATTAGACTTATGGAAGTTTCCAAGTGAACTAGGGCTTGCCATTCAGCAATATAAAAGACCGCTCGGCTATGAAGAGCCAACCCCCTTAAGCGCTATTTTAAACCTTGCTAATTATTTAAACGGTGCTAAATCGAGTGATAGAAGCGTGGAAGATATTAAGCAGTTTATCCCTAAGAAAGTCATGCAACTCGCTGGTATTCCTTTAGAAATAATAGATAAATTAGATGAAGCTCTTGTGCTAGAAACAGGGCTTGAGTAATAGCTATTAAATACTATCAAGCCAGACAAGCAATGATTGGAAGCAAAAGCGAGATAAAGGTATGATGCCAACACTTTAACAATAATTAGGGATAAAGCGTGGCATATTCACACACACCCATACAAGGTGCTTCATGGATGGTTATTGCAGGTCTAGCATTTGCCATAGTAAATAGCCTTGCACAATATTTAAGTATTCACTTTCAGATAGCATCAACGACCGTCGCTTTTATTCAATATGGCATTGCCTTTATAGTCATACTACCTTGGCTAAAAAGCCTTGGACTTAAACAAGCCCTCAAAACCAACAAACTTGGCTGGCATATAACACGGGTGTTCTTTTCTGTCATCGGCATTCAATTATGGCTTTGGGCTCTTGCCTATCCTATTCCGATTTGGCAAGGCATCGCTCTATTAATGACATCGCCTCTTTTTGCAACATTAGGTTCAGGTATTTTCTTAAAAGAAAAAGTTGGTTTAGCTAGAAGCTTCGCAACTCTTGCTGGCTTTTTTGGCGCCATGCTTATTCTAGAACCTTGGAGTGATGACTTTACTCTCGCATCTCTTCTTCCTGTTGGCGCCGCCTTCTTTTGGGCAATTTATTCTTTGATGGTCAAAAAGCTATCAAGTGACGACTCACCTACCACCATGGTTGTCTACCTATTAGTTCTAATTAGCCCCTTTAACCTATTATTGGCCTTACCAGAATGGAGTATGCCTACAGGCTCATTTACTTGGACCTTATTATTAGCCGCAGGTATTTTTACCGCATTAGCACAATGGGCAATCGTTAAAGCTTACTCAATAGCTGATGCCTCATTTGTACAGCCTTTTGACCATGTAAAACTCCCACTTAATGTACTCGCAGGCTGGCTGGTATTTGGATGGGTTCCACCTGGCAGGCTTTGGTTAGGCGCTTTCATTATTATTCTTGCCATTGCTTTTATCACCCATTATGAAGGCAAGATAAAACCACAACAAAACGCCGCATAAGACAAAACTAGATACATCTTGCCCTCAATTGTCGCAAGATGTATCAAATCCTTTCTTGAACTAACTTTATTACATCCAACTATCTACTCTGTTAAAGCAAATCTCTATAATAGTCATCTTAATTAAATTTTTAGGTTTGTTTTATGAGCGATGTTATTCGAGTCTTAGTTGTTGATGATCACTTAGAAATCAGAACTCTACTCGCAGAATATTTACATAAACATGGTTTGCGTGTTGAAACCGCAGACGGTGGAGAAAGTATGCGTCAACAGTTAAGTAAAAGCAGCTTTGACGTCATCGTTTTAGACCTAATGATGCCTGGAGAAGATGGCCTGACCTTGTGTAGAAAAATTAGAGAGAAGTCCTCTATTCCTGTCATTATGCTTACAGCAATGGGTGAAGAAGCAGATAGAATAGTTGGCATTGAAATGGGGGCAGATGACTATATTACCAAACCCTTTAGTGCCCGTGAGCTTCTTGCTCGTATCAAAGCATTAGTAAAACGCTCTCAAAGCATGCCCTATCAAGGAGAGAATCAGCAACAAGCTAGACAGTTTAGCTTTTTAAATTGGCGTTTAAACTCCATTAAAAGAGAGTTAATAGGCCAAGACGGTCAAGTGATCCCTTTAAGTAGTGCTGAATTTAGATTACTCACTGTATTTTTAGAAAACCCAAAACATGTTCTCAGCAGGGATCAGCTAACAGAGATGACTAAAGGCCATGCTGCTGGTGTATTTGATAGAAGTATTGATAACCAAATTAGCCGTCTTAGAAAGAAAATAGAGCCAGACCCCAAAGTACCAGAAATCCTTAAAACAGTATGGGGTGGAGGCTACATCTTCACTGAAGAGGTTGTAAAAACGTGAGTTTTATAAAGAAATTAACCATTACCAATTTTCTACACAAACTGTACCCACGCAGTTTAGCTAGCCAATTTATTTGGCTGCTTTTAATCGCCTTACTATTAAGCCAAGTCTTAACAGGCTTTATTTTAATTAATGAAAGAAAAGAAGCCCTCACAGTACTCAATCGCAAAGGCAACTTTAGCCGTATTATATCAACCGTACGAGTTCTAGAAGAAAGCCCGAAAGAACTACACAAAAAAATTCTACACGCTGTCAGCTCTGAGAATATTTACTATTGGTTCGCTAAACCAGAGCAAAGTAAGATTTTGAAAAGTGCCCCCTTAGACCAGCAGCTGATCGAAAAATTCAAACGCTTTGGCATCAACAATTTGCTAGTTTTAGAAAGTAATAAAAAACCAAATTTTGAACACAAAGAGTATTATTCAAAAAAAACAAATGGCAACAGAAAAAATAATCGTCACTCAGAATATAAATCCTTCGAGTGGAGTCAAATTGCTATCCAATTAAAAGATGGTCGCTGGCTCAATGTCGCCAGTCGATTTCATATCAGCCCACCATTATGGCCATTAGCAAATGTCATTTCGATTTCAATCACAGCTGCTTTTTTAACCTTTATCGCTATCTTTATGATTCGACGTATTACCAAGCCTCTCGCTAAGTTGACTAAAGCGGCAAAGGAATTAGGTTGCGGAGAGTCGGTTGAACCACTAAAAGAAGCGGGCCCTGAAGATATCAAAACAGCAGCTATTGCTTTTAACCAAATGAATAGCAGACTACAAAGGTACATTTCTGATCGAACTAATATGCTTGCAGCCGTCTCTCACGATCTCAGAACCCCAATTACAACCTTAAGGCTCAGAACAGAACTAATGGATGAAGGACCAACCCAAGAAGCCTTTCTGAATACACTTAATGAGATGCAGTCCATTACAGACTCAACACTGTCTTTTATTAGAGAAGAGCAATCAACAGAACCCAGTCAACTCATAGATATTAACGCCTTACTAGATGCAATTTGCCAAGATCTACTTATTCAGAAAAAAGAAGCACATCTAGCACCTTCGCAAGCTTGCTTCTATAAATGCCGACCTGTCGCTTTAAAAAGAGCATTTTGCAACTTGATTGAAAATGCTATTAGGTACGGTTTTAAAGCTGAAATTGAATTAATAAAACATGATTCTCATGTCAGCATATTTGTTCGTGATGAAGGCCCTGGTATAGAAGAAAACCAGTTAGAAGAAGTCTTTAAGCCCTTTGTTAGATTAGATAAAAGCAGACAACAAACGGGAGGAACTGGATTAGGTTTAGCGATAACTCGCTCTATCATACAAAATCATGGTGGGAAGATTAAACTCGTTAATAACCAAGATAAAGGCCTTACTGCTGAAATTAGCTTACCTATCGTTTAACAGGTACAACCACAACCTTTGCAACTGGCTTGTGATGACCCACGTGGCCTTTTTTCACAACTCGTGCACAACCTGTTACTAACAGGAGACTGCCTATCATCAAAAACACAGTAACTAACTTCATTATCACTCACCTTAAAATAAAAAATGAGCATAAAAAAAGTCGCTGGCGATCACCAGCGACTTTTCATAAGTCTTTCACTTCTAACGATTTATAAACAAAATATTAGAAGTTGTAACGGAAATTAGCGAAAGCTGTATTGATATCGTTTTCGTTAAAGTCCATGTACTCATAACCTACACCAAAAGAAAGCTGAGGCGCTGGGTAGTAACGAGCAGCAAGTAAATAACCCATACCAGACTCATCAAACACATCATGGTATTTCAAACGGCCATCAATACCAACATGGCTAGTCAACTGGTTACGTAAACCTATATCAATCTGGAAACCAGACTCATCAACAGTACCAATTTCGGAGTTAGCAATACGAACTGCACCGTATAGATCTGTTGTACTACCTGTTGCAGTAAATGCACCAACACCAAACTGAAGAGTTTCAGCATCTGCCGCATCAAACTCGTAAGTTGTCGACTCTAAACTGAAAAACAAGGCGTCTTGGAAAATAAAACTACCAGAAATGGAAGAATAATCCCCAGTAGACGAATCAATGTCACTGCTATCAGCTTTACCAATTGCAAGATCAACAAAGTTATAACTAAAATCTGAAGCATAAAGGTTAGTAGATAACCCTAATGCCATTGCCAAACCGGCTACTTTAAACTTATTCATTACACGCTCCATTTGCCATGCGCTAGTTTTAAAACAAAACTATTGTCGGTGAATTGTAACTTCTATACAAACTATAACGACTCAAAATTACAAAAGTTTAGTACTAATTAATAAAATATTAGTTTAATTAGCAAATTCTAATCTTTTATTCACCGAGTATGTATCTAAAGTAAGTTGAGAGCCTGCATAGCCGCTTTAATTCTTTCTTTGCTGTCAGCTTGTAAAGGGACAATTGGTAACCTTACATCTTCTTGGCACAAGCCGATTAAAGACATTGCATATTTGATCCCTGCGGGACTTGGCTCAACAAACAAAGATTGATGCAAAGGCACTAGCTTTTCATGTACCGTCTGCGCTTTAACATAATCACCTTGTAAACATGCCTGCTGCAATTCGAAGCATAGCTTAGGAGCAACGTTTGAAGTCACAGAAATACAACCATTACCACCAACTGAGTTGTAAGCAATAGCAGTGAGATCTTCCCCTGATAAATAGCTGAATTCACTACCGATTAAATGCTTTTCGATGCTTGGTCTCGCTAAGTCACCCGTCGCATCTTTTACCCCAACAACTCTTGGCAATTCAGCTAATCGCAACATGGTTTCTGGCTGAATATCAACAATTGCCCTAGGTGGAATATTATAAATAATCATTGGCAATTCAGTAGCGTCATGCAAATACTTAAAGTGCTGATATAAACCTTCTTGCGATGGACGATTATAATAACCCGCCACACACAAGATACCATCCGCACCAGATTGCTCAGCAGCTTTAGCAAAGGCTAATGCTTCAACAGGGTTATTTGAACCAGCACCAGCAATAACAGGCACACGCCCTGCACTTTCTTCAACCACAACTTGAATAACGCGTTTATGCTCTTCTTCAGTTACCGTTGGTGACTCGCCCGTTGTGCCAACAGGCACCAGACCATGTGTACCATTCTCAATTTGAAAATTAACATTATGGCGTAACGCCACTTCATCTAATTCGCCGTTTTTAAATGGGGTAACCATTGCAGTATAGGAACCGCTGAACATAACCTACTCCTTACCAGTATTTTTAAACCAAAAAAAAGCCCAGACGCGTTCGGCGACTGGGCTTTGGGTATGTATTTTATGACTAATTACAAACCTCAACCAGAGCCGCTAGAAAGCTAGGTTTCTTTGCGTTGCTTGGTTTTAATGAAATTAGTCGTTTAGACATTTTAAGAATCTCTTTTGATTGCGTTATCAGTGTTACTAAACATAACAGGCTAGCAAAATAGGTCAAGCAAATTTTCAGTTTCATGACTAAAGTAAATGTCAGAATGTGAACTTGGTTAAACTTAATCACCAGTCAGAAGCAAGGTAATACTAATTAAGTAGCAAAATTGTCTGTCAGATATTGATTGATTGCTTTTGACTCATAAAGCCAAGTGTCTTGCCCTTGCTTAACTATACGTAAACAAGGTACTTGAATTTTTCCACCTTGCTCTAATAGCTGCTGCCTATCATTCGCATTATTTTTGGCATCTTTAAGCTCAATAGGTAAATTAAGCTTATGCATAGTACGTCGCGTCTTCACACAAAACGGGCATGCCTTAAACTGATATAACGACAGACTTTGCGCTTCTTGCTCCACTTTTGACTGCTCCTCAGAGCTGCGCTTCATTTTCGCGGGGCGAGTAACCCAATCAACAAATATTATGATTTGGCCTAAGCCATTACGTAAAAGCTTAATAAGCATCTTGATAAAACCCTGTTTGTATAAATTCAGAGCAGAATTTTACCCTATTTTGAAATTCATCATAGCCTTAACTAAAGCTCCCTCATCAGATAAAGCAAAAAACTATTATTTTTATTTATGAAACACTTTTTTAATAAAGGCTTTCACCGTTCGTAGATGCGTTTTAGGCACATTTGGCGCTAAAGCTATCAAATGGTCATATTCATCTTTAGTTGGTTTAACCAGGCCACCATGAGCAAGCGCTAATGTCGCAGGGTTAAGGCTTACAATCTTTTGCAATGAAGCCTTATATCGATTTGGATAAAAAACTGGGAAAGGAGGAATGTAGCGCCCTTTTACTTTAACCATTAAATCTGCCACATAGACCCTATCGCTAGGAAGGTGATGTAAAGACAAATCCCTATCCGTATGTCCTTGCGTTTCAATCGCCTTCCAATCAGTAAACCCAGGCAAAAGATCTCCGTCTTCTAATTGATAGTCGGCATAAAGTTTACTTGGATAACGAATGCTTCTATTCGGTTTTTTAAGCCTATGAGCAACCCACTTTGCTAAAAGAATATCTGTCAAATGCATCAACTTACCATTAATACCAGCATACCACTGCCCCGATACACCAGACGCTGCCACTTTACAGCCAGTCAAAGATTTTAGTTTATGCACAGCGCCTGCATGATCTGGGTGCATATGAGTCACTACAACAAGTTTTAAATCAGTTAAAGGTCTAGCCAGGCCATTGCAAATAAAGCGTTTTAGCATGGGAATATCTGCCCGACTACAGCCATCAAGCAAGAGTAACTTGTCTGAATATTCTGCTAGATAGACAGATTGGATATAGCCTTGAAGGTGATGCAGCTTCATATATTCATGCCTAATAATTAATAAGGTGTGAAAGATATTAAACACACTGACATAAAGCAAACAAGTATCATATAAAAAATTAATTCAAATAAGTTATATCACACTCAAACATAATAAAACTCTTTCCATAAAAAAACCCTGCTTAGCAAACTAAGCAGGGTTTTGATGTTCGAACAAATTAGCTTATTGGCTTAGTTGCACAATTAACTTATTCATACGGCTAACAAATGTCGCAGGATCTTCTAATTGACCACCTTCAGACAAGGTAGCTTGCTCAAACAACAGCCAAGTCATATCAGCAAAGCGCTCATCATCAGATTCAGCATCCATTTTAACAACAATTGGGTGCTCAGGATTAATTTCTAATGTTGGCTTAGAGTCAGGTAATTGTTGACCAGCTTGCTCTAACAAACGACGCATTTGCAAGCCCATGTCATGCTCACCTACTACTAAGCATGCAGGAGAGTTAGTCAAACGGTCTGTTGAGTTAACTTCTGCAACTTGCTCAGAAAGCACAGTTTTCATACGATCCAGTAAAGGTTTAAGCTGCTCAGCTTGCTCTTCCTTCTGCTTTTTCGTTTCTTCTGTTTCTTCTTCAGCAATATCTAACTTGCCTTTAGTAACATCTTGGAAAGATTTACCTTCAAACTCATTTAGAGAAGACATCATCCACTCATCAATACGATCAGAAAGAAGCAAGACTTCTAAGCCTTTCTTACGCAAGATTTCTAAATGAGGGCTATTTTTCGCCGTATTATGGTTTTCAGCATAGATGTAATAAATCTTATCTTGGCCTTCACCCATACGCGCAACATAATCAGCTAAAGACTGATCCTGTTTTTCAGTATCTGTATGAGTCGAGCTAAAGCGCAACAAAGCTGCCACTTTATCTTTATTACCCATATCATCTGCTGGACCTTCTTTTAGGACATTACCAAACTCATCCCAGAACGCCTGGTATTGCTCAGGCTCTTTTTTGGCCATCTTAGCCAGCATATCTAGAACACGCTTAGTCAAAGCGGAACGCATAGAATCAACAGCATGATCATTTTGTAAAATTTCACGTGATACATTCAAAGACAAGTCATTTGAGTCAACCACACCTTTTACAAAGCGCATATAGGGTGGCAAGAAAGCTTCAGCTTCATCCATGATGAAAACGCGTTGAACGTAAAGCTTAAGGCCACGCTGCATATCACGATTCCAAAGATCATGAGGCGCTTTACTTGGAATATATAGCAAGCTTGTATATTCCAACTTACCTTCAACTTTGTTATGAGACCATTTCAGAGCATCTGTATAGTCATGTGATACATGCTTATAAAACTCTTGGTATTCTTCATCAGATACTTCTGAGCGAGAACGAGTCCATAATGCTTTCGCCGAGTTAACTGCTTCAAATTCAACCGCTTTGTTCTCATCAACAGGCTTAGGGTTACCCTCTTCATCAAATTCAGGATAAGCCACTTTTTCCATTTCTACTGGAATAGAAATGTGGTCAGAGTATTTAGTAACAAGTGTACGTAAACGGAAGTTATCAGCAAAATCAGCTTCGTCAGCTTTTAAATGCAAGATAATACGTGTACCACGACTAGCCTTTTCAATGGTTTCAATTGTAAATTCACCTGAACCATCAGAAACCCAACGTACAGCTTCGTTTTCAGCCGCTGCAGCATAACGAGTTTCAACAGTAACCTTATCTGCCACGATGAAAGAAGAGTAGAAACCAACACCAAATTGACCAATTAGCTGGCTGTCTTTTTTCTCGTCACCACTTAGCTTTTCTAGGAACTGAGCCGTACCAGACTTAGCAATAGTACCCAAGTTGTTAATGGCATCATCACGTGTCATACCAATACCGTTATCATCAATAACAACAGTATTAGTTTCTTTATCAAACTCAACACGTATACGCAGCTCTGTATCTTGAGCTAATAGCTCAGCATTAGAAACGGACTCAAAGCGAAGCTTATCAACAGCATCAGAAGCATTTGAGACAAGTTCACGAAGAAATATTTCTTTGTTTGAGTACAAAGAGTGAATCATCAAATGCAAAAGTTGTTTTACTTCTGTTTGAAAGCCTAACGTTTCTTTTTGTGTTTCAGTTGTCATATGACAAGTCGCTCCTAACGATTTGAATTCACTAAATAAATTCTTATTAATTCAAAAAATAGTGCAATTACATAATTGCTATCTTGATACTTTAGATAGAGACGTTGAAAAGGATTTCAAGGACAAGAATGAAAAAAAGATAAATTGAATGAGGAAAACAAATATTTAAGCTGTAAAGAAGAAAGGCAAGCCCCTTTCCCCTTAGTAAAGTCAGTCTTTTTTGCGAATTAAACTTAGCCCATCACCAATCGGAATGAGACTAACATCCACCTCATCATCTTGCATGATAAAGTCATTAAGCTTACGAACATATTGGGTATTTTTATCATCAAATTCTGCCTTAGCAACATTCCCCCACCAAAGCGTATTATCAATAGCAATACAACCACTTGGATTCAACATTGCTTTTGCCTGTTGATAATAAGTCAGCTGGTTCGCTTTATCGGCATCGATAAAGACAAAGTCAAATGTCTCACCCGCTTGTATCAAAGATACCATACTATCCATAGCATCTCCTAAACGAGTTTCTAACCTAGTACTTAAACCTGCTTTTTCGATATATGAATTAGCAACATCCAACCACATAGATTTCTTTTCCAATGCCAACATACTAGCATCACCTGACATGGCCATGCCGATACACAAGGTGCTGTAACCAGTAAAAACGCCTATCTCTAAAATACGTTTAGGATTTTGCATTTTTACCAAGAGAGATAAAAGCTGACCTGTCTCAGGAGATATTTGCATTCTCGCCATATGATACAAAGAGGTCTCAGCTCTTATATCTTTTAGAATTGGGTGCTCTTTAACTGAAGATTTCAGTAAGTAACGATAAACATCATCATCAACTGCAACCGTTCTGTTTACGGGCTCCTGATCAAAACCGCCTAAAAAATCAGCCTTTTCTTTTTCCGATAAACGCTCAGGTAATTTAGGTAGCATCTTTCACTGACAACCCACGGTTAAGCGTTTTAAACGTTTTTGAACGAAACTCTCGACGATATAGAATCGCGATCACAATAAGAATACTTATCAAGCAAAAGTAAGGCCCGAGAAACCAGCCAGCAAACGCTAGAGCAAAGTAAAAGGCACGCAAGCCATAATTAAATTGATTAGCAGCAAGACTACACACTTTGGCCATGTGTTGAGCATAATGCTCCCTCTCCTCTTCAGACACTCCTCTATCAGTTGCTAATGGGGAGCTACCCACCAAAACAGAACAGAAATTATATTGCCTAACCGACCAAGTAAAAGTAAAAAAGGCATAAGTAAAGATAAGGATAAGGACAATGACTTTAAGCTCCCACTCTTGCTGGGAGTTTGGGCTCAACAATTTAAAGTCAGCAATGATACCAAGCGCTTTTTCCGAATAGTTAAATGCTGTAAAAAGACCCGCGATAATCAACAATGAGCTAGATGCAAAAAACAAACTGCTACGCTCAAGGTTAGCCATGATTGAAGCATCCGTAATACGGTTGTCTCGCTTTAATAAACGCTGCATCCAAGCAACACGAAACTGATGCAGTACACTCACCAAGCAATCTGAATGCTTAGATTGGTACTGAGCAAAAATGCTATAACCTATCCAACCTGCAAAAAAAGCAAACAGGGTAAATACATCTAGGTGGGTAATCATGAGCGCAGGTTCTTCTGGTCGCATACAAGTCTCTTTCAGTCTTTAAACACAATTCACTAACTATTTTTAACAAGCTCAGATTATCAAGATACAATGACATTATTAGTATCTTAAAGAAATCATGCCTAAAAAAGCAGATTGTAAAAACAAGCTGCTTTTCACAATAGGGCTAACCTCTCAAATTAAGCCTTTAATTTCCAGTTTACAGTCTGACCAGCAAAGAAAGGCACGATAGGGTTACCGTTTGGCAAAATAATTTGTTCAGGAACCTGCCAGTCTTCTTTAACAAGCGTCACTGTTTCAGTATTTCTCGCTAAACCATAAAAGTCTGGTCCATTCTTACTCGCAAATGCCTCTAAATGCTCGAGTGCGCCAAGATCATCAAAAACTTGTGTATAAAGTTCTAAGGCAGACCAGGCACTATAACAACCAGCACAACCACACGCAGACTCTTTACGATGCTGCTCATGAGGCGCTGAATCTGTCCCCAAAAAGAACTTCTTCGAACCAGAAGCAACAGCAGCCTGCAGACCTTTTTGATGAGTATTTCTTTTCAAAATTGGTAAACAGTAATTATGCGGTTTAATTCCACCATCAAGCATATCATTACGATTTAGCAGCAAATGTTGAGGTGTGATTGTAGCGGCTACATTATCATGCGCTCCAGCGACAAACTCAGCCGCATCTGCTGTTGTAATATGCTCAAAAACCACTCTTAACTGTGGGATTTTTTCAACTACAGCAGCCATATATTGATCGATAAATGCTTTTTCACGATCAAAGATGTCTATGTGCTTATGTGTCACTTCACCATGTACTAAGAGCAATAAGTCTTGTTTTGCCAACTCTTCAAACACAGGGTATAAAGCATCAAACGCACTAACACCAGCATCCGAGTTAGTTGTTGCACCAGCTGGATACAACTTTGCAGCAACAACACCTGCCTCTTTCGCTAAACGAATATCTTCTGCAGTTGTTTTATCGGTTAAATAAATCGTCATAAGTGGCTCAAAGTCACTTCCTACAGGACGTGCTGCCAAAATACGATCGCGATAAGCAATAGCCAACTCACCATTTATTACTGGCGGTACAAGATTTGGCATAACAATAGCGCGAGAAAAGCAGCGTGCTGTTGCAGGTACAGTTTCATTCAACATATCGCCATCTCTGAAATGTAGATGCCAATCATCAGGTTTTAAAATAGTGATTTGATTCATACTCTGCCCTTTACTACTACAAGATTTATTTAAACAAATTTTAGCTAAAAAAAAGACCGCAATAGCGGCCTTTTCTCAACTCCAAATTAGGAGTTATTATCACGACGAGGACGATCCCCATCACGGCGTGGACGGTCACCGTCACGACGTGGACGACGATCACCATCACGACGCGGACGACGATCACCATCACGACGTGGGCGACGATCACCATCACGACGAGGACGACGGTCACCAGCAGGTCGCTGAGGTAACTTATCCAGTGATTCAAGCACGCTAACTTCAGCACGTTGACCACAAATACGCGTTTTAGCAAGCTTCTCTACTGAATCTTGCTTCATTTCAGCAGGAAGATCGACTGTCGCATAGTCTTCATAAATTTCAATGTGGCCAATGTAGCGACTTTCGATGTCTGCTTCATTTGCAATCGCACCAACAATGTTACCCGGCTTAACACCATCACGATAACCAACACTTAAGATGTAACGAGTCATCTTAGTCTCAGGGCTATCCTTAAGTGGCATAGGCTCAAGTGTTAATGGACGTTGCTTACGCGGCTCACGATCAGAGCGCTCACGACGATCGTTACGCTCGTCATTACGCTCACGGCGCTCTTGACGCACTTCCATTTCAGAAAGTAGTAACGGAGTCTTACCTTGTGCCATGTGAGCAAGCGCAGCAGCAACTTTAAGCGGCTCAGCTTCATGCTCTTTCTGATAGCTTTCAGCTAGTTCGATAAAGAAGTCTAGATCAGCATTATCTAAAGTATCTGTAATACGCTGCTTAAAGCGATTAACACGCTGGGTATTAATATCAGATGCTGTTGGTAGCTGCATACGCTCAATTGGCTGGCGAGTTGCGCGCTCAATGGCTTGCAACATACGACGTTCACGGTGAGCTACAAATAAGATAGCTGTACCTGTACGTCCAGCACGGCCAGTACGACCAATACGGTGAACATAAGATTCTGTATCGTAAGGGATATCATAGTTAACAACATGGCTAATACGATCGATATCTAGACCACGAGCAACAACATCGGTTGCAACTAGGATATCGATTTGACCACGTTTAATACGCTCAACTGTACGCTCACGTAAATTCTGGCTAATGTCACCATTTAAGGCTTCACAAGCATGACCACGAGCAGTCAACTTTTCAGCAAGCTCAACAGTTGCAGCCTTGGTACGAACAAAGATGATCATGCCGTCGTGTTCTGACATTTCTAAAATACGTGTTAACGCATCTAGTTTATGTAGACCACTTACTTGCCAATATTTCTGTTCGATCGAAGTATTTGTTGCTGTTTTAGTAACAATCTTTACTTCTTTTGGATTATTCAAATGACGGTTAGCCACTTGGCGAATAACAGAAGGCATAGTTGCAGAGAACAAAGCGATTTGACGCTGCTCTGGTGTATGCTCCAAGATCCATTCAACATCATCAATAAAACCCATACGAAGCATTTCATCCGCTTCATCAAGCACAAGTGCTTGTAAAGAATCTAGCTTCAATGTCTTACGACGAATATGATCCATAACACGGCCAGGTGTACCTACAACAACTTGCACACCACGTCTTAGTTGACGAAGTTGCGTATCGTAAGACATACCACCGTAAATTGGCAAAACATGGAAATCAGGAATATTACGAGCATATGTTTGAAATGCTTCAGAAACCTGAATAGCCAGCTCACGTGTTGGTGCTAGAACCAATAATTGAGTGTTTTTATCTTTTGGGTTAATTCTCGATAACAACGGTAGCGCAAAAGCCGCTGTTTTACCTGTACCTGTCTGCGCTTGCCCTAAAAGGTCGTGACCTTCTAACAAATGAGGAATACTTTGCGCTTGGATAGGTGATGGTTGTTCGTAGCCTTGATCGACTACGGCTTTTAAGACATTGGCATCTAAGCCCAATGAAGCAAAAGTAGGCTGAATATCAGCGTCAGACATGTATGTGAATACCTTTAGTTTTGGTGGGGGCAACTAGGTTGACCATAATGAATCCGGCCGTCCGCAGGACTATATCGGAAATCAAAATAGTTAAGTTGCAAATATCCGGGGAAATTCTGCGGCGCATTGTATACCAACTAAACAATGATAGCTAGCAACAAACACCATCAATTTAGGCTTATTGTTAAATTAGATTTTAATCTAAGCCTCTGAATTTGAATTCACCACATTAACTGCCAAATTCACCCTTCCCACACATAACTAGAGCCAAATTGACTAGGTTTTATCACTTCAATTCGCTATACATAAATCAAACAAAAACTGAATAAGTCAAGCAGATGTTTATGATCAGAGTATAGCCAGTAGAGAGTATAGCCTACTGACTATAACAAGCATCTATTAGTTACTTCTCATGGCCAATCGCCATACCATCAATCACTTTATTATAATGTGGCATTTCTGCGTGAGAACCTAACATCAACGCAATCCATCGTGTTCTTGGGTTTGCTTCTAACGCCAGCTTAACAATAATAGTCAGTGGAATGGAAAGAAGCATACCTACCGCACCAAATACCCAGCCCCACAAAATCAAAGATAAAAAGACAACTAAGGTGGATAAGCCTAAGCCTTTGCCCATATACCTTGGCTCTATCATATTGCCGACAACCAAATTAATGACAAGAAAACCTAAAGCAGCCAAGCCAGATGCTAATCCGCCCAACTGCACAAAAGCTAACATAACCGCTGGAATTGCCGCAATAATAGAGCCTATGTTAGGCACAAAGTTTAATAAGAAGGCCGACACACCCCATAATAGAGGAAAATCCACACCAATTATCCAAAGCCAGATTCCCACAACAAACCCCGTCAAAATACTCACTAAGGTTTTAATGGCAAGATACTGATTAACGGCTTTTGAAAAAGCATCGAAGCGCTTCAAAGAGCCGCTGGCATCATCCATAGCAGCGGAAAGCTTTGTTGGAAAATCAGCCGCTTCAAATAAAATAAATACAACAGTCATCAACACAACAAATACATTTGTCAGCACACCACCCAAGCTACTGAGTGCGTTTGTCACAACCTGCATCAAGATTGAAGGGTCAAAGTAACTTCTTATTTGATCGGCAGATATCGTAATTCCCACATGACTGAGCAATTCAGTCACACCTGACAATTCATTCGATAACCTTTCTTTATAGCCAGGAAGCGCGGCATAAAAGTCATCTAATGAGCTACCAACAAAAATAACCAATGACCCTACAGAAAACACCATGAGTAAAACAACTAGCATCACAGCAATACCGATAGGCACCTTATGAGTTGCCAACCAAGCCAAGAGCGGTGCAAAAATAATCGCAATAAACATAGACAGCATAAAAGGCACTACGATTGCAGATGCGGCTTTTAAGCCTGCAATAATAATGACTAAAGATGCAAAGCCTACTAAAAAGTAAGTCGCTCTATGAGAATCAGCCAAGGTTATCCCCTTAATGTCTTGTTATTCATAGGTAGAACTAACCCATTGGATAAATGCTTTGAGCATAATCGGCCAGATCTTGTAACATAATCTGCTTACCTTTAGGCAATTCAGTATCTAGTGCGAGTTCATTTAATCTTGCAAAAAATGCATCCATACAAATACTCGCACCAGCACTTTCATCCAAAAGTTTAGTACTACGATACTCTTCCCACTCTTGCCTTTGAGTATCTGAAAGTTGCTCAGGGTAATTACGACCTATGTAACGCATTAGCATTTCAGGTAAACGCCTATCATCAAACGATAAAGCAAGTTCTGATAAGGAGTTCGGGCCAGTATCTCTAATTTGTGCCATACGCGCTTTATCATCACGAGAAAAGAAACCTCCTGAATACAACATCACATCAGGGTCTTTATCAATCTGCTCTCTTTCCTGCATAAACACTTGGCTAATTTTATTAGCAAGTTCAGGGTAACTTTTTAATATGGCTAAATTTTGACGGCAAATTTCTCCATCTAAGTTTAGTCGAGCCACAACACTGGCATCCTTTAAGAAGGTAGCCGGCGCAACAGCTGGACTACGATTATAATGCAAGGTTTTAAGTGGTAATCGGGGGATATCACCAAGTTCTTCTTTATTTGAAAAAACTCTATGCCTGATTTCATCAACAGATAGATCAATAAGTGGCTGAGCATCTTCCATAAGGTCAAACAAGATCACACCATTTTTATTCGTCGGATGAGGAGCAATCGGCGCCACAAACGCGGCGTAATTTTTAGCCAGACCAAACATACCTGAAATATGTAAAAACGGCTTCATGCGATAAGGGTCAATGAATTGCTGTAACTCCCCTTTTTCACGCATCTTGAAATAGTAGTCATATAACTTAGGCTGCTTTTGTTTAATCAACTTAGCCATTTCAATCGTGCCATACACATCTGATAAGGCGTCATGTGCTTGCTCGTGAGCAATATCATTAGCTTTGGTCAGATCTTCAAGCTTCAAAGAAACTTGCCCTTCCTGATTTTTTGGCCAATTGATTCCTTCAGGCCTAATGGCATAGCACATACGAACAAGATCAATAATATCCCAGCGTGAGCAGCCATTTTGCCACTCACGGGCATAAGGGTCGATAAAATTACGGTAGAAACCATAGCGCACAACCTCATCGTCAAAGCGAATGCTATTGTATCCAAGAGAGCAAGTACCAGGTTTAGCAAACTCTTTTTCAATTAAGGCCATGAATTCTGTTTCAGGGTAGCCTTCACGATTTGCGTCCTGAGGACTAATACCTGTCAGTAAACAGGCATCAGGATGAGGCAATACATCTTCAGCCAATTGACAGTAAATCATAATAGGTTCGCTTATCTGATTGAACTCAAGATCCGTACGAATGCCTGCAAACTGCATAGGTCTATCACGTGCTGGATCTACGCCAGTTGTCTCAAAATCAAACCAAAAAAAAGTAGAAGTTGTAGCGCCACTCACAAAATTTTCCTGTCAGTCAAAGAATAATGGCGTATTATAACCGCATTTTATTGCCTTATGGCATTAATAACTTAATTGTAAAAAAGAGGAAGTCTCGCGTGTCTACCCCAAATAACTGTCCTTGTAACAGTAGCTTACCCTACGAAATTTGCTGTGGCATGTATCATAATAACCCAGGGACAGCGCCGACTGCAGAAGCGTTAATGCGTTCTCGTTACAGTGCATTTTATACAAACAACTTTGCTTATATTAATCGCACTCAAAAATTAAAAAGCAGCCCTAATCAAGATGAAGCTGAAATTGCTGACTGCAATAACGATACTCAGTGGATCAAACTAGAGATTTTAGAGACTGAAAAAGGGCTTGAAAAAGACAAAGAAGGCATGGTGTCTTTTGCTGCTCACTTCAAAGAAGGCAAACATATTGGCAAACTTAGTGAACGCTCTTTATTTAAGCGCATAAAAGGCGAATGGTTTTATATCTCTGGAGAACATGAAGTAGAACAAAATACGCCATTAGTTAACTCAGCTGAGATGAAAATAGGTCGTAATGACCCTTGTCATTGCGGCTCTGGCAAGAAATTTAAAAAGTGCTGTGGTAAATAACTTAAATTTGACCGATCGGTTAACTTTTATTCAATACTAGCTTATAATTTATGAACTCCATTCAGAAAAATTTTTTAACTATGAGAGCACATAAATGAATCTACTTGAACTAATGGGATATATCGCATCCGCTTTAGTCGCAATCTCCTTAACCATGAGCTCGATTGTCCGACTAAGGTGGCTCAATTTAGCAGGTGGTCTCACCTTTGCTTTATACGGTTTTTTAATTGGTGCTTATCCTGTTGCTGCGGTAAATTCTTTCACAGCTTGTATCAATATTTTTTATTTAATAAAAATTTATCGAGCAAAAGTCGAATTCAATGTTATTAAAAGTGGCACTGAATCTGGCCAATCAGGTTATATAAGTTTTTTCTTAGATAGGTATAGCAAGGATATTAAACACTTCTTTCCTGACTTTGATATTTTTAAACAGGATGAAAGAAGAGAATATTATTTATTAACTGATCAGGAAACTGTTGTAGGTATACTGTCAGGTATACGATTGAGCGAAAGCCACTTTCAAATAGACCTTGATTTAGTTACCCCAACCTACCGTGACGCTCGATTAGGTAATTATTTATTTGGTGATAACAACCATTTTGCCGAGAAGTTTAAAATCGATAATATAACAGCAAATGCTCAGAGCGAAGCAAACAGACGCTACCTAAAAGGGATAGGTTTTAAACCTATAAAAGATAATGTTTGGCAGTATCGCAACTCATAACACATAAAGTTCGTAACTAGAGCTTGGTTTCAACTCTAGTCTGGACCTAACAAAGGCATGTTAAGTCCAGCACCAAATCGCTTAGGCTAAATCTTTACCTGTAGAAGCACACCACACGCGATACCAATCTTCATCAGCAAATTTAAGCTGACTAGCCGCTACCGCTTTTTCTAATCTGCCTATCTTACCAGACCCCAAAACTGGGCAAATTCCAGCGGGATGTTTTAACAACCAAGCAAGTGCAAGTTGGTCAACACTAGCGCCATCATATTTTTCTGATATCGCTTGAAGCTGTTCACGAACCTTCACTTCCTGCTCATCACTTCCACTAAATAAACGACCACCGGCAAAAGGAGACCAAGCCATAGGCGTTACAGCATGCTGATGTAAGTGATCAATTTCACCATTGTCAAAAGACTGTGTCTGCAACACTGAATATTCCGATTGATTCGCAATTAAAGGAACATCAACTCTAGACTGCAGAAGATCAAATTGAGCGGGTGTAAAGTTAGACACACCAAAATGCTTAACCTTACCTTGAATCATTAAGTGTTCAAACGCACGCGCCACTTCATCAGCATCCATCAATGGGGTTGGCCTATGCAGGAGCAACAGATCTAAATACTCAGTTTGTAGTTGCAACAAAGAATTTTCTACCGAAGCGACAACATGATCAAAACTAAGATCATATTGATAGATTTCATGCTCTGGTCTGGCATTAGACTTGAGTTTGATTCCGCATTTAGATATGAGCTGCATGCTATCTCTTAAACTTGGCTTTAATGCTAACGCATCACCAAATAAAGCTTCGCATTGATAATCTCCATAGATATCTGCATGATCAAATGTGGTTACGCCCAACTCAAGGCACGCCTCTATAAATGATAATCGAGACTCTTTTGTCATATTCCATTCATCTGCTCTCCAAAAACCTTGAGCAATACGCGACCCTTTAAAACCTAATGGGTGATATTGATGAACTAATGTATTCAAAATATTCCTCTCATATAAAATAAGATCTTATTAACAAGATGTATTTATCTAACTTTATTTCAATAATATAAAGCGAGATTTCAAACTCATATGTTAACCATTTATAAACATTAATTAATCAAATAATTAAGAAATGTGAAAATTAAGAAGTTATTAAAATTTTCTTATGAAAATCACTTTTAACCTTATGCAATCTGGGTATGATAAAAAGAAACTAATCGAGCTGAAGTATTCATATGAAAAAGACCATTATCGCCTCTCTTGTCACCCTAGCTACGGCCTCTAGTATGAATGCCCAAGCTGAAAACTTATTAGACGTTTACCAACTTGCTAAAATCAACGACCCAGGCTTACGCTCTGCTGCCGCTTCTTATGAGTCTGAAAAAGAAGGCGTTGTGATTACTAAGGGTAGCTTATTCCCTAATATTTCATTTGATGCTGACCTTGGTTACACAGATACCAGTGCGGACGCTGGCGACTCTGATACCAATACTAACTCTCTCAAAGTCAGTCTAGATTACCCTATTTACTCTCCTGCCCTTGGCTACGCGGTTGATTCTGTTGAAATTGGCCTAGAAAGCTCAGGTGTGAGCTATACCAATACGGAAGAAGATTTGAGCTTTGAAAGTATCTCAGCTTACTTTGATTTACTCACTGAAATGTCGAACCTCAACACAGCGAAACAACAAGCTAAAGCAACAGCCAGCCAGCTTGACCAAGTGAAACAACAATATGAAGTGGGCCAAGTTGCCATTACTGATCTTCATACAGCCCAAGCTGAATACGACTCAAACATCGTTGATATTATCAGTGCTGAAGCTGACATGATTAATGCCCAAGAAACCTTACGTCAGTTAACAGGCAAGCTCATCACTGATGTGCCTGACTTATCTAAAAACTATCCCATTGAAATGGAAGCAGGTAAGACAGCGAGCTTTTATGTGGATCTTGCGAAAAAGCAAAACAACGACATAAAAACCTTGGCTCTGGCTCATGACTCTGCTTTGACTAACATTGAGATTCAAAAGTCCAATGGCCGTGTCCCTACGGTGACCGTTTCTGGTAGCCTTACTCGCTCTGATCGCGACACATCACCAACCTCAAGTGGTGATGGCGATAGTCTGGCGGCATTTATAGGGGTTAATGTTAGCATTCCTCTTTATCAAGGTGGTGCAATCAACGCGCAAGTGAGACAGTCTGTTCATGATGCCGTTGCCGCTGAAGAGAACCTAGAAGATCAATTACAAACAACAGAGCTAGCGGTTCGCTCTTTGTACCGAGATCTAAAAACGTCTGTAGCGCAAATTGCCGCACAGAAGCAACTTATTATCTCAAATGCCAGCTCATTAGAAGCCACACAAGCAGGCTATGATGTGGGCACTCGTAACATTGTTGAGCTACTTGATGCCCAATCTGATCTGTACAATTCTCAAGGCACACTTGAGCAATTAAGATACAGCTTTGCGGTAAAACAAATGTCCTTGCTTGAATACACAGGCGAGCTTGATGAAGAGAAGATTAAAGAGCTAAATACTTGGTTAGTTAACTAGGGAACCTGCGAATAAGTCACACGCTGAGGCGTGAGAACTTATTCCTACGCTCCCTAGCATTAAAAAACAAATAAAAAGGGCGCATACAGCGCCCTCAGATTAGTGACAAACCCCAGTTAAAATCTGGGGTTTGTTATTTTGAAGTCTTATCTCTCTATTTAAGTTATTTCCCTTTTAATACATTTACCAACCTTTCAATTACTCTTATAAAGCGC
>NZ_JSEO01000021.1 GCF_001624705.1 Marinomonas sp. SBI8L
AATGTCAGTTGCTTATATTGGTTGTTCATTTTTGGACGACCTTGGTGGATTGTGTGAGAACTCGAAGCCTATAGGCAACTGACTCTCTTATCTATACCAAGTGTGTCGGTTATTGCTGCAATCTAAGCTTGAGCAAATAATAGGGAACCTGTAACTAAGTCATCTCTTCTCAGCACTGCCAGAAAAAGCCTCAAAAAAGGCAAGAGGACTTATTCGCAAGACTCCCTAGGTCTTACAAAACTGCCTACTCAATACTCTCAAACACCCTAAAAGCTATCTATCAGCCTACTTGTAACTGCAAGACAAAGATTATTACGCCACATTAAAACGCTTCTAAGCTAGCTTGAGAGAGTTTCAGCTCAGTTAGTCTATAGAGGTTTCGGTTCAACCTCTCTTCTATCATTTTTTTGGCAAAAAAAATCCCTGCCGAAGCAGGGATTTTGTTGTAACACTTAAAGATTTCTTAGCTTACCAGCCAGTCAATTCTTTTAGAGCATCACCGATTTCAGCTAGAGAACGAACAGTTTTAACACCTGCGTCTTCTAGTGCTGCGAATTTCTCATCAGCAGTACCTTTACCACCAGAGATGATAGCGCCGGCATGACCCATACGCTTACCAGCTGGTGCAGTAACACCTGCAATGTAAGAAACAACAGGCTTAGTTACATTAGCTTTAATGTAAGCAGCCGCTTCTTCTTCTGCAGTACCACCGATTTCACCAATCATAACGATCGCTTCAGTTTTAGGGTCGTTTTGGAACAACTCTAGAACGTCGATGAAGTTAGTACCTGGAATTGGGTCACCACCAATACCTACGCAAGTAGATTGACCGAAACCAGCATCAGTAGTTTGCTTAACTGCTTCATAAGTCAAAGTACCAGAACGAGATACGATACCTACTTTACCTGGTAAATGGATGTGACCAGGCATGATACCGATCTTACATTCACCAGGTGTGATAACACCTGGGCAGTTAGGTCCGATTAGGCGTACACCTAGCTCGTCACATGCAACTTTACAGTCAAGCATGTCTAGTGTTGGGATACCTTCAGTGATACAAACGATTAGTTTGATACCGCTGTTAGCTGCTTCAAGGATAGAGTCTTTACAGAAAGGCGCTGGCACATAGATAACAGATGCTTCAGCACCCGTTTCTTCTACTGCTTCACGTACAGTGTTAAAAACAGGTAGGCCTAGGTGAGTTTGACCACCTTTACCAGGTGTTACACCACCAACCATTTTTGTACCGTAAGCAATTGCTTGCTCAGAGTGAAAAGTACCTTGACCACCAGTAAAACCTTGGCAAATTACTTTAGTATCTTTGTTAATTAGAACAGACATTATTTGCCCTCCGCAGCTTTAACAACTTGAACAGCCGCGTCTTTTAGACTTGAAGCCGCAATAATATCAAGATCAGATTTAGCTAGTACTTCACGACCTAGCTCAGCATTTGTACCTTCAAGACGTACAACAACAGGCACCTGAACACCTACTTCTTTAACGGCACCGATAATACCTTCAGCAATCATATCGCAACGTACGATACCACCGAAGATGTTAACCAATACGGCTTTAACATTGTCATCAGAAAGGATGATTTTGAATGCTTCAGATACACGCTCTTTAGTCGCGCCGCCACCAACGTCTAGGAAGTTAGCTGGCTTGCCACCGTGTAGGTTTACGATGTCCATAGTACCCATCGCTAGGCCTGCACCGTTAACCATGCAACCAACGTTACCGTCTAGCGCTACATAGTTAAGTTCGAAAGAGGCTGCATGTGCTTCACGTGCATCTTCTTGAGATGGATCGTGGAACTCTTGCATTTTCTTTTGACGGTAAACAGCATTGCTATCAATGTTGATTTTTCCGTCTAGGCAGTGAATATTGCCTTCTTCAGTGATTACCAATGGGTTGATTTCTAGTAGTGCGAAATCAAAGTCATGGAACATCTGAGACAAACCTAGGAAAACTTTAGTGAATTGCTTGATTTGAGTTGGGTTTAGGCCCAATTTAAATGCAAGTTCACGAGCTTGGTAAGGTTGTGCGCCAACTAGAGGATCGATGATTGCTTTGTGAATCAACTCTGGAGTTTCTTCAGCAACAGTCTCGATATCCACACCACCTTCTGTAGATGCCATGAACACAACGCGGCGTGTAGCACGGTCAACAACTGCACCAAGGTACAATTCGTTAGCAATATCTGTGCAAGACTCAACTAGGATTTTAGAAACTGGCTGACCATTTTCGTCAGTTTGGTAAGTCACTAAGTTTTTACCAATCCACTGGTTAGTGAATTCAGCAATTTCTTCGTGAGTCTTAACTAGCTTAACACCGCCTGCTTTACCACGTCCGCCTGCATGTACTTGAGCTTTAACAACCCACATGTCGCCGCCGATTTTCTTAGCTGCTTCTACCGCCTCTTCTGGCGTGTCACATGCATACCCTGTAGATACTGGCAGACCGTATTCAGCAAAAAGCTGCTTAGCCTGATATTCGTGTAGGTTCATTTGTTTTTCCGCTCATCTTGTAATGATTGATATAAGCTCTGCCACATTGGCAGAAATTGTCAGCACCTGCGCTCATCATTCACAGGGCTGACAAATCGAATTTTTTATAGCGATTATTTACGCTTTTTACGGTTTGCAATATGGATAGCATGGCCGTCAACAGCAAGTGCTGCTTCATGTACTGCTTCACTCACTGTTGGGTGAGCAAATACAGTTAGAGCAATATCTTCTGCAGTTGAACCAAATTCCATTGCAATAACAGCTTGAGCGATCAAGTCTGCCGCATGGCCACCAATGATATGGCAACCTAGGATACGATCAGTTTCTTCATCGGCAATGATCTTAACGAAACCGTCAGTATCATTTGCTGCCATAGCACGACCAGATGCTGCAAATGGGAATTTACCCACTTTATAGCTAACACCAGCGGCTTTAAGTTCTTGTTCGTTTTTACCAACCCAAGCTAGTTCTGGGTGAGTATAAATTACTGAAGGAATGCAGTCATAGTTCATTTGCGCTTTATGGCCTGCAATAATGTCAGCAACCATCACACCTTCTTCAGATGCTTTGTGCGCCAACATAGGACCACGGACGATATCACCAATTGCGAATACACCTGGTACAGATGTACGGCACTGATCGTCAACAAATACGAAACCACGCTCATCTAGCTTAACGCCAGAATCAGCAGCTAGACATCCATCAGTAAATGGCTTACGACCAACAGCAACAATTAGTTTGTCGAAAGTTTGCTTCTCTTCTTCACCTTTAGCGTTAAGGTAAGTTACTTCAACTTCTTCACCCTTAACTTCACTTCCAGTTACACGTGCACCAACACGAATATCTAGGTGTTGTTTCTTGAAGATTTTACCCGCTTCTTTTGCAATATCTTTATCACAAACGCTTAGGAATTGATCTTGAGCTTCTAGAACAACAACGTCAGAACCTAGGCGGGCCCAAACAGAACCAAGCTCTAGACCGATAACGCCAGCACCGATAACACCTAGACGTTTTGGCACTTCACGGAAATCTAATGCACCTTCATTATCAACGATAATGTCACCAGTACGAGGCGCTGGTGGGATATTTACAGGTACAGAACCCGTTGCCAAGATAACGTTTTCTGCATCTAGTACAGTTACTGTGCCGTCATGGGCTGTGAATTCAACTTTTTTACCAGCAAGTACTTTACCCATACCTTCAAAGCTAGTTACGCCATTTGCTTTGAAAAGACCAGTAATACCACTTGTCAATTGATCAACAATTTTATCTTTACGATCAACCATGGCATTTACATCCATGCTTACATCGCCAACCGCAATACCATGAACACCGTATGATTCTTTTGCATCATGGTACTTATGTGAAGAGTCCAACAAGGCTTTAGAAGGGATACAGCCTACGTTCAGACAAGTACCACCAAGTCTTGGCTTATTGTCTTTGTCTAGCCACTTTTCAATACAAGCTGTTTTAAGGCCCATTTGAGCAGCACGGATAGCAGCAACGTAACCACCAGGGCCGCCACCAATTACAATAACATCAAATTTTTCAGACATAAGGGTTTCCATTTCTCGGTCAATACGGGCACAACCACATCTAGCTTATAGAAGAGTCGCGCCTCATGTTGTAATTTACCCGACCCAGGATAAGGGCCGAGTTTATAATTTGCTCAGTTACACTTCAAGCAACAAACGTGCTGGATCTTCCAACAAGTCTTTTACTTTAACAAGGAATTGAACCGCTTCCTTACCATCAATCATACGGTGATCGTAAGACAATGCTAAGTACATCATAGGCTGGATAACAACCTGACCATTTACAGCCATTGGACGCTCTTGGATTTTATGCATACCCAAGATAGCTGTTTGTGGTGGATTCAAAATTGGTGTCGACATTAGGGAACCAAAGGTACCACCATTAGTGATAGTGAATGTACCACCTTGCATATCTTCAAGACCTAGCTTGCCATCACGACCACGAACTGCGAAGTCCATGATACCACTTTCGATGTCAGCAAGACCCATTGAATCGGTATTACGTAGAACAGGTACCATTAATCCACGGTTAGTAGATACGGCAACACCAATATCTTGGTAACCATGGTAAACCATGTCATTACCATCGATAGATGCGTTCACTGCTGGGAAGGCTTTAAGTGCTTCAGTCACAGCTTTAACAAAGAAAGACATAAAGCCTAACTTGGTACCGTTATGGGTTTTAAGGAACAAGTCCTTATACTTCTTACGAAGCTCCATTACAGGACCCATATTAACTTCGTTATAAGTCGTTAGCATTGCAGCTGTTTGCTGTGCTTCAACCAAACGCTTAGCAATAGTTGCACGAAGGCGAGTCATTGGAACACGCTTCTCAACGCGACCATCTGTGTTCGGTAGCGGAGCAGCAGGTGCTGGAGTCGCTGGCGCTACAACAGGTGCAGCTGCTAGCGCTTGAGCAGGCGCTTGTTTTTGAGCAGCTTCAACATCTTCTTTAGTGATACGACCACCTTTACCTGTGCCCTTAACTTGAGCAACAGTTAAGCCAGCTTCAGCTAGTGCTTTACGTGCTGCAGGGCCTGCAACTGCGTCATCATCACCTTCTGTTGCAGCAACTTCAGCAACCGCAGCAGCTGGTGCAGCAGAAGCACCAGTTGCGCCTACTAAGAAAGATGCTAGTACTTGATCACTTAGTACTGTATCGCCTTCAGCAGCTAATACATTACCAATAACACCAGCGGCTGGTGCAACAACTTCAAGTACAACTTTATCTGTTTCAATGTCAACAATGTGCTCATCACGTTCACATAGTTCACCTGGTTGTTTGTGCCAAGCTGCAACAGTACCGTCAGCAACAGACTCTGGGAAAACAGGCGCCTTAATTTCAACACTTTCAGTTGACTCAGAAGCAGCAGCTGCCGGTGCAGCAACAGGTGCTTCAGCCGCAACAGCTGTATCACCAGCAACAAAAGTAGCTAGTACTTCAGCACTTAGGACAACATCACCTTCAGCTTTATGAATTGTTTGGATAACACCATCTGCTGGCGCTACAACTTCAAGAACAACTTTATCTGTTTCAATATCAACAATGTGCTCATCACGAGAACATGCTTCACCTGGCTGCTTGTGCCAAGTTGCAACCGTACCATCGGCTACTGATTCCGGAAAAACTGGTGCTTTTATTTCGATACTCATTTTAAACCCTTAATTACTTTGACTGACGTTGTATTAGCCTTGGATGGCATCGTTTACTAACGCTTCTTGTTCTTCAATATGGATAGACATGTAACCTGCTGCTGGTGCTGCAGAAGAAATACGACCTGCAAAGCGGATCTTCAACTGCGGATACAAGGCTTCCAATACACGATTCATACGGTGGCGATTAGCATGCCAAGCGCCTTGGTTCTTAGGCTCTTCTTGACACCAAACTAATGATTCAACATTAGTATAAGGTGCTAATACTGCTTCGAAATCTTTGTATGGGAATGGATATAACTGCTCCAAACGAATAACAGCCACATCGTCTTTCGCCAATTCTTCACGACGATTAATCAAATCGTAGTAAATTTTACCGCTACAGATAACCAAACGCTTCACATCAGCAGGGTCTGCTTTAGATGAAGAATCAGGCAATACAGTTTTAAAGCTGCCTTCAGATAAATCTTCCAAAGATGAAATTGCTTGCTTATGACGCAACAAGCTCTTTGGTGACAAGATAATCAAAGGACGGCGCATTGGACGAATCGCTTGACGACGCAAGATGTGGTAAATCTGAGCGGGTGTTGTTGGTACACAAACCTGAATGTTAAATTCAGCACAAAGCTGCATGTAACGTTCAAGACGAGCAGATGAGTGCTCTGGACCTTGACCCTCATAACCGTGCGGAAGCAACATAGTCAGACCGCATAAACGACCCCACTTATGCTCACCACTGGTGATAAATTGGTCAATTACAACTTGGGCACCGTTAGCGAAATCACCAAACTGTGCTTCCCAGATAACCATACCTTTGGGTGACGTTGTCGCGTAACCATATTCGAACGCCAGAACCGCTTCTTCAGATAAGTACGAGTCATACAAATCTAACGGAGGCTGACCTTCAGACAAGTGTTTTAAAGGAATATAACTACTACCGTCTTTTTGGCTATGAATAACAGCATGACGGTGAGAGAAAGTACCACGACCAGAATCCTGACCAGTAATACGTAACGGGAAGTCTTGCTCTAACAAGGTAGCAAAAGCCAAAGTTTCAGCATAGCCCCAGTTAATCGGCAAAGCACCAGCCGTCATTTTATCTCTATCTTGATAGATTTTTTGTACCTGACGCTGAACCACAATCCCATCTGGTATTTGAGTTAGCTTCTTAGCTAAATCTTGAAGTTTAGCAAGAGGGTAAGTTGTATCACCCGCATCAGTCCAACCAGCACCAATATAAGGGGTCCAGTCAACAAAAGATCCTGTTTGTGATTCAAGCACCAAGCTCTTAGAAACATGACGACCATTGTCTAAGTCTTCACGGTTTTCATCAACCAACTGTTTCTCTTCAGCTTTGGTAACAACACCATTGCTCACTAGCTTATCAGCATATTGAGTACGTGTTGTTTTTAGTTTATTGATCACTTGGTACATAAGTGGCTGAGTACCAGAAGGCTCATCAGTTTCGTTATGACCACGGCGACGGTAACAAACTAAGTCAATCACTACGTCACGACCAAATTCGTAACGGTAATCTAGAGCAAGTTGAGTTACGAATAACACAGCTTCTGGATCATCACCATTAACATGGAAGATAGGAGCCTGAATCATTTTCGCAACATCAGTACTGTACTGAGTAGAACGCACATCTTCTTGACGGTTAGTTGTGAAGCCTACCTGGTTGTTCACAACGATATGAACTGTACCACCTGTCTTATAGCCACGTGTTTGTGACATTTGGAAGGTTTCCATCACAACACCTTGACCAGCAAATGCTGAGTCACCGTGGATAGAAATAGGTACTACCGTCTTACCTGTTGTGTCATTACGACGGTCTTGACGAGCACGCACAGACCCTTCAACAACAGGTGAAACAATTTCTAAGTGAGATGGGTTAAAAGAAAGTGCAATGTGTACTTCACCACCTTCAGTCATCACATTAGAAGAGAAGCCTTGGTGATACTTAACGTCACCAGAAGTATTCACAAGTTTCTTACCTTCAAACTCGTCGAATAGATCTTTCGGATTCTTACCTAGTGTATTTACTAGTACGTTTAATCGACCACGGTGAGCCATACCAATTACAACTTCTTTTGCACCTAGTGCACCAGAACGCTGAATCAGCTCATTCATCATAGGGATTAAAGACTCACCCCCTTCTAGACCAAAACGCTTAGCACCTGGGTAACGGCTACCTAGATATTTCTCTAAGCCTTCAGCAGCGGTTAGGCGCTCAAGTAGGCTTTTACGCGTTTCATTGGAATATTGAGGATCAGATTGGGAAGATTCTACACGCTGTTGAATCCAGCGTTTTTCTTGGGTGTCGACTAGGTACATGAACTCGTAACCAATCGAAGAGCAATAAGTTTTTTCTAAACCTGCAATGATGTCTTTTAGTTTCATAACATCTTTGCTAAAGAATAGAGGGCCAGTGCTAAACTCTTCATCTAGGTCTGCACCAGTTAACTGGTGAAAAGCCAAATCCAAATCAGGCACTTGATTGCGGCCTTGCAAACCTAATGGGTCAAGGTTCGCATGCTGATGTCCACGCATTTGATATGCGCTAATCAGTTGCAGTACTTTAATTTGCTTCTGTTCGTGGCCAGAGCTAACTGCTGCAGAAACTGCGGCTGGCTGAAAACGGAATTTATTTTTAGCCAGTTGTAGGAATTGTTCCTGTACAACAGAATGAGGAACATCAGTTGACTGACCCTCACTCACCCTTGGCAATTGGTCAAAGCATTTACGCCATTCTTCCGACACTGAGTTCGGATCGACGAGGTAGCTTTCAAATAGCCCCTCAATGTACTCTAGGTTGCCACCTGAGAAATGAGAGGTGCTCCATAGCAACTCCATTAAACTTTCGTGCATTCTCGATCACCCTTATGTTCGAGCCGTTTGTCGTTTATACGACAAGTATCAATCTTATATTGTGTTGACTATATAAGGCTCGTGTGGCCTTTTAAGCCTGCCAATTTTACTACTTCATACTCTCTCTATTGTGTCAGTAAAATCGTTAATCATTCGGCACCAAATCTGAAGAGACAAACTAAGTACCTGCACTACCTTCCAACTGTGCCAAGTGATTAAACTTTATTTACTCATCCTTGTACCCACAATAAAGAAACTTAAATTCTGGGTTTATTTACGCTCGATCATTATGTTTGACCTTAAGAGCATAAATGGGCGGCATAGCATATATGCCGCCGATTTAACTCACCTTCATACTTATCATATGAAGGTGCAACATTTTTAAGTTGCGCGTTGTAGCAACATTGTACGAATGCTACCGATTGCTTTCGTCGGATTTAGCCCTTTAGGACATACATTCACACAGTTCATGATACCGTGACAACGGAATACGCTGAATGGATCATCTAGTTCAGATAGTCGTTCTTGTGTTGCATTATCACGTGAATCAATCAAGAAGCGATAAGCTTGCAACAAGCCTGATGGTCCAACAAATTTATCTGGATTCCACCAGAAAGAAGGACATGCAGTAGAACAACAAGCACACAAGATACATTCGTATAGACCATCAAGCTTTTCGCGCTCTTCTGGGCTCTGCAAACGCTCAATTGCTGGTGCTGGTGTATCATTAATTAAATAAGGACGAATCTTCTCATATTGTTTGTAGAATTGCCCCATATCAACAACTAGATCACGAACCACAGGTAGACCTGGTAATGGACGTAAAACCAATTTGTCGTTTTTCAAAACAGCTGACATAGGTGTGATACATGCCAAACCGTTTTTACCATTCATGTTCATACCATCTGATCCACACACACCTTCACGGCATGAACGGCGATATGATACAGAAGGATCCTTATCTTTCATAAGGTTCAATACATCCAATACCATTAGATCTTTACCTTCAGGCAGATCTACTTGGACATCTTGCATGTAAGGAGCGTCATCCACTTCTGGATTGTAACGATAAATACTTACTAACATTTTGCAACTACCCCTTAGTATGTACGTGCTTTTGGTGGGAAAGCTTCAACTGTTTTAGGTGACATATTTACATCACGCTTAGTAACAGTTTTATTCGCTGGGTGGAATAGTGAATGCTTCAACCAATTTTCATCATCACGTTCAGTGTAGTCATTACGCGCGTGAGCACCACGACTCTCTTTACGGAATTCAGCAGGAATTGCAGTCGCTTCAGCCACTTCTAACAAGTTCTCAAGTTCAAGCGCTTCAATACGTGCAGTGTTAAAAGCCATACTCTTATCTTCAAGATGTAGGTTTTCAACACGTTTACGAATCTCAGCCAATTGCTTAAGACCTGTCTGCATAGCTTCACCGTCACGGAATACACCGAAGTAAAGTTGCATTGTTTTTTGCAAATCAGCACGAACAGCAGCAACACTCTCACCAGAGGTAGAGTTGTTTAGACGATTCAAACGAGCCATTGCACGTTCGATGTCAGTATCACTTGCGTCCATTGATTCGAAACCTTCATCCAAAGCTTTCTTCACTTGGATACCAGCAGCACGCCCAAATACAACAAGGTCAAGTAGTGAGTTACCACCTAGGCGGTTAGCACCATGTACAGATACACTTGCAGCTTCACCACAAGCATAAAGACCATCAACAACCAGGTCATTACCTTCAGCATCTACAGTTAGAGCCTGACCACCGATGTTAGTTGGTGTTCCACCCATCATATAGTGACAAGTAGGAATTACTGGAATTGGTTCTTTAACTGGATCAACGTGTGCAAACGTACGAGAAAGCTCAAGGATACCTGGTAGACGCTTATTCAGAGTCTCTTCACCAAGGTGATCTAGTTTAAGCAATACATGGTCACCATCTGGACCACAACCGCGGCCTTCTAGGATTTCAAGAATCATAGAACGAGCAACTACGTCACGACCTGCAAGGTCTTTCGCGTTTGGAGCATAACGCTCCATGAAACGTTCGCCATCTTTGTTAATTAGATAACCACCTTCACCACGACAACCTTCAGTAACAAGTGTACCCGCACCGTAAATACCGGTTGGGTGGAACTGCCACATTTCCATGTCTTGCATTGGGTAACCAGCACGAAGTGCCATACCAACACCATCACCTGTATTAATGTGAGCATTTGTCGTAGATTGGAAAATACGACCAGCACCACCTGTCGCCAAGACAGTCGCTTTTGCTTTTAGGTAAACAGTTTCACCTGTTTCAATGCAAATCGCGATAACACCAACAACAGCGTCATCATCATTTTTAACTAGATCAACAGCATACCATTCGTTAAAGAAGGTAGTGCCACCTTTCAAGTTCGCTTGGTAAAGCGTATGTAAAAGTGCGTGACCAGTACGGTCTGCTGCAGCACAAGTACGCGCCGCTTGTCCGCCCTTACCAAAATCCTTTGATTGACCACCGAAAGGACGTTGGTAAATACGGCCATTTTCTTTACGTGAGAATGGTAAGCCCATATGCTCAAGTTCAAATACAGCTTGTGGACCTACAGAACACATGTACTCAATTGCGTCTTGGTCACCAATATAGTCCGACCCTTTAACGGTGTCGTACATGTGCCAGCGCCAATCATCATTTGGGTCTTCACTTGCAATAGCACAAGTAATACCACCTTGAGCAGATACTGTATGGGAACGTGTTGGAAATACTTTAGTTACACAAGCGGTATTTAAACCAGACTCAGTCAACTGTAGAGCAGCACGCATACCTGCGCCGCCGCCGCCAATAACAATGGCATCAAAAGAAATTGTACGTATATTAGCCATTAGTCTATAGCCCCCAAAGAACCTGAATGCCCCAAGTGATATAAACAAACATAGCTAAACCACATAGAGATTGAAAAAAGAAACGAACACCTGTTGCTTTAAGGTAATCAGTTGAAATAGACCATAGGCCAATCCAAGAGTGAACACCAATTGAAAGCAATGTCATTAAAGTAAAAATACGCATCCATGTGGCTTCAAACAAAGCACTCCACTGATCGTATGTAAGCTCAGGGTTCATTACTAGATATCCAAGAATGAATACCGTATACAAAGAAAGCACGATTGCTGATACACGCTGTACCATCCAATCATATAAGCCTGAACGGCCAAAGCTTGTTATTTGAGTTACCATATCCAAACTCCTACAACCAAAATTAGGATTGCAGCGATTACTAGGTTAGCTTTAGCTGCCATTTGGCCACTCTCTAACTCTTCGAAGTAACCGATATCCATAAACAAGTGTTTAATCCCTGCAACAAAGTGGTACATCAAAGCAGAAACAACACCCCAAATGATGAATTTCGCGATGAAGCTTGTTTGCAAAGCATTTACAACTTGATCGAAACCTTCTTGTGAATCTAACGAAAGATCAAACGCGTAAAACAAAAATGCCAAGCCTACAAACAGGATGACACCGGTTACACGATGAAGGATGGATACAATTGCGGTAACGGGCATTGATATAGTAGCTATATCAAGATTGACTGGTCTTTTTTTATTCACGACTCTTACACCATTTTTATCGATTGAATGGTCAATCACGACCTATCTCTCCATGAAGCAGCATTCAACTACCTCATTAGGCCTCTAACAGAATAGTCTTAATTTACGGGTTAATTCTATAAAAGCGACGTGACCTTATAGATTTCCCCTGCAAATCAATCATATTTCTGGGAACGCAATTATAGACCAGCCAAATTTACTAAGACAAATAGACAAGACAAGGGCTTTACAATGGTCGTCATTCACAAAATGAATAACCCCATACACAAGAACAATAATGGTATAAAATTACAAATTATTTTTCTAAAAAAAATAAAAAATAACCCATATATTTCAACAAGTTAACAAAAAACAATATAAGAACACCCTAGCATCTCGTATTAAGTTATGTATATTTATTACATCTTTTTTTTGTGGAAATACTATTTACACTTTTTTCGCAAGATTGATTTAACCTCTCAGAAACAGTATTTTTTGCGCACCTTCTGGGTCATACAGTCAGTTATCCACTCGACACCGTCCCGATTCAGAACTTGAAGGAGACTAAAAATGGCAGATAGAAAAGCTCGACTTACCGTAGATGGGATTGATGAAGTCATCGAACTCCCAATACTTTCCGGTACTCTTGGTACTGATGTAATTGATGTTCGTGGTCTTGGCTCTAAAGGTGTATTCACCTACGACCCAGGTTTCATGTCTACAGGTTCATGTGAATCAGCAATCACCTATATAGATGGTGATGCAGGTATCTTATTACATCGCGGCTACCCAATAGCACAACTTGCAGAGCATTCTGACTACCTAGAAACCTGCTACCTTCTTTTAAATGGTGAGCTTCCAACAGAAGAACAAAAAGCAGAGTTTGATAAAACGGTTCATAACCACACTATGGTGAACCAATCAATGCGTAAATTCCTTGAGGGATTCCGCAACGATGCTCACCCTATGGCGATCATGTGTGGTTTAGTAGGTGCGCTTTCTGCGTTCTACCAAGACCATATGGACATCAACAATCCAGAACACCGCGAAATTGCGGCATTCCGTTTGATTTCCAAAATGCCTACTTTGGCTGCAATTTGTTACAAGTATTCTAAAGATCAGCCAGTTATGTACCCACGTAACGACCTATCTTACGCTGAAAACTTCCTATACATGATGTTCGGTACACCATGTGAAGATTATGTAGTGAACCCAGTATTTGCAAAAGCTATGGATAAAATCTTTATCCTGCACGCTGATCACGAGCAAAATGCATCAACCTCTACTGTACGCTTAGCAGGCTCATCAGGCGCCAACCCATTCGCTTGTATTGCTGCTGGTATTGCAACACTTTGGGGGCCTGCTCACGGTGGTGCTAACGAAGCTGTACTGACTATGCTTGAAGAGATTGGTGATGAATCTAAGATTGATGAATTCATTGCTAAAGCAAAAGATAAAGACGATCCATTCCGCCTAATGGGCTTTGGACACCGCGTTTATAAGAACTTCGATCCACGCGCTAAGGTAATGCGTGAAACCTGTGACGCCGTATTAGCAGAACTAGGTCAATCGAACGACCCACTTCTAAAAATTGCTAAACGTCTAGAGCAAATTGCACTAGAAGATCCTTACTTTGTTGAGCGTAAGCTTTATCCAAATGTAGACTTCTATTCAGGTATCATTCTGAAAGCTATCGGTATTCCAACAAGCATGTTTACTGTAATTTTTGCAGTTGCGCGTACTGTTGGCTGGATTTCACACTGGAACGAAATGATCAGTGGCCCATACAAAATTGGTCGCCCGCGTCAGCTTTATACAGGTGAAGCTCAAAAAGACTACCCTACCAAGTAAGTTTTTTAGCCTAAAAAAAACCGCGTCACTTAACTAAGAAGCGACGCGGTTTTTTTGTATTAGAATAATGTTTTTATAAAACTTAATCTTCTTCCACGATCTCAGTGATCGTCATCTCCCCACACTTCAAACACTCACCTTCAATCCAAACACGAGATTCACTTTCATACTCTTTTGGATTCTTCATACCTAGGTCAACTTCCATACAATTGTTACACCAAGTTTGAGAGAGAAAGTCTTGCTGCTCTTCAACACTTCTCAGTGAGAAGTCACGCTCTACCCTTTTTTCATTTAACTCGTCATTCACTAGTCATTTACTCCACTATAGCGATAAGCTTGTACTAAGTTTACATCTGGATCTAAAGCATCAAGCTCAATACGCTCAATCACAGAGTCCAATGCGATTGCATTATTTAATTTATTTAAACCACCATCTAACACCAAGGAAAAACTTACCTGATCAGCCTTAATTGAGTTGAGGTAGACATCCCTTACCACAGCAATATTCGCCAGGTAAGTTTGTATCTGATCCAAGCCTTTGAAATCAGTCACATTATCAATACGCATAGTTATTTTTGCAGAACCCTGACCTCTTACCACCGCATATCTCGCTGAGAACAACTTAGCCAAAGCCGCATTCACTTGCTCTGCAATATCTTCTTGATCCAAGCCCTGCACAAACA
Organism: Marinomonas sp. SBI8L; assembly: GCF_001624705.1. Classification (GTDB taxonomy): domain Bacteria; phylum Pseudomonadota; class Gammaproteobacteria; order Pseudomonadales; family Marinomonadaceae; genus Marinomonas. The sequence continues at coordinate 14,676 of NZ_JSEO01000021.1, forward strand.
GAGTGATTGGCTCCTCATCAGGCATCAACACCATAAGGCTGGCTTCATATTCATCCAAGATTTTATTTACCTTAAGAACACCTGCCACATCAGTCTGATAACGTCGACTTGCCTCGATTACAGGCTCCTCAAACAAGCCCCACAAATCAGATACAGTTACCGCTTGTTTGTCTAAATCATCCTGAAGCGGCGCATAAATAGGCAAACCTTTTAACACGGCATCTTTAGCAACTAGGTTTAATAAATCAGAAGGGGCTTGAGCACCGCTGACTTGTCGTAAGAAATCATCCTGCTCAACTATCCATAATAATAAAGAAGGTCTATTCGCCCCCCAGACAGCTAAACGTTTTGAAAAAAGGTAATCATTAATAGATTGAGCATAAAAATCGACAACAACTCTTTTTACAGGAAAAAATTCACCATCTATTTCCATCAAGTTTGTTTCTGTTGTAATCGAATGCTGAGCAACCCAAGACGCTGCAGATTTTTGCGCTGCTGGTAAAACAGCCAAGACACCATCTTGATTACCAGAAACCTTAATCAAGACCTCTTCGATTGCTTGTTTAAAGGCGTTATTAATCAATTTTTTTTCAGAATTGACTAGAGGGAGTGTAATTTCAGCTCGGTAAAGGTTCGGAATTGTCACAGCAGAACTCACTTGAGCGAGTAAAACCATGAAAATAACCATCAGAAATCTAATTTTCATACGCTTCCTTAAAATTAATGCGCATATTCTACTGTGATATTGGCAAAGAACCATAGCCCTAATATGTCACTATGCTAAAATGCCGCCTCCCACACCACTATTATCATGACAGGGCATAGGCAATGACCAAATCGGATAAGAAATCGATTAGTTATAAAGACGCTGGCGTAGACATCAACGCGGGCAATCAACTTGTTGAACGAATCAAGGGCGTAAGCAAAAAAACTCGTCGACCAGAGGTTATGGGCGGCCTCGGCGGTTTTGGTGCATTAACGCGTTTACCAACTAAATATAAAAATCCAATTCTTGTGTCAGGCACAGATGGCGTAGGCACCAAACTTCGCTTGGCAATGGATTTAAACCAGCATGACACTATTGGTATCGACCTTGTTGCTATGTGCGTAAATGACTTGGTTGTAGCGGGTGCTGAGCCTCTACTTTTCCTTGATTATTATGCAACTGGCAAACTAGACATAGATGTCGCTGCAAATGTTGTTACCGGTATTGGCGAAGGCTGCTTGCAGTCAGGCGCGGCGCTTGTTGGCGGTGAAACGGCAGAAATGCCAGGTATGTACCATGACGGCGACTATGACCTTGCAGGCTTCTGTGTTGGTGTTGTAGAAGAAGCAGACATCATTGACGGTACCAATGTAAAAGCCGGTGACAAGTTAATTGCACTTGGTTCTTCAGGCCCTCACTCGAATGGCTACTCTTTGATTCGTAAAATTCTAGAAGTTAGCCAAGCTGACCTTAATCTAGAGATTGATGGTGTGGCATTAAAAGATGCGCTAATGGCACCAACAAAAATTTATGTTAAATCCATTTTAAAACTAATGGAAAGCATCAAGGTAAATGCCTTGGCTCACATTACAGGTGGCGGTCTTCTTGAAAACATCCCACGTGTATTACCAGAATCAGCATCTGCTTACATAGATGCATCAAGCTGGACTCGCCCTGCTATCTTTGACTGGTTACAAGAGCAAGGCAATGTAGAGCAAGAAGAAATGTACCGCGTACTTAACTGTGGTGTTGGTATGGTTCTTTGCTTGGATGCAGACAAAGCAGATGAAGCACTAAAAATCCTACAAGACGCAGGCGAAGATGCTTGGTTAATCGGTGAAATTCGCGACAAACAGGATGACGTAGAAGTATTAATCTCTGACCTAGAGGCTTAATTACTGTGAGTTTTCCTATTGTTGTCCTCATATCCGGTAGTGGCAGCAACCTACAAGCTCTGATTGATCAGAGCTTGTCAGGGGATCTTGATATTGAGATCAAAGCTGTTATCAGCAACAAAGCCGATGCTTATGGCTTAACCAGAGCCAAAGAAGCAGGTATCCCAACCCATCACCTGAATCATAAAGAATTTGAATCACGTGAAGCGTTTGATGCAGCATTACAAACTTGTATCGATCAACACCAGCCTAAGCTAGTTGTTCTAGCGGGTTTTATGCGCATTCTTAGTGAAGGTTTTACCCGTCATTATCAGGGTCGCATGCTAAACATTCACCCATCGCTTTTACCTAAGTACAAAGGGCTAAATACCCATCAAAGGGCGATAGATGCAGGTGACAAGGTCCATGGTGTATCAGTACATTTTGTAAGTGCAGAGTTAGATGCTGGTGCTGTCATAGTGCAAGCGAAAACTGACATTGATACTGAAGAAACAGCTGATTCTTTAGCACAAAAAGTACATAAGCTTGAACATATTATTTACCCTCTAGCAGTTAAATGGTTTAGCCAAAACAGACTGAAGGAAGTGAATAATAAAGCAATTCTTGATGAAACCCCTTTAGCTGAAACGGGTTTTGCTTATAATTAAAGCAACCCCATTTAAGATTAGGTATTAATATGTCACCACAAAAAACAAGCTTCTATCTTATCTGCTTGATGATGTGGTGGCCTATTTTCGTCAAAACGGCACCAAGCGAAGCTCCCTCTGATAGCTTTATCAAGCCTTATAGTGCTACCTATAGCACGACTTGGAAAAAAGGCATCAGCCTAAAAGTGGAAGGTACTCAAACCCTCTCTCAAATGCCAGACAAACAATGGCTTTTCTCATTTGAAGCAGATACTTTTTTTGCATCTCTTAACGAAAGCGTTAAGTTCAATGTTAATCAAGGGCAAATATCCCCCCTTGTTTACGAGTATCACACCAGTGCATTTGGTAAAAAACGTGACGCGGTATTAACTTTTGACTGGCAGAAAAATCGTGTGAGAAACGATGTTAAGAACAAGCCTTGGAATATGGATATTCAAGCGGGCGTTTTAGACAAACTCAGTATCCAACTACAGATACGCCAAGACTTAAAACATAATAAAGCAAAACTTGATTATTTAATCGCAGACGGCGGCAAACTCAAACCTTGGCATTTTGAACGCCTAGGAAGCGAGAAAATTAACACTCAATTAGGTGATATAAATACCATCAAGGTAAAACGTGAAGGAACAGGAAAAAGAGCAAAAACCACAACGTTTTGGTTTGCACCTAAGTATGACTTCCTTCTCGTTAAACTTGTTCATCAAGAAAAGAAAGAGTCTTACAAACTCGAATTAGAATCGATCAAATAGCAGACGAGTAGCACTATCCCTCTAGTTGTTCCAAATAGTTAATATTCAGAAATACTTGCTCTTCTTGCCAAAATACCGCTTTTGCCCCTAGCTGGCGATAAAAAAGCATGACTCTCGCCTCATTTTCCAAATAGCGTTTTAGCCTTGCAGCCATTCCAGCTACCGGCAAAATAGCATGTAAAGGCTGAATACCAGAGTCACTTTCAATATAGAAAGCACAATCAGGTTCTTTCTCTGCTTCTGATTTCAATCGCTCAAAGACTGCTTGAGTAACAAGTGGCGTATCACAAGGGCTTAATAACAAATGGCTAACCCCTAGCTTTTGTGCCTGTAACAGTGCGGCATAAACACCACTCAAAGGCCCTCTTTCAAGGCAATCAGCCTCATCAGCAAAAACCTTAACTCCAAGATTTTGATAAGCTTTTGTGTCTTTATTAGCGTTTATCAGAGTATATTCTGCAAGGGTTTCAAAGCTCTTTAAAGCATATTCAATGAGCACCCTATCCTTATAACGAGTTAAACCTTTAGCCACATAGTTCATGCGACTAGCTTGACCACCCGCTAATATAACACCTAAGACAGAAACACTCATTTTGCTTGAATACCTAGTTATTTAGAGCCAAAAGCCAACTTGTTTCTTTGTTGCCAAATGGCCTTGGCCTTAACAACATTTTTTTCTTGATCTAACTCGCCACTCATTAAGGCTAATACCGAGGCCATCGTTTGCATGATTGCTTGCTCACCAAAACTATCAAGGGTTTCACCAGACCAATGATCAAGTAAACGAGTTAAATCTAGATTATCTTTTTGCCTAACATGTTGTTGGCTAGATTTAGGCCACTGACTCCAACTAACCTGTTTGTCTTTTAGGAAGGCCAAACTCACATCTCTTTCAGGGTTCACTTCGGCTTCACCATTCCCCCCCCTAAAAACCAAGACAGATTTATCTTCTAGCGCTTTAGCGGCTTCAATATGAATCTCATCGTACCCCTTATGGAATACCCCGTGCACACTGTGCTCAGCCGCTAACGGGTTCATCAACCTTACCAAAGTATTCACAGGCGAACGCAAACCCAATAGGCGCTTAAGCTCCATCAAGTCAGTCAGCTGAGTTGAGATTTTATCTAATGGAAGATAAGCAAAGTTTTGACTTTCAATTTGTGTTTGCGCTTGGGCAAAACTTTGCGCCGACTCTAATCCTAAAAAGCTAAGCACCTTATCAACATAAATACGTGACTCTTCAGGAAAGCTATGGCCATGCATAAAGACCTTCACACCAGATTGAGACAATGCAATAGCCACCAGCAAAAACCAAGGCAGTTCATTACGCTTACCAGCATACGCAGGCCAGTCTAAATCAGGCTGAATATCAATTTCTTGTGCCATTTTTTTACGAATAGCACGAGTAAAACCGGCCGCTTCTGCAACCGTTTCCTCTCGAATACGTATCAGCATCCAAAAAGCACCCATTTGCTCTGGTTTTACTACATCTTGCAGGATCAAATCCATTGCCTTCTCAGCTTCCTGCTCAGTTAAACTTCTAGAACCATGGCGTCCTTTTCCAAGAATTTTGATAAATTCGACAAACTCAGCACTCATTAAACCTGTTTTCCTATTTTCTTTATCCGCAATTAACCGCTAGTGAATCTGCACTTAAGCATGCATTAATTTCTGGAACGCATGAGCCGCAATTTGTGCCACACTTCAAACGTTTGCCCAGACTAACAAGGTCTCTATCACCTGCTTTAATCGCATTTCGTATTTGTTTTTCACCGACATCAAAACAAGAGCATATCAATCTACCCTTATCTTCAATGTTCGCAAGACGCCCAACTAAAATCGCCGATCTTTCTTGCTGTGTGACTTTATGTGCGGATTCTACAAGATCTACCAACCAAGCGGTATCAACTAATTCACAATTAGGTGAAAAATAGAACACGGCTTGCACGATATCATCAATTAAATAGGTATAACGCTTGCTCTGATTGATCGGGTTTTCATATTCAATCCATTGCCCTTGATGGCAATCAATTTCTGTTTTAGCAAGCAACTCTCGCACCATAGCAGCCAGGTTATGCTGTCCAGAAAATGCTAACTCATAACGCTGACCCTGCTTAAGAGGCACACGACACCAGTACTCCATTTCCTTATCTTCAAACACACAGCTTTCTAAATTTTGGTTTAAGATGGCAAAGCCATAAGTCAAATCCGCTTTCGCCTCAATTTTAACCCTAGCTATTTTTGATTCCGGTTGACCAGATAAAGGATCAACCACAGGCTGAACTAATCGTGAAACTACAGCATTACTAGCATAATTTTCAGTCCAATGAATTGGCGTAAAAATTTGCCCTTGTTTTTGGTCCTCACTGATTTTCACTCTTAAAAAAAGCAAACCTAACTCATTAGCCACAGACACCACTTGCTTTTCGACCAGGTTAAGCACCTGTGCATCCTTTGGCGAAATAGCCAAATAAGGTTGATCAATATGGCGTGACAATTTATCTGTTTTTCCCGTACGCGTCATAGTGTGCCATTGATCTCGGATACGCCCAGTATTAAGCAAATATGGGAAAGCTTGATTAACCTTTAAAAGAGGTTTTTGTGGCGTAATACTAATGAAGTTTGCTTTTCTGTTTGCTGTAAAAAAACGTCCATCAGTTAATATTCTTTTAGTGCCTTCTGGCCGTCCTTTAGGAACAGGCCACTGCACAGGTAATAAAGCATCGTACTCTTGCTGATTTATTTGGCTAAAATGGCCAATATCAAAATCTCGTTTACCATTATTTTTAAAACAAGACAAAGCCGCATGTTCGGCAAAAACCTCATGGGGCGCTCGATAACTAAAGCCAGACGCAAAACCTAATGCTTTAGCTACATCACAAATTGCTTGCCAATCATGGCGCGCCTCACCTGGTGCAGGCAAGATCCCTCTTTGACGAGAAATACGACGCTCAGAGTTAGTAACTGTGCCATCTTTTTCACTCCAACCCGTTGCGGGCAGCAAAATATCTGCAAATTTTGAGGTATCAGTATTCGCTTGAATATCACTGACAATAACTAAGTCACAGGCCTCTAACGCGCGCTGAATTTGTTCCGTATCAGGTAAGCTCACCATAGGGTTTGTGGACATAATCCACACCACCTTAACTTTACCTTCTTCCATTTTTTTAAATAAATCGACCGCCTTTAGACCATTCTCTTTCGCCATATTGGGCGCTTGCCAAAAATCTTTTACTAAATCGATGGCACCTGGGGTGGCGAAGTCCATATGAGCAGCCAGCTGGTTAGCAAGGCCACCAACCTCTCTTCCTCCCATAGCATTAGGTTGACCCGTGATAGAAAATGGCCCCATACCTTCCTTACCAATACGACCTGTAGCTAAATGACAGTTAATAATGGCATTGGACTTATCAACCCCAGTTGCAGATTGATTCACTCCCTGAGAATAAAAACTGACCGTTTTCTCGGTGGAGCACCAAAACCTTACTAATAACTCAAGATCATCAGGGGCTATACCACAAAAGTCAGCAGTGGAATTAAGACTTGGTGTTACCTCTCTTGCATGGGCAATACAGTCTTCAAAGCCGTTGGTGTATTGATCAATATAGGCTTGATCTAAGTGTTTAGTATCAGCACTTGCCACTAACAGATAGGAAAAAATCGCTGCATCACTTCCTGGCGTTATGGCTAAATGTAAATCTGCAATATCGCAAGTTGCGGTTTTTCTTGGATCAATCACGACGACCTTCATCCAAGGTCTTAACTTTTTCGCTGCAACAATGCGCTGATACAAAACAGGGTGAGTCCAAGCAGCGTTAGAACCCACCATAATCAAAAGATCACAGCTTTCTAAATCTTCATAGTTGCAAGGCACAGTATCAGAGCCAAAGGCACGCTTATAACCGACCACAGCAGATGCCATGCAAAGGCGTGAATTAGTATCAACGTTAGCTGTACCGATAAAACCTTTAGCCAACTTATTTGCCACGTAATAATCTTCGGTCAGTATTTGGCCTGATAAATAAAAGGCAAACGCATCTGGACCATGCTCAGTAATAATACGATTTATTCGTGCAGCGACCTCATCTATAGCCGTATGCCAATCCGTTTGTTTACCATCAACATAAGGGTTTAAGAGACGACCATCAGGCACTAAGGTTTCTGCTAAGCTACTCCCTTTTACGCATAGACGTCCATAGTTAGCAGGATGTGCTTCATCACCTGACACAGGTAAAAATTCGCCTGCTTCAGTTTTTTTCGTATTAAGCTTAAGACCACAACCCACCCCACAATAGGGACAAGTGGTTTTCATTTCTTTTGTTGGCATTTTTTGCTCCCAAATCGGCTAACGCGTTAGGGGTAAAAGCAAAAATAATGCTTTAGCCCCAAGGTTTTGTTTACCCTCTACAGATGGCCAGACCTAACTTGCCAACTTCACGTCACCGTTTTCTAAACTCACTTGCCAACAAGGAATCACAATGTCTTCTTCAATGCATTGGCCTGAACTTAATTCAAAATGTTGTTTATAAAGAGGGCTCGAAACCACAAGCTTGCCGTTTATCGAACCAACTATCCCACGAGATAATACATTGGCTTTTGCGATAGGGTCCCAATTAGCTATGGCAAAAACTTGTGGCTCAAGTTTAGGAAGGTAGAAAATAGCCACTTGCTCACCTTCAAATAAAGCCGCAACACCCACACCTTCAATAAGGTCTTCTTGCTTACACACTGTTTTCCAATTGAATGACATACGTTTCTCCTTAGCTGGCTTTGGCGATTAGGTTGTTTTTTTCAGACTGAGTAGCTGGACGAATTTGGTCTCGCTCTTCAACAAAGACGACTTCCTCATCCACACCATCATGGTTCACAAAATGCCTAAAGGCCTTCACTGCTTGCGGATCTTCGAGCGTGGTTTTCCACTCACACTGGAAGGTATCTACAATTAATGCCATTTGATCTTCCAGTTCTTGCGCCAAGCCCAAGCTGTCATCAATTACAACCGACTTAAGGTAATCAAGACCACCCTCAAGGCTATCCATCCAAACAGAGGTACGCTGCAACCTATCAGCCGTTTTCACATAAAACATCAAGACTCTATCGATATACTGAATTAACTCTTTATCTGTTAAATCCGTGGCAAACAAATCAGCATGTCTCGGCTTCATTCCGCCATTACCACACACATAAAGGTTCCAGCCCCCTTCTGTCGCAATAATGCCAATGTCTTTACTTTGTGCTTCTGCACACTCTCGAGTACAACCTGAAACAGCAAACTTTAATTTGTGAGGTGCTCGTAACCCCTTGTATCGATTTTCGATATCGATCGCCATAGTCATACTGTCATTCACACCAAATCGGCACCAAGTACTGCCGACACAAGATTTCACTGTACGTACAGACTTCCCGTAAGCTTGGCCTGTTTCAAATCCAGCCTTAATTAAGGTCTCCCAAATCTCGGGTAACTGATTTAAGTGAGCACCAAATAAATCGATTCTTTGACCGCCCGTTATTTTGGTATATAGCTTGTAGTCCCTTGCGACTTCACCAATTACAATAAGTTTTTCTGGTGTGATTTCACCTCCAGGAATTCGGGGTACAACAGAATAAGTACCATCTTTTTGCATGTTAGCCAGATATCTATCATTCGTATCTTGCAAAGTGACATGCTCTTTTTTGAGTACATAGTCATTCCAAACACTGGCTAAGATATTGCCAACTAAAGGCTTACAAACAATACAACCGTGTCCTTTACCATGCTTTTCTAACAGCTCGTCAAAGCTCTTAATTGATTCAACTTTTATCAGGTTATATAAATCTTGTCGGGTGTAGGCAAAGTGTTCACAAACATCTGTGCTTACTTCAACACCCAATGCTAATAACTCGTTATCAACCACATTTTTAACTAAAGCAGCACAACCACCACAACCCGTACTGGCCTTGGTTACAGCTTTGACATCAGCAAGGGATAAGGCCCCTTCGGCGACGGCTTGGCTGATATCAGCTTTAGTCACATTCAGACAGCTACAGATTGAGGCCGTACTCGGTAAAGCATCTACACCTAACGCAGGTGAAGCGCCATCAGAAACAGGTAAAATGAGAGATTCAGCTTGGCTTGGTAGATCAATTTCATTGAGGTAATACTGTAATAACGTATCGTAACTCGCATTATCTCCAACCAAGACGGCTCCTAGGAGTTTCGTCGCATCTTGATTGACAACCATTTTACGATAGCAGCCTTGCATGCCATCTTGGAAAACAATGGTTTTTGAACCTGGTGTTTGTCCATGAGCATCCCCAATGGACCCCACATCACACCCTAGTAATTTGAGTTTGGTACTCATATCAGCACCTTTAAACTCAAGCTCACCTTGCTTTAATAAATGATCTAACGCCGCTTTTGCCATGTTGTAACCAGGCGCCACAAGACCATAGATACGACCCTCATAAAGAGCACATTCACCTATGGCATAAATATCCTTATCACTGGTTAAACAATGGCTATCCACTTGAATACCACCTCGCTCACCAAGCACTAATCCTGACGATTTTGCTAAAGCATCTTGTGGTCGAATACCGGCTGAAAACACAATTAAATCGGTTTCTAAATACTCCTGACCATCTTCGGAAAAATTCATTCGATGAAAGCACTGCTCACCATTTTCAATATTTCGTGTTCCTGTCGCCACATGCACTTTTACACCAAGTTCTTGAATCATATCTTTAAGTAGATCACCGCCTTTTTCATCTAACTGAACAGGCATTAATCTAGGTGCAAACTCGACTACATGTGTCTCTAGACCAAGATTTTTTATGGCATTCGCGGCTTCTAAACCCAGTAAACCACCACCAACAACGGTTCCCACTTTGGCATTTTTAGCGCAATCTCGTATGGCATCAAGGTCTTCTAAGGTACGATAAACAAAGGTATTGGCGCGTTTATGGCCATCAATAGGCGGGACAAATGGATATGAGCCAGTTGCAAGTACAAGTTTGTCATAACTAACCGTTTCGCCTGTTTCACAGACAACCTTTTTAGCAACACGGTCTATTTCAATTATTTTCTGGCTAGGGTAATAATCAACGCGATTTTGCAGATAAAAATCTGCATCAGTTAATGCTAAGTCTTGTGCATTTTTTCCGGTAAAGTACTCACTTAAATGTACTCTGTCGTAGGCTATATGAGGTTCTTCACCGAATACACTTACCTGACAAGCACTCGCCCCTTCATGCTGGACCAGCTGCTCAACAAAGTGATGCCCCACCATACCATTACCTACCACGATAATATGAGTATTGGCACTTGGATTAGGCTCAGCTAAGTTTTGTTTAACCTCTAAATTTGTATTCTTATTCATCATGATGCCCTTCGCGGATGCCGTACTTAGCGGCAAATAATCAAAGAGATAACTGGATGAGAGTGCTGCTAAGCACCTTGGACTAAAGCATGACAATAGGCTTCGCCAAAAACCAGTTGATCTAAGATCTTTGATACTTTGGTTTTATTTTGAATCAGCTGGAAATACCAGCTAGCATCGGCGACGTTGCCATATAATATTGCCCCAACTAGCACACCTTCTTTGATGACTAGTTTTCGGTATTGATTGTGAGCGCTATCACGATAAGTAATACACTCGGATGAGGCATTGTTATTTACCTCACCAGCAGAAAATAAATTTACTCCTGACACCTTAAGCTTGGTTGCTACAGGTTCAATTTTGAACTGACTCTGTTTCTGGGTTAAATGATCCACCAAAACATCAAACTGTTGCCAAATTGGTGCAACCAAGCCAAAAGTCACCTGTTCAAATTCACTACATTCACCTAAGGCATACACATCCTGATGGGACGTTCGCATCACCTGATTAACACAAATTGCTTTATTCACTGTGAGCCCTGCAGCCTTTGCAAGCTCAACTTCTGGTTTGATACCAGTGGCAAGTACCACTAAATCTGTTTCAATCCATTTACCTGATGCGAGTTTAACCCCTTCAACCTTTTCATTTGCGTCAGAGTTAGTTGAAACAAATTCGGCTGGCGCTGAGCCTAAATGAAAGCAAATGCCTATCTTCTCTAGGTTATTTTGCAACAAGCGTGCCGAGTCTTTATCTAACTGGCGATTTAAAATATAGTCAGCCCTATGCACTACAGAAACTTGATGACCACGCTTGGCCATACCTACCGCAGCTTCTAAACCAAGAAGGCCTGCACCAATTACACAAACCTCTGATTTAGCTGATATTTTTGACATAAACTCCACATCAGATAAATCTCTAAACTGAGTTACATTAGCGGATTCAACACCAGAAATAGGCAATTTACTCGCCCTAGCACCCGTTGCAAAAACTAATTTATCAAACTCAATCTGTTTACCGCTTTGCAAGCTCAAACGCTTTTGCAAAAGACTTATGTCTACCACAGGGTCAGCCGCTATAATTGACGCACCACTTTGGGTCATTGCCTCAAGATCCACCAAAGACATTTCTTTTTCACTAATCTCTTGCGCCAACAAAGAAGACAACATAATGCGGTTATAACCAACATGAGCCTCTTCACCAATTAAGGTAACTTGATAGGCCTCTCCATGTTCAGTTGCCATAGCATGAGCAAGTTTACTACCCGCCATACCCGCGCCAATGATGACTAATCTCTTTCTTGTCTTTGGTAATTGTGGCATGTCACTTTGACTCATAATGTCTCCCCGTAGCGAGAAATCTCAATTTAAAAAACGTAAAACCAACACCCTTATGAGGCTTTTTTGGCAGGAGATTCCTCTGCTTCACCCTTAGCCGTTTCTACCTTTTCATCTTTGTCGGCACTTGGCTGAAACATAGGCTCAACCTTGTTTTGTTTTTCATATAAGAAGGTCAAAACCTGTGAACGGTAATCCGTATATTGAGGGTCATTAGCTAGTGCTAGACGATCTCTTGGCCTGTCCAGCTCAATATCCAAAATCTCACCCACAGTAGCTGCAGGGCCATTTGTCATCATGACAATACGATCAGATAAAAGCACAGCCTCATCCACATCATGAGTAATCATGATGACAGTGTTATTCAGTTGTTTTTGAATTTGCATAAGTGAGTCTTGCAAATGTGCTCGGGTCAATGCATCTAGCGCGCCAAAAGGTTCATCTAACAAAAGTACACTAGGCTCCATTGCCAACGCTCTTGCAATACCAACCCTTTGCTTCATCCCTCCTGAAATTTCATCAGGGCGCTTATCTTTAGCATGGGTCATATGAACTAACTCAAGATTGTGCATAATCCAGTCATGCATCTCTTGCTTCGTTTTTTTACCTGAGAAAATCTGTTTTACGGCTAACTCAACATTTTGATAACTTGTTAACCATGGCAAAAGAGAATGGTTTTGAAACACAACCGCTCGCTCTGGCCCTGGTCCATTAACCTCTTTACCATCTAAAACAATGCCGCCTTCGGTTGCATCATATAAACCTGCTACCAAGTTAAGTACTGTCGATTTACCACAACCAGAGTGACCAATCAGAGAGACAAATTCGCCCTTCTTAATCTTTAATGAAACCTGATCTAAGGCTTTAAAGCTGCCCTTATCAGTGGGAAAAGACATGGAAACTTGGCTAATATCCAAATGGGTTTGCATCTTGATAACCTCAATTAAAATGAATGAATGTCTTATCTAACTCGCGTTTATCGCTACAACTTATCTAAGCACCTGACTCTTATCCCAAGACACAATTTTTTGTAGAGAAAGCATGGCACGATCTAATGCAAATCCGATAAAACCTATCATGAGTACAGCCACCATAATGCGACCCAAGGAATTTGAACTACCATTTTGAAACTCATCCCAAACAAACTTACCTAACCCAGGGTTTTGCGCCAGCATCTCAGCGGCAATCAATACCATCCAAGCAATGCCTAAGGACAACCTCAATCCGGTAAACATCATAGGAATGGAAGATGGCACAACAATTTTTCTCACATGGGTTAACCAATTAAGACGCAATACTTTCGATACATTGAGTAAGTCTTTTTCTATGGCAGCAACACCCACAGCAGTATTAATTAAGGTTGGCCACATACAGCACAAGGTCACAGTAAACATGGAAGTTAGAAAGGATTTAGAAAACATAGGGTCCGCGCTTACGTAAGTAGCACTTACCACCATGGTGACAAGAGGCAGCCAAGCCAAAGGAGATACGGGTTTAAATATCTGAATAATGGGGTTTAAAGCACTGTAAATAGAAGAGTTTAAACCAATCAAAATCCCAAGAGGAATAGCAATTAAGGATGCCAAAGCAAAACCTGCAACCACCGTATATAAGCTAGTACCTATTTGATCAAAGAAAGTTGGCTTACCTGTATAAGGTCTGGTTTTAACCACATAGTCTGGATTTTTCGCTAACTTTTTAGCATTACGCTTTTCTTGCCTTTCGTAAAAAGCGATTTCTTTATCCCTCTCTCTTACATGATCATCAACTAAACTTTGCCATTGCTGATAAACAACATTAGGACCAGGGAAAACACCTAACGATGTATCAATTTTCGCTGCTCCAACATGCCAAAACACTAAAAACAGCAAGCTACCTAGCAAGGGCAATAAAATAGATTTAATCGAGATAGCATCATAAATTCGCTTTAAAGCAATGGATGCACTTTGTTTAGACTCAGGTTTAGAAAGAGACGTATTCATTCGGTTCTCACTTTTTAAAACTCAATAAAATGGCGCAATAAGATTAACTCTCACCCAAAAGGGTGAGAGTTAAAACAAAACAATTAAGGGGTTTGAGAACCTTTCAATCCAATGTTTAGACTTTCTAAATACTTGTTCGGGTAACGTCCGTCATAGCTAACATGGTCGATAAATTCATTTTGCTCAGGCTTAAATCCTGTCTCAGTTTTGAAGTCAGGGAAGTCAGATGCATCCATAACACCATCTTCAATTAAAGATTGAGCAGCTTGTGCGTAAATATCAGGACGATAAACCTTCTTCGCCATGTCCATGTACCAAGCATCAGGCTTAAAGCTATCTATCTGACCCCAACGACGCATTTGAGTCAGGTACCAAATGGCATCACTATAGTAAGGATAAGTAGCGTTATAACGGAAAAACACATTAAAATCAGGCACTTCACGAACATCACCTTTTTCATATTCAAAGGTGCCTGTCATACTATTAGCAATAACATCGTAATCCGCGCCAACGTATTCACTACGAGATAAGATCTCTACGGCTTCTTTACGGTTAGCGTTATTATCCTCATCCAACCATTTCGCCGCACGAATCAAGGCCTTTACCACATGTAAATGAGTATTCGGGTATTCATCCGCCCATGCCTTACTTACCCCAAAAACTTTCTCAGGGTTGTTTTTCCAGATTTCATAATCTGTCACAACTGGCACACCAATGCCTTTAAAAACAGCTTGCTGATTCCAAGGCTCACCCACGCTATAACCATAAATGGTTCCTGCTTCCATGGTTGCTGGCATTTGCGGTGGTGGGGTTACTGATAAAAGTGCATCTGCAGAAATTTGGCCACTTATGTCACCTTTAGCCGGCGCATAAAAACCAGGGTTAACACCACCGGCTGCAAGCCAATATCTCAGTTCATAGTTATGGGTCGATACCGGAAATACCATCCCCATATTAAATGGCTTACCTTGGGCTTTATAATCTTCAATCACAGGCTTTAAAGCACTGGCACTAATAGGATGAATGTATTTACCTGAAGCATCTTTTTTAAGATGAGGTTTCATTTGCTGCCAAATCTCGTTTGAAACAGTAATACCATTACCGTTTAGATCCATGCTAAAAGCCGTAATAATATCCGCTTGTGTGCCATAACCTAGCGTTGCTCCTAAAGGTTGTCCAGCCAACATATGAGCACCATCTAGCTCACCATCAATCACTCTATCTAATAACACCTTCCAGTTTGCCTGTGCCTCTAAAGTGACGTACAGATCTTCATCTTCGAAGTAACCCTTCTCATAAGCAATGGCTAAAGGTGCCATGTCAGTTAGCTTAATAAAGCCAAACTTCAAATCTTCTTTTTCTGGGTCGCCAATACTGCTTGCAATAGACAAGGAAGGCAGCAAAACAGCGGAGACTAGCGCGGCTTTCACCGCTTTAAGTGGAAAGCGTTTGGGAGTAGATAATGTGACTCTAGATGCTTTATACATGTTTTACTTCCTATTAGTTTCTAAAATTTGGACAACAAAAAAAGGCGCAAGCAATACCTAAAATAAATTAAGTATCGCTGGCGCCTTTGCCTTTAATCCCATCATCTTTAATGGGTGTCTCATAAGATTTAAATAAATTATGAGAACTGTTTGTTATCGTGAAATCGTCGTTAACTTCTTAATAACTTTAAATTAATTTCTTAATATTAATAATGCACTTTCCATGCCAAAAAACTTAAACCGTTGTTTTCTATTATAAAGTTCGGTTTTAGTCTCATTATTTCGTCACTATGAACTCGATATCAGCAACAAAGTGCACTATTAGTGATTTTTATTATCGTCAGATGCACACGAATATAGCGTTAGTAGATTAGCCCCTTATCTAAACCATCAGGATGAATAATGGTTTCACCTGCTAAAGAGCTTTCAAACCATTTATTGCTATTAAATGAAGGGTTCCTATAAAGGTGCTCCCCTTCAACCAATCCTAATGCTTTAAAGTATAAATCTTGACGACACACTTGGTTAATCACCTCTGTCACCTCAAACTTATGCCCCAGCTCTTGCCAACGAACCATCTGAGACATGAGCCAAAGAGCATATTCAGGATTAGGTCGATTTACTTTAGCCCCAGAAAATGTCTGATACGCCTCTTTGGGCCAAGCAAAGTTACCCGCTGGTTTAACCGCATTAAAACCATATCTTAATCCATCTGGGTCACAATCTAGATACTCTGGTTTTGCCAAGATGGTTAATAAATCTTCTTGATTAGCTTCATTATCAACCCATGAACATGCCTGATGTAAGGCATTAATAAGCTTAAGATGGGTTTCCTGATTTTCATCTTGCCACTGGGAGTTAACCGCAAAAACCTTTTCTGGTGTACTCCCCCAAAGGTCATAACCTGTCATCAACATATGGCCAACACCCTGTTGCACCGCTAAGCTATTCCAAGGCTCTCCCACACAATAACCATCAATTTCACCCTTAATAAGGTGACTGATCATTTTGGTTGGTGGTATTACCAAAATTTGAACATCTTTATCCGCATCTATACCTGCTCTTGAAAGCCAATCTCTAAGTTGATAGGTATGCGATGAGTAAGGAAACACACTGGCAAAACGAATGTTTTGCTCAGGTTTATCCATTAATAGCCGGCGTAACGCTATGCCATTTCGAATTTCGGCGCCATGATTGGCATAGTCATTCATTCGTTGAAATAGAGAGTTAGATACCGTTATGCCATTACCATTTTGGCTCACGGTAAAACCAGTTTGCATCGGTGCTTTGATAGGTGACTTTAGAGATGTCTTAACAGCACCAACGCCTAAGGTGGTTGCTATCGGCATGGCTGCTAACATATGAGCGCCATCTAAAACATTAAATGCTACCTTGTCTCGAATACTTGCCCAAGAAGCTTCTTTATGTAACTTAACACTCACACCAAGCGCTTCAAAAAAACCTTTTTCTCTAGCAATAACAAATGGTGCACAATCAATAAGAGGAATAAAGCCAATATTAATATCTGTCATGGTATTTGGCCCTTTACTGTCTGTTTCAATCACTTTATTTCTCCCATCAAATCCATCACAGCAATGACATTCTGCGCAACGTCTGCCATACGTTGACTCCGATCCATAGCCAACTTACGCAACGCTTGATAAGCAGCAGCTTCATCACAGCCCTGACTTTTCATAATTAGGCCTTTTGCCTTTTCAATTAACTTCCTATCCTCTAGTTGTGTTTTTACGGATTCCAACTCATTCCTAAGCGCTTGAAACTCCCTAAAACGCGCAACAGCAACCTGAACAATCGGCTTTACACGATTAGTTTGCAGACCATCTACAATATAAGCACTTACACCAGCTCTAATCGCCGCTTCCATATGCTGTTCATTTTCTTGCTCAGAAAACATTAAAATAGGTCTAGGATTATCTTTGGTGAGACGAGACATATTCTCTAAAGTATCTCGATCTGGACTATCTACATCTATGATGACAATATCAGGTTGGTAACGTGTTACCGCTTGATTAAGCCCTTGTGCATTTTCAAGTCGCCTTATCACTCGATAACCATTATCTGTCAGTGCTTGCTCAACAATCGCTGCTCTTGCAGGCTCATCATCAACCAGCATTACGGTCAGTTCTGTCACTTTCTTTTCTCCTAGGCATGCACCTTATTCCGCCGTTTAGAGCAAACAATAAGAAACACCTATGCCATAAACCTCATTCGGGATTAAAAATGCAATTGTTAAGCCATTTAAAGAAAGTGGTCGTAAAGGCGTCTAAAATCTGAGAAAAGTTAACTAAAGTCGAGTTTTGAAGGGAGTTTTTTATCTAATGCAGGTACTAAAACGAATTTTATGCACTGCTTAATCATGATGAGAAGAGTTTTGCACCAAAAGAGCGACCGAAAGTCTGTCTTTTAATTCTAGCTTCTTAAAGATAGCTGTCAGGTGAGCTTTTACCGTGCGATCAGTGATATCTAGGTCTTGTGCTATTTTCTTATTATTAAGACCTTGGCCAACAAGTTTTGCTACATCCATTTCACGCTGGCTTAATTGAGATAAAATCTCATCATTTTTAAGGCGTTTATCATCACCTCGTCTTTGCCCACGATTTTGTCCATTAGGCGCAGAAGAGGCTTTGCGCGCAGACTCATTAATCAGGTTTTCAATAAAGGTTTTACCACCCCAAATCTCACCGGTTTCTACCACAGATAAGACTAAAGCTAACTGCTCAACACCAATAAAAGGCGCACACTGACCGTTAACACCCTGTGAAAACATTCTTAATGCCGCGCTTTGACTTGTTTGATTTGGAAAAGCAATGATCTTAAGTTCAGGAAACAGGTTTCTTACCGTTACAACATGTTCAACCATGGAGGTAAAGTTTTCATCATCAAGATGAATAAAGCAAAAAGCAATAGGCTCAACGGTTTCTGAAAGCGCTGCTCGCGTTTCATTCAATGATGCAACAAAGCTCATTTCATATTGATTTGAAACAACTTTTTGCCAATGCGCAATCACAACAGGATCCGTATTCCAGCACACTATTTTCAATTCTTTATCTACCATCAAATTGTCCATACATATTATTTATTCTACTTTCCATGTAATGTAATAGTGTTAATTTTCGTTTCAAAATGAATAGCTTAGACAATATTATTGTTATGAAATGGTAACTTACCTTTCCCTTAAGGCATTCTGTTTCGCCTTTAGGATAGGTTTGAATAAATAATCTAACAGGCTCTTTTTACCCGTAATCACATCAACAGTTGCTTGCATGCCAGGAATGATTGGTAGATGAGTCTCTTCCGTGCCAAGAAAGTTTTTATTCGTCCTTACTTTTACCAAATAAAAGCTGTTTCCTTCTTCATCAATAATGGTGTCAGCACTGATATTATCAACGGTGGCAGTCAATCCACCATAGATGGCAAAGTCATAAGCAGACAGCTTAACAATCGCCACTAATTCAGGTTTGATAAAACCAATATCTTCAGGGCGTATCTTCGCTTCAATCAATAACGAGTCTTCTAGAGGCACTATCTCAACCAAACTTTGACCAGGTTGAATAACACCACCCACAGTATTAATTTGAAGCTGCTTTACTATCCCTTTTACAGGAGATCTCACCTGTGTCCTTAATACCTTATCCTCTAAAGAAACACTCGCCTCTTTGATCTTATCTAGCGTTGTTTGTACTTTCGTTAATTCTTCCTGCGCTTCTGCTCTAAACTTAGCACTACTTTCTAAAAGCTTAGTTTTCGCTTCAACTAAGGAAGACTCAGCCCTAGGTAACGCCAACTGACTCGCCTTCATATCCCCTTCCATTTGGTTTACTTGGCGTTCTAATTGCAATAATTCAACCTTAGATACAGCACCTTGCTCAAATGCAGGGCGGGTAAGGCTTAACTCTTCCTGAGCCAATTCATAACTGGTTCTTAGGTTATCTAACTTGGCACTTAATTCGACAATTTCTTGTTGCTTCTGGGCAACTTGCTGTTCAAAAACAAACTGATTAGTATTTAAGGATTCAGAACGGTTTTGATACAAACGCAACTCACGATCAACCACTTCTGGATACAAAGCCCTTAAGTCAGCATCAAAGCTTGGCTCACTACCATTCGCTTCGGCTCTTAATCTAGCGGCTCGAACGGCTAAGTTTATCCCTTCTGCTTGCTGTTCACGCAAAGAGGATACTGCCGCTATATTTTCGATTGTCATCAATAACTGATCACGCTCTACATTGTCACCAGTTTCAATGTGAATTTCTTTTAAAATACCGCCTTCAAGGTTTTGTACGATTTGCACCTGACTTGATGGAATTACCTTACCTTCACCCACAGTCACTTCGTCTAGCTCGGTATAGTTAGCCCAAAGGCCACCGAACACAACAAATAGGAATACACTCCACAAAATAATTCGGCCACCTCTTGGTGACTTAAGCATTAATGCTGCGTTGTAATTTGAGGAATAGGCTAAATCCTCTTGAGAAATATTGGGTTGTTTCATGATTAATTAACTTACCTTTAGTTTCCCTTGGCGCAAAGCTTCATGTACTTGAGCCTTAGGCCCATCTGCAATCATTCGTCCGTTATCCATAACAATCAATCTATCCACCATATCTAACATGGATGACTTATGGGTAATCAGGATCAAGGTTTTGTCTTTAATACCAGCTTGTAACCTACGCTTCATACGTGTTTCTGTAGTGTTATCCATAGAGGCAGTTGGTTCATCTAGAATAAGAATGGATGGGTCGAATAACAACGCTCTGGCAATCGCAATACTTTGCCTTTGTCCACCAGATAAAAGCATACCGCGTTCACCAACCATACTGTCTAACCCACTTGGTTTACGGTTAGCAAACTCAGACACACCTGAAAGGTTTGCAGCGCGAATAACGGCCTCATCTTCAACATAAGGCACACCTAAAACGATGTTGTCCTTGATAGAACCATAAAAAAGACTGACATCTTGAGACACTGAACCAATGTTACGACGTAAATCCGTTGGGTTTACCTGCCTAACGTCAACGCCATCGACACGAACCGCACCATCCATCGGCTCATACAAGCCTGTCATGATTTTACCCACGGTAGACTTACCTGAACCAATACGGCCAATAATGCCCACTTTTTCACCTTTTTTAATGGTGAAACTCACATTACTTATCGCCGCTTGCTCTTGCTCTGGGTAAGCAAAGGTCACAGTATCAAACTGGAATTCACCTTCAAATCTTGGTCTATGGACATATTTCACATCATCTGAGTGCTCGACAGGTGAACTCATAATTTCATTAATAGAGGTGAAAGCTGATTTTGCCTGATTATAACGAGTCGCCAAGGCCGCTATTTGTGCCATAGGGCCAAGAGCACGACCTGTCAGCATCACGGTTGCAATTAAGGCCCCCATACTCATCTCGCCTGCTGAGATCTGATAAACCCCAATAATCACCATAACAACAGTGGTCATTTGTTGAGTCACCATGGCAAAGTTAGAACAAGATTGCGCTAGCTGTCGCGTCTTCACACCCCAGTTAGCTATATTAGCCACTGACTCTTCCCACTGACGCTGCATCACACCTTCAGCGTTATTAAGCTTCACTGACTCAGCGTTAGAGAGGTTTTCAATTAACAAAGCATTCTTTTGAGACGCTGTTTTTTGCCCTTCTTCAATAGAACGGCGCAGAGGCACTTGAATCATCAGGCTATAAGCAATAATCAAGAAGATAGTAATCATAGGGATATAAGCGACAGGACCGCCTATCAACCAAATGATACCTAGAATCAGGAACATAAAGGGCACATCTACCAAGGTGGTAATACTGGCCGAAGTGATAAAGTCTCGAATACTTTCAAAGTCTTGCAGGTTTTTCGCAAACGCCCCCACAGAACGCGGCCTAGCGGCCATTTTAATGCCGTTAACCCTAGCAAAAATATTGGCAGAGATAAGGATATCTGATTTCTTACCCGCCAGATCGATAAAGTAACTTCGTAAAGAACGCAGTAAAAAATCGAATAAATAAACGCCCGCCGCACCAGCAGCCAACACCCAAAGGGTATCAAAAGCATTATTTGGCACGACCCTGTCGTATACGTTCATGACAAATAATGGGCTTGCCACTGCAAATAAGTTAATTAATAAAGAGGCAACAAAAACATCACGATAAATACGCCAAGAACGAGTTACCGTCCCCCAAAACCAATGTTTATGGTTCTTAGAGTATTGGTTTTCTTGTGCCCTATCATCAAAACGAAACTTAGGTTTTACAAAAAAGCAGTAGCCCGTATAGCTTTCTTCTAATTCAGCAAGGCTAACAAAAACTTCACCTTCGCCGGATTCAGGACGAAAGAGCTTAGCAACTTGCTCTTTCTCATTTATTTCCAATAAAACACAAGCATCCTGATCTTTCAGTAACAGAACGACAGGCAAGACCATATGGGAAATTTTAGAAATTTTACGTTTAATAAAGCGTGAAGAAATACCGATGCGATTGGCCGCCCTGGCAAACAAGTCAGGTGTCATCAAATCATCGGTGATAGGGAGCCCTGCTCGTACAGCATCAGGTGTATAAGGGTTATTGAAAAACTTACTCAATAAAACCAAGCAATCCAACAGTGGGTTAGGATAGTCGACGCCTTGCCCAGTTAGATCCCATTGTGCTTTTTCTTCTGCTGTAGTCTTTTCATCTGCCGTCATACTCGTTTCTACCGGTTCGGCTGAATTTGAAGCGAGCTGCTTTAAACCTGCTTCCTGTTTCTTTCTATCATAGGTTGCTGCGATTGAATCGTCTAAACTGCTGGCTTTCTCAGAGGCTGGATTTATATCTTGAGTGTGGTGTGGTGAAGAGTCGGAATCTGACGTACGCTTCGAATCTGACATCCAATACCTCTTAATTTAAAGTTCTAAACTACTTTTGATTATGCTATTACTCTAGAATAGAGTTTAAGTGTCGTAAATAATAGACTTTATACAATTGTTTACCTTTCAGTTCAGTTAAATTTTTCTATAAATCAAGGAATTAGTCATGTTGTATGCCAAACTAGATGAAAACAATAATATTTTAGATGTGGCAACAGAACCTTCTGATGAATACAAAACGTTGGTTTCTCCACATGATGAAAACGTGATTGAGATACTCGAGAAAAAAATCCAAACTCACGATACTCAAAGTATGCTAGAAACCTCTGACTCAGAGATGATGCGGGTACTCGAAGATTTGGTGAACCTACTTACCGAAAAAAGAATTATTCAGTTCACCGAATTACCTATGGCAGCACAGAAGAAACTACTGAGTCGTAAATGGGTTCGTGGCATACACACAGGTAATGAAGACAGTCTAATTGGCGAGTCAGACTTACCTGATAATAACGATTCTTTGATCTAATAAACCAATCCCAGACAGTGAACGGAGTTACATTTTTTTACACCACCCTGTCTGGTTTTTAATCAGTCCATATCCACCGCACTTCCAAGCACATAACCTTGAGCAGCATAGATATCAAAGCGTTGAAGGATTTCCCACTGCTCCTCACTTTCCACCCCAGTTGCAACCACTTGGATATGTAACGAATTAAACATTTTACATAGAGTATGCATAAAGAAGGATTCAGATTTATTGCCTACCGCCATACGAGTATATGACGCATCCACTTTGACGTAATCTGGCATTAAATTTTGCAGATACTGGAATGCTGAAAACTGCTTACCCACATTATCTATACCAAACTTAACCTTATGTTTTTTGAAGGTTTTCGACAAAATAATGGCATGGTCTTCTGTATTCAATACACTCTGTTCTGAAATTTCAAAACACAAGTGCTCTTTCACTTGATCTGATAAGGTATCTAACTTTTTATCTAACCAATTAATAAAACTAGGCTTAACATATGCCGATGCTGATAAGTTAATCGTAAGTGAGTTTTTCTCTTGTGCTTGTTCAATATAGTCGATAACTTTTTCAATAATGACTTGGTCGACCTGCTCACCTAAATCAAACTGTTCTGCCAAGCTGATAAAGTAGCCCGCATGATATTGCTTGCCCTCATATTCTAAACTTGCAAATACTTCTTCATGAAGAAGTGCCTGTTGATTTTCGAGTTGCGCCACTTTCTGCTTACGCAAACGAAAGGCTTTATTCTCGATACCAAACTCAAGCATTTCTTTCCAAGCAAGTCGGCCTATCGCCACTTGTTTATCATCATCTAGGCCAAATACTTTGACTTGGTTAATGCCCATACTTCTAGCAGAACGTAAAGCACTATCCACCTGCGCCATGGCTTTGGACTTCTCAACAGAGTCATCGAGAATGACAGCCCCTATATTTGCCACACCTTCTGAATAGGTTGTTTGAGTCGCCACAAGCTTATATAGCGAAGCCATGATGTTATCCACCAGCTTAACGAGAGAGTCATGGTCAATATGATGCACTAGAACAATAAAGTCAGCCCCAGATAAACGAGCTACTGTACTGCTACTGGCGCACTCGCTTAGTTTATAAGAAACTAGATCAGCCGAGGCTCGAATAAAAGCATCAGCCGCTTCAAAGCCTCTCTCATTATTCAGTTTAGCCAGATCAATTAAGCTGATTAAAATTAGACCATCAGTCGCCCTATCCGTTTCTGCAAAATGTGCCGATGCTTGGCTATCAAAAAAGTGTCGATTACCTAAGCCACTTACCGGGTCTTTAAAAGCTTTTGCCTGTAACCATTGAGCTGTTTCAGCTTCTGATTCAAATTCTTTTTCTAACTTTTCTGCCATTCTATTCATGGCTTCTACTACACGCTTTAACTCGCGTGTTTTTGGTAGTTCTTGCATCTTAACAAAGCGTCTTTGCTGAATATCTTCAGCTTGCTTTTCAACCGCCACCAAAGGTTTAAAGATCCATTTAAGGGTACCAGCCCCCACTGCAAGGGTTAGAAAGCCAATCAAGCCAAACCAAAAAAGTAGCTCGCCACTGGCCAACCACAACTGATAATAACCGTAACCAGCATTACCTGTGATATAGACTTGGCCTAGCTCATTCCAACCATTAGAAATGATGGCATTAGCCGTTGGCACATCAAAATCTATGGCGTTAATAAACCAATCAGGCACACCTTGAATTTGAGTCGGCTCAGCTCTCACAATATGCTCGTCATTGGCATAAACATGAATCTTAACCTCAGCCACATAACCACTATCAAAGACTGCCAGAATACTAGACTCAACGGCGGTGTAATCTTCCATACTCATAAAATCAGAGACAGACATAGAAAGTGAGTTCGCAGAGTCTTGAGTAGTCGATGCCAGTTGATTAACCAAATACTCTTTAGTGGTATTAAAGTTAATCGCCATTACCACAACTAACATCAGGGTAAATATCACGACTATGGTGAACATTAACTGCCTAAATAACGTCATTTTGCTGCTCCATGGTCTAATTTAGCGGCATTGAAAAACATAAACACCAATACCCATTCTTTTATCGTTGTTTGTTTCAATTGAAGTCCTCCAACCGATTATTCAAATCTGTCCATAAACTTAATCGAGAAGAACCACCAACCAATTCACCGCGCCCTTTAGCTTTCGATAACCAAAGGTTTTTAGCGTTGAATGAATAGATAGGTAAAAGGTCTCTACGCTTTGATGCAGGTTTTAATTGCTTGTCTAGATTATCAAGCAAGACAGGGACTGAGGTGGGCTTGTTGTAGAAAGCCAACACCATATGGTGTTGATTAAGGCTTAAAGATTTAACATAAACTAAACGCAGTTTGTCATCACTGATGCCAAGCTCCCTTAGGGTAAAATACTTAGCTATCGTGAAATCTTCACAATCTCCCGCCATGGTTCCAAGAAATTCAACTGGGGTGGCCCAATAGTCTTCTTGCCCCCAATGAATAATGTCATCAACAAAATCCATCTGATTAAAAAAATCATTAACACGAGTGAGCTTTTGCAGTTCACTCGCATCTTGATTCTCGGCGACTAAATCCCGCCAAGTTCTAACACGCTTCACCGCTCTTTCGCCATATTTCACCTCAACCGAGGCAAACAAGGCTTGATATTTTTCTGGCGCAGCAATAATTACTAGGCTGAGCGCCCCAATTATCATTGGCAGAAAATAGCGTTTAAGTGAAGCTAGAGTCATAAAAGGCTCTAATCCTATGTGTCATTTAAAAAGCATTGAGGTAATTTTAGTCTATTAAGACATTACTTCTTTGTGACTTGATCAAATTTTGCTAATTGCTCTTTGCTAGCGCTTACTTGATGCTTTTGTTTCCAATCTTCATAAGGTTCACCGTAAACATACTCACGGGCTTTGTCGTAATCCATTTCTAGATCACGCGCTTCATGTTCAGCCAAATACCACTTACTCAAACAGTTACGGCAAAAGCCAGCAAGGTTCATTAGGTCAATATTTTGGGCATCTTTACGCTCATCTAAGTGAGCCAATAAACGTCTTAATACAGCGGCTTCTATTTCTGTTTGTTGCTTATCAGTTGACATATTCGTTTCCATCTAAAGGGATTAGTTATTCATGTGTTGGCCTTTGCTGCCATAAACGTGCTTGGGCTTTGACCATAAAATCCACTAAGGGTTTCGTCTCTTTACCCGTTATTAATTTGCTGGCATGAGCCAAAGCCTCCAAACTAGACAAAGCATCTAAACTAGGTGCTTTTCTAATTTCATAAACACTTTGAGGGCTAATAGCAAAACTCACTTTAGGTAGCGCCTGTAACTCAGGATAAAGTTGAAGCAATTTATAAGCTTTACGCCAAGTTGCATCAATAAGGACAATACCTTCTATTCGCTTTTTATCCAGCTCAGGAAAATACTCTAATGCTTGGCTAGTTTCACCTGGATACAACAAGCACCAATTATGATTAATTGCCTCAAAATAATCCGTATTTTCAACATCATTTTCGGGCAAGATAATACACTGCACATCAGGCCAAACTTGTGCTACCAGCTTAATCGTATTTTTGGCATGCTTGGCTTCTTTAGGATGCTGAAATATCACTATCTTCAAGGGCTGCACCAAATTCGGAATCAAATCACAGATACATTGCTTGACTAAATAGTGACATTTTTCACAATAGTTTCGTGCCATATACTTAATGTGTTCGTCTAACCCTAGGATAGTCGATCAAGATAAGCCTGCACCACATTGTTCCAACCCATATCCAAGGATTCAACAGTAAGCGCATGGCCAATAGACACTTCAGTAATTAAGCCTGAATCACACAATGCTTTTACATTTTCTAAATCAAGATCATGTCCTGCATTTACCGCAAGGCCTGCATCAACGGCTGCTTGTGCCGCTTCATTATATTTAGCTAATACCTTTTCTTGGTCGTCGCTTGCATAAGCATTCGCATACGCTTCTGTGTATAGCTCGACACGGTCTGCACCGGTATCTTTTGCCATTTTCATTGCATCTGCTTCTGGATCCATAAAGAGACACACACGAATTCCAGCAGCTTGAAGCTTATTGATAATAGGAACAAGGGTTTCAGAATCACGACCTAAGTTCCAACCATGATCCGAGGTAAGCTGGTTCGGATCATCAGGCACTAGCGTGCATTGCTCTGGGACAACTTCAAGCACCACATCCAAGAAAGCCTGATCAGGGAAACCTTCAATATTAAGCTCTTTACCTGGGTATTGGGCCAATAGGGCTTTTAGGTCTCTTGCATCTTGATAAGTCGCATGACGTTGAT
The DNA here is from genome assembly GCF_001624705.1 of Marinomonas sp. SBI8L. Lineage (GTDB taxonomy): Bacteria > Pseudomonadota > Gammaproteobacteria > Pseudomonadales > Marinomonadaceae > Marinomonas. The sequence goes on from NZ_JSEO01000021.1 coordinate 41,817, forward strand.
CAGGACGAGGATGAATCGTAATACCAAATGCCCCTAAATCCAGCGTCTTTTTAGCGACTTGAACCATATTAGGGTAATCACGACCACGAGAGTTTCTTAATAGGCCGATTTTATTTAAATTTACACTTAAATGAGTCATGTTATTTCTATCTACTGAGACTGAGTTAATCTCATTATATGACAATGTATACCCTGACTTTCAATCAATTGTTTTATAATCTGGTTTATTTATAGGTTTTTGTTTAAAAAAGGAATTTTTAACACCTACTGAAACTGATAATGGTTCAATATTTTTCCAACCCTCATCCATGCATGCTGAATTAAGCAAATATTTAGTAAGATCACACAGAAGTGAACTTTCTTCGCCTTTTTATGTCACAGTTTAAGGAACCTACGATTAAGTTACCTCTTCTCAGTCTTTTCAGAAAAAGCGTCAAGCAAGGCGTCACTTTGCCGCTTTTTTCTGATAAGAGCTGTAGGCACCTTTCGAAAAGGGACAACACGGAGTGACACTTTTTCTGAAAGACCCTAAGGGCGTGGTCTAAAAGCCCTATCTTTAAGTTGAGGGCCTTATCAATAGAATAACTATTAAGTTACGCCTCTCGCCATAAATCTAAGCGCTTTTATCCCCACGCTGAGGCGGGAGGACTTATTCGCAGGTTCCATAATCAAAACTTTGGGTAGGAAATAAATCTTAATGCGCTCACTTAAAAAACTCTCATCCTTCATTAAGCTGTCTTTAACCAGCCTTATTGCGTTTGTCTTAGCGGCTTGCTCTGGTACTGACCAGCTTGATCAAATCAGCAAGAACGAGTTCATCACAGAAAGAGTGAGTCAAACCCAGATAAATCAGAGAACGTTGAAACTACCCGGTTATCAATTACATTATGTCTCTAATACTCCTGTAGATGCTAATACTGAAGCAAAAGACAGCCTTGTATTTGTCCACGGAACACCAGGTGGCTGGGGCACTTTCTCTCGCTATTTTGAAGATGAAACCCTACTTAGCGCCTTCACTATTAATTCGATCGACCGCCCGGGCTGGGGTGAATCTAGCTACCCAGGCAAACGTTTCCCAACCAGTTTAAGTAACCAATCAGCCCTTTTAGGCCCTTTGTTAGAAGAGATATGGCGTGATAACAATCAAGAGAAGCTTATTCTTGTCGGCCACTCTTTAGGTGGCTCTCTTGTTCCAAAACTTGCTGCAGATTACCCACATTTTGTGAAAGCGATTGTCGTCCTAGCTGGAGATTTAGACCCAGTAATGGCAGAAGCAAGATGGTTTAATAACCTGCTTTCTTTTATTCCCAACTTTTTGATTCCTGACACCTGGTATAACTCCAATGAAGAAGTCTTAGACATCGCACCTAGTTTGGCTAACTTGCAATCTCAATTCGCAAAAATTACCATGCCCATCACCATAGTACAGGGTACGGAAGACGGTTTAGTACGTCCTGGCAGTGCTGCCATGGCAGACAAAATATTCCCTAAAGCCAAGTTAAATACTGTTTGGCTTGAAGGGGCTGGACATATTATTAACATGACTCATCAAGAGGATGTTAATGCCGCCATTTTTAGCATTGCCGGTAAACCAATGCCAACTTCCTTGCTTTAACCTAAGTTTTAAAAGGATTAGAAATGAGTCAAGCTTACGAAGCATTTGACAGTATTTATCAAAGAGCTGCCCAACGTCATCAGGGTGAAGCCGCACTTGAAACCTTATTAGATAAACCTTTAAGCCAAGAAGCGCTTGCTGCAATTGGCGATGATCGCTGGTTAGCCGCCATGACTCAGAAAATCTTTCAGTCAGGTATTAGTTGGCAAGTCGTACGTAATAAATGGCCAAACTTTGAAGCGGCTTTTTTTGGATTTGATATTGAAAAAATGCTGCTAATCAGTGACGAGATGTGGGAAGAAAAAGCCAGAGACGCTAGCATCATACGTAATTTCACCAAGGTTATGACCATCAGAGAAAATGCCTTGATGATGTACGAAGCTAGTCTTAAACATGGCAGTTTTGCCAATATGGTTGCTAACTGGCCAAGTTCAGACATTATTGGACTTTGGGCATACCTTAAAAAAGAAGGTAAACGTCTAGGTGGTAACACAGGCCCTTACTCATTACGTATTATGGGTAAAGATACCTTTATTCTAAGCCGTGATGTGGAAGGCTATCTTAGAAATAGAGAGATTATAACCACTGGTCGCGACACCCAAGCCGCTTGGCGTGCAGCTCAAGATGCCTTCAACCATTGGCAGCAAGAGAGTCAGCGTCCAATGACTCAAATCAGCCAGATTATTGCCTACAGTGTTAATCACTAAAACCAATAATTTTAAAAAAGAGCCAGTACTTTCAAAAAGAGCATGTTCAATTTAATCATGCTCTTATACTGCTTAAGATAAATAAGTTATCAACGCCCTATTCTGGGTTTATACAATAAAGCAGATAACGTTTTTTAGACTCCCCTCTCACCTCACAGCCAAATCGCTTAATCTTAGTTGCCATAGACTTTTTCGCTAAAACGATAAAACTAGGACGTTTAAGTTTAGAACGGTACGAAGTAAAGCTTTCTACTTGGCTCACTGCTTTCCCATTCGAATAAAATTGGGCCGAAAATGGACGTTTCCCTAAATAAACAAGATCACTTTTTTTTGCTTCTTGCTGTTTACTCCAAACCTGCATCAAACTTTTTTCTGATTGCTTTGATGTCCAGCCATTACTTATCGCAAAAATTAATACAGATAATAAAATGGGTGTAAACAACGCCAGTTTAAACACATGCTCTGAGAGATTTTGCCTTTCATGATAAGCCATAATTAATAAGGCAATTGCCGGTAATATTGGCATCAAATAGCTGTGTAAAATATTGCCAGCAAAACTAAATAAGATAAGTGGCGCTAACACCCAGCACCATAAGAAACTGATGTAGCCGCTATTGGAGGATTGAGTCTCCTTGCCCTGCTTAAATAAACGTATAACCTGATAGGCTAATATTGGTGTCCAAGGCAACATTACCACCAGCCAATACAACCAAATAGTGCCACGAGTTTGCTTATGCGCTGTTCCGTAAAGATCACCACTCCAGCCACTCACCACGTAACGTTTAAAGTGCTCCCCAACAATAAAGTAATTCAAAAAACCTGGGCTCTCATATTCAGCAATAATGTACCAAGGCAAGCTGATCACAAGCATGAGTATACTGCCTGAAAACCAAGGTAAAGCTTGGTATAGTCTGCGCCAATGATTGCCAAATAATACCCACAAGAAGATACTCATCCCTACAAGAACAAGTGCTAAAGGCCCTTTAGATAATAAACCAATAGCTAGACCAACAAAAAATACATAACCCCACAAGCGCGACTTTAATTGCCAAACTTGCCAAAAGCTCACCATACTCAAAGTAATCGCAAAGGTTAAAGCTGTGTCTGTCATCACAGCACCAGAATACAAACTAAAAGCCGAAGTAGAGGCAAGAACCAATATCGCAAGATAAGCCGTTTCAGTTTTTTGATGAGCACTTTTCGCTAATTTGAAAACCAACATCATAACCAGCAAAGAGACCAGAAAGTGTGGCGCACGGGCGGCAAACTCAGTCACACCCAAGGCGGAAAAGCCCAGCGCACTAAGCCAACTAAACAACGGAGGCTTACCCCAAAATGGAATATCATAATCAAACATAGGGGTGATCCAGTTCCCCGTTTCAAACATGATACGTGCCATTTCTCCATACCTAGCTTCAGTTGTATCCATCAAAGGGTACAAACCAAGGCTAAAAAACCTGACCAATAAGCACAAGAGCAAGAGTGCAACGGCTTTTTGTTGCAAACTAAAACGACTTGTCTGCTTTATAGAAGGTGATCCAGATTCCATTACTGACATGAAAGCTCACCCTCAACTTGCTTGGTTTTTTGCTGCTTATTATGCTCCATCAACAGGTACACAGGTCTTTGCTTGGCTTCGATAAAGAGCCGGCCTATGTACTCACCTAATAACCCAATGGATAAAAGTTGTACGCTACCCAAGAAGAGGATAACGGTAATTAGTGAAGGATAGCCTGCCACCGCCTCTCCAAACATGAGGGTTTTCACCAAGATAACGATCAGCATGGCCAAAGCACACAAAGAGGTAATCACACCTGCAACCGTGGCAATTCTTAAGGGCTTAATACTGAAAGAAGACACCCCTTCAAAAGCAAGATCCAATAACTTTAAGAAATTCCATTTTGTCTCTCCCGCAAGTCTTGGGTCACGATCAAACTGTAAGCAAGCCCGTTTAAAACCAGGCCAAGCAAACAAGCCCTTCATAAAGCGTGTTTTTTCAGGCAAAGCATTAATTTCATCAACGACTCTGCGATCTAGTAAACGAAAATCCCCTACATTTTCAGGAATGGGAATGTCACTTAAATAGCTCATCAGTTTATAAAACAAGGCCGCACTTTTACGCTTAAACCAACCTTCACCGTGACGTACGCGTCGCTGCATATCGACTACATCGAAGCCTTGTTGCCAGCTTTCTAACATTTGTAATATCAACTCTGGCGGATCTTGTAAGTCAGCATCAATTAAAACAACTGCTCGGCCTTGGCTCGCCTTAAGCCCAGCTGTCATCGCCGCTTCTTTACCAAAATTACGGCTCAAACTTAAGGTTTGAATTTGATGATGCTGACTCTTAAGTTGGCTCACTAACAGCCAGCTAGCATCATTGCTGCCATCATCCACATAAACAATTTCACATTGCTGACCTATTTCATCCAAGACCTTAATCAACCTTTGATGACACTGAAGTAGAACCGCTTCCTCATTATAAAAAGGCACAATGACTGACAACAAAATATTGGGCTCTTGGTCGTGACGGCCTAACTGAGGGAGCTTATTTGATAACGCAATGATAGACATAACTGACGCCTTAACTTGATAGAAGCATCAGAATAAAGAGACAGATGTCAGCAAAAGGTCAGCGACATTTTTTTGACAAGCTTAAGGTTACCTTAAGGTTCGATCATTAACCTTCGCACAATCCCCCTTAATTTATCGTCAAAGAGTAACCCTAATTGAACCTATTATTGATTGAAGATCACAAAGACATTGCGGCTGTTATTTTTGAATATTTTGAAATTAAGGGGTACGAACTAGATTACGCCAATAACGGTGTACAAGGTTACGATCTAGCCTGCCAAAACCATTATGACCTGATTATCTTAGATATTATGTTACCGCGAATGAATGGGCTTAGTGTGTGCCAAAAGCTGAGAGAGCAAGGCATTACAACACCTATTATCATGCTCACCGCACGAGACACACGAGAAGATATGCTCGTTGGTTTTGATCAAGGTGCAGATGACTATCTTGTTAAACCCTTTGATTTGGAAATTCTAGAAGCCCGAATTACAGCCCTATGTCGTCGTCAGAAAGGCATGATAGCCACTAAAAAATTAGAGTTTGAAGAGCTAACGCTGCATATAAATAACCATACTGTAGAAAGAAATGGCTGCCGTTTTCCTCTCAACCCGACTCTATTTAACCTGCTTAAAATACTCATGTTAAGAGCACCTGATGTTGTCAGTAAAGATGAGATTTCTGCCCTCATTTGGCAAGAAAATGAGCCTAAAAAAGACATACTACGAAGCCATGTGTATCAACTTAGAAGCTTGATAGATAAGCCTTTTAATCACGCTTATATCAAAACTGTGCCAAAGCTTGGCTATCAACTTATCGCCAGTGCTAACTAGGTAATTTTATTTTGAATTTTAATAACATACGCTCAGCTAAACAGCTTACCTTTGTTTATTTTGCTGGGCTGGCGTTTGCTATCATAGTATTTCACTTCTCACTGTTTAACTCGACCTTGGAAGACTTAGAAGTTCTCAATGCTAAAAATCGCTTAAACAAAGATTTACAGCTAGCTCTACCAGCGCTACACCTAGGAACAAAAAGCTTAACCGTTTCGCCTTACAGCTCAGTGTTTGTTGGCATTGATTCGCTACCTGAAAATGTGGGGTTACTTAATTCACTTGAATTTGAAACTCTGCATGAAATTGATGACTACAACTCTCAGTATTACGACTTTTTTATTATGAAAACAAAACGTCAAATAATGGGTGTAATGCAAGATATTTACCTGCTCCATTACGACGATGTCTATGAGTTAAGCGAAGAACAGATGTTTCAAACTCAGTATAAGCAAATGCTATTTTCGCTTATTCTCTTGGGCATTAGTTTGTTTATCATTTTGAAGGTGTCTGATCGACTTACGTCCCCCCTATCTAAGCTTTCAAAAGAATTAAAACAGCGTTCGGTTAACCATTTTGAGCCCTTAAGCTTACCTGACGGCGGCGCCACTAAAGAGATCTGGCAATTAACTAGCCGAATCAATGAATACCAAGAAAAGATCAAATTATTAGTGGAAAGAGAAAGAGCATTCACCCGTTATGCAAGCCATGAATTACGCAGCCCACTAATGGTAATGAAAGGTGCTATTTCTTTATTAGGGCATTCTAGCGAGCCTGATTTTGTTGAGCGCCAAAGATTAAGATTAGATACTTCGACTCAAGAAATGGACATCTTCGTCACCACCTTACTTTCGCTTACACGGGAAGAAAAAATCGAAGCACCAAAAGCTTACGAACTCAGCAAGAAGTGTATCGAATCCATAATCAAGACCCATCAGCATTTCCTAGAAGATAAGTTAGTAAATTATCAGGTTCAGAGCCAATCCCCCTGTATGATCAAGGTGCCAGAAAGTATTATTCAAATCCTTGTAGGCAATATGATTAAAAATGCCTTCTCTTGCACTTTTGAGGGCAGTGTCACCATAATATTGGATAAAAGTGGCATCAAGGTAATAGATACAGGCATAGGGCTCAAAGATAAACCAGAGCAGGCCGATGGCTTTGGGTTAGGCTTGTTAATCGTTAAAGATATTTGCCAGAAATACGATTGGCACTTTAGCTTGATAGACAATTCAGATAAAGGCTGTACCGCCAGCATAGATTTTGTATAAAAAGATGCCGCGCTGTTAAGTCATATGGCCAGCGCTAATACTAAAAACCTTTTAGAGCCGCTTCGCGAGAATTTTTACGTGAAAGAGACTGGGCAAGAATTGCCCGTTTCTGAATCTGTGTTGCTCTATTCCATAACAGTATTTCGGTAAGAGATCGAAAACAGCCTAAACAAATTTCCGCGTTATCTAAACAACAATTACGTACACAAGGCGAAGGAATATCATCAACTAGATCACCCTCTTTCTTTACGTCTAAATGGTCAGACATAAACACCTCCTTTACACTTTTACAACTATCGATAAAGTCTAGTCAGCAACTAGGCATACGTCATTAAGTGAATGAAGTACCGTTAACAGTCAAATAGTAGCCTGATAAATAAATACCCACGCCTTCTTATTCTATATGGCGAATCCTCGAACTTAATTTCACCCATATCAGAAATTAACATTTAGAATTAAAGTTTAAGCTTCTCTTAAGAAATGATTTGTATCTTTAAACTTGAAGATTTCATAAACATCATTATCGACTGAGGATTAGATTATGTTAAAAAAACTAACCGCTTTTGGACTATCACTTTCTTGTCTTGTAGGGGCTAACCTTGCTCAAGCCGATTGGGAGCTTGACAATGAAAAAAGCCAATTAAGCTTTGTTTCTATAAAAAATGACAATATTGCTGAAGCACATCACTTTACTCAACTTAATGGACAGCTATCTGAGCAAGGAGAGCTTAATATTGAGATTGATTTAACTTCAGCTGAAACCATGATCCCTATTCGCAACGAACGGCTGACTAAATTTGTATTTGAAGCTATCGACTACCCTAATGCCATACTGACTGCCAATTTAAGTGAGCACATTTCTAATATTGATGAAGAAGGTGTTCACATTATAAAAGGCATTGATGCAGAGCTAGATTTCCATGGCAATAAAAAGGCCATAAAAGTAGACGTTTTAGTCACTAGCACTGAAGAAGATGTTTTAACCGTTTCTTCACTACAACCCGTGATTATCAACAGCAAGGATTTTGCTGTAACGAAAGGTATTAAAAAGCTACAGGAACTTGCTAAGTTGCCTTCTATTGCTACAGCCGTTCCTGTTAGTTTTACACTTACCTTTTCCGAAGATTAAATTAGCTGAAAAGACAGGATTAAACTCATAGACAATAGGCGGCTCTCGTTTTAGAGACTGCCTTTTTTATGTCTTTATCCATAAATTGAGTCATAAAACCTTCTCATAACACTGCTCTAGCTGCATTTTCCCCCAGAGTTCATGCTCAATCTCCTGGGTGATGCTAAAGCCATACTTTAAGTAAATAGCAGTAGACGCCTCTAGACCTTTTACTGTCCAGAGCACCACTTTTTGATATTCTTGCTCTACACAAAAAGATAAGGCTTTATCCATCAATTGCTTACCAAGCCCTTTTCCTCGTGCTTCAGGCTTTATCGAGAACCAACGTAGTTGTGCTTGAGAGTTAGATAACTCACAAATACAAATAAAGCCCAACAACCTACCATCTAGTTTCGCTAGCCAAATACGCTCTCTAGGGCTTTTTCGTTTCACAAATTGCGCAAGAGGCTCGGCGACATAAGCTTCAAATGAAGCATCATAGCCATACTCTTTGCTATATAAAATACCGTGCTGTTTTACTATTTCGCCTAAATCACCAACCTCTAAGGTATTACTAATCTGCATTCCCTACTCCTTGAACTGCATAGGAAGTTATGAACAAGAATATAAATTTTCGTAAAGCGATGTCTATGGTTTAACAAAAAAGGATTTTACCTATTTCCATTTTTCAGAATGTTGGAAATTAAATATTTCAGTTAAATAGAACCCCTTTTAGATACCATCGAGTAACCCCATTATTTTTATCATTAATGGACCTATGAAAATATTATGTAAAACTCTGAAAAGAAAGCTTTTTTACTCGTTATAAACCCTGTATCTTCCTGCACGTTAAAAAGACAAAGGATTAGTCATTAAAATGGAAAAAACATGTATTGTTACAGGCGGTAGTTCAGGGATAGGTCTTAGTGTTGTTAAGCTTTTTTTAGCCAACAACTATCAAGTGTTCAATCTTGATATACAACCCAGTGAATTTGGACATTTCTGTCCATGCAACATCACCAACCTAGATCAAATTAATAACATCATTGATGACATCACCCAGCATCACAATGTTGATACTTTGGTATCGAATGCTGGCATACATTTCTCAGCAACCATTGAAAACACCAGTGAAGATGAGCTTGATAAGATTTTTAGCATCAATGTAAAAGGTGCATATGCTGCGATGAAAGCAGTTATCCCAAATATGAAATCGAATCAATCTGGTAATATTATTTTAATCTCCTCAGAGCAAGCTTTAGTCGGTAAGCCTAACTCTTTCGCTTACAGCTTAACGAAAACGGCACTTGCCTCTATGGCTAAGACGACAGCACTTGATTACGCTGGCTTTAATATTAGAGCCAATGCTGTTTGCCCAGGTACGATTGAAACACCTCTTTATCACAAAGCAATCGATAACTACTGTGAAAGATCTGGTGCAAATAAAGAAGAGATTCACCAAGAAGAAGCCAGATTGCAACCTTTAGGCCGTTTAGGCCAGCCAGAAGAAGTTGCAGAGCTCGTCTTGTTCTTAGCCTCAGATAAAGCAAGGTTTATCACAGGCAGCCTACAAGTAATCGATGGCGGTTACACCACGCAATAAACTAATTAATACCTGATTTCCTAAACTGATTGAGCGAATGAAATGAAGCAAATTATTGACCCTCATTTACATTTTTTTGAACTAACCCAAGGCCATTATCAATGGCTAAAGGAAGAAAAAGCACCCTTTTGGCCAGATAAAGCCAAACTGCGTCATAACTTTCACGAAAAGTCTCTCTTGCTTGATCAAGATGCTAAATTAGCTGGCTTTGTACATATAGAAGCTGGCTTTGATAATGCAAAACCTTGGCAAGAAATTGAGTGGTTAGAATCTAGTTGCTCCCTCCCCTTTAAAACGGTTGCAGGTATTGACTTAACGCTTGAACAAGATGCCTTTATTGATCAAGTTAAACGGCTAAAAGGTTATCAATCGGTAGTGGGTTGTCGGCATATTCTAGATGACGAAGCCTTTGAGCTACTTTCTCAAAAAAGTGTGCAAGACAACCTAACCTATCTTGCCGATAGCCAATTAAGCTTTGACCTACAAATGTCACTCGGTGACAAAAATGCCATTGGCTTATTACTAGATTTACTGAAAGATTTACCCACATTAAGAATGATCATCAATCATGCAGGCTGGCCACCATTAGATATTAAGGATGGAGATAAACATGAAAGTGCTTTGCTTTGGCAAGAGTGGCAGGTAAACCTCACGGCTTTAAGTAAGTTCAAGCAGTGCGCAATTAAATGTTCAGGCTGGGAAATGGCAGAAAGGAAGTATAAACAATCATGGCAACACAAAGTCATCCGTGAATGTTTAACAGCATTTGGAGATAAACGAGTCATGCTAGCGAGTAATTTCCCTCTCACTTTACTATCTCAAGAGTATAAAAGTTTATGGCAGGACTACTTCAAGCTCGAATCAAAACTTAAGTTAACCCATGATCAAATTATTGCATTAACCTCAGAAAATACTACTTATTGGTACAGGTTAAAAAGTTAGTTATTCATTCAAAAACATAAATACTTTTTTTCATTTGCTATCTTCCTTTAAAGCAATTTAAGACGCCTACCCTTGCTGCCTCTCGTCATAAGACTTACGTGCCTGATTAATCGCTTGGTGATTAGTATCCGCCCAAGAAACCAATTGATACAAGGGCTTAACTAATTCGCGCCCCATTAGTGTAAGCTCATATTCAACCCTAACGGGTACTTCTGGAAAGACGGTACGGTTAACATAACCATCACGCTCTAAATCTCGCAATGTTTGCGTCAACATACGTTGTGAAATGCCTTCTATTCTTGATTTAAGCGAGTTAAACCTATCTGAACCATCAACTAAAGCAAATAAAATTAACGCCGACCATTTGTCACCGATCTGAGCAACAACATTACGAATTGGACACTCTTCATTGTTATAAAATACGCGTTTTTCAGCTTTGTTATCTGCCATAAGCTCTCTCTAATTCCTTCAGAAGTTACCAAAATGTGACTTAGGGACATTATAGTGCCTTATTGTTATTCAACATTCAATACCATACCCTAGTATACATTAGTAACCAATACTGTATTTCTTTGGAGAGTTCCATGTTAAAAATCACCGTCTTTTTAAGCCTTTTATTAATCGCGAGCGTTACTCTGGCAGATAGCTCAAACCAGAATTCAGACACGCTCGTGATAGATTTTAAATCTTTGCAAAAAGAGAATTGGACCAATGAAGAGCGCCAAAACGCAAAGCTTGTCACAGATTTTGTTCAAAACTTAATGAACAATCATGATTTTGACTATGTGTTAAAAAACTATAACGACAGTGCCTATGTACAGCACAACAGAAATCTTCCAGATAAGGTGCAAGGCTTAGTAGGTTTTCTAAAAGATTTTGTAGAAGATTACCCAGATTACACCTATGACGTTAAACACATCTATGTTGACGGTAATTACGTTATCTTCCACTCACATGCCACGCTAGAAAAAGAAGATAGAGGCAATGATCAAAAAGGAATGAATATCATAGACACTTGGCGTCTTGATCAAGGCAGAATTGTCGAGCATTGGGACTCAATTCAAGCCCTTGATAGCTTTATGCGCTTATACGCATTAATGGTAGGCGGCAATATCGAGAACACTAACGGGGTATTTTAATTGAACCTAACCTCTACTTAGCTTCGTGAAGGTTCATGTTTTTCATACATGGGGAGATCTGCATCTAGTTCTTCCCAATTTGCTTTTGAAGTAATGAAATTATGAGAGATAGGTCGTTCTTCAATATCCGTATCAAACACACCTAAGCGGATTCTTAGCTTGTCAGGGTTAGTCGCATTGGCACTATAAATCGGTGTGCCACAGATCGAGCAAAAATACTTCCGCTTACCTTTGCTAGCTTCATAATAAGTGAGGCTAGATTTAGTATCGCTTAATTCAAGATCTGAGGCATTGATAAAGCCATTCGTTGCGAACGCACTACCACTCGCCTTACGACACAGGGAGCAATGACAGTAAATAGGATCTATCACCCCACCTTTTAACTCAAATTGAATAGAACCACACAAGCAGCTGCCTTTGTACATCTAACCTTCCTAAATGATTAAAACAAAAGTTCAAATAAGCTGTTAACGACTGACTAATAAACAGCCGACCGAATCAAATACCAAATACCCTCTTTTTTTATAAATACCTATTTCGATCACCGCATCTCGCCTTTCATACACACCTTTCCAAACTGATCTAAACACCTCTAATTCATCGAAAGTTTAAGTCCGTAGTGAACTTAAAAATTCATAACCAAGATTTATACCATTATCTTGGTGCATGCACTCAATATCCTTATGAAACCGCTCTTGGCTAAAGCCTGCGATGCGATCTTTCTCATAACGTTTGATATAAAGCTCAAAATCTTTTGTATCATCGGCTTTTAGCATTTCTCTAAGGTATTCTTCTGCGATTTTTAACTCTTCTTTATATTGAGTCATTTTTACCCCTTGGTAAGTCCTTTTAATTTAAGATTAGAGTAACACCGAGAAAGATAAAACGAGTCTAAATAATAATGAATAGTTATTTAATTTGGATAAAATACCAGAAAAATCTCTTCTATTTTTTACCGAGTTTACAAGATGTATAAACACTTATTAGTGATTACTTTACTGTGCCCAAGCTTAGCTCTCGCTAATAGTGATCCGTGTAAAGTTATGGAAACGACGCTTGATCAAGTAAAAACAGCTCATAAAAACAATACAACTCTCACAAAAGTATTACCTTTAGTCGGACAATACAAAGGGATTGTAAAGCAATCTTGGCAATGGCTTGAAAAAGGTGATGATCAATACAATGTTTGGCGCATTGGGCAAAAAGCTGGCTGCGAATCGCTTAATCAAGGCGCCTACTATTATGCAAGATGATTTTTAGACATTAGCACTATTTCTGAAAAATTAATTTATACAGGCTTTACTTTATTAACGAGCATATCTAAATATTTCGAAAATCGCTTTAGTCTTGTTTCAGGCTTCTTCGCTGACGTTAGCCCAAGAGCAATCACATAGCGGCTGGATTTAGTTAAAGTTTCATAAAATGCCTTTGCTTCAGGTTTATCTTTTAGTGCTTCGATGAAATCTTTTGGTACTTGTATATCACTCACTGTATATGCCGAATCCCATCTTCCATCGGCTTTTGCAGCTCTAAAATGCAGCATGCCAGGTTCTTGCATTCGCCCTTCTTTAATTAGGCGCTCAACGTGCTCAGTATTTCGTTTAGACCAGTTACTATGTGGCTTTCTAGGGGTGATACGTTGTATATAAGCGTCTGAATCAAGCGACTTTTTAACCCCATCAATCCAGCCCCAACACAAACATTCAACGACAAGGTCATTCCAGGTCACACTGGGAACACCCGATCCTTTTTTGTAGATTTTGACTAATAACTCGCTTTGCGTTGCATGGTTAGCTTTTAACCATTGGCAAAGAGTCTCTGAGTTCTCAAAAGCCACCATGTTAGATGAAGAAGGTTTTGCCATGACGCTCTCTTTCCTTAAGGCGATTCAAGCCAACTAATTTACCGATACCGACATAATAAATTAACCGTCTTTATATAGCATTCCCATACTTAGCTTTTGGTTTAAAAACCCAGTACTTAGCCGCAATAAAATTAACCAACATCCCTGCAATTACGCCAGGAACAAGTGCAAAGTAAGGCCATATAGAAATAAGCAATGAAGCTTCAACAAATGCAGGTAAGAGAGAGGCAGGCAAGAATGTTTGTAAATTATCTTCTTGCCCAAATTGCATCATTAGGTAGTAGATTCCCATATTGGGAACAAAGGCTATTAAGGAAGTAATAGCGAATAAAAACCATTGCTTAAGCTTATCAGCCTCGTTACTTTCATCTGTTATATTTGTAGCAAAGGTGAAGTATCGATTCAGATACCAGTTTGATGTCACTGCACACCAAAAAGCAATGGCTCTGGCATAAAGTGGCGGCATAATAAGCGAAAGCAAAGCATAGACACTTAGGTCAACAATAAAACCTAAACCGCCAACAAGAGCAAACCGAAAAAAGGAAGACATGTGAAAACGCCAAAACAATCTGAAAAACGGAAGCCTAAATGACGCGTTGTCAAAAAAGCATTAAGTAAGCGCCTGTGACTAAACCATTTATTAAGATTAAGCACCTAAGTCTTCAGACAATATGTTTTCTAGTATGCTCTCCCACCATCCGTGAATACACACTGCCCACCCATTAAACACCTTGTTGCTCCTTATACCCATAGCTAAATTGACCATTTTAAAGAGCGCTTAAATGGTTTTTTTAATGCTTTAACATTATCCAAAGGATATTTTAGGCATTGGCGCTCTGAAACCAAGCTTAACTTCATCACAACACAAACCAAATTCCCAGATTGAGTCAGCTTTCTCAGTTGAATCAAACCTAATGATGTCCCAAGGGAGGTTGAGATACGAAGTTACACCCATTTCACCACTGTCTCCTTCGATATAAATGATGTTCACGTTTTCAAAGGTTGCGACAGCTTCATTCTCAAGGTTATCCCAAGGCGCCACTATCAATGTAAGCTCACTTTCTGAAACAGATAGCGCCTTGAGAGCGTGAGTTCCCAAAGAGCGAAATAGCAAATCAGATATTTTTCGACTCATATTTACCTCTGAGAATTTGGCGATTAAAACTATAGCGCATATTTGCAACCTGAAGTGAGTGTCTTATTTAAGCGACTATTTAACTTGTCATTTGGAAAAACAAGACAACTGCTACTGACTATATTAAATTCTAAAACAGTCACAGGGGAAGCTAAATAAGAAGATAAAGGCGTTATTGATAGGCCTTTAGATAGGGTAAGAAGCGCCCTATCTATTGGACGCTCTCTATTAGATGATATATAAGCATCATCAATCATGACTTACACACTGACCCACAGCCCATAGGGAGAGATAAGCGAGCCAGTCCTACTTAATTTTTGAATATAACAACACTAAAAGTCATTTTATAAATGAACATTTATACATTCTTACCACAGCATTTTTTATACTTGCGACCATTACCACAAATACAAGGATCATTTCGCCCAACTTTTGGTGTCGCTCTCATAACAGGGGATTGTGGCGGTGGACAACAACTTGTATTCGTACAAGTTGATTTTTCTGATTCAAAAGACGTATCCGGTAAATTATTACTTCTATCACCCATATTAACGACAAACTCTCTTATAAAATTTAAAAAGTGAATGCAATTATAAACATAACACTTAGGTTAACGAAAATATTTTTCACAGAAAAAGGTTTCTAACAGCCGATTTTTTAAAGGTGTTTTATTTAATTTGATAGTTATAAAAATTAAGGTTTTATTGATAGGTATTTATATTAGAAAATAAATACCCTATCTATAAGATAATATAGAAGCACAACTCATTCAGTTGTGCTTCTCGGCAGATAAACATTAAGTTAGTTTAGGAAGCCTAACTAAATTCGACTTGATAATCGCTCTAACACTTTGATCGCGGCGTTGATAAACGTAGACTAATAACTCAACCGCAGCTAGCACAACAATGGTGTAACCTAATAGTTCAGTACCCTCTTCCACCATGTTTTTTACTACACGCATATAGGCATCATCCATCACAGCTTGCCACAGAGAGCCTCTACCCATTAGGCGAGAGAAAGCAATAATAATCACAATTCCTGCGGACATAAAACCAAAGCTTGCCGTCGTAGCGTATTCTTTTAGAGAAGCATACGCTTGGCCAAATTTACCTTTTAGTGATAATAAAACCGTTAAGATAATGGCCGTTACAATGATTTGCCAAGCGCCATCAAATGCATACTCATCCAGAAATGCATCCGCCTCACGTACAAACATCATAGACATCAAAGCACCAAGTAAAATACCCGCATAGCGGAACTTAACACTCAAGTAAGCACTGATGAAAAACAAGATAGCACTGAACCCTGCAAACGCATCTTGAAGCGTTTCCGTCAGTGAGTCTTCCGAATACTGGGCATTCGGCCCTAACTCAAACCCCTCAAGGGAAATGACTTGAGCAACCCCTACAATAAAAAAAAGATAAATTAATCCACGAAGCAAGAACATATATATTCCTCAAAATTTTAAAAAGTCCATTTTTCAATGCCAACACTCCCCATGAGTTAATGAGCTCGTTCTTTGTATAAAACGCGATATTTAAGACAGACATCATTGCACTAGAGCAAATGCCCCTAAGATTAGATTCTTAAAGTGTCTAATGTCAGAAAATCAAAAAGATAGAAGTGAAAAACTAGGTATCGTTACCACAGTAAGTTCGTCGTCCTTGCTCCACAACAAGGTTCTTTTTTCTTAGTCATCTCAAATCACGAATTTCAAAACGCCCTTGCCAAATGACTTTAGCAAGCACTCATTGCCCAGCATTGATATCCGTATCTAACGCAGCCCCTAACACAGTTTTCTTAACAAATTATTAAGGAATCATTAAAGACCGCCATTCTATGAGATAGGATTTAAAGTTTCACCTAGGTAAAACCTACTTCCTTAGTTTTTGACGGATTTTTTAAAATAAGAATATTTTATGAACTAAAGTGCATTTTTATTGAGAAATGAGTTTAGGACCAATAGGGGATTTACAGTGACTAAATAAGAATAAATAGATAAGCATATTAAAGTTTTTATGTATTTAAATTAACCAACCTACCTTAATTAGGTTTATTACCTTTATAAAAATGACACTTCACCTTAGAATAAATCTTATATATGATTAAAAACATAAATAAGAAAAAAGGCTTATTTCTATGCCCTATACAAAAGAACACAAAAATAAAACGCGAGAAAACATTCTTGATAACTCATTCAGTCTATTTGCAACAAAAGGCTTTGAAGGTGTAACAATCGACGATCTAATGAGCAACTGCGGACTTACTCGAGGCGCTTTTTATGCCCACTTTACCAGTAAAGCAGAACTTTACCGTGAGGCATTAAAATTTAGAGCAAGCAAGACTAAAATTGCCAGCCCTAAGCCAGAGGGAACATCAAATAAACAGTGGCTGTCATTACTGTTAGATAAATACCTAAGTTTGGAACACGTTCAAGGAGAGAGCTCTTTATCTTGTCCCTTAGCCTTCTTGGCCACAGATATCAATATGCAGGATAAAACAATTAAAACAGCCTATGCCGACGTTTACAATGGCATGAATACAGCCGTTATGGAGCATGCCAGTAGTTATATTAACTGTGACGAAGAAGATATTTTATCAGTAACAGCAATGATGATTGGCTCAGTCGCGATAGCCAGAACGCTTCAAGATCAAGTCGCGATTGAGAGTTTACTCTCTGCTTGTAGACGAGAAGCAGGTGTAAAATTGGGTGGCATATAAGCGCCCAAATAAGTCGCTAACAAGACAACCTTAGAACATACCAAACATCCTAATGAGAACCCTGAGAATAAGAATGACGAAAACGCTTTCCACAATTCTGATTGCTTTATTATCGCTTTCAGTAACAGCCAATGAAAACTTTGATACTGAGCGAGACAAGGTTATTAATGAATTGCAGACAATGCTTGAGGCGGCGGATAGATACGAGCAAGATACAGGGCACGTGCTTCCCATTACGTCAGATACGAATGTTGAATATGGTTATCTTGCAATCGACTATCTCATTGAAGACCCAGGAACAAAAGGCTGGAACGGCCCATACCTACCATACAATAACGATTGGTTCGGGTTTGAACAGTATGTGAGCCATCCCGATTACACTGCAGCTCAATTACTTGTAAAAGAAGATACCGAATGGAGCAAAGGCAGTACACCAGAAGGCTGCAATGCAAACTCAACTTCGTGCAAAATTGCTGCCTGTATATGGAGAGTGCCTGAAGAAGTAGCCAAAGGCATTAATGAAAAAATTGATGGTGTTAGCAACGAAGCTAATATCGACTCAAAAGGCGTGGTGAGATACAACGGCGGACGCTTTGTATGGATAGTTTGCATGACAGGGAATGAATACAAGTTACCTTAGCAACTTGTAGCCTTGGGAAAAGTGATAGGGCTCATACATCAACTTTGTTAAGCGACCTTGCTAAAAACTTAGCTCTCCAAAAATATAACTTTAGAGGGCTTCTTTGCTGGTGAGAAGCTCATAAAAAATTAGAATGAATGTCTCAATAAAATCAGTTAATAAAGTCAGGCAATACAACCTCTTTTAATTTTTGCAGCACATGGGACAACGAAGGATAAACTTCATGCCCAAGGGCGATAATTTCGTCTGAAGGCTTAACAAGATCAGGTACTTGGTAAGTTTCCATATTTGCTGCGACCGCAGCCTTGGCTCCATTATTTGAATCTTCAAATGCAAGACAACGAGAAGGTTTAATCGCTAACCGATCTGCAGCTAATAGGTAGATTTCAGGGTCAGGTTTGCCATGTTTAACTTCACAACCGGTTGTGATCGTTGAAAAATAATAATCAAGTTTGGCTAAGCGAAGTTTAGTTAAGGCAACTTCTTTATTAGAAGAAGTCGCGACAGCTAACGCAATTTTGTGATGTTTAAACCATTCAAGTAGCTCAATAACACCCTCTTTAACAGGGATAGCTTGATGCATCACTATCGCTTTATAGCGCTCTTTCCACTCATTATGTAGCGCAGGGTAATCAAGTCCTGCCCCATAACCATCGCGTAGTATTTTCTCAATACCTGCTGAATTACAGCCAATAATAGATAAATAGACATCTTCCAGAAAAGGAACGTTTTGTGCCGCACATGCCTGCTTAAACACCCTCATACATACTCGCTCTGTATCGAGTAGCAAACCATCCATATCAAAAATAGCAGCGTCAAAATTCATTTTTATCTAGGTCTATCATCAAAAATTAAAGGCGCCATTCTCGCATAGATATCGTAAAACATCTTGCTCAGACAGAAGTAATTAAATGATAAAAGGTTTTATTTGAAGAGTGACTTCTCTGTTTTAATTAGGTTAACTCAAATCATATTAAGTATTTACTTATAAGTTACCAAACCAGCACCCAAGATAACCATTACTGCACCCACAAACTTTGCGACTGATACTGTTGATATAGGTGTTCCGAAAAAACCAAACTGACTGAAAACCATCCCCGCAATAACCTGACCTGAAACCAATAAAACAAAAAAGGCATTTAGACCAATTCGAGGAATTAAATAAGACGAACCAAGCACCATTATCGCACTCATAACGCCAGCACTTAGCAACCAGATAGGAAGTGAAGAAATACCAGAAAAATCTCTTTCTCTGCTTCCGGTTAGAACAGCAATACCAATAGATGATAAAAGCGCAACACCAAAAAATGGAACGTTAGCAAGCGGTGCCGAATTTAATATCTTCGCGGTTTGAGTAATCATTGGCAAATAAATAGAAACTAGCCCCCCCATTAACAAAGCAAATATGATAAGCAATATCGACATTTTATCTTAATCCTCTTGGTAAATTGTTGTACCTTCGGCAATTGGTGCTTACCGTAAAGTTACACAATTATTTTCTAACATCGTCTCTCATCAAATTATCGAAGTCAGAACCAAGGCATCAGATGTCTAACTTGATTAGGGCTATTTTTAACCCCACATCATCTGCCTTGCTATGTAGTGTCCAACTCTTAAAGCGGGTTGAACTTTATAACTAGAGTATTTTTAGGATTTTAGACAACATAAAGCAAAAGCTCTCTGGACTGTCTTCTTGCGTGAAGTGCCCAGCATCCTGAAGCAGCAAAACATCAGCATTTGGAAAGTGTCTACACCATCTATCTATGTTATCCTTCGTCGCCACAGCCTTGTCTTTCATGCCAAAAATAATATGTGCGGGCTTATCCGCTAAGGTTGTCAACCTCTCTTCAATATTCTGTACCCACTCTTCGGCCCCAACAATTTGCTCAGGAAATACAGCTGTACCTCTGCGAGATTCCGGTGTAGGGAAAGCAAGAGCATAGGCGTCTGTGATAGCCTTATTACTGCCAGAGACAGTATTGATATTGGAAGGCATTAGAGCCCCAGCAAAAAAATTTAAATCGATTATTTTTTGCTGCATATCTGGAGTGCTCATCATTATAGAGAAATCTCTTAAGCTTCCTTCTGGTTTCCATGCCCAAGTATTGCTAATTACCAAACCAAGGATACTATCTGGATGGTTTGTCGCGATATTAAGCCCAGTTGGGCCTCCCCAATCCTGAACAACAAGAATAAACTTATCCAATTTAAGGTGTTCGAATATCAATGACTCTACCCACTCAGAGTGCTCTTTCGGTGTAAACCCGAAGTTATGTGGCGTATCTGAGAACCCAAAACCAGGCAAATCATAAGCAATAACTCTGGCTTTTTTAGACATCTCTTTAATGATATTCCTGTTCAGGAAAGACCAGTCTGGGTTCCCATGTGTCAACACAATAGGTACACCGTCACCTTCATCGACGTAATGCATAGAAACACCATCACGCTCATACCAATGACTCTCAAATGGATACTCATCCTTATCAACGATAAAAGGCCTCTGTTTCAAATTAGACTTCTCAGCATTATTAAGTGTCGGGTCTGGTTGAACAGGGTAAATCACTTGTTTATTTTCAGACGATTCAATCATTTTTCTTAGTCTCTAAAGAGTGAGAAAGTTCTTGAGCAAATTCCGCGAATGTACGAGGCTTACGACCTATCACTTCTTCAACTGTATTTGTTACCAACCCATAATCTCCCTTTGTAAACCAGGTAATCATTTCCCCTAATTTTTCAGATAACCAATCGCCTAAACCAACTTGCTTTAAAGCTCCGATAAGAGCAGATTCAGGAATATCTATATAGGTAATTTCTCTACCACTTGCAATGCTCAGTAGCTTTGCATGTTCTGAAGATGTCAGCGCTTCAGAGCCAGTGATATGATGAGTTCTACCTTCGTGTCCATTTTCCGTTAAAGCTGCTGTTGCTACAGCAGCGACATCGTTGATATCTACCAGACTGAGAGCAGTATCGCCTAATGAAGAATAAAAGCGGCCCTCTGCGTTTAGGCTAGGAAGGTTACTGTAGAAATTTTGAAAAAAAGTATTTGGTTGAATCAATGTGTAATCTAAACCAGATTGCTTCACTAGGTTATCTGTATATGCGTGATCTCTAATCACTTCAGAGCTCGCATCAGAACTCGCTTTTAAGCCCGATTGTTTTACTATATGGCTCACCCCAGCTTCTTTTGCAGCTTGAATGATGTTTTTTACCCAATCTATCGAGGAATGATCAATAGGGGTTAACAAGTAAACTTTTCGAATTCCTTTTAACGCCGCAACCAACGACGGAACATCATTGAAATCACCAGTACGCAGTTGTCCGTCTTCCAAACTAAGTTTCGCTGTATCTGCGCCAACTTTGGTCATTACACTAAAATCTGCTTGCTTTTCTTTTAACTGGTTAACAATTATTGACCCAGTATTACCAGTAGCACCCATTACTAAAATTGTCATAATAAAAAAACTCTTGTGTTTATGATTAGATGACGAGCTCTGCAGCTCGTGTACAAAAACAACTATAGATTAAACCGAAAAACAGAAGTACCATTTATCTTGAATAACATAATCCCATATAGTGGGATTATGTTATATAATCAATTTTTAGGAGATGATGATGAAATACACCAATGAATTAATTGCCTTCATAGAAGTAGCACGTCTTGGTAGTTTTGCTGAGGCTGCTCGTTCACTCAATCTACCCACAACAACTATTAGCCGAAAGATTCAATTACTAGAGACTGAGCTAGATGTCCGATTATTTAATCGAACAACTAGATCACTTTCTCTTAGCGAGGTTGGGGAACGTTTGTTACCAAGAGCAAGATCGGTAATTGATACGGTCAGTGAGTTGAAGGAAGAAGCAACTTTTCACAAAGCAAACCCTGTAGGGACCCTAAACATCTCTGCACCAGCAACTATCTTTTATTTACTATCACCGTTGTTTTCAGAGTTTTTAACCAAATTTCCAAGTATTAATCTAGAATTTGACTCTTCCAGCCGAACCAAGGATTTAACAGCTGAACGAGCTGATTTCGCCCTTCGCCTTGGACCTCTTAACGACTCCTCTCTAATTGCGCTACCCTTATCTCGATTAGACTATGCACTTGTTGCCTGCAAACAGTTAGTTGATAGCTTTCCAGCAACCAAAAAACCTACAGACTTTCTTAAGTGGCCATGCATCATAAATCATAATGATGGTTTGATACTGCCATGGCGCTTTACTTTTGAAGGAGAGCATATTGATCTAGATATGAAGCATACTCTCATGTGCGATGACATGTTCATATCAGTACAGATGGCATTACAAGGAGCCGGTATCGCATATCTTCCAAGAGGATTAGTTCATCAGGATATTGATCAGGGGAGACTTCTAAACTTACACAGAAATTGGATACCATCAGGAAGAGATTTGTATCTGGTTTACACTGACAAACAGCACTTATCTTCAAAATCTAAAGAGTTTATTCGCTTTATCAAAAACAAACGCAGAGACATTGGAGCGTTATTGAGAGGACACTCTGAGTAAATTAGCAATACCCACTAACCAGAAGCTAGCAGGCATTACAATGAATAAGTTAGCTTAGTATCGTTAACCTGTTATGTTTTTAATCGCTTTAGCTGTATCCAGAACAGACTCAGAGAATGATCTTGGCTCCCAATTAAACAAAGCTCTGGTTTCTGAATTATCGGCATGTATATTCATTCCCAAAAAACCAACCATACCTTTCGCTTCTCGATCAAAAAAGGCTGCTAATTTTATAAGAAAATTTGGGGCTAACCGCGTACTTGGGCCCTTGTAGCCATTATCTTTCAGTATTTGCGCGATCTCTTGAAGACTATTTGGTTTTTCAGCCGCACCTATAACACGTTTATTCACGGCATTTGGAGCAGTCATTACTTGAAGATGCAATTCAGCAATGTCTCTTACATCTGCCATTGGCATTGAGACATTTGCAACCATAGGTACTTTTCCGCGGAGCATCTGGTCAACTACACTCATGGCCTGTCCCTCGATATTTTTTCCGAGTGGAGGACCAAACACACCTCCAGGGTTTACACTTACCATTTCTATCTTGTGTGAATCCATAGGCTGATCTTCAATAAAATCCCACGCAGCTTTTTCAGCAAGTGTTTTACTCTTAGTGTAAGTGCCGATATCAGCACTAGTATCAGTCCAGCTATTAGGGTTAATTGTACCTGTTTTCATGCTTCCCATCATAGCAAGTGCCGAGCTGGTTAAAACAACTCTTTGAACTCTTCCTTTTCGAGCTGCCTTTAACACCCGTAATGTACCTTCTACAGCAGGATTTATCACTTCTGCTTCATCTTTTGGAATTGCAACAACATAAGGAGATGCCATATGAATGACATAGTCACAACCTTTCATTGCTTCATCCCAACCTTTATCTGAATTTAAGTTAAGTTCAGTGAAAAACAAATTCGCGGTATCAACAGATGCATTTTGAAGCGTCTTTTCAACTTCTTTGGCTTTTGCAGTGTTCCTAACAGAACCTCTTACAGTATAGCCTTCGCGCAATAACTTCTTAGCAGTATGAAGGGCTATATAACCTGAAATTCCAGTCAATAATACGGTCTCTTTTCTCATTGCAAGCATGCCTCCAATTGCATAATATAATTTCGTCTTAAAATTGGTTCAGTAGATATATGACTCATGAGTCTATTTTAATTTAGCCAAAAAACATGCGGTAGATCATAAATTGGCAAACATAATCCCTAAAAGTGGGATAAAAACTTACACAAGTAGTTATAGCTATATGACAAACAACTGATACGGCTCTCAACAATCTAGTTTTTTTATAATAGGCAATACCTACTGCTGCCCTCAATTGAATCCCTCTTTTGAGTCCGTCTGAATTAATGGGCTTATTCCTAAAGATAATATTTTTGTAGATTAACACTGAATTTAATGCGCTAAATCTAAGATAAAATCCGTTTATAAGCAGTGTCCCCTCATCGTCATTGCAGTTTAGTATGTCCACAATTCTCAGCGGAGTAAGCTTCAGCGCTAACTGCTGCTTGAAAGCGTTTATCAAAGACAGTTGTAACTTAAACTCATAATTCTAATATGAGGTTAATTAGCAGAAGTATAGGAGTTAGTTTGCAATGCAAACTTCTTGGCAACTCTTCTCTTTCATAGCCAATAGAGGGAAATAGCATCAATAGGCAATTTTTCTATTTTATCTACCTTCTATGAATAAGTAGTATTAATTTATTTATGTCACTTTAAAAATTAAACTAAGCGAGTAATATTGGAATTCGTTTTTTGATTTTATCATATAAAGCAATAACTTATTTTTAGACTAGCTTTTAAAAAGGCTTATTCGTTAAGCATCTAGCTTATTAGCCCTAATTCAATCAGGTTTTCATATGAATGATTTACGTAGGCGCGCCCTCATCTACACACTCTGTTTTTGTAGTGGCTTTAGCATCATGGGGATTGAGTTGTTAGGTGGACGAATTCTAGCGCCTTTTTTTGGTTCCAGTATTCATATTTGGGGCAGCATTATTACTGTCTTTATGGTGAGTCTATCCATAGGGTATTTATTAGGTGGAAAGCTCTCGGTCTCTACCAGATCCCTCAAAATGTTTGCTTTTATTTATATCTTTGCAGGCCTTTGGGTGCTGCCTATTGTTTTCTACTCAAACAATATAATGGAATTCATTTTCATCAATATTGAAGATACACGTTATGGTTCACTCCTCGCTTCATCCTGCCTATTTCTAATCCCAACCATCATTCTAGGTATGATATCGCCCTATAGTGTTCGCTTATTAGTTGATAACCACAATGAAAGTGGAAAAATAGCAGGCAAACTCTATTTCGTCTCAACCTTAGGCAGTGCTTTAGGAACCATCATTACTTCTTTCTATCTCGTATTACTCTTTGATATTAACCAAATTGTTTTAGGTTTTAGCTTAGTACTCATAAGCCTTGGCCTCATTACTATGAATATTGCAGTAAGCAAAGGCGCTAAGATTGAAAATGAGGCATCCCATGTTTATAAAAAATAAAAAAGCAAAAAGTCATATAATGACTTTAACTCGATACCTCTTAATCTATTGCCTTGCAGCCTCAACAACCTCTCTTAATGCAGAAGTCATTCATCAAGAGCCTTCCTTGTATCACACAATTCTAGTAGAGGATGAAAATGATATTCGCTGCATAAAGTTCAATGTTAAGGCCATTAATATCAACCAATCTTGCATGTTTAAGGACCAGCCCAATAAGTTCGTTTTTAACTATACCAAGTTACTTTTCAGTGCTTTGCTACTTAACGATCAACCAAAAGATATACTCATTATTGGTCTTGGTGGAGGCTCCCTTTCAAACGCATTACATCAATTATTACCCGAAACTAACATCACCAATATTGAAATTGACCCAGCCATGATTAAAGTGGCAAGAGATCATTTTAATTTAGTTGAAAACGAGAAAGTTAAAACAATCAGCCAAGATGGCCGCCTCTATATCAAACGGGCACGCTTAAAAAAGCAGCACTTTGATTGGATAATTCTAGATGCCTTTAATGGCGAATATATTCCGGAACACCTTTTGACGAAAGAGTTTTTATCAGAAGCTAAGGACATACTAAAACCTAGCGGCCTCCTGTCCTCTAACACCTTTATAGGCAGCCAACTATTCTTACATGAATCTGCTACCTACCATTCGGTATTTGGTGACTTCTTTAGTATTAAAAATGACCTTAAGCAAAATCGAGTGATTTTGGCGGGCAAAGAACCTTTAACCAAGCTCAATGTTTCTGAGCAACGTATTAACCAATTAATAAAAGCTTTGAGCCCCTTTGGCATAGATGTATCAGACTTAGTGAAAGCAATGGAACTCGCCACACTAAACTCACATTGGCCTGCAGACACTCGTATTCTCACAGACCAATATTCACCCGCTAATTTACTACTTAAATAATCTCGGCTCCAAGCTCTAAGTGCGACACATTTTTTAAACAACCCGCTATAGCTCTTTAAGAAGCATAGCGGGCTGCTTGAATCCTAAATACTTTAAAGTTGCGACCTGTTTTTATTGAAAGTAGATAAAATTTAACAAAGCCAATTCTTTTTCCTTACCTAACAACTTGCTATAAAGCAGGCTTACTTAACCCATACGCATAATCATCTCTGTATTGATTATTGATTAAGGTGTTTTGTTTTAAACGATTCTCACGGATAAAACCTTCTTTCTCTAGTAAGCCAAATGAGCCAGCATTATCTACAGAACAATAAGCAACCAATTTATTTAGCATTAAAATATCAAATGCATACTGTTTAATAAGTTTAAGCGCTTTACTACCTATGCCTTTACCCTGAGCGCTTGCTTTAATCATAAAGCCTACTTCAGCAATTTTAGTTTCATGATTAACCACTCTCAGAGATATGAACCCCAACTTTTCACCACTTATGATTTCAGAGATACTAAAAGAGCGCCATTTATCACTATCAAGCTCCCAAGGTGGCAATCTTTTTTCAAAAGAAGATTTAGCCTCATAATAAGTCAAAGGGTCATAAACATGTTTCATCATTTGTGGGCAGGTAATAATTTCTAGAAAACACTCAAAATCAGAGTTTTGAAATGGTAGAAGTTTGATTCTTTCATCTGAAAATTGCATGACATCTCCTTAGGCTTTATAACGCCCCGTCCGATAGCTTGCTTAAACGAAAAGCGGAGCTGAATAAACTGTTACGCGTTAGACTTAATGGCTTTGTTAGACACACTTTGATTCAGGCTATAAGCAAAATATATAAACCATAAATATATCATTAAATCTAAGGATCGTTGGTACACACCAACAAGGGGGGAATTAGGATCTAAATTTAGGAATGCGTAAATACAAATGCCTCCAATGGTAAAGCTTACATATTTAAAAACGTTAAGTTGCCCTGTAAATGACGAACCAGATGACAAAATAAATATTGAAATTACCCCGCATAAATAACCAGGAAAAGCAGACAACATATGAATATTGTGGGAAACCGTAGGTTCAACAGGCCTACATTCAAAGTCACATGGATATAATGCAGAAATACAAAGAGTTACCGCATAAGCAGCAATAAAGCTAAATCCTGTTATGTTTCTCTTTGTTTTAGGGGAAGCTAAAAAACAAGTAAATACAAATGCCAGTATAAAGATCTCGGTAGGAATAAAGCCTAAATAATTAACATATTCGCCATGTGGAGAGCCTGTTGCGCCAAGCTCACTGATGAACTGAGTTATATGGCTATATTCAGGATAATATAAGCCTGCAATAATAACTGTTCCAGCAAACCAAACTAGACTCAATATTGGGAAAACTAAAAGTAAATTTTGTCGATTCAACATACGAGCCTCAGTTAGTTTGTCTAAATGTTTAATATGACATCCATACTAAAAGAGATCAGAAATAACTTCAGCTGAATTGAAATGGGTGTCCGATTAGAGCTCTCGATTAGAGCTCTCATTTAAGCTAACCGCTTAATAACACCCATCCAAAATTAACGCCCTTTACCACCATGTTTTCGCCTGATAGTTAGCCCGCTGTGTGCTGTACCGCTTTTTTTAGAAAAGCATGTATTCAGGCGTCAATGGAAATGCAAAACGCCCTTCTACGGGATAGTGGTCAGACAAATCCCAGCTTTTCCAATGCTGACTGTCGATACTACGCGGTGTCAGCATTTTATTTTCTGAAGCGTAAGGCGCAATATGGTCATTACTATATAAAACATAATCTAAATATTCATTAAAGGCTTCATCAGCATAAATGTTAACAGGGCCGGCGTATGAATATGGGTAAACGCCAGTGGCTTCAGGCTCTGTAGCATTCAACAATTCTAAAAAGGCGACATGCTCTTGAGGATAGTTAAGTTTATCCACATTAAAATCACCCGCCATAATCACAGGCTCTTCATATGGGATCTGCTTGCTTTCGATAAAGCGTTTCAACTGTGCCAATTGCTCAAAACGAACAGTGACATCTTGCTCACTGGTATACGCATGCGTGTGTGTCCCAAAAATATGAAACGCATTACTGCCTTTTCTTATTTTCGCATAATTCATCCCTTTACTAGCGAAACACCCATCTCCTCGACACGCGTCATAGACTACTGCGTCTTGGGCTTCGATAGGCCAGCGGCTCGCAATAAATGAACCTCCCGTCAAAATTTTACCCACTTTCCATGGGATCTCCGTCATATAGGGGTAAGTCTGAGCGACTTTTTCTCTAAATTTTGCAGTTAAAATGGGGTCGAACACTTCTTGAAAGACCACCACATCGTAATGGGTCATATACTCAGCGATAGTCTCTAACCTATCACCCGTATTTTTAGAGGCAAGCGGTGGCAGTAATGCCCAGGTATTGTAAGTCAGTACATTTAGCTCATTAGCGTATTGAGACTTTTCTGATTGATTAAACTTTTCGTGGATCACATAGTGGATATCATCACCTGATGCTCTGGCTGAAGAAGATTTAAATGCCAAAGTTTGTTGCTGATCAATTAAAGGCACGCGATGGATGTCGCGATCATAGTGCCAAGGATCATCCTGACCACTCAGCCACATTTTGCTAAATGTGCTGGTGCCGAGTAATTTCTGCTTTAAATAAACCGGCTGCGACGCACCATTAACTTCAGTTGTAAAAAAATATTCTTTTCCCCATTTAATGCCTTGGTCACGGTTAAAACGCAGAAACTTAACCGTGCCTAATGGTGGCACTTCAGCAGCCAATTGCTGCCATTGATCTCCATGACGAATATTGTCGTGTCCAGTCTGCTGCGTACTAAGGGTCAAGGTTTCCATGGTATTGTTGGTTAAATATACGTAGCTTTCTGCCAACGCTTGGCCCGATAGTAAGCTTGATAAAACACCGATAATGACTAAGCCGATCGCTCGGCATTGCTTAAGTCTGATCATTCACTGATTCCTTTCTTTTAATTATTTGATTTGAATGTTCTGCTGTACCTCACTCATGCCATAGGTCGGTATTTTATAAACCGAAAAGCCATGATAAAGCTCAGCAAGTGGGCACAGAGTCACACCATTAAAACTAAATCGTGTGCATTACGTGGGTATGACACCTTGTATAATTTATACTATCGACAACATAGGCGTGATCAGAAAAATAAGGTCGTGTTAACCTAGCGTTTTCGAATTAAAAATCATTATAGGTGGTGCACTTCTATTTAGAGTACAGGTGATGCTTTTATTTAGGTAAGTACCAATTATTCGCTACTTCAGTGCCAACTTGCAGCACCAAGGGAGTATGCTCCCCTAAAAAAAGCACGCACCTTCTAATAGAAAGCACAGCAAGAAACACAGTGGTAATAGATGCTTTTCTAAAAAATGAGAATAAGCGTTATTAGGGGGTTGCAGCTAACTAAAAGAGAGTATTTTGGACTGCTCACCCTTGAGTGAATCAAATAAAGCTAGATAGTGAATGGAATTAAATCAAATTAGAGTAGGTATGCTATTAGTATTATGACGCGAGTAAATGAATCAGTCTTAGTTACCTAATTTCTAAACTATCGACCGAACTTAATCTTGTTTAACTCGTCTTTGAGAAAGTGAGTTTTCTCTAGATCAACGCCATGAATGTTTGCTAAAGCACATACATAATAGAGAACGTCATACAGCTCTTCCGCAATGCTTCCCTTAAGCTCTGAAATTTCCGGTTGTCCTGCTTTGTCTTTATTGATTGATTCAGAAAGCTCTCCAACTTCCTCGATCAATTTGAGAAAATACTTGTGGGCTAACTCTGGGTTGTGATCAACCGTTTTAATATAGCGTTGTAACTCTGATAACTTCATAAAATCCCTATTAATTAGACTTTTTGCACTGGTGCATAACGCCAACATAAAGAGCGCGGCTTGCCGCGTCCAGCACGTAGTTCGCCTTTGATGTTTTTGTTAAGTGTTTTATACACCACCATTAACCGCCACCCAGAATGCAAACCCTAAGAATGCAAAAGGAATAAAGCTTGAGAGCATACCGCCCAGTGAGTTGGCTGTGATTTGACCATTTAAAATCTGCTTTATGCTGATAATAAATGCAACTGCCCAACAAATGAAGCCCAATATTCCAGTTGGCGAAGCGACAATAAATGATGTCTCTACAGATACACCCACAGAGGTAAAAATACCTACTAATAGATACATACTAGGAAACAATAGCCAGCCATAGAAGCTAGTTAATGCAGGGTTTTTCGTTAACTTAGAAACTCGTTTCATTATCGTCGCGACACTTAACGCCCCACTAAGAGGCAAAAATAGTTAGCTAAAAAACAATGTTTAATAAGATGTTTAATAAGACATCGATTTTAAAAGAGATCAGAAACAACTTCAGCTGAATGAAACTCACTTTTCCATTTTTTTGTATTTTATTTATCAGAAGGAAGGAAAACCTGTAAATCGAAGCTCAATTACAAAGAGTTTCAAACTGAAGCCACGAGTAACCCTCGCGTTAACGATATTTAGGTTTTATTAAAATAGAACTGAATTTAGTAAGCTAAACCTAAGAAAGAAGCCGCTTACAAGCAGCTAATCCCGATCGCCGTTGCAATTCAGTGTGTTCACAATACTCAGCTAAGTAAGCTTCTGAGCCAACTGCGGCTTTAAAATGCTTTTCAAAGCTGGTTGTTACTTCTATCCATTGCTCTGACGTGAGGTTAATTCGTTGAAGAATAGGCGCTAGAGAGACATCAATACTCCCCCTTTTGTTCTCTCTCATAATCCTCCCTGTGAGATCGATTAATTCAAGGTAATCTATGAGTTTAAAAGGTAATCCTTCTGGTTGATCTTCTCTTTCATAGCCAATAAAGGGAAATAAAATTTTTGGTTGAGTTTGATTCGCTTTGGCCACTTCGATTCGAGTTTTGATACTCGTATGCTTTGAGGTTTCTGGTGCTTTTTCCATGTTGGCGCGAACAGGGTTTAAGTCGACGTATGCTATGCATGACACAAGTTCTGCCTCGTCTAATAACGCTTGTGACTTAAACCTGCCCTCCCAGAATCGGCCTGTACATTTGTCTTCATTGTTGGCCATACGAGCAATTGGCTCATTCAGCTCTCTCATAAACCAGCTGATGTCTGTGAGTCGTTCTCGATATTTCTCACAACTCTCATACACAGATACAAGCTCAAACTCTGCCATTTCTTTGTTTTCTAGATATTTTTCGGTGAATTGTGTGCCTTTATGCAAACGATGCCAACGCTCAAGCACTTCTCTGATAGACCAGCTATTGGCTTTCTCAGTATTAACATGAAGAACTAAGTGGGTGTGCTTTCCTAAAAAATAGCATCACCGCATAGGCGCTGACATCTATCGCAAAGATAGCAGCAAGAGACAATATCTTATCTTCAATCCAGCCTCGTCTGTGTTCGTAACTTTGGCCTGTGAGCTTATCGCTACCACACAGAAAGGCTCTCCTGACGCACCGAGATACACAGTGGTAATAAGTAGTGTTTTGAAGACTTATTAGGGATTTACGTGGCTTAGGCATATTAGATTCCTCATCCTTGAGTGAATTCAATAAAACTAGATCATGAATGGAATTAGATCAAATTGTTAAGGGTGTCCTGTTAGTTGTCCTCTATTTTAAAAGATAAATTGGAGTAGGTGCCCTATTAAAGAATTTGATAGAGATCACGGTAAGCCTGATAATGGTAAAGATAAGAAAGAATAGGTATGCATGGCTACAAGTAATACATTAACTATGCCTCCCCAACTGACAGCATAATAAATAAACTTCCACTTTAGGTTCATCGTAAAACTAACAGGTAGCCCTGTTACTTTCTCTTGATGCTCTAGCGAAACAGTTTTCCATAGTATGATGAGCCTGAGGCAGTTGTAGAGTATTAGTGGTATGGTAATTAGAGACCATGGGGATACTTTTCCATCAAGATTCCCTGCGCTATAAATATATTCCCATAACTTGCCACCAATGGTGGTGCTCATGTCTTGGAGAGGCTCAAACAAGAGAAAGTTGTTGGAAAGGCTCCAAATCTTTAGCAAAAAAAAGGCATAAGGAAATAAAAAAAAGGCCATAGAAGTAACGTGGACTGTATGCCAAAACCCGCTAAATGACTTTTTCAATTCAACAAAATCATCAATTATTGTCATTTGTGCAAGAGTTGCTTTATCTAACCCTCCGTTATTACCATCTATATTTCTAAGCTTGTTCAGTACTTGCCGCTCTATTATACAGTTATGGGCTTCCTCTGAAATATTAAATGATGTACGAGTATTAACCTTTATATTCTTGAGGTCTGAATCAGTTAGGCTAGAGACACTTAGATTTGTCCCCGACAAATCAGCCCCATTTAAATTTACGTTTTCTAGCTTAGCCCCACCAAACTGGGACCCCTTAAGCTTAGAGTTTTTAAGGGAAGCGCCATTAAATATTGTATTTTTGTCAGCAAATGATTTACTTAAATCGCTGTTTGATAAATCAGCTCCCGTAAAATTTGAACCTCTTATATCTGTATGATATAAGTTGATGCCACTTAAGTCTTTGTTACTAAAATCTAGATTACTAAGATCGACTCTGCTCTCTGTAGTTTCATTTCTGTTTGAGTGTCTTTCCACTGGCGGTTTAATATTATTCCATTTAGAAATGTCGTCTATTATCGCTGAATAGTACTCATTCTTTGTGTTGTTATCATTTTTCATACTTGTTGCGCTTTAATTGCCCCGTGAAAGCGTTAAGATTAAAAGCAGTCTTCTCATGAGATTTCTATAATTTTGGTTAAACCTTAGAGCCAATATTTACCTGAACCAGAATCGACCAGGAGACTTTACTTGCCCTATAACATCTATGGACACCCCGCTTTTTGCAAGCAAAAATATCTTCTGACAAGTAAGGTTTTGCAGCCATCTATTCGGATTTTAAATGAGGGCTTTAACCTCTATCCCTGATGAATTTCGCTGACTTGGTTCTAATCATTTTAACGTTTTCTTAAGAAACGATGTTAGTCCCAGAGTATCCAAGCCACGGTTCAACCTGTTTAGTCATCAACTTTTATACTTAGCAAAACTGAGTATCTTATTTATTCATTCATAAGCAGTTAATTTGTTAACTTAACTGCGCTTTATATTCTCTATTATTGGCTAAAATAG